>DAOTZE010000031.1:0-200383 GCA_034434495.1 Anaerolineales bacterium
AAGAGTTTCTAAAGCGAACAGGCGGGTGGATGATTGTTACCGACATGAATTTCAAAAAATATAACGCGAATTTCAATGAAGAAATTATATTTGAGCTCAAAAAAGTCAGCGAATTCCCAGAAGGGTATGCCCCATCAATAACAGCGGATTTTTCAGATGATATCGGCAGAGGCGCGGGTCTTGGGATATACACCAGAGAAAACGGTCAGCTTGTTTATAGCGTAGCCGTAGTCAATGACGCGATTGAATTTACACTATATGAGAATGAAAATTCACTATACAACGCAGCTAATTGGACAGTGGGTGAACTGGTCAGCAATTTATTCAGAAAACTAATTGCAATAACAGCCATGCATTCACGGGTTGACGGCAGAGTAGTTCCAGCCACAAATTATAAATTGTATGTCAGGGGAGCCTCTCCCGATGATCAGGGATACTTCCACAAAGTTACTTGGACATTCATAAAATAACGTTTCTTTATTATTGACTTTATATTGCCAAGATACTACATTGATATTGTGCGGAAAGTTATTTTTCTTTTGCTAGTAATTATCATCAAAGGCATTTTATTCCCCGATGTTTCACTGGCGCAGCAGTGCATAAATGAAGGTATAACATGTTGTATCAGAAATCCTGCTACTGATAAATGTGAAGGACTAACTTTTCCCGGATACTGCAATTCAAGTTGTGAGCCAACATGTCCTTCTAACGGGTTTGATGAAGTTAAGTTGGAGGACGGCAATTGCCGTTGGGATTATGAGCCTCCCGGAAGCGGCGGGGGGGGGAGGCGGGGGGGGGCAGTTGCCGGCAGGAACGGGTAGATTGTCCCGCCGGCACGACGCGGGGCAGTACCGTAGTTTCAAGCACGTGCCAGTTTGTTAATGGTCTTCCTATATGCGGAGGAATAGGAAGCGCGCAAAGATCTTTCAGCGACTCGGCAAATTGCTGTTATTGGGTTGACCCGCCAAGAGTCTGCGGTCCTTGGTATTCTTGCCCCACCCGCAAGTAACGCAAACCGTTGGCACACCCAGTTCCAAATAACGTTAGTTTTATGCTACACTTGCCGTAGGATGTACGCAATGACTATTCAGAGTAGCGTTCAAATCGGTGATATCATTCGCAATGCCGTTGTATTCAACGTCAAAAACTGGCTAGGTGGCACAATGAATTCTGATTCCTTAAGTCAGTCTGTACAAGATTTTTTTGCAGTTTTGGAAGAACGAAAGCTAGATTATGTCCTCGTTGGAGGGGTCGCAATCCTGCATTATGTAGAAGGGAGAAATACACAAGATTTAGACTTGCTTATGGCGGTTTCGTCATTAGACAAACTCCCCGAATTAAAAATTACAAGCCAAGATATGTATTTTGCCCGCGCAAATTATGGCGAGTTACAAATTGACCTTTTATTCACACACAACCCGCTTTTCAAAAAAGTGCATGAAGAATATTCAAAGGTTCAAAAATTTCTCGACAGAAACATCCCCTTGGCTACCGTTGAAGGCTTATTGCTCTTAAAACTATACGCGTTGCCTTCTTTATATCGGCAAGGTAATTTTGCGCGAGTTGGTATTTACGAAAACGATATTGCTACTCTGCTTCATTATTACCAGCCAGATATGACTTCATTGCTCGATGAAATTTCAAAATATGTAAGCGAAACGGATTTTGAAGAAATCAAGGGCATTGTCTCTGATATTCAAAAGCGTATCAATCGTTTCAAAAACGAGTCTCGCTAAGCAGGCAGGCGGCTGCCGATGAACAACAAAGCGTGCGCCTGACGGGTGGGACTGCCGCTTCGCGGCGTGCGGCATTTTCAGGCTTTTTCTACACCCGAACAGAATCCTGCTCTTGGAGTTTTATCTACGTCCGCCCACCCGCAAGGAAAGCACACTGTTGGGCAAAAGCCAATGCTGAGTATTATAGACAACACATGAAGGTGAGCGATGAAGAATAGCAAAGCGACCTTACTTATATTTCTTTTACTCGCAATTGTGCCTTTTGGTTGTTCTGCAAAGACTCCAATAGCGACGCCAAAACAGGAAACAAGCCCCACCTTTGAGCCTGTGACGGTTCCGCTTATAATTGAGCCTGAGGCTCTACCTGAAGCACAGGCGGGAGTACCTTATGAAATCGAAATACGCATTATTCAAAATGTAACTCCCGTTGGAGATATGTTTATCAAGAAGGGGGCGCTCCCTGCCGGGCTTGAGTTTGTTTTTTTGAAAGGGGAAGATGCCGCAAAAATTAGCGGCATTCCGCAAGAGACAGGCGACTTTAACATTACAATCTATGCCTGGTGTTTCGGAACGATGGTGAGTGGGCAGACACTAGAAAAAGAATATCATATTGTTGTGAACCAGTAGCCTTTCAATTTTCAGTTAGCAGGTCTTCCACTGCCAAAGCCGCTCAACAAGAAATGAAAAAATAGGGCAATGGATTTCTATAATCAGGGTATTTTTTCTTGCCCTCAAAATTTTATCTACGTCTGCCAGCAGTTCGGCAGGCGCAATCAACGACCTAGCGATAAATAGCTTTATTAATTTCTACTATAAGCAAAATCTTTTGGAGGTTCTATGAAGTACGGGATACATATTGCTAATTTTGGACCTTTCTTTGACCCACACGCACTTGCAGGGCTAGCGCAATTGGCTGAAGATTCAGGCTGGGACGGCTTTTTCGTCTGGGACCATATATCATTTTGGAATGAAGGCAAGTTACCCATGAATGACCCATGGATAGCGCTTGCGGCGATTGCCCTTAAAACCAAGTTTATTCGCTTAGGTCCACTTGTTACTGCATTAGCGCGGCGAAGACCATGGAAAGTTGCCCGAGAGGCGGTAACGCTTGACCATTTATCTAACGGGCGACTTACCTTAGGCGTTGGATTAGGTCACCCTCCAGGCGATGACTTTTCTCGGTTCGGAGAGAACCCTGACCAAAAATTTCGGGCACAGCAACTTGATGAGGCGTTGGATATACTAGCAGGTCTATGGAGCGGCGAGCCATTCGGTTATCAAGGAAAGCATTACCAGATTCAAGACGGCACGGTCTTTCTCCCCAAACCAGTTCAAGCGCCGCGAATCCCTATTTGGGTGGCAGGCTATATTCCACATACTGCGCCATTTAGACGGGCAGCCCGTTGGGATGGGGTGTTTCCTGGAAGGTGGGACGACGCCCAAATGACCCCTGATGATGTTAAAAATTTGAAAACCACAATTCGTAGTTTGCAAACAGAAGAAAAAGCTTTTGACATTGTGATGGGCTTTGCCACAGACGGAAAGGACAAATCCTTGTCAAGTTCAATCGTGGCGCCCTATGCAGAGGCAGGCGTAACATGGTGGATAGAACCGATTGATCCATGGCGAGGTTCATTTGAAGAAATGCAACAAAGAATCTCACAAGGACCGCCACAGACTGCCTGATACATACTTGCACGCCTTAAACAATTCCTTAGTCAATTTGAGAAACCCTGCTCCACACAACATGCGCCTGACGGGTGAAACGCCCAAGGTCATGCGGAAATTTCAAATAGTTTCTAAAAAATAACTGTTATCCTATTTTTTCAAAAAATGGAATCTGAGCTAAGGGCGCTGGATATCGCTTAAGTTGAACGGGACCGATAAAAATTTCGCTTGTTCCGTATGGTTTCCAAGTTCCTTTGGGAAGGTAAATATCGCGTTGATATGTGTTTGGGGTTAAGATGGGCGCAACCAAAATATTATCGCCGAGTAAAAATTCGTCATCGCATGTTAGCGCCTGTTCTTCGTTAAAATCTAACCAAAAAATTGGGCGGATAATTGGAAAGCCGTTTTTGGTCGTTTCGTTACTTGCAATATCAAAAATTTTTTCTGAAAATTGGGCGTGCAAATTTGCATAGCGCCTGCAAATTTCGTTGCATTCTTCTCCATAATCCCATGGGGCGAGGCTAAATTGCATGGCGGGCAATAAAGCGTTGAGTTGCGTCCAACGAATCATCAACTCGGCGGAGGCTTTTTCTTCGTATTCATTGCCGCCAATCATATCGGGCAACAAAAACGGATACCCAGCCAAACCTAAAGATAATATCCCCGTCAATACGGAATGCAAACCGTTATCTAAACCCCATGCGGTCGTTTTATCCCATTGGCGAAAAAATATAGGCGCGCGCTGATTCTTCCAGCCTGCGCGCACTTCGGTCAAACTATAATGTTTTGCTACAGCGTCAACATAAATTTGCGTATATTGATTTGGATGAATTGGCTGATGCGTGACAGAATCGGCAGGCAAGAAGCACGCTTCGCCTGCGTCGAATTTGAAGCCATCGCATCCTGTCTTAATTTGGAGTTGGTTCAACCTGCGAAAAAACCATTCCACCCCCAACGGATTCGTCACATCCAACAAACCGCCCTTCCCCTGCCACCATGTTACAAGGTATGGCTCGCCGCTTTGATTTTTAACTAACCAACCGTTTTTTGCGCCTTCAGCAAAGGCTTGAGAATCTTTATCTAAAAACGGAATGACCCATGCGGTGACTTTGAAGCCCTTTGCGTGCAGTTCATCTATCATCGCTTTTGGGTTAGGAAACCGTTGCGGGTCAAAATCTAAATCGCCGTAATATGTTTGCCAACGGTCGTCAATTTCTAACACATGATAGGGGTAACGATGTTGAATGATTTCGTTTGCAAAATCTAAAACAACTTGTTGATTAATGTTTGTTTTATATCTTGCCCAAGTCGTCCAGGTCGGTTTTTGAAATAAGTTTTTAGGCGGGGTTTGCGTTGGATGCCCAAAATAGTCGGTTTGTTTTTGGTAGGCTTCAATAGCGTTTTCGGTAAAATAAAATTTGAGGTTTATCCCCTCGCCTCTCTTGAAGAGAGCGGGCGACGATTTGAACGTAAAGTATCCATCGCCATCTTTGTTTTCATCGAAAAACGGGCGGTGAGAAAAAGGTCCCCGCCCTTCGGTGTGGAATTGCCATTTATAACGCGGGTAATGCTCAGGCGGCTGGTTGATTCCCACTTCGTCAAACGCTTCGGCAATGATTAATACGCCGTTCGATGAAAACCATGCGGGGTTTAGTTTGCCGCTTAAGCCGGTCGGTCCGTTATCGAAGGTGTGCAACGGGCTTGATGAAAGCATAAGTTTGTTTAGCGGGAATTGCTGATGGATTAACTCGCCATGCCCGTACCAGTGACCATGCAATTGGATTTTGATTTGGATGGGCGAATCGGTTGGGGATGTGGATAATGCCCAATGGTCAGCAAGCAGTTTGAGGTTAAGGGTGAAGCGCGGAAATTTCGCGGTCAGCCCCGAGTCGTTTGAGTCCAATCTTGGCGCGTTGTCAGAATCAAGATGAACGCTCATCAAGATTAAACCGTTGCGTTTGAATGAAATTGAAAAAGGGAGCGGCGTTGTTTCTAATTGAATCATTTTGGCGGCGAACAACAGACGGCAGGTTAAAAGTTATCTGTGAATATTATTTAATCGCCTGCCGTCTGCGGCGATGGTTTATCTTGTAAATTTTTTGCCTGTGGCTAGCGCTACGCTTTTATATGCGCCGTCATAAATGCCGATGCTTTTGTTTTTGACGATGCATTCGCAGAACATGGTTATTAGGTCGTCGGAGTGGGCGAGCAAATCAATGGCTTGTAAGGTTTGCGGAATGGTGCGGGTTTCGACGGTGCTATCGCCGATTTCGGCGCCGCGAATTGCGCCCCACATTTCATGCCCGCCTACGCGCGCGTTGAAAATTTTTGGCACGGGGTAAAAGGCAAGTTCGCTGGGTTTGGTAATCATTACATCTACTGCGCGCATTAAGTAATTTGTGGCGTACACGGCATGAAAGGTATTATCGTGCAAAAAGATATGTAAGCCATGCGCTGGTTTTTTGCGAATGGAATCGGTGATTTGTTTTGTGTCTTGCCAGGTAAAGTGCGTGTTGATTAAGTCTTTATGTTGAGCGAGTTGATTTTGTAGCCATTCCCAATTATTTTTATGGTCGCCTAAGTTAATGAAAAATGCGGCTTGGTCTTTTTTGATTAATGGAATGACATGCTCAATAATGGCTTTGAATAATTCACGCTGCGCGCCAGCGCCGCCCATTGTAAGCAAGAAGCGGCGCGGTTCTTTGGCTTTCATGCGGCGGAGTCTATCGGCGCAATCGGTTTCGATATTTTCCACGAGTTCATGGTCTACATGGTGACCTGTGAAGTACAGCGCGTCGGTTGGGGTGGGGTTGAGGATTTTGCCTTTTTCGTCGAAGCCGCGCATAGCGCGAAAGCCATAATACCCCGATGGAGATTGCACGGCATGTTTTGCGCCTTCGGTTAATTGAAACGCCATGGGCCAGTTGTCGAACATCATATCCACCACGTTGGTCATGCCGCCAGCCACTGCGCCCATGCAGTTCCACATGTGCGAGGTGAGGATGGGCATATCGGCTGGGAGCGCGGCGTATAAGTTTTTGAACAATTCGCTCATTTTGTAATCTTTGACTTCGGTTTTGAGAAAGCGCCAGGGCCAGGTACTGATGGCGTAATTAAAAATTTCGTTTAAGATGGGCAATGTGGGTTCGCCTGTGGTGAGCGATTCCCAAACGTATTTATCAAACCATGCGTAGCGTTGTGAGATGCGCGAGTATTTGCTATAGTTGGTATTGCACCAATTGATAACGTCTGTGGTGATGCCGGGGATGCCGAGTAAATCTAACCAGTAGGGGGTAAAACCCATGGCTTTGGCGGCAGAAACGCCCGCCATAGCGATACGATAATGCCCAAAGCCCATACGAATGGTGCTGACGATGACTCCGTTTTTTTGATTTAAGGGCTTGCCCTGGCCGTCGCGGACGATATTTTTTAATCCGAAAATTTCGTTTCCTTGCGGGTGGTCTTCAACGCTTAAGCGATATGTTTCATTTGGGTCGTAGTTAAATTTTTTCGCCAGCATGTCCTTCCATTTATCGGCGGCGCGGCTTTGCCGTTTGGTAATTGGGTTGCCGTACACTTCATATCTTCCGTCTTTCTGTTGTAGCATGTTGTGCTGTCTCCTTGAAAATAAAATAATCGCTTAATGAACGACCGCCGACGGCGGACTATAGAACGCCTCGTCTACTGTCCGCTGCCTGCGGTCATATTCTTAAGTTATTTCAGCAAACTCAATTGCTCTACCCCTTCACTCCGCTGCTGGCTACGCTTTCAACAAAAAAGCGCTGCCCTAAGATAAACACAATTAATGGCGGAACGATGGCAATTGCCGCGCCCGCCAAAATTAAGTTAGGCGTATCGGAGGCTCGCCCGCGTAAAACGTTTAACGCTAAAGTTAGCACATGATTTTTTTCGTTGCCGACGTTGATGATAACAAGGGGCCAAATAAACGAGTTCCATGCGTATAAAAACGTAAATGTGGCTTGCGTGGCTAGGGCTGGCACGCTGGCGGGCAGAATAATATTCTTCAAAATTTGAAAACGAGACGCGCCGTCTAGCAATGCGGCTTCTTCAATTTCTTTGGGAAAGGTAATGAAATGCTGGCGCATTAAAAATGTGCCGTAGGCGGTAAATATCCATGGAATGATTAATGCGGCGAGTCTATCCGTCCAGCCAATGACCACCATGAGTTGATACAAGGGGACAATCAGCATCACAAAGGGAATCATAATTGTCCCAAGATAAAATAAAAAGACCGTATCGCGCCCGGGGAATTTAAGACGCGCAAACGCATAACCGCCAAATACAGAAGTGACTAATTGACCTATCACCACTAAAATCGTAACTAAGGCGGTATTGGTTAGGGCGCGCGCCATGTTGTTCAATTCAATAATCTCGCGATAGTTTTCAGGATGCCAAGTAATCTGTTCGACAGGCGCGCTCAAACGCACATTTTGATAAACTTTTTCCGCGTTGGGGTCGTTTGGGTCAATAAATTCGCCGACGGTAGTTTGTTCGATTAAGACCATAGGGACGACTTGACCATCCACTTCGACATCGAACAATTTTTTTTCTTCGCCGTTCACGATTACGGTCTGCTGGTTGGTTGCTCCGCCTGTGGGTTTCACTTCGGTGAGGCGACGCTCTACGGTTGCGGATATATTATCTGGCGGGGCATATATTCCAATTTTGATATTGCTTTGCGACAAGGCATATTCTTTTTGCTCGCCGTTGACTTCTACAAAATAGAGCGGCAAAGGTTCTTCAAATCCATCCACCGCTATGGTAACGGGGTCGCGCGGCAACAGGCGCGGCGGGTAACGAAAAGTGTCAGACGGTATTTTGAACGAAGTCGTCAGCATATAAAAAAATGGGAATAGCATGATGAGGGCAAATAAGGTGAGTATTAAGTAAATAAAAAAATTATTCAGAAAACGAATGAGGCGATAGGATTGGAGTTTCATAATATTTTTCCTCATTAACTTTCATAAATGCTAGAACGACGCTGGCGTTGGAATTGAATTAGGGTTAAGCCAAAAATAACGATAAACAAAACCCATGCAATGGCAGAAGCGTAGCCTTGTTTAAAGTTTTGAAAGCCGCTGCGATATAAATACAAAACTAAGGTAATCGTCGAGTTATTCGGTCCTTCGGGCGGGTTCATTAAGATAAACACCTGCTCAAATACTTGCATGGCTTGAATGGTGGTGGTCGAAACGACGTAAAAAGTTGTTGGGGCGAGCAAAGGCAAGGTGATGCGCCAGAATTTATCCCACGCGCCGGCGCCGTCCACCGTCGCCGCTTCGTATAATTCATTGGGGATGTTTTGCAACCCGGCTAAAAACAAAACTGTGTTGAAGCCCATCGTTTGCCAAGCGGCAATAATCACCACCGCCAGCAAAGCGGTTCTTTCGTCTGAAACCCATTGAATTTTTGGGTCGGCAATGGCAAGGTGAAATAAACGATTCCAAAATTCAACGCCAAGAGTGATGAAATAATTAATATATCCAATGGTGGCGTTATATAGCCACTGCCACACGAGGGCAATGCCCACAACGGCGGCAATGCTGGGCATAAAATATACTGCCCGAAAAAACTTCATGCCGGGCAATTTACTATTGAGAATGTTCGACAATATCAAAGCGGGGATAACGCTCAAGGGAACGGCAAACAGCGCAAAGGTTAGCGTGTTGCGAAGCGCAAGCCAGAAAAATTTATCCGCCGCGGCGAATAAAATTCCCGTATTGCCAATCGTAAATCTATCCACTTCGTCGTAAATTTTTATATCCACAACTTCGCGGGCAAGTTGGTCGGGCGAATCTAAAATTGCAAACCGAACATTTAAGAGGCGGGCATAATTTTCAAACCCAACCCAATTGGGGGCGTTAAACGCATCCGAGTCGGTGAATGAAAAATAAAGCGATAACGCCAGCGGACCCGCAAAAAAGATTAAGAACCCCAATAAATTTGGAGATAAAAATAACCAGCCGTTGATAATTTGCTCATGCCCTGTTTTCGCGCCAAGCGCTTGCGCCACGTTTGCGCGAGACATGCTCCACAATGAAATAAAAAAAACGACGCTGGCGACGACGGCGGCAACGCCTAACGGTTGAATTAATTTGCTGAGAAAATATATTACCCCGTTTGCCGCTTGAACTTGCCACAAAAAGAGGATAATGCCTATCCACATCACCCAGCGCCCCACCGTTTGCAAACTGTTCTCTGAGGTCGGGTTTTTCTTTGGAAAATATTCGTCTAACGAGCTTAAGACATAACCTGCAATGACAATGCCAAGATATGGAATGCCGCGCGGGAAGGTCTCGCCGAGCGCGTCAATGCCAATAAACGCTTCGCCCGTATTTAATATAATAACAAATGCGGCGACAAAGCCTAAATAATCTAATAATAGGGAAATCATGCGCCCGCTGTGACGGCGTTGTTGAATTTGAATTGCGCCATATAAACTCAATAGCGCTGCAAACGAACAAATTACAGAAATCAGAATTTTCTGCCAAGATTCTCTTTCGGCAGAGTTTTCCCATAAGGAGTAAATACCGAGCGCCATGAGCGCCGCAAAGACAATTCTCCATACAAAATGAATGCGGAGCGTTAAGTCAGTTTGTTGCGGTGAATGAGAGGGCATGGGTTTCTCCATTCTAGGGCGAGGCATTATAGTTTCTATCCATTGGCGAAAAGGGCTTTTAATTTTTTCGCTTTTTACAAACGCATTTCAAAGTCACAAATTGAATTTGGGAATTGGAATTATGTTTGTAATGTATCTAGCGCCGCTTAGTTCATTAATCCATTTACAAACGGGGCGGATGGCAATTCATCCACCCCGTTTTACTTACAACATATTATTGATTAAAGGCTTTGTTGGCTTCGTCGCAGATAGTTGCGCCAAACTCTTCAACCGTAGTAGCGCCTGTTAACACGCCTTGAATGGCAGGTCCCATAATCTTATCAAATTCGGGCCATGAGCCAGCCCACAACGGACCTTCAGCGGTTGGGTTTGCTTCTGGAGCAATGCCATTTAAGAAGGCTTGATTATTATCTGGCGGGGTGAAGGTGAGGAACGCATCCAAAGCCTCTTGGCTCACACGGCTTGGGATGTTCGCGCCCAACGCGGCAACTTTTCCTTGCGTTTCGGCGGTGGTTAGCGCTTGCACTAAAGCCCACGCTTCTTCGGGGTGTTCCGTATTAGCGTTGATGACATACGCGCCCCAGAATAACCAGTTGCCCGGCGTGCCTTGCGGACCATTGGGCAGTTCAACTACATCCCAATTAAAATCTACTGTGCGAATGCCTGGAGTTGCCCAGCGACCGTTTTGGAACATCGCCACATTACCAGCGCGGAAAGGAGGTTCTGGGTCTTCGCCGTAGGGGGTGGCTACGTCAAAATCTTGGTAGAGCGAACGTTGGAATTCTAAACCAGCCAATGATTCTTCGGTGTTCAACGCGCAAGCGGTGCGGTCTTCGTTGAAGAAGCCGCCGCCCGAAGCGTTCAACCATACGCCATAAGGTCCCCACCAAGCGCTAGCGCCATAACCATAAATATCTGGTCCGAGGGCGCGAGTCTTTTGAGCAACATCTAAGAAAGCGTCCCAATCCCATTCGCCATTGGCGGCAAGTTCGCGTGGGTCTGGCGCGCCGGCTTCGGCAATTAAATCTAAGTTAAGGTACAAAGCAAAGGTAGATACATCGCGCGGCAAGCCCCACAAAGCGCCAGAGCCGTCGCCTGAAGCGCCTGTTTCAGGATTATAGGTAAGGTGGAACATGGGACCCGCGTAAAAGTCATTGGCAGTAAAGCCTTCTGTTTCTGCGGCAAGGTCGGCGATGTTAAGAATCAAACCGCGCGTAGCGAAATCGGCAACGTCCGTTCCGGGAATCCAAAATACATCGGGCGCGGTGCCGGCGGCAATTTCAGCGCGCAATTGGTCTTGATAGTTCGCGCCCTCTGAACCGCCCGGTTCATAAGTCAATGTAATGCCTTCAAGTTGGGCGTCTAGTTCGGAGCTAATTTGGCTATAGACGTCAATCTCTTCTTGATTATCTGGGCGGGTGCGCCAACGGAGGGAAACATCTTCTGCCGCTGGGGCTTCGGTCGCCGCTTCTTCTGTCGCTGGGGCTTCGGTCATCGCTTCTTCTGTCGCTGGGGCTTCGGTTGCAGGAGAGCCACAAGCGGCTAATACAAAAGAAACCAACACAAACAGGCTCAGAACTTTCATGAGCAAATTGTTTTTCATTTTATTCTTCTCCTTGGAATTTAAGACAAACGATTAAAAAAGATTTGAGCGCTGACGATGTATTTGTAGAATCAATCACCTCCTTTAGCGGTAGATTGCCTAATAATTAATTCGGCGGGTAATTTCAATTCATGCGTTTTAGGTTTTTTGCCTTGTAAAACGTCAAAAAGCATCCGTGTAGCAAACTGCCCAATGGACGGCATATCCTGCCGCATGGTCGTTAGAGGCGGGTCAAAATAAGAAGATAAGGGCATATCGTCCACGCCAATCACTGAAAGTTGAGTTGGCACTTGTAAGTTCACGTCTCGCGCGGCGCGTAATACCCCCATTGCCATTCTATCGTTTTGAGCGAACACTGCGCTTGGCACATTGCCTTGATTAAAAAAATGCAACAAGGCGTTTTGCCCCGATGAGGCAGACCAATCTCCTTCATATACTAAGGTTGAGTCGTAGGGGATATTCGCCTCATATAAAGCGCGGCGAAATCCATTCGCGCGGTCTTGCGAACAATCTTCGCGCATGGGTCCCGTCACCAGCCCAATTTTTTTATGCCCAAGCGAAATTAAGTGTTTGGTGGCTTCATAAGCGACCATTTCATCGTCTAAAGAAGCGGAACAAATATTTTCATCGTGCGAGCGCGCCCCCACAAACACCAACGGAAAATCTTTTGGCGCAAATTTATACCGCTCATCGGCATAGGGGTTAATCACAATCAAGCCGTCCACGCGCCGATGCCCTACCAATTCATCTATTAATTCGTGAAAGGCTTGAGGGTCTGACGCGGAAGCGGAAAGCATAAAATAGCCGCGCTGGCGGGCTTCTTGCTCTGCGCCTTCAATAATGCTGGCAAAGGTGTAGTCGGTGAGGTTTGGGGAAATGATAGCGAGAGTGCGGGTGCGCCCGCTCGCCATAGAACGCGCAATGGCATGAGGGCGGTAGCCTAATTCTGAAATTGCGGCTTCGACCAAAGCGCGCGTTTCGGGCAATACATCTTCGCTGCCGTTTATCACACGCGAAACGGTCTGGTGAGAAACACCAGCCTGCCGAGCGACATCACGAATGGTTGGGCGAGAGATAGACATAGTCTATGTTACCGTTCACATGAACGGTAACATCAGTTTACAGACTATTTGGGCGTTTGTCAAGAGCCAAGTTCATTAGCCTCAAAAGGTAGGCTATAATCTCATGTATGCCCAATCGCTTACTCAACTCAACAAGCCCTTATTTATTGCAACACGCCCACAACCCCGTAGACTGGCACCCATGGGGTGAAGAATCGTTAAAAAAAGCAAAAGATGAAGATAAGCCTATTTTTTTGAGCATCGGTTACGCCGCCTGTCACTGGTGTCATGTCATGGCGCATGAGTCGTTTGAAGATGAAGAAACCGCAAAGTTTATGAATGAGCATTTCATCAATATCAAAGTGGACCGTGAAGAACGTCCTGATATTGACGGCATTTATATGCAAGCCACTATTGCCATGACAGGCTCAGGCGGCTGGCCTATGTCGGTCTTTCTCACGCCAGATTTGAAACCGTTTTACGCAGGCACATACTTTCCCCCCACTCGGCGTTACAACATGCCCGCTTTCAAAGACGTATTAATTGGGCTAAGTAACGCTTGGAAAAACGAGCGCGATGAGGTTTTGAATACAAGCGAGAAAGTCGCAAATCATTTACAGTTAACGAACAAATCACAAAATGAAGACTTGCTCGCTAAAGAACATCTCAATGCCATTGCCAACGCCATGCGCGACGCTTACGACTGGGGATATGGCGGCTGGGGCGATGCGCCGAAATTCCCGCAAGCGATGGCGATTGATTTTTTATTACATCATTCCGCCATAAACAAAACGGATGAGTTTCACAATCTCATCACGCATTGCCTCAACGCGATGGCGCGCGGCGGCATGTATGATGTCGTCGGCGGCGGGTTTTCAAGATACAGCACAGATAACTTATGGCGTGTGCCGCATTTTGAAAAAATGCTATACGATAACGCTTTACTTGTGCGCGCGTATCTTCATGCGTGGCAAGTCACAAAAAATCCGTTTTATAAACGCATTGTGCAAGAAACTTTAGATTTCATCGCTCGTGAAATGACCCATCCAGAAGGCGGATTTTATTCTTCGCTTGACGCTGACTCAGAAGGCGAAGAAGGCAAGTTTTATGTTTGGACTCAAGATGAAATAAAAAATATTTTGAAAGATGATTATGATTTTTTTGAGGCGGCGTATGGAATCACCGCCAAGGGGAATTGGGAAAATAAAAACGTTTTACAACGTGTCTTAGATGACTCTTCCCTCGCCGCCCGCTTCAAACTTGACGTGGAAACGGTTGCCGCTAAGTTGGCAGATTCTCACGCCAAACTTTTATCTGCTCGCAACCTACGCATCCGCCCCGGCGTTGATGATAAAGTCTTAACCGCATGGAATGGTCTCATGCTCGCCGCAGTGGCTGAGTCTGCAAGGGCGCTTGCATTAGAAGAAAATATCGAATTTAACGCTTCTAAATATTACAATCTGGCTACGCGCAACGCGGAATTTTTACTCTCCCAATTAAGACCAAACAAGAAATTAGTCCGCGCTTGGCGAGAGGGCAAAACGACTAACGAAGTTTTCTTAGAAGATTATGCCGCTTTGATTTTAGGTTTACTGGAACTGTATCAAACCGATTTTGATAACAAATGGTTTACTGCCGCAAAAGAATTAACTGATGAAATGATAGAAAAATTTTCAGATACAAACGGCGGATTTTTCGATACGCCCCAGAACGGCGAGTATCTTTTATTTCGCCCAAAAGATATACAAGATAACGCCACCCCCTGCGGAAACTCATTAGCGTGCGAGGCATTGCTCAAAATGACTGAATATACTGGCGAAGGAAAATATAGAGATATAGCGGAAAAAAGCCTCTCGTTAATTACGTCATTCGCTTTGCGATATCCGCTTGGATTTGCCAAATGGTTATCGGCGGCGGAAAATGCGCTGGGGAACATGAAGCAAGTCGCCCTGATAGGCGAAGCGGGCGAAGAAAAATTTGAGGCGATGAAAAAAGTAATCCAAGCGGCATATCGCCCAACTGTCGTTGTGGCTGGTTCATCGTATCCAATTAAAGAAAACGCCCCCGCGTTATTAAATGATAAAATTATGCTACAAAACCAAGCGACCGCGTATGTATGCGAAGGTTTTGTATGCAAGCAACCGACAACAGCTATTGAAAAGTTGGTTGAGCAATTACAAATGTAAGAGGAACTATGGAGACAAATTTAGATTTAGTTGAAAATTTAATTAAAGTCGGCATGGCGGTTTTGGTGGGCGGAATCATCGGCGCAGAGCGTGAATATCAAGACAAAGCCGCTGGGTTTCGCACCATTATTTTGATTACATTAGGTTCAACGTTATTCACCATTTTTTCATTGTTGCTAGACCCTGGAAATACGCAAACGCGCATCGCCGCAAATATTGTGACGGGTATTGGCTTCTTAGGCGCGGGCGCAATTGTGCGTGAAGGCGGGCGCATTGCAGGGCTAACCACCGCTTCAACCATTTGGCTGGCGGCGGCATTGGGCATGGGCATTGGCGCGGGCGAGTTATATTTTGTGTTAGCCGCAACCGCTGTGACAATTTTAGTGCTGGTCGTTTTCCCCCGTTTAGAAATTAAGATTGACCGTGTGCGAGAGGCGCGTTCGTACCGTATTGTGCTAGGCGCAAACGATATTAAGAAAGCGGAAAAAATCGCCAAAACGTTGGCTGATTGTTCGATTCAAGTTTTTGAACATCATCAATCAAAAACTGAAAAAGCGATTATTGCTTCGTGGAAAACGATTGGCGCACCCAAAAACCACGAAAAGTTTACAATGCTGATGTTGAAAGATAAAGACGTAAAAGAGTTTGATTACTAAAGCAAAAGGCTCTCAAGTTGAGAGCCTTTTGTCTATTTTGTTTCTTCGTTTTCAGGTTTTTCGGTTTCGTCTTTACTGCCTAAGCCTTCGCGAAACGATTTAATGCTTCGTCCTAATTCGCTGGCAATTTTGCCAATGCGCCCAGGGCCGAATAACAAAATCACAATCACGAGGATGATAATCCATTCTGAACCGCGCGGTAAGCCAAACATATCATGCTCCTTAATAAATTTTCAAATTGAATCGTACCACGAGTCCATGAAAAAATGGTTAGAAAACGTTTATGCAAATTCTCTAGCGTGAATTTTTACCGCCGCTGAGGCAACAGTCGCCGCGCAAAACTTTGACATACGTCGTGAATTTGCTATTTTATTTACAGTTCTCGCCGAGATAAAAGGCCTTCTAGATATCGGAACGCTCTACGGACTAATGAACGCAAACGAGCGAAAAGACGATATTGTTGCGGGTACACATGACGTTTAGATGGTCCGGGACCTGTCCACTCAGCGACTAAAGCGCCCCATGTCAGCCCGCCGCCAAAACCCACCAGCACAATTTTGTCGCCGTTTTTTATCATGCCTTTTTCAACCGCTTCCACTGTTGCAATTGGTATTGAAGCGGTAGAAGTGTTGCCGTAACGATCTACATTGATAATAAATTTATCTAACGGCATTTTGAGATATTTTGCGGCGGTTTCAATAATACGATAATTGGCTTGATGCGGAACTATCCATTGAATATCGTTGGTGGTCATGCCTGCTTTCTCTAGGGCTTCTTTTGCGGCTTGTCCCATCACGCGGGTAGCAAAGCGAAATACGGCTTTGCCGTCCATTTGCACATAATGCTTGTGTTCATGAACGGTCGTTTCGCTCGCGGGGAAACGCGAACCGCCGCCCGGCAAAATTAAAGTTTCTGCGCCAGAGCCGTCAGAGCGCATCACCGCCGATAAAATACCGCCTGGGGTTTCGCTGGCTTGTAGCACAAACGCCCCTGCCCCATCGCCAAATAAAATACAGGTGCTTCGGTCTTTCCAATTGATAAAACGCGATAATGTTTCAGTTCCAATCACTAAAGCGTTTTTGATTGAGCCGCTGCGAATAGACTGCGCCGCCATATTGGTTGCGTAAATAAAACCGGTGCAAACGCCTTGTAAATCAAATGCGCCTGCTTTAGTTGCGCCAATTTGGTCTTGAATTAAGCAGGCTGTGGGGGGCCAAATATATTCGGGAGAAGAACTGGTGCAAATAATTAGGTCAATTTCGGTGGGGGCTAGGTTCGCCACTTGCAAGGCTTTCATGGCGGCTTCTACGCCTAAAGTGGATGGGAACTGGTCTTCGCGGGCAATGTGGCGCTCACGAATGCCCGTGCGCTCACGAATCCATTGGTCGTTGGTATCCACCATTTTAGAGAGGTCGTCATTTGTGAGGACAGGCTCAGGGATGGATACTCCCCAGCCTGTGATATGCGCGTAAGGCATGTTGCTCCTTTATTGATAGCGGCTAAGAATTAGTGTGGCATTATGCCCGCCAAATCCAAATGAATTAGACATGACATTATCTACTTTGGCGCTTCTGGGGCGATTAGGAACGTAATCTAAATCGCATTCGGGGTCTGGCGTTTCATAATTGATGGTGGCTGGAATTACCCCGTTTTGAATGACCAACGCCGCCACAATCGCTTCTACCGCTCCCGATGCGCCTAACAAATGCCCCGTCATAGATTTGGTTGATGAGATGGGAATGTTATAGGCTTGTTCGCCAAACACGGTCTTAATAGCGGCTGTTTCGCTTTTATCGTTTAGCGGCGTTGAAGTGCCATGCGCATTAATATATTGAATGTCGGTTGGTTTGAAGGTTGCGTCTTCTAAAGCCCACTTCATAGAAAGCGCCGCGCCCGCGCCGTTATCGGCAGGGGCAGAGATGTGATGCGCGTCGTCCGATGTGCCGTAGCCCGTCAATTCACAAATGATATTCGCGCCGCGCGCTTGGGCATGTTCTAAAGATTCTAAAATCATTATGCCTGCGCCTTCCGCCATCATAAACCCGTCGCGGTTTTTATCAAATGGGCGAGAAGCATGAAGATAATCGTCATTGCGTGTGGATAAAGCGGTCATGCTGTTCATGCCTGCAAACGCAAGGGCATTAATCGCCGATTCCGAGGCGCCTGCAATCATCACATCAGCCGCGCCGCGGCGAATCGCTTCTGCCGCTTCGCCTAAGGCGTTGGCGCCAGTGGCGCAAGCGGTTGCCATAGACATATTCGGTCCGCGCGCGCCAATGCGAATGGCGAGGTTGCCTGCGACGCTGTCGGGGATCATCATAGGAATCAAGAAGGGGCTGACACGGTCAGGTCCGCGTTGTTTCATTAATTCATATTGTTCGCAAATAATATTAATGCCGCCAATGCCAGAGCCAATAAAAATGCCGACACGGTCGCGGTTGGTTTCGTCAATTTTTAAGCCTGATTGCTCTAAGGCTTCATGGGCGGCGGCAAGCCCAAGTTGGGTAAAACGGTCTAACTTGCGGGCTTCTTTTACGCCAAATAGCGCCACGCCGTCAAAACCTTTTACCTCGGCGGCAAATTTTGTTTTATGCGCGCTTGCGTCAAATTGAGTAATTAACCCTGCGCCCGATTTCCCCGCGAGTAAGGCATCCCAAGTGTCTTTAACATTATTGCCCACAGGGGTAACGCACCCCATACCTGTTATTACAACTCGTTTTCTCATTAAAAGTAATCTCCTTCACAAAAAAAACAATTCCTTGTTTATAACCCGTATTTTGGCGGTTAGACACGCCAAGCGCTTACAGTTTTTTCAAGGCGGCATAGGCTTGTTGAATGTGCAAACGGTCGTGTTCAGCCATAAAGCCTATGACTTCAAGGAAATCGGTTGGTCCGAAAATGGCATGGCGCGCTTTTTTCATCCAATTTGTTTCGGATACTGCTTCAAGCATACGCATTGTTTCTAAGCGCGCGAGATTAAACTCTTGCAGGGCTGTTATTCCGTTTTCGTTTATGTAATTGCGCTGACTTGCCCATACGCTTGTATCCGGTCGGGGAATAAACGGTTCGTCTTTTTCGTTAAGTAATTTTAACTGTGTGTGATGAATTTCGCGTTCGGTGTCGCGTAAGTGGCAAATTAATTCTGTTAATGTCCAGTCGGTGGCGGAAGGTTTGCGAAACCATAGTTCTGTATCTAAGTGTTTTAACATGCCGTTGAATACGGCGGGCGTGGCGCATAGAATCGCTAAAACAGATTCTTTGGATTTGAAGTTTGGGGTTAGGGAGTCAATGTTTGTTGAGTCAAGCCACAGGCGTAAGTCAAATAACGACCCAGCAGAATCCGCTTTACCCGTAGATGACGAGGCGGGTTCTCCGTCCACCCAAAACGTTTTTAGTCCTAATTTTTTGGCGGGGAGGATGTCTCTCTCGAAATCATTGCCAACCATTAAGATTGGCGTATCCGCCCAGCCCATTCGCCCTAACACTTCGGCATAGTAGGCGGGGTAGGTTTTTGAAAAATGAAAATTTTCGTAAGTGGAAACAATTTCAAATTGGTTAGGGTCAAAGCCTGCCCACCGCAGGCGATGGTGAGTGGCTTTGGTTGGCAGAATCGGGTCGGTGGCAATGGCAATGCGATATTGTTTTTGCGTCGCCCATTCTACGAATTCTTTTGCGCCTTCTTTTGGCGAGGTTAGGTGTTGCAAGGTGGGAAAAACATTATCGTAAAAATTTTCAATAGCAGGATCAAGTTCGCCGCGCGCCGCTTCAATTTGCGGATAAAATTCTTCGTCAAAGACTTCGCGCAGGGTTTTGGTAAAGTCTTTGCTTTCGTTCATTTTTTGCGTGCCTGCAATTAATGCGCGGAACATTATAGTCGGCGCAATGTGCGGCGCGAGGTCATTTGCCAGCGCTTGAAAGTAGGCGGGCGCAAAACTTTGTAAGTTTGTATTGAGCAGGGTGTCGTCTAAATCGAGTAAAAGGGTAAGGGTCATATTTAATTAAGAATCGTCCCGCAGGTTTAGTAAATACGCCTGAGTAACTTATAAAAACCTGCGGGGCGTTTTGTTTTATTCTTTTACTTCAAACTTGAAGGGCAAGGCGTGGCATTCTCCGCAACCAATGTGCGGTTCGTTTACGCCGCGTTTTACTTTTTCGCAAAAAGCGCTGGCTTGCACTCGCTTTTGGAAAAGAGACGCAAGCGGTCGGGCGACGACAACGCTTAATGTTAAGTGTTGGCAAGAATTGGCGCGAGCAATATCAGGAATTGGGCAAGTTTTGCATAAATCGCGCGTCCACACTTGTCCTTGCGCTTTTAACAAGCGGCATTCTTCTACATTTTTCCCGCGAAAATAATCGCCGTAGAAATACGGGCATTCACGCCCAGCAGGCGTTTTCATGGTTTGTCCTTTGGAAACTCCTGCGCCTTAACCATTTTATACGCGCGTGACGTATTCGCCTGTGCGTGTGTCCACGCGGATAGTGTCGCCTACATTGACGAAGTTAGGGCATTGCACTACCACGCCCGTTTCGGTGGTCACTTTTTTGGTTACGCCTGTGGCGGTATCGCCGCGAATTGCCATTTCGGCTTCTACAACTTTCAAATCTACCGAGGTGGGCATTTCAATATCAATCGCTTCGCCTTTATAAAAAGTTAGCTTCACTTCCATGCCTTCTTTAAGATATTTGGCGCTTTCTCCTAACGATTCTTTCTTGACGGCTGGTTGTTCAAACGTTTTGTTATCCATAAAATAGTATAAATCGCCGTCGTTATATAAATACGAGACGTTGGCAAAATCTAGGCTGACATCTTGCACCGATTGCCCTGAGTTAAAGGTTCGTTCAATATTAGCGCCTGTTAATAAGTTGCGCGCCTTTACGCGAATGGTGGCGTTTCCGCGCCCTGTTTTGTTGTGACTGTAATCAATGACTTTATAAAGATTACCGTCTAATTCAAAAGTAACCCCTTTGCGAAGTTCGTTTACGTCTATCATGCCATTTTTCCTTGATTAATTTTTATAAACGGGCGGATTATACCAATGAGTAGCAATTCATGGCTAGGTTAATACGCTCAAGTTGCCGCTTCAGCGCGCTCTATAAGGGAGAGGAATTTTATAAATAATTAGGCTTTGTGGTTTTACGGTTAACTGTAAAATTACCCACCCACAAAAAACTCCCCGATGTATAAACATCGAGGAGTTTTTCTTGTATAGCGCCCTACGGGGCGATGAGCCTGTGGGGCAGTTTAGGTTAGTACCCCGTGCTAGACATATCGTTAGACGGCCGCCATTGTGACCATTTGTCGGTGGCTGGGTCAATGGTCATATTGCTTGCGCCGCCGCCCTGCCAGAACACTTGGAAGATGTTGGTGTCGCCATCGCGCGTGGAAGTGAAGGCTAAGTTTGTGCCGCCGCAGTCCCATGTCGGTCCTGAATCGATGCCTTCGTAATCGGTCACGCGGTATTCTTTGTTTTCAGTGAAGTCATAACTGTAAATATCCAGATTTCCGTCGCGTTCCGATTGATAAGCGATACGGTTGCCTTCGGGCGACCATGTGGCATTATTGGTTTTACCGTCGTTTGTAATTTGGGTAATTTCTCCGGTTTCTAAATCTAAAACGTATAAATCGGTTGCGCCGTTGTCGTCGGAGAGGAAAGCGATTTGCCTACCGTTTGGCGACCATGCGGGGAAGGTTTCATCCGTCAGCGAATCGGTCAGTTGATATTCATTGCCCGTTTCCACGTTGAGAACGTATAAATCCCAATTGTTGTTGCGGTTGCTTTGGAACACTAAGAACTTCAAATCAGGCGAGTAGAACGGGTTCACGTCATCGGCTGGGTCGCTGGTGATTTGAGTCTCTTTGCCAGTTTGCTGGTCAATGGTGAATAAATCGAATCGTCCGTTTCTATCGCTTTGGAAGACGATAGTTTGAGAATCGGGACCATACATGGGGTTTGTATTATTGAGTTGCGAATTCGTCAGGCGAACCGCTTCGCCGCTGCCCGCCAAGTCTGTGTAATACAACTCAACATTTCCATTGCGGTTGCTTTGGAAGACCACCCACGAGTCGTTTGGCGAGCGGCTCGGTCGGCTATCTACCGCTCCGTCTTTTGATAAATTGTATAACTTGAATCCTTCTTGCCCTTCAATGCCGTCTAGGCGATACACTTCCAAATTGTTATCGCGGAAGGTATGGAAGACGAGGCATTCAACGCAGGGCTGTCCTTGCGCAGGGGCAACAACCAAATTTTCAAGGCAGTTTGTTGAAGCCGCAAAAGAAGCCACATTGTTTGCGTTGATAATCGTCAATACGAGTTGCGTGGTCGCCCCGGCGCTCACCACCAAATTAAGCGTGCCGCCAGCGTTCAATTGGAAGGGCGCGGTTTGGAGGATGTTTCCGTTAGCGTCTGTGATGGTGTAAACAAACGCCACAGGCATATTTCCGCCATTGTTGGTGATGTTAAAGGAAGCGGCATTGTTGTTTTTCAAACATACGCCCGTAGCCGATAATGACGGCGGAGGCGGAGGCGCCACACAGGCGCTCATATTGGCAACGGCGCTTAAGCCTGGGTCTTGCGGGCTGGAAAGTGAGTAAGAAGACGACGCGCCGCTGACCGTAATCGTTGCGCTTTGACCAGACAATAACAAGAATGTGCCATTCTGAACCACTGCGCCGTTTGCGTCTGTAATTTCATAATCATACGGGAAGGTCATATCGCCGCCTTTGTTCGTAATTACAAACGTGGCGACCCCCGCATTCGATGTGCACGCGCCAGAAGCCGAGAGCAACGGAGAATTAATTACAATTCCGCCGCAAGTTGTCATATTGGCTGTTGCTGTTAAAGTCGAGTCATTCGGGCTGGCAAATGTATAAGAAGATGATTTTCCATTGACAGTAATCGTTACGCTATCGCCAGCCTTCAATTGGAATGTTCCTTTTTGAACGCTTGCGCCGCTTGCGTCTGTAATTTCATAATCATAGGCGCTAAGCATATCTCCGCCAGTGTTTTTGACAATGAAGGTTGCTACGCCCGTATTAGAAGTACAAGCGCCGCTGACGGATAAAACAGGCGGAGTGACGATTGGCTGACATTTCGTCATATCGGCAGAAGCGTTCAACGTGCTATCGTCGGGGCTGGAGAAATTGTAAGTGGATGAAGAGCCGCTCACGCTAATTGTAATGCTATCGCCTGCTTGCAATTGGAAACTTCCGCTTTGCACGCTTGCGCCGCCGCTATCTGTAATCTCATAACGATAGGAAGTTGGCATATCGCCGCCGTTATTGGTAACGACAAACTGAGCGGTGGCAGGGTTAGAGCCAGTGCAAGAACCCGCCACAGATAAAGCAGGAGGAGTGGAAGGCGTATTGGTCGGCGTGCTGGTTGGCGTTTCCGTAGGCAATGGGGTATTTGTCGGCGTGGCAGTTGACGTTGGAGTAGGTAATGGAGTGTTGGTTGGCGGCGCTTTAATGCAAGAACCTGTCACCCGCAACGTTACAGACGACAAAATCGTTGTATTGTAGGTCACTGTCATTGTGCCGTTGCCAGCGCCCTTATATGAATCGCTTTCGCCAGGACCGAGGTTAATTGGTCCGCTATCGGTTGTGCCAGCAGGGTCAGAGTAACTAAAACTACCATTGCTCACTGCGCCAGAGACGTTGGTAATCACAAATGTAGCGGAAAGGTCTGGGTTACAAAATACCTGCAAGTCCAGTTGACCATCCACAATCACTTCGGTTAGCGTCGCGGTCAATGTCATAGAGGCAGTTGGCGTGGCGCTTACCGTATTGGTCGGTACAGGCGTCTTGCTAGAGGTTGCCGTAGGCGAAGGACCAGGCGTAATCGTAGAAGTCGACGTACGGGTAGGTCGAGGCGTGCGGGTAGCGGTGGGCGTTCTTGTATTTGTTGCCGTAGGCGAAGGACCAGGCGTAATCGTAGAAGTCGGTGTGCGTGTTAAAGTCGCCGTGCGCGTGGCAGTGGGCGTATTTGTTTGAGTAAATGTGCTTGTGGGCGCGGGAGTATTGGTCGGCGGAATTGGCAAACAAGTGCCAGTCGCTTCCAAATTAACTATTTGAAGCTGTGAAGTAGAATACGTTACAGTCACAGTCGCATTCCCCGCCGCAACAACTCGTTCTCTTTCTTTATTACCCAAATCCAAAGGAAAAGTCTGCGTACTTCCATTGGGTTCAGAAACAGTATAAGAACCGCCCACCAACGGTCCGCCATTATTGGTAATGGTAAATGTCGCTGTTAGGTCATTATTACAAGCCACGCCTAAACCAATATAGGGGTCGTCAGCCGCGCTTCTCGCCACAGGCGTAATAGGCGTAGAAGTTGCCGTTACAGTCGGCGAAGGCGTTTCGGTTATTTCTAAGGTTGGGGTTTCAGAAGGCGCCTCGGTAAAAGTAGGCGTAGCGTTTGGGTCTGGAGTTTCTGTAACAACAAGCCCAGCGCTAGCATCGGGCGTATTCGTTGCAGGCTCAGGCGTAAAAGTCGCCTCTTCGGTTGCAGGCGCTTCCTCTGTCGGAGGCTCAGTTGGGGGTTCAGTCGGCGCTTCTTCTGTCGGCGGCTCAGTTGGCGCTTCTTCTGTCGGAGGTTCGGTCGGCGCTTCTTCTGTCGTTTGCTCGCCGCCCGTTCCCGGCAAAATATCGCCTGCGGGCGCGCAAGCCGCTAGCAACATAGCAAAAATCACTACTAGCGAAAAAATCCTAAAGAAAATGGAATACTGTCTTTGCATAGTGCCTCTACTCATCATCTAAATAAAATACTCTTAAATAGTAAGTGGCAAGTTACCTATCAAAAGGGTTGCCCCAATTTCCGCAACTTGTATATTATATTCCCATCCTAATAAAATTACGCTAGAATAATATAAACTTGCAATTGAGTAAGGTCTAAAACTAGGCTACACTACAAGCGCACGAACCAAAAATACCCCTAACCGCAACATACTATGATGAGGCATGAAGATGAAAAAACAAACTCTCTTAATTCTTTGGACGCTTATCCTTTTGTTAATCATTGGATGTCAACCCAAGCAAGACGCTTCAGAATCAACCCCCACGCCTGATTCTACAACCCAAACCGAATCTACCCCCAAAGCCGATGAAGCGCTCGCCATCAGCCGCAACCTCAACCTTGACCCTGCCGTTACAGAAGACGCTGATTCATTGCTGGTCAGTCAATATATTTACGAAGGCTTAGTGCGATTAGATGAAAACGGAAACATCCAACCCGGCATTGCCTCTTCATGGATTGTTTCAGACGACCAGCTCGACTACATTTTTGAAATCCGCCCCAATGCCGTGTTCAGCGACGGCACGCCCATCACCGCTGATGTCATTGTAGATAACTTCAACCGCTGGTTTGACCCACAAAGCCCATTCCACGGCGGCGGCAATTACCCCACTTGGCTAAATAAATTCCTCGCCTTTAATGGCGAACGCGACGAAAATAACCGCGCAAAATCTCCAGTGGACGGCATCCAAAAAGTTGACCAATACACCATTCTCATTCACCTTAGCCGACCTCTGCCCGAAACGCTTGAATACCTTGCCCACCCCGCCTTTTCTATCCTCCATCCGAATGCGCTTTCTGCCGATAACTACGGCGCAGAAGGCGGCGACATCATCTCTAGCGGCGCATACATAATCTCAAGTTGGGACGATTCAGGCTTAGTTCTAAGTCCTAATCCGAATTACTGGAACGAAGTTGAAGGAAATATCAATTTTATTTGGAAATAAATAACCCTCTACATTTATAACGCCCCGAAGGTTGATACTTAAAAACCTTCGGGGCGTTTTTATGATTTAATGCCCTGCTTCCGAGTCTGGGTCGTCTCTCAACAATTGAATAGCATGAGATAAAACGGAAAAAATAAAACCTAAATTTTCCACTGCGCCTTTGGGGCTGCCGGGTAAATTGATAATTAATGTCTTTCCTCGAATGCCCACAACCGCCCGCGAGAGCGCGGCGTGTTTTGTTTTTTTCAAACTTTCAGCGCGCATAAATTCGGCAAGCCCCGGCGCCTCTTTTTGAATAACGGCTTTTGTCGCTTCGGGGGCAACATCGCGTGGGGCAAAGCCTGTGCTTCCAGTCGTTAAAATAACGTCAAACTCTTCGCTATCTGCCCATTGGATTAACGTATCGCGGATGATAGATTCTTCATCTGGCAAGATTATGCTTCGGACAACCGAACAATGTTCCCCGTGAATAAATGAAGCGAGCGCAGGTCCAGATTCGTCGGCGCGTTCGCCGCGCGCTGAACGGTCGGATAAAGTCAAAATTCCAAATCGAAGGTTCATCTATAATTCTTTTACAAACACAAGGTCTTCAGGTTGATGCCGCCAGCCGTGATGGTTGTAAAAATGAATTGCGCCTGCATTATCGGCAAACACCATGAAGAAAACGTCTCATGATGAAATGGTTTGTTTCAACAGGTTGATGAGGTCGTCGGGCATGTAGGGTTTAAGCAAAAAGCCGTTAGCG
Source organism: Anaerolineales bacterium (assembly GCA_034434495.1). GTDB lineage: Bacteria > Chloroflexota > Anaerolineae > Anaerolineales > Villigracilaceae > Villigracilis. The sequence goes on from DAOTZE010000031.1 coordinate 26,032, forward strand.
CCGCGATTCATACATTCTTCTTTCACGCTTGCCCCCGAAGACATAATCACTTTTACGTTGCGTGTCGCTTCTTGATTGCGAATCTCATCTAAAATATCTAAGCCGTTTTGCGCGCCTAAATGAAAATCGAGCAAGAGAACGGCGGGATTTTCTTTTTTAATTTCTTCCACAACGTTTGCGTCGGCATGGATTGAAACGATATCGAACCCTTCCATCTTGAGAAGAGTTTTTAACAAAGAAACCATTGTAACGTCATCTTCTGCGAGCAGTACTTTTTTGTTTGACATTCTTTTTCGCCTTTGTATTTTTCTTATTTTTTTCAGGCTTCTTTTTGGGTTTGGCTGTTTTTTTAGCGGGCTCTAAGGCGGCTTTGATGACTTCATCTACCGTATTCACGAAGATAAATTTCATTGTCTTGCGAATTTCATCTGGCACATCGTCCACATCTTGCTCGTTTTGTTTGGGCAAAATTACGGTGTGAATGCCGCTGCGATGCGCCGCCAATACTTTCTCTTTGACGCCGCCAATCGCTAAAACCTGACCTCGCAAAGTAATTTCGCCGGTCATACCTAATTGCGGTTTAACTTTTCTGCCAGACGCTAAAGAAACCAGCGAGGTGGCAATCGTCACGCCAGCCGAGGGACCGTCTTTGGGTTGCGCGCCAGACGGAACGTGCATGTGAATTTCGTATTTTTCAAAAAATTCGTGCGAGATTTTTAATTTCTTCGCGCGCGAACGAACATACGATAACGCCGCGCGGGCGGATTCTTGCATAACATTGCCAATAGAGCCTGTAATTTGAAAGCCGCGCCCGCCAGGCATAGCGGTTGATTCGATTAATAATAAATCGCCGCCAAACGAAGTCCATGCCAAACCTGGCACAACGCCCGGAATAGAGGTGCGTTTATTTAATTCTTCAGGTCCGAGGAAGATGGGGTGGTCTAAAAATTCTTCTACAAGTTTTGGCGTAATGGTGAAGCGTTTGGCTTTTCCTTCGGCGATTTTGGTGGCGGCTTTACGGCAAACCGCGCCGATTTTTCTCTCCAAATTACGCACGCCCGCTTCGCGCGTGTATTGGCGAATTATTAATCGCAGGGCGTCGTCGTTAAATTTAATTTCTTTTTCGCGCAAACTGTTTTCACGAATTTGGCGCGGAATTAAATATCCCCGTGCGATTGCCATTTTTTCATTTTCTGTATAGCCCGAAAGGTAAATCACTTCCATGCGGTCGCGTAAAGCGCGGGGAATGTAATCTAACGAATTGGCGGTGGCGATAAAAAACACTTGCGATAAATCAAACGCGACTTCAAGGTAATTGTCTCGAAATTCGTTATTTTGTTCTGGGTCTAACACTTCTAACAAAGCGGAAGAAGGGTCGCCGTGATAATCGTTAACGAGTTTATCTATTTCATCCAGCATAAACACTGGGTTTTTAGAATTCACACGTTTGAGCGATTGCAAAATTCTGCCGGGCATTGCGCCAATGTAAGTGCGGCGATGACCGCGTATCTCGGCTTCATCGCGGATGCCGCCTAACGAAACCCGCACGAATTTTCTTTCCATAGCATGAGCGATGGATTGCCCCAAAGAAGTTTTGCCAACGCCAGGCGGACCGACAAAGCACAAAATAACGCCTTCGCGTTCGCGGCGAATGGCGTCGTCCGATTTATCTTTTTTATCGTCTTTGCGTTCAAGGCGTAGTTTACGAATAGCTAAAAATTCTAAAATGCGGTCTTTCACATCTTCTAAGCCGTAATGGTCTTTATTCAAAACTTTACGAGCGTGGGCAATATCTAAATTATCTTTCGTCGTCGTTGACCAAGGCAAAGAAACCAAAGTGTCTAAATACGTGCGCACGACCCCATATTCTGCCGCCGCAGTGGGCAGACGAGAGAGTCGCTCTAACTCGCGTTTTGCCTGTTTCTCGGCTTCTTCGGGCATGTTCGCTTCTTCAATTTTTTTGCGAAACTCTTCTACTTCTTGCGCTTGGTCATCGCGCTCGCCTAGTTCGCGCTGAATGGCTTTCATTTGTTCGCGCAGGAAATACTCACGTTGAACTTTTTCAATTTCTCCGCGCGCTTCGTTCTGAATTTTCTGCCCAATTTGTAAAACCTCAGCTTCTCTTACCAATAAGCCGATTAATTTCTTCAGTTTGTTGTAAACGGAATCTAATTCTAAAATTTCTTGGGCGTCTTTCAAATCCATGCGTTGAAAGTTTGCAATGGCATAGGCGGTTTGCAATGGGTTTTCAATGGAGAGAATAGAATTGGCTAACTCCTCCGGAAAAGAAGGAATCATTTGCGTAATTTGCTGAAATTGGTCACGCGCATTGCGGGCGAGCGCGGCGGTTTCTATGTTATCTTCGTTGAGTTCGGGAGCGAGGTGAACCTCGGCTTTGAGGTAGGGTTCTTCTTGGACAAACTTGCCCAGCCGAAAACGCTCTAACCCTTGCACGAGCAAACGCACGGTGCCGTCGGGCGCGCGCAATAAACGATGCACGGTGGCAATTGTGCCGACTTTATATAATTCGTTCGGTCCTGGCGTTTCAAGTTCAGGGTTAATAGCGGCAACTAACCCCACCAACTTATCTCCGCTCATGGCGTCGTCTATCAATTTAACAGAACGCGGCACGCCCACCGTTAACGGAACGGAATTGTTCGGAAAGACCACCAACCCGCGTAGCGGGAGAATGGGCAATACGTCGGGGTATTTATTAAGCGGAAGAGCAGAGTCAGTTTGAGGGTCGTTTGAAGCGTTGGGGGTATCAGACGGATTCGAAAGGATAGCGGACATTAAGTTATGAAGCAAATCAAGATTTGTTTGTGCGCCTTGAAAAAACTGATGAAATCCAGAGCGCCGTTTTTGAGCAGGCATTGATACTATGAACCTTAAGTTGAATTTGGGAAAACGTGCGCCCCCGGCCAGAATCGAACTGACAACCTTTTGCTTAGAAGGCAATTGCTCTGTCCATTGAGCTACGGGGGCAATTTGCTTTATTATTCTACCACTGCTGAATTTACAGTTTGCGTTTGTATGGGTCTTAACCCGCGATACACACGCGCGCCCGATATGGTTCTGAGGATGGTCTCGGCGGGTCTGCCGAGGCGTTTACCTAAATCTTCAGCAGACATGGGAATATTGCCGTTTGCCAAAAAGGTGCGGAAGACCGACTCCACCATAGCGGTTCGTTCGCTTAAAAACTCGGGCATCAACGCGCAATGAGTGATTAAAGCATGTTGCACGCCGTCCACTTGTTTCACTTCGGCGGTGTCTGGGTCAATCCAGTCAATCAACTCGCCTTCTTCTGATTCTGCAAAGGCTTGTTGGTGCTCTTCGCACAAGAACGAGCGTAAAAAGACGTGCCAATCGCGTTCGTTTTGTTTCCACCAATCAAAGTCAATATGAAAGGGCGTTTTGACGGTTGGTTTTACTAAACTCATTCAACATCCTCCGCGAGGCGGAAGTGTAAATCGCCTACATGTTTGAAAATAGGATTTGTGGCAAGCAAAGCAAACAACGGCGCGGGCGGAACGCGGCGCACCAAGTTGACGCCTGCGTACAATTCCTGAGCGTGGACATGCCCTTGCGGATTCGATTTTGCTAATTCGCGCAACACATGCACCACTAATTCATCAAAGGGGCGTTTCTTTTCCCAAGCAGGGTCTAGGGCTTTAAAATCTGGCACATGAATTACCATACGGTCATTAAATTCAGCAGTAATGGCTTGCTTCAACATAGCAAATACCAAGCCGCCGTCTGTGCCGACCATGACCGTGCGCACCCAATCTTTAGATGAGCGTTGCGTCTTCGCTTCTACAATCACCTCGCCCGGCACATTGCTTTTTTTAATATGCACCAATGAGCCTGGAATCAATTGATGCGCTTTATACCACTCGCGCAAACCATATACATACCCATGTTGGCGCACCACCCAAGCGGGGATTTTTTGTTTTGTTTTACCGTCCACCAAAGTAAAACGCACGCGCGGAGATTCATACGCCGTGGGAAATAACTTGCGCGCCCGAGCCGACATAGGCAACGTGCCAGCGCGTAAGTGCGGGTAAATCAATGTAATGGTCAGCGAAGAAATATCGCCCTGCGTATCCGTTTCGTCATGCGGCGTTAATTCATCGTCTAATTGCGATTCAAGCGCCAACATAGAAGTCGTTAAACTTTCGCGGTCGTGCGGAATTTCCGTATAACGCAATTGCGGCGGTACTTCGCGCACAAAATCAGGCTCAAGCCGATGCAAACACCAAAGCACCTGCCCAGCCGCGCCCACTTCATCAAAGCGCGAATCGTTTTGTAAAGCGTAATTCAAAGAAAACTCAGCCAGTTTGGGGTTTATCCCCGCAGGCAATTCAATGTCTTTCATCAGCGCGTCTGTCGGCATAGGCTCGCCGCCCGCTATATCTAACGCGGCTTCCACCAAATTTAATTGACCCTGACTGACATCCACCAACAAAGCACGCGGAAACCAACGCCCAGCAATCTTCACAAGACCAGAGTCGGCGCTTAATGCCGCCTCGAGCGCTTTTTCAATCGTCGCGCCATGCTCGCTTAAAATCGCGTTGGAATTAATCTCGCTAGTTTCAGAAGCGGCAATCGGCACATCATTCAAACGGTGCCCCTCTAACCCTGCCGCAAATAAACGCTCGCTGTGGTCGTCCATTTCCACCACAAGCACATCAAAATTCTTAACAGATGGATTCACCCCCGCGCGCACGGCTTTCACTTTGCCGTGCTTCCAACCAATCGCCGGAAAAACCAAATCATCGCCTACTGCATATTTTTCTTTTGGCAAAAATCGTTTCGCAGAGGCTTTCTTTTCGTTTTCTTGCTGCGCTTGTTCGGCGCGCACGCGCGCTTCAATAAACTCAAACGCGAGGTCGTGCGTGGTTAACGGCGTCTCACGTTCAAAAAGATAAGCGTGTAAATTTTCAACATCTTTTGAATTGACTTTAATATCGCGCCAATAGTTTTCGGGTAAATTAAATTCGCCTGTCATACTCAGCCTTGAAATGTAATTGCCCCAAGATGAGGCGCACGAATTATACCTTACCTTGCAAAAGATGAGAACAGACGCAAGAAATCACATTATTTTTTCAGCAATTTCTCAACTTTCTAAAGTACATTTGAAAAAATTAATCGTCCCGCAGGTTGTCATCCATATCATTGATGCCAAATCAAACCCTGCGGGATGTCGCTTATAAGGATACAAAATGAAACAATATCTCATCCCAATTTTATTGACTTCGCTGATTCTTTCAGCCTGCGCCACAGCGACGCAACCGCCTCAACCTACCATTGAAATTGTTCCAGCCACCTCAACATTTCCTCCGCCCACACAAACGCCCTTCCCAACCGATACGTCTAGCCCAACGCCTGAAACGACTCAACCCACGCCTCTCCCCCCTACCGAAAACGCGGTCAGTAGCGTCAGCTTTTCAAATCAAGTATTGCCTATCTTTCAAACATACTGTGTGGAATGTCATGGCGGAACGCGCACCCGCGAAGGCTTAAACATGACTAGCTACGAAAACCTTATGGCGGGTTCATTCAACGGCGCAGTCATCATCCCAGGCAACGCCAACGAAAGCGTCACCGTTCAACTAATCGCCGCCGGCGAAATGCCCGAACGCGGACCGGCGCCATCCACTGAAGAATTACAAACGATTATTGACTGGATTAATCAAGGCGCAATCAACAACTAAATCGCCCAACCTGTTTTCTGATATAAAAGCGGTTTCAAAATTGAAGCCGCTTTTATTTTTGCTTTATAATGTTTGTAAACCACGAGCAAACAATGGACTCGCCTCAATTCCCCACTCCAATTATCCAACCGCAAAAAGATACGCAAATTTTTAACTACTATAAATTTCCAGACGTTTCGTTCTGGCAAGACGACCCCTCCACCCCGCAAGGAATCAACTTTGCCAAAATGCGAAATCAAACGCGCGGCGTAATCATTCGCGCTGGGCAAAACTTGTGGGAAGATAACGAATTCAAAATTTCGTGGCAAGCCGCCAAACAAGCCGGCATGGCGCGCGGCTCATACTGGTTTTACGATAGCCGCGCCAACCCCAAACGCCAAGCCGAAAAATGGGTAGAAACGCTCGGCAACGACTTAGGCGAAATGGAAATGTGGTGCGACTTTGAAGACCGTTACGGCGGGCAATTCACTGGCTGGCGGCACTGGTTTGACTTTATGGAACGTTTGCGAGTTTTAGTTCCACAAAAACAACTCGGCGTTTACACCGGCTTCTTTTACTGGCAAGAGTTTGCCGCAGGCGTAAGTTATTTTGGTCAATACCCGTTATGGATAGCCTGGTATAACCCCACACCGCCGCGCATTCCCCCAATTTGGAAAGATTGGCTATATTGGCAATTTACCGATAACGGCGACGGAGCGTTATACGGCGTAGAAAGCCTCAACATTGACTTAAATTATTTCAACGGCACAGAAGCCGATTTCTTAGCGCGCTACCCAAGCCCGCAAACGCAAGCGACATTAATTGCAACTTTTGGAAACGTAAAAGTCGAATATCGAAAAGCAAATTAATTAAAAGAACCTGCAACCCACACAATACATAATAGGAGAATGGTATGCCGCAATATAGCATGACGCCCATCAACAACGGAACGCGATTAAGAACCGACCATAACGTTTTTGCCACTGTCATCAAGTCATATAATCGCGGTCAACTCATTGTGGGAGATGAAGTTTGGGAAGCAGAAACGGATGGAGTCGAAGTCAAACGAGGCGATAAATGGTTACACGTCACCTCAGTGGACGGAGTCAACCTCACCGATAGAGGTTGGATGGCAATCATCCACAAAGGCGTGGCAGTATGCAACAACTTCAAAGAAATCGCAGACCCTGAACCGCCGCCCGCGCCGCTCTTCCCCGAATCCTTCATCCTCACCGACCCCAGCGGCGCCCGCGCAGAATATGTCTTCGTAAGAATTATTGAAGAATAAAAAGGGAATAAAAAGTTAAACCTGCAACGATATAATCGCTTCTTGAACAAAAACATTCATTAATCAATAAATTTCAAATATAAATTAAGCATAAACGCGCTTGTGAGAAATCACAAGCGCGTTTATCAGTCGCGGGGGCAGGACTTGAACCTGCGACCTTCGGGTTATGAGCCCGACGAGCTGCCACTGCTCCACCCCGCATCGTTAATGAAGCCCGCCGATATTACCAAGTTTGCATTAAAAAGTCAAGCATTCTTATAAAAAATGCAAATTGACTTTATCTTCAAATAGTACTATGGATTAAGAACGCTTGTTAAGATTTAGTGTATAATGCAAAAACCTTAACAAACTTAAAAGCCCGTCATTCTTAATTTTAAGGTCATTAAGGTAAATCAAAGTTAGGTGCGCTCCACTCAATTATGAAAACCACCACATTACTGGTGATAGAAGCCAAACACGCCGAAATCCCTTCTTTTGCAATGGATTTGCAGAAAAAGGGATTTGATGTCCATATTGCCGAAAACGGCAGCAAAGCCCTTGCCCGCCTCAAAGAAGTTAGCCCAAGTTTGGTAGTCGTCAATGCGGCGTCGCTCCGTAGCACTGGCATTCGCATTTGCCAAGCGTTGCGCGAAAAAGATTCAAAACTCCCCATCATCTTAATTCTGGAAGATGAAATCGAAGTCAACAAAAATTTAGCCGATGCCGTTCTAGTTCTACCGTTCACCGTGCAAAAATTAGCGAACCGCATCAAACCATTATTACCCGGCGACGGTAAAAACGTTTTACATCTCGGTCCCATCCGTTTAGACTTAGAAAAACGCCGCGTGCGCTGCATGGGCAAAAGCACAAAACTCACGCCGCGCCTTGTTACCCTATTGCAACTGCTCATGGAAAAACACGGCGAAGTCGTTGAACGCGAACCGCTATTCAAAAAAGCATGGGAAACCAATTACACAGGCGATACCCGCACCCTCGATGTTCACATCTCATGGCTGCGCCAAGCCATTGAACTTGACCCCAACAACCCCAAACTGCTCAAAACCGTGCGCGGCGTGGGCTATCGCCTAGACGTGTAATTGAAAACGCTTGCCTTCCACGGTGATTAATCGGATGCAAACCTTGCCTCCGATTTTTATTTTTAACTCCATCGAAATCTCCCCGCTTCTCCCATGACGTTGAGCCTGAGCGACGCTCCTGAACATTTTCCCATCCCATGCAGAATCTACTTCCCAAAAATCTACATGCAACGAAGTTTGAATTTGAACCCTATCGCCGACAATTTTTACTTTTATCTTTTTAGATTTATTAGCCGCTTCGTTTTTTACAGCCGCATCGCGCTCAAATGTAAAAACAGATTTCGTCTGAAACAATCTCGCGCGCAAAGTTTGCGCCGCCCGCATCGATTCATCGCAAGCGATAAACCTTCTCCCGTTCTTTGCCGCAACCAAACAGGTTGTGCCAGAGCCTGAGAAAAAATCGGCAACCAAGTCGTTTTTATTAGAAGAGGCCAAAATAATTCGTTCCAGCAAGGCTTCTGGCTTTTGAGTGGGGTAACCTGTTCTTTCGCTATGCAAACGCGCCACCACAGGAAAATACCACCAATCTTCTGGCACTTTCCCTCTTTCTAAATCAGGCTCTTTGCCAAACCCCGCCTTAGGCGACGACCTAAAAGTGGTTACAGTGCTTTGGCTATACGGTTCACGCACGTCATCAGCGTTAAAAATATAATTTTTACTTTTTCCATACATCAAAATCGTATCGTGTTTTCTATTGAATGCGGAACGAATCGGCGAAGGTCCATGATATGCCCAAATAATTTCGTTGATGAAGTTTTCAGCGCCGAATATTTCGTCTAAAATCAATCGGGCATACGCGTCAGCGTGCCAGTCGAGGTGGAGGTACAAAGTTCCAGTCGGAGAGAGCAGTTTCCACATCAGAAAGAGGCGGTCGTATAAAAATTGCAAATAATCGTCAAGCGTGTTCCAAGAATCATGATAGCCTTCCGCCAATTTCCATTTAGAAGGTTTACGCGAATCTTCGCCCTTTCCAATACGGGCGGGAAATTTTCGGTTGGTAAAAAACGGCGGGTCGGCATAAATTAAGTTAATTTTGTTTTCGTATTCAGGCAACAACGCCGCCATAACGTTGAGATTATCCCCAAGAATCACACGCCCAGTGGGGCGAGCGTTTGGGTAACCGTGACCTTTTGGAAATGTAATTGAATCTTGAATCAGCGTAGCAGGTTGAGGCGTAGAAAGACGCTTACCCGTCCAGTGAAAAGTTGGCATAAATGTATTGTATCTTAAGTGAAATTAAAAGGATGCGCCGCGTTGATGGCGAGCAACGCGGCGCAATTTTACTATATCCATAGGCTAATAATGAATCTCAACCATTGTGCCAAGCCCGCGCGTGGCGACGGCATCGGGCTTAGAAATGGGCAACGCCCAACGAAACAGCCAATTGGCTTCGTCGTTGCGCATGTTGATACAACCCTTGCTCATTGGCGTTCCAAAATTTTCATGCCAGTAAGTGCCGTGAAAGGCATGACCCTGACGCGTGAAGAACAGCGTCCACGGCACGCCGGGCAACACATAGTTATCCACATCGGCTAATAAATTTCCCGTAGTTTGCGAGCTAAAGTAACTGTAGCCCATGTGCTTGGCTGGGACTTTATCTAATATTGAATATTCGCCCGCTGGCGTAGTGGTTGGAATTCCCGTTCCGCCCGTTGGGTCGCCTGGAATGCCTGAAGAGATGTTGGTTTCAAACACTGTGCTGCCATATTCATAGGCATACAACATTTGCGTTGAAAGGTTCAATTCAATTCGTTTCTGTTCGTATGGCACATCAGGAGATATAGGCGCGAGATATTCTTGCGGAAAAATACGAACGTGAATAGCCGGCACATAATATGAAACGTTTGAATCGAGTTCATCAAAAATACGATACCATGCCCCTTTATAATCCGCCATTTCTGGACCTTCTTCTACCGCTTCAATCCAATGCACCGAGCCGTAATACAACGGCGGCGACAGAGGTTGCCAGCCAAACGCTTGTGAAAAACGATAAGGCGTGGTGAACGGCACAGAAATATCGCCCAAAACGCGCGTGCCTTCCGGAATAGATGAAAGCGGCGTTTGGTAAATTGTTTTTACTTTTTGCAAACGCCCGCGATGAATATACCCGCCCCACACGCGATACCAAACTGGGTTATGCACCGGAAGCGGAGCGGTCACCTCCTCGTACACATGCACCAATTCATCTCGATACCAAGTGGATTGAATTGGGCTTTCGTCGGTTGCCTCTTTGCGCACGGGTATCTCGGCAGTGGCAATACGCACCACAAAACTATCGTCAAAGTCTGTTAGCCCAGGCAAAAACGGAGAAAACGCCAAACCGCCTAAAGTAAGCCCGCTTAATTTGAGAAAATCTCTACGAGAAAATTTTTGATTCATACGAAAAATTGTACCCGAGAAAGTTTAAGAATTAATGAGAATTATCTTTACGCAAAGCCGAAAGCCAAAAACAAAACTGCCTCCTAAAACAGAAGGCAGTTGGAATATTCAATTGGTATTTGATTACGCTTCCACTGTTTCCACAATCATATCTTTCAGCAATATTTCAAGCGCCATAGAATGCCCGCAGCGCTTATGCGTGAGAAAAAACTCACAATCGCAACTAAACGAGCCGTTATGATACGTTACATGATGGTCGTTATTATCGCCGTGAAACGTAAGGTCAAACTGATTAAACCGAAATCGTTTGCGGTCTTCTGCATATCGTTTTGCTTTCTCTAACTTACCAATCAGTCCGTAGTCCATGGCAAATCTCCTTTTGAAATAAAATAAAAAAAGACACGCACAAATATTCGCGTGTCTTTACTCAACAAAGTCTTTTATCTTCTCGAAATAAGCGCATAATGGCTTTACCTCTATAATCTGAGTATAGCCCTTTTCAAAAAAAAGTCAATTGCTAAATACATTTTGATATGCTTTCGTATGGTAAACGTAAGGTGAAATTTATTTGATTTTTATTTTTGATGAAGCGCCTCAACGCCCAGCCTTGCCTGACTACGCGCATCTCGCCTAACGAGAAGCCTGATTCCGCTTCGTCAACATTTTCCCCGCCCAAACGCTCACCCACGTCGTCAAACCGCATAGAATCGTCCCCCAAGCCATATCTACCACAGTGACTAAAAGAGTCCAATCGCGTAAAGTTGCAAAATTTGTCAAATCATAAGTCGCGTATGTGATTAACCCAAACAACGCGCCGCGAATTAAATAATTTGAGTCATTTTTCTTAACCGCCGGCTCAACTACAAAAAATAACAAGCCATAGATATATAACAAATAAAAAATTCCAGCCGCAAAAAAGTTAGCGGTATCCGCCATCAAATGCCCAATTTGCGAGCGATAAAACGACGGCGCGATTAATCCAAGCCAGAGTGAGTCTATGGCAAGGAAAGTGATTAAGGTGATGAAATAAAGTCTGAGTTTCATACTATCTCTTTCCTTTCGCTCACGCAGGGTTGGCAACCCTGCCATTATTCAAAATATATGGCGGTTACAAGACCGCCTGCAAGCAGGAGAAAATTTATTTCTTCTTTTTAGCGGCTTTCGTTTTCGGCTTCGGTTTAGCAACCTTTTTCTTCACAACAGGTTTTTTGACCGCTTTCTTAACAGCCGCCTTTTTCGCCACAGGCTTTTTAGCGACCGTTCTCTTTGTCGCTGAAACTTTTTTCTTAGCCACGGCTTTTTTCTTTCGGCTTTCTTCTTTCTTCTTTACCGCTTTTTTAGCGACGGCTTTTTTCTTTCCATTTTCCGCTTTCTGTTTTAACGCCTTCTTAGCAAGCGTTTTTTGTTTAATTTCTTCTCTACTCCCAAACATCTCCACCCACTTCTCATCCATAGATTTAACGCCCGCGCCATGTAAATTGTTATTCAAGATACTCCATTCATTACTATTCACAAATCGAAAATCCATAAAAGCGTGGCATTGATAAGCGCCGAGTTCAACGTATAACCCCTGTTCCCAAATCTCTTTACAAGAACGGATATATTCCAACTGCGAAGCGTAATCTTTGAAAATGACAAAACCGTTTTTGGGCAAGCCCAAGCCTTCGGCAAGTTGGCTGCGCTTTAATTTTCCGCTAGGTTTATCTAACCAGGCGACAGAACTTTTTACCCAGCCGCGCGTGTCGCCAAACTTATTATGGTAGATAATAAGCCCGCGTTCTTCTCCTAATTTGTTGGAATAAGCGAACACGTTTTCATCTTTACCGCCATTGAGCAGATGAAAGTCGAAGAAGAGAAAATGCTGAACATCGGCAAACAACTCTCGGCGATGAAGAAGCGGAAAGATTCTCCATTCGTGGGCTTGAATCAAATTATCATCTTGCGTTTCATCTAATTTTGGGCGGCGAAACTCCATGCCGTATTTTTCGGTAAAGCCCTCAATTTGCCCGTGACCAAACATCGGCAAGCCGGGCAATGTGGCGAGCAATGTGCAAACGCCAAAATATTTATCGCCATTGCCAAATTGCTCAATGGCGGTTTTTTCGTCGGGGTTGTTCATAAAGTTGACATATCGCTTGAGGATTTGCGGGTCAAACTCTAATGTGTTTTTGATAGCCATGCGATATTTAGCGTTATCTTCATCGCGCAACATGTGCATAAACGCGGAGTTGTAAACGCGATGCATACCCAGCGTGCGCACAAAATAACCTTCCATAAGCCAAAAGGCTTCGGCGAGCAGTAATGTATCGGGAACTTCTTGCGCCACGCGGTCAACCACTTCGCGCCAAAATTCGTTTGGAACTTTTTCGTCAAACTCGGCTTTAGATAAACCGAATTGCGCGCGCGATGGAATCGCCCCGCCTGCGCCCGGTTCGGGAAACCATAGCCGCTGAATATGTTTTTTTGCCAGCGTCATCGCCGCGTCAAAACGAATGATGGGGAAATTTCTGGCAACATGCAAGATGACTTGAATCACCGCTTCGCGGACTACGGGGTTGCTGTAATCGAGTTGGGCGGTATCGTTCCACGGGAAAGATGTGCCGTCGTTGCCGTGATAGATATACCGTAAATCGCCTGTTTGCAAATCGCGGCGTTGAAAGACAACCGCCGCGTCGGTTTTATCGTAATAATGGTCTTCGAGGTAAATTCCCACGCGCAAATCGTCGGACAGATTTTCTGATTTGAAAGAATAAGAGGAATACGGCGAAAACGGCGAAGATAAAAACCAGTCGGGATGTTCAATTACCCATTGTGAGTCAATGCCCATGTGATTCGGCACCATATCGGCGGATAAACGAATGCCCCTCTCCCAAGCGCGCGCGCGTAAATTTTCTAGGGCGCTCCATCCGCCTAAATCATTGGCGATATCATACGAATGCAAAGAATAAGCGGAAGCGACAGCGTCGGCTTGCCCCATACGTTGCTTTATTTTTTGTGAGGCTTTGCTTCTTTCCCACAAACCAATTAGCCATAAACCTGTAAAGCCGCGCGATTTTAATAACTCTAATTCCTCATCGGGAATTTCATCGAGGCGTTTAATCTCGCGCCCATATTTTTTGGAGAGCTGAGCAAGCCAAACGTAAGTGTTCTTTGCCATCAACACCAAACTCGGCATCCAGGCTTGGTCGGGGCTGTAGCGTTCATATTCGGCATATTCTGCGCCAGAGAAATTTGGCACAACCGCTTCGGCGGTTAAAGTATCGGCTGGGTTTTGATTGCGGATGATTTCTTCTTTGATGTAATCTAAACCGCGCAAAATTCGGGCTGAAAATTCTTGCCCTAGTAAACGCCCCCATTTTTCTAACATAAACAATAATTGACCTTCCAACGAATCGGGCGAAGCGTTAATAGCGCCCATCAAAATATCGTTTAACGATTCGCCATCGGATAAGCCTGGCTGATTGGAGAAGAAGGCTTGCAGTAAAGTTAACACTTCTTTATAAGGCGTGGGCTTTAATGATGAGTCGTCGAATAAATCTATGTATGGGCGCAGGGCTGGGTTCAGATTTGCGTTTTGAATCAGCATCATTTCTTCAATGGCAGCAAAGCGCACGCCGCGACCAAAGTCTGCGGCGTTGGGTAGTTTGGTGGCAAGGTATGCGCCAGCGGAAATTTCGCCTTTGAAAACGGCTTTCGGCGGAAATTCTTCCGTAAACTTGGTTAAAGTTAAATCATATTTTGAGCCGAGGTTAGACTGTAAATGCCCCATAGCGCGCCCCATCATACCTGTATAACGACTGTGAAAATGCCTAAGCAGGATGTGGTAGGCTTCGTCAAGCAAAGAAATGGCATACAAGTCAGAAGCAGGCACAGGCGTAGAGCGAAGCGCAGAAATTTGAGAGGCAAATGCCCGCGCGGCGTTTAAGTCGGTAAAAATCACATGCCCGTCAGGGCGGAAAAAGTCTTGAGAAAAATTGTACTTAATGCGAGATTGACGGTTCGTGAGCATAACAACAATGATAACCGATTAACGATTGATTTCGAGTAAAATTTAGGCACATTATGGATACGTCGCTGATTCAATTCACCTTTTTGTTGTTCGTTGCCGCGCTCTATTTGCCAGTGATTTTCTTTACGCTTCAACGACGGGATGAAGGGCAAGCCTTTGCCATGTGGCTGACGGTGTTATATGCCCTAATCGCTATGGTCATAAACGTTACCGAGGCGGTTTGGCAAAATCAAAGCGATGCGTTTTTGTTTGTAGGCGTCAACATCTACGTTGCCTTTTCTTTAGCGGCAGTTTTGATGATTGCCCTGCAAGCCTTTTTGAAAAACGAATTATGGTGGTTGTGGCTTGGCTTTTGGTTGTTTTGGGGGTTGGGCTTGGCGCTGATTTTAACAAACGCGCTTGATTTATCGGACATTGTTTGGACAAACGGCAATTTTATTTTGTATCGTTCGCGGCTGGGTCCCGCTTGGGCAATTTTAGGTTGGCTAATTTTAATGATTGCCATGATTTTAAGTTTAGCCAATGCCAATCGTCAAACCCGTCAGCCGTTATTGCGTAACCGCTTAAATTATTGGTTTGCTCCTATTTTCTTCACGCTGGTTGGCGATATTTTATTATTCTCAGGCGTTTATCTTCTCACGCAACCGTTCCGTTTGGCCACCGCCGTCAGTGTGGCGTATGTGGTCATTACCCATTATGTGCCAGACTTAAAAAATATTTTACGCCGCGCTTTCATTTACTTATTCAGCGTTCTAGCCATTGTCGGTTTTTATATCGGAATGTTTTTGCTCATCCAAGCCTTTTTTGGTAAAACGCCTAACTTCAACCCTGTTTGGGCGGGCGCATTTGTGGCGCTGCTCATTGCCATTATCTTTGCGCCGCTCAGCGCGTTTGTTTCCAAAACCGTCACCAAATGGATGAAAGGCGACCAATATGACGCCAGCGTTACCATTCATCAATACAGCCAAAGCATTAGCAATATTTTAGATATGGACAGGCTCGCCAGCATTGCCGTTGGCATTATGCTGGAAGTGATGCAACTAGAACGCGGCTTTTTATTTTTAGTAGATACGGAACGTCAGGCGGACGGAAAACGCGTGTATAAACTCCGCTCTGCCCGCAGCCCGGAAGAAAGGCAAATTGTGGCGGTTGAATTACAAGAAGACGGAATCATCGCCTCTTACTTAATGCGGGAAGGAAAACCGCTTCTGCAATATGACCTCGATCTGTTACCCGCTTTTCGAAACGCTTCTGCCGCCGAACGAAAGTGGTTCTCGCAGTTGCACGCCGAAGTTTACATTCCCATCTTTGCCAAAAAGCAATGGATTGGCTTATTTGCCTTCGGCGCAAAGTTAAGCGGCAACCGCTTTACGCAAGAAGACCTAAACGTATTAAGCGCCCACGCCAACCAAACCGCCGTAGCGCTTGAAAACGCTCGTTTAGTAGATAACTTAATGAGCCTCAACCAAGAACTACGCCAAGCCAGACGCGCATTAGAAAGAAATAATCAAGAACTGCAACGCATTGACCAAGCCAAATCCGATTTCATCAGCATCGCCTCTCACGAACTACGCACGCCGCTTACCGTGATGAAAGGCTATACCGAAATGATGATGGAAGATAACAGGTTAGACGCGAATCTCAAGAGCATGGTCAAGAAAATGAACGAGGGAACGATACGCTTGTATGAAATTATGGAATCGATGTTTGACGTGGCGCAAATTGACGCGCGAACGCTTAAGCCGCACTTGCAATCGGTAGATTTAGGCAAATTAATTTACGACGTTTGCGTGGAACAATCAAAAACCGCCAATGAGCGCGAACAAAAAATCACGGTGGCATTGCCTCCCCTTCCGCAAGTGAAAGCCGACCCGAATTTATTGAAGAAGATGTTCCATCACTTAATTCGCAATGCCATTAAGTTCACGCCCAATGGCGGGAAAATCACCGTCATTGGAAACCAAATTCCGCCCGTTATTAATTTACCAAATGGCGGCGTAGAAATTACCATCATTGACACGGGCGTAGGCGTTGACCCGAATTTACGCGAAATTATTTTCACGAAGTTTTATCAGCCCGGCGAATTAGGCAAGCACTCCACAAGCAAAACGAGATTCAAAGGCGGCGGCGCGGGCTTGGGCTTAGCCCTCTCGAAGGGAATTGTCGAAGCGCATGGCGGAAAAATTTGGGTAGATAGCCCAGGCTACGATGAAGTCAACTTCCCCGGCAGTCAGTTCCATATCATCTTACCGTTAGAGAAATTAGAAAATGGGCAAACTCATAAGCTGAGCGAAGGCGTGAAATACGGAATAAAAAGCGAAAACGAAGTGCGGACGTAAAGTCCGCGCTATTTATATCTGTTTTTTGTAAACTCTATTATTTTTATACTCCACCCCATTTAAGTTTTTCAAATCAGCGCGCATTTGCTCAGTGGTTTCGGCGACTTGCGTCATCTCGACATGCGTAAATTGCTTAAACTCCAATAATGTTTTTCCCATCGCATAATATAACAAAGCGTTTCCGCCATGCCCTTGATGTTGCGGCAAAATGCCCATACCATTAACAGAGACTGTATTGGTGCGGCGAATTTCGAGGAGAATATCCAGCAGACCAAAGGGAAACAGTTTTCCTCGTGCGCGTTGAAGCGCGGCGCTCACGTCGTGGAATGCGAATAAAAATCCCACTACCTCTTCGCCATGCGTAATTACTTTTATCAAACGATAATCGGCAATAGTCATAATATTTTCCACCACAAAGTCAATTTCACGTTGCGTGAGCGGATAATATTCCCAATTATTGACAAAAGCGTTGTTATACGCTTTGCCAATTTTGCTTGCCCAGCTTAATAGTTCTTTTTTGCTTTTGAAGTTTTTAATTTGTAAATTTCCGCGCTGCATTACGCGCTCGGCAATTTTTTGCACACGCTCTGGCATTTGAAATTTATCGGCTGGCAAATAACACGAGACAAAATCCACTTCTTTGACAAAACCTTGCGCCTCAATTAATGCCGGGTAATAAGCATGGTTGTAATTGAGCATGGTCATCGTCTGGCGATGCTCAAACCCAAATACCAGCGTTCCATAGCCATCTAACGGACCCATCCCTTTTGGACCAACCAACATATTTAATCCGCGCGACTTTGCCCACTCTTCAACCGTATTGAATAAAGCCGTTGCGGCTTCTATATCATTTTCACATTCAAAAAAATAAAAGTTGGCGGTCTTTTTATTATGATATTGATTGTAGGGTTTATTTTCAATTGCGGCGATTCGCCCCACATCCTTACCATCGCGCACAGCAAGGAAAAAATCCACGTCGGAATGTTCATGAAAAGGATGCTTGCTTCGATTCAATTGATTATACGCGTCAATATTTAACGGCGGCACCCACTGCGAGCAATTGGCATAAATGCGAAAAGGCAACTCAACAAAACGCTTAACTTGTTTTTTATTTTCAGTATCCACTTTTTCAATAATCAACATTCCAACCTCCGTTAGAGATAACCCAAAAACCAGTAAATCGTTTTACAACTTCAATGCCCAATTCTCTAATTCTCCAATTCTCTATTTTTCTATTTCTCTATCCTCTCTCCCTCTAGTCTCCAGCCTTGCCCCATGCTATACTTGCCTGCATACTACCACCGAGGCAACCCATGACAGGAAAAACTCACCAAGAAATGCTCGCCAAATATGCCGAAGCGATTGTAAAAGTCGGCTTGAATATTCGCTCAGGGCAGAGACTCATTATCACCTTAGGCGCGACGCGCGGCGTCCCAAATGAATTCGCTCCGCTGGTTCGAGAAATCGCCAAAGCGGCATACGCCGTCGGCGCAAAATATGTGGACGCTATTTTTGCAGACGAAGAAATGTTACGCATTCGCGCCCAACATGCGCCAAAAGATTCGCTTGACCTTTACCCCAAATGGCAAATTGACGCGATTACCAATATGATTGAAAACGGCGATGCATTGCTTTCGATTGCAGGCGCAAACCCCGATTTACTCGGCGGCTTAGACCCTGAGGTTGTGGGCAAAATGCAAACCACACATCTTAAGCATTGGAGCCCCATTAGTGAAAAAGTGACCACGAACGCAATTAACTGGTGCGTGGTTGCCGCCGCCGGCAAAGCCTGGTCGCAAAAAATATTCCCCCAATTGCCCGCCGACCAAGCGCAAGAAAAACTATGGCAAGCCATTTTTGAATCCACACGCATTGACCAGCCCGACCCCATTGCCGCATGGCAAAAACACATCGCCGCCTTGCGCGAACGCGCCAATTATCTGCAAGCCAAACAATATACCGGGTTGCACTACAAAGCCGAAGGCACAGATTTTACATTAGGCTTACCCAATGGACATAGATGGATAAGCGCCCAATCGCTCGCGCAAAACGGCGTTATTTTCACCGCAAACATGCCCACCGAAGAAGTCTTTACATTGCCCGACCGCAACCGCGCCGACGGAGTTATTTCTGCAACATTCCCATTAAGTTATGGCGGGATATTAATTGAAGATTTTCAAGTCGCCTTTGAAAACGGGCGCATTGTAAAAGTAACCGCCAAAAAAGGCGAAGCGGCGCTACAAAAATTGATAGATACAGACGAAGGCTCGCAACGGCTCGGCGAAGTGGCGCTCGTGCCTGCCTCTTCCCCTATTGGTCAACGCGGACATCTCTTCTACAACACGCTGTATGACGAAAACGCCTCATGCCATATTGCAATCGGGCGCGCTTACCGCTTCACGCTAACGGGCGGCGAAGAACTGACCGACGAAGAATTTATCGCCGCCGGAGGCAACGTCTCCCTTAATCATGTGGACTTTATGATTGGCTCAAACAAAATGGATATTGACGGCATCACCAAAGACGGACAACGCGAGCCAGTCATGCGAAATGGCGAGTGGGCAATACAAATATAACCATTGAAGCGCCCCGCAGGTTTTGAAAAAATGATTTCAAAATAAACCTGCGGGACGTTCTATTAAGGAACGACGCATGGCAAGAAAACCAAAACTCAACCCAGACGAAATGCTACAGTCTGAATTCAAATACATCACCCAAAACGCTTTTCAAGCCAACGAAGACCGTTCGCGTTTTTCATCGTATTATTTTGTCACAGTTGGTTCGTTTGTCGCCGCCGTTTTAGGTTCGCCCTCCGCATTAAACGACAAAACCATTGCTCTGTCGTTTTTTATCCTATTTGCAACGCTAACCTTCATGGGATTTTTTACATTGGCGCAACTTGCAAGGTTACGCGCCGCATGGCACGAAGCAGTCGAAGCCATGAATCAAATCAAAAGCTATTACATCGCTCAACATAAAGAAATTAAACCCGCTTTCAAATGGCTAAAAAACATCCCACCAACCGATAAACCCAACAGCATCGCCAACCTCATCGCCGCAGAAGTCGCTATGTTAAGTTCGCTCACGGCGGGCGCAGGCGTTTACTTTTTACTTACAACGCTCAACGAAATAAATGTATTCAGTTGGCTCATCATTGCCCTCAGCGCCCTCGTCAATTACGCCTTACAAATGAGACAATACAAAAAATTATTAGTGGACGACCATGCCTAGAAATTACGAAAATCAATCGCCCATCGCTCATCAAAGATTGCCAGAATACAAACAAAATGAAGAATGGATAAAAAATTTCCTGCATCGTGGAAAAATCGCCCGCATCGCCTCTCGTTTTAACGTTCAGCCTTTCATCAACGCCTCAACATTTTTCTACGATGAAGCAAAACATCGCATCGTCTTCCATTCCAACATAGCGGGGCGGGTTCGCGCCAATATCGAACAACACCCCGAAGTATGCGTAGAAGTCAGCGAATTTGGCAAACTACTCCCCTCCAATATTGCCTTAGAATTTTCGCTCCAATATCGAAGCGTTATCGCTTTTGGCAAAGCCTATCTAATAGAAGATGAAATTGAAAAGAAACAAGCCCTCCACCAACTGATTCAAAAATATTTTGGCGAAATGCAAATAGAAAAAGATTATCGCCCCGCAACCGACAAGGAGCTCAAACGCACATCGGCGTATGAAATCAAAATTGAGTCGTGGAGCGGAAAAGAAAACTGGAAAGACGCCGCTGACCAAAGCGACGAATGGCAAGCCCTCGACCCAATTTGGTTTGAGTTCTATCAATCAAAACCATTTGGAGAATAATATGTATGAAAACGCTTACCGCCGTCTATTTCATTGGCATATTCATTGAAATGGCGATTCGCGCGCCCATTCGCAAAGCTCAACGCGGAGACGCAAAATCAGAACAGCGAGTTACAACGCAAGAAAAAACTTTGCTTGGCTTGTTATTCCTCGCAATGTTCTTTATTCCATTGATTTATGCCTTCACAAACTGGCTCAATTTTGCAAATTACACATTACCCGCTTGGGCAGGCTGGCTTGGGGTTGTGATTTTTGCATTTGCGCTTTTCATCTTTTGGCGCGCGCATAAAGATTTAGGCTTAAACTGGTCGCCTTCGCTCGAAATCCGCCAGAAGCATGAATTAATTACAAAAGGCATATATCAATTCATTCGCCACCCTATGTATGCCTCGCAATGGTTGTGGGTCATTGCGCAACCTTTGCTTTTGCAAAATTGGGTTGCGGGCTTTTTGAATCTGCTTGTGTTTATACCGTTTTATTTCTTACGAGTGAAAGCGGAAGAAAAATTGATGCTCGATACGTTCGGCGAAGAATATAAAACCTATATGCAAAACACTGGCGGCGTGATACCAAAGATACAGGGAAAAGCATGAAATCATATAGAAAAGAGTTATGGTTTAACACCCAAACCCGCAGGGCGTTTATCAATATTACCAGTCAAGTGGAAGAAGCGGTGCGCGAAAGCGGAATCAAAGAAGGCTTGTGTTTGGTCAACGCCATGCACATCACCGCCTCCGTTTTCATCAACGACGACGAAAGCGGCTTGCACAAAGATTACGACAAATGGCTAGAAACGCTCGCCCCGCACGAGCCTGTCAATCAATATCAACATAACGACACAGGCGAAGATAACGCCGACGCGCACATGAAGCGCCAAATTATGGGGCGCGAAGCGGTGGTGGCAGTGACAAACGGCGAGTTAGATTTTGGAACATGGGAACAAATCTTTTACGGCGAATTTGACGGCAGAAGAAAAAAACGAGTGTTGATAAAAATAATCGGCGAATAATTTGTAAAAGAAAAGCGCTCCAATTTTGAAGATTAGAGCGCTTTTGCGTTTTTGATTAACGTCCTCTTCCTGATTCAAACTGAGAAGAATCCGCCTCGCTTTTCACAAGGACTGCGCGTACGGCAATGCGGCTAGAGTAGGTGTCGTTTCCTTCGTTGTAATCTTTACAAGTAATCAAGGTCAGCCAAGCGTCTTCCTCATGTTTCAACACAGTCATATTATATGGGCTGACAACGCTATTCACGCGCACTTCGTAGATGTACTTTATGCCGTAAGCATGAACAATGATTTGGTCGCCCCAAGTTAAGCTGCCCAACTTAGCGAAGGGTCCTTCTTCGCCGTTTGGCAAAGTGACATGACCCGCCAAACCGCTATTGCCTGCCCAGCCGGGGAAAGCGGTGCCTTCTAACCAACCTGCTTGTTCCCACAACCAAGAAACATCCCAATCTTCTTCAAACAACGGCACGCCAACAATGGGCATCTTCACGCCAAGTTTTGGAATTTCCAACCAAATATCCGTTTTAGTATAGGCTTTCTCGGCAGGTTGCTTGGGTAAGGCGGTAACAACATGCGGCGCAAATCCAGAATTGGGCAATACGCTTGGCAGGCGGGCATCGTCATCTTCTTCTACCAACGTATTAATCGTCACGCTATCCGAAACGCTATAAATATTCACAGGGTCGAGCGGGTCGTACCAGCGTTCGGTAGAGGCGGCGTTATGCGTTGAAAGTTGAACGGGCAAGCCATTAATCTGCGGGTCAATAGGTAGAGAAGTCCATGCCACAGAGGCTTCATTGACGGCGGGCGAGCCAAGCAATAAAGCGGTGAATGTAATAGTAGAAGTTTCGCCCAGCGGGAATACATCCCATTCAAACACAAGGTCGGTTGTAATCGGACCGCCCAAATTACAGTAATCGGTTGCGGGGGTGTTTGGCGCAAGCCCAGCGGTATATTGCACCGTGCATTCCACATAGCGCAGGTTGGGTGGTAAAAAGTCCGAAACCACTACGTCAAACGCATCAGTTTGGCTTTGCGGCACAGTATGGTCAATCACCAATGTAAATTGCACTGGCGTGCCAAGCGGCACGTTTTGAGTAGGCGTAGCGCTCTTATTAATTTGTAAATCAGGCTCCACAATAATAACGTCTGGCGCGCTGGTAGAGAACGAGCCGCCATCCCATGCCCAAGTAACGTTATTGCCTAGCGAAACGCCTTGTTGATTTTCAATCACATCTAACACAATCGCGCGATATTGAATCGTCAATTGTGTGGCGCTGGTAGGAGCGGGAATATTGCCAATGGTAAACGCTACTTGTCTGCCGGGGTTAGCGGGGTTGCTTGGCGAATCGCCAGAGTCGGTAATACTAGAAACCGCCGCGCTTGAGCAAACAGAAGCGGTAATATCCGTCGTCCCTAAGAAGGCGGAGAGACAATCTACATAAGCCAAGCCTTTATCCATTTGGTCGGTCAGCGTCACGTTTGTCAGGCTTACGCCAACAGGCAAATCAATGGAAACTTGATAAGTCACAATTTCGCCAATGGCCACATTATTGCTTGCGGTGAACGTTTCGCTTGTAGCGGCAATCGCTTTGGATAAACCATTATTTGAGCGGAAGCCAAAATCAATGGTTGGATTCGTCGTTGTGCCGTTTGAGTTATTCACCGTATTATTAGACGCCGCGCCAACGCTTCCTGGCGTGAGGGATACAGGGTTGCTATATACCTGACCTATTCCTTCGCCTACGCCGTTATCGTTGTTATCCGTGTTGGTATTTGGGTTACTGGAGTCGGCGCTATCAAAGGTATCTATCGTACTATCAAAGCCGACAGGAGGCGTGACACGCACAATATAATCGCCTGCGGGTAAGCCGTCGAATGAATATGTTCCGCCTACGTTAGTGGTTACGCCGCCCGAAGCGTCGTCAGCCGTGCCTAAAATGCCGTCGGGACCGACATTAATTTCGGTTACGCCATCGCTGGCGAATAATTGAACAGTCGCGCCAGCCAAAGGCGTATCGCTTGAATTAAACGTTCCATCGCCATTTACATCAATATATGTCAGGTTTCCTAATGCTACGCGGTAGAAACCAAAATCTACCGTCATATTCGCGCGCACATCGGGGTTGGTTCCTTGCCCAACGCCTGTTTCAAGGTCGCTTTCGCTGGTTGGCTCGCTATTGCCAGTTCCTAATGTGACGACTTGTGAAGCCACGGCGCCAGACAAACCGCCATACAAATTGAGTTCGCCGTTGTCGTCAGAGTCGGTATCATTATCTGGGTCTGGCGCGGCAGATTCATTGGTTGTGCCGTCAGATTGCATCGCTGCGCCAGAAGACCAATAACTCTGCAGAGCCCCGCCCGAAGCGAAGTTTGAAGCGGCAACCGCCACCACATAATCTCCAGCGGGTAAGTTATCAAACAAGTAATAACCGCCGTTCGTCGTGGTATCGCTGGCGAGCGCCGGGCTGATGGGATTGCCGCTCAAGTCGGCGGCATAGAGTTCTACCAATACGCCATCCACACCTGCTTCGCCAGCATCAATCTGACTGTTGTTGCTGGTGTCGAACCAGACGCGGTTGCCGAGACTGTACAGTGTGGGAACAAAGCCAAAGTCAAGGGTTGGGTTACTGGTTGTGCCGCTAGCGTTTGTAACCGTGTTATTGGTTTGTGCGCCTGCGCTGCCGGGGATGAGTGTAACCGCCGCAGAAGAGACCGTGCCGCTAGCAACGCCCAAGCCGTTATCATTACTATCGGTGTTGGTGCCGGGGTTAGCGCTGTCGGCAGAGTCGAAGGTATCTATTGTGCTGGAAGAACCTGCAGGTCCTGTAACAGAAACAATATAGTCGCCAGCCGGCAAGCCAGAGAACAGGTACAAGCCAGAAACATTGGTGAACATGCCGCCGGAAGCGTCATCGCTGGTGCCGAGAATGCCATCTAAGCCAACGTTAATTTCCGTTGTACCGTCCGCCGCATATAAGCGCACTTGAATATTGGCAAGCGGCGTATCTGCGCCATTGAATGCGCCATTTTGGTCAAGGTCGCTGAAGACGAGGTTGCCGACTTCAACGCGGTAGAAACCGAAGTCCACTGTCATATTGGCACGCCCGTCGGGCTGAGTTCCTTGACCGATTCCACTTTCAAGGTCGCTTTCGGTGGTGGGTTCGGTCAGTCCATTAGGACCAAGTGTAACTGCCTGCGAAAGCACTGCTCCGCTAAATGCGCCGGAAGTCTGAAGGACGCCGTTATCGTCTGAGTCTGCATCGTTATCGGGGTCGGGTGCGGCAGTCTCGCTGATTGTGCCTGCACCGTTGATGTTTGTAGCGGAAGACCAATAACTTTGCAAAACGCCGCCTGAAGCGAAGTTGGAAGCGGGCAAGACGACAACGTAATCGCCGGGATAAAGGTTATCAAAGAGGTAATAACCGCCTCCAGAGGTTGTATCGGTGGCGATTGCAGAACCAGTAGGATTGCCGCTTAAATCTGCGGCATACAATTCGATAATTACCCCATCTACCCCGGCTTCGCCCGTATCAATCTGGCTGTTGTTATTGGTATCAAACCAGACGCGGTTGCCAAGCGCGTAGGGGTAGATAAAACCAAAGTCGAGCGTGGGGTTAGCAGTTGTGCCATTGGTATTTGTAACCGTGTTGTTAGATTGCGCGCCTGCGCTGCCAGGCGTGAGTGTGACCTGCGAGGAAGAAACAGAAACAGCCGTGCCGGAACCTGCGCCGATGCCGTTGTCATTGTTGTCGGTGTTGATGTCGGCGTCGGCGTTGTCGGCGGCGTCAAAGGCATCGGTTGTGCTGACCATGCCAGAGGGAGTTGTGACGCGCACAATGTAATTTCCGGCGGGCTGCCCGGTGAAGGAATACAATCCGCCGCCGGACGTGGTGACGGTATCCAACACGGTGGAGCCGTCGCCGGAGAGCAGTTCGACTGTCACGCCATCGAGTGGTGTGTCATCACCAGAAATAAATACACCATCGGCGACATCATCGCGGAAAATAAGATTGCCGAGTTCCACACGGTAGAAACCAAAGTCCACCGTCATATTGGCGCGATTATCGGGCTGGTCGCCCTGACCTGCTCCGCTTTCCAGGTCGGTTTCACCGGCTGGTTCGCTGCTAGAGCCGAGTGTGACCGCCTGCGAGAGAACTGCGCCGTTAAACGCACCGGAGGTTTGGAACGTGCCGTTATCGTCCGATTCAATGTCGGTATCGGGGTCAGGCGCGAGGGTTTCGCTGAGAGCGCCAGTATCAGCGCGGCTGACGAGCGAAGACCAGTATCCTTCCAGCGCGCCGCCTGACGTAAAGTTGGAAGCGGGCAGGACGACGACATAATCGCCGGGGGTTAGATAATCAAAGAGGTAGTAACCGCCGCCGGAGGTAGTATCGTTGGCGAGGATAGGACCAGTAGGATTGCCGCTGCCATCTGCCGCATATAGATTAACAGTGACGCCATTGATGCCAACTTCGCCAGCGTCAATTTGGGCGTTGTTGTTTGTGTCGAACCAGACGCGATTACCAAGAGCGTAATAGCCTTCCAGGCTGCCGGTATGTGAGCCGCTGTCGGTGTAGTCATTGATGCCGCCGGAGCCATCGCGCTCGTCGGTTGAGGAGCCGCTGATTGAGGACCAATCCAAATTGGCAGTGTTGACGGCTGTGTCGTTACCGGCAAGGAAGGGCGGGGTGGGCGGACTGTTGACCGTGACTTGATAGGTTAGCGTGGCTGTGTTGGCGAGCGGCAGGGTGGCGCAAGTCCAGGTGAGAGTGGGTGCAGAAGCATCATTGCTTGTGCAGCCAGCCGAGGCGTTGATGGAGGCGGGAACATAAGTCAACCCGGCGGGGATGGTATCGGTAATCGTTAGGTCGCGGGCGTCTGCCGTGCTACTGCCGAGGTGCGAAACCGTAATGGTGAAGGTGACGGTTTGACCGTAGAGCCAGTTGGAATCGTCGGCAGATTTTTGAATATCTAATTCAGGCTCGGCAACCGTAACGAGGGTTGAGTCGCTGGTGGAGCCGCCTGTCCACGAGACGGTGGCGGTGTTAGTGAGAGATGTGCCGTTCTGGTTTCCAGATTCGTTGAGGACGCGCGCCACAACGCGGACGAGGAAGGCATTGTTGTTGGCGGCGTTATTGGCGGCAGTGGTGGTGTCGCCAAAAGCCAGGCTTAAATCTCCGCCAGAGCCGCCAGGGGCGGTAACTGTAGGCACAGCAAGCGTACCGGCGTAATCTGCTGCCAGCAAGCCGCCGCTAGCTGCAACGGTGGTTATCACTTGATAACTGATATATTCAAGACCAAGCGGCAGGTCGTCCACCACTTGCAGGTTCGGAGTTAATCCTTCGGGCAGTGTAACGAGGATATTAAATGTGACCTGTTCTCCAATGGCATAAGATGTCGGGGTAGGGGCAAGTTTATCAATTTGCGGTGAGGCAAGCGGAGCGTTTGCGCTGGAGGCGGCGGCGTAATCATCCACTGCGCCGCCCACGCCGTCTGAGCCGTCGCGCTCGCCAGTATCTGTGCCAGAGCCGCCGGGTGTGGATGAGCCAGTGGAATTGCTGGTCGTTCCATTCAAGCCAGGCAAGGAGGTGTAAATCAGGTTGGCAGTGTTGGGAATGATATAGCCAACGGGCGCAGAAGAGGCCACCGTGCCGGTGACAGTCACGGTGATGGTCTGACCGGGGTCGAGACAGGTGGCGGTAAAAGTGAGAGCGCTGCCGCTAAACAAGCCGCCGTTGTGGCTGAATGCGGTCGCGCCAGAGCCGTTGCCTGTGCAGGTCGCGCCTTGAGTGGAGGTAACGCTGGAAACGGTCAGCCCGGTTAAATTGGTATCGAAGGTGTCGGTCAGGGCAAGGTCGAAAGCGGTGGCGCGGGTTGCGCCAGAGGCGGCGGTAATGGTCAGTGTATAGACAACGGGATCGCCTGCGTCAATTGGCGCAGTTGAAATCGCTTTGGCTAAACTAATGGAGGGTTCAGCAATTTGAACTGCGACTGAGTTCGATGTTGTGCCGTTGACGGTTCCATTAATTGAAACATTAAAGTTGTTACTACGGGTATCTCCAGCATCATTGCTTCCCGCGGCTGTATTGTTAATGAGTGCGTTGAATTCAAGAATGACGTATTCAGCGTCGGCATCGCTGTCGTTATTGGTCAGTGTGCCAAGTTTGAATTGCGGGTCGGTGCCATTGTTATAAGTATCAAAATCGCCCGAAGTGCTGTTTGAACTTCCGACGTTGTTATCAGCGAGAGGCGAGCAGGCAACTGGAATGGCCGGGGTTGTCCCATCGGCGGAATTACCGCTGAGGAAACAGTCTGGGTCGGTAATGCCTGGCACTGGCAGTGTGCCAACATTGGCAGAGGTGATGCCTGAGCCATTAGAGACGAAGGCGGCTTTGGCAGTGCCGTCATCGAGGTAGGTGAGCCCACCAGGCAGATTGTCATCAATCTGGAAATTGGCGCTCGTGCCTTCGGGGAGTTGCACCACCAGGCGGTAGCGGACGATTTCGCCAATGACCACACGTTCCGTGCCACTGACCACGCCGCTATGCGCTTCGGAAGTGAGAGATAGATACTTTTGTGGAGCAACACTATTGACTGTTACGCCGGTCTGTCCCTGACTGGCATAATCGTTAAGCGCA
The DNA here is from genome assembly GCA_034434495.1 of Anaerolineales bacterium. Taxonomy (GTDB): domain Bacteria; phylum Chloroflexota; class Anaerolineae; order Anaerolineales; family Villigracilaceae; genus Villigracilis. The sequence goes on from DAOTZE010000031.1 coordinate 54,286, forward strand.
CCGCCCACGCCATCGGCGCCAGTACGTTCATCGGAGTCGGTATTATAGGTAGAGCGGTCCGCGATGGAACCAGAGAGACTGGTCCATTGCGTAACAGCAGTATTGGTGAGAGTTTGCCCTGGCGCGGCAGAGTAATCTATACTTGCTTGAAAAGTGACTGTGCAGGATTCGCCCGGCTGGAACAGTCCGCCACTGGCGGTTAGGGTTGGGGCAGAGGCATCGCTCCAGGTTGGCGGAGTGGAGGCAGTGCAAGCGCCTAAGGTGAGTGAGGCGGGAATATATGTCAGACCGCTTGGGATGACATCGCTCCATGTCACATCATAGGCGGTAGTAGAGCCAGAGGAAGGATTTGCGAGAGTGACAGTAAAGGTAACAGTATCGCCTGCATCGGCGGTGGCAGGAGAGACAGATTTAGTCGTGTTGATGATTGGCTCGATAATAGTGACATTCGATGCGGAAACAGGACTCAAACTTCCGTCCGTCCAAGTGAGCGCAGCAGAGTTGTTGCGCTGCCCTCCGGATTGATTGCCAGCGACGTTCAAAACAACAGCACGATAGGTAATAGTGATAGTTTCGGTTGTGGTGTTATCAAGGTTGGTATTAACCAAGTTGCCGAAGTTAAAGGTAATCTGTCCGCCAGATGCGTCAATGAGCGGGTTGCTTCCACCGCCTGTTCCAGCAGTGCAGTTGGTACAGTTTCCACCCGCATTGAAAGTCATCACACTGCTATACAAGCCGTTATCGCCTGCGCCTGAGCCATCAGTATCGGGATTCGAAACAACCACCGATTGCAGGTCAACGAAAGCCAGTCCGGCATCGAGGGTATCCACGATTTGGGCATTAGGGAGCGTGCCTTCGGGAACGGTTGTTGTGAGCGTATACGTGACAAACTCGCCAATGACGGCCTGCGTGTTGGAATTTTGGGGCGTGTTAAACTCCGTGCCAGTCAGCGTTTTAGCAAGCGCTGGCTGATCGGTTGTGACAGTGGCGTTATCTTCGAGCGGTTCAGGCAGGAAGTTAGGACCGCCCTCTGAGCCAGAATAATTCAACAAGGAAGCGGTATTGAGATATGTTCCCGGCGCTACATCACTGCGAACACGCAGGTCATAGGTGATGACGATGACGTTGTTGCCGCTCGACGGGTCATGCGCCTGACCCACCCCGTCGCCGCTGGGTGGGTCTACCAGTTTGATGCCCGCGCCAAATAAAGTATCGGCAGTTGTGGGGTTATTGCTCAAGTCGGTATAGGCAATTGGGCCAGAGCCGTTGCCATAATAAATTTGCAGATTCAGGCTGTTCGGGTCGCCAACGGTTGGATATTCAAAACCAAGCGCATCGAAGGTATCCTGAATCACAATGTCGAATGCGCCATTGATGCCCGTACCTTCATTAACAAGGAAGATGGCAAAGGTCACCAAATCGCCGGCATCCAGTCCGCTCACATCGCTGTCAATGGGGCTGGTTGTGAGCAGGGTGGAATTAATCGTTCCACTCCAACGTGGGCCGGAGGAACCGGGTGTGGTGAATGTCACTGGCAAGGGTGGAGTAAAGGTCGGTGCGGGGTTATCGGTGGCGACAGCGCTCTTGGTGGTGGTCATCACCGGCGAGGTATAGGTGATTTCGATGATGGAAGCCGCTTCGCCGGGCGTGCCGTTCGTCGAGCCTTCGGCAGCATATGCTTGATTAGTCAGATGTAGATTATCGGCGAAGGGATCATTCTGTACGGTGACAGTGAAGAGGATATCAATTGTTGATGGAGAATTTGAAGTGGAGTCGTAATCGCCATACGACCAGCGCGCCCAATTACTTGTGCCATTATTGCTGAGAGTAGGAACATTAGAAGAAGGCAAAGCGTGATAGGTATCCCCTGGACCTAAGCAGGATGCCCCTGCCACTGGAATACCGCAGATAGTATTGCTATGAGATGTAACTTCAATTGCATCAAAGATAGGCAGTGGAAGATAATCGGTAATAAATAAATCTTCAAAGTCGCTTGTGAGCAGGGTATAAGTCAGGCGGAAGGTGACCGTATCGCCCGCGCCAACCCGAACAGGGGTTGAATACGAGGTACTGCCATTCACTGCATAAATCGCCTTGGTCAATGCGCCGCGCCCAATGGCAACGCTGGCAGAAGAATTATCGGGTTCGGTAAAGCCAGTGGGCGTAACTGTATCCGCCGTGGAGAGAATGCGCCCTTCTACAAATTCCTGATTATCAAGCACATCCCCCTGATCCACGCTGGGATCGCCGGAGGGGTAAGTATCGCTGAAATTTTCCTGAATAACAGTGCGGAAGACCACGCGGGCAGTAGTGGAACCGTCGTTATAACTGCTGCATGATGGGTCGCCAACCACACCGCCGGGCGGCACGCAACCGCCAATCAGGCGTCCGTCGCTGGAACGCAATATCATCTCATCCGAAATGCGAAAAGTAATGGTGGTCGTGCCGTCGTTGGGCGCCGGGTCGGCTGGGGTGTAATTGGGGCTGACAGTATAGTTGGCAGCGTTGAACGCGCCAGAAGAGTTGGAAGAGGCAGGGTTACCGATGATTTGCAATGTGGGTGTAAAGGAGGCATCGAAGCGCTGCCCATCGGAGATGGTATCGGTCAGCACAATCTGGTCGAAGACGAAGAAATCGGAAATTTGGACATCAACCGCATATTCCAACACCACTCCTGGCGCAGGCTGCCCGCCGCCCACCACACTGACACTCTTTTGGGTAGCGATGGATTTGGGCGTGAGTGTATGTTCGCAACCGGCTGGGTCTTGTACAAATGTGCCGCCGGTATCGCGCGCGTCAAGCGGCGTCCATGCACCGCCGCCGCTGGCATTGTTGCAGGATGCAGCATCATCGCCGGTAGAGGGATTAATGATTGATCCGCTGCCTGCATCGCGCAGCGGAATGTAATACTCAAAGGTCATGCTCACCGTGCCGCTGACAGAGGTGAAGTTACAAGTTAGTGTACCGCCGGGCAAAGACGGATTTGAATGCGAACACGACGCGCCGCCCGGCGTGGCGGTGATTAATGATAGAAACTGCATATTGTTAGGCATGACATCCGTCAAACTAAAAGAAGTCATCGTCTGTCCGGGAGCAATTTCGGCAGTGACAGTGTACTGACGTGGAAAGTTGGGACCGGTGGCAGTTTCATCTTCAGGCCCGTTATACGTCTTTTCCAAGGTGAACAAGATAGGGGTAACGCTGCCACTCGTCCAGCCGCTCAAAGTAGCAACAGGGTCGTCTCCACAACAAAAATCGTTCAGAGGGTTGTAACCGTATTGATAGCCGCCGCGCGCCTGAATAGTAAGCGGCGTTCCTAAGTCTGCCAGGTTGCTCATGGAAACAGTGACATCCACCGTCAAAGGCGGCTGGTCTGGCGTGAACGAGCCAAACGGCAGGCGCAGAGCGACAAAGGTATCGCCGGAGGTCAATCCGCACACTTGAAGCGGCAACTGGGTGGAGCCATCCATCATATACGGATGGGTGATACAGCCGCTGCCCGGCACAGTCAGAACGGTATTTTCGATGGATGAGCCGAGATAGGTGGCGCTGACAAAACTTAAGCCATCTGGGCTGGGCGAGCCATCTGGACCGCTGGTTGGAATGATGAGATCAATCAGCGGACCGTAGCCAGGGTCATTTGCATCGGGATTATCGAACGTAACCGTAAAGTTTACGTTCTCACCGATAAAAGCATGGGCAGGAACATTGAGCGATACACTCGGCGGCTGGGTAAGCGCCGGGCGTTCATTCGGCGCCGCCAAAGCAGGCAACGCCGGCAAAAATGAAAATAAATACAAAGCAATAAAGCATGTTCTTAAAAACAATGCCAAGAGTTTATTCATAGCACGCTCCAATAAGCAATCAGCCGCTTTTGCTATACGCCAACCCTTCACTCGGAAATAACCCCAAGAAAATAGAGATAATACAAGAACAACAATAACAAACCAAAAATCTCAAAATGGGAAGACTCAACAACAAAAGCTTTGCATTTTCTAATATTTTAGTACATTTTTGCTATATAGCAATGATTTCACTCTTCATTTTTGTAAATACTTATATAGCCGCCTGCGCCCCGTTTCGGTCTTCCCTAAGCGTTTGCGGCGATTGAAAGGCGGATAAAACTAAACGCCTTGAAAATAAGGCAAGTGATAAAATATCCTTATGTCTATCGTCCCCTCCATGCTTCCAGATTTTCGCGTGCGGCAGAGAGATTATCTGCTAGAAATTTCGCGCCTGATGACGCAAGAGTTAGATTTGGAAAAATTGCTGGCGCGAATTTTGCGCTTCTCCATTGAAATGCTGGCCGGGCAAGCGGGGATTATTGCGCTTAAACTTGCAGACGGTTGGAAGGTGGCGGCGGCGCATGGCATTGCGCCCGCTTTTTTATCTTATTTATCGCCCCTGCTAGGCGAAGAAAAAGTGCGCGAGTTAGACGTGAACGAACTCAACCGCATGTTAAAAGAGCTGACTTACACCGCCAGCATGGGCTTATTAAACGGCACAGGCTTGCCGCTAGCCACGCGCGGGCAAGTGATTGGCGTGATTTTTATTTTTAGAAATTACCCCGATGTGTTTACTCCAAACGACCGCGTGTTGCTCCAATCATTCGCCGACCAAGCCGCCATTGCCGTATTAAACGCGCAACTTTATGGACAAGTGACGTTTGAAAAGCAACGGTTAGACGCTTTGCTCGAATCGGCGGCGGACGGTATTTTGATTTTAGACGCGGCGCTGAATATTGAACGATGTAACGGCGCGTTTGAAAAAATGCTCGGGCAAAACCGCAATGAACTTATAAACAAAAATCATAGCGAGATTATTAAATGGAAAAAAGAGCCGCAAGGCAGCGCGCTTGAAGAATCGGTTGCGAATGGGTGGCCCCTCACGCCAAACGCAACGCTCTATGTAGAAGGCGATTTGGAGCGTTCGCTTTTGCCGCCCCTGCCAGTAGGAATTTTTTACGCGCCGTTAATTGACGAAGAGCATAAACTTCGGAATGTGATTGTAAGCGTGCGCGATATTACTCACTTCAGAACCGCAGATGAAATTAAAGCGACTTTTATTTCAATTGTGAGTCATGAATTACGCACGCCTGTGGCTTTGATTAAAGGCTACGCTTCGACCTTGCGCCGAGACGACGCAAAGTGGGATAAACGCACCATCAACGACTCGTTAGCCGTGATTGAAGAAGAGGCGGATAGATTGTCCAAAATGGTGGATGATTTGCTCGACGCTTCTCGCTTACAAGCCGGCGGCTTGAGTTTGAATCAGGCTGACGTTTCATTGCCCAATTTGGCGCAAAGAGTCGAGGCGCGTTTTTCCGCTCAATCGCCAAAACATAAAATTATCACAGACTTTCCGGAAAACTTTCCCATTATTCTTGGCGATGAAAATCGTTTGGAACAAGTAATTTCAAATTTGGTGTCAAATTCCTTAAAGTATGCCGGCGAGGGCGAAATTAAAATCAGCGGCTCGGTAACGCCTAACCAAGTTATCGTTTGCGTGAGCGACCAAGGACCCGGCATTGACGCGAAAGATATTCCGCATATTTTTGATCGGTTCTATCGTTCGACCTCCGCAGTGAAACAGACGAAAGGCGCTGGGTTGGGGCTTTACTTGGCGCGCGCCATTGTGGAAGCGCACGGCGGGCGCATCTGGGCAGACGCTTCGGTGGGTTCGGGCGCGCGGATTTGTTTTTCGCTTCCTAGGTAATCGCTGGCAGGATACAGGCTCTCGGCGGCTTAAGCGCAAAGAGTAAATGCGCCAATAACCCTCCCCTAGAACCTCTTCAAAGAAAGTTAGAAAAAGGTACAATTCAATATATTTCACTCAAAAGGATTTTCCATGCCGACCATTCCCCCACGAAAGAAAGTTAACAAAAAATATACTTGGAACAAAGAAAGCGTGTTCAAAACCCCAAAAGATTGGGAAACCGCGCTCAAATCGGTTTTAGACGATATTCCGAACGTAAAAAAGTATGAAGGCAAATTAAGCGAAAGCGCCGATACGCTTTTAGAGGCTATGGGGGCGATTGAAAATTTAATTCGCCGCGCGCAGACAGTGTTTATGTACGCTCAATTTGAATACGCAGTAGATACCACTAATCAAGCCGCCGCTGGCATGGTGGGCAAAGCCTCTAGCATGGCAGGGCAAGTCGCTGCGGCGACTTCTTTCTTAAACCCTGAGTTGATTCAGATTGGCAAAGAAAAATTAGACGCATGGATGAAAGCAAACGAAAGGCTGGCGGTTTATCAACATAATTTTGACGATTTATTCCGCCAACAAGCGCATGTGCGCTCGGCGGAAGTGGAAGAAATTTTAGGCATGTTAGCCGACCCATTTAGCGGACCAAGCAACAGTACGAGTATGTTGGTGAACGCCGATTTCAAATTTGCTCCTGCGAAAAACAGTAAAGGCAAAAAAGTGGAAGTGACGCAGGGCAATTATCACAACGCTTTAATGGAAGACCCCGATAGAAAATTGCGCCAAAGCGCGTTTGAGAGTTATCACGACAAGCATATTGAATTCAAAAACACCTTAGCCGCCAATTTAAGCGCTTCTATTAGCGCCAATGTTTTCAATATGCGCGTGCGAAAGTTTGAGTCTTCGCTTTCGGCTTCGTTGTTTAATAATAATATTCCAGACGAAGTGTTTCATAACTTAATTAACACTTTCAAAAAGAAATTGCCCATTTGGCATCGGTATTTTGAAATTAAGCGCAAAGCCTTGAAATTAAAAGATATTCAATACTTTGATATGTGGGCGCCCATTGTAAAAAAGAAGCCAAAACTTACATTTGAACAAGCAGTGGATTTAATTTGCGAAAGCCTTGCCCCACTAGGCAAAGACTATGTGGATACGGTTCGGCAAGGCTGCCTCAAAGACCGCTGGGTAGATTCAACCGTTAATCAAGGAAAGATGAACGGCGCGTTTTCGTATGGCTCGCCCGGCACGCATCCGTTTATTATGATGTCGTTCACAGGCGAAATTGGGAGCATGAGCACCTTAGCGCATGAACTCGGTCACTCGATGCATTCTTACTTAACATGGAAGAATCAGCCGTTTGTGTATTCGAGTTATTCGCTATTTGTCGCCGAAGTCGCCTCTAACTTCAATCAAGCGATGATGCGCGGACATTTGCTCAACTCTATTAAAGATAAAAACTTCTTGATTGCCCTCATCGAAGAAGCCGTGAGCGGGAATTTCTTTCGATACTTCTTCCAAATGCCAACGCTTGCCCGCTTTGAATTAGAAACGCATCAACGGGTGGAGCGCGGCGAAGCGCTTACCGCCGATTCTATGCAAAACTTGATGGCGGATTTGTTCAGCGAAGCCTTCGGTCCTAAAGTAAAAATTGACCGCCCGCGCGTAGGTATGGTGTGGTCAACTTTTAGTCACTTGTTTGCAGATTATTACGTTTATCAATACGCCACAGGCATTTCGGGCGCGCATGCCTTAGCCGGCAGAATCTTACGCGGCGAGCCCAACGCCGCCGAAAACTATCTCGGCTTTTTGAAAGCAGGCTCTTCCGATTACCCGTTGAATGTTTTGAAAAAGGCTGGCGTAGATTTATCCACCCCCAAGGCGGTGGAAGAAACTTTCGCCGTCATGGAAGGCTATATTAACCGATTGGAAGAGTTAGTCGGCTAGGTTCGCTAGTTTTATCTTTTTACAGCTACGCATCATAGATTAAGCAATTCGTAATCTGTGATGCGTAATTTATTCGTTTATAATTCGGTGGTCAAACGGGCGGCGAGCCTATCTTCGCCGCATTGAAACCACACACTAAAAATTGGAAATTGCTCAATGCCTCAAACACAAATTGCATGTCCTCGTTGTAAACAAATTATTCCCGCTAATGTCGAACAGCTATTTGACGTAACCGCCGACCCCCAAGCCAAACAAAGGTTATTAAGCGGGCAATCGAACTTTGCGCGCTGCCCGCATTGCGGCTATCAAGGTCGTTTAGCCACGCCCATTGTCTACCATGACAATGCAAAAGAACTGCTGTTGACGTTCTTCCCCTCAGAGTTGATGTTGCCCGTTAATGAACAAGAAAAAATTATCGGTCCATTGATTAAACAAGTAACAGACCGCTTGCCGCCAGAAAAGCGCAAAGCTTACCTATTAAATCCGCAAGCCAACCTTACTTATGAATCAATGATTGAAACTATTTTAGGCAAAGACGGCATTACGCCTGAGATGCTAAAAGCCCAACAAGAACGCGTGCAATTTTTAGAACGTCTGATGCAAGTGACCACGAAAGATGTTCGCTCTGAATTACTCAAACAAAACGAAAAAATTATTGACGAACAATTTTTCGCCTTGTTCAGCCGCATTGCGCAAAGCGCCATGCAAAGCGGGCAAGAACAAATGGCGCGCATATTGATTGACATCCAAACGCAATTGCTGGAAGAAACCGCGTATGGTCGTCAACTTAAAGAATCGGTTGGGGAATTAGAAGCCGCTCAACACGTCTTGCAAGAAGCGGGACAAAGCCTGACGCGCGAAAAACTTCTGGATTTCGTCTTAGAGTCCAAAACCGATGCGCGCATCCGCGCTTACGTTTCACTTGCTCGGGCAGGGATGGATTATCTTTTCTTTCAAACGCTTTCTGAAAAAATTGACAAATCCAGCGGCGATGAAAAAACTCGTTTGGAAAATATCCGCGAAAAATTATTGCAGTACACCAATGAAGCCGATAAACAAGCCGAAGCGCGTTACAAACAAGCGCAAGAATTTTTGGATAAATTATTAGAACAAGAAGATATTGAAAAAGCAACGCGTGAAAATTTGGAAGGCTTCACCCAAGATTCAGTTGACCTTGCTCAACAAATGTTACGCCAAGCCTCTGAAAAAAATGATTACACACGCATGGGCAAGTTGCAAAAAATGATTCAAGTGTTACAAGCCGCTAGCGCCCCACCCGAAGTGATGTTTATTGAGCAATTGATTCAATTGCCTGATGAAGCCGCAATCGAGTCGGCTTTGAAGCAAAACGAAGCGATGGTGACGCAACAATTTTTAGATTATCTGAGCGGATTGGTAAGCCAAATGGAATCACAACCCGATAACCCCGAAGCCAAAGCCATGGGTGAAAAGATAAGCCAAGTGTATAAAGTGGCATTGAAGTTTTCGATGAAGAAGAATTTAGGGTAAAATTAAAAGTAGGGACGAGGCATGCCTCGTCCCTACAAAATTTAAAACCGCAACCCTTCAAACAAATCTGTCTCCACTTCTCTACCCCCATTCACCAAACTAAAAGCGCGGAAAAAAGTTCCTTGCATGGACAATACTGCTACTGCCGCATCTTCATGGGCGTTGGCAAGTTCGCCCAATGTCGCCAATTGACTTTGATGACATTGAATCGCTTTCCATGCCGTACGGCAATAATCGGCAGTATCAATGCGTGTGGTAATCATCCATTCTTTCCATGGGTTTTCGCCGCGAATTTGGTCATCCACACGAAAAGTCATGTCACCGATAAACGGCTCAATCAACTTGATAAAATTTTCGCTATCCACCATGTAATACAATTTTGAAACGCGATGTGATTCAAGATTTTCATTATCTTTGTATGTTGAATCTGCGGCGCACACAATCGCGGCGTTTGTAAATTGTCCAATCGCAATATGGTCGGGATGCCCATAATTCCCATCGGGGGGAAACGTCGCCACCACTTGCGGTTTGATTTTACGAATATGCGTGACAATTTTTCCAATCGCTTCATGATGATTCGCTTGGTCAACATCGCCGTCAATATAATCAAGGAAAGATAGACTCTTCATTCCCAAAATGTTGACTGCATTTTCCAATTCTTTTGTGCGGATTTCGCCAAGTCGCTTCAAGCCTGGATTCTGCTTGGGGTCGCCAGCCCAGCCTCTTTCTCCGCGTGAAGCGCAGACGAGATGTGTCTCCACGCCTTGCGCTGAATATTTAGCAATCGTCGCACCCATACCCATTGATTCATCATCAGGGTGCGCAAAAATGGCGAGAAGTTTTAATGAAGTCATGTTGATTCCTTGTTTAACGGGCGCATCGCATAACAAAAATTGTCCCACAGGTTTTCAAAATATTTTCAATCCTGAAAACCTGCGGGAGGTTGATTTATCTTTCTGAAACTTTTTTCAACGCTTCGGCGGTGATGTTATAGGCTTTTGCAAACCCAGCCACATACCTTCCGCCTTTGGGGGTGATGCGCCAGAAATTAAAATCCGTCAATTTGAATAACTGTTCTGATTCCGGGAAACGTTCTAGGTATTGTTTCTTCAGGCGCATGTAACCGGGCGCGCCGTTTTCAATTGGTTCGGCTTTGCCGCGAATTGAAACGCGCGCCAAAGTTTGCGGGTCGCTTCGCCCATCGTCGGTTTCGCAAATTAACAAACTGACTTCTTTGTTTTTTTGCATATCTACCGTATGCTGCGCCAAACGGCTGACGAAAATATAAAAAGCGGAAAAATCTTCGGCAAAAATATACGCCGCCATAGAAACTTGCGGCGCTTCATCGCGCAACGTGCCTAACGTGGCAATGCGCGTGCCTCGAATAATTTGAGCCAACACTTTCTCTGATTGTGCGTCCATCTTTATTCCCCAATGGGCGGGTTATCTAACCTCAAACCATGCCCGCGCACCGTGCTAATATATTGATGTCCGTGGTCAAGCACTGCCAAGCGGTCGCGCAGGCGGCGGATTAACGCATCGAGGGCTTGGTCAGAAACGCCAGCGGTTTGCTCTTCGCCCCACACCACAGAGACCAAATCGGCGCGCGGCACCACCTGACCTTGTTTTTCATATAACAACCACAATAACTTAAACTGCTGGGCAGATAATGGCGGCGCTAACTGTTGCTGATTCACCCACACCTGACGCGATTTTTGGTCCATCAGCAAACGACCTGGGCGCGAGCCGCCTTCCGCCAGCGGCATGGTTGCGTCGGACGTTAAGAACAAAAATTGTTGCGCCAGCGCCACGCCTAGCACATCGCCATCCTGAAGCATAACCGGACCCGTTAATTCATTTCCATTATGATTTGTTCCGTTTTTACTGCCCAAGTCTTCCATCGTCACGCCTTCGGGCGTGGGCGTGATGCGTACATGAAAACGCGAGACTTGTCTATCGTGAAGTTGAATATCGCAACTAGGGTCGCGCCCAATCATAATGGTATGGTCTAAAGCCCAACGTTCCCCTTTGAGGGGTCCATCTTGCGCCACAAGTATCGGATATTCAGATTCATGTTCCATAGCCAACTCGTTTACCGCCTTTCATAAAATTTCAACAAATTAGCGTCTTAGGCAGAGCGTCTCAAAAAGTTTTGCCGCTCAAGCCGCCGTCTCTTGGCGGCAGAAGCCTATTTTTATAAAATCTATTTCAACAGACGACTGAATCGGAAGATTGTATAGTTTATAATATAGCAGAAAAGTGAAAATCTGTGCATAATGAGATTGTAACAAAATGTGATACACGCCGAAACCATCACAAACAATCGCAAACGAATTTCGCTTTATAAAGGAGAAGATGCCCCAACCGTTAAAAAACGGGGAGGTCTTGCGTGAACGCTACGCCATTCAAGAAAAAATTGGTCAAGGCGGCACGGGCAACATTTACCTAGCGGAAGATACCCGTCTGCAAGGTAGATTATGCGCCATTAAAGAAGTAGAACACAACTCGACCCTCCCCTCCGATATTTTTGAACAAGCCCGCGAACAATTTTTCCGCGAGGCTTCTGTGCTTGCGCGGCTCGACCACCCCAACCTGCCAAAGGTTTCAGATTATTTTTCAGAAGGCGCGCGCGATTACCTCGTGATGGATTATGTGCCAGGCAAAGACTTACGCGAATTAATGCAAGAAGCCCGCCGCAACAAAAAATTTCTACCTGAACACGAAGTGTTGCGCTGGGCAACCCAAATTGCCGACGCCCTACACTACCTGCATCACCAAACCCCGCCCATCATCCACCGCGACATTAAACCCAGCAATATCAAAATCACGCCGAGCGGTTTAGTAAAACTTGTAGATTTTGGTTTAGTAAAAATTATGGCGCCCGATGAAGTGACCATCACCGTCATTCAAGGGCAAGGCACAGCGCTTTACACCCCGCTAGAACAATACGGCGGAGACGATACCCACACCGACCCACGCGCTGATATTTTCTCATTTGGCGCGACGCTTTATCACCTGCTGACGAATGAACCGCCGGCGGAAGTCCGCAAACGCTTCTTAAACACCCGCAGCCTGATTCCCCCGCGCGAAATTAATCCCAGCCTCAGCCCCCATGTCGAAAAAGCCATCCTCTGGGCAATGTCTTTACACCCCGATAATCGCCCGTTAAATGTTATAGCGTTCCGCAATGCGTTGCTGGGCAAGCAAGAAGCGCCGCAATTCCCCACTATAGACGTGTTAGGGTTTGAAACGCCGCAAATTACTATTCTTTCATCAGAACAAATTGCAAGTTATGTGGCAGGCGGGTTGTTTTTACTGGGGCTACTCGCTACTTTATTACGATAGTTAAGATACAACTTTCGCCTTTTCTATCATCCTACAAAATGAGCATAAACCGTCGGCTGAGGTAGGCTGCCCGCAGGAAGAACAAGCATGAAGGGAGGCGCGAGGCGCGGTATTTTCCACAAATAAATTCCCCTTCATTTTCGCGTCTAAAAAGCGAACGTAAAAAGTCATCTTGGCGCCTGGTCGGGCGTTTTCTAATTGATTCAGCGCCTCTTTGTAGTAAATTTGTTGCGAGCCTTCGGCAAATGGACATTCTTCATATATATATTCAATGCCGCGCGCAATTGCGTAAGCGGTCATTTCTCGCTCGTAAAAGCGGCAAAGCGGTTTCACTTTACGCGCCAGCCCGTCACCCGCAGGCAATACGGGACCTTGCCGCAAAAGATAATCTACCGACCAATTTAACGTATTGCCAAATAAAACCGCCGCTTCATCGTCAAGGTTATGCCCTGTGGCTAAAACGTCATAACCGAGGTCGCGGGCGATGCGGTTCATTTCATGACGCTTGGTTAACCCGCACACCGCGCACGGTTTGCCATATCCCCGATGACTGATTTGCGACAGCACGGGAATAGAATGCCCATATTCTTTTTCAATATCCACCACATGCAATTTCAAATGATGGGCTTGGGCAAATTTTTCCGAAAGTTGATAAGACTTATCTGAATAATTGATTCCCCCGTCAATGCCCAGCGCAAGGTACAAACCGTCCGCCTGATAGCCAAGGCGAATCAAAATATCCCATAAAGAAAGCGAATCTTTTCCGCCTGAAACGGCGACTAAAATTTTCTCGTCAGGCGTAAACATGCGGTATTTTTTGATAAAGCGCTCCGTTTGTTCTGGAATCCATGCAAGGAAATGCTCTTTGCACAAAGCCAGCCTGTGCTGGCGCATATGAATAGACGCTTTTTCGCCGCATTTTCTACATTTCATAGTTTTTCTTTTCAGCCGCCTGAAATAACGGCAATTAACTTAATTTCATCCCCGTCTTGTAAAATTTCATCTTCGGTAATCATCTCGCCGTTGCGCGTGGCAATGACCGCTTCTGGCACAATTTCGCATTTTTTCAATGCGTCTAACAATGCCATGCCGTGTTTCACTTCGTATTCTTTATCGCGTAAAATTAATTTAACCGTCATACGTTTCTCGCGGGGCATTATTTTACCAAATCTGGCTGGGTTGGTCTAATTGGGCGACCGCAATTCGCAAGGGCAAATCTGTTGTAGCCAAACTCGTCCTTGACATTCATTCATCCATATCGTAGCATATCCTCATGCGAATCGGAATGATGGTAGATAGTTATAAACCCTACATCAGCGGGATTACCAATTATGTAGAGGTAAACAAAGAATATCTCGAAAAGATGGGTCACGAGGTGTTTGTCTTCACCTTTGGAGATTTAGAATACAAAGACAAGGAAAAAAACATTATTCGCAGCCCTGGCGTGCCGTTATCCGATACGGGTTTTTTCTTATCGTTAAGATACACCCGCGCCGCCAAAAAACTTTTACAAACAATGGACGTGGTGCATGTGCATCATCCATTCTTAAGCGGAAGGCTGGCATTAAGATATTGCCGCCCTGTGCAAATTCCCATTATTTTTACCAATCACACTCGGTATGATTTATACGCCCAAGCCTATTTGCCTCTCATGCCCGATGCGGTCAGTCAGGGGTTGTTACAAGCGTATATGCCTTCGTTTTGCAAAGCGATGGATTTGGTGATTACCCCTTCGGCGGGTATGGCAAAAGTGTTGCGCCAATTAAATGTAGAAGAGCCGATTGACATTGTGCCAAACGGCGTAGATTTGCGAGATTTTAAATCCGCCAAACCGCTGAATAGAAAAAATTTCGGTTATACCAATAAAGATATTATTCTTATATACGCTGGGCGAATTGCGCCTGAGAAAAATTTGCCTTTCTTAATCGAGGCGTTTACGGGCGTCGCCAAAGCGATACCAAACGCGCGATTGTTATTAATTGGCGGCGGCACGCAACAATATGAAGAAGAAATTGAAACGCTCATTAACGAATTAAGTTTTTCAAACCGCATTCAATGGATTGGGAAAATCCCCTATCAGCAACTTCCGCAACATTTGGCAATGGGCGATATTTTCGTCACCGCCTCGGTAACGGAGGTTCACCCATTATCCGTCATTGAGGCAATGGGAGCGGGCTTACCCGTCATGGGCATTGAATCGGTAGGCGTAGGCGACACAATAGAAGACGGCGTAACAGGCTTTTTATCTACTTATGATTTGCCCGCCTTCACCGCAAAATTAACCCGCCTCTGCCTCGACCCTGCCTTACGAACCAAAATGAGCAAAGCCGCCCGTCGGGCTTCTTCCGCTTATGCAATTGAGCGCACCACAACATTGATGCTGCAACGCTATCAAGCGGTTATTAAAAAGTCTAAAAAGAAAAAACTCAACTGGAGCGCCAAACTGCAAAAACTTTTGCAAGAGTTTATGCCATGAGTCGACGCAATCTGCAACTGGGCAAATGGGGCGAAGAAACCGCCGCGCGTTGGCTGGCGGAACGCGGCTACGAAATTATCGCTCGAAACGTCCGCACGCCGTATGGCGAAATTGACATCGTCGCCAAACAAAAGGACATCGCTATTTTTGTGGAAGTGAAGACATTAACCTCCAGTAAAAACTTTTTCCCCGAACAGCAAATTACAACGCGCAAACGCGAACACATGCTCCGCGCCGCCGAGTATTACGCCGCCGAACATCATGTTCACCACTGGCAAATTGACGTGATTGCCATTGAAGGAAAACAAGATTCAAAAATAACTCACTTTGAGAATGCGATATAATTTTTAACGCACAGGCTCAAGCGAAAATAAAATTCTCACGAAGCAGAATCAAACTTCCCCGAAGAGAAAAAGCGGTTTTTCATCAAAACAACCAGGAGAATCATATGGCAGAGCGCGTCATCGGCACCGATGTTAGTTTTTATCAAGACGACCCCCAAACTCCGCAAGGAATTGATTTTGTCAAAATGCGCCAACACGGCGCTGCGTTTGCAATTATTCGCGCTGGGCAAAATTTGTGGACAGACCGCGATTTCAAAGTCAATTGGCGCGAAGCAAAAGCGGCGGGCATTCCGCGCGGCTCGTATTGGTTTTACGATAGCCGCGCCGACCCGAAAAAACAAGCCGAGTTGTGGGTCTCTTTATTTAATGGCGATACGGGCGAACTCCCCTTATGGGCAGATTTTGAAGATAACTACAAAGGACCGTTTGCCGGCTGGAAACATTGGTATAACTTTATTGAACGCCTCAAACAACTTTTGCCGAATAAAGAAATTGGCGTTTACACCGCATATTACTATTGGCGAGAAAATACAATTGCCGTAGGTATTCCAAACGCTTCGTTAAATTACTTCAAACAATATCCGCTGTGGATTGCCAATTACGGCGTCGCCAATCCGCTCATTCCTAAACCTTGGGACACATGGACGCTGTGGCAATTTACCGACAACGGCGAAGGCTTTCCTTATGGCGTGGAAAGCAAAAATATTGACCTGAATTATTTCAACGGCGAACTTGAAGATTTTTATCAACGCTTCGGCATCAGCTATATTCCCGTTCCAAACCCTACGCCAAGCAACGATTATCGCGTCACCGCTTCTCCATCGTTACGGGTGCGCGAAGCCCCCAACACCAGCGCCAAACAAGTTGGGAGTTTATACCTGAACGAAGTGGTTGAAAAAATTGGCGAAAGCGCCGATAAAAATTGGCTGAACATCAAACGCAAAGACGGAAGTTTGACAGGCTGGAGTTTTTCCGCTTACTTGCAAAGACTTTCCGCCTCGCCCGACCCTCAGCCTGAACCTGAACCCACGCCAGAGCCTACGCCTGAACCAACCCCAACGCCCACCAACAAATGGTATATAGTGACGGCTTCGCCCTCTTTGCGCGTGCGAGACGGCGCAGGCACAAACTTTACGCAAATTGGAAGCCTTTCAACCAATGAAGTAGTAGAAGAAATCGGCGCAAATGCCGACCGCACTTGGCTAAAAATCCGCAAAGCGGATGGAAGCCTAACGGGTTGGGTGGCGAGCGAATATCTTGCGCCAACCACCGCGCCTGAATATCCCACGCCGCCCGATGAAGAAGATAAAGATTGGTATCGCGTTACCGCCGCGCCTTCGCTAAAAGTCCGTCAAGGTCCGGGTCTTGAACACGACTCGATTGGCTTAGTTTATTTTGGCGAGTTGGTGGAAAAACTCGATGCAAGTTTAGACGGCTCATGGTTCAAGATTCGCAACCAAAGCGGAAACTTAATCGGCTGGAGCGCCAGCCAATATCTAATTAGCGCCAGCGGCTCCACCCCCACGCCGCAACCGCCGCCAACCACAATTCCAGAATATAAAGATAAACCTTGGTATCGGGTAAACGTTGCCAGCCTTGTCATTCGAGAACAACCCAACGCCTCCGCCAAAGCGATTGGCGGGTTATTGAAAAACGATGTTGTGCCAGCCTTAGACGACACCTCGCAACTAGGCTGGATAAAAGTGCAAAAGTTAGACGGGCTAACGGGTTGGTGTTCAAAAGACTCATGCGTGCAAGCGGGCGCCACACGCCCCGCCTCCATCTTGCAAAATGTATTTACGGGCATTACCTACATGCGCAAAGACTTAACCGCGCCGCGCCCTATCGTGATGCATGTGCTTGCCATTGATTTGCAAAATACAAAATTAGAATTTTTAGTGACGCCCTCAAAATCAGACGTGATTTGCACGCGCACCACCTCGCAATTTTTAGATGAATTCAAATTGCACGTGGCCATTAACGGCGGTTATTTTAGCTACTTAGACGCTTCGTATGACCCAAAGAAACTCTGCCCAAACGGCGGCGAGCCTGTGCGCATTAGCGATTACGCCGCTTCGCGTGGGACGATTTACTCTAAAAAGAAAACCGCTCAGCCTGTCGTTCACATTGGCAGAAAAAATCAAGTGAACGTAACGTCTTACGGGAAAGACCCAGGCTTTGGCGTTTTCAACGCCGTTTCGGGCGATAGGCTGGTGGTGACAGACGGTAAGATAGTGAAAACTTTAGCCGCATTAGACCCCGCTCCACGCACAGCCATTGGGCTAAGCAAAAATGGACGTTGGTTAACGTTTATGGTGATTGACGGTCGCCAAGATGGATATAGCGAAGGGGCGACTCTTTCTGAACTGGCAGAGTTGCTCTTATCTTACGGCGTTCACACGGGAATAAATATGGACGGCGGCGGTTCATCGGCAATGGTGATTCGCGGGTTTGACGGAAAATCGCGCACGGTGAATTCCCCAATTGATATGGGCGTACCAGGTCAACAACGGCGCGTAGGAAATCATTTGGGAATTTTAGTGAAACCATAAGCTCAATCGCCTCCCTCTTCAAAACAAAGATATAAAAAATAGCCTGCCCAAAAACGCAGGCTATTTTTTTATCAATAATCTTGTAATTCTGCGGCGCGCAAGGTGTTTTTCATTAACATGGCAATCGTCATCGGACCAACTCCACCGGGAACAGGCGTAATAAAACCAGCCGTTTCTTTGGCTTCGTTGAAATTAACATCGCCTACTAGGCGTTGTCCGTTTTTCTTTGTGGAATCAGGAACTGCATTAATACCCACGTCAATCACTGCCGCGCCGGGTTTAATCCAATCGCCGCGTACAAATTCAGTTTTCCCAATGGCGGCAATGACAATATCCGCTTGGCGAACTGTATTGGGAATATCTTTCGTCTTAGAGTGAACCACCGTCACGGTGGCGTTTTTTCCAATCAACAACAAAGCGGCGGGCATGCCCACAATATTAGAGCGCCCTAACACCACCGCATTTGCGCCTTCAATTTTCACGCCGCTTTTTTCAAGCAAATAAATACATCCATACGGCGTGCATGGCACAAACAACGGCTCACGCCCTTTTTGAGCAAGTCGCCCTATATTCAACGGGGAAAATCCATCTACGTCTTTTTCAATATTGATGAGCGATAAAACTCTTTCTTCGTCAATATGCGCGGGCATGGGCAATTGAACTAAAATACCGCTGATATTTTTGTCTTCATTTAATTTCCGCGCCAACGCCTCTACTTCTTCTTGGGTCGCTTCTGCCGGCAAGCGCTCGCTGACCGAACCCATGCCTAGTTCTTGGCAGGCTTTTCCTTTCGAAGCGACATACGCGGCAGAGTCTGGGCGATTGCCAATTAAGACAGTGGCTAAGGTTGGTTTGCGTTTTCCTTCTGCAATTCGTTTTGCCACTGCCGCGGCGACTTCCTCGCGCACTTGTTGAGCGATTAATTTTCCATCAATGATTTTTGCTGTCATTTAATCTCTCCTTTAATTTTTTCGCCATCTATCTCAATTAATTTCACTGTATCCACTTCATTCCAACGCGGGGATGAAGCGACGGCGCTGACGCGCAAATAATTTTCAGACCAGCCTTCCATCTTCCAGCCAAACTCGTCGTATTCGGTGGCGGCTTCCCATAATACAGAAACTTTTTTGCCGATAAATTGTTGGCGGTAGATTTTTGCCGATTCTGCGATCGCTTCTTGCAAGATGTGATTCCGCTTCTTTCTCACCTCAGGCTTGACCTGCCCCTTCATCCTTGAAGCCGCCGTGCCAGGACGCGATGAATAAGTGAAAACGTGCCCGCCAGCGAATTGCATTTCTTTCACAAAGTTTAATGTTTGGGTAAATTCTTCTTCAGTTTCGCCCGGAAAGCCCGCAATAATATCTGTGGTGATAGCGGCGTTTGGAATCTGTTTTCTAGCAGAATGAACTAAGTCACGAAATGAAGCGGTTGTGGTTTTGCGAAGCATGCGCTTGAGGGTGAAGTCGCTGCCGGATTGCAGAGGCAGGTGGAGGTGAGGCATGAGGCGTTTGTCTTCCCACAGAGAGAAAAAGTTTGCGTCTAAGTCCCAAGGTTCAAGGGAAGATAATCGCAATCGTTTGACGTCTGTTTCTTGCAGAATTGCTTTGACTAAATCGCGCAGGTGACGACCAAACTCTTGCCCCCACGAGCCAAGATGAACGCCCGTTAGAACAATTTCTTTTGAGGCGCCAGCCAGCGCGGAGTTTATATCTGCGATGACTTCGGCAAGCGAGCGGCTTTTGCTTTCGCCCCGCGCAACGGTGGTGACGCAAAAGGTGCATTTGTTATCGCAGCCGTCTTGCACTTTGATAAACGCGCGCGTGCGGCGATGAAGACCTGGAATGGGCGTGCGGTCAATGGGTTCAATATCAAATGTTTCAATAGGAAGGTTTAAGATTTTTGGAACGAGGGTATCTTTTTCTTGATTGACGATGACCCGCGAAACATTTGGCAAGGCTAAGGCTTCTTTGGGTTGAAGCGTTGACCAGCAACCCGTCGGAATAATCTCTGGCACGCCTGCGCGAGCAAGGTTGCGAATTTTGCCGCGCGAATCGGACGCGGCTTGGGTGGTGACTGCGCAAGTATTAACCACAGCCATATCCGCCGTTTCGGCAGCGGCGACAATTTCATGTCCTGCGGCGCGAAATTGCCGCGCCATGTTTTCTATTTCCGCTTGGTTGAGTCTGCAACCGATGGTATCGAGAAAGATTTTCATATCGCCTATTATGGCTGTAACGCTACAAAGTTATCAAAAATAATATCTACGCCGGGGGTGGCGAATGTGCCAGCCAACATGCCAATGTCGCCCGAAGCGAGGGTTGCGTCTTGCGCCTGCGCAATTTGAAATCCGTTGACATAAAAAGTTAAAGTCTGTCCTATGCAATCGGCGCGCAGATGATTAATGGCAAGTCCTTTGTTAATGTTGGCGGAAGATAGCATTTCGCTTTGACCAAGCAAAACGGCTTGACCGTCTTTGAAAAGCCCGATGCCGTAAAAACCGTCTGAGGTGATGATGAAGAAATAATAATCTTTGCCATTGAAGCGGCAAAGTAACCCAATGCGGTTTTCATCGGGTCCGGCTAATTTGCCTGTGTCCACTTCGAGGCGCACATCGGTAAAATTTTTATTTGGCGTTGACCAAAAGTTGGTTTGTAAAGCGTTCACCAAAATTCGATAACCGCCGCCGTCATAATCCATTACGCCTTCTTGCACGAGCATTCTATCCCAGCCTGTAGAAGCGGAGGCGAAGTCATCTTGAAATAAAACAGAGCCGGAGGGAAGGGCTTGCGGCTGTTGGGCAGGCAGGGCAGAACAAGCCGCAAGGCAGGTTATTAAGAGAAAACCGAAAAAAATTCTCATACGATTACGGCGTAGCGGTTGGGGTTACTTCGCCTTCCAGCGTTGGAATAGGAATGGGCGTCCATCCCATGAGTTTTGCTTGTTCATCCAAATAAAGTTTGGCTGAGCCTAACACTTGCTCCAAGAGCGGGGCGGTGACTGAATTCAATTGCTCTTGATTAATATTGGGGTTTGCCGAAGTGATGGAAAACACGGTCGTGAACAAGTCAATGCCTGAGTTCATATATAAAAGTTGATATTCTTTCAGTTTTGCCAAACAAGCGGGCACGCTTTGGTCTTCCGCTAGGCGCTTAATGCGTTGCATATCTTGCACAAGCGAAACCGTTTCTTCAATTCGTAAAGTTTGCGCTAAGCCGAAGGTGTCGTCAAACTCACGGGTTAAGGCGTGTAAGCGGTTGACTTCAGCGGGGATATTTTCAGAAGAGCAAACGTCTGGCGTTAAAGTTGGCAAAGCGGTGGCGGTAGGCAACTCTGGCGCTGAGGTTGGCGTGGGGGCGCTTTTTGTAAAACTTGCCGCGCCAAACACTAAAGATAATATTAAGATTATGCTTACAATTCCTACAATCAAAATCATTGGCAAATCGCGTTTCATAAACAAGCTCCAAAAATAAATTAACGAACGCTTTATTCTAATATAGTTTATTCAAGTTGTTATCCAGAAATAGGTTTCTTGAGTTCCCGTCAAAAACACTTTGTCCTCCTTGCGCTTCAAAACAGCCCTGACGAGGAAGAGGGAAACCGCAAACGTTCAAGGCGGCGGCTGAGATTAGATTTATAAACCTAAGGGAAATATTGATTAAGGAATTGAATCGCCAACGCGCGATACGCGCCCGAAGCGTCTGCATCGCGCACAAAAGTCAACGCGTTGTATGCGGCGGGGCGGTTATTCTGCGACAAATACGTCATGGCTAGGTGCAGGTGAGCGGGAAAATATTGCGGCGAAAGTTCAAGCGCTTGCAATAAGGTTAATTCGGCGTTGCTATACCGCCCAGATAAAAAATAGAGATAGCCAAGCGCATCGAGGTTGGCGGCATCGTTGGGAGATAAATTCACCGCTTGTTCAGCCGCAGGCAAGCCAATCTCTTCAATATAAATATTATGTTCAGCGCAAAACATGGCAAGCAAACGCCAATAGGTTGCGTCTTGAGGCGCAAGCCCAACGGCTTGTTGATATGCGTTCAAGGCGGAAATTAAATCGCCAAGTTTGGCGTGGGCTTCGCCAATGCCCGTCAGCCAGGCGGGGTTGGTCGGTTCAAATTCATTGGCTAAGGAATATTCGGCGAGCATTTGCGCGTATTTTTCTTGCCTGCTCCAATATAAAGCGCGTAAGCCGCGCACCGTAGCCGATGTATGGTTCAGCCACAGGGCTTTATCAAGTTCCGCGCTTCCATCGTAACCTAGTTGCTGTTTGGCTTCGCCCAGCCATGCCCACGCCTCTGCATGTTGATTGTTAAACGTCAGCGCTTTCTCAAACGCGGTATAAGCCAAATCCCATTCTTGCACTAAACCCAGCGCTCTGCCAATCGTCACATATTGTTCTGCCTCGTTGGTTTGCGTATCGGCAATGTTGAGGGCGGTGATTAATGTCTGCGCCGCAGAGTCAACTTCCCCGTTAAGAGAAGAAGCGCGATTCAAAACGCCAAAGGCTTCGTCTGGAGAAAATATCATCAACAAAATTCCCAGCCGATAATGAGCGTAAGCGTCTTGTGAATCAAGCGCAATTTGATTTTCGAGCGCGGTCTTTTCTGCCTGCCAATTTTTTTGCGCGCGCTGCGCCGAAGCCAATAGCCGATACAAAGCCGCCGAACGATATTTTTGCAATCCTTCTTCAAACGTCGTAATTGCTTTTTCGGTATTGCCCGTTTGAAAATAAGACGCGCCCAACCACGCCCAGCCTTGCTCTGAAAGCGTATTTACGTTTTGAAAGTAAAGAATCGCTTCGGCATAATTGCCCGCCTGCGCCGCGGCAATGCCGGCTTTTTCCCACAAATCCTTTTGCCAGAAAAAAATTTTCGCGGCTTGGGCATAAGCCTCAGAGGCGCGTTTGAAATCGCTTGCAAGGTTTGCGCGTTCGGCGTTGTTTCGATGCACAAACCCGCTCAAAAGAACGAAAGTGAAAAACGCCAACGGCAAAAAAATTGCAATAAAAATTTTTTTTCGTTGAGACATGATAACAATTCTACGCGATAATTGAAGTAGCAGTATAATCGTAAGCGATGAATGCATTCACCAGTTTGGTCCTCACGCAACTGACCGTTCCCCCTGGCGATTTAATTTACTTCATTGTGCTGGTGTTTGTCGTCGCCAGCGCGTTTCAGTCGGCGTTTAACCATTGGCGGGCAAGCGAATTTCCGCAAGCGCGGCGGGCGTTTGTGGGGCTGGGCGTTTTATTGGGCGGGCAAGTGTTAATGTTTTTATTCAGCGGCTTAGGCTGGCAACAAATCATAGACCCGAAGACCGTCCTCCCGCCTATGGACCGCGCCTTCATTATGTTTTGCATTATTTGGGTCACCTGGCTATACGCCTACCCCGAACCCAACCGCATTGCCGACGCGATAGCAACCATCTTAAGCCTATTTGTCTTAACCGCGCTTGGGTTAAGTTTATTAGCATGGCAGCCTTTAGTTGCCAGCGTAAGTTACAACCAAACCGCCGCCGATTTCCTTTGGCAAATTGGCTCGTTGACGCTCTCGCTATTTTGCATGGCGGTTTTATTCATCCGCAAACCCGATGGCATGTGGTATGGAATTATTTTATTAGCGCTTGGTTTTCTTGGTCACTTAGGTCACTTATTAACAAGAATTGATGGAAACTATTCCGGCATTGTAAGATTAGCCTACATGGCGGCATTCCCTATTCTTTTGACATTGCCGCAACGCTTCGCTATTCCAACGGGGAAATCTGCTTCTACACCCCAAAAACCAACTACCCTCAAATCAGATACAACAGGACGACCCGAGCGCCGCCGTTACAGCACAGACCCCAAAACATTCCACGCATTGTTAGCGGTAGCCGCCGAAACAAACCCAACCAAGATGAGTCAAGCCATTACGCGCGCCATCGCCCAAACCATGCTGGCAGACTTGTGCTTTATGATTTACCTCACCGACAACAACAAACAAATGGTGATTGCCGGCGGATATGACTTAATCCGTGAAGATAGTTTAGAAGGCGGCTCATTAAACAAAACCTCTATTCCTATGCTGGCAAACACCATTCAACGCGGCAGACCATTGCGCCTGCCTGCCAGCAGCACCTCTGCCGATATTCGCGGCTTAGGCGACATTTTAGGGTTAAGCAACCCTGGTCACTTAATGTGCATTCCTATCTTAACGCCCGAAAAAGAATCGCTAGGCGGTATTTTATTGCTCTCGCCATATTCCGATAGAACCTGGAGCGCCGAAGACCAAGCCTTTTTAACAAACATCGCCGCTTCGCTTGTGCCAATCATTCAACGCAACCAGCGCATTAACACGCTTGAAGCGCAAAACAGCATGGCAAAAGCGCAAGCCACCGATATGGAGCGCCGCATCATCGAGTTACAAAAACAACTGGATGACGCCCGCGCAGAAAACGCAAAAAGCAGTTCGGCAGATTTGGCTTCGTTAATGGCGGCGCAAGACGAATCGCAAAGAATTATTGAACAACTCCAACGTGAAAACGCCGAATTACGCGCCGGAAAAAACATCCCCGAATCTTCACCGCAGGTGGAAAACGACCTAAAAGCCACCCTGCAAGAATTGGCGCACCTACAAAACCAACTTGCCCAAGCCAATATGAAAATCCTTGAAATGGAAAAAGCCGAAAAGGGTCAGGCGCTTACTAAAAGCACAGAGCAAGCCGAAGTCATCGCTTCCATTTCACAAGAACTACGCCAGCCGCTATCTTCCATTGTAGGTTACACCGATTTATTGCTTGGAGAATCAGTTGGAATTTTAGGCGCGTTGCAAAGGAAATTTGTCGAACGCATTAAAGCCTCCACAGAACGCCTCCGAAACCTGACAGACGACATGATTCGCTTCAACACCCTCGCCACCGAATTAAGCGAACTTAAACCAGAACCAATAGATTTGAACGCAGTTATTGATAACGCCATGTCCTACACCAGCGCGCAATTCCGTGAGAAAAACATCACCATTCACTTAGATGTGCCAAAGAACCTCGCCCCCACCCATGGCGACCGCGAAGCCGTCCAACAAATTTTGATACACCTCCTGCAAAACGCCGGCGCCGCCACCCCCTTTGAAGGCAATATCAGGCTCAAAGTCCAAACACAAAACGAAGACGGCGCAGAGTTTATCCTCATCCAAGTCACCGATAGCGGCGGCGGAATCGCCCCCGAAGATTTACCGCGCGTCTTCACCCGTTTATACCGCGCCGATAATGTCTTAATTCAAGGCGTAGGCGACACAGGCGTAGGGCTATCCATTGCCAAAACCCTAACCGAAGCCCAACACGGAAGAATTTGGGTAGAAAGCGAGCCGGGCGTCGGCGCAACCTTTAGCGTGTTACTTCCCGTCGCTAGCGATAGCGCGCTAGAACCTCAACACAAAAAAGGTAAAAAGTAATGCGCTGGCGTGAGTTAGGAACTGCGCTCATTGTAGCGTTTGCTTCCGTTGGATTAGTATTTGGGGCATTATCTATTTCATTGGTTGAATTTATCCCCGAAGCGACGCCTTCGGCAACGTTTGCCCTCCCGCCCTCGCCTGTTCCAGTGACGGCAACCGCAACGCCCCCTCCTACAACAACCCAAGACCCTAATCTGGCAACTGCAACTTTTACGGTAACAAACACATTCCCTGCCTCGGTTTCTTGCCCGCCGCCAACAGGTTGGGTTGCATACACAATTCAAGCAAACGACACGCTTGAAAGCCTAGCCAGCAAATACCGCACAGACGTTAACGCCCTGCGTAGCGCCAACTGCTTATTAAGCGACACTCTAATTCCAGGCACATTATTTTATGTTCCGCCGGCGCCCACCAGCACTGCGGCAATCTGCTCGCCGGGCGCAGTGGGCTGGGTAAAAAGTTATGTGGTTGTGCGCGGCGATACGATGTATTCCATCGCCACTAATCACTACACAACCGTTTCATTATTGAAAAAAGTAAATTGCAAAAATACCGAATTAATTGTAGCGGGCGAATCTTTGTGGGTGCCAAATGTTTCCACGCGCACACCCTACCCAACCCCATTGCCGGGCATCACCGCCTCGCCATACCCCACCGACCCACTGACTGAAACCGCCCTACCATTTACTGCAACTTTTATGCCCACGAATACGTCTATACCCAATACGCCCACCGTCGCTTCAACGCCTACCGTCATTCCTACCTTAACTGCCAGCCTAACCCCATTTGCCACGCCATAACAACATTGCACGCATCCTCGCATTTTCCAATGAAAATAAAATACTTACCTGTCGTTATCCTTTTTACGTTTTTATTATCTGCCTGCGGCGCAAACGCTTCTGTACCCACCGAACAATCGTTCGCGCCGTTTATCTTAATCACCTCCGCCCCCAATGCAAGCCCCACGCCTACTCCCTTTCAACCTGCGCTTACAACGCCCACCCAACCCCCGCTTTTTTCTTTTGATATAAACCCCGCTTCACCCTTAATTCTGCCAAGCCAAACGCCCTCAGCCACGCCCACGCCTCAGGCGACGCCCACTGCCACCATTTCAGCCGAACAACTTTTCCCGACGCAAGCCGCGCCGCCTCCACAGCAACCCACGCTAGACTTAAATTCCCTGCCCCCGCTGACCAATAATGAAACCATCAACTTCCTCTTAATTGGCTCAGATAGAAGACCCACAGGCACGTCTCACCGCACCGACACTCTATTAATCGCAATCGTTTGGTATAAAGAAGGGCAAGTTTCTCTCATCTCTATCCCGCGTGATTTGTGGATTTACATCCCAACCGTTGGAATGCAACGAATCAATACCGCATACCAAAGCGGAGAATCAAACGGCTACCCCGGCGGCGGCAACGGCTTACTCAAAGACACCATCCTACAAAACCTCGGCATCCGCATTGACCATGTCGCTATGGTAGAGTTTGACGGCTTTCGCAAAATTGTAGATACCCTCGGCGGGATTGAAGTGCCTGTCGCCTGCGCTTATACCGACTGGCGGCTAATTCACCCATCGTATGACCCGAACAATGAAAACAATTGGTGGCTTTATACAGTAGGACCTGGACAAGTATATATGGACGGCGATTTAGCCCTATGGTATGCGCGCTCGCGCATGAGGTCAAACGACTTTGATCGAGGGCGTCGTCAACAAGAAGTATTGCGGACTTTATTTCAAAAAGCGCTGCAAACCGACACATTCAGCAAAATTCCCCAACTGTATAACGACCTCTCTAGTTCCGTGATTACCGATGTAGGGTTAGATGATTTACTACGGCTGGCTCCGTATGCCGTAAACTTTACAAACGCCAACATTCGCAGTTATTACATTCGCCCGCCGTATGTGCAAGGGTGGACAACCCCCGGCGGCGCAAGCGTCTTACTGCCCCAAGAAGAACAACTGCGGCAAATGCTAATTGAAGCGACCACTTTATCCACCTACGCCGCCGTCCGCGAAACGATTACCATAGAAGTCCAAAATGGCTCATCATTTAACACGCTCGAATCGCTTGCCGCTTCGAGACTTAACTACGCAGGATATCAAACCGTCATCTCCTCTGCCGATCATCGCAACTATACAAATTCTGTCCTAATAGATTTCACGCCAAATCAAGACCCATCGCAAAGACAAACCATTATCAATGTACTTGGCATTTATTCCGCTAACATCATTTCACTGCCAGACCCCAACAGCCCTGCACAATACCGCGTTATCTTAGGCTCAGAGTATCAACCATGTTTTAAGCCCGAAGAGTTGACCCATTAACCCAGTTGACAACTCACTCAAAACTCGCTAAACTATACGCAATGACAAAAACCTCTGTTGCCCACATCCATTCAAAAACTCTGCTTCCAGCCGCAATTAATGGCTGGGAAATGTTCATGCTTGACCAAGGACGCTCTCCCAACACCGTCAAAGCGTTTTTATCGGATGTTAACCTGCTCACGCAATATGTCGCGCCCGATAAAAGTATCGGAAGCGTAACCACCGAGGAATTAAATAAATTTTTTGAATGGATGGAAAAAAAGCGCGGCATTCCTTGTAGCCCAAAAACATTATCGCGCCGTATCACTGCCGTAAAATCTTTTTTTCGCTGGCTACACCAACACGGCGCCATCTCGGTTGACCCTGCTGAAAAAGTTTTACAACGCTCAGCCATTAGTCCCCTTCCGCAAGTGTTGACAAACGACGAATACGACGCTGTTTTACTTGCCGCAGACCGCCACCGCCGCGATAAAAAACCCGATGCCCGCCCCTACACCTTAGTTTACCTCTTGCTCACCACAGGCATAAAAAAAAGCGAATGCTTAGGCATTCACCTTAATCACATTGAGTTAGACGAAAAAAATGGACCCACCTTATTCGTCCGCTATGCCAGCCCAGCCAATCGTTACAAAGAACGAAAAATAGAATTAGAAGAAGATTGGGTCGTTGCATATAAAGAATATCTTGCCCAGTATCAACCCGTTGACCAAGTCTTTGCATGGTCGCCGCGCAGACTGGAATATTTATTAGAAGATATTGGCGAAGAAGCGGGCTTAAACAAACACCTTTCATTCGACATGTGCCGCTGGACTTGCGCCTTGCGCGATTATCAAAACGGAATCGAACCCGACGCCATACGCCAAAAACTCGGCGTATCCAAAATCCAATGGCGCGAGTTATTAATTAAGATAAAACAACTAAACGGCGAAGCAAAATAACAAAACCGCTTGCGGTTTGCAAACGCCCCAAAGGCTGTGAAAAACCTTTGGGGCGTTTGGCTTAATAAACTATTCCAAATGTTCTTGCGGGCGCGTAACAGAAAAATAAACAACGCGCTTGGTGTCTTCCTTCAAACGATGCGCATGTGCGGGGCGAAACCCCGGCACCCAAATAATTTCGTCGCCTGCGCATAATAGGGGCCAACGATCGCGGGCGCGTTGCGGCGTTTTTTCATTGACAAAAAAATCGGATATCTTTTGAGTATGACCTTCCATCCCCAATGGAGAGAAATGGTCGCCAGGTCGCCTCACTCTTAATTCAAGTTGTTCGGGTAAACCTTCGGCGTCTAACCACGCCTGATAAGGGTCGTCGTTCTTCTCGGCTTGTTCTTTGGCTAAAGCGGGCAAGCGCCAATGTTCAGAATGGAACTTCCAACCGCCCGCCAAAGAAATTGGATTTGAAATAGAAACCGAAATCGCTTCATCGCTGGGCATTTGGGGCCAAATATCAAACGGCAATTCCGCATTAGACGTGCAAACATAAATCAAGTTTGCTTCGCGCACCAAACACAAGCCGCCTTTCAAACCCACATTGGCATACGATTCATTTGCGTTAATCAATTGCACGCCGCGCTCTAACGCCTGAAAATTAATTTCAATGTTTGGGCGAAGAGTCTGCATGGCGTGTTTGAGCAAGTTCCGTTGTAGCCCTTTAGAAGCGGAAGAAAGGCGCATCGCGTCAAACGCGAGAAACGTTTCGTGCGCCTCTACAAGCATATCGTTCCACGCCGCTTGCAAAGATTCAACGATAAATTCATAGTCGCTTTTCAACAAATGCGACATGCGCACAACCGCTTCACGAAATTTCGGGTTATAAGTTTCTAAACTGGGTATTAAGAGGTGGCGAATGCGATTGCGTTGAAAATTTAACGAATCATTGGTTGAGTCATAATGCGGGCGTAAACCGTTCACCGCGCAATACACCACCGTTTCTTCACGCCATACGTCTAACAGCGGGCGAATTAACGGAATGTCGGGGTCAAAGGCTTTGATAATAGACCGATACGACATGCCTTTCAAACCGTTCATGCCGCTGCCGCGTAAAAAATGCATAAGGATTGTTTCCACTTGGTCGTCTGCTGTGTGCCCAACCGCCACCGCTTGGGCTTTATATTTACGCGCCAAATCAAACATAAACCGATAGCGCAAATTCCGCGCGGCTTCTTCTACCGATAGTTTATGTTTTTCGGCATACGCCTGCACGTCTGCCCCGTCAATTACACAACGCAACATCAAACGAGTTGCCGTTTTTTCAACCATGCGTCCGTCCGCTTGTGAATCGGGTCTGAGTTTATGGTCAAAATACGCTACGATAATTTGATAGCCCGCTTGGCGTAGGGTTTCCATAAGGCACAAACTATCAGGTCCGCCAGAAACGCCCGCAATAATCGGCTTATCTTTTACTAAACCGCATTCGGTTTCAAAAATTTTTTCAACGGATTCAATCATACTTAAATTTGATACAGTTCCACCAACACGCCGCCTGTTGATTCGGGGTGAATAAAGGCATAACGCTTGCCGTCTTCCGCTTTGCGCGGCTCTTCATTAATTAGGCGAATGTTCTTTGATTTTAATTGAGAAAGCATCGCTACAATATCGTCCACTTGCAGGCAAATGTGGTGCATGCCTGCGCCGCGCTTGGCAAGGTACTTAGCAATCCCAGAATCATCCGTAGTGGGCATCACCAGTTCAACCTCGGCGCCGTCTAGCGGCATAAACGCCACTTGAGATTTTTCGGCTGGCACATCGCGTAATTCATGCAATTCCATTCCTAAAGCGTCGCGCCAAAAGGCAAGGGCTTTTTCCATATCTTCCACTACAACGGCAACGTGATGAATGGATTTGATTTTAGGCATTGATTTTCTCCTCATGTCATTGTGAGCGATGCATTTGTTTTTACGCGAGACAATTTCAAATTTAGCGGTTGTAAACTATTTTAATATTTCCAGCGCAACGGGCAAAGCAAGTTTTGCCCATTCGGCATACATTTTGCCGGAGGGGTGTAAACCGTCGGGCGCGATTAAATCAGCGTCATAGACCGCTTGGCGAGAAACAGGCGTAACATCTACATAGGCAACGCCTAGTTTTTCCGCTTCTTCTTTATTAATTTGATTGAAGGCGTCAATCTCTTGCGCAATTTTTTCCGCATCTCTACCTTGCGCAAACGGGGTGACGCCCCAATCAGGAATGGAGACGACAAAAACTTTGTTCTTGTTTCCGCCGGCGTATTCAATCGCTTTATTTAACAAAAACGTAAATTCTTGACGATATTCTTCTTTAGAATACCCGCGATATTGGTTGTTTACGCCAATTAATAAAGAGACCATATCATACGGCGGGGAAATTTCAGTTTGTTGAATGCCTTGCCATAGTTCGGCGGTCGTCCAACCAGTGCGGGCGATAATGGTCGTTTCTACTTGATAGCCGTTTTGTTTAAGTAAATCCGCTAGTTGATTAGACCAGCGCTCGGCTTCTGGCACGCTTTCGCCAATGGTATATGAATCGCCAAGCGCAAGGTAGCGCATTGTAGAATTTGAAGAGACGGAAGTAGGGGTTGGGGTTGTCGTCACAGAGCCTCCGCAAGAAGCGATGAAAAAGAAAATAAAAAGTATGCCTA
Source organism: Anaerolineales bacterium (assembly GCA_034434495.1). Taxonomy (GTDB): domain Bacteria; phylum Chloroflexota; class Anaerolineae; order Anaerolineales; family Villigracilaceae; genus Villigracilis. The sequence goes on from DAOTZE010000031.1 coordinate 85,539, forward strand.
TTGCATTTTTGAACATATCTTTGATTTTAATGCAACAAAGCCATTCTAGCGAATGGCTTTGAATTGCAAAAAAATTTATTTTGAATCATTTACGAAACAACAAAGCGGGGATTCGGGCAATCTTGCCCCATTTGCTCAACGAAGCCCGACGGGTAAATACATCATAGTCGTTTTTCTCAATCACGCTTAAGATGCCTTCGTAAAAAACGGAAGCGGCGCGAATGGCAAGTTGACCTTCCCGTTCAAGCAAATCAATGCCGGGGGCAGAGTCTTTGTATAAATGGCGGGTGCGGTGAATTTGGAAGCGCATAAACTCGCGCCAGTTTTCGGTCACTTTGCCTGCAGCGATGTCTTCTTCTTTGACGTTGAATTGCTTAAGCTCTTCGCGCGGGAGGTATAAACGCCCGTTACGGTAATCCTCCCCCACATCGCGTAGGATATTGGTCATTTGCAAGGCAACGCCTAATTTAATGGCATACGGCACGGCTTCGGCGCTTTTGAAACCGACAATATACATGCTCATCAAGCCGACGGTAGAGGCAACCCCATAGCAGTAAGTGGCTAGGTCGTCGAAAGTTTGGTAACTGGTTTCGGATAAATCGCGGGCAACGCCGTCTATCAATTGTAGGGCGTAGTGATGCGGAATGTGGTATCGGGCTAAGGTATCTGCCCAGGCGAGAGCAACCAAGTCGCCCGTTGGAGATGAAGCGGCGCGAACAATTTCACGCCAGTAGTTTAGTTCAAAATCCCTATCTTTTTTGTAATCAATTTCATCCACAATATCGTCTACAGTGCGGCAAAAAGCATACAAGGCGCGAACGGCGGAGCGTTTTTCTTCAGGCAGTAATCCAGAAGCAAGATAAAACGATTTGCTATGCTTGGCGGTGACGCGCTCGGCTTGTTTATAGGCTTGCTTCAACGAGGCATCGCCGGCCCAATAGGAAAAAAAGGGCTTAATGGCAGGCGGGTGGTGAATGTTTCCAGCAAGGTCAAGAAGGCGGGTTTCCCATTGGGTAGTGGTTTGCATACGTTTATCCTCACGAAGGTTTTTGGACTTGCCCATTGATTTTGTAAATTGTACTGGTTTTGTTCTTTTTGTCAAGGTTTTGCACAGTAAAAACTTGACAAAATATAAACAACGTGTAAAATACTTCGACAAGGAGATTTTTATGAAACCTACCGCTTTGGTAATTGGCGCTGGAATTGGCGGAATTGCCACCGCCGCGCGCTTGGCAAAAAATGGCTATGATGTGACAGTTTTGGAGAAAAACGACTCGCCCGGCGGGCGCTGTAACCAGCTACTTCGGGAGGGTCACCGCTTCGATATTGGTCCCACCTTGTTTCTGATGCCCGAAGTTTGGGAAGAAACCTTTGCCGCTTTGGGCGAAACCATGAGCGACCATTTGGATTTACGCCGCATTGACCCAACGTATAAAGTGTATTTTGAAGACGGCTTGCAATTGGAGTTGACTTCGGATATTGGTAAGATGCAAACGCAACTTGAGAAAGTGGAAAAAACGGCGTTTAGCGGTTTTTTGAATTATATTGCCGAAGGCAATAAGCATTACAAAGTGTCTTTAGAAAAATTCGTGGGGCGAAATTTTAGAAATATTTTTGAATATTTCAGCTTAAAAAATTTGCCGCTGATTTTTCAATTAAAGGCTTTACAAAAGCATTATGCAAACACGAGCAGGTTCTTCAAGGACGGAAGGCTAAAAGCGGCGTTCACCTTTCAAAATATGTATTTGGGTTTAAGCCCGTATGACGCGCCCGCCACGTATTCGCTACTGCAATATACAGAACTAGCCGAGGGGGTGTGGTATCCGATGGGCGGGATGTACGCGGGGATTCAAGCGCTGGTGAAAATTGCCGAAAAACTTGGCGTGAAGTTTGTGTATAACGCCGAGGTGAAAAAAATACATGTTGGAACATCGAAAGTGGAAAGCGTAGAAACCGCCGACGGCAGAAGGTTAGAGGCTGACGTTTTCGTCGGCAATGCAGATTTGCCCTATATTTATAAAGAGCTTTTACCCGACGCAAAAGCGGCAAAAAAGTTAGATAAAAAACTTTACACATGCTCCACAATTATGTTCTATTGGGGCGTGGATAAACAATATCCGCAAATTGGGCATCACAATGTGTTTCTTGGCGGCGATTACAAAGCCTCGTTTGACGATATTTTTGAAAAACACGGCTTGCCTGAATCTCCATCGTTTTATGTTCATGCGCCAGCCCGCACCGACGAGAGCGCCGCGCCAAAAGGCGAAGACACTTTATATGCGTTAGTTCCCGTTGGGCATTTAGACGAAAATTCTAAACAGGATTGGGAGGCGTTGGTTGAACGCGCGCGCGAGACTGTTTTTAAGCGCTTGCATAAAGAATTTGGAATCGGCGATTTGAAAGAGCATATTAAGTTTGAAGTCGTGTATCAGCCCCAAACGTGGAAAGAGCGTTTCAATCTTGAAAAAGGCGCGGCGTTTGGGTTGAGTCATAACTTTTGGCAGGTTGGGTATTTACGTCCGCAAAATCGGCATAATCAATATAAAAATTTGTATTTTGCGGGGGCGTCCACCCATCCTGGCACGGGCTTGCCTATCGTTTTACTATCGGCGCGTTTGACGACGGAAAGAATATTGCAAGAGGCAGGTACAATTGCCGTGCAAAATCTTAAGGAGCCAACGTTGACCCCCGCTTAACGAGGAAAAATATGCTTAGCAAAATGCCCGCCTTTAACTTAAAAGCAGTGTTACGAGAAACAGGTCTTTCCGCCGATACATTACGCGCATGGGAACGCCGCTATGGGCTGCCCAAGCCGCAACGCACTGCCGGCGGGCATCGGCTGTATTCGCAATACGATATTGAAACGATTAAGTGGCTAACCGATAGACAAGCGGAAGGGCTTTCGATTTCGCGCGCCGTTGATTTGTGGAATGAAATTTCCGCTTCGGGCGCCGACCCTTTAGCCAGCCTCACCGCAATAGATTCGCCAAATGCGGCGGCGCTCAACCAATCTACTGAAACGACCATGAGCGCCTTACGCGCAGAATGGCTTGCGGCATGTTTGAACTTTAATGAAGCGGCGGCGGAGCAAGCCTTAAACAAAGCATTTTCGCTTTTTTCAGTGGAAGATGTGTGCATTGAAGTTTTACAAAAAGGGTTATCGGAAATTGGCAGGCTTTGGTATATGAATCAAGCCAGCGTGCAACAAGAACATTTTGCTTCTGGCTTAGCCATGCGGCGCATTGACGCGCTATTGAGCGCTTCGCCGTCGCCGGCGCGTTCGCAAACGATTTTAGTGGGTTGCCCGCCCGGCGAATGGCATACCTTTACGCCCTTGTTGCTCTCTTTGCTTTTGCGCCGCCGCGGTTTGAATGTGATTTATCTCGGCGCAAACGTGCCAGCCGAACGATTTGCGGAAACGGCAATAAAAGTAAAAGCCAATTTGGTGATTTTGGTAGCGCAAACGCTGGTAAGCGCGGCTTCTTTACAAAACGCTTTATTGGCGCTCTCTAGCCAAGGGATTAAGACCGCCTTTGGCGGGCGCATTTTTAACCTCCGCCCCAGCATTGTGGATTATGTGCCTGGGCATTTTCTCGGCGCAACGATTGAAAATTCTATGGATGAAATAGAACGCTTATTAAAAGGACAAGTTGAAGAAAAAACGCCAAAGACCGTTTCAGAAGCGCACATTGCCGCGCTACATGGCTTCAACTCGAAGCGCGCGCTTATCGAAAACGCGTTTAAGAATCATCTCCAGCCGTTATCAATTAGCCCAGAAGAGTTAAACAACGGCATTCACTTTTTAGGCAACAGCATCGCCGCCGCTTTGCAACTTGGAGATATGGAGCACGTCTCAGAAGAATTGGATTGGCTGAAAACTTTACTAAAAGCGTATAACCGCCCTTCGCAAGAACTATCTCGCTTTATGCAGGTTTATTCCAACGCCATTGACGAGCAGATTAATGGTCAAGGCGACCCAATCAAAAAATGGTTGCAGGAATATAGTGAAAAGTAAAGGAAAGATATGTCATTTTTATCATTATGGTCAATGAGCGGAATTGTCATCCTTGCCTTAATGGTCTTACTCTGGTTTTTGAGTTTAAGACTTAAAGACGCCAGCATTGTTGATATTTTCTGGGGTTTAGGATTCGTCATCGCCTTTTGGGTGACGGCATTCATTAATCCAATCTCATTTTCAAACCGAACTCTCTTGCTCGGGGCGCTCGTCACCATTTGGGGCTTGCGGCTTGCAGTTCATATCTACCAGCGCAATCATGGTCAACCCGAAGATTTTCGCTACGCCAAATGGCGCGAAGAAAATGGAGCCAGTTGGTGGTGGAGAAGTTTCTTCAAAGTCTTTTTGCTACAAGGCGTTTTATTATGGATTATCGCCGCGCCGTTGATTGCCGTAAACGCCAGCATACCTACTCCGCTTCAATGTAACTGTGATTTAACAGGCGCCGCTTTATGGCTGGTTGGCTTTATGTTTGAAGCAGGCGGGGATTATCAACTCAAAAAATTCAAAGCCAACCCTGCCAACAAAGGCAAGCTATTAACCACAGGCTACTGGAGCGTGACCCGCCACCCCAATTATTTTGGCGACGCCGCTCAATGGTGGGGCTTTTATCTCATCGCGTTTTCAGCGGGCGCATGGTGGACGATTTTTAGCCCAATCATTATGACGTTTTTATTAGTCAAAATTTCTGGCGTTGCCATGCTTGAAAGAACGCTCAAAGAAACAAAACCCAACTATGCCGAATACATCAAACGCACCAGCGCTTTCTTTCCGTGGTTTCCGAAAACGAAATAAATATATATAGGAAAATAAAATGCAAAACGATGTATTAGGAAATTTTTATCACCGCATTCTGCCGCACTACCAACCGCGCGCCGAAGCGCTCCTCAAAAACACAACCGTCACCGACTTACAAAAACTCACTTTTCGTTACATCTTCACAGTGGACGGCATGATTACGATTAGTCACATGATTGAGGATTTGATTACCAAAAATAATCAAGTCGCCGACGCGCATGTTTCGTTTCAATATTTTTCGCGCATTGCCCCGCAATTAGAACGCTATCAAGAAGTGGCGCGCGCCTCAAAAAAATTATGGCTATACGGCGTGCCAGACGTTCAACTGCCAGAACTAACAAACACAATTTTTATCAACACCGAAAACACGCCGCTTGAACATTATTGGTATGTCATTGCGTATGGCGCGGGCATTAGCGCTACTTTGTTAGCCGAAGAAATTACGCCCGCCAACCGTATGCCCGGCGAGCCGCGCATTTACGAAGGCTTCTATACTTTTGAAGTGGATACAGCATTTCAAGTGCTCACCGTGCTACATCAATTATTTCCGAAAGAAGCGCCTTCGCCCATCATCCCTGAAATGCTTGCCTAAGTTTTGGATATGACTTCGATTTGGTGGATTCGCCGCGACTTAAGACTCACCGATAACCCTGCGCTTCGCTCTGCGCTTGAGGCTGGTTCTGTCATCCCAGCCTTTATCTTAGACCCAGCATTTGAGTCTCAATCTCCGCGCCGCAAAAATTTCCTTTATGAAGGTTTGCGCGAATTAGATAAAGAATTGCGAAAACGCAATTCATATCTCGTAATCCGTAAAGGAAAACCTGTTGATGAATTAAGAAAATTATTCGACGAAACCAAATCCGAAGCGATTTTTGCCGAAGAGGATTTCACGCCTTATGCCCGTCAACGCGACGCCCTTATTCAAAAAGTTTTACCCTTGAAGTTAATTCATGGGCAAACGATTCATCACCCGAAGGTTATTCTCAAACAAGACGGAAAACCATATACGGTTTACACGCCTTATTCAAAAGTTTGGAAAGCGCAATACAAAAGCATACACTTAATTCCAGCGCCAGAAAAAATTGATACGCCTTTTGGCATTAAAACAGAATCAATTCCAAATTTAGAATTAAATCCGCGCTTCCCCGCTGGCGAGTTAGAAGCGCAAACGCGGCTCGAAGAATTTTTGCATAAAAAAATCTACGCCTATGCAAATGACCGTAACCGTATGGATTTAGACGGCACTTCATCGCTTTCGCCTTATTTACGGTTTGGGATGATTGGGCTGAGACAATGCGTCGGCGCGGCGAAACAGGCTGAAGGTCAGGCGCGAAGCGCAGAGGCAAAACGCAATGCGGAAATTTGGCTCAATGAATTAATTTGGCGCGAGTTTTATATTCAAATTTTGTATCATTTTCCGCATGTTGCAAAAGAGTCGTTTAACCCCGCGCTGAAACATATTCCCTGGCGAAACAATGTTGAGGAGTTTGAAAAGTGGAAGGCGGGCGAAACAGGCGTCCCGATTGTTGATGCGGCAATGCGCCAATTGAAATCAATAGGATGGATGCATAATCGCGCGCGCATGATTGTCGCTTCGTTTTTAGTCAAAGATTTATTGATTGACTGGCGCTGGGGCGAGGCATGGTTTATGGAAAATTTGTTGGACGGCGATTTGGCGGCGAACAACGGCGGCTGGCAATGGACGGCAGGAACAGGCACAGACGCCGCGCCCTATTTCAGAATTTTTAATCCTGTGTTGCAAAGCGTGAAGTTTGACCCGCATGGAAATTACATTCGCAAATGGATTCCTGAATTGAAAGAATTGGATGAAAAAGAAATTCACATGCCTTGGGAATATAATATAAAAATTTCAGGCTATCCCGAACAGCCGATTGTGGATAGACACATTGTAAAAGAGAGAACGTTGAAGGCTTATAACATTTCGAAAGAGAAGGTAAGAGCATAAATTGACGGCAGACCACAGACCGCGGTAGCCGTCGGCGGTCAAAAGCAATAAGATAACTGAAAAGGTAACCAAGAGAATATAAGAACATGGAAAACAACTTAAACAACAAAAACATAGCAAATACTGCTTTATGGGGCGGGATAATTTTCTCCGCCATCTTTACATTTTTAATTTGGATATTGAATCCATTATTAGACAAGTTTGTTTTAATTCAAGCGGTTGAAATTAGAGAATACGATTGGCAATTACTGAATCAAACGCTGGCGGGGCAAATTAGCGCTTGGGGGTTTTACGCCGTTCATCAAATTATTTTGTGGGCGCTCATTTATTACGCGCAAACAAAAGTGAAAAAATATAGCGCGGGCGTTCACCCTGTGAATGTGTGGGCGCTAGGCGTGAACGCTTTCTTTATCGTTTTGCATTTGCTGCAAACGCACATTTGGTACGACGCTCTCGCGCAAGACGTATCGTCTTTTTCTTCGCAAGGCTCGGTGATTTTGATGTTGTGCGCTATTTTGCTGATTGAGAATAAACGACGCGGCATGTTCTTCGGCTATAAAGCGCCGCTTTCTGAAAGAATTATTTCATTCGCCAGAAAATATCACGGCTATTTATTTGCGTGGGCGGTGGTTTATACGTTTTGGTTTCACCCAATGGTCAGCACGCCTGGTCATTTGGCGGGCTTCTTTTATATGTTTTTGTTAATGCTGCAAAGCAGTTTGTTCCTCACCAAAATTCACGTCAACAAATATTGGACGCTGATGCAAGAAATCATGGTCATCCCTCATGCGTTTTTAATTGCCATTTATCAGGCGCCGAATATTTGGCAAATGTTCACGTTTGGTTTTGCGGCGATGTTTGTCGTCACCCAAATGCATGGGGTAAATCTTTCGCGCCTCACCCGCTGGATTATCGGTTTGGGATATGTTGTCAGCATGTTGCTAGTGTATAACTTCGACGTTGCCAAAGGTCTAGCCGAGGCGGTTCGTATTCCCGTCATTGAATATTTGGTGGCTTTCATTATGGCGGGTTTGATTGGGGCTGGATTATGGATTGCAGATAAATTCAAGCGACAGCCAACAAGTTAATGGCTCAATATCACATAAACCATGAAACAAAAACTTCCGCGCTTTTTACGAAACTTATTTATCATTCTATTAGCCGTTTTACTTGTTGGACCGTTTCTCGTTCCTGTTCCTCCGCTAGAAAACACAAAGCCAATTGAAGCGTTAGCCGACGCAGACAGCCAGTTTATTGAAATCAACGATTTGACCGTTCACTACAAACTCTACGGCGAGGGCGAACCTACATTTATATTGCTTCATGGGTTTGGCGCGAGTTTGTTCTCATGGCGAGAAATCGTACAGCCGCTTTCTGCCTATGGCACAGTGATTGCCTATGATAGACCCGCCTTTGGATTAACCGAAAGACCGATGGAATGGGAGGGCGCAAGCCCATATAGTCAAGAGGCGCAAATTGAATTGCTGATTGATTTGATGAATACATTAAGAATCGAAAAGGCGATTCTGGTTGGGAACTCGGCAGGCGGCACAATCGCTATGCTTGCGGCTTTGCAACACCCTGAAAGAGTGCAAGCGCTGATTTTGGTTGACCCAGCCGTCTATGCAGGCGGAGGCGCCCCCGCGTGGATTCGCCCGTTGTTAAACACGCCGCAGATGAATCATCTCGGTCCGTTATTTGCTCGTCAAATTCAAACGCGCGGACCTGAAATCGTTCAAATGGCGTGGCACGACCCAAGCAAAATCACCGATGAAATTACGGAAGGCTACGCTAAACCTTTACAAGCCGAAAACTGGGACAAAGCCTTATGGTATTTAACCGTTTCTAGCCGCGAAAGCAATTTGCAAAATCAGCTTCAAAATTTTAATATGCCCGTTCTCATTATCACTGGCGACGACGACCGCATTGTGCCAACCGAACAATCCATTCGTTTGGCAAGCGAAATTCCAAACGCGCAACTTGTCGTCATTCCGCAAAGCGGGCATGTGCCGCATGAAGAAAAACCGCAAGAATTTATGCAAGCGGTTATTAATTTTCTAACACAATGAAAAAAACAATCACACCCGAGTTAGGTCGCGCCGCGCTGCTTACTTTTCTCAAAGAAAAATCCCCGTTAGGTCCGCTAAAAATTTTAGCCAAACATCTCGGTTATTTTTTTCAAATCCCGCTGCCAAGGTTCAAGCCTTTTGTGGTGTTTGGCGCCGAGGCAAACAAAAAAGTATTGGTCGCCGAACGAGATAAAGTTTTATGGCGCAACACAGACCCTGTCACAGATTTATTAGGTCGAGGCGTTTTAATTGTGGACGGCGAAGAGCATGACCGTTACCGCAAATTGATGGAGCCTGCGCTTCACGCCTCGCGCCTGCCTGAGTATGCCGCGTCAATGATTTCTCAAACCGACAGAGTCTCATCACAATGGCGTGATGGCGAAATTATAGATATGCTCGTGGAAAGTAGAAAAATCGCTTTGCTGATTATTATGCAAACTTTATTCAGCAAAGACGTTTGGAACGATTTAGAAAAAATCTGGAAGCCCGTACTCAAATCTATTGAATACATTTCGCCCGGCGCATGGATTTTGTGGAGAAATATTCCGCGCTTGGGGTTTCGTAAGCCGTTGAAAGAGTTGGATGATTATTTGTTTGGAATCATTTCAGACCGCAGGCGACAGACCGCAAACCAAAATCAGCCGCCGGCGGTTAGCGCTCAACAAGACTTGCTTCAACATCTAATAGACGCAGGCTTGACAGACAACATCATCCGCGACCAAATGCTGACGATGTTAATCGCCGGGCATGATACCTCTACGGCGTTACTCGCTTGGACATTTGCTTTGCTTGGGCAACATCCTGAAATTCATCGGCAAGTTGTCAATGAAATTGATAAAACAAACGATGTAGAGCGCGTTCCGTTATTGGATAACGTCATTAAAGAAAGTTTGCGTTTGTATCCGCCCATTCACATCGGCAATCGCCGAATTGCACAAGAAATGGATTTTGATGGAAACAAAATTCTAAAAGATGAAAGATTATTTTATTCCATCTATCTCACCCACCGCGATGAAAACGTTTGGGAAAATGCAGATTCATTTTGCCCCGAAAGATTTTCAAATGGAAAGAAGCCTGCAGGATTAAGTTACGTTCCATTTGGCGGCGGTCCGCGCGTTTGTATTGGAGCGACGTTTGGTCAAGTGGAGGCGCGAGTTGTTCTATCTCGCCTGTTAAGAAATTTCAGGTTTGAATTTACAAATCACAAAATTCACCCGCACATGGGCGCTACATTAGAGCCGCGCCCGGGCGTGATGATGAAAGTGGAAAGAAGAAAGTAGGCTTGTTGTGGCAATTAGTATTTGATAATTGGGAATTGTTGATTGGGAATTGGTAATTGGGAATTGGGAATTGGTAATTGGGAATTGGGAATTGTTGATTGGTAATTGGTAATTGGATAAATCTAGGGCTAGTTTGGCTACGCGCAAAGGATGAGAGATGACATATTTTGGTTTTTTGCTTCGGTTCTTGGTAATTCCTATCTTAATCTTTTTAGTGATTGCTTATTTTGATAACAAAAAAAATAAACCGTCGCCCGGCTTTGCAAATGGTCGCGCGGTTTGGATGGGCATTCTCATCCATATTTTTTTAGCGGTCGCTTACACCACCCCTTGGGATAACTACCTCGTCGCCACTGGCGTTTGGTTTTATAACCCCAATTTGGTGACGGGCATCGTCTTTGGGTATGTTCCTATTGAGGAATATACATTCTTCGTTTTAGAAACGCTTCTTTCTGGACTTTGGTTTTGGTTCTTAATCCGACGCCTTTCTCTCCCCCAAACAGATTTCACCCCAAACAAAACATTTGTTTACGCATCTACATTTTTGCTCGTTGTCGCTTGGATAATTTTTACTTATCTTTTCTTTAGCGATAACAAACCGCTCACCTATTTATCTATCACATTGTTTTGGGCATTACCGCCCATCATTATCCAATTTCTATACGGCGCAGATATTCTCTGGCATTATCGCAAACTTGTTTTTTGGAGCGTCTTTGTCCCCGGCGCATATTTGTCCTTAATGGATATTGTGGCGTTAACCGATACTACTTGGTCAATTGCGAAAGACCAAACGACTGGCATATTATTTTTTGGCATTTTGCCTTTGGAAGAAGTTGTCTTCTTCTTTATTACAAACGTCTTAATTACTTTTGGAATGACGCTTTTGTTATCTGATATTGGTAGAAACAGATTCAAGGATTGGAAAGCGAGAGGGTATAAAGGCTTACCGTAACGGTAGGGGCAACCCGCCAAGAGAAATTAATCTACTTACTTACTTTTGTTGGGTCGCCCTTACTTTACACATTCACCAAATCATGAATCCACTTGCGAGACCTGAAACGCCAGAAACTGACGAAGGCTTTGGCAACTTCTTCCAAGCCGACCATAAGATAGACAAGGTAAACGGGCAATTCCAGCACAAATGCGCCCACATACGCGGCGGGGACTCCAATTAACCAGATTGAGCATATTTCCATAAATAAAGCAAAGCGCGTATCGCCGCCCGCGCGCAAAGCGCCGACAAACGTGCAGAAATTAAACATACGAATCCAAAGCATAAACGCCATTGCCAGCATGAGCATACGGACGTTGTACTCGCCGCTGGGAGAAAGGTTGTATAACCCAACTACTGTGTCTCTGGCTAATAAGACCAGCAACCCGACCCCCCATGCGGCGAGAACGCTTAAGATAATCACTCGCCGAACCGTTTCGTAGGCTTCGTCTTTTTTGCCGGCGCCAATTCGGTTTCCGACCATGACAGCGCAGGCGTTTCCTAACCCCATAAAGATAACAAAGCCTAGTTCTTCAATCGTCGCATTGACGTTTACAGCCGCAATTGAATCGGTGCCGATGCGGGCGTAGATGGCGTTATACGTTGTAATTCCAAATGACCAGAACAATTCATTTGCCAGCGCGGGCAATGTTGTGCTTAAAACGCGGGAGAAAAACGAAAAGTCAAATGTGAAGAAGGCGAATGGGTTTACGGCGAGCGGAGTCTTTTGGGTGTAGATTAAGATGAACAGCAGAATCAATTCCAAAGTCCAGCCTGAGGCGGTGCCAATCGCGGCGCCTTCCACGCCTAAGGCGGGGAATCCAAAATGCCCGAAAATCAAAATGTATCCGAGCGTTGTTTTGAAAATCAAAGCGGAAACGGTGGCGATGACCGTTAATTTAATTAACTTAATGCTTCGTAATGTGGCGATATATGAAGTGGCAATGGCGACCGCAACGTATGAAAACCCTACAATGCGAAGATAACGCGAACCAATGGCAATGACTTCGGGGTCTTCTGTATAAAAGCCAAGCAAGCGTTGCGGAAATAGCGTGGCGGCGAGCGTAAAGATGAAAGCAATAAGCGTGGTCGCGCTAATACTCATGCCTAGCACTTTGTGGATTGGGTCAATTTCGCCTTTGCCCCAATATTGCGCGGTAAAAATTGCCATGCCGCTGGTAAGACCAAATAGCAAAAGGATGAACACAAAAAATACTTGATTAGATAAACCAAGCGCGGCGATAGAGGCTTCGCCTAGTTGCCCAACCATGAGAACGTCTATCATGTTGAGCGAGGCGTTGATAAATTGTTGAAATGAAATCGGAAGCGCGATGGTGAGCGCTTCTTTGAGAAAGGCGCGGTCTTTGAGGAAGGAAAGGTTCATGGGGTTGGTAATTATTGCCAGATGAAGAGTTGAATCCAGATAACGCCGAGGATGAGGGAAACGATAGTGATAACGATTCCAGATTTAGCGTATTCCCAAAACGTTAGTTTGACTCCGCGTTTGAGGGCTATTTCAGCGACGATTAAGTTTGCAACCGAGCCAAGTAAAGTGAGGTTGCCGGCTAAGGTAGAAGTTGCGGCAAGCGTGAGCCAGCCTGAGGTTGGGTCTGGAAGCGATAAGACAGCGGGGCGCAATAATAAAACAGCGGGGACATTTGAAACTAAATTGGAAAGAATCACTGATATCAAAGAAAGCCCAATCGCGCCTTGATGAATGAACGGTTGTAAAGCGGAAAAGATTCCATCGGTGAGGCGATTGAGTTCAATCACGCCCGTTAACACAAAGAGGGCAGAGAAAAAGACCAGGAGATTCCAATCCACTTGATTCATCACTTTTTCGGGATGAACGCGGCGAGTGAATAGTAAAAAACACCCCGCAATAAACGCGGCTTCGGCAATTGGCACGCCGAGAATAAACGCAATCAATAAACCAATGGTGACGAATAAAGTTTTGTTTAGAAGCGGGCGAAAGATGCGCGGCTCGGGGAATTCGATATGGTCAAAATGAATAGGGGCAAATTCGGTTCGATAAAAAAGCGCAAGCGTAAGCCAAATTACGCCCATGCCAAGCAAGGCAATGGGGGCGAGCGCCATAGCAAAATCAAGGTAGGAGATGCCAGAGGCGATGCCGATAATCATATTTTGCGGGTTGCCCGTCAGCGTGGCCACCGAACCGATGTTAGAAGCGGTTGCCAGCGCAATGAGATAGGGAATGGGGTTGCGCTTGGCGGTTTGTGTGATGTCTAAAATCAACGGGGTGAGCATGAGGCAAATCGTATCATTTAGAAATAAAGCGCTCAATACGCCTACGATAAAAATCTCTAACGCGAGCAAAGAGCGTGGAGATTTTGTCCACTTCAGGACGAAGCCGCCCGTTAAACGAAAGAAACCTGCTAGTTGTAAATTTGAGTTGATAATCATCATCCCAAACAATAGGATAAGCGTGTTCATTTCAAGCAAGGAGGCGATTTCTTCAAATTGCAATAAGCCAAACGCCAGCAAACAACCTATGCCAATAAGCGAAATCGTTGTGCGATTCACGCGCAAAAATGGCAAGCCTCCAATGGCGATGCCAAGATAAGTGACGACGATAATGATTGTTGTGAGTAAGAAGGGCATTGGAAAGGGTGGAGAGTAAAAAAGCGTTTTATGGCTTTTTACTCGTCTTTAGGCGCTTCGCGGACGATGTAAAGCGGTCTGCCTTTGGCTTCATCATATAAGCGCCCAACATATTCGCCCAAAATGCCGAGCGAAATTAATTGCACGCCGCCAAGAAACAACACAGAAATCAACGTGGTAGTTTGACCTTCAAAGAAGTGCGAGCCAGCCAAACGTAAAATCGCCACAACAGGGATTGCCAAAATGGCAATCCCTGCCGAGAAAAAGCCGAAGAATGTCGCCACTTGTAATGGGAAATATGAAAAACTGGTGATGGCGTTTAGCGCCAAGCGCAACATTTTGTTGAACGGGTATTTGGTCACGCCGGCATGGCGGGCTTGGCGCTTATATGTTACGCCAATTTGTTTAAAGCCAACCCAAGCCGACATGCCGCGTGGGAAACGGTGGCGTTCTTTCATTTGTTTAAGCACATCTACAACTCTTCTATCCATCAAACGGAAATCGCCCGTATCAACTGGGATTTTCACGTCGGTAATTCTGTAAATGAGGCGATAAAACAAAGAAGCGGTGGCTTTTTTGAACCAAGTTTCGCCTTCGCGTTCGCTTCGCACGGCGTACACAACTTCGTAGCCTTCTTTCCATTTTTTAGCGAGTTCCAAAATCACTTCGGGCGGGTCTTGCAAATCTGCGTCAATGATGACAATAGCGTCGCCGCGCGCGTAATCCCAGCCGGCTGTGATAGCCACTTGATGACCAAAATTGCGGGCAAAGATAACAGGGCGGACGTTTTTATCTTGCTGGGCAAGTTCGCGGATTTTATCTGTCGAGCCGTCGGTCGAGCCGTCGTCCACGAGAATCAATTCCCACGCCTCGCCAGATGAATCCATTACCGCTTTTACGCGGCGATATAGTTCAGGCAAATTATCTATTTCGTTATAAATTGGGGCGACAATGGAATAGGTAATTTTCATTCAGCGTTTTTCCGTCTTAAGCGCAACATGCGTTTGGGTTTAATTTTTTCTTCTGGCGCTTTGAATTTTTTTTCGTCTTCATCGGTAAACGGCGCTAAGCCTAGCACGCGGCGGCGCAAATATTCCATAATCACCGAAACGGAAGCCATCAATGGCACAATTAACAATGCGCCCATAATGCCTTCTAAAATCGTGGCAATTAAGATAGCCACAAAAATTAGCGCTTCGTTCATGTGCAAACTGCGCCCCATAATAATTGGGCGCACTAAAGCGTTTTTTAAGTTGATAAGCACAATGTATGTGACCAGCACAATGCCTGCAACGAATAAATTGTTAGCGGCGGGGTCGGTTGAAATTTTTATCCACGACGAGCCTTCAAGCAAAGCCACTGCAATCGCAAGCAAAGCGGCGAGGGTGGGTCCTACGTCTGGCACTAAGGTAAATAAACCAGCCACCACGCCTAAAACTAACGCGCCGGGGATGCCGATGATTAGCCATGCAATCGTAAACGCAATCCACACCACAATCATCAACACAATTTGACCGCGTAGATAAGCCATCCAAACGTTTCTTAAGCGGTTATATAACTGGCGCATATCGTCGTGATAATCGGCAGGGGCGAGGTTAATCATCCAATCTTTAATACGCGGCCATTCCATCATAAACAGGTACACGCTTACAAGAATAATCAAAAACCATAAGAGATTAATCGTAGTGGCTTCAAGCAGTTCTAAGGCTTCTTCAGGCAGGGGCGTTAGCGCCGTCTCTTGCCAATGCCCAATGCTATCGCCTAGTTCTTCAAAATGAAATTCAAGCCCGGCAAATTGAATTGGCTTTGAAAGCATTTTGCTTAGTTCAGTGGTTACGTCTAATAAATCTTTTACGACAATTTGAATCTCTTCAAAAAATATGGGGGTTAAGCCAATTGGCACAATCACTAAAAAAATGATGGCGGTAAAGTAAACCACGTTCACCGCCGCGGCGCGCGATAAGGTCGTTTTCTCGGTTAAGAACGCAACGGCAGGGCTAATTAAATAAGCCGAAAAGCCGGCAATGATTAGCATTTTTACGGCTTCGCTGGCGTAAATCAAAAAAGCGATTGCCGCAAGAAACATCAAAACCCCCACGATATAACGAAATGTTAAACTCCATTGTTTTGAATTTGGTTTCATAAGATTTTTTTCACCGCTTCTAAAGTTGGCTCAATAATTGGAGCGGATTGCGTCGCCTGCATTGCCGCGCGAATGTCTTTCAACCCGCTGCCTGTACTTAACACTAAAACAGGGTCGTCGCTTCGGACTACGCCCATACTTGCAGACTTGACCAAGCCAGCATAGGCTGCCGCCCCAGCAGGCTCGGCAAACACGCCCACTTTGCCAAGCGCGGCAATGGCTTGCAAAATTTCTTCATCCGTCACGGTTATATACGTTCCGTTCGTTTCTTTTGTAGCGCGAAGCGCTCTTACGCCGTCGCGCGGAAAATCTACCGAAATACTATCCGCGATTGTATTGGCAGAAACAGGCGTAATCGTTTCAGCGTTAGCGTAAAACGCATTGGCAATTGCGGCGGAGCCTTGCGCTTGCACGCCGATAATTCTCGGCATATTTTCAATCCAACCTAAGGCGAATAAATCTTTGAACCCTTTGTGGATTCCAGAAATAATGTTGCCGTCGCCAACGGAGACAAAAATCGTCAGGGGGGGATGATTATCAAGCGGGCTACCCTGCTGATGCCAGTCTTGATGCGTTTTTATCCACCACTCCCAAATTTCAAAGGCGGCGGTCTTCTTCCCTTCCAACGTAAATGGATTGTAGCCTGTGTTTCGACAGTACCAACCAAATTCGTTCGCGGCTTTTATGGTTAGGTCGAATGCCTCATCATAACTGCCGTCTATTAAAATAACTTTAGCGCCAAACACTAACAACTGAGCGATTTTGGCTTGCGGCGCAGATTTAGGCGCAAAAATAATTGCTTTTTGGTTTACCGCCGCCGCCATGCCTGCCAACGCCGCCCCAGCATTGCCAGTGGAAGCCGTGACCACAATTTCAGATTTGATTTCTTGCGCGCGGGCGACAACAATAGCGCTGGCTCTATCTTTGAATGAAGCGGTTGGGTTGCGCGATTCATCTTTGAGCCACAAATGTTTGAGGTTAAGTTTTTCCGCTAAATGCGGTAAAGCAAAAACTGGCGTCCAGCCTGCAACGTGTAATGGGGTTGAGTTACCGGCGGGTTCGCCTACGGGTAAAAGAGGTAAATATCTCCACAGTGAATTTTCTGTTCGGGAGGTTATATCTTCAGGTTGAAATTTTTTCTTGATTGAATCAAAATCAAGGAGGATGTCTAAATTGCCGCCCTCTTTGGGGCAAGTGTATGCGACCTGACCTTGCAGATATTCAGCGCCGCATAGTGAACATTGATAGCCGAGAAATTTGGACATATTTTTATAATTTTACTCTATTCAAAAAGGCTTCTGAATACTAGAAGCCTTTTTGAATCGCTAAGACGTAGAAACGCCAAGTTTAAGTTCTTTATAAAATACGGCGGTAAATTCTATTTTTTTAGAACTGACGCATTGAGGCTCCGCCCCTCAGAGGTTACCAATTCTTCTCTAGTCCCTCTCAAACGGCACGCCCAACGCCGCTGGCGGAGAGGCGCGCATCGCGCGTAATAATTTTGCGAAAAACTTTCTGGTAGATTCTGGCATGGCGGCGAGCGTTCGTTCTACCCATTCGGCATTGCCAATGTTGACCAGCAATAAAGTTAATATCATTAACGGGAATGGCGCCACTTGCAAAACCTGTGAGGGGACTTGAGTCAACACGGGTTGTAGCACCAAGCCCAACCATTGTAAGAAGCCAAATAAATATGCGCCAAACGCCCCACGAATCGGATTCCATCCGCCAAAAATGGTGATGGACAATGCAATCCAGCCGAAACCGTCTAACCCTGAGATTGTCCCCATCCAACCAGCGCGAGAGGCGAGCGAGAAAGCGGGACCCGCTAAACCAATCAACGCGCCGCCGACGACGGTGTAAACATAACGCATCAAATTAACGTTGGCGCCGCGGATGTAAGCGGCGGCAGGTTTTTCTCCGATACCTTGCAACATGAGGCCCGGGCGCGTGCGGTAAACCCAAACCCATGCGAGGATGATGGCGATAAAACTTATGTAAGTAATTGCATCTTGACGAAAGAACAATACGCCAAGAATTGGAATATCGCTTAATATAGGAATTGGAATGGCTTGCAAACGCGGACCCGGCACGCCCATGTAGGGGCTGCCTAGAAAATAAGAAAGGTCTCGGCAGGTTAATGCCAGCACAAAGCCAACCGCCACTTGAGATTGATTCAAAGTAATGCTGGCAAAGGCGACAATCAGCGCCACCAAGGCGCCAATGAGCATACCCGTAAGAAACCCTAACAAGATGTTATTTGTGTTGTAGGCTACCGCAAAGCCGCCCATTGCGGCAAGCAGAATTGTGCCGTTCATAGAAAGGTTAATCACGCCGGCGCGTTCAGATAATGTTTCGCCCAATACGGCAAACACAATCGGCGCAGAGGCGGCAAGAATGCCCGCTAAACCAATAAGGATGGTCTCTTGAGTCATGTGGTTTGCTCCCGTTTCATCAATTTTTGACGCGCGCCTTCCATGAGTAAAACAAAAAGAACAAGCGTGCCTTGCAAAACGCCCGCAAGCGATGAATCAAGTTTCATCACGATAGGAAGTTGAATACTGCCGATGTTTAAGGCGGCAAAGAATAACGCCACTGGTATTGCCCATATTGCTTGATAGTTAATCAGCATAGCGACCATCAAGCCGAGGTAGCCGTAACCGCTTGAAATGGAGGGGATGAGGCGGTGATACACAGCGGCAACCTGCATAGCGCCAGCCAAGCCCGCTAAAGCGCCGCCAATCAAAAAAGAGTACATTAAGTATTGCCAAGTAGGAATGCCTAGCAAATACGCCGCGCGAAAGTTTTTACCAACGGCTTTTAACTTTAAGCCAAAGTATGTGCCTTGCAGTAGAAAAAAAACAATCAGTATCGCTACCAATGCAATGCCTAGCGCCCATGGGCTAATGCGCAAATCTGCTAGCAAGGGCAGCGAAAACTCATCGGGGAATGGAACGGTGCCGCTCATCGAGGCGACGCCGGGGCGCTTCCATGGACCGAAGATGAGATAAATGGTTAAAGCGGTGGCGACAAAATTTAACCCTAGCCCGCCAAAGATTTCGTTTACGCCGCCAAATACTTTTAATATGCCCGTCAGCGCCGCCCAAAGCGCGCCGCCTATCATGCCGCCGAGAATTGCAAATGTAATGATGAGCGCGGGGGGCAAATCGCTTTCAAGAAAATAGCGGTAAACCCAAGTGGTTGCAATTGCGCCCAGCACAATTTGCCCTTCCACGCCGATGTTCCATAGCCCTGCGGAAAATGTAACTAACAACCCCGCCGTAACAAGCAATAACGGCACAAAAGCGACCAATACTTCGGCAAATTTTCGAATTTCGCCAAACGAGCCTCTGAACATATTTTGAAAGGCTTGCGTTGGCGAAGCGCCTATTGAAATTAATATCAGAGATACAACCCCAAACGATAAAGCCAGCGCTATTAACTGGAATAGCAAACCGCCAAAACGATTCTTAAGCATGTTCGTCTCCTACTTCTGCCCAGCCTTTGCCGCCAATTAATTCGCCAAGTTCTTCAACGCTGGTTGTTCTTGCGTCTAAGGGTTGTGAAATTTTGCCGCTAAAGAAAACCAACACGCGGTCGCTGTATTGTAAAATTTCTTCAAGGTCTGAAGACATGAAGATAATCGAAGCGTTCTGTTTGCATCTTTCTTTTAATTTGCCCCAAATATAAATCACCGATTCAATATCCAAGCCGCGCGTAGGATGTTCTAGCAAAATTAATGAAAGCGGGTTTTGCAATAAGGCTAATTCGGCGCGTTGTTGATTCCCGCCCGAAAGCGATTCGACTGGCGTGAGCGGCGTTCCGCGAATGTTGAAAGATTGAATCCGTTCTTCAGTTAATGCGCGTCCAGCGGCATGGTCAATAAAAATCCCGCGCGGTTCTTCGGCTAAGATAAAATGGTCGGTCAACGTTAGGCCGGGGATTAACGCTTCTTCTAACCGCGCCGCAGGCAAAAAACCGACTCCGCGCTTTTTGAAAACGTGATAAGACTTTCCGCTTAAATCTTGACCTTTGAGGAGTATTTTGCCGCCTACAGGGCGGACCAAGCCCGCGCATGCCTGCATAAATAAATTTTGCCCAGAGCCTTCCATGCCTGCCAAGCCAATTACTTCGCCTTCACGAACTTCAAAGTTAATATCTTTTATTTTCAAACGGGCGTCTTCAAGCGAAACGTTGCGCAGCGAAAGCGTTGGCTCGCCAACAGGCGCAGATTGTCGCTCGCCAAGCGTCACCTCTTTGCCAAACATCAGTTCAATAAATTTTTTGGTCTGATACGGCGGAGTTAACTCGCCGACCAATTCTCCTGCTCGTAATACGGCGACACGGTCGCATAAGTTTTCAACATCTTCTAACTTATGAGATACGAAAATAACAGTCATGGCTTGTTCGGGAAATTTTCTTAACGTGGCGAATAGTTTTTCTTTTTGCGCAGCGCTAATGCCTGTAGTGGGTTCGTCTAAAATAAAGAGACGCACGCCTAAAAATAACAAACGCATAATTTCAAGTTGTTGTCGTTCCCCCACTGTTAATGAATCGACATAATCGTCGGGGTCAAGCGAAAAGCCGTACTCTTTTTGAAGGGCATTAAAATCTTGAGCGGCTTTTTTACGGTTTGGAAAAAAGCCGCCAGGCATGCCGAGCAAAAAGTTATCTATAATTTTCATGGGCGGGAAATCTAACGGGTCTTGATGCAACATGCCAATTCCGTATTTGATAGCGTCGGCAGGCGAGTTCATTTTTACGGTTTTTCCGTCTAAAATAATTTCGCTGCCTGAATCGGCATGAATAAAGCCCGATAAAATTTTCATCAACGTACTTTTGCCCGCGCCGTTTTCGCCTAAAATCCCCTGAAGGCTGCCAGATGGAATTGTGAGATTAATATTCTTATTGGCGTGAACTTTTCCAAAATGCTTGTTGATGTTTTTGAGTTCGACATTCATAGGCGGCGATTCCTATTTTTCATCAGAGATGAGCGGAGATAAACAAAGATAAAATAAAAATGTAGGGGCGAGGAACCTCGCCCCTACGAAAAAATCAAATCTTACTCAGATGCGCTCAAGCCTTCCATGCCTTCGAGCAATTGAGGCAAATACCAAACTTGTTGGTCGGTGGCAACTTCCCCATCGGCAAGATACGGCGTTCCATCTTGCAAGTTGATGGGACCCGTCCACAAGTTTAAGCCGCTCGCCAATTCTGCAATAAATTCATCCAAAACAGCGGCGTTTTCATCGGTCAATCCAGGTCCTTTTACATACCCAACAGACGAGGTGTCTGGATTATTGAGGTCAGACCAATCGGGTCCAGCCCAAACAAATTGCGATTGCCATGTTCCATCTGCGGCAGATTGAATGGCTTTCAAGTATTCTGGGCCCCAATTGAAATACGGCACGCCTAAGCACACATCGGGCGCGGCGTCGCAAGCGTTGATATAGTCATAAGCCACAGCCCAAACTGGCGTTCCTTCAGCGGTTAATTTTTGGGCTTCGGGCAAGTTGACGGAATTATCAATACCAGAAATTACGACATCATAACCAGTGGTGTAAAAATCTTTAGAGACATCCACAGGGTCGGTGGTAAAGCCTGGGATATGGAACCAGAAACCAATCCAAGTCACTTTGAAGGCTAACTCGGTGGTCTTGCCTGCTTTTTCGTGGCAATATTTGGCGCCCAAGTAAGCGGAAGCGGCTAAGCGGCGAGTTTCGTCATTAATCAACGGTCCTAAGTAACCGATTTTGCCAGTGGTAGAAGAAAGCGCAGCGGCGCAGCCGGCAATCATCTTGCCGTATTCCATGCGTCCCATAATATTCATCAGG
Source organism: Anaerolineales bacterium (assembly GCA_034434495.1). Lineage (GTDB taxonomy): Bacteria > Chloroflexota > Anaerolineae > Anaerolineales > Villigracilaceae > Villigracilis. The sequence continues at coordinate 107,257 of DAOTZE010000031.1, forward strand.
TTTGGAATTTCTTGATAGTTCTTACCGTCGGGCCAAACTTGGTCGCCCGAAGCCATAATAACGAATACATCTGGATTCGCTTGGGCAAATGCGGTCGAGGCGTCTTTCATATCGTCTGAATTGAAGATGACTAACTTCGCGCCTTGGGCAACTAATTCTTCAGCCAATTGGTCTGGCGTGGTGCCGGGGCGGTCGGCGGGGTTTACTTTATCCAAATAAATCATGGTTGCGCCAAGTTTTTCTTCTACATACTTGCCCGCTTCGTAATGCGCTTGGCTCCAGCCCCCATCGTTATACGGACCTACAAGCAACATGCCAAACACAAACGGTTCAGCCGGCGCTTCAGTGGCGGCTTCAGTTGCCGCTTCGGTAGCGGCTTCGGTAGCGGGCGCTTCTGTTGCATCTACTGGCGCTTCAGTAGCGGGCGCGCAAGCAGAAAGCGCAAACACAAAAACGAATAATAAACTTACCAGGCGAGCAAAATTCTTTCTCATCTTTCTTCTCCTTTTGAAAATATTTTTGGACAATGCAACGAAGGTCAATCTTCTTTCCTAGATGCCTCCTTTCACTTGTCTAAACAATTTTACCAGAAGGAACGCCTTTGTGACAAATTACACACAACCTGATGATTACTGGCAACCAAACTCGCTTCGCACTTGCTGGAGCGCTGCCGCCTGCTCTGTGCCGTTTTCGGTTTCTCTTTCAATTCTGCTCCATAATTTGCATAACATGGGAGCGACATAATTTTTTGAAACTTTATAACTATCTTCAGATAATTTTACCGCTTTTTCCCAATTGTTAACGTGAGCATACCCTTCGATATAGACAAATCTTTCCACAGGGTCGTTTGGCGTATCGCCTAATGCAAAGGCTTGCTCGGCAATACGGGCAACGCTTTCCCAATCTTTTTTCTGGCGGGCTAGCTCGGCTTGAGAAAAATAATAGCACCAATCTTTTTCGGGTTCTACGCCGTAAAACTGACTTGGCAATTGATAGGCTTTTTCAAATAAAATCACATTTTGATTGGTATATTTAGCCACATCGCGCAACGCTGGTGGAAGCAAACGATTGTTCTCTTCCACTTCGGGGTCTAGCACGCGGAAGCATTTGGGAGGGTCGAAATATACGGCAAGGATATTGGAGGTGTTTCCATAAAATGTGGGTCCAATGTAATATAACTGATGCGGTTGACCTGGCTCTACGCTCGGCAAGGTTGAGCCAACGCGAAAGGAAGCGTAATACAACATTAAATTCATCTCGCCGGGCGGCGAGTAAATCCAATTTAATGGACCTGTCAAAGAGTTATCGGAATAATAAGTAACGGGGAAGTCGTTGGCGAGGAGAATCGTTCCTTTTTCAAAATTCGGAATGCGCTCTGTCATTTGCCAGAATAATTGTTGTTGCGTATGCCAATCTCTTCTATAAATATCTTCAAGTTGAAAATGTCTGCTCCCTGCAAAACCGACCAGCAACGCGACAAGGATTATTTGCATTCTTTGATTCTTAATCAACGCAATTAGATATGCCAGCAAAATACTCGCCCCTAACATAAACGGAAGCATGAATCTATCCATTGAAAAGTTGAATTGCGGCATGTTTCCGCTCACCCACACGGCGCCGCCTGAAAGCCCCCAGAAAATTAACCCAAGCCAACCTGCGCGTTGAGCAAAATCATTATCATTATTGCGTATGCTCAAGCCGCCGTCCTCAGCGGCGGCGCTTTTCGATTTTGGCGGAGATGTTTCGCTTTGCTCAGGGTGATACAAATAAAGATACACGCCAACTAAAACAATCGTTGTAATTAATAAAACAATCATTAACGCAAGCGTGAGCGGACCAAAGCCAGTTAACCCAATATCAAAAAATGGGTTAAGCCAGGCTTGAAACGCCGTGCGCCAAAAACTTAGGAGCGCATTATTCATGAACAATAAAACGCCTGCAAAAAAATTTTCTTGAAGCGCGTCGAGTAAAACATAATTGTAGCTTGCGTTTTGGTGTTCAAAAAAGAACGCGCGCCAAACGGTCACGCCGAGAAAAATGCCGAAGTATGGCAAAAACAATTTCCCCGTAGCGATGAGGCGGCGCTTTATATCTCCAGATAAAAATTGATAGATGATAATGAGTCTAGCAAATTCAAGAAAATAAAAGTATTCCATCGTTATCAAATTGACGAACGCAAAAAAGTAGGAGGCGATAAACAATGGAATGCGATATTTTTCAGATTTTATTGCCAGTAATGAAAGATAGAGAGAAAATAAAAATGCAGACAGCACAATATAAAAATGGCTATACATAAATGCGATAAAGTGTTGCCCCATGCCGGGATAAACGAGAAAAAATAAACTCGCCCACAAATTTTGTTTTTCATGCTTGGGGTATAACGCGCATAAAATTTTCCATAACAAAAATGCGGTGAGCCAACGTAAGACGATTGCAAGCAATTGCCAAGCCCATGGGTTTGCCCCAACGATGGGGATGGTGATTTGATAAATCATGCCCCAAAACGGGCGGCTGGTTGAAAAGGTTTTTGTGAGCATTTCCGAACCGAGTTGGAAATACGTCCACATCCAGGGGAATTCATCCCAATAAAACCCGCGTTGCCAGAAGAATAAACCATACACGAGGAAGGCGATGAATGACAAAAAGTACGGAGTGGATTTGTTTGTGAGTTTTATATTATTTATTTTTTCAAAAAAGTTTTTCATAAATTCAATCGTAGGGACACGGCTGGCGCCGTGTCCCTACATAATTTAAGGGACAATCCAAGTGCCTGTTTCTTTTTTCAAGGCGCGTCCGATATTTTCGGGGTTTGTAATGAGCGCTTCTTTGCCGCCGTTTTCTAAATACCAAATGGCGGCTTGAATTTTTGGCGCCATTGAACCTTTGGCAAAATGAATACCTTCATCCAAATAGGCTTTGGCTTCGGCGACTGTGATTTTATCTAACCATTGTTGGTTTGGTTTTCCAAAATTAATGGCTACTTTTTCGACCGCCGTTGCAATTAAGAATAAATCGGCTTTGATTTTTTGCGCCAGCAAAGACGAAGCGAAGTCTTTATCAATGACTGCGGCAACGCCTTGCAATTCGCCGTCGCCTCTATCTATAACGGGGATTCCGCCGCCGCCTACGGTGATGACGACATGCCCGGCGTCTAGCAAGATTTTGACGGCATCAAATTCGATAATTTCTTTTGGAAGCGGAGAAGCGACGACTCTTCTCCAGCCTCTGCCTGCGTCTTCCACTACCGACCAGTTCATTTCCTTTTCACGACGTTTTGCTTCGGCTTCGTCCATAAATGAGCCAATCGGTTTGGTTGGTTTTTTGAAAGCGGAGTCGTTTGAATCCACCAGCATTTGGGTAATAATAGTGGCGGCTTTTTTGTTTATCTTGCGTTTGAAAAATTCATTCCGCAAGGCTTGTTGTAATTCATAGCCGATTGCGCCTTGCGAATCCGCGCCGCATACATCTAAGGGGACTTCGTGCATGCCTTCCACTTTGGCGGCGATTTCAGAGCGCCTCAAAATGAACCCGACTTGGGGACCGTTTCCATGCCCAATGGCAAGATTCCAACCCGCTTCAATCATATCTGCCAAGTGGACTGACGTTTCTCGAAGCGCAATTTCTTGGTCTTCTACGGTAATGCGTTTTTCATCTTTAATTAAAGCGTTGCCGCCAATGGCGACGACTGCGAGTTTAGTCATTTATAAACCTCCAGCAAGGGCGAGGCGACTCGCCCCTGCATATTACGACATGGTAAGCGCCATCACAGCCTTTTGAGCATGTAAGCGATTTTCCGCTTCGTCATAGACTACCGAATGAGGTCCGTCAATCACGCCGTCTGTCACTTCAAGCCCTCTATCGGCTGGAAGGCAGTGCATATAAATAGAGTCTTCTTTGGTTAATTTCATGCGGCGTTCGTCGGTAATCCATGATTTGTATTTATCAATCAAGGCTTTGCCTTCTTCTTTGGCGGTTGTGGTGAGCAGTGGTCCCCAAGATTTTGGGTAAACTACATCGGCGTCTTTGAAGGCTTCGTCCATATTATCGGTCACGTCAAACCCCACGCCGTATTTTTTGGCGTTGTCTTTGGCTTGTTGCATAATGTCGGGCATGAGTTTAAACTCAGGCGGGTGAGCCAGCACCACGTCGCAGCCGAAGCGGGTCATTTGTAAAATTAAAGATTGGGGGACGGAAATCGGTTTGCTATAAGAGGCGGCATACGCCCAAGAGACGACGACTTTCTTCTTTTTCAAATCGCGTCCTTTTTTCTCCATAATGGTCATTAAGTCCGCCAAGCATTGAAAGGGATGATATACGTCGCATTGCATGTTTAGCACAGGCGCTCGGCTGGCTTTGGCGACATCGTTAATATATTGGTTGCCAAATTGCCAATCGCACTGGCGAATGGCGATGCCGTCAAAATATCTGCCGAAAATTTCGCCAATTTCTTTGGCGGTATCGCCATGTGAAATTTGCGTGGTTTCGCTATCAATGAATGCGGCGTGACCGCCCAATTGCGCCATACCCGCTTCAAATGAGCCGCGTGTGCGCGTGGATGTGAAAAAGAACAACATTGCCAAGGTTTTATCTCGTAGCAAGGCATGAGGTTCGCCTAAGGCGCGTTTGCGTTTCAAATCCCACGCGACATCTAACACGGTTTCGACTTCTTCTTTGGTGAAATCTAAATCGCCAATAAAGTCGCGTCCTCGAAAATTAGTTTGCATAATTTATCTCCTTATTTTATGCACACAGCGAAACTGTGTGCGTTGTTTCTTAATTTATTTAATCAAACTCGGCAAAATTGCATAAAACTCTGTCGCTTTGACCATATCCTCCAGCGAAACAGAATCGTTGACAGTGTGCGCCGTCTCTTCATCGCCGGGACCAAAACCGATGGATGGGATGCCCGCTTTGCCCGCCCAGTAGATTCCATTGGTGGAAAAGTTCCATTTTCCGCTCGGCGCGTCAGGCAGACCTATCAGTTTACGCGCTTCTTGCGAAGCCTGCACAAAGGGGTGATTTTCTTCTAACGCCCAAGCGGGGAAGTATTTATCTACGGGGAAAACAAAGCCCGTGTAAGACGGTTCGTCATAAAATAATTCTTCTAACTTCACTGTATCTTTATATTCAGCGGGGATTAAATCTTCAATTTGTTTTTTCACTTGTTCTTTTGTTTCGCCAAAGGTCATGCGCCTATCTATGTAAATCACCGCTTCATCTGGCACGGCGTTGATAGAAGGGGTTTTCACGCGCATATCGGACACGGTGATTTTTCCATGCCCTAAAAATTCATGGTCGCCTAGTTTTGGCTCTAAATCTCGTATGCCGGCGATGATGGGCAGTAATTTATAAATGGCGTTATCGCCAAGGTGATTGCTCGCCGCATGAGCCGATTTTCCTTTGGCGGTAATTTTCATCTCCAAGCGTCCTTTATGACCGCGGTAGGTGAGCATTTTGGTCGGCTCGCCAATCACTACAAAATCGGGTTTAATTTTGGGGTCCACTTCGACAAATGTGTTGGGCGCAATGCCGTCGCACCACTCTTCCATATTGCCGAAATAATAAGCGGTCCAACCGTCTAACAAACCTAAATCTCTTGCTATGGCTAAACCATAAATCATGCCGGGCGTTGAGCCTTTTTCATCGCACGCGCCGCGCGCATATAAAACGCCGTCTTCAATTTTGCCTTTGAACGGGTCCCATTTCCACATAGACGGGTCGCCAACGCCAACGGTGTCAATATGCGAATCATAGACAATGACTCGCTTGCCGTTTCCAATCCGTCCAATGGTGTTGCCCATTTTGTCGAAGCGGACTTCGTCAAAACCGAGTTTTTTCATTTCGGCTTGCACCCGCTCGCCCACTGGACCAATCTGTGAATCCATGCTTGGGATTTCGCAAATCTCTAACATGAATTGAATCATATCTTCGCGCGCGGCTTGCGCGCGTTTTTGAATTTCATTTATTTTGTTTGTCATCATTTCTCCTTACTTTATGGTCTTTCTAACCATTGTTTCCTACTCTTCTTACAATATGAAAATGAAAATAGCCGGGGATAAAATAACTTAGCGAATGGTCAACCACTTTGCCATGCTCATTAAACAATTGCGCGCTAAAATACAAAAGCACGTCGCCGCGCTGAATTTCCAGCAACTTGGCAATCTCCGCCGAAGAGTCGACCGCGCTCACGTCGGCGCGAGAAGAGGTTAACACGTCGCCGCGCCCCAGCAAAAAATCTAGCACAGAGCCGTTAAAATCTTTAGGGAAATCTTTCGCGGGCAAAACCGTATCGGGCAATGTATCTACCAAATAAGCAATCGGTCTATCTTCGGCGCGAATAATGCGACGAATGCGCGTGAGCGCGCCGCCTTCTTTTAACTTAAACATCCCCGCTTGGTCTTCATCCGCTTGGGTCGTTTCAATCGTCAGGTTGCTAAACGAAATTGAAAGCCCTTGCTTTTTGGCAATTGTATCGAGGCTTTCTAACACTTCTAATCCGCTATCTAACGCTTTGATTTTCCCAACGACATACGTGCCAGAACCTTGCTTGCGGCGCAATAACCCTTGCGTTTCAAACGAACGCATGGCTTCGCGCAGCGTAGCGCGCGAAACGCCCAATTGTTTTGCAAGTTCGGGTTCGGTGGGCAACCGCTTGCCCGGCGAAGTTTTATTAATGATTTTCGCTAAATCGGCTTGCAAGCGCTGAAAGGGAAAATTGTGAGCCATATATCCTCTTTTCTTAATCTTCTAACACGGGGATAAAGTCAAACTTAGTCACATCCACCAAACCTTTATCGGATATTCGCAACTCAGGAATGACCACCAACGCCGCTAAACTCAACTGCATGTTAGGGTTATTTAATTCGCTGCCGCACAATTTGAACCCCTCTAACACAGCGTTCGCTTTTTGAGCCACCACATCGGCTCGTTCGTTCGACATTAAACCCGCAATGGGCATTTCAACTAAGCCAATTACTTTTCCATCCAACACCACAATTTGCCCGCCGCCGCATTTTGTTAATTCATTGGCGGCAAGCGCCATACAATCATCGTCGGCGCCAACCACCAACATATGATGGCTATCATGCGCCACCGTGGAAGCGACCGCGCATTTTCTCGTAAAACCAAACCCGCTAATTAAACCAACCACAACTTTACCTGTGGCTTTGTGCCTTTCTACCAACGCAATTTTTGCTAAATCTTTTTTGATATTCGATTTAACTTGATTATCTTCCACCGTCACTTTCACCTTAAGATGACGCGTGGGGGCTTGATTTTCAATGACGCCAATCACGTTCGCTTCAATCTCCGACCCATTGCTGGCTCGGCTGCGGAGAATAAAATCTTCGCCTGTGAGTTTTCGCTTCACCTTCACCGACTTGGTTGCCCAACTTGGGTATTTCACACTGGGCAATTTAATTTTCCATTCGCCGTTTTCGGCAATCGTTTGACCCTTTGCAATGACAAGCTCCGCCTTGAAATTCATCAAATCTTCAACCAGCAAAATATCGGCATAGCGCCCTGGCGCAATCATGCCCATTTCTTTGCTTAGACCAAAATGCTCCGCAGTGTTAATCGTCATCATTTGAATCGCGGTCATGGGGTTTAAGCCTTCGGAAATGGCATGACGTAAGACGCGGTCCATGTGTCCTTCGGAGGTTAATGTTCCCGCGTGCGAATCATCCGTACATAAGATGAAGCGGCGCGAATCTAATTTCTTTTCGGTAATCGCTTTCACCTGCGCGGCAACGTCAAACCAAGCCGAGCCATATCGCAGCATTGCCTTCATGCCTTGCCTTACTCTAGCAATCGCATCGTCTAAACGTGTGCCTTCGTGGTCGTCCTCGGCGCCGCCTGCCACATAACCATGAAACGGCAAGCCTAAATCGGGCGAGGCATAATGCCCGCCAATCACTTTTCCCGCCGCATGTGTGGCAGACATCTCATCTAACATTTTTTTATCGCCCATGAACACGCCGGGAAAATTCATCATCTCGCCCAACCCAATAATGCCTTTCCACTTCATCGCGGTTTCCACTTCTTTCGGTCCAATGGAAGCGCCCGGCGTTTCTAACCCAGGCGCAGAAGGCACACAAGAGGGCATTTGCACCCAAACATGAATCGGTTGCTTTTGCGCTTCATCCACCATCAACTTCACGCCTTTTAGACCAAAGACATTGGCAATTTCGTGCGGGTCAACAAACATGCCAGTTGTGCCGCGCACCGCCACTGCGCGCACAAACTCCGTCACCGTAACCATCCCCGACTCAACGTGCATGTGACCGTCTAAAAGCCCGGGAACTAAATATTTTCCGTTTGCATTAATAACTTTGGTTTTCTTGCCAATGGTATGGCTGGCGTCTCTTCCAACAAACGCAATACGCTCATTTACAATGGCAATATCGGTATTGGGAATAATCTCGCCGGATTGTACGCTCACCCATTTGCCGTTCTGAATCACCAAGTCGGCATGAGCGCGCCCCATAGCGACGTCAATCAAAGATTTTGCTAGTTTGGTGGAAGAAGCCATACGATTCACTCCTTTGAATTAATTAGCGCTTTCTACAATATATCGCTCTAACAAATAATCATACTGCCCAGTGTTGAAATTCCAAATTTCGACCATGCGATTTTTATCCCAAATTGGTCCCATAATTAAGACCTGTAATTTAGAATAATATAAAGCCAAATTCGGGTCGGCAATGTGGTTTTCGCCTGATTGCAACGTCTCAACATAACCTTCAGGGATTTCACGCCGAAAATGCCCAATCTCCCATTCAACGGCGGGCAGGCGGGCAAGCAGAGGGTCGGCTAAGGCGTAATTATCAATAACATAAATATTCGGTCCTTTTTTATAACCGGGCTTTCCAAGCGCATCTGCCACATACACAGATTCGTAGCCTGTAAATTGCCAGTTGTCTCCTGCAAATTCGGAACCCCATTCATATTCTCGAAACCCGTTTTCTACCAAACTATTAAATTGCCCTTTTCGCTCATTGCCAAAATAATGCAGGCGTTGGTCAGAAATGCCGTTACGGTCGCTAATAGGGTATGCAGGAAAATACTGAACTAAATTTGAAGCCCACAACGGAGAACGGAACGAGAATACGCCCAGTAAAACCATGATTCCCAAACTCGTTAATTGCGCGCGCTTAGAAACGAATAAATTGGAGAACATTGCAACAGATAAAAGAAACGGCGCGGCGAAAAAGCGCCCAGCCATAAAGTCGCCCCCAATCTTAACAATATATGCCGCATACAACAAAACGCCCATAAACAAGGCGGTAAACTTTATATTTCTCTCAAGCAAAACAGCGACTCCCGCTAAAGCCATGACAAAAATCGTAATCGGGTCCCAATTGATGGTATTGAGGAAATAATCTAACCCCTGAAGAATAAGCAAACTCTCCGAAACGCCAGTATTTAATTTTGCATAAGCGGTATTTGGGAACAGAAAACCAAAATAAAGTAACGAGAATATCTCCCAAGCGAAAATTGGAGTAAACCCAAGAAGTATTTTTGCAAAATCTTTTTTCGCTCTTTCGAAATCCACCACGCATACCCTAAAGAGGGAGCAATTAAGAGAAAAGCGTCTAAACGATTTAACATTATGAAAGACGCAATCAGGCTCAACTGAAATAAACGTTGTTTTTCGCTAAGGTACAAAGCAAAAAACAACATCAGCAATAAATGAGTGAGCGGGTTTTCTAAACCGGAGGTTGAAAAGTCCACAAAGGCGTTAGATAGGCTTAATGCCAACGTCGCAGTAATGAGGGCGATAATATGAGACCTTGCAATTTTAGTTAATAAAATAAAAGCGGTTAAAAAAGAAACGGCGATTGATAAAAGAAAAGCAACGTAAAACAAAGCGTTTGGAACGCTCGAAAAAAATATCCGCGCAACAAAGTAAACGGCGGTTAATAAAAACAACCACAATGGATGCGTAAACGCCTGCACGCGTACATAAGGATTGTAGCCCAAGCCATACCCCGCCAAAAAGTTTTCAACTGCGCGAAAAGTAATCATCGCGTCGTCGGAAACCCAAGCGCTACGCGCGACGATGAATACATAAAACGCAAGCGCAGCAAATAGCAAGAGGGCGCTTTCTTTTTTAGAAACATCCATAAAATCTTTTAGTTCCTAACATAATTCGTAATAATAACGCCTAGTACGAACAGCATAAAAAAAATTACAGGCGAGAACAAACTCCACGCCATCAATTTATTCTTTTGATATAAAGCATACGCCGAGCCGAAATGCAAAAACGGCAAGACGATAATAATTCTTGTGGCTGGCGTCCCGCTGAAGTAGTACACAAACGGCAAAAACAAAAATGCACCGAGTACCGCCAGCCATGTCTTACTCTTGATTAAGCCAATGATAAATACAACCAAAGCCGCTATAGACAAAGCGCCGAAAATTATCGCGGGCAAAGATGACATTGTTTACCTTTATGAGAGCCTTCAACCTGTAATGTAACCTTCTAACTCAATAATCTCTTTGCCGCTTGGTTGTGACGTTCAATTATCTTGCTTTCGTCCACCGTCACCAATTGACCTGCTTTGACGATAAACTTGCCATGCACAACTGTGTAATCTACGCGGACGGGTTGCCCGAAGACAATAGCAGAGACAGGGTCATGCATACCCGTAAATTCGAGGCGATTGAGATTCACGGCAAAAAAGTCGGCGCATTTTCCAACTTCTAAACTGCCAATATCATTTCTGCCTACTACTGCCGCGCCGCCGCGCGCGCCAAGGTATAAGGCTTCGCGGGCTGTCATTAATTTTCGGTTAGGGTCATTCGATAGTGAATAGCCCTTTATTCCTTCTTTCACGCGCGATACTAACATGGCGGCTCTCACTTCTGAAAGTAAATGCGAGCTGTCGTTTGAGGCAGAACCATCTACGCCTAAACCCACATTCACACCCGCTTTGCGATATTCTTTAACAGGCGCAATGCCAGAAGCTAAACGCATATTAGACGTTGGGCAATGCGCTACGCCGCAGTTGTGCTTGGCAAATACTTTTATCTCTTCATCATTCACATATACTGCGTGCGCAAACCAAACGTCGTTCCCTACCCACTCTACCTCTTGCATATAAGCCACTGGGCGATGGCTGAATTTTTGTAAACAAAATTGTTCTTCGTCTTCAGTTTCGGCTAAATGCGTGTGCAAATGCACGCCATATTCGCGCGCTAACCTTGCCGATTGTTTCATTAAATCGGGCGTCACCGAAAACGGCGAGCAAGGCGCAAGCACAATTTGAGTCATTGCGCCATGTTTGGGGTTGTGATATTTTTCTATTAATCGTTGAGAATCTTTCAAAATCGCTTCTTCATTATCTACGACCGAATCGGGCGGCAAGCCGCCTTTAGATTCGCCTAAACTCATTGAACCGCGCGACGCTTGAAGCCGAAGCCCTATTTGAAGCGCCGCTTCAATTTCATCGTCTAGTTTTGAAGCGTTTGGATAAAGGTATAAATGATCAGAGGCGGTTGTGCATCCCGAAAGAGCAAGTTCCGCTAACGCAGTTTGCGTTGAAATAAAAATATCTTCGGGCTGAATCTTCGCCCAGATTGGATATAACGTTTTTAGCCAATTGAAAAGATTTGCATCTTGCGCGGCAGGAACGGCGCGCGTGAGCGTTTGAAAAAAATGATGATGAGTATTGATAAGCCCCGGCGCAACGACATGATGTTTCAAATCTAAAACCTCATCCGCCGTTTTGGGCAAATCCGCTTCTTGACCTAACGCCTGAATGATTCCATCGCGGATAAAGATTCCGCCGTTGGGGATTTCTGTTTGTTGCTCGTCCATTGTGACGATATATGCGTTTTTAATAAGGAGTGTGGACATTGTTTGGGGAAATGATAAGAAGAAAGGATTGGTCTAGTTGTCTGACAAATTGAGTGTAGCAAAAAAATGAGCGGATGTCAATTTAATATCAACCAAACAAAGAAAGTAAAGGATTGACAAATAAAACATTTGTTCTATAATCAACTCATGCTCACCCGCCTTAAACAAACCTATCGGCGTTTCCCCTCTACATTTTGGGTCATCATCCTCGCTTCTTTCATTGATAACATTGGGAGGACTTTATTATTTCCGTTCTTTTCTTTATACATCACAGAAACATTTAACGTCGGCATGACTCAAGCAGGCATGGCGCTTGCTATGTTTTCTATTTTTGGGGTGGTTGGCAATTTTATCGGCGGCGCATTAACCGATAAATTTGGCAGAAGGAAATTAATTCTGTTTGGTTTGATATTCAGCGCTTTTAGCGCGCTAAGTTTAGGTCTTGCCAATTCGTTGGCGATTTTATTTCCGCTTGCCGCTGTAATCGGCTTACTTTCCGATGTTTCTGGTCCAGCGCATCAAGCCATGCTGGCAGATATTTTAGATGAAAAACAACGTCAAGAAGGGTTTAGCCTCATGCGCGTTATCCATAATTTATCATGGATGATTGGACCCAGTATTGGCGGTTTTCTTGCCAATCGTTCCTTCATGCTTTTATTCGTTATGGACGCAATCATCAGTTGCATTGTAGCCTTCATCTTTTATCGGTTTATGCCCGAAACAAAACCGCAACCCCATCCTCAAGAAGAGCGTCAACCGCACGAAACGGTTTGGCGCACTATTGTTGGCTACCAAGTCGTATTCAAAGACGCCGCTTTCATGGCGTTCATCTTCGCCGCAATTTTGATGACGGCAGTGTATCAACAAATGTATAACTCGTTATCCGTTTTTCTAAGAGACGTTCATGAAGTTACCCCGCAAGGCTACGGCTTCTTGATGACAACCAGCGCAATCACAGTCATTTTATTTCAAGTATGGGTTTCGCGCAAAATCAAAAACAGCCCTCCCTTTATTATCATGGCGTTTGGCGCTCTGTTTTATATGCTGGGGTTCAGTCTGTTTGGGTTTGTTTCGCTTTACTGGTTATTCGTCTCCGCTATTGTGATTATCACTGCTGGAGAAATACTAGTCGTGCCAACCAGCCAAACGCTTGCCTCAAATTTTGCGCCTATAGAAATGCGCGGGCGATACATGGCAATCTTTGGCACAACTTGGCTGCTCCCTTCCGCCTTTGCGCCTATGCTGGCTGGTCTTGTATTAGATAATCTCAATCCAAACTTGCTTTGGTACATCGGCGGGGTTTTATGCGCCATCGCCGCGTTTGCCTTTTATTTATTGCATCTTCGGCTTGGCAAACAACAAAGATTTATCCCCATTGAAGCGCCAACGCCCGCGCAAGATTAATCAGATTATTTTAATTCCTTATTCCTCTTAGAGGCATATCTGGATACAACATGCACCCACCACGAAGATAACCTCGTTTGATATTTTGCCCGCCTGATAACGTTCCGCATCTCTTCTGGACCTTCAAATGGGTCGAGCAACAGAACCGACCTCCCCACCTCAAACGCCGCGTGCGCATCCGAGCCGACTGTGCCAGCCAAATGATATTTTTCCGCAAACGCTTTCGCGCGCGCGTTAAACATCGGGTTCATACAACGAGAATTAAAAATTTCTATCGCGTCCACCTGATGAATAATATCTAACAAATCTTTTTCTTCCCAAGCGCCTTTTCGCCATCGGTCAAACGGATGAGATACGCTGATAAAAGCATGTTGTTCTTTTAGCGCCTGTATCGTTTCGTGCGGGGTTAAACCTGCGGGAATTTCTTCCTGCACATACGCCGCCAAAATCTCCCCACGAGTAGTCATAATCTCCTCGCCCACAATCACAAGTTCAGGGTCAAGTTTTTGAGCCGCAAGCGCTCCTTGAATCGAATTATGGTCAGTGATGACGAGCCTATCTAAGCCTTTGCGCCTAGCGGTCTTTACCAAGTCTGCTGGTTTCGTCAACGAATCTTTTGAAGCGTTGGTGTGGCAATGAAATTCAAGTTTGAGCATGTATCAATTTTACCAATTCGCTCAGTTTTGATTTAGAATCAAGAGATATGCGCAAAGCGTTTGCGGCGATTGGTTCGTTTTTATCTACCCCTTTTGGCGTTGTTTTCATTACTGCCCTGCTGTGGCATGGGGTGGTTTGGCTTCTTAAGATTCCATTCAGTTGGTTAGCAAGCGCCATCCTTTTGGCGTTTGATTTCGTCATTGCATATTTTTTGGTAGATAAACTTACTTACTTCTTTTCACAATTTGTTCTACCCATTAGCGCCCCCGAAGACCGACAGAAAATTTACGAGCGCGTGCGCGATTTTGAATCGGGCGAGCGCGGACCCGTTTTATTCGTCAAAAACGGACGGGTCATTAAACATGAAGGCGAAGCCAACAAACGCGGGGCGGGCGTTATCGTCTTAGATACAGCCAGCGCAGTGGTTTTACGCACCGACACAAGCATTGTTGGCTCGGTTGGACCTGGCATTCGCTTCACCAATGCCGACGAATATATCATCAGCCATGTGAATGAAAAGGGCGAAGAAGAAGCCATCGGCATAGATTTACGCACGCAATGGCGTTTTATCGGTCCGCTAGCGGGCGACCAGCCGTTTCTCAACCCTGTTCCAATCCCCGACCCGAAGAAATATAACGACTTGGAAAAACGCCGCAAGCAGACGGTCGGTCTGACGCGGGATGGATTTGAAGTGTCGCCCACCATCAGCATCCGCTTCCGAATCAAACGCCCAAAAATAAATCAACCGACGCCCAGCGGCGTCAAATCACAATTTGGGTACGACCCAGCCGCTGTACGAAACGCGGTGACGCGCGAAGTGATTAAACTAGAAAAATTTGAAAACAAAAAAGTCCACATGACGTGGAAGCAACTGCCCGAACATTTAGTGGTGAATCTTTGGCGCGAGTATGTTCGCAAATTCAAACTAGAAGATTTATTTACCTCATCAGATAGCATGAGCGGGTTGCAAACGATTGAATACATGCTCAATCGGCGCGTGCAACAAGCCAGCGTAGCCGTGTTAGACGATACAGGCATCCCTGAAATACCGCCGCGCTACGCCGAAAGCCGTGAATTTAAGGAATTGCAAGAGCGCGGTTTAGAAGTGTTAGAAGTACGGATTCATAACGTGCTACTTGAACAAGAATTAGAAACCAACCTGATTCAGCAATGGAGCGCCGATTGGATGAATTTGGCAAAAAAGGAAGAAGCCTTATTAAAAGAAAAAGCGGCGCTGCTGGAAACTGTCGCCAGAAACGAAGCCGCAAAACAGTTTGCGCGCGCGGCTTCGCAAAAATTTATCAAGAACCCTTTACTATCGTTTCCTGACGTTTTTTCCGCTTTGCAAGATTTAATTGAACCCATTAAAGAAAACCTGCTGGCGCAAAATAACGCAAATGAAGAAACGGTGACAACCATAGAAGAACTTGATAATATTCTAAAATGGGCTTTAGTCTATAAACAAGACTCGCCAAGAACAAGGCAGGGCGGCGCATGAAAAGACCTCGCATTCAACGAAGCGAAATCGCCTCTCTGGCGTTTGGGCTATCGGAAAGTAATGTAAAAGTCAGAAACCAGTGGCGCATTATTCTTGCCCTAGCGGCATGGATTATTTTGAGCCTCATTACTATGCTCTTCACAGGAGACCAATTGCTCACTCCTGTTCAACGGCTGATAATTATCGGAATGAGTTTTCTAAAATACCTGCCGCTGTTATATGTCGCTTACGCCGCCGCGCAAAGCAAAGCCGCAAAATATTTAGACGATATTTTTGAGCTCCAAAACCAAACCTTAGCCCAAAATTTTATTGAAGAAGTCGCTTTCGGCGGCAACAAAGGAAAAATTACCATCAACGAAGGGAAAATTTCTGAAAAAGACGAACTCTCGCCGATTATTCTGATTGGCGGACCAGGCAAAATCAAAGTTAATTTGGGCAGCGCCGCCCTGCTCGAACAAGTGGACGGAGACCCAGAGGTAATTTATGCGCACGATCAGGCTTGGAACTTAAAAGCATTTGAACGCATCCGCGAAATCGGCGAAGACGACCGCGTTGGCAAGCGTCAATACGCCGTCATCAATTTGCGCGACCAATTCGTGAGCGGGTTATCCGTCAGTTCACGCACCAAAGACGGCATCCCCATTGAAGCGCAAGACATCAAAATTATTTTTAGCGTGCTAAGAAAACCAAGTTCTACCAATGCGCAATCCGAAGAAGACCCTTATTCGTTTGATGAACGCGCAGTCAAGTCTTTGGTGTATAAGCAAACGTTAATCACCCCGCCGCCTGCAAACGCTTCGGGCGTATCGTTCCCATGGGACACTACCGTGATTCCACTCGTGACAAATGAGTTAGAAAGATTAATTGCCAATAGCGCCTTAAGCCAAATCCTCTCAAGTATTAGTCAAAAAGAGTTAGACGGAGTGACCGAAAACGAAATCGCTAACACGCAAATCCGCGTAGAGATTACGGGAGAGATGACGCGCGCCAGCCAAAGCGCCTCCATAAAAGTAAAACAGTTTGAGTCGCGCTCAAAAATCACAGACTCGTTTTTTGATAAAAAATTCAAAGACAAAGCCGCCGAGTTAGGCGTCGCCATTCACTGGATTGACATTGGCACGTGGCAATTGCCGCACAACATGATTAATGAACGCCTCAAACAAGCATGGGAACAAGCCCGCGAAAACATAAAACGCCGCAAAGAGATTGAAGGCTCGCGTAAAAAATTAGAAAACGAAAAATTATTAGAAATTATCAATACAACCGTTATAGATAATTTTCATAAATCGCCCACCGCTTCTAAAAGTTACGATAAAGACTACGGCGACTACGATGAATTAATGAAATTAATTGAAAAAGCCTCTGAAATGAAAACCGAAACTAGCCGCGCGCGTCAGCAAGAAATTAAAAGCCAAAGCGCTAAAGAAGCCTTTAGCGTTGCCCGCGAAATGCTTCGCGCTTTCCGCAAGGAATTTCTCTCCGCCAAAGAATTGATTCAAAAAGAGAATAAACCGCCGCTCGAAAAAGACTTTGAACTCGCGCGTATTGAAAAAACCCTGCGCGAAATTGAAACCCTCTTACACCCGCCGAAAAACCCCAAATGATAAAACACCCACACCTACAACTTTCCACTGAAATTGCGCGCGCGCTCAACATTGGCGTGCCGATTGTCGCGCTTGAATCCACTGTCATTACGCACGGGCTTCCGCAACCGCAAAACTTACAACTCGCCCGCGACATGGAAAAAACAATTCGTGATTGCGGAGCGACTCCCGCTACTGTGGCTTTGCTAGACGGGAAAATCCGCCTCGGCTTATCAGACGCGGAATTGATTCGCCTGAGCGAATTAACGACCAGCCTGAAAGTGAGTCACCGCGATTTTGCAACCGCGATTACAAAAAAACAAAACGGCGGAACAACTGTCGCAGGCACAATGCACGCGGCAAACCTGGCTGGGATTAAAGTATTCGCCACAGGCGGAATCGGCGGCGTGCATAAAGAATCGGCGTTTGATATTTCCACCGATTTACACGCCCTGGCTGAAACGCCCATGATTGTGGTGTGCGCCGGGGCAAAAGCAATTTTAGATTTACCCGCCACCTTAGAATATCTTGAAACAATGGGCGTGCCTGTCGTTGGCTATCAGACGGACGAATTCCCCGCTTTTTATTCTCGTGAAAGCGGGCTGAACGTCAGCGTGAGATTAGATTCACCGAAAGAAGTTGCCGAGTTTGCCAAAGCCCATTGGGGGTTAGGTTTAAGAAGCGGAATCCTCGTTGCAAACCCTATTCCTGAGTCAGAATCAATTCCCGCCTCTAAAATGGAGCCGATGATTGCTAAAGCGTCTAAAGAAGCGATAGAACAAGGCGTTCATGGTCAGGCGCTAACGCCGTTTTTATTAAGCCGCATCAACGAGTTATCGAAAGGCAAATCATTGAAAGCGAATTTAGCTTTGTTATTGAATAACGCCCGCCTCGCGGCTGAGATTGCAAAAGAAATGACTGTGCGAAAAAAGGAATGGGCGATTTGAAGATGAAAAGTTCAACGTCCTTCTCTTAACAACTCTTCCACCAAACTTTGCGGAACTTGCACGGCAACCACTTCGCCTTTAACGGTCATCACGCCGTTTGCCATTAACCATTCTTCAATCACAACTTTTCTGCCTTTATGTTCCTTAACCTTTGCGCGAATTTCCAATTGCACATTCAGCGGCGTAGGTTTGAGATAATCCACATGCAACGAAGCGGTGAGGAAGCGTGTGTTCGGTTCGGCGTTGGGGTCTGCTTCTTTAGCGGCTTTGTACGCCACTGCGGCGGCGGTGCCTGTGCCATGACAATCAATCAGCGAAGCCAATAACCCGCCATAAACATAACCTGGAATAGCGATATGATACGGCTTGGGCATAAAATAACAAACCGATTCGTCGCCGTCCCAATAACTTTTGATTTGATGCCCATGCTCGTTTAATTTTCCGCACCCGTAGCAATGGGCAAAATAATCGGGGTAGTAATCTTGAAACGCTTTTTCGGTCATAGATATTCCTCTTTATATTTTATTGGTAGGGGCAATCTACCTAAAGAAATTAAATAGGCGCCCTTTATCTACATGTTATGGCGTAGATGTGGAACTTGGCGCGCTTGTAAACGTTGGCGTCGGCGTTTCTGTCGTAAGGCTATCTAAAACCACAAAACGTCCAACGGCTTTCCATTCATAGCCCATAAAAATCACCACTTCGTATTGGCCTGGCAACCAGCCGCCAATTGGGTTTGAGCATTCGGTATAACCGCCAATGCCGCCTGTTCCCCATTCAAGCCGCCATGGTTCCGTTTCATAACAAACCAACTCGCGGTTACGATACCACACCGCAGACCATTGCACGCCGGGCAAGGTATTGTTGTAATCAAAACCGCCGTATATTGTATCAATTGGCAATTCAAAAGTTGTGCGCGGGTTAACTGGATTCACCCCGTCAAACTCTGTTGAAAATTGAATTGCCGTAAAAACCGCTTCTGGGTTTGGCGTTACAGGTCCGGCGAATAAGGCTTCAATGGCTAAAGGCAAAAAAGGCGTTGGGGTTAATGTAGGCGTATCTGATACGGATGGCGTAAGCGTGAGCGTGGGCGTTTCTGTTATGGTTGGAGACAAGGTGATTGTAGGCGTTAATGTAATCGTTGGAGTGAAAGAAGGCGTGGGCGAGGGCGGAAAGACTTCATACACCAACGGTTCGCCCGAAGTAGGCAACCAGTAAGCAAAATAAATTAAAAACAAAGCAAAGATAAATAGATAAATAGAATTGCGGTTATATCTTCTTCTTAAGCTATAAAAAGAAATTTTTCTCGCCGTTTGATAGTTCAATATACCAGCCCGAATTGCAAGAAAAGCTCCAACGACGGCAAACAAAGCGACGACAATAATGCCTGCATGAATATCCATGCGTGAAATTATAGCATGTGGAAAACCGGCATCTGCCCGCAAACGACAAACCATAGTTGCGGCAAATTACCCGCAACGCTTTTTTTAGTTTATGTGTTAAAACATGCGCTATGACAAACGAAACTATCCTCCTCAAACTGGGCGGGTCTTTGATTACCGATAAAGACACCCCCTACACCCCCCGCCTAGACAAATTAAACGAACTTGCTCAAGAAATAAAAACGGTTCTCGACTTGAACCCAAACTGGTCGCTGATACTTGGGCATGGGTCTGGCTCTTTTGGTCACGTTGCCGCAAAAAAGCATGGCACACGAAACGGCGTGCAAACACGCGAACAATGGTATGGGTTTGCCGAAGTCCGCTTTCAGGCGGCGGAACTGAACCGCTATGTGGTTAAGTCGTTTCTGGAAGCGGGGTTGCCGGCTATTCCATTTCCGCCGTCATCTTCGATGATTTCTAATAACAGAAAAGTGATTCGGCACAACGTTTTGACTATTCAAAAAGCGTTAGAGAACCGCCTTTTGCCTGTGGTGCAAGGCGATGTAGCCTTTGATGAAAGTCTAGGCGGCACGATATTATCTACCGAAGATGTGTTTGCTTTTTTAGCCGAACAATTTAATTGCTCGCGGATTTTATTAGCAGGCATAGAAGCGGGCGTGTGGGAAGACTTTCCCGCAAGAACCAGGCTGACGAAGCAGATTCAAATATCCACGTATGAAAAGATGCGGGCAGGCATTGGCGGCTCGGTCAGCGCCGATGTCACGGGCGGAATGAAAGCCAAAGTCGAAGAAATGTTGGCATTAATTCAAAAAAATAGCAACCTAACCGTTCAAATCTTTTCGGCGGAAGAAAAGGGAGCGCTCACTCGCGCTCTGCAAGGCGAAAACGTAGGAACGCTATTGACCGCCTAAAACTGCCTCTTGCGTTTTTAGAAATTTGTCTGATAATTAAAGAAATTATATATAATTTTTCAAGGAGAACGAATGGCTACCAAAACCAAGAAGTCTGCGAAAAAAGTTACTAAAAAATCGGTAAAAAAAGCGTCGCCAGTTAAAGTAAATTTTTCTTTTAAGCCCACAAAGTTAAAATTGCTTCGCCCAGTGCCGTCGGATATTGAAATAGCGCAAGCCGCTACATTAAAAAAGATTACCCAAATTGCGGATGAATACGGCATTCGTGAAAATGAGTTAGAACTATATGGACCGTATAAAGCCAAAGTGAAGTTAGAAATTTTAGAGCGATTAAAAAATAAACCTAATGGAAAATATATTGACGTGACCGCCATTACGCCAACGCCATTGGGCGAAGGAAAAACAACCACCACAATTGGTTTATCGCAGGCATTGGGGGCGCATCTTGGGAAAAAAGTTATCACTTGTATTCGCCAACCTTCTATGGGACCAACGTTCGGCATTAAAGGCGGCGCGGCAGGCGGCGGATATTCGCAAGTGATTCCAATGGAAGATTTCAATTTACACCTCACGGGCGATATTCACGCCATTACGGCGGCGCATAATTTAGTGGCCGCGGCGTTAGATGCGCGCGTGATGCACGAAAAACAACAAGACGATGAAAAATTATTCAACGCGCTTTGCCCGCCCGATAAAAAAGGCAACCGAAAATTTTCCGGCGTGATGCTGCGCCGTTTGAAAAAACTAGGCATTGCCAAAACAAATCCAAACGATTTAACGCCCGAAGAACGCCGCCGATTTGTACGCTTAGATATTGACGAAGCGACCATTACATGGAGACGAGTGGTTGATATTAACGACCGCTTCTTGCGCGAAATTCAAGTGGGCTTAGGCAAAGAAGAAGCAGGCTTCGAGCATCGGTCTGGGTATGATATTACGGTCGCTTCTGAAATTATGGCGGTCTTAGCGCTGACCACTTCGTTAGCCGATATGCGCGAACGCTTTGGCAAAATGGTTGTGGCAACCAGCAAACACGGCGAAGCCGTAACGGTGGAAGATTTAGGCGTGGCGGGCGCGGTGACTGTTCTCATGAAAGACGCCATCAAGCCAAACCTCATGCAAACTTTAGAAGGCACAGCGGCAATGGTTCACGCGGGTCCGTTTGCAAACATTGCGCATGGGCAATCTTCCATCATTGCCGATATGGTTGCCCTAAAATTAGTCGGCAAAGATGGGTTTGTCGTCACCGAGTCGGGCTTTGGCGCCGATATTGGCATGGAAAAATTCTTCAATATCAAATGCCGTTATTCAGGTCTAATTCCGCATGTAGTGGTAATGGTGGCCACAGTTCGCGCGCTAAAAATGCACGGCGGTGGACCAAAAGTGGTGGCGGGTAAACCGCTTGCCCCTGAATATACCGAAGAAAATTTAGACTTACTCAAAAAAGGTCTTGCCAATTTAGAGCGCCACATTCAAAACGCAAATAAATTCGGCGTAAAAGTCATTGTGGCCATTAATTCATTCGCCACCGATACAAAAGCCGAAGTGGAACTCATTCGCAAATCTGCCATCGAATTTGGAGCAATGGACGCCATCCCCTGCACGCACTGGGCAGACGGCGGCGCAGGCACAAAGAAACTTGCCGAGGCGGTCGTAAAAGCGGCGAATGAAGAAAGCCGCTTCCAATTTTTATATTCGCTTGATTCTTCCATCAAAGAAAAAATTGAAACCATCGCCAAAGAAATTTATCGCGCCGACGGCGTAGATTACACGCCCGAGGCTGAGGAACAAATCGCCCGTTACACAAAACTTGGGTTCGATAAACTGCCAATTTGTATGGCGAAAACGCATTTGTCATTCAGCACCGATGCGACCCTCAAAGGCGCGCCCACAGGGTTTCGCGTCAAAGTTCGTGAAGTTCGCGCATCGGTCGGCGCGGGATTTTTATACCCAATTCTCGGCGATATGAGAACCATGCCGGGCTTACCCACGCGCCCATCGTTTTATGATATTGATTTAGATTTGGAAACCGGAAAAGTTTTAGGGCTGTTCTAAAACGATTAGACCCTAAAGATTTTGAAAATCTTTAGGGTCTAATCAGTACATTTAGGCTATGTGGGAAAATTTCCATTGTCATATAATTTCTTAGAATATGAAAAAAGATGAAACTCCGTCTTTGATAATTCAACGAGATTTGATAAAAAACCGCAAGGGACACGCCTCTGACCTAGCCTCTGCCTGTTACCAAACCATCGAGCGACTCAACCCCATACTAAACGCTTTCACCACTGTCATCCCGCCTGAAAAAAACGACGCCCCCAGCAGCGGCAGTATGCCTTTATACGGCATTCCAATTGCCGTCAAAGATTTATACGACGTAAAAGGATTTGCAACCACAGGCGGCTCAAAATTTTTCACAAACCGCATTGCCGAAGAAGACGCTTTTGCGATTCAAAAAATCAAAAAAGCGGGCGGGGTGATTATCGGCAAAACCAATACGCATGAAATTGCATTAGGCGTTACAAACAACAACCCGCATTTTGGGGCGTGCAAAAACCCTTGGGATATTACAAGAACACCCGGCGGCTCATCGGGCGGGAGCGCAGTGGCAGTGGCGACGGGCATGGCGCTTGCGGCGCTTGGCACCGATACGGGCGGTTCGATTCGTATTCCTGCGGCGTTGTGCGGCGTGGTTGGGCTAAAACCCACCTACGGAAGAGTGAGCCTCAGAGGCGTTCTTCCGCTTTCGTGGAATTTAGACCATGCAGGTCCGATTACAAGAAAAGTGGAAGACGCGGCTTTGATGTTGCAAGCAATGGGCGGGTATGACGAAAAAGACCCCGCTTCAGTAAAAACATTGCCAGGCGATTACTCCAGCCACTTGCGAGATAAAATGAAGGAAAGAAAAATCGCTTTAGCGGTTGGGCATTTTATTGAAGAAAAAACAGACCCCGAAGTGTTAGACGCGGTTCGCAAAGCGGTAAAAGTTTTTGAAGGACAACAAGCCATTATTGAAGAAGTGAACGTGGATTTTTTGTATGAGGCGGCGCTTGCAAACTCTTTAATGACCACAGCCGATGCGGCGGCGTTTCACCGTGAACGGATGAAAGAACATATGGATTGGTTTGGAGACGATGTTCGTCAGCGTTTGGAGATGGGCGCGAGTTACACTTCAACCGAGTATGCGCTGGCGCGGCGCACGCAGACTGAGGTAAAGAGAAGATGCGAATTGTTGTTTGATGAATACGACATTTTGGCGCTTCCGACCACGCCTATCACCGCCCCCGTGTTAGAAGGCGAAAACGCTATTGAAAGAGCAAGGCTGCTCACCCGCTTCACCGCTCCCTTTAATTTAACCGGGTTGCCCGCTTTATCAGTTCCGTGCGGGTTTTCAAAAGAAAACTTGCCGATTGGGTTACAAATTGTTTCGCGGGCATGGAATGAAGCGGGCGTATTGCGGGCGGGGTTTAATTATCAACAAGCGACAGAATGGCATACGATGAAGCCAAACATTTAAGCGCCGTACTTTTGTAAAACGCGCAAAAAGATTTCTTTATCTTCGGGGAGGATTTCGATAATTTGAAAGCCGACGTGATATAAATTCGGGAGGATAATATCCATTTTGCACCATTTGCTGCGGGCGGCAAACACAATGTAGGGGATATTGCCCAAATCTGGCGTGAGTTCGAGGCGCAAGTAGTAATCTTTTTCAATAGGAAGTTCGTGCGTGGTTTCTAAGCGTAACCCTTCCATGCTCACTTCCACCATGTGACCTAAAATTTCTTGCGTGTCGTCGTTTAAGACGCGCATGTAAACGGGGATTTTCTTTCGTGGGGTAGTTCGCTGTTCAGGCATCGCACACTCCTTAAGCCAAGAAACGACTGCGTGAATCCTACCATTTTTTTTATTTCTCGAACATAGACTTTTTTCCTATTCAATGCCTTCAAATAAATCTTTCTTGCGTTTGAAGTTTCCGTTTACCGGCGGGTAGGCTTGCATAAAATCTTCATGCTCGCCAAACAATTTCATCACCAAGCCTTGTATGCCGCGCCGCATTTGTTTCCCGCCTTGCGAAGCGTGCTGTTCGCTGGCGTGGCGTTTGATGTGCGCGACCGAATTGATATTTAATCTTGCATGGACGGGAAAATCAACCTCAACAAGTTCTTTAAGATTAATATCTTCGTTGCGTCCAAATTTTGTGGGGTCTTTTCCAAATAACGGCAATAAGCGCACGGCAATTTTTAGGATTGCCTTTGGAAAGACTTGATAATATAAGGCTTTTGGTTTGAACGGTTCGCCCGCTTCAGGATAAAAGTTTGGGTTATCGGCGTTCTCAAAAGCAAGGGTGGCGGCTTTGTGAATGTGGATATGGTCGGGATGTTTGTATCCGCCAATGGGGTCAAATGTAATCACAATATCAGGTTTGATGGCGCGAATGTGCTGAACGACTTTGCCAGCCACTTCGTCAATCGGGTGGTTCACTTGGGCGTTTGGGTGCTGGTTTGGCTCGGTGTTCGGCATGCCTGAGTCTCGATAGCCTAAAAAGCGCACTTCCTTTAAGCCTAAAATTTTGGCGGCGCGCATGAGCTCGTCGGTGCGCATTTCGGCGACATCTTTGAAGCCTTGCATATATTCTTCGTCCGCCGCGCCTACTTCGCCGCGCGTTGCGCAAACGTAATACGTTTCATATCCTTTTTGATGATATAAAGCCAGTGTGCCGCCTAAGCCAAACGTCTCATCGTCGGGGTGAGCAAGAATTGCGAGAATTTTTTTGGTCATAGCGTATTCCTTTGCAGGTATAGATGTAAAATGGAAGAAAAAGTTTACCTTAAGCGTCTTTCTCTTTTAATTAGCGGGTAAAATTTAAGCAAAACTATTGAAGCGCCCTCCTATGCTCATCTACGACCTTGATTTTCACTCGCTCGAAACCATATTAAAAGAATGGAATGAACCCGCCTATCGCGCTAAACAAATTTGGCAAGGGTTGTATCAACATTTGTATTCTTCGCCAGAACAATTTACGAATTTATCAAAATCTCTGCGTGAGAAAATTGCCGAAAATTTTTCGTTTTCAAATTTCAAAGTCAAAACTTATTTGGATTCGTCTGATAAATCTACGAGAAAAACGTTGTTTGAATTACCTGATGGAAATTTAATTGAAGCGGTACTGATGAAGTACGGAGATCCTGCTGACGATTCTGAAATGCGTAAAAACAATTCCCGATTCCCAACTCTCGATTCCCCAATGACGAAAAGGCGCACGCTCTGCATCTCTACCCAAGCAGGTTGCGCTATGGGGTGCGTATTTTGCGCTACAGGTCAGATGGGATTCAAAAGAAATTTATCCAGCGGCGAGATTGTGGCTCAGGTAATGTATTACGCGCGTATGCTCAAAGAGCAAAACGAATCGGTCACCAATATCGTTTTCATGGGCATGGGCGAGCCGTTTCATAATTACGAGAACTCGATGGCGGCAATTGATAGATTAAACGACTCAAACGGATTCAATTTTGGCGCGCGGCGTTTCACGGTTTCAACGGTTGGTCTCGTGCCACAAATCAAAAGATTTGCCGATGAACAACGTCAGGTCAATTTGGCAATTTCACTTCACGCCGCCGATGATGATGAACGACTCGAAATTATGCCCGTCAATAAAAAATATAAAATTGACCAAGTCCTTGAAGCCTGCAAATACTATGTAGAAAAAACGCATCGCCGCGTGACTTTTGAATGGGCGTTAATTTACGGGGTAAACGACACGCCAGAAGTCGCCGCCAAACTTGCCGGCAAACTCAAAGGCTTGCTGTGTCATGTGAACGCCATTCCGCTGAATCCTACACAAGGGTATCAAGGCAAATCCGCCAGCCGTGAACGCGCCGAAATATTCAAGAAAACGTTAGAAAACGCAGGCATTCCTTGCACCATACGCATGAGGCGCGGCATTGACATCAACGCAGGCTGTGGTCAACTAGCGGGGTCGCAGACCAAACCTCCCCGATGAAAACGAAGCGAAAAAAAACCTCCGCAACTATCCTGATATAATCGCTCTCACGTTTTATTAAACTATATTCACTATCATACAAAAAAACATCCAAAGGCGTTTTTACATGGAACAAAAAACAAAATGGTTAGATAAACCCATTCACCCTTCGCTCCCGGCAGTAACAAATGAAATTTTTATTTTCGCCCTCATTATGTTGGCGGCGGTTCTCACCCGCTTTTACGACCTCGGCTCGCGCGTGATGAGTCACGACGAAAGCTTACACACTTATTTTTCATGGCTTTTATATCGCGGGCAGGGGTACGAACACTCGCCCATGATGCACGGACCTTTGCAATTTCACCTAATTGCGCTTTCTTATTTTATGTTCGGCGCAAGCGATTTCACCGCCCGCATTCCCGCCGTTCTCTTTAACTTGATGACGATTTTCATGGTTTGGTATTGGCGCAGATATTTAGGGCGCACAGGCGCGTTGATTGCCGGCTTCATTATGCTGATTTCGCCTTTCCTTCTATATTACGGGCGTTACGTGCGCGAAGACCCGTATGCGGTTTTCTCAGGCGTGTTGATGTTATACGCCATGCTCAGATATTTTGAAGTGGGCAAACAAAAATACTTAATCATGGTCGCCGCCGCGCTTGCCATTCACTTCCTCACCAAAGAAACGTCTTTTATTTACACAGCGCAAGCGCTTATTTACTTAGCGGTTTATTTTATTATCAAAGTCACCCGCAAGCCTTGGCAAAACGCCGAAGGAGATTACAAAGCCTTCATCGTTGCGCTATGCGTGATGATTTTACTGGCAAGCGTTGCCGCTGGAATTTACTTAGCCGAGCGAGATACCGCCACCCTAACAGGAGCGGAGACCGCCATGCCCTCTAACCCAGAAGAACCTGCGCCTCACACTACGGGTGAACATGCCGCCTCGCCCTTAGTCATTGGCTTCGGGGCGGGCGCTGGGTTGGCATTCATTGCCACAGCCTTTTTCTTAATTCGCGGCTACACTTGGCAAAAAGTCCGCACAGAACGCTCGTTTGAATTGCTCTTCGTGTTTGGCACAATCGTCTTGCCGCAACTCTCGCCGCTGTTGATGAACTTAACCGATGTAACCATCCCAACAGACGTTGGTCAGGTGCAGGCGCTGGCAAACGACTCGCGTTCGTTGCTGATTATTGGCGGTTTATTGCTATTCAACTTCATTTTAGCCATTATCGCCGGCTTATTGTGGAATCCGCAAAACTTTTTCAAAACCGCCCTCGTGTTTTGGATTCCTTTTACGCTGTTATACACCACCATCTTCACCAACTCCAGCGGATTTTTCACCGGCACAATCGGCTCGCTTGGGTATTGGATTGTGCAGCACGAAGTAGAACGCGGCAGCCAACCTTGGTATTACTATTTACTAATTCAACTCCCCATTTATGAATTCTTAACCGTCTTTGGTTTCTTACTCGCCTTGTATCTTGGGTTTAAGAGAAAGGTAAACCCGCACCCCGAAGCGACCAACACTGAAGAAGAAACTTCGGCGCTTCGCTTTGACGACAAAATAACCGAAGAAGCCAATTTTACAAATACATTCAGCCTCTTAGTCTATTGGACAATTATCACCATCGCCGCGTTTTCATTTGCAGGCGAAAGAATGCCATGGCTTACAATTCACATGGCTTGGCCCCTTGCATTAATCAGCGGTTGGGCGTTAGGCAGAATAGTGGATACAACCAACTGGCAAGCGGTTCTAGAAAACAACGCCGCATTAACTTTCTTTAGCGTCGCCGTATTCATTGCCAGCGCTGGGCGCGCCTTTTATGTTTGGAATAGCCCCGTCCGCCCATTTCAAGGTCAAACGCTAGACCAATTACAAGCCACCAATCAATTTTTATTTCCGCTGGTTGCGGCAATCCTCAGCGCGGCGGCATTGGCGTACTTTCTAAGAAAATGGTCGTTTGCCGATTTTCGGCGCGTGTTTGTTTTGGTGTTCTTTGGCTTTCTCGCTATCTTAACCATTCGCGCTTCTTTCCGCGCCACATACATCACTTACGACCAAGCCACAGAATTTTTAGTTTATGCGCATGGCGCAACAGCCATTAAAGAAGTCATTGCGCAGGCGGAAGAAATTTCCAAACGCACCACAGGCGGCATGAACCTTGCGTTGGCTTACGACGCTTCAGCCCCAGATACAGGCGTTTCGTGGCCCTTTGTGTGGTACTTGCGCGATTTTACAAATCAACGTTCCTTCGACCAGCCCACCCGCTCTTTACGCGAATCGGTTTTCATCATCGTAGATGAAAAGAACTTTGACAAAATCGAACCTGCTATCGGTCCGGGCTACTACCGTTTCGATTACATCCGCATGTGGTGGCCCATGCAAGATTATTTTAGTTTAGTGTACGACCGCGACCCGAACACTCCCTTCCCAGAAGATTATGCCTGCAAAGGAATATGGAGTTTTCTAAAATTACGAAAATCAAAAGACTATTCCGCTTTTTGCCAATGGTTTACAGACCCCGCCATTCGCGCAGGCATTATTCAAATTTGGTTAAATCGCGACTATTCGCAATATGCGCTTGCCAAAGGGCGAACTGATTTAGATATCGCCAACTGGCAACCCTCAGACCGAATGCGCCTATACATTCGGCAAGATATCGCCTCGCAAATTTGGAATTACGGCTTAGCCCCCACAACCGCCGAAGCGATTCAAGACCCCACCGAAGGCAAATATATAACGCTTTCAGCCGATATAGTTTTTGACGCTGCACAAGCCAACCCCATCACCCTCAACGCGCCTCGCTCGCTTGCTTTTGCAAACGATGGCACAATGTATGTGGCTGATTCTCGCAATCATCGCGTTTTACATTTAGACTCAAACGGAAACATCTTACACGAATGGGGAACGTATGCCGATGGCGTGAACGTGCCAATGGGCGACGGCACATTTAACGAACCTTGGGGCGTTGCCGTTGGACCGGACGGCTCGGTGTACGTCACCGACACTTGGAATCACCGCATACAAAAATTCTCATCCACTGGCAGGTTTATTAAAGCATGGGGTTCATTTGGTCAAGGCGAAACCCCTGAATCATTTTACGGTCCACGCGGGTTAGCGGTAGACGCCAAAGGCAGAGTCTACGTCGCAGATACAGGCAACAAGCGCATCGTCGTATTTGACGCGGATGGGAACTTCCTCGCACAGTTTGGCGGCGCAGGTTTCGACCCGGGTCTGTTTGACGAACCCGTCGGCGTCGCCATTGACAAAAATGGCACGGTTTACGTCGCCGACACTTGGAATCAGCGCATTCAAACCTTTGCCCCTTTAGAAAATGAAAACACATTGGTTTTCTTACCAGAAAAACAATGGGATGTGTTTGGCTGGTTTGGTCAATCGTTAGATAACAAACCCTTTATCGCCGTGAACGACGACTTGCACGTCTTCATCACCGACCCCGAAGGCTACCGCGTGATGGAATTTGACCCCAACGGCGAGATTGTACGCGTATGGGGCGACTTTGGCGATAGTTACGCCAGTTTCGGTTTAGCCTCAGGCATCGCCGTTGATAATGAAGGTCACGTTTGGGTAACAGACGGCGCATTCAACAGAATTATGAGGTTTACCTTACCGTAAGGTAATAACCATGAAAAAAGGATGAAAGAGAAACTCAAAGTTCTCGCTTTCATCCTTTTTTGTTTTATCTTTTTTCTAGTATAATGCGCGTGCTTTTTATAAAACATCGCGCCAGCGATAAAAATAAAACCTAATAAAGGGAGACTCGATGAAACTACACGAGTATCAATCTAAAAATATTTTCTCCAAATACGGCATTCCAATCCCAAAAGGAAGGGTCGCGGCTACCGCTCAAGAAGCAAAACAAATTGCAGAAGAGTTAGGTGGTCGCGTTGTAGTTAAATCACAAGTATTGGTGGGCGGGCGGGGCAAAGCGGGCGGCGTAAAACTTGCCAAAAACGCCGCCGAAGCCGAGCAACTCGCCGAGCAAATTTTGGCTTTGGAAATTAAAGGGCTTCCCGTTCGCAAAGTGTTAGTGGACGAAGCCTCTGCCATTGACCAAGAAATTTACTTTGCCATCACCAACGACCGCGCCGCAAAAAAACCAGTGATGATTGCCTCCGCCGCCGGCGGCGTGGACATTGAAGAAGTCGCCGCAAAAAACCCAGACAAAATTATCAAAGTTCACATTGACCCATTGCTCGGTTTGCGTGAATATCAAGCCCGCGATGTGGCAGTGGGCATTGACCTGCCCCGCGAATACTGGAAAGACTTTACAAAAATTGCAATGGGGCTTTGGAATGTCTATAAAGATACAGACGCCACTCTGGCAGAAATTAACCCGCTGGTCATCACCAAAGAAAAGAAACTCATCGCGTTAGACGGCAAAATGATGATAGACGACAACGCCCTGTTCCGCCAACCAGAATTGGCTGAAATGCGCGACACCGACGAAGACGCCCCAGCAGAAATCGAAGCCCGCAAATACGGGCTTTCATACATCAAGTTAGACGGCAACATTGGCTGTATGGTCAACGGCGCAGGCTTAGCAATGACCAGTATGGATGTTATCAAACTGTTTGGGGGCGAGCCAGCAAACTTCCTCGATGTCGGAGGCGGCGCAGACGCCAAGAAAGTCGCCGCCGCCATGCGCATCATCTTAACAGATACCAACGTCAAAGCCGTTTTGTTTAACATCTTCGGCGGCATCACTCGCTGCGACGAAGTGGCGCGCGGCATCTTAACCGCAATGGACGAAGTCAAACCCAAAGCGCCGATGGTGGTTCGTTTAGTCGGAACAAATGCCGAAGAAGGCAGAAAACTTTTAGAAAACGCAAATATGATTACCGCCGAAACATTGGCAGACGCCGCAAAAAAATCTGTCGAAGCGGCACAAAAGGGCAATTAGCATGAGCATTTTAGTTAACAAAAATACACGCTTATTAGTGCAAGGCATTACAGGAAACGAAGGCTTATTTCACACCACACAAATGGTCGCGTATGGAACAAACGTCGTGGGCGGAGTTACGCCCGGCAAAGGCGGCGAATGGGTTTTAGAAAAAATCCCCGTCTTCGATTCGGTGCGCGCCGCAAAAGAAAATACAGACGCCAACGCCACCATTATTTTCGTCCCCGCCCGCTTCGCGCCAGACGCAATGTTTGAAGCCGCAGACGCAGGCATTCCCCTCATCATCTGCATCACCGAAGGCGTGGCTATTTCAGATATGATGCGCGTCCGAAACTATCTTGACCAAAAAAATGTGCGCCTCATTGGTCCCAACTGCCCAGGGCTCTTAACCCCAGGCGAAGCCAAAGTGGGCATTATCCCCGGCAACATTGCCATCCCCGGAAATGTTGGGGTTGTCTCTCGTTCTGGCACATTAACGTATGAAGTTTTATACGCCATGAAAAATCTCGGCATGGGCGCCTCCACCTGCGTCGGCATCGGCGGCGACCCAATCAACGGCACAAACTTTATAGACGTTTTACAAATGTTTGAAGACGACCCCCACACCGAAAAAGTCATCATGATTGGCGAAATTGGCGGCAACGAAGAAGAAAAAGCCGCAGAATTTATTCGCACCAAAATGACCAAACCCGTCGCTTCATTTATCGCCGGTCAAACCGCGCCTCCAGGCAAACGCATGGGGCACGCAGGGGCAATCATCGAAGGCGGCGAAGGCTCTGCCGCAGACAAAATCAAAGCGCTCGAAGCCGCGGGCGTTAAAGTCGCCAAACATCCTGAAGAAATTCCCACCCTCTTACAATAAAACCAACGCCCTTCAGGTTTACCCGCCATTAAAACATATAGAGCCGCCAAATTTTGGCGGCTCTACGGTTATAAT
The DNA here is from genome assembly GCA_034434495.1 of Anaerolineales bacterium. GTDB lineage: Bacteria > Chloroflexota > Anaerolineae > Anaerolineales > Villigracilaceae > Villigracilis. Next base: position 139,365 of record DAOTZE010000031.1, read on the forward strand.
TCAAGAAATTATTTTTTATTCGCGTCAATATACGCAACAGCCTCGCCGACTGTGGTAATCTTTTGCGCGGCTTCATCAGAAATCTCAGCGCCGAACTTATCTTCAAACGCCATGATTAATTCCACCAAGTCTAGCGAATCGGCTTCCAAATCTTCGCGGAAGCGGGCTTCCATCGTAATCTTCGATTCATCTACACCAAGCAAATCTTTGATGATACCTTTCAACTCATTATAAGTGTCTGACATAAAAGCCTCCAATAGGGTTTTGATTTTTCAAATTGTAACCGCCTGACTTGTACTGTCAAGCCATCTATCAAACACAGGAACACTACCCCATGCCAAAAGTTGCGCCCATAGACCAAAGAAAAGCCGACCACATAAAAATAAACTTAGAACAAGATGTACGCTCTGCATTAACCAGCGGCTTAGAAAACTATCATTTTATTCATGAAGCCCTGCCCGAACTTGACCTAAACCGCCTCGACACTACGGTCAACCTGTTCGGCAAGCGCATACATGCCCCCATCCTCATCAGTTCGATGACAGGCGGCACCTCCGAAGCGGAAACTATTAACCTCCGCCTCGCAGAAGCGGCGCAAGCATGTAACCTTGCCATGGGGGTTGGAAGTCAACGCGCCGCTATTGAACAACCCGCGCAAGCGAAAACCTTTCAAGTGCGCCGCGTTGCGCCCGATATTTTATTATTCGCCAACCTCGGCGCCGTGCAACTTAACTACGGCTACAGCGTTGACCAATGCAAACAAGCCGTAGAAATGATTCAAGCCGACGCCTTGTATTTACATTTGAATCCATTACAAGAAGCCGTGCAAGACGCAGGCGATACAAACTGGATAGGCATTGCCAAAAAAATAGAAGAAATTTGCAAAAAACTGGAAACGCCCGTGATTGCCAAAGAAGTCGGTTGGGGAATTTCAGAACGCACAGCAAAATTATTAAGCGATTGCGGCGTTCAAGCCATTGACGTCGCCGGCGCCGGCGGCACATCATGGTCGCAAGTAGAAATGCACCGCGCCCCCGACGAGTTTACCCGTCAACTCGCCGCCACCTTTGTCGGCTGGGGAATCCCAACGGCAGAATCAATTTTGAACGTTAAGAAAGCCGCTCCTAATATGACCATCTTCGCCTCAGGCGGCATTAAAGACGGGCTTGATATTGCCAAATGCATCGCGCTCGGCGCAACGCTAGGCGGCATGGCAGGCAACTTCCTCAAAGCGGCGGCAGTTTCAACAGAAAAAGTGATTGACGTAATGAAACTCACCAAACGGCAAATCGAAGTCGCCATGTTTGCTTGCGGCGCGCAAACGCTGAAGGAGTTACAAAATGGGAAGACGCTGCGCAAAACATCTTGAACAATTGTTTAATCTTCCAACCCCGTTCTCTTTATACACAGGAATAAAGAAAGCCTCTCCGCTTTAATGAATATAAAAAAACATAAACTCTTCTTTTTTTTATTTTTATTTTTTCTCGCCATTGGCGTTACATCGGTTTCCATATCCCCGCCTAATTTGCCTACGCGCAGTTCAATAACAGAGACGCTTACCCCCCCCCTAACCCCAAAACCCAATTTTCAAGTCCACATTCCCTCGAAAGCATTGCTCAAAAACTATGTGACCGTTTCTGTCAAAGCCGAATCTGGCGCAAGATGCAACCTTATCTTCATCCCCGCTTCGGGTGAGATGTTAAACATGAATACCATTGCAGATGAAAATAATGAATGCGTTTGGAGATGGAAACTAGAAGAATCTTACGGCAGGGGCAGCGCAAGGTTGATTTTTACAATTGACGGAATGAGCCAAACGCACTTTCTTCAAATATTCCCAGAGTTTTAGAAAAAACACATCGCATTTCAGTTGCCTATCGCCGCTTCTACTCTTCTTCGCCAGATAACAACTTAATCCGTTCCCACGGTTTCAAACTTTCATCTTCCGCCAACAAACTTTTCAATTCATATAATTCGTCGCGCAAAGCCGCCGCTTTTTCAAACTCTAAATTTTTAGCGGCTTCTTTCATCTGCTTTTCCATCTCATGCACAATTTGCCTCAATTCATTGCGCGGCAAATCAGATTTCGTCTTATATTCCCCTTTCATCTCGCCAATCGCCTTCGCCGACATTTCCTCCGTTAAATCGTGAATCGCCTTTGAAACGCTAATTGGCACAATGCCCTTTTCTTCGTTGTATTTCAATTGCTTGGCGCGGCGGCGGTTTGTTTCATCAATAGCGCGTTTCATCGAATCGGTCACTTTATCGGCATACATAATCACCCGTCCGTTCACGTTGCGCGCGGCGCGCCCAATTGTTTGAATCAAGGCTTTATCTGAGCGCAAAAAACCTTCTTTATCCGCGTCTAAAATTGCCACCAAAGAAACTTCGGGCAAATCTAACCCTTCGCGCAACAAGTTAATGCCTACCAACACATCAAACGTCCCCAAACGCAAGTCGCGCAAAATACCGACGCGCTCCAGCGTTTCCACTTCCGAATGCAAATAATTAACTTTGATTCCCAACTCTTTCAGATAATTCGTCAAATCTTCCGACATTCTTTTTGTAAGCGTGGTGACTAAGACTCTTTCGCCTCTTTCTACCCTCGTCTTAATTTCTCCGACCAAATCATCCACTTGACCTTTGACAGGGCGAACCACAACTTCAGGGTCCACCAAACCTGTAGGTCTGATAATTTGCTCCACAATTTGTTGAGCGTGTTTCATTTCGTAATCCCCCGGCGTGGCGGAGGTGTAAATAGTGGACCCCATCGCTTGCTCAAATTCTTCAAATTTTAACGGGCGGTTATCTAATGCGGAAGGCAAACGGAATCCATATTCAACCAACGTTTCTTTTCTAGCGCGGTCGCCGTTATACATGCCGCCAATCTGCGGCACAGTCATGTGGCTTTCGTCAATCACAAGCAAATAATCGCTTGGCAAAAAGTCAAGCATCGTCCACGGATGCGAACCCGGCGCGCGTCCGTCTAAATGGCGGGAGTAATTTTCAATCCCAGAGCAATACCCCACCTCTTTGAGCATTTCCAAATCATAGCGTGTGCGCTGTTCAAGTCGCTGGGCTTCCAAAAGTTTGCCTTCGCTTTTGAATAACGCCAGCCGCTCTTCTAACTCTTTTTCTATATTTTCAATAGCGGTTTTCAATCTATCTTTTTCTGTCAGATATTGTTTGGCAGGGTAAACGGCAATTTGGTTTGGCTCCGCAAGAATTTCGCCGGTCAATGGGTTAAATTGCATAATGCGTTCAACTTCGTCTCCAAAGAAAGTAATGCGGAAACCCAGCTTATCTTCGTAGGCAGGCACAATCTCCAGCGTATCGCCGCGCACGCGAAATGTGCCAGAACGCAATTCCATATCGTTACGTTGATATTGGCTTTCAATTAATTGCCGAAGCAGGGCGTTGCGGCGATAAATCTCGCCTACTGTTAAGTGAACGGTTCCTTTTCCAAATTCTTCTGGCGACCCTAACCCATAAATACAGGAAACAGAAGCGACGATAATTACGTCTCGACGCGAAACAAGCGCGGCGGTCGCCGCAAGGCGTAGGCGCTCAATTTCTTCATTGATTTGCGTTTCTTTTTCAATATACAAATCATGTCTAGGCACATAGGCTTCTGGCTGATAATAATCATAGTAAGACACAAAATAAGAAACCGCGTTTTGCGGAAAAAACTCTTTGAACTCGGCATATAATTGCGCGGCAAGCGTTTTGTTGTGCGCCATAATTAATGCAGGCTTTTGCAGTTCCTGAATCACGGAGGCGATTGTAAAAGTTTTGCCTGTGCCTGTTGCCCCAAGCAACACTTGATGTTTAAAGCCTTTATTCACGCCATCCACAAGTCCGCGAATGGCTTCGGGTTGGTCGCCCATCGGTAAAAACGGCGCTTGAAGTTTGAATTCCATCAGTATCTTCTCTTATAGCGAATGTGAACGAGTGTTCTATTTTACACCAAAGCGCGGAGAATGTCAGGGGTATAATCGCGCAGATATGAAAAGAATTAAGTTTTATTTACAAAATTTAGTTTTCACCGAAGCCAGCGCGCCTGTCGCTTTTCTTGTTTTGTGCTTTCTTAATTTCGGTTTATTAATACCCAGCCTTGGCTTTTATATGGATGATTGGCATTATGTTTTTTACGCCAACTTAAAAGGGCTGGAAAGCCTGCCTGAATTATTATTATATGACAGCCGTCCAAACGCGGCATGGTTATACGCTTTTGCGTTTCAATGGTTGGGCTTCAATCCGCTTGCATGGCATATTTTTGCGTTGCTTTCTAGGTTTCTCACCGTGTGCGCGTTTTGGATATTGTTACGCGCCGTATGGCCTGACCGAAAAACCGAAGCGATTTATGTTTCTTTACTGTTTGCCGTTTACCCCTTTTTTATGTTACAACCATTCGCTGTTGGCTCCACGCATCATTGGTTTGGTTTTTTTATTTTCAACCTTTCTTTATTTTTTATGGCGCTTTCAACTCAGGCGCAAGGCTATAAAAAATGGTTTTTTACTCTTCTTGCGTTACCGCTCGAAGCCGTTCATCTTTTCACCAGCGAATATTTTGCCGGGCTAACCTTAATTCGCCCGGCGATTCTTTGGGTCATGATTTCAAAAAACGAAATTGCATTAACGAAAAAATTATTTCGCGTCTTTACAAATTGGCTTCCATATCTCATTATTTTAAGCGTTTACTTTTATTGGCGAGTTTTTCTTTTTGAAAACCCAGAAGGCGTAACTCGCAATGAGCCGGTGATTTTGAATTTGCTTTTGAACAACCCGCTTCGAGCGCTTGGCTTTTTATTCAACGCCTTTTTCACAGACCTTGTTTCGGTGTTAACTATCGGTTGGCAAAAAGCGACCGACGCCAGCGCGCTGAACTTAACTTCTCCTTTTGTTATATTCAAACTTGGAATTTGTCTATTAGGCTTTTTACTGGCGTTTTTTTATTTCAAAAAACTTTCTTTACGCCCCGCAAACTTACCAGACGCGCCAGATACATGGATAAAAAGCGGCTTTGGGGTCGCGCTATTGGCGCTAATGACAAGCGGTTTGCCCATTTGGTTCATTGGGCGCTCGATTGTCGAAAGCAAAAATCTAGTTTCCGCTTCACGGTTTGGAATTCCCGCTATGTTTGGCGCCGCGTTGCTCATGTTCGTAATCATAGCGTACTTTGTGAACGACCAAAACAAAAAAAATATTTTGCTTTGCTTCCTCCTCGCCTTAGCCATTAACTTTCACTTAGATAATACGAAAGAATTTCAAGTTTCATGGGAAAAGCAAGAAAGATTTATTAGTCAATTGCTTTGGCGCGCGCCTGTGATTGAGCCCGGAACGGCGCTATTGACTGACCAAGAAGTATTAGGCGTGATGGGAGAATATGCGGTTTCGTTTTCGATTAATACCGCTTATCAAGTTCAAAATTTTGGAAATACCCCGCCCTATTGGTACTTTCCGTTTTTATATACCAACCCACAGGTGGACGACCTATTAGCAGGCGCGCCGCTTGAATATCAAAAATTTACTATGATATTTAATGGCAATAGCAAACAAATGCTATTGCTAGACTTTAACCCCGAATTAAAAAGGTGTTTGTGGGTTTTACAGCCGCAAGACACAAACCTAAGGCTGGTAAGCGACGATGTAAGAAAACTTGCGGCTGGTTCAGATATTGGCTTGATTAAGCAATCCAGCAAAGAGGTTACCCCGCCAGAGGAAATTTACGGAAAACAAAACACGCAAACATGGTGCTATTATTTCCAAAAAGCGGATTTAGCGCGTCAGTATCAAGACTGGGATGAGATTGTAAGGTTATGGAATGAAGCGCAAGCCAACGACGAAAGAGCCGATAACGGGTTCGAGTACATTCCGTTTATTGAGGGGCTAGGTCATACGGAAGATTGGGACCAAGTAAAAGAAATTACAAAACTTGCCAATCGCGTTACGGCAGGTCTTGAACCAAGTTTGTGCTCGGCGCTAGATCGGCTTGCAGCAAATGCGCCCACATCGCAAAAACGAGACGAGACAATTGCCAATCTCAAAGATGATTTGAATTGTAAAAATTTTCAATAATCAAAAAAGTTATGGCAAGCGATTTAGCACATCTAACAATTTAATCGTCCACACTTCATCTTTGGAAATCGTCACCCAATAGGCGGATTTTCCTCCGCGCACGCCGTTGGGTAAGTCGGGTAAACGCTTCTCGTCTAACCCGTTGCCGCTGACTGGATATTTCAACAGAATCTGCCCCCCTTCCCAATTGACCGAAGTTAAGCCTGCCTTTTCGGCGCGTAACTTCACACGGAGTTGATATAACAGGTTTTGCACCATTTCGGGCATAGGTCCGAAGCGGTCTCTAAATTCTGAGCCTAGAGCGTCTAATTCGGTTTCATCGCGCAGGTCTGCCATACGGCGATAGAGGCGTAATCTCAAGTCTGCGTCTGAAATATAAGTTGAGGGAATGCCAACCGCAAGCGGGAGTTCGACATTAACAGGCATTGATAACGGAAGATTGAGGGTTGAAAAAGCGGAATCTAATTTACCGCTTTCGATTTTCAAAACATCATTCGCAATTTTTCTTAATCGGCGAACCGCATCGGCTAACATTCGCGTGTAAAGATGAAAGCCAACCGATTGAATGTATCCATGCTGGCGAACGCCAAGCAATTCGCCTGCGCCGCGAATTTCTAAATCGCGCATGGCAATAGAATAGCCGGCGCCAAGTTGTGTATTTTCTGCAATGACTTCAAGCCGCTGTTGGCCGTCTTGTGTGGGCGACATTTTATTATGGCGAAAAAAATAGGCATAAGCCCGCATAGCGCCGCGCCCCACGCGCCCGCGCAATTGATACAGTTGCGCGAGACCAAACGTATCGGCTCTATCTACAATTAAGGTATTCGCATTAGGAATATCTAACCCTGATTCGATAATTGTGGTTGAAAGTAAAATATCCGTTTCGCCTGTGTTAAAACGGTGCATAACGGCTGATAGTTGATGCTCTGGCATTTGCCCATGCCCAATATCAATGCTTGCTTCTGGCGCAAGTTTTTGAAGGTGTTGCTTCATGGCTTCAATCGTCTGCACGCGATTGTGAACAAAAAACACTTGCCCGCCGCGTTCTAATTCACGCAATATCGCCTGACGCACCAAGCGCGGGGAGTATGGTCCAACATGCGTGACGATGGGCAATCGTTCTTCGGGCGGCGTGTTGAGGGTGGAAATATCGCGCACGCCTGTTAATGCCATGTATAAAGTTCGCGGAATGGGCGTGGCGGTTAAAGTTAACACATCCACTTCGGTGCGTAATTTTTTGAGATGCTCTTTATGCGTCACCCCGAAGCGTTGTTCTTCATCAATCACCACTAACCCTAAATCTTTGAAACTGACGTCCGCCGAAATCAAACGGTGCGTGCCGATGATGATGTCAATTTCTCCGTTTGCAAGTTGATTCAAAATTTCCGTCTGTTCTTTGGGCGTGCGAAAACGCGAAAGCATTTCCACTTTGACGGGAAACGCCGCCAGCCTTTGTGAAAATGTTTCAAAATGTTGTTGGGCTAACACGGTGGTTGGCACAAGCACAGCCGCCTGCTTGCCGCTCATCACCGCTTTGAATGCCGCGCGAAGCGCCACTTCGGTTTTTCCATACCCCACATCGCCGCACAATAATCTATCCATTGGGCGCGGGCGCTCCATATCGCGTTTAATTTCAGCCAAAGCGCGTTTTTGGTCTTCAGTTTCAACATACGGAAAACTATCTTCTAGTTCTTTTTGCCATTGCGTATCTTCTGCAAAGGCAAACCCTTCCACCACCTGACGGCGCGCGTATAAATCTAATAAATCTTCGGCGACCTTTTGCACCGCTTCTTTGACTTTGGATTTCGTCTCTGCCCATGCCTGCCCGCCCAGCGTATCTAACGAAGGCTTGCCGCCATCTGCGCCGACATAGCGCGTTAATCTATCGGCTTGATGCACAGGCACATATAAAATATCGCCGCGCTCATATTCAACGGTGAGGTATTCTCTTTCATGTCCATCGAGTTGTCTTTGAATTAATCCCGCAAAACGCCCAATGCCATGGTCTACATGCACCACATAATCGCCCGCTTGCAAATCGGCGTATAACGACTCGGGCGTATCGGCTGTTTTTTGTTGACGCGTGCGCGGTTGTGGGCGCTCCCAGCCAAAAACTTCAGAATCGGTAATTAAGTGTAATTTGTAATTAGCGATTGGAGAATCAGAGGATTGGATATTAAGCGTGAAACCTTCAGATAATGAAGATTCTATAAACTCTAAATTCTTGAAATTAGAATCGGGATAATGCTCTAGCCATAATTCTTTTAGGCGTTGCGCCTGACGAGAAACAATAAAAACTTGCTCGCCATTTTCTACAATTGGGTATAAATAATCAATAAATGGTTTTAGCCTTCCGCCAAAGCGTTCATCATGCTCAAATAAATGAGCGAATGAATTCTCTAATTCGCCGCTCTTTAATCTCTGCTCGTCCGAATACCCTAAGTCTAAATTTATAAATTCACCCAGCGAATCGTTTAATTCAGACCATGAGATATACGGCGCGGGGAAATCTTCCGCAAGCGCGCCTTCTTTGACGCTTTCCTGTCGAAATTTCACGGCTTGCTCTTCCACTTCGTTCGCCATCGTTTCAATTAAACTAATATCGTCTAACGCCACAAAAGTTTTTTGCGGTAAATAATCTAACAACGAAGCGGGCTGTGAATGAATCAACGGAATATGAAATTCTGAAAGTTGCGCGTCGCTTTCAGCGGTATTCGCTAAAAATTCACGCGCGGGGGTTATCAAAACGCTTGCTAATTTTTCAAGCGTGCGCTGTGTAGCGGGGTCAAAACTACGAATGGATTCAATTTCATCGCCAAAAAAATCTAAACGCACAGGATATAACTCCGTCGTTGCCCAAATGTCTAAAATTCCGCCTCGACTGGAAAATTGTCCTGGCTCTAAAACCGTATTAACGCGTTGATAGCCAATCCGCGCCCATTCACGCATCAGACCATCGGGTTGGCTGGTTTGCCCAACTGAGAATTTTTTACACGCTTTGAGAAAATCTCGCCTTGGCAGTGTGCGCGTCATCAGTGAGCGAACTGAAGCGACGATAATAGGCGGAGTTTCGGGCTTGTTTGCAAATGGCAAGTGGTACGCGGAAAGGGCGGTTAATACTTGCAAGCGTTCGCGGCGAGTCGTCGCTCCCCATGCGGCTTCTTCATAGAATAATGGATTTGGCTCTGCAAATAAATATCTCGGCGACTTAACCCAAAACCCCATTTCGTCAAACAGAGATAGCGCATGGTCGGCGCGGTCTGTAATCAATAAAGTAGGTTGGTTAATATCGGCATGAAGCGCGGCTACCATCGGTAAGCGCACAGCGCGCGGCAAACCTAAACCGGCAAGGCTTTTGCGCGTTGAAATTTGCGTTAGCAAATCTTGATATGAAGGGAGAGAGCGAAGACGAGAAAATAATAGTTGCATGGCGTGTTTTTTTTATAGATTACGATTTATAGATAACTTAATTCGGAATTTATGATTCAATCGAGCCGTTGAACTTGTTCATCGCCATATTCAAGCCGTTGGTCACAAATTCAAGCGCGGCTTCTGAAGCGCGGGAGAGGATTTCTGGCAACAGTTTTTGCTCGTCTTTAGAGAAGTTTTGTAAAACATAATCTTTGGCTTGCATTCTGCCGGGCGGGCGACCAATGCCTAAGCGCAAGCGGGGAAAATCTTTTGTGCCGAGTTGTTCAATCGTATCCGCCATGCCGCGCTGCCCGCCAGGACCGCCGCCTGGACGAATGCGAATTGCGCCAAAGGGAATATCTAAATCGTCATGCGCCACAAGAAGATGTTCAAATGGGATTTTATAGAAATGCAACAACCCTTGCACCGATTGCCCAGAAAGATTCATGTAGGTTTGCGGTTTGGCAAGGATAATTTTTTTTTCGTTATATATAGCCGAAGTCACAATCGCCTTCGATTGCAATTTCATGCCGCGCGCGCTAAGCTTTTCGGCGAGGGAGTCTATCAGCATAAAGCCAATATTGTGACGGGTATCTTTGTATTCTCTGCCTGGGTTGCCAAGCCCAATGATAAGGAAGGTGTCGGTCATAATTTGTTTCCAGTTTGTAGTGGGTAGTTAGCGGTAATTAGTAATTGGTAATTGGTAATTGGTAATTGGTAATTGGTAATTGGAAGTTGAAGAGTTAGTTTTTTCTAAAGCGAATTAATAACGAAAAAAGAATAAATAAGATAAGAACAATCAAAGCGCTTTGGGCAAAAATTTTGTAAATCGCTTCTTGTGTGAGGGCGGCAGGGTTGGGCGGCAGCGGCGTGGCGGATGGACGCGATAAAACAGGCGGCGTTGGTTCAAGCGCTCTTGGGGTTGGGGTTGGGTTGTTGAAGTTTGGCAGGTCGGTTTGGGTGGCAGTGGGCGTTGGGGTTTCTTGATTTCGGATTTTTAAGTCTGTAACGATGGCGTCTGTAAAAGAGCCGTCTTGTAAATAAACGCGCAGACGTAAGTTGTAGTCGCCGTCGGTGATAAACGTTGTATCCCAAACGGCGATGATGGGGTTTTGTGTGGGTTGAGAAAATGTTTGGATGGCAAACCATGCCTCCCCTGAGTCTGAAGCGTATGAAAACGCTAACTCGGCGGATGAAAAATTTGGGGTATCCATTATGCCTCGTATTTCAACTTGTCCGCGAAGGGTCTCGCCATTTTGCGGCGAGGTAATGGAAACAATTCCCGTTTGAATGGCAATTAAAAAAATCAAAAACGCTTTGAGCATGGCAACTGATAATTTTACTATGAAAGTCCGCGTCCTTCGCCCGCAACCCCTTTCTCCCAAATTAGGTAGGGTGAGTTTATTGGTTTGAAAGGTGGATGCAATTCTCGAATGTAAATTTTTCTGGTAAACTCTAGCCGTTGGATACGAATTTTAGGAGATTGATTTATGGCATCCCGCGCTGAACAAATTGTTGACCGCCTTCGGAATATGCAAGCCGCCGCCCCAGATATTGAAGCCTCTGCGGTGGTTTCGGTAGATGGGTTGATTATGGCTTCCGCTTTGCAACAAGGCGTAGAAGAAGACCGCGTCTCTGCTATGTCTGCGGCTATGCTTTCGCTGGGAGAAAGAATCTCAGGCGAGTTGGGGCGCGGCGGGTTAGAGCAGGTTTATATTAAAGGCGATAAAGGCGCAATTATCTTAACCGCCATTGGCGAAGAAGCCGTTCTGACGGCTATGGCGCGTCAGGAAGCAAAACTTGGTATGATATTTTTGGAAATGCGCCGCGCCGCTGAAGATATTACGAAATTGGTTGGATGAAGCGAAAATATTTTTTTACCCCCATGCTTTATACCCCCAAATGGGAGGGCTTGAACGCCCTCCCATTTTCTTTGTGCGCTTCACCTTCACCCTCTCCTGTTTTGGGAGAAGATTGGGGTAAGAGAATTTAGGAGAATCAAAATGACAAACAAAACAAAATATTTATTTTTTACGGGCGGCGTGGTTTCGTCAGTCGGTAAAGGCGTTACTGCCGCCGCTTTGGGCTTGTTGCTAAAAGAGCGCGGGTTTAAAGTGGCGGTGCAAAAACTTGACCCCTACATCAATGTTGACCCCGGTACGATGAGCCCCTATCAGCATGGCGAGGTGTATGTGCTAGACGATGGCGCTGAAACGGATTTGGATTTGGGTCATTATGAACGTTTTATTGATATTCGTTTAAGTAAGTTAAGTAACTTTACAACTGGGCAAGTATATGCGGAGATTATTTCTAAAGAACGGCGGGGAGATTATCTCGGCGGGACGATTCAAGTGATTCCGCATATTACCAATGAAATTAAGCGCCGAATTGCCCTAGCCGCCAAAGAGACGAAAGCCGAAATAATGATGTTGGAAGTGGGCGGCACGGTCGGCGATATTGAGTCGCAGCCGTTTTTAGAGGCGCTGCGCCAATTAAGAAACGAAGTGGGCAGAGAAAATTGTTTATTTATTCACGTTACATGGCTGCCATTGATTGGCGCAACGGGAGAATTGAAAACAAAGCCAACGCAGCATTCGGTGGCGGCGTTAAGGTCAATTGGCATTTCGCCCAACGTCATCATCGCCCGCGCCGATAAAGACATTGAAAAAAGTTTATGTGAAAAAATTGCGCTATTTTGCGACGTTGAGAAAAACGCGGTTATTCCGATGAAAACAGCCGATGTGTTGTACGACGTGCCGTTGATGCTGGAAAAACTCGGCGTGGGCGATTTGGTGGTTGAAAAATTAAACCTCAAAGCCACACGCAAGCCCAATATGCGCCCGTGGAAAAAATTGGTGGATGAAGTTCGTAAACCTAAGCCGACTGTTAAAGTGGCGCTGGTTGGAAAATATGTTGAATTACAAGATGCGTATATGTCTGTGCGCGAAGCGTTAAAACATGCGGCGCTCGCCAATAGCGTCGAGGTGGATATTTGTTGGATACATTCTGCCGATTTGGAAAAAGATAAAGGCTGGGATAGCATCAAACAAGCCGATGCGATTCTTGTGCCGGGCGGTTTTGGGTCGCGCGGCGTGGAGGGGAAAATTCTAGCGGCGCGTTATGCGCGCGAAAATAAAATTCCATATCTTGGCTTATGCTTGGGTATGCAAGTGATGTGCATTGAATTTGCGCGCGGCGTTTTGGATTTGGAAGACGCAAACTCCTCCGAATTTGACCGAGCCACCGAACATCCTGTCATTGACTTAATGCACGACCAACGTTCGATTACAGAAATGGGCGGAACCATGCGCCTCGGACTTTACCCCTGCTTGTTGATGAAAAACTCAAAAGCAGGCTTAGCCTACGGCGTCCCACGCGTGGACGAAAGACATCGCCATCGTTTTGAATTCAATAACGACTATCGCCAACGCTTTGAAGAAGCAGGCATGGTCTTTTCAGGCTTATCGCCCGATGGTCGCTTGGTTGAAATTGTTGAATTGAAAGACCATCCTTATATGGTCGCGAGCCAATTCCACCCCGAGTTTTTATCCCGTCCCATGAATCCGCACCCGCTGTTTGTGGGTTTGGTCAAAGCGGCGAAGGAGAGAGGGAAGAAGTAATTTTTCTTATCAAAACTGTAAATACAAAATCCTTGCTCATAAAAAGATTCATTCAGACAACGTGGCTGAATTTTTTTCTTGAAAGAGGGACTTTTGCATGTCCAAAACGAATCGTATCAACAAAGCATTGCAAGATAATATTGCGGTTGCATCCGCAAACATTAGATATCTTTATGATAATTTTCAGACTCAAAGTTACAGTAATCGGTCGAATGTTTATGAAGAAGATAGTTTGAAAATATCTATTGCCTTGTATAACACTGGTCCGGGGAATGATTTTGCCACTGGATATCGAATAGATGTTTCTAATGGGTTATTTGACCCTAGTGGATAATATTTTGGCGATATCCACGTATAGTTCCTTGAACAAAATACTCTGCTCCTGCTAAATAAAAAAAGTATTTCAGATTATACTAAGCACGAATTTATACAGAACATCAGGAGCAAAGTATGGACTCAACAATTGAAAGCATATCCGCATTAGAAATTTTAGATTCGCGCGGCAACCCAACCGTAGAAGTCGAAGTCGTCCTCGTGGATGGTTCATGGGGACGCGCGGCAGTTCCTTCGGGCGCATCCACTGGCGAGCATGAAGCGCTGGAAATGCGCGACGGCGACAAGAAAAGATATTTAGGCAAAGGCGTTGCCAACGCGGTGGCAAACGTGAACGGCGTTATCTCTGAAGCGTTGTTTGGTTGGGATGCCTCCGACCAAAAAGCGATTGACGCCGAAATGTTGGCGCTAGACGGCACAAAAAATAAATCCAAACTTGGCGCAAATGCAATTCTCGGCGTCAGCCTCGCGGTTGCAAAAGCGGCGGCAAATTCTTTTGGAATGCCACTCTATCGTTATCTCGGCGGCGTGTATGCGCATGTGTTGCCTGTGCCAATGTTAAACATTATGAACGGCGGCGCACATACAGGATGGCAATCCACAGATATGCAAGAATTTATGGTGATGCCTTTCGGCGCTTCATCCTTCGGGGAAGGCTTACGCTGGGGCGTGGAAATTTATCACAGCCTCAAATCTGTTCTGAAGGAAAAAGGCTATGGCACATTGGTTGGCGATGAAGGCGGTTTTGCTCCGTCTCTCAAAGCAAATAATGAAGCGGTGGAATTAGTGCTGGCGGCGATTGAAAAAGCAGGTTTCAAAGCAGGGCGCGGAAAAGACGTTGCCATTGCCTTAGACCCTGCCGCTTCTGAATTTTATGATGAGAAAACAAAAAAATATAACTTACGCAAAGAGGGTAAAGAATTCACCGGCGACCAAATGGTAGAGTTTTGGACAAAGTGGGTTAAAGATTATCCGATTGTTTCGATTGAAGACGGGCTCGCGCAAGACGATTGGGAGTCTTGGAAAGCGTTGGTAAAGTCTATTGGGCATACTTGCCAATTGGTTGGAGACGATTTATTAGTGACCAACCCTGAACGAGTGCGCAAAGCAATCGCCGAAAACGCCGCAAACGCTTTGTTGGTAAAGGTAAATCAAATTGGCACATTGAGCGAAACCATCGAAGCCGTAGATTTATGTCAACGCGCAGGATGGAGAGCGGTCACTTCTCACCGCTCAGGCGAAACGGAAGACGCCACCATTGCCGATTTGGCGGTGGCGTTGAATACGGGTCAAATCAAAACGGGCGCGCCAGCAAGGTCAGATAGGGTGGCGAAATATAATCAATTGTTGAGAATTGAAGCGGAATTGGGCGCTGAAGCCAAATACGCAGGCTGGGAAGCGCTGGCGATAAAGTAAAAAATAAACAATAGAAGACCGCCTCGAAGGGTTTTTGCGTCAATCAAAAAATCAAGCCTTCGAGGCGGTTTTATGTTTATGAATAAAGTTTCTTAAAAATTTATTGAAGCGCGTCCTCTATCACCTGCTTCATCGAAGCGATATCTACGTCTTTTTTATCTAAAAACGCCGCTACTCCCGCTAAGTACGCTTGTTTTCTAAACTCCTTATCGGGGTAGGCGCTAATGACGACAATACGGGTGGAAGGCGAAGCGTTTTTTATTTTGCGCGCGCATTGAATGCCGTCTTCGCCGTTTAGAACCACATCTACAAACGCAAGGCGCGGTTGAGTTTGGGTAGAAAGGTTTAATGCTTCGTCTGTATTGTCCGCTTCATACACAACGCAAGCCGAATCAATTTTGCCAATTAACTTACCAAGTTGCTGGCGATAACGCGCATTATCATCCACAATTAAAACCGTTAGGTGGCTCGAAATTTGTTTTTGAGGCGTTTCTGCCATTTCTTGCCCGCTGATTGCAAGCGCTTCGGGATGGCGATGAATATAATTTAACGCTTTCAAGCGGCTATCTACGCCTAATACGCGGTATAAAGCCGTTAAATGATTCTCCACCGTTTTCACACTTAAGTCTAACTGCATGGCAATATTGCGATTATCTGCGCCTTGAGCAATCAGGCGCAATAACTCGCGTTGGCGGCGCGTGAGCCACGGGGTATTAGGAAGCGAAACGGCGCTTTTTCGATTGACAAGTTTATCTATTAAACTTCCTGAAATCCATCGTTCGCCGCTTAAAATTCTTTGAGTGGCAAGTTGTAAATCCGCTAGCGGCTGGTCTTTCATGTGATACCCATCGGCGCCTGCCTGCAACAGCCCAACGACATAAGACTCGTCGTCATACGCGCTGACAATAAGTATTTTTATATCGGCATATTTCGTTTTGATTTGTTGAACCGCAGAGATGGGTTCAAAATCTGGCATACTTGCATCCATCAGGAGCAAGTCAATGGGGTGTTGCGTTAAAAAGTTCATCAAGTCGCGCCCATTGCCCACTTCGCCGGCGATTTTGATGTTTGGCAGCGCTTCTAAAGCGTTGCGCAGCCCTGCGCGAACGATGGTATGGTCGTCTGCTAATAAAATGCGTATTGGCGGCATAGTTCTATTATTATGCCGTAAGTATAACGAAATGAACAGAAGAGAATCAAGTAGAATTGCGATACAATCAATTTATGTCTGAGTTATTGTTGCAAGTAAACAATATTTCCAAAAACTTTGATAGATTGCTCGTCTTGGCAAACGTCAGTTTTTCGCTAAACAAAGGCGAGGTGGTTGGCTTGGTGGGGCGGCAAGGCGCGGGGAAATCTACGTTGTTTCATATTTTAAGCGGAGCCATCCCCCCTTCCGCTGGCTCAATTTATTTTGATGGAATCAAACGCCGCTTCAATAATCGGATTGAGGCTCAAAAACTTGGCATTGAAACGGTGTATCAAACTTCCAGTTTAATTAACCATTTTGATTTTTCAAACCAAATTTTTTTTGATAGCGGCTCTGGCATAGAGGTCAATCGGCGAACTTCAGGCTTGGTCGAGCAGTTTAACGTCGCTCAAAATATTTTGTTAGGGCGCGAGCCGAAAAAAATCCCAATATTTGGCGTGATTGATTGGGATAGAATGAATCGCATAGCGCAAGACCTACTAGCCGAATTTGATTTACCCCCCAATTTAGCGTACGAACCCGTGAGCAATTTGGCGGATGAACAAAGGCAAATTATTCTGCTCTTAAGAGCCTTATACCGCCCGTCCCGCTTGCTGTTATTAGACGATATCATCCCTATTCTTAGTTTTAATCGTCAAGAAATTCTGCTGAAGAAAATCAAAAAACTTGCCGCGCAAGGCGTTTCTATTATTATCAGCAGCGACGACCTGAAACACTTATTCAGCGTAACAGACCGTATTATCGTGTTGTATGAAGGCAAATTAGTAGCAGACCGTCAAACCGCAGAATCCACCCCGCGCGAAATTGTGGAGTTAATTGTCGGTTCTACCAAGCAAGAGCAAGTATCGCCCTTAATTTGGGCGTTGGAGAGTTATCACGCCGCGCAACAGCAAACCGAAGAGTTGAGGCGCGCGCAAGCGTCTCTACAACAAAGTTTACACGCGCAAGACTCGCTAAACCGTCAGCTGGTTGAACGGTTAAGCAATCAACTCCTCGCGTTAGATAAACTCAACGCCGCTTTACAGGCGACGCAAAGAAGGTTAATCACAGAAAGAGAAGATGAGCGAAAAGCCTTAGCGCGCGAATTGCACGACCAAATTATTCAAGATTTATTAGGTCTTATTTATCAACTTGAAGACGTAGAAGAGTTAGCCAGTTCATTAGGATTAAGAAAAAAAGTAAATTCCATTCGGCGCGATATGCGGAATTTAGTGAGCGAACTGCGGCAAATGTGCAGCGATTTGCGCCCGCCCACCATTGACCATCACGGGCTTCACGCCGCGATTAACTCGCTCACAACCGAATGGGCAAATCGAAACGGAATTCTTGTTCACCTAGAAATAACGCCCGACTTAGGACGCTTGCCTGAAATGGTAGAACTCTCTATCTTTCGCATTGTGCAAGAAGGTTTGAACAATGTCCGCAAACATGCAGACGCCAAGCATGTGCGCCTTTCCATTCAACGCACTTCAACGACAAATTTACTTATTCGCTTAGAAGACGACGGCAAGGGCTTATCTAAACCAGCCGATATCGCTTCTTTATCGCTCAACAAGCATTTTGGTCTAGTGGGCATTAGCGAACGAGTAGCCTTATTAGGCGGCTCGATGCAAATTGAATCTTCGCAAGGGAATGGCACAATTTTGCAAATAGAAATCCCCAGCCCATATCCGCTCACCCAGTCTTAACCCATTAACTACCCTTTTGGGGCATTAGGGGAAACTCCCCACCTACCCAAAGGGGTGACCTCTCTCAAAATTCAGGGGAATAGGCGATTGTATAAAGCCGCAAATCACATACAATCTATTAATCGTTGAAATGTCTGACCGCATCGAGCAGTACTTAACAAAACAAAGTACAAAATCCAAGTTTAGCGAAAATCTATAAACGCTATTTCAGTCACGATCGGAAACGCAATGCAGCGTAAAATCCTACAACGAAAAGCATACGAAGCCTTTCCATTTGCCATAAATGGATGGCTTTGTTTTTTTTATTAACAAGAAGGAGGTGATTGACCAAGAAAAATTATCGTTTGTTCCAAGTACAACTTAAAAATAACCAAAGGAGAAGAATGTATGTCTAAGAAAGTTTTATATAAATTGTTCGCTCTCATGCTGGCGACCATTTTAGTCCTTTCAGCATGTGCGCCAGCGCAACCTGAAACTAGTTCAGAATTTGCCGTAGGCATTGTGTTACCCACCCGCGACGAGCCGCGCTGGGTGCAAGATGAAACCCGCTTCAAAGAGGCGTTAGAAGCGAACGGCTACGATGTGCAAATTCTTTTTAGCCAAGGCGACTCTTCCTTAGAAAAGGCTAACGTTGAATCCTTAATTAGTCAGGGCATCAAAGTACTCATCATCACCCCGCATGACGCCGCCGCCGCTGCCGCTTCGGTTGAAGCCGCACGAGCCGCTGGCGTCAAAGTCATTTCCTACGACCGCCTCGTCACCAACACCGAAGCGGTTGACTTCTATGTAACCTTCGACAGCGTCTCCGTTGGCGAAGCGCAAGCCCAATACTTGGTAGATAACGCCACTGGAACAGGCAACCCGCTTTACCTCTATGCCGGCGCCGCTTCAGATAACAATGCCTTCTTATTCTTTGAAGGCGCTTGGAATGTCCTCCAACCTAAAATCGCCGACGGCACATTTGTCATCGCCAATTCATCCGAAGCCGTAGCCCTGCAAGATAAAGCCACCCTCACCCGCGATGAGCAAGCCGCCATCATCAACCAAATCACCACCAACTGGGATTTCAACACCGCCAAAAGCCTTGCCGAAGCCAACCTCACCGCTAACGGCGCAGACTTAAAAGGCAATGTCTTCATCCTCGCCCCCAATGATGGAACCGCCCGCGCTATTGCCGACGCTTTCAGCGCCGACGCCGATGTGACCAGCTATGTCGTCACTGGGCAAGATGCAGAAAAAGCCTCTGTGCAATACATCATTGACGGCAAGCAATCTATGACCGTGTTCAAAGATGTACGCACATTGGTTGACGATGCAATTTCAGCCGCAATCACCTTCCTCGAAGGCGGCGTTCCTGAAGCGACCACCAGCTACAACAACGGCGCGGTAGATGTGCCTGCCAACCCAACCGTTGTCATCACAGTAGATAGAAACAACGTTGTGCAAGCATTGATTGATTCAGGCTACTATTCCGCCGGCGACTTCACAGGTCTGCCATAAGAATAAAGATGTAAGTACAAGTATGTAATGCAAAGAATAGTGGCGGACTATATTTTCCGCCACTATTCCTGTATAATCTGCAAAATTAGCTATTATTCTTCTGAACAGAGGTAAGCCTCTATGGACGCTCCTATTTTAGAAATGAAGCACATCACCAAGGAATTTCCTGGCGTAAAAGCGTTAAGCGATGTGAACTTTCAGGTTGCCAAAGGTGAAATTCATTGTCTAGTTGGCGAGAACGGCGCGGGCAAATCGACCTTGATGAAAATTCTCAGCGGGGTGTATCCACATGGCGCATATCAAGGAGACGTGATTTTCAACGGTCAGGTGCAAAAATTTTCAAGTATTCGAGATAGCGAAAAAGCGGGAATTGCGATTATTTATCAGGAACTTGCCCTGGTGCCTGAAATGACGGTGTATGAAAATATTTTTTTAGGGCATGAAATTAAAAAAGGTTTCTTAATTGATTGGAATGAAACCATTAAACAAGCGGGAGAAATGTTGCAAAAAGTAAAACTTGATATCAACCCCGCAACAAAAGTAAAAGAATTGGGAGTGGGCAAGCAACAATTGGTTGAAATTGCCAAAGCCTTAAGCAAAGACGTCAAATTGCTGATTTTAGACGAGCCGACTTCCTCCTTAAATGAAACCGATAGCGAAAACTTATTAGCGTTGTTGCGCGACCTTAAACAGCAAGGCGTAACTTCGATTATGATTTCGCATAAACTAAAAGAAGTTATCGAAATCGCCGATACTGTCACCGTCTTACGAGACGGGCAAACCATCGCCACGTTGAGCAAAAACGAAGTGACGGAACATAAATTGATTAAACACATGGTAGGGCGGGAGATTAATAACATCTATCCAAAACGAGAGCATAAACCTTCGCAAGAAATCGTATTAGAAGTCAAAAATTGGACTGCGTATCACCCCACTTTAGGGCGGGCAATTCTTAAAGACATAAGTTTTAACCTAAGAAAAGGAGAAATTGTCGGCTTTGCGGGGTTAATTGGCTCAGGGCGCACCGAATTGGCGCTCAGCATTTTTGGCAACCCCGAAGGGTATCAAATCAAAGGGGAGTTATATGTCAAAGGAAGCAGAAAACAGTTTCACCATCCGCAAGATGCGATTAAGACGGGCATTGCCTATGTCACTGAAGATAGAAAAGGCGACGGATTAATCCTCATCCAAGACGTTAAGCAAAATATCACCTTAGCGAATTTATATAAAATTTCACAGCGCGGAGTGGTGAACAACAACGCCGAAATTCAAGTCGCCAACCAATACAAAACAAATCTTAATATCAAAACGCCGAGCGTGGAGCAAAAAGTCGCCAACCTCAGCGGAGGGAATCAACAAAAAGTTTGTTTAGGAAAATGGCTGTTTGTAGGTCCCGATATTTTAATTCTCGACGAACCTACGCGCGGAATTGACGTGGGCGCAAAGTATGAAATTTATACCATTATGAAAGAATTGGTAAAGCAAGGCATGAGCATTATTATGATTTCCTCAGAACTTCCTGAAGTGTTAGGCATGAGCGACAGGGTCTATATTGTTTCGGCGGGGAAAATTGCAGGCGAACTCGCCGCCGAAGAAGCCACGCAAGAAAAAGTAATGCAACTAGCGACAAACTAAGGAGATTTGGAAATGACCTTTTTTGATAATGCAAAAAAAGTTTTACAGCAAAACATCCGCGAATACGGCATGTATATTGCCTTGTTTGTGATTATGATATTTTTTACCGTCGCCACCGACGGCACTTTTATTTCCTCCCGCAACATTGTTAATTTGATTAATCAAACGGGCTATATCGCTGTGCTTGCTGTAGGCATGACTTTAATTATTATCATTCGCCAAATTGATTTATCGGTTGGCTTTTTGGCGGGCTTTTTAGGCGCAATCGCCGCTATTGCTATGTCGGACCCGAAAGTGGTGGCGAATGGATTGAATTTACCCGTTTATATCGTTATTCCATTCACGTTGTTGTTAGGCGTTCTGGCGGGGTTACTAACGGCGTTCCTAGTGGCGCAAATGAAAATCCCTTCCTTTGTCGCCTCATTGGCGGGGTGGTTAATCTACCGCGGCGCAATTTTGGTCGTCACCGAAAGCACTGGCACCATCATCATCACCAACGAAGCCTTCAACGCCATTGGCAACGGCTTCATCCCTGATATTCCCGATATTGGCATCTTGCCCGGCGTGCATAAACTCACATTAATTTTGGGAGCGTTGGCGGTCGTTTTATTAATCGTCAGCGAGTTAAACACCCGCAGAAAAAAACAAAACTACAATTTTGAAGTTCTGCCTACTGAAATTTTCGTCTTAAAGTTAATTTTCCTTTCGCTCATCATTAGCGGAATTACATGGATATTGGCTGGCTATCAAGGGCTTTCATGGACAGCCGTTATCGTGTTAGTGGTCACATTGATATACAACTTTGTTATGTCGCAAACCGTATTAGGCCGGCATATTTACGCCATCGGCGGAAACCCCGACGCGGCGGAGTTGAGCGGCATCAGCGTTAAAAAATTGATTTATGTCGTCTTCGGCTCAATGGGAATGCTTTCGGCTCTTTCTGGAATTTTATTTGCTTCTCGCCTACAATCTGCCACCACAACGGCAGGGACATTATTTGAACTTGACGCTATCGCCGCGGCGTATGTGGGCGGCGTTTCTGCGGCGGGCGGCGTTGGCAAAGTGGTCGGTTCAATTATTGGCGCGCTGGTGATGACATCGCTTACCAGCGGCATGAACTTAATGGGCATTGGCATCTCCTATCAATACATTGTGCGCGGCGCCGTGCTTGCCGCCGCAGTTATTTTTGACGTGACCACACGCGGCAAAAATTAATTTAACTGCAGGCAATTACAAGTGCAAAAAATACTCAACTGGGGATTCCTTTCAACCGCGCGCATTAACCGCGCTTTGATGAAACCCCTGCGCGCCTCAAAACAAACGCGCCTGCTTGCTGTCGCGTCCCGCAGCATACACTCAGCCCAAGCATACGCCCGCGAACATGCGATTCCCCGCGCATACGGCAACTACGAAGATTTACTTGCCGACCCTGAGATTGACGTTATCTACAACTCTTTGCCCAATCACTTACACGCCGAGTGGAGCGTGAAAGCCTTAAGAGCGGGGAAGCATGTTTTATGCGAAAAACCTTTGGCATTAACGCTCGATGAAGCGGACGCCATGATTGCCGCCGCGAAAGAAACGGGTAAAGTTTTAACCGAAGCGTTTATGTATCGCCACCATGCGCAGACGTTGAAAGTAAAAGAAATTGTAGATAGCGGCGAAATAGGAAACCTTCAACTCATCAAAGGCGCATTTTCGTTCCAACTTACGCGCGAGGGCAACTATCGCTTTTATAAAGAAATGGGCGGCGGGAGTATATGGGATGTTGGGTGTTATCCCATTTCGTTTGCCAGAATGCTCGTCGGCGAAGACCCTATTGAGGTATTTGGCTGGCAGGTTGAAGGTCAGGGCGGAAGCGATGATTCGTTTTTTGGTCAAATGAAATTTCAAAACGGAATCTACGCCCAATTTGATAGCGGTTTCAAATCTCCATTTCGAACATATATGGAAATTATTGGCTCGCAGGGCGTTGTATATGTTCCGTTTCCTTTTAAGCCCGGCGTAAAAAATGAAATTACGCTCACGCGCGGCGAAAATCGCCAAACGATAAAAATTCGGGGGCAAGAGTTGTACCTCGGCGAGGTGGAAGATATGTGCGCGGCAGTTTTAGGTCGTGAGTCGCCGCGTATTTCATTAAGCGATTCGCGCGGCAATATAAAAACCATCCTCGGGCTTATTGAATCGGCGCGCACAGGAAAACCCATCCAAATTCAAAATTGACTCGGCTGAAATCGGCAGTTGTAGGTATAATCAAACCACTATACTCTTACGACTGGAGGTTTCCCATGGCAAGCGTTACATATCAGAACGTTGTAAAAAAATTTGGTGATTTAGAAATCATCAAAAACCTCAACATTCACGTTGAGGATAAAGAGTTCCTTGTATTGGTTGGACCATCAGGCTGCGGCAAAACGACCGCGCTGCGTCTGTTGGCTGGGCTAGAAGAAATTACATCTGGCGAAATTAAAATCGGCGACCGAGTAGTGAACGATGTGGCGCCGAAAGACCGAGATATCGCCATGGTCTTCCAGTCTTATGCTTTATATCCGCACCTTTCTGTGTTTGATAATATGGCGTTTGGCTTGAAACTTCGCAAAACGCCAAAGGATGAAATCAAACGTCGCGTGAATGAAGCCGCCCAAATTTTAGACATCACCCATCTGCTCGACCGCAAGCCGCGCCAACTCTCGGGCGGGCAACGTCAGCGCGTGGCGGTCGGGCGCGCCATTGTGCGCGAACCAAAAGTCTTTTTGTTTGACGAACCGCTTTCAAATTTAGACGCAAAATTGCGCGTACAAATGCGGGCGGAAATCAGCAAATTACATCAACGATTGCAAACCACCTTCATTTATGTAACCCATGACCAAACCGAAGCGATGACAATGGCAAGCCGCATCGCCGTCATCAACAAAGGTCTGCTCCAACAGTTAGACACTCCCCAAGTTTTATACGATAAACCCAATAATTTATTTGTGGCAGGCTTCATCGGCTCGCCCGCTATGAACTTCTTCCCCGCCAAACTCAGCGTAAACGATGGAAAAGTGACAGTGGATGTGGATAGTTTTAAGGTGACAATTCCCGATTCGCTTTCAGGTGCATATAAAAACCTCAATGGCAAAAACGTTATTTTTGGCATTCGTCCCGAAAATATCCACGACCCAGAATTTGCCCCGCCCAACATCACTGGCGAAAAAGTCGCCGTCAAAGTGGATGTGACCGAATTGATGGGGAACGAAACTTTCTTATACTTAGTCAACGGCAAAAACACATTCATTGCCCGCGTTGACCCGCGCTCGAAGAAACGCGTTGGCGACGATATGCAAGTCATCTTCGATATGGATAAATTCCATATCTTCGACGCCGAAACCGAACAAGCCATTCGATAAACTTTAATTTAAAAAAAGAGACGCGACGCCCTGCTCGCGTCTCTTTTTATGTAAGGAATATCTATGACCACTACGCCAAACTGGGTGAAAGACGCCGTTTTTTACCAGATTTTTCCAGATCGTTTTGCAAAAAGCGACTTGAACCCCGCCAAACATTTACCGTTTGAAGATTGGAATTCAGCCCCCACCGCCTACGGATTCAAAGGCGGCGATTTATACGGCGTGATTGAAAAATTAGATTATCTGCAAGATTTAGGCATTAACGCCATTTACTTCAACCCAATTTTCGCTTCGGCTTCTAACCATCGCTACCACACATACGATTATTACAATATAGACCCCTTGCTCGGCGGCAACGAAGCCTTCAAACGATTATTAGATGAAGCGCACAAACGAGACATAAAAATTGTTTTAGACGGCGTGTTCAATCACGCTTCGCGAGGATTTTGGCAATTTCATCATGTTCTAGAAACAGGCGCCGCTTCGCCTTATAAAGACTGGTTTCACTTTGACGAAGAACGCCTGCATGGAAAAAAACATTGGGGCGCCTACCCCAACCATGACGAACAACAAGCCCTGCAACGCGAAGACAGCCTAACCGCCATCGGGTACAAAGCATGGTGGAATTTACCCGCGCTCCCCAAATTCAAGACAGACACGCCCGCCGTGCGCGAATTTTTATTCGGCGTGGCAGAGCATTGGACAAAATTCGGCATTGACGGCTGGCGCTTAGATGTGCCTGCCGAAATTAACGACGATGAATTTTGGCGCGAATTTCGCCGCCGCGTGAGAGCCATCAACCCCGAAGCCTACATCGTAGGCGAAATTTGGCATGAAGCCCAACGCTGGCTACAAGGCGACCAATTTGACGCGGTGATGAATTATCTCTTCACCGCCGCTTCGCTTAACTTTTTCGCTGGTTCGCGCGTGGACGCAAACATCCTAGCCCCAGCAGGCGAATTAAAAAATCGCTTTCGCCCAATGAACGCGTCTGATTTTGCAAACGAAGTAGATAGGATATTAAATTTGTATCCAAAAGATATTACGTTTGCACAATTGAATTTGTTAGATAGTCACGACATGCCGCGTTTTCTTTCGTGTGTGAATGGTGATAAAAATTCACTGAAACTGGCATGGCTATTTATGTTTACACTGCCAGGCGCACCATGTATTTATTATGGCGATGAAATTGGCATGGACGGCAGGCATGACCCCGACTGCCGCAAAGCCTTCCCCTGGGACCAAGCAAAATGGGATACAGACCTGCTCAACTACGCCAAAGCCTGCATTGCGCTACGAAAACAACATCAGGCTCTAAGGCGCGGCGAGTACAAGCGAATTTACGCCGAAGGCGATGTGATGGCGTTTTCTCGTGAGGGAGACGGCGAGAAGGTTATCATCATCTTCAATGTAGCCGATGATGAAAGAACCATTCGCTTAGACGTTAGAAACAACCCACAAACGCTGTTTGGCGAACCGAAGATTGTAGGCGATGAAATTAAAATAGCGGCAAGAAGCGGCGTTGTGATTAGGTAGCCCGCCGCAAACGAACTGAGACGCAGGTAGATAAGCAATATCTACCTGTTTTTTTTATCCGCTTGCCACAGATTCATATTTAACACCTTTTAACAGTAAATTTATAATCTTTAAGAGATAATAAGGAAAAACAACAAAACTGGAGGTCTGTTATGTATAACACACGTTCAGAAGAATGGTTGGCAAAAAGCGCATATAACTGGCTGAGAATTTCGCCTTTATTTACAATTACCACCTTATACATCGTTGCATCGCTTGGGATTGGAGAATCAATATGTTACATTGATTTATCTTTATGCGATTACCACGGATTCGGTTTTTACATTACAATCGCAGGTTATATCAATATAGGGCTTGGAGTTTTAGTCTCGGCGTGTTGGCACCTCATTTTGCTTCAATATGCAAACAACAAAGATAGTGAATTTGTCCGCAGGCATGGCAAGCAAGCGCTTATCTATGCAGGCGTTCGTACAGCCGTTGCGTTGTTTGGCGTAGTAGCAGATTTTTTACTGAATACAGATGGCGGGGTAGCATGTATCGCCATTATCATTCTTTTAATTTTATGGTTTGCGTTACCAAATTTAGGCATGGGAAAAATCAAAAAAGAACTGGAAGCGGACCTAAATATTTCACGCGAAGATTTTCAAATAAAACCTAACATTTCCGCTGAAGTAATATCCAATGAGGCGATTGACATAGCGCAAGAAAAAGCGGAAGAGAAAAAGATAAACACTATGGAAAACAAACAATCACACCAAGAAATTTTAGATTCTATTCTTACCAACTTAAAAAGTTCAAATGACGCAAACCGCAAACAAGCCATTGAACAATTAAGGGAAATCAACTTTAGCAGTCCAGCAATTCGTTCATTGTTAGAAAAAATGTCACTGCAAGATTCAAATAGCATCGTCAGAAA
This sequence comes from Anaerolineales bacterium, assembly GCA_034434495.1. Taxonomy (GTDB): domain Bacteria; phylum Chloroflexota; class Anaerolineae; order Anaerolineales; family Villigracilaceae; genus Villigracilis. The sequence continues at coordinate 166,097 of DAOTZE010000031.1, forward strand.
AGAAGCGTTAAAAGCGTTGAGTTTGCCGTCGAATCAAGCCGTGCAAAAACATCTGATTGCGAATCAATTAGATAGAGGAACCCGATTTACGATTTTGAATGAAATCAAAAAATGGGTTAGCGAAGGTTTGTTGAATGAAGAAAATGCAGAAGTAATTCAAAGACGCTATGATTTTGATTTTATACAAACGCCGCAAGCCGCATCTCAACCCGCTTCGGTTCAACAAAAAATTTCTCAGCCTGAAAAAATATCCGCCCTCGAAAAACCTGCCGAGCCAGCACAGCCCGCGCCAACTTTATTACAAACATTGACGAGCGAAGCCAGCGTCAAAGTATATTTATATTTGGGCGCATTTTTTGTAATTGCCGCCGCCGCAATTTTAGGCGCAGTGATACCAGAATTACGTTTGCCGATTTTGATTATCGGCACATTGTTGTTTGGCGGGTTATCCATTGCGATTAAGAAAAGATTACCCCAACCCAGTTTTGCATTGTTCATTGTGTTTTCATTTTTATTGCCGATTACCGCCAACAGCATAGAGTTAACGTTACGCGAAACTTTAGGTTACGAATCTTTTGTTACATCTATTTATTGGGCAATGATTTTATTTGTCATGTCTGGCATTTGGGCGTTTGGCGCAAAACTATATGATTCAAGATTATTCAGCGTCACCGCTTATAGCGCATTTGTGTTGGCATTATTCAACCTTGCTAACGCATTCGATACCGAACCTGAAATTTACACATTATTTGGAAGCATTGCCGCATTGAGCGGTTTAGCAGGCGCATGGCTCATAAAAAAATGGAAAGACGCAAACTTTGCGCTTCCAATTTTTCTCTCATCACAACTCGCGCAATTGATTGTTTTATTTGTTTCACTTTCTATTTTTAGCGTAAAAATATTTGACCCCGCCAATTCAACGCTATGGCATCTCATTCCGTTTTTTGTGTGGCTACTCGCCAGCGCATATTATGTTGTTTCAGATAAGTTATATCCCTTCGTTTTGTTTGCATGGGCAACCGCCGCTTCGTTAATCCCGATTCCATTTTTCCTCGCCGCCACGTTAGATTTAGAAAGTCTTGGTTCAACCATTTTATTATTGATTTGGGGAATCTTCTTGTCGGTTGCAAGTGAAGTATTTAACAGAATCGAATCGGTTCGCAAATATAGTTTGCCGTTTTTATTAGCGTCCTTCCCATCGTTTATCACCAGCCTCGTCACTGGTTTTGTGTATGAAATTTGGCTCGGTATGGTCGCCGCGCTTGTGATTGCAATTCTATTCACCGCCTTACATATTCTCCGCGCCCGCTGGCAGTTGTGGATATTTGCCTTAGTTAATTTTGTAATTGCTTATTTTGCATTCTTCCAAATTGGCTTTATAAAAAACCTAAACATTTACTTGGGCTATCAAATTTTAGCAATTGGCTTGCTGTTCTTAACTCCCGATTTGTTCCTGAAAAAAGATTGGAACGACTCCCCCGAACACCGCCTGCCAGTAAGAATATTTGGCGTAACCCTTTCAGTTGCGGCAGTTATTTTTGCGGCAATCGCAAACGAATCAAGCCAAGCGGCGATATGTTTTGCCGTATTAACTTTGTTTACGATTGCTTACGCCCTTGCTTATCAATCAACTTGGTTGGCATATATCCCTGCAACCGCTTTACTCCTAACCATTTTCTATACGATGGACGCGTTCAAGTTTAACGATTCATGGCTTCCCATTTTCACTGGTTTAACATTTTTGTATTTCATCGTTGGCATGGCGCTCTACAAAAAAGAAAATTGGTCGTTTGTGTTTCGTAACGCCGCCCTAACGCTTGGCTCAATCATCTCGTTCATCGCATTGACCGAATCGAATCAAGTCAATGGCTGGTTTGTGTTTGCAATTGGCTTTTTGTTTATTGTTGAAATGGTCTTGCGTAAAAATGGCTTTTTTGAAATTGGCGCGCCGATTTTCTTTAGCGCCGCCGCCTTTCTCATCATGCAAGATTTTGAAATCAATACCATTTCAACTCAACTTCTCGTTCACAGCGTCGTTTGGATTTTTGCGGATATTCTGGCGCATTTATTTTACAAACATCCTCGCCCATTCAACATGATTATTCGCGGCATTGGCGGATTAATTGCCCTCGTCAATTATGGACTTTTATTTACAGAATCAGACTTAACCGCCGCGCTTTGTTTTGCGATTTATGCGCTTCTTTGGCTAACCGTCAGCCTGTTGTATAAAACCCCGACTCTTTTCTACGCCTTCACATTGACCGTGCCAATCTTTGCCACATTCTTATTCCGCAATTTTGCTTTTGATAAATGGATTCATCCTGTAATTATGATAGCCTTTGCATATTATTGCATCGGCTTTGTGCTTCGAGGGTTGGGTCGCCTCAAAGGCTGGGACTCAACTTTGTTATACAGCGGCTTAGGGCTTGGAGTCTTCGTCTCGTTAGCGTCACCAATTGTAGGCGGGGTGGATGCGTCTATTCCAGTGGCGGTGGCGGCTACGCTTTGGGCAGTCGAAGCGTTTAGTAAGAAAAGCGCTGGGTTGGCGCTTCCCGCCAATGGTTTGTATCTGATGTCATATTTTATTTTGCTCAACGAATTGGATGTGCAAGAAGTTCAATTTTTCTCCATGGGCGCGGCGTTGATTGGTTTGATTCAACATTATTTATTGACTCGTTCTGAAAGCAAGAGCGGCGCATTTGTGATGGGCATGTTGTCGCAATTTGTTTTACTTGGCACAACGTATATTGAAATGATAAGCAAAAATGATTTGACTTATTTCTTTTTGTTGTTCTTACAATCATTAGCAGTGCTTATTTATGGACTTGTGATTCGTTCACGAAGCCTAACTTTCTTCCCGATTGGTTTTGTAGTTTTAGGCGTTATCACAGTTGTTTATAGCGCGCTAAAAGATGTCGGTGCAATTTTCTTAATCGGTTGCACAGGGATTCTGTTATTGGGGCTTGGCATTTTGGCAGTATTACTGCGTGAGCGCATTGCAAAACTTGGCGAAAAGCTGAGTGATTGGCAAGCATAGACAAGTTCGACCTGAAAATTTTAGAGCATGGAGTGTATCTATGACTGAAAACATCGAACCACCGATTCCAACAAAAGAAAAAATCCCTCTACTTCCAATTATTATATTGGCTTTGGTAGGTTTGGGATTAACAATCTTTTGTATTTTCGGCATTTTACTAAATAGAGATTCTTTAATTGCCTCTGCCACACCAACTTCTCAAGTTACCTTAGAATATGTAATCACACCAACTCCTGATGAAACTATTCAAGCGATTGCTCCACAATCTGTCAATACATGGGATGTCGTTATATCGGATACATTTGATTCTAATGAAAATCGTTGGCTCCTTGGTGAGGTATCAATAGATACAATGGATTCAAATCTTGAAATTAAAGATGGAAAATATGTATGGGGCATTAAGTCAAAAGCAAACATTATTACAAGCGTCTTTCCAAGGCTCATGCAACCTGTTCGTGATTTTCATGCATCTGCTGATTTAAAACTTACCAGTGGTAGGTATCGGTGTAGTTACGGGTTGATATTTCGAGCAAATGCAGGTACTGGTACAGGCTATGTTTTTGGTATTTATGGCGACCAATTTATTGTGTTTCTCAATGACGTATCTACAGAACGCATTATTATTGATTCAACGCCTTCAACAGCCATTCTGCCAGAAGAAACAAATCATTTAACGGTACTTGGAGAAGCAAATCATTTTCTGCTCTTTATCAACAATCAATATGTAGGAGAATTTACAGACGACACATTCAAAGAAGGCATTTTGGGATTTGCTATCTGGCTATATGAAGCCGATTTAGAAAACTCTTTCGAGTTTGACAATTTTGAAGTTAGAGCGCCTTGATAAAAAAGTTGTTGGGAGGCATAAAATGTAGGGCAAGATAATCATCTTGCCCTACAAAATTGACTTTATTAATGCTGGCAATATCTCCCCTGATTTTCCTTGAAAGAAAAAATCTACTTTCGCGGTGAGAGGCGTTTCTTCGGCATTAATTTCAACAACTACTGCCCCATTGTTTTGGGCGGCATAGGCTAACGAAGCGGCGGGCTGCACAACGCCAGATGTTCCAATGGAAAAGAAAATTTGACACGAACGGGACGCTTCAACAGCGGCTTCTAACTCCGCTTTGGGCAGGGCTTCTCCAAACCAAACGACATCGGGGCGTAACAGCCCATTACATTTTTTACATTGCGGCACAGATTCGCTTTCTTCATCCCATTCCTCTGCAAATGTTCTACATGCTGAACAACGAACCAAATTGATATTACCATGCAATTCCAAAACATTTTTGCTGCCAGCAAAGCGATGTAAGCCGTCTACATTTTGGGTAATCAACGTAAATTCTGAGAATTTTTTTTCCATTTCCACTAAGGCATAATGCCCTTGATTGGGTCTCGCGCCTTTGATGGCTTCACGTCTCCAAGCGTACCAATCCCAAACGAGTTTTGGGTCGCGGGCAAAGGCTTCGGGTGAGGCAAGGTCTGTCGGTTTGTATTTTGCCCATAAACCGTCTTGCGCATCGCGGAAGGTACGAAGTCCGCTTTCTTGGGAAACGCCGGCGCCTGTCAATACGGCGATGCGTGTGGAAGATTTAAGAATTTGGATGAGTTCTTTGGGGAAGTTCATAAGTTGATGCGTAATGAGAGGTTGCAAAAAAGTATTTTGTATCGCTTTCCTCACACCTAGTCGCTTGTTATTTAATTATGGTTTCAAGGTGGGCGTCGGCGGAATACAAGTTAGCATTTTTACTTTTTCTTTGAAAATATCGGTGCGCCCAATTTCTTTGCCAGAAACATTCGTGGCGACAATTTGATATTCTAGCCAAGCGTTTTGAAAGTAGGCGTCTTCTAGCATTTGGTCTGAATAGACGTCGTAAACATAGGTGCCGGCGCCGATGGTTTGCATGTCAAATTTTGTCCAGCGGCTGGCGCGCTCAGAAGTTAGGCTTTTGAAACGGGTAAATAGCAAGACATAAGCGGTTTCGGGTAAGCCTGCTTGGGCGGTGATTTTTACAAACGAGGGTTCGCATTCTCGGTTTTTATAAAATTCGGAAGTGGAAACGTTTACAAACACAAAGCCTTGCATGTTGAAAATTTCGGTGGCGGTGTTTAGCGGAATCAATGCCAGCGGGGTGACGCTGCTAATAGTGGGCGTTTCGGTTATGTTGGGGGTGAAGGTGGGCGTGCGAATGCCAATCAAGGTTGGGGTTAAGGTAAATGTGGAGGTCGGTGGAACAGGCGTAAACGTTGGTTGAGGCGTGGCGGGGGCGGTTTGCGTCGGCGCGGGCAGAGGGGTCGGCGCAGTGGGGATGAATCCGCAGGCGAGAGTCAAACATAAAGTAAAGAGAATAAAATTTTTTTTCATGGCTTTTTGGTTGGGAGCGGGCAACCTGTGATGGGCGTGAGGCATGGGCAAGGCGAAAGCGAGAATGCGTTTTCGTAAATTTTGGTGCGCCCAATTTCTTTGCCTTCGTCATCTACGGCGACGAGTTGGAAATATACAAATCCTTTTTTGTAATGGTTATGCCCTTCAATTTCACTGCCGACGGCGATGTAGGTAAATGTGCCGTCGCGGTTGTTATACATGATGTTGCCGCTTGTCCAGGGGGTGTAGTCTTCGTCGGCGGCGGATTTGACGCGCATGAAGATAATAACGCCGTTGACGTTGTTGGGGTCTTCGACTTCTGCAGTGATAACGGCTTGATTCGCTTCGCATCCTCCCCAGTAAACATGGTTCGGTGAATATTGAACATCTACAAAGCCTGGGCCGGGTCGTGATGAGGTTGGCGTGAGGATGATTTGTTGGGTTGCGGTGACATCGCCGATAAAAATTGGAATGGGCGCGAATGTGGCGTTTGGGTCTTGTGTGGGGATGCGAATGATAGTGGCGGTGGCGGTGGGCAATGGGGTGAATGTGGAGGTGGGGGTATCGGCGGGTGTGTAAGTGATGAAAACGGTTGGGGTAGGTTCAGGCGAGTTGGTTGCAGGCGTAAGCCCGCAAGATTGTAAAAACATCATCGCCAAGAGCATGGATATTATTCTTCGCATGAGGGAATGATACTATGAAAAATGGAAGAGGCGAGGGGATGGGTGTAGGTATTTCAAGGAAGGCACGAAGCGCTTGTAGCGGATATGCATCAGCGCCTTCGTGCCTGTGCGGTTATTTTTTACGCTGAGGCGCCAGAGTAATTTTTTAAGCCTTGTTGTAATATGAAGCGGGCAAGGAGGAAGATGAAGATTGTAAATGCGAATGCGCCAAACCATGCTTGTACGGTGAGTCTGCTGGTGAGGGCTTGTGATGGAACGGAGATGGCAAAGGCAATTGGGACGAGAAAGGTTAACCCATAACGGAGCCAGTTTGGGTAAATATCTATGGGCCAGCGCCCGGCGGCGTATAACCCTTCAAACAGGTTGGCGATTTCATGCACGCGCACAAACCAAAATGCAGTGGATGTGATGATGAGCCAAAAGCAGTAAATGGTGATTGCGCCCATGAAGAGTGCGGAAAGGAAAGCGAGCGTTTCCCAAACAGTGAGACTCCAGTTTAGTTGGCTTAGGGCGATAAATAGGATAACGCCGCCGACAATTACATCTACCATGTGCCATAGGCGAAATTCGCGCACGCTGATAAGCAGTTGGGCGTCGGCTGGTTTGGTGAGGGCATAATCGAGCGTGCCTTCTTGAATATCGTCCATGAGGCGCTCCATGTTCGGTTGAATAGCGGCGCGAATCACCCCGCCCATCATAGTGAAAATGCCCAACACGGCGAGCAGTTCGGGTTTACTCCAACCGCCTAAGTTTGAGGTTTGCGAAAAAACTAAATTCAAGCCAACCAGCCCAGTGACGAGGGCAATGCCTGTTTCTAAAATTTGAATATAAAGGTTTGCGCGATATTGAAATTCATTGAGAATGCCAATGCGCAGGTAATTGTAGGCGAGCCAGAAGCCTTTCATGTTGTTAACCTCCAACTGCGGAAAAACGTTGAATAGCGAATTTCCAAACGATGTTGAGAACGACGGCGCAAAAGATAATCCATGCGAGTTGCATGCCCAAACCAATCAAGAGTTCTTGCGTGGTCATTTGCCCAATCAGAGTTTCGATGGGAAAGCCAAAAGTCCAACGAAATGGGAAAAACCAAGCCAGTTGTTGCGCCCACTCGGGCATGAGAGCCAGCGGCACGAGCCGCCCGGAAAGAATCAGTTCTAAGGCAAAATACAATTCAAAGAGGGCGCTGACGCGCGTTGTCCAAAATGTGACCATGCCGATTAAGGAGAGCGTGAGCGTGCGGATGAGGTAGGTCATCCAAATTGCAAAGAAGAAGACAATGACTTCAAGCAAGGTGGGGTTCAGTTCAGGCTTGAAGATGAGCGAGAGTATCAACGCGATGGGAAGCCATGAAATAATCATCACGACTTTCCATCCAGCAAAAAAGGCTATATCTTCATGCAAAGGGTGCATGGGGCGCAATAGGCTCATCGAAAGCCTGCCGTTGCGAATGCGGCGCTCCCAGCCATAGGGCGTAAAGGCAATGTTCATTTGCCTTACCAACGTCCACACAATGTAATAGGCGGCAAATGCGCCAGGCGTGTACCCGCCTACCATACCGCCTTGTTCTTCCGCCACTGTGGACCAAACGACCATGTAGATGACGGGTTCGGCAATCATACCAATCATATAAAAATAATTGGCAAGCGGATATTGCCATTGCTCCAGCACGGAGAGGCGCATCATAGAAAGATAGTAATTCAGATAACGCTTCATACGACCGCCTCTTTTTTGACTGCGAAAACCGATTCAATCACGTCTTCAATTGGCGTGGCTTCGACGGTTAAGTCATCTACCGCTAAGTCATTTAATAAGCTTGAGGTAACGGCGGACGTTTTTTCTTTTGGCACGCGCATCACAATCCTTGAGCCGTCGGTGGATACGATTTCGCCAAACTGGCTTAAGTCTGCGGTTGGGTTATCGAGCGTGAAGCCGATTGTTTTGAAAGCGGAAAATTTATCAGCCAGTTGAGAGAGGTTTCCGTCAAATAAAAGTTTGCCGTGATGAATGACGATAATCCGTTTACATAGGGCTTCCACGTCTGCCATGTAGTGACTGGTGAGCAAAACGGTTGCGCCGTAGCGCTTGTTGTATTCCGCCACAAAAGCGCGAATGCGTTTTTGCATGGTGATATCCAGCCCTAGGGTGGGTTCATCTAAGAATAAAATTTTCGGTCGGTGTAACAATGCGCCGACAATTTCCATTTTCATCCGTTCGCCTAAAGATAAATTGCGAACTGGTTTTTGCACTAAATCTTTTAATTCAAGCAGTTCAATGAATTCGTCTCGCGTCTTTTTGAATTCTTCGTTTGGAATGTTGTAAATAGCGCGTTGTAAGTCAAAAGAATCTAAAGCGGGCAAATCCCATGAAAGTTGGTTGCGGTTTCCCATCACCAGCGTAATTTGGCGCAAAAAATCGTGAGAGCGTCGGGCAGGCTCAAACCCCAGCACAGAGGCGAATCCAGAAGTGGGGTGCAATAGCCCACTGAGCATTTTCAAGGTTGTGGTTTTCCCTGCGCCGTTGGGACCTAAAAACCCAACCACTTCGCCGGGTTGAATTTCAAATGAAATTTCATCCACTGCCTTAATCAATTTATAGTGGCGCTTGAGTAACCCTTTAGCGGCGGCTTTTAAGCCTGCTTCACGTTCGGGAACTTGATAATGCTTTGATAATTTTTGTAACGAAATTGCAGAGGTCATTTTTTCTCCATGAATAAATGTAGTAATAAATGTAGGAGCGCCCTTCAAAATAATTAGGTATTTTGATTTTTCTGGGTGGGTCGCCCCTACAGAATTAAACAAAAAGCCGCAGGCACGTTGTGTACCTGCGGCTTGAACAAGTTGACGCACTCAAACATCAAGACGCGGAGATACACAAAACTTAAATGCTAAATTACGGGGCGCCATTTTTATATATCTCCTTTCAATTTGGGATTTTGAATAGTGTATCACATAGAAAGTAAGCAAGCAAGGCTTTTATAGTTTGTATGCTTTTGGTTATTTTCTTTTGAACGGTAAATCTAAAAAGCATAATCTAGCAGAAAAATAGCGCTAGAACTTTTGGGGGAGTAAAGCCGCTCGTATAAATACCCTTCGAGGACGATTATAGGACGCTTCATCTGTAAAATTTGAATGATTAAGAATGGCTCTAAGCGGTCGCCTATTATGTAAATTTGCGTCAATCAAATCTTGCCTCAACCGAATTTTGAAAGGAATCTAACATGAGATATATAAAAAACCTGTTTTTGTGCTTACTCGTAATCGTCTTAATATCGTGCAATTTACCCACGCGGACTGTGCGAAACCTGACTACTGAAGTTGTAATGCCAGTAAACAATTATCTGATGTCAGTTGGGCAAAGCGCTCGATTAATGGCTTTTATTCATAGCGAACCCCTCAACAGCCCTGCATTCACCGCTTTAACCATATCGCAAGTTGTTTTTTATGCGAATGGCATTGAAGTTTCTAGAGACAGAGCGCCGCAATTTTTTGATGAAGGTTGGCTTCGAGAAGTAGTTGGAAGGGGAACGTTTTCGCCTACTGCTCCAGGTGAATATCTAATTCAAGCGGAAGGCTACCTTAATGACCCCGGCGGCGACGCTGGTCCTATCTCGCCAGCGATACGGATATGTGTATTAGACGGAGGCGCATGGTTGCCGAGCGGAGAGGGTTATGAAGGTCCGTGCGAGATGCCCACACGCCGAGCAGACGCCCCAGCAGAAGGCGAAGTGCAAATGATTGCAAGCGTAGAAGAAGACCCAGTTTATTATTGGCTAGAAAGTTGCGGCGTGCCGCAATTTCCAACTCGCGTTGTGTTTCGCTCCGAACTTCGTGATACGGCAGATTTTGTCTTGTTTGTTAATGTACGTTATGAATATGAGCATAACGACGGGAGGGTTGATTCGCTTCGCCCTGAAACTGTATTTTTGAATTACCGAGGCGCAGGCTCCACACTGGAAGAGTTTTATGTAGGCGCAACATCTGATATAGGCGGTATATTAGCCGATTTGTTTGGCGCAGAAGGAGGGTGGATTAGAGGCGAACATGATGGAATTTCTACAGAAGGAAGAATTGTTACGGATGCAAGCGTAACGCGCGCTTTACCTTGCGGACCAGCGCCTAAACCCGATGAAGAAGTTACGGCAACGCCCGATGATAGTTCCTCTGCAGAACCAACTACGCCTCCTTCAGTTCCAATGGGCTTTACATTGACAAGCAACGCGATTTGCCGAAAAGGACCAAATAATCAATTTGAAATTGCCGAATATATTAACAATGGCGATACGGTGCAAGCGTATGCACGCAGCGCAAATTCGGAATGGGTTCGGGTGATATTGGCAAACAAAGTCAATTGCTGGGTGGCGGCCAGATTAGGCGCATTATCTGGAGATATTAGCCAACTTCCCATTGAAGATATTCAGTTTATCCCTGCAAACCCAGCGCCAAGCGACGACTCGAAGAATAACGATGATGAAAATCAAGTTTTAGACAATGATGGCGATGGCTATAATAGCGATAACGATTGCGACGATAATAACCCTCAAGTTAATCCTGGCATTGACGAATACCCCGGCGACGGAATTGACTCAAATTGTAATGGAGACGATAACGCATAGCGCACTTACCCTTATGTGAGCAGGCGGAAGTTTACAACAAGCGCAATTGCGCGCCTGCCCCATCACCCGCTTTAGACTGAAAAAGTCTGGTATAATCCTCGCCCGTGACTGGTCCTACAAGCGGTACACGCTGCAAGTATGGAGACCTGCATTAGATTTACAAAGAAAGGAAGCATACGTCATGCCATTGGCAAAGGAAGTAAAGACAAAGGCGATTGAGCAATTTCACCGCCACGATAAAGACACTGGCTCACCTGAAGTTCAGGTGGCTATTTTGACAAATCGCATTAACCAATTGACCGCGCATTTGCAAAATAATAAGCAAGACCAATCGTGTCGTCGCGGGTTGCTCAAGCTAGTTGGTCAGCGCCGCCGATTACTCACCTATTTGCGTAATCATAACTATCAGAGTTACCTCAACGTGACCGAAAAGTTGCAATTACGCCGCAAATAGTCAGTAAGACCGTTAGACCCTAAAGGTCTTATAGACCTTTAGGGTCTTTATTAAAAAAAGCCCGCCGTCAGGAATTGAAGAGCGCGAATAACTAAGTTATTCTCACTTCTCAGTCCCTGACTTGTGGCGGAGAGTATGGAACGCTCTGGGAATCAAAAGGCAAACTTCATGCGCCCTAGAGCCATCCAAAAATTTAAGGAGACAATAAAATATGAAACCAGAAGGTAAAAAGTTTTCAACCGTTGTTGGCAACAAAACGGTGACGATTGAAACAGGTCGCTTAGCCGGGCAAGCAGGCGGCGCGTTAACGCTCGGCATTGAAGACGCAATTGTATTCGCCGCCGCTACTATGGGCGACGTGCGAGAAGGGATTGATTTCTTCCCTTTAAGCGTAGAATATGAAGAACGTTTGTACGCTGGGGGAAAAATTCCCGGCTCGTTTTTTAGGCGTGAGGGACGCGCCTCTACGGAAGCGATTCTCACGGCAAGATTAACCGACAGACCGCTTCGCCCTTTGTTTCAAGATGGGATGCGAAATGAAGTGCAAATTATCATGTATTCATTCTCGTCAGATGGCGTCAACCCGCTTGATATTCTTGCCATTAACGCCGCTTCAGCCGCAATTATGATTTCAGATATTCCTTGGGGAGGTCCAGTCGGCGCAGTTCGCGTGGGGCGCGTGAATGGCGAATTTGTCATCAACCCCACGTTTGCCGAAATGGAAGTTTCAGATTTAGATTTAAGACTAGCAGGCACAAAAGACGCTATTCTCATGGTGGAATGCGGCGCGAATGAAATTCCAGAAGATGTGATGGCGCAGGCTTTAGATTTTGGTCACCAAGCCATTCAACCGCTAATTGACTTGCAAATTCAAATGGCGAAAGAAATTGGAAAGCCCAAACGCGAAATCACTTTGTACCTCCCAAGCGAAGAAGCCAAGAAGAAAGTATTTGAAAGAGTAAGCGGAGCAATGAACGAATTGCTCGATAAGCCGCTTTCTAAGGTTGAATTTTACGAGGGCATGACAAAAATCAAAGAAGAAGCCGAAGCGGAATTCTGCACTGTTCCAGAAGGCGCAAACCCAGCCGACTATATGGCGGTAAACGAATTTCGTGAAGCGTTTGAATTGGCTGAAATGGACGTAGTGCGCGAAAGAATCTTAGGAATGGAAAAAAGACCCGACGGTCGGAAGCCTCATGAGATTCGCCCGATTTGGTGCGATGTGGGCGTTTCGCCTCGCGCGCACGGGTCAGGTTTGTTTACTCGCGGCGAGACACAAATTTTATCTTTTGCCACTTTGGCTACCTTAGGCGAAGCGCAAGAGTTAGATAACCTATCGCCGATTAAGACAAAACGATACATGCACCACTATAACTTCCCGCCGTTCTCTACAGGCGAAGTGAAACCTCTGCGCGGGCAGAGCAGGCGTGAGGTAGGTCATGGAGCGTTAGCGGAGCGCGCATTAGAACCTGTCATCCCTGCTGAAGAATCTTTTCCGTATGCGATTCGCGTCGTATCCGAAGCGTTATCTTCCAACGGTTCTACATCTATGGGTTCGGTATGCGGCTCGACATTGGCATTGATGGACGCGGGCGTGCCTATTAAAGCGCCTGTGGCCGGCGTGGCAATGGGGTTGATTACAGACTCAACAGGTCGTTATAAAATTTTGACCGATATTCAAGGCACAGAAGACCATTTGGGCGATATGGATTTTAAGGTGGCTGGCACAGCCAACGGCATTACCGCTTTGCAAATGGATATAAAGATTTCAGGTTTGAGCGCGCAAATGATGAAAGAAGCCTTAGAGCAAGCCCGCGTGGCGCGTTTAGAAATTATGAATAAGATGTTGGCGGTTATTCCTCAGCCGCGTAGTGAACTGAAAGAACACGCCCCAAGAATTATTACGGTAAAAATTCCAGTGGATAAGATTGGCGCATTGATTGGACCAGGCGGTAAGAATATTCGCGCCTTGCAAGAAGAAACAGGCGCAACCATTGATATTCAAGACGACGGAACGGTGTATATCGCTTCTGTGGACGGCGCAGGCGCAAAGATTGCCCAAGAAAGAATTGAAGGACTTGGCGAAAGCCCCGTGATTGGAAACATTTATACAGGGAAAGTTGTGCGAGTGGAGCCGTTTGGCGCGTTTGTGAATATTTTGCCCGGCGTAGATGGGCTTGTGCATATCTCGCAGTTAGATAGCGGGCGCGTTGAAAAAGTGGAAGATGTGGCGGTCATTGGCGATGAATTAACTGTGATGGTAACGGATATTGACCCGCAAGGGAAAATTCGTTTGTCGCGTCAGGCTGTGCTTGAAGGCTGGTCTGCTGAAGAAGCGAGAGAAAAAGATAAGGGCGGTAAATCTGGCGGCGGTCGCGGCGGCGGTCGCGGCGGAGATAGAGGCAACCGCGGCGGACGAGATGGAAATCGCGGTGGAAGAGATAGGCATTAGAGGTAATTGGTAATTGGTAATTGGTAATTGGCGAAGAGACGAATAAAGCGCAGACTTTGTTCGTCTCTTTTTTTGCGGTGTATAGTTTACAAAGCCCATTAAAAGATTAGCGGGTTTTTGCAAATTAAGTCTATCGCTAAGCGCGTAACATCCTTTATAAAACGGTGTTTTACTACACAATGGGCGTGGAATATCAACTCCCAAAATCTAAACACAAGGAGATTCACCATGCAAGAAAGCATTATTTCCAGCGTGATATTGCCGTTAGCCATCTTTATCATCATGGTTACATTAGGTATGACGTTAACTGTGGCGGATTTTAAGCGTATCTTCACTTCGCCCAAGCCAATTTTTATCGGTTTAATTTGCCAAATGATTCTCTTGCCTGTTTTAGGCTTTGCAGTGGCAAACATTTTCGCTTTACCCGCCGTGTATGCCATTAGCCTGATTCTTTTGGCTGTTTCGCCAGATGGGGCGACTTCCAACTTAATCATCCATGCCGGCGATGGCGACCGCGCTTTAGGCATTACCCTAACCGCTATTACTAACATGCTGGCATTCTTAACCATTCCATTTGGTTTGGGCATCGCCTACTCGTTATACGGCACAGGCGCGTTAGACATTGAATTTCCCGTTTTAGACACTATGATTCAAGTAGCGGTCATTACGGTTATCCCCACTTTAATCGGCATGGGGATTCGCCAATGGAAACCCGACTTTGCGGAAAATAGCAAACGCTGGTCAAAAACGTTTGCAACCGTTTTCCTTTTCTTAGTGATTGCCGCTTTAGTGGTTCAAAATTGGGAGGTCATTGTGAGAGATGGTCCGCGCTTTGCGCCTGCCTTTATCGTATTAAATATCCTTTCATTAATCGTCGGGTATTTTGTGCCGAAATTTTTAGGCATTAACTACGTCCAAGCCATGACGATAGCCATTGAAACAGGTTTACAAAATTCAACCGTTTCCATTACCGTCGCGCTCACGTTATTGAATAACAACGACATGGCGATTATTCCGGGTCTGTATGCCATTTGGATGTATGTGACAGGCTTTGCGCTTGCCTATATCATGGCGCGGCGCGCGCCCGTTCCAGAGCCTGCAAAGGCTTAAACGGCAAACCTCCGAAGGTTTTATAAGCCTTCGGAGGTTTTTTATAACTAAAACAACGTAGTACTTTTGTTATCAAAATTGCATAGTGGTTTTCACAGGCGGGGTTGTATAATTCATCTAATTATTTTGCACATCAGGAGAAGCGCATGAGGAACTTTTTCTTATTTCAATTTGCCATGTGCCTAGCGGCGCTGGCAATCATTTGGCTTGCCCAGCCTGCCCAAGCCGCTCACCCGCTCCAAAGCGAAGACTCCGTCTCACGCGGAGAATATTTAGCCACAATAGCGGGGTGCACCTCGTGCCACACGCCCGACAAGCCCGAATACCTCGACCCCGCCGCTATGACCTTTGAACAAGCGCAAACCATCGCTTTTGACGGTCACTTAGCAATGGACACTGAAAAACTACTGGCAGGCGGGCGAGCCTTTCCTCTCGGTCCAGCAGGAATTGTCTATGCCAAAAACATCACCATGGATGAAGAAACTGGAATCGGCGCTTGGACGGACGAGCAAATCAAACTTGCCATTAAATCTGGCGTGCGCCCCGACGGTACAGTACTGTTTCCCGTCATGCCTTATCACGTCTATAACGGCATGGCAGACCAAGACCTTGAAGATATTATCGCCTACATAAAGTCGCTGCCGCCAGTTCGCAATGAAGTTCCGCAAAGCACCGTCAATACGCAGGGCATGCCTGTGCTTCCATACCAAGAAAATATCACCGCGCCAGATCCTGCCGACACGTCGGCAAGAGGCGCGTATCTCGTCAATCACATTATGGGTTGCACCGATTGTCATACCCCTGTTGACCCAAACAGCGGCGCGCCGATTTTAGAAAAATATTTAGCGGGACGCCAACCGTATGAAGGACCCTGGGGCATTGTGTATGGCGGCAACATCACCCCGCATGTTGAAACAGGCATTGGCGCATGGACCGACGAAGAAGTAAAACGCGCTTTACTGGCAGGCATTGGCAAAGATGGTCGGAGATTGATATTAATGCCGTGGTACGCCTACTCTGCTTTAACGCCCGAAGACGCCGAAGCGGTTGTATATTTTTTGAAACACGATTTGCCCGCTGTAGAGAATCAAATCCCCGCCGCCTCGCTCAACCCCGACTTTATGGTTGTTCTGCCTGCGGAAACATCCGCCCCGCCCACATCAACCAACCTCACCTCCCCTTGGATTTTAGTCGCCGTCGCTATTTTCATTATCGGCATCGTCTCGGCAAGTTTTTGGTGGCTTAATAAAAATAAAAATGGATAAGCCCGCATGGAAGCGCTAAAAAAATTGTTTCGAGAACGCTACCTCAACATTCAAGCCAAACTGGTTTTTCCATTAGCGTTGACTATTTTATTGCTGGTCATGGTGTTATCGCCGCTGACAAACCAAATTATTAGCGGGCAAGTGGAAGAAGAGGCTGACCGCCGCTTAAGTGAAATTGCCGATTCCGTCGGCGCATTGATTGAAAACTCAGAAGCGTTAGCGCGTAATAATGCGACATTGCTTTCCAAACAAGCCGAAGTCATAGAAATGTTCGAGGATACATCCTCCGCCGAAGCGCTGCTGCAAATTAAAGACGAATTAGGGTTACAAGAGTTATCGTTATACTCGGCAAATTTTGAATCTGGCGACCAAGCCTACTTTTACGGAGGTCCGAACGTTACCCGCCGCTTACAAGTCAGCGAAGACGCGTTACGCATTCGGGAAGAATTAATTACCCAAGCCCTCACCGAAGGAGAAGCCGTTAGCAATGTAGCCATTGCCCCGCAAGGCTCGCAAGTGATTGGGGCAGCGCCCGTTTACGAGCCGACCAGCCAACGTTTATTAGGCGTAGCGCTAACCGCTTTTTACATGGATGAGGATTTTATTCAAAACATCAGCCAAATTATCAACACCGATGTCGCCATTGTCAAAGACAACGCGGTTATTATCTCCACCATTGATAGCGCCACAGGCTATGAAGCCTTAATCAACACGGGCTGGCTCAATAGCGAAATAGACCCCGCCCTCAACGTAACGTATTCAGATAATACCCAATATCGAATGCTAGGGCATCCGTTGGTCATCTCAGGCATTGAACAAGGCTCGGTGATTGTCGCCCAGCCGATTGAGCAATTGTTTAGCCTTAATCGAAGCATCCAAACGATTTTACTGACCGTTACGGGCGTTTTTGGTCTAACCGCTTTATGGTTTTGGATTGCCGCCTTTGTTACTCTAACGCGCCCGCTAGTGCAACTCACTGAAGCCACCACAAAAATCAGTGAGGGTAATTTCATGCAGCAAGTGCCGACTACCTTCGTGCTATTCAAAGACGAAATTACCTTGCTCAGCGAAAATTTCAACAAAATGACTCAACGCCTA
The DNA here is from genome assembly GCA_034434495.1 of Anaerolineales bacterium. Lineage (GTDB taxonomy): Bacteria > Chloroflexota > Anaerolineae > Anaerolineales > Villigracilaceae > Villigracilis. The sequence goes on from DAOTZE010000031.1 coordinate 183,173, forward strand.
AAAGAGTCTTACGCGCAATTAGAAGATAGAGTAAAACAAAGGACTCAAGAACTTGCCGAAGCCAGAGACGAAGCGATAGCGGCAAACAAATCAAAAACGGAATTTGTATCGGTCGTTTCGCATGAACTCAAACTCCCGATGACGTCCATTAAAGGGTATAGCGATTTAATGCTTTCAGGCGCAACAGGCGATTTGACTGAACCCCAAACCAACTTCTTGACCACAATTCGCAATAACGTGAATCGGATGGCAACGCTCGTCTCCGACCTGACGGACATTTCGCGCATTGAAAGCGGCAATATTCGCATTGAGCCGCGCTCTGTGCCAGTGTGGGATGTAATTGACGAGGTTATTAACCTCACCCGCGCTCAAATTGAGCAAAAACATCAAACCATTTCGTTAGAGATTCCCGAAGGCTTGCCCAAAGCCTTTTGCGACCGAAACCGCCTCTCGCAAATTCTAACCAACCTAATCAGCAACGCCAATAAATACACGCCCGAGCGCGGCAATATCCACATAGAAGCATGGCAAGCCAACAGCATGATTCATATCAAAGTGCAAGACGACGGCTTAGGCATGGCTCCCGAAGACCAAGAAAAATTGTTCAGCAAGTTCTTTCGCTCAGCAGACGAAAAAGTGCGCGAATCGCCAGGCACTGGCTTAGGGCTAAGCATTACAAAAAACCTGATTGAGTTACAAGGCGGCAGCATTTGGTTTGAAAGCGAATTTAGAAAAGGCACGACTTTTTACTTCACCATACCCATTGCCCAAAACACCGCGCCGTTGAGCCGTCAGGTTAGGGTATAAACCGCCGCTCGCCCCGCCTCACATAGGGCTTAACCCAACCCAGAAAAAATTCATAGCATGCTCACAATAAAAACATTAACACAAAATGACATCTCGCTTTTACAAAACGCGGCGAACGACCTATTTGACCAGCCAATAGATGAAAAACTCGCGTCAGACTTTCTCAACGACTCGCGCCATCATATTGTTGTGGCGCTAGTCAATGAACAGATTATCGGTTTTGCTTCGGCGGTTCATTACATCCACCCAGATAAACCTGCCGAATTATGGATTAATGAAGTTGGCGTGGCGGAAGAGCATCAGAACAAGGGTATTGCCAAAGCCATTATGAAACAATTATTTCAATTAGGAAAAAATTTGGGCTGCGCGAGCGCTTGGGTCTTAACTGAGGCGGATAATTTACCCGCAAACCGATTGTATCAATCGGCAGGCGGAGAGAAATCCGAAACGGTGATGTATGAGTTTAAGATTTAATGACTTTCATACTTCTTCATCATCTCTTCAAGTTTTTTCTTCACGTCCTCCCATTCTGCATCAATCACCGAATAAAACACCGAATGGCGAATCCTCCCCTCAGGCGTAATCATGTGATTTCGCAGCACGCCTTCTTTCTTCGCGCCAATGCGTTCAATGGCGGCTTGCGAACGAACGTTTAACGAATCCGTTTTTAATTGCACGCGAATACACTTCAGCGTTTCAAACGCATGTTTGAATAATAAATATTTACATTCCGTATTCACAGCCGTCCTTTGAAATTCCAAGCCATACCATGTGCCGCCGATTTCTAAGCCTCTATCTTTCGGCATAATATTTAAGTAACGCGTGCAACCGGCAATTTTCCCCGAAGGCAAATGCACGACGGCAAACGGCAAATCGGAACCCGCTTTCTCTTTTTCCAACAAATCGTTTACAAAAAAGCGAAAATCTTCTTTTGTTTTCATTTCGCCGTATAACATAAATTTCCAAAAATCATGCCCATTGCCAATCTCAGCCAAGCCGTCTGCATGAAATTCGCTAAGCGGCTCTAAACGCACGTGCTTACCTTGCAGCGTTACCCGTTCAACCCATTTGCTCATGCCAACCACTCCTCTTCTGTTTTATCTTGCGTCGGAAGATATTGCATCTTTGCTCCAGCCACGTTCAAAAACTCAGCCAATGCCGCGCGCATCGCATTTCTATCGTCCCATAAAAATTCCGTCTTTCCAAAACACATAGATTGCTCATGCCCTTTACCGCAAGCCAAAACCACATCGCCCGCTTTTGCAAGACGAACGGCAAACTTGATAGCTTCGCCTCGGTCTGGAATTTTCCAATAGAATTTTCCTTCGCTTCTTTTTTCTACGGGTATGCCTGATTCCATTTCATTCAATATTTGCTTCAAAGACTCAGTGCGCGGGTCTTCGGCGGTGAGGATGACATAATCAGCCAATTGCGCGCCAACCTCCGCCATCATTTTACGTTTCGCTTTATCGCGCAAACCTGCCGAGCCAAATACAACAATCACCTTTCCAGCGGTCATTTTTCTTGCGGTCTCCAAAGCAGATTTCAAAGCGTTCGGCGTGTGTGCAAAATCTACAATTGCCGTAAAGTTTTGCCCCATATCAATCCGTTCCATGCGCCCTGGAATTCCATCCAGCGAAGCAATTCCCTGCGCCGCAATTTCGGGTTTAATCCCCAAACCATATACCGTTGCCGCAAAAGCGGCTAAACAATTAGAAACATTGTATGCGCCGACAAGTTTGCTGGCGACTTTAATTTTGTCGCTTTCGCTATATTCATCCACCCACTTCAAATTGGCTACGCGCAAGCCCTTGAGGACAATATCGAATTGAATCCCCATTGGCGTGAACTCAATCCCCGCTCCTTGCACATTTGCCTCGGCGCTTAAACCGTAATTTATTTTATTTGTCTTTATAAAGCGATTCAAAAAATCAAACGACTTTTCATCGTCGCGATTAATCACCGCCAAGCGAGGGTTGCCTTGCGGCTTTTCGCCTGTCCATGTTAGGCTTTCAAACAGCCGCGCTTTTGCGGCGCGGTAGTTTTCGTAACTGCCATGCTCGTCTAAATGCTCGTGCGTGATATTGGTAACGACGGCAATATCAAACTCGCAAGCGTCCACGCGGCGCTGCGCCCAGCCATGCGATGTGGTTTCAAGCACTACATGCGTTAAGCCAGCCTCTACCATCTGAGCGAGGTATTTTTGCACGTCGTGCGCGTCTGGCGTGGTGACGTGAAAGCCTGTATCCAACACGGTATCCCCTATCACCGCATTTACGGTTGAAATCATTCCCGCTTTAATGCCCGCCGCTATTAAGATTTTATAAATTAAGTTGCTGGTCGTTGTTTTGCCGTCTGTGCCTGTTACGCCAATCACGGTCAGATGGCGGGCAGGAAAATGATAAAAAGCAGAGGCAAGCCAAGTTAAAGCATGACGCGTATTTTCAAGGCGAATATACGGGACGCGGAATCCGCTTAAATCTTTTTCTCCAAGAATGGCAACCGCGCCGTTATCAATCGCCTTTTGAATATAAGCGTGACCGTCTGTTGTTCCGCCTTGCATAGCCACAAACAAATCGCCGGGTTGAACGGCGCGGCTATCAATGGCTATGCCTGTCATCTGAACGTCAGGAATGCCCTCGCTCCTACCGCTAGGAGAGAGAAAGTAGCGAGGGTAAAAAATCTCAGGGATTTCAGAAAATATTTTGCGAAGAGATGTATTGAGTTTCATAGTTAAATAAAATGAGTTTTGACAAAGTATATCGTCAAAACTCATTTTTCGTTTATGCGTTTCGAGGGCTATGCCGCTTCAGCCTGTTTGGTCATCTTGGTTTTGAGCCACTTCAAGCGGAAGGTTTCTTCGCGCTCGCGTTCTTCAAGCGAAGAAACAATAAACTCAATTTGATGTTTATACTGCGGAATGAAGATGTGTTGCAGGGCGTTCACACGGCGTTGGGTCTTCTTCAATTCATTAGCCAATCGCCACACGGCGGCAGTGAGCATTGAAAGTTGCGGAATCCGCAGCAACACTTCACGAAATGCGGCGCTGGCTTCGTCCAACACCGCGGCGGTATCGCCTGGGCTATATAAAAGTTTTGGCGGTTCGCCGCGCGCTTCAATTTGTGGAATTGCCACGCCCATAATGCCGCGCAAGCGGAGATGAACGTCCACCGTTTTGTTGACGGCAAGCGCCGCCCATTCCACATGGTCAGAACCCATCACAAGGCGCGCTTTCTCCATTGCGCCGTATGCGGTTTCAAGCAAAGCCCATACTTCTTTTTGAAGCGTATCGGCTTCTTTAGCAACGCGAACCAATTCGCCTGTTAGGGCTTCGCGCTTACGGTCGAGGATTTCATATCCCTCTTTAGCGAAGCGCAATTCCTTTTTGAGGCGAATTAGATTCGTGCGGGTGGGAGCAACATTAATTTGTGGCATCGTCGCCTTTGTAATATTTTTCGATTTCTTCGAGGGTGACGCGGGTAAGCTCTTTCTTGGGTAAAATCGAAAGCAACTTCCAACCAATTTCCAAAGTTTGTTCAATGGTGCGATTTTCAGTAAACCCTTGATTGACAAACTCGCGTTCAAACGCGCGTCCAAACTTTAAGTATTTTTGGTCAACCTCGGATAATTCTTCTTCGCCGATAACAGACGCTAACGCGCGCACGTCTTGAGTTCTTGCATAAGCGGCGTAGAGTTGCGCGCCCCAGCGTGGGTGGTCTTCGCGGGTGCGTCCTTTCCCAATGCCGTCTTTCATCAAACGCGAAAGGCTGGGCAACACTGCCACAGGCGGGTAAATGCCCGCAAAATATAAATCGCGCCCTAACACAATTTGACCTTCGGTAATGTAACCCGTTAAGTCAGGCATGGGGTGAGTGATGTCGTCGTTCGGCATCGTAAGAATCGGAATTTGGGTAATCGAGCCTTTGCTAGTGCGAATGCGCCCTGTGCGTTCGTATAAAGAAGCAAGGTCGCTATATAAATAGCCCGGGTAACCTTTGCGGCTTGGCACTTCGCCGCGCACGTTGGAAATTTGGCGCAACGCTTCGCCGTAGTTGGTCATATCGGTTAAGACGACCAACACGTGCATTTCGCGTTCATAAGCCAAATATTCGGCTAAGGTCAGCGCCGCGCGGGGGGTGACGATACGTTCCACTGGCGGGTCATCTGCCAAGTTGAGGAACATTGCCACGCGCGTTAATGCGCCGCTTTCGGTAAATGATTTACGGAAGTAATCGGCTACGTCGTTTTTCACGCCCATCGCGGCAAACACAATAGCAAATTCTTCGCCTTCGGTTTGAGGAGCGCCCGCTTCTTTACCCAATGTGGCTTGACGCACAATTTGCGCGGCGAGCTGGTCATGCGGCATACCTGCGCCGGAGAACAAGGGGAGTTTTTGTCCGCGCAATAGGGTGTTTACGCCGTCAATGGTCGAAATACCGGTTTGGATATAATCTCGCGGGTAAATACGCGCGGTTGGGTTAATAGGCTGACCGTTTACGTCGCGATAGGTATCGGTGAGCGGTTCTGGTCCGCCGTCAATGGGGTTGCCTAAGCCGTCGAAGATGCGTCCGAGCATTTCTTCGGCAACGGGAATATGCAGCGTGCTTCCAAGAAAGCGAACGCGCGTTCCGTCAATTGATAAACCAGTAGAACCAGCGAACACTTGCACAACCGCAAAGCCTTCGCCAACTTCAAGCACGCGCCCGCGGCGGCGTTCGCCGCGAGAGTCTTGAATTTCTACCACTTCATCGTAACTGACGTTTGCCGCGCCTTCTACGACCATAATCGGTCCTTCAATGCGGCTGACGCCAACGACTTCTTGACCGCCTAATACTTTTACTTCGCTCATACTCTATACTCCGCATCCAATTGACTCATTTGCTCGTCAATTTCTTTTTGGATGTCATCAAATTTATGTAGTTCGTCATTTGTAATTGTAGATTTTGCGCGGATGATTCTATCTACAACGGGTAAATCATGAATTAAGTTAATCGGCGCGCCGCGTTTGACAATAGCCATGCCGCGTTCATGGAAGTACAGCACGATTTCGAGCATACGAATTTGCTTTTCAACCGATGAATAGGCGTCCACCGTCTCTGTGGCGTTTTGTTGCAAAATGCCTTCACGAATGAGGCGGGTGGTTTCCAAGACCATTCGTTCTGTGTAAGGAAGCGCATCTGGACCGACCAATTTCACGATTTGTGAGAGGCGGCTTTCTTCGCTCAATAATTCCATAGCGCGGTTACGCATGGCGTACCAATCTTTGCCTGTTTTTTCACGCCACCAGTTTGCAACGTCTTCTAAATATTCGCTATAACTATCCAACCAGTTAATGGCGGGGAAGTGACGAGCTGAGGCGAGAGATTTATCTAACGCCCAGAAGCAGCGAATGAAGCGTTTGGTGTGTTGGGTCACTGGTTCAGAAAAGTCGCCGCCTGGAGGCGATACAGCGCCGACGATGGAAACAGAGCCTTGCGTGCCATTTAAGTTATCTACATAGCCTGCGCGTTCGTAAAATTCCGCCAAACGACCAGCCAGATAAGCGGGATAGCCTTCTTCGGCTGGCATTTCTTCGAGACGACCCGATACTTCGCGTAATGCTTCTGCCCAACGGGAGGTTGAATCTGCCATGAGGGCAACGTGATAGCCCATATCACGATAATATTCTGCAATGGTAATGCCAGTGTAAATGCTGGCTTCGCGCGCCGCCACAGGCATGTTAGAGGTGTTTGCAATTAAGACGGTTCTTTCCATCAACGGGCGACCAGAACGAGGGTCAACCAGATGCGGGAATTCTTGCAACACTTCAGTCATTTCGTTACCGCGTTCGCCGCAGCCAATGTAAACAATCACTTCTGCGTCTGCCCATTTGGCAATGCTGTGTTGGGTGACTGTCTTTCCAGAACCAAACGGACCAGGGATGCCAGCCGCTCCGCCTTTCGCCACAGGGAAGAATGTATCTAAAATTCTTTGACCTGTAATTAAGGGGATGTTTGCGCCGCGGCGGTTGATAAATGGGCGCGGTCGGCGCACGGGCCACCGCTGAAGCATGGTAATGGTTTTTTCTTCTTTGCCCATTTTGAGTTTTGCAATTGGGTCGGTTACGGTGTATTCGCCGTCTGCCGCAACCCAAGTGATTGTGCCGTAGTCGTCGGGGTGAACCATAACGCGATGTTCAAAAGTATCGGTTTCCATCGCCACGCCGAGAATGGCGCCGCCTTTTACTTCATCGCCAACTTTTACTTTTGATTTGTATTTCCATTTTTTCTCGCGGCTAATCGCGTCAAAACGCGCGCCGCGATTGATAAACGAACCGACGGCTTGTTCAATTAATGGCAACGGGCGTTGCACGCCGTCATAAATGCTTTGAATTAAGCCCGGTCCTAACTCAACGGATAGCGGCAAGCCTGTGCCAAAAATGGGCGCGCCAGTTTGCATACCCGCTGTTTCTTCGTACACTTGAACGGTCATTTGATCGCCCTTAAGACCGATGACCTCGCCGACCAGACGTTCTGTGCCGACTTCTACCAATTCAAGCATACCCACATTGCGGGAGCCCTTTGCACGCACAACGGGTCCGCTAATCCAAGTAATTTTTCCTACTTCGTTGCTCATGCCTTTTCTCCCATCAACACTTTATATACAGAAGAGCGAAGCGTAGATTGTAAGCGGCTCAAGCGCGTTTCGAGGGTGTTGTCGTAATTCAACTTGCCGCCCGAAGCGCTCACTACCACGCCAACGCCTTCTTCAAGCTTTGCGCCAAATGAAAATTTTCCATTCAATTCTTTAGCGATTTCATCTAACTTCAAAACTTTTTGCGTTGCTTCATCGGCGCGAATTTCCGCTTCGGTTGCTTTCAATTGCGTTAACGCTTCACGCGCCAATAATTTAGCGATTTCGGGGTAATCAGGGCGGTTTTTTACGCCGCTTAATTGCTTCTTAACTTCTGCAAATACGCTGTCTAGCAATTTTTCGCGCGCTTCTAATTGCGCCGAACGCGCTTTTAATTGAGCGGTCGCTAAGGCTTGGCTCTTCAAACGGTCCGCTTCTTGCTTTGCGCGGTCTAAGATGATTTTTCGTTCAGCCTCAGCCTCAGCCTGCGCGCGCTTACGAATAGCTTCCGCTTTTTCTTGCGCTTCTTTTTGTAATTGCTCCGCTTCGTCTTTCGCTTCCAGCATAATGGCTTGCGCAAGCAATTCAATATCTTGTGCTTCAGTTTTCATAAACACTTCCTTTATAACTTGATACCAATCGCTCGCAAGACAATGTCGCCAAGCGAGGCTTGACCTTCTGGAACACCGCCGCTGGATGGAATTTCCACCACCAACGGAATCGTGCTACGCAGTTTCAGGTGTTCCATCCGCGCGGGAATTAAGTTAGCCACATCTTGCGTGACCAGCACAATGCCGACTTCTTTATTGGCTTGCGCTTCATCCAACGCTTGATTCACTTCTTCCGCTGTGGAGGCAATTTTGCCGCCTACGCCTGCGAGCGAAAACCCCAGCACTGCGTCAGGATGACCGATGACCAGAATTTTCATATCAGTCCTTTTATTCCTTGCTTACGGAAGGACGAGGAAGGAAATGATTAAGCCGTAGATGGCGATACCTTCGGAAAGACCTACGAAGATAAGAGCGCGACCAAAGGATTCTGGTTTTTCGGCAGTTGCGCCAACTGCGGCGGCGCCTGAACCGCCCACTGCAATACCTGCGCCGATACAAGCCAAACCAGTGGAAAGCGCGGCGGCAAGCGTGGCATATTGGTCAACAGCGGCTTCTTGCGCGGCGCCAGCGGCTAAAACAGAGGTCGGAGAAGCAAACCAAACGACCGCCAACCCAGCGGCGAATAAGCCAACTAAAAAGTTGAAGCCGTTGAATCCATTCACCAAACGAGAAAGCGCTTGCGAGGGGCTTGTCTTACCATTTTGCAATAAGTACACCACCGCAGGAATTACTGGAACCAAACCGACTAATACTGCAAAAACTAAAAACATTGTTTATCTCCTTATAGATAGAAATTTATTTTAGATTGTTTTTGATACAACTTTGCACAGATTGTTATTTGAAGAATATCTTTCTAATTCGCTCTTACACCTCTTCTGAAGAGGGTTTCAACTTCAATGGCTCAAAGCGCATACCGCCGCCATGGAAGAATTTCCCTAAAATTTCGTAGTAATGCAAACGCATAGTTTGAATGTAAACAATCAAACCTTCAAACCCAATAATGAAAATATTACCCAGCGCAATCGTAATCCAAAAGCCTAAATCGGGTTCTTCGCCCGCTAAGGCAAAAATTGCAAGGCTCAAACCGCCGTGCGCCACCGCAAACGCGCCCACGCGGACGAATGAAAGCGTATTCGATAACATGCTAATAACGCCTTCAAACAAGTCCATAAAAGATTGCACAAGGAACATAACAATATTGCCTTCGATATATGGTCGGTGACCTTCGGCAATGTTGCGGAACAAACCATTAAACATTAACCCCAAGGCGAACACGGGCGTAAGAACGTTAAACGGCAGCGGAAGTTGACTAATGGTTAATGCAACTTGCGGAGCAATAGGGGTGCTTCCTAAAAAACCTCCAAGAAGGGAAAGGAAGCAAATATAAAAGAGGAAAGCCACCACGCCCGTATGCCCAAAGAATAAATGCGGCCAATCTTTCACACGAATATTGTTGAAGAAGCTTATTAAATATCCAAGGAAGATGATGATAATCCCCACGTCAATTGCCACGCGCAAGACGGAAAGGATATTTTCTCCGTGAATAGGGCTTAACCAAATTGGGTACAAGTCAAAGTGCAAATACTCATGCACATAGTGACCTTCAAACCCGAAAATACTGCCATACATAAAGCCAAAGAACGTCGCCGAAGCGCCGCAGTACACAAACAATAAGCCGAGGCTTTGTAAGGCTTTGAAGAAGATTCGGTTATGAGCCAAAAAGCCCGCCAACATCATCACCAAGCCCTGACCAATATCGCCAAACATCGCGCCATATAACAAGGGAAAACTAATCGCCACTAAAATCGTCGGGTCAAATTCGCCGTAGCTAGGTCGCCCATAGGTTGTAATCAATTGTTGAATGGGGCGTAGCCACTTGTTATCGGTAAGCGCCACAGGCACATGTTCGTTATGCCCAGCGCGGGTGGTAGGCATGGCTTCAATCAAAGTTTCTTTTGAAACGCTCTTAAGTTTCGTTGTTAAGCTTTCTAAATTAGCGGTTGGCACCCACCCCACTACCACATAGGTATGGCGCAATTGACCAAAACGCACAATCGCATCCGCCATGACGCGGCTTACATGCGTATCCCACAATAATTTTTGCAATTCGGCTTTGTATGTATTCGCCGCCGTCAAAAGGCTCGTTTCAAGAGAAACAATCTTCTTTTTCGTCGTTTCAATTTCTCTTTTGAGAGTATTGGTAATTTCTTGCGGCGTGCCTGTAAATTCTTCCGGCAAGCTTAATGGGTTTAGATACGCGCTTTTCGCGGCGCGGTCCAGCACATCGGCATTGCTTTTTGGACCCAGCACCCACACCACAGGCTTTTGCGCGTCTTCGCGTAACGTGAAAAACACATGCGGCACGCGCCCAATGCTGGTTTTCAAACGGTTAATGTTTGAGGCGGGAATGACTCCCAAAATCGAATGTAAGTAAGAAGAATGATTCAACGCGCCAACTTCAAACTTAACATCGGCTATCGGCTCTAATTGGCGCAACTGACTTTCGAACAATTCCAAGCGCTTCTTTTCTGCCGATAATTGTTCGCTAATTTTTTTGACTTCTTCGTCAATGCGATTCACGGCGGGCGTTAGCGCGTCTAATTCCACCATCGCTTCAGCGTCGGCTTTAGCGGGGTATTCCTCCGCTATGCCTAAGGTTTGCATAATGGTTTGAATGCGGCGTTCTAAAGCGGAGTAGCTAGCGGCTTTATCTTGCCAAGCGTTCGGACCTAAACTCTCTAACCCCAAATAGGCGCTATCTACCTGATGAAACACACCGTGGCCGCTTAACACTTTTGCAACCGCCACAATATCCTTTGAAGGGATAATCAATTCAACTTCGGTCATCTCTTTCGGAAAGAACATATTTTCTCCAATTGACTGCCTCTCTCTTTTTCGAGAAAGGGCAAATTAATTTTATTGCGCCAAACTCGTCTTCAATAACAAGGGGCGATACGCCTCGCCTTCCATGCTTGAAGATTTCGCTTCAATTAAAACAATCAAATCTTGAATTTCAAAATCGCTCAGTAGCAAATAAGCCACAGGAACGCCAACGTGGAACGGGTCGCCGACAAACGCCGCGGCGCATTGTTTCATCACCTGACGTTTCAGTTGTTGCTCCAGTTTGGGCAACCCCGATTGAGGGTTCTCAAGAAGCGCGCTTACGTCCGTAATATCTGGGTATATTCTCGAAATCACTGCAGCAATATCTGAACCCGCCGCAATCGCGCGCACGTCTTCGTCTCGCACGCGAAAGCCAAACGGCAACGTATAGTTAATTAATTCTTCTTCAGATAATTTGTGATACACCTTGTAACGAATCACCCACATCAAATTATTCATATCAAGCAAAGAACCGATAATTTTTACAGCCATTTCACGGTCTTTGCCGGAAAGTTTTTTAGCCTCTGCCCACAAACGACGCCAATAATCTAAATCTAAAGCGACTTCTAAAGGGAATAAATTCTGTTCGGCTGAAAACCGCTTCATCGCAAACGACATGGTAGATTCATACGGCGTGCCTTTTAATAAATCAACCGCCGCCCCAATATTGCCCGATTCCACCATTGCCTGCGCTGGAATAGAACTAAACGAGCCAAACGGAAAAAGCACTTCGCGCACCCTATCCCACGCAGTCGCTTCGGTATTCCACGAAGAAACCGTTTGAATACTGCGTAATACCGCTTTTAAGTTGCCCACTTCAAAATAACGGTATAACTGTTTTACCAAAGGTCGGGTTTGCTCTGGAGATTGTTGAATCACGCTCGAAAAAGAATCGGCGAGGCGATGCTTAAGTTGAAGAATCACCCGCCGAGGGTTTAACTCATTCTCTTTAAGCGCAGAAAGATACTTCCCATACGGCGTAGATTTAAGCCCCCCCACAAGAGTTGTAAAATCGGGCAACTCGCTCAAACGAGCCATATCTTGCGAGGTGAGCAAGCCTGCCTTCATTGCCCGCACACGCGCGCTAATTGCCGCATACCCTGAAACGCCGCTTGCCATATTACGCCTTACCGATGACGCGCTCTAACACAAACGCCACAGCCTTATCAAAATTCTTTTTGGCATTTGCCTCAAACGCAGAATTTTGGGAGGCGATTTCAGCCGAAACGTCGCCAGCGCCTGTCGCTTGCGCCGCCGCAATCATTTTGCGGGCTTCTTCTTGCGCTTCAGCCACGGCTTTGGCAATTAAAGCCTGAGCCTCTTGTTCGGCTTTTACGGGAATTTCTTGCGCTTCTCGTTTTGCTTTTTCCTGAATTTCTTGCGCTTGCTTCTCTATTTCAAGGACTTGCTGGATTTTCTTTTCGTTCATTAGAAATCACCTCGCTAGAAACTGATAAACCGCCCCGCAGGTTTACTTGTATATTTTAGCAACCAAACCTGCGGGAATGCTTATTGTAAAGGATAAAACTACCATCATCAAGGTTTTTATAAAATTTGAGGTCAAACCGCCTGCGCTTGAACTCTAAAACTTTGATTGTGTAATTATGCACAATTATAAGGGTGAGCCAGTAATTTGTCAAATCAAATTAAGAGCCGCTTCGCTCTTCGGGGGTGTATTGATTCTGTCCCCTCAACATTTCTTCAGCAATAAAAATTTCACCTGCCCAACCGCTGCCAATCAAACTTAAGACGCGTCTCACTTACTCCCCATCCCATGCTTTATATTTGGTTTCCGAAATCACCGCGCCGTTTGAGTCAGCGACTAAGGAAGTTGAACCTAAATGGTCAGAGAGCAGATATGAGAGAACAGAATTTTTTCTCATCGCAACTCGTTGACTTCCTGCGTAGTAATACTTGGTCACGACTCCGTTTGAAACTTCATAGTGATTGCCAACAAAGTAAGTTGTTGTGCTTCCAACATTGGTTTCTATAATTGATTTTACCCGCTTCCCATCTCCATCATAACTAAAAGTTGCATTAGAAAATATAGGAGCAGGCGGCGTAGTGGGTATGTTTGTGAGCATGAAGGCGCTGAGATTGCATGGAGTGTATGATGAAACCACCCCACCCTAGTCAGGAGACGAACTCGGCTACAAAACTGTCGGTTCGTCTTTTGGATGAGGTCGAAAATAATTTATTCTTTTTTCCCCCATGTATTTCTATGCCAATGTGAGGTAACTCCTGAAAACATAATAACAAATCCACCAAGTAAACCTAATATTAAAGAGTCTCTAAAATCACCGTAGTTTAACCCAGTTAAAAAACTGCTTACAAAACCACCTAGTCCATATAACCAACTAGTCCATTTTTTTATATCAAGTCCAATTCCAGTAACAATACAATCTAATAGTATAAGTATAACCAAATTAACTATTACTATTGTTTTCATATTTTATTCTCCTTGTTATTTGAAAATAGAACCACCATTTATAATCGTAATAACATCATTAAATATCCCGTGATTGTATCCAGAGGCATATCCGTCAATCGCTAAATCAACAATAGGGTCTGGTGACATTTGCCCAAGAGAAAATGTTACAAACGCAGTAGCTGAACTTTCCTCTAAACCCAAAAAGCCATTACCTCCATCTTCAAAATCAGCAGCCATTGTAAATACTAGCGATGCAAAACTAAAACGTCCTTCGATATAGTTAGCACTAAATGGACCAAAAATAGGAGCATTCCAAAGTTTCATGCCAGCTTTCCAGCCAGCAACACAACCTCCTGGTCCCCCGAATGAACACCCTAAAAGAATTAGATTCCATTCAGCCGCTGCGCCATTAAGGTCAATTAAAGTTGCTACGTCTTGAGTGGCATTAGCAATACAATATAATCCACTTGCCGCATCACTACAATAACTTTCAATTAGGTCAATAGGCTCATAGTTTTGGGAAATAATTGGATTTAATCCATCATCTCGTTCATCTCTCGGCTGTGGCGGTTTAGGCTTTGGTGGCTTGTATGGGTCAGGCAATAAATCTGAATTGCTTGCGCCGCAGTAGGTCGTGCCGTAGCAGTCTACGGGGATGTGCCCAGAGGGGGTCCGTATACTTTGACGGGTTGTTTAATCCGTAAGCATACCTATCCAACCCTTGACTTCCACTAGGCACAATCGTATCCGCTTGAGCAAAGCGTCCCAAACTTGGGTCATACCAGCGGACGTTGTAGAACATGAGACCAAAGTCATTTGTATAAGAATATTGTCCCGTATATGTATAGTCCGTTTGGTTTGTGCCTGATGCGCCCACGCCATGCCAGTTGACTCCTGTGGCGGAGATGGTGCGTGTGGTTTGGTATTCTTGAAATGATGCTTTTAGACGATAGACTTGAATGGCGGCATTGTTACTGGCATAATCGGAGGCAGTCCACAGGGATACACTATAATTAATCTTCATGCCATCAATGTGCCAAATACTGGACTAGTACTGCTAATAAAATAAGCAAAAAAAATGATATAAAAAAGGTTAGTATTATTTTAAATACAGCCTTACTAAGAGATGTTTTTTTTCTATAACGATGATAATATACCCACGGAGAGATATTTGGATCTAAATTTTTATCCTGTATTTGGTTTTTGCTTACATTCCTAATGTATGGGTTAGGGTTAACTTTAACATCTCTCTTAGAAATCAAGCATGTAATCAATTCAATAAAAGCATTTACTTCAACCCCATTGCTTCTTTCGTTATTTGGTTTAATAGGATTAGCAGGGAAAATATATACATCAATAATTTTTTTATCTTTTACAACTTCTAACTTTATTAGATGGCGTAAAAATGTACTCCCCCCTACGGTATACAAAGTGCATTTTTTTATGGAATTTATTGGGATATTTTTTACAGGGTCAGAAGCAATCTGAATTTTCTTATGAGTAACTTTGCACTTTATTAAGTCCTCATTTGAAAGAAAACTTCCATTATTGTTCCAGCCATATAGCCAGAAGATGTATTCTGCTTTTTGAGATATCATTGCTTATTTCCCCATCTTTTAATTTCTTCTTTGACAAACCAATTCCCAAAAGTCCCAAAAGCAGGGCCAGTAACTCCTAGTAGTTCATCAGCGCCATGAGGTGGCTCAACCCAAATACCAGCATCAGGATCCCATCTTACTGCTTTCATTATTCCTAAAGTAAAAAATTCACTTGTTGCATTACTTACAAACCCATATCCAAAGTCTTCAATGGATGCAGTACCATGAATTTCACTTTGTAAAGTTTCATCTACTCCACCCCATAATCCAGCATTAACAATTTGTGCTGTAAAGCCTAAGGTTCCTGTTGCAACTGTTGTTAATTGTCCTCCAATAAGTCCTTGTGCAGCGCCAGCGCTAGCAGTAAGCACATGCTCACTAGCGGAGAAATCTTCACCTGTTAAGAAATTTTCAGCATGATCAGATATTAAATTCCCAGCCATTCCGACTCCTGCTGCAGAGGCTAACATAGCAGTTCCTGCAGAGGCTCCAACTCCACTTCCTATTAATGCACCGGCGACTGCACCTGTTCCTGCTGCAATAGCAATATCTTGCCAATCATTTTTAATATCGAACCCTCCTGGTTGTTTAGACTCTGTATATATATAAGCCTGCATTTATTAAGCTTCCAGCAATTGCCCCAACAGCAATGTTAATCCAATGACCTGCTGGGTCTGTATATAAAACTGGATTATTGTTGGTATATGCAAACCTATCCCAAGCTTGGACTCCCTGATTTTCTGGAATTATTATGTCAGGCTGATTGAATCTTCCTAAAAATGAGTCGTACCAGCGGGCGTTGTAAAACATGAGACCAAAGTCATTTGTATAAGAATATTGTCCCGTATATGTATAGTCCGTTGGGTTTGTGCCAGACGAGTAGCGAATCTCACCCTCGCGGAGCATCCCGTAGCGTAAGCGGAGTGGGCATGCTTTGTATTTGACTTCCGAAATCACAGCTCCATTTGAGTCCGTGACTAAGGAAGTAGAACCAAGATGGTCACCTGTGATAAAGAATAAGTCTCCGTCTTGTCTCATGGCGATTCGTTGAGTCCCTGCATAGTAATATTTGGTCACCTCACTGCCAGTGACTTCATAATGAGTCCTGACGAAATAAGTGGTGACACTATTAACCACCGATTTTACTCTGCTCTCTATAATTGCGTGTCGAAAAACGAATTTCTCTCAAAGAAGTAAAAAAATAAATCAGATGCAGGCAGTCATTTTGACCCGCGTGTGGCGGATGTGTTTTTCAGGTTAAGGTAGTATATTTTGATAGTGTTTCACACTTTTTCATATAGTAAAATAAAACTATGGCAGTTTTTACGCGTGAACAAATTGAGCAAGGTTTAACTGAACTTGGAGAACTTGCTCATAAAAATAACATAAAGGTTCGTTTAGTTGTAGTGGGCGGGGCGGCAATGGTGTTGAGGTTTTCAGCACGCAACTCAACGCGCGATATTGATGCGTTTATCCAATCTCCAGAAGAGGCAAAAGTTGTAAGAAAATTTGTCCATCAAATTGCTGAGGAACATGGCTGGCAAGAAGATTGGCTAAACGATGGCGCAAAAGGATATTTGGTAGGAATCAGTGAAGGACCGCTTTTGTTTCAATCAAAAGGCATTCAAGTTTATGCACCTTCTTTGTATCAATTGCTTGCTATGAAATTATCTGCTTGGCGTGATGATGTAGATATTGCAGATGCCCGCAGAATTTTACAAGAAGTAAAGCAAAACAATTCTAAAGATGAAATTTGGAATGCAGTTGAACCTTTCCTCGTGCCAGGCGATGAATTAACCGCTCAATATGCTTTTCTGGATTTATGGGAGGCTTTGTATGGAACTGATTGAAAAAATTGCACAAGCCGCATTGATGCGCGATTCATTACTACTGCGAAGCTTGGTTCAGGATTTTACCCATGCCAATCTTGAAATATCCAAGCTCCCTAAGCCTGTCACAGATAATTACAATTTGTTGGTGATGACCGCCGCGATTACAGAATTACTGGCTGAAAGAACAAATCAGTCGCCTCCATATTGGACAAGGGAAATTGGTTCGCTCTCTGAACCTTTTTTCTTGCTTGAATCAGCGCAACAAATGAAACGCTTGAGAGATTTGTGTGAAAAAGAGTCGCCAGAACCATTGCGAAAGCGTTTGTTGTATGCTCCGCCTCATTTTTTGCAATATGCATGATTCTATGAATCAGACTTCGGAAGTCTCAGCCAAAAGAATGGACAAGGTATATTGCCTGCCGTATCTAACTCAGCAG
>DAOTZE010000032.1:0-776637 GCA_034434495.1 Anaerolineales bacterium
CAAGCAGTAATATCATGCGTGGTTCACAGTTATTTGATAGGTTCTTGCATATCAGTTACGCCGATGTAGATAGGTACATGGCAGAGATTGGCGACGACCCCGAAATCCTTGCCATTTTCGATAAGATGTACTCTATGGTTAGAAGTCTAAAACTTTAGTTAAGAAAATCACAGGCAACATAAACCGTTATACCGAAGCAATCGGCAGGGAAAAATAAAACGTCGTGCCTTCTTCCGCGTTACTCCGAACGCCGACAGACGCACGATGCTGGTCGAGAATGGCGCGCACGATGGCAAGCCCCAGCCCCGTACCTTTTGAGTTTGTGTGCTTGCCGCGCCAAAACGGCTCGAACAGATGAGGCAAATCTTCCTGCGCGATGGGGGCGCCGCGATTGTTCACTTCCACAGAAACAGCCTCCCCCGTCGGTATGAGGCGAATCGTCACAGGATGATTCGAAGCGTGCTTGACGGCGTTATCAATCAAATTGAGAAACACCTGCCGAATCCGTTCGGGGTCTGCCAGCGCGCGGGGTAAATCAGATGGCGACTGAATAATCATTGAAACTCTATTCTTTTCCGCAAAATCGAACAATTCCGAAACCGCCTCCTCCGCCGCCACTCGCAAGTTGATGGGCTGAAGATGCAGAGGCACGCGCTCCAGCCGCGAAAGACTGAGCAAATCCTCCACCAACCGCGCGAGGCGGTCTGTTTCGCCTGCCACAAACCCCAGCGACCTGCGCCACAATGTTTCTTCGTCAATTCCGCAGCTATTCAAAATTTCCACATGACCCAAAATGGCGGTGAGCGGCGTGCGAAGTTCATGCGCGATAGTGCCGACCAATTGCTGATACAGTTCGGCGCGATACGACCCATCGGCAGAGTCTGTGATGAGGATGAGAACCTGCGCTTCATTCGTGACGTGAAGCGGGGCTGCCAAAACCTGAAACTTTTTCTTCGCCGTGACGATTTCCATCCGTTCGGTTAACCCCGTATCTCCAACACGTTCAATCGCCTCCATCAAGTTTTTAGGCAAATTGTTTTCCCAATCGGTTTCTTGCATGATTTGCGAAGCGCGGATATTTTGCATGCGGATATTCGACTTGCCATCCAGGATGAGCGCGGCTTGGGGAATGGCATTCAGCAGCGCAGAAAACTGCGAAGCGTCATCTTCATCCCTTGGCTCCTGCTTTCGGCGAATCCACCAGCCTATGCTCACGCCCAAGGCGAACAAAATCAACGCGGCAAAAATGACCATTCCAATGGGGATGCTTGCAATGACGCCTTCGCTCATACTGTGTCCTTACGGCTCGTATTCAAATTTATAACCAATGTTCCGCACGGTAACCAAACAACGCGGCTCGGCGGGGTTTGCTTCAATCTTCTGCCGTAATCTCTGGATGTGAACGTCCACCGTGCGCGTTTCGCCAGCATAATCGTAGCCCCATACCTTTTCGAGAAGCGTTTCTCTGCCAAACACGCGGCGCGGGTTAGAAGCCAGCAAGGCAAGCAATTCAAATTCCTTTGGCGTGAGAGTCAACAACTTCCCCTCGCGTCTCACCGTTCGGCTTTCGATGTTGATTTCCAATGAACCAAATTGGAGCAAGCGCGAGCTGGGATTTTTTGAGCGCTGCACCAGCCTCAACAGCGCGCGCACTCTCGCCAGCAATTCCCGAATTTTGAAAGGCTTGGTGATGTAATCGTCCGCCCCCATTTCGAGCCCGACGATTTTGTCCACATCGTCATCTTTGGCGGTGAGCATGATGATGGGAATGTATTGCGCGCGGCGGCGCAGCGCCTGACAAACCTCCAACCCGCCCATGCCTGGGAGCATCAAATCTAAAAGAATGAGGTTGGGAGAAAAAGAATCAACCCGCTGGATAGCGCTCTCGCCGTCTTTGACCAATTCCGCCCTAAACCCCTCGCGTTCCAGCGCCGTCTGCACGAACGCGCCAATGGCGGGGTCGTCTTCTACAATGAGGATATTTTGTTCGTTTGCCTGAGACCTAATTTGCATAGCAACACTGCATGTATAAAAAAGTATACATGAAAGAAAAAATATCACAAGCAGGAAAAACATTTTTATTTACCTATTACAAAATGGTATATTTGGCTAGAAAAATACAGGTAAGAAAACCTATGCCAACAAAATCCACGAAAGCCAAAAAATCAAAACAAGAAAAAATTGAAGAACCCGTGTGGACGTATCGCGGATATAAATTGCAAACCAGCGAGTTTGTGACCGCGATGGTGCATTTCTTCCGCGCTGAAATTCAACGCGCCAATGTGTGGCGGCAACGATTAGACGCCACCACTAATTGGGCGGTGGTTGCCACAGGCGCAACCTTATCAATTGCCTTCAGCCAGTCTGAAGTGCATCACGGCATTATTTTATTAAATACATTATTGGTGTTATGGTTTTTATTTATTGAAGCGCGCCGTTATCGTTATTATGAATTATGGAGTTATCGCGTGCGATTAATGGAAACGGATTTTTACGCGGCTATGCTTGTTCCGCCATTTCACCCCTCGCCAGAGTGGGCAGAAAACTTAGCCGAAAACTTACTCACGCCGAGTTTCCCTATTTCATTATCCGAAGCGTTTGGGCGCCGCTTGCGCCGAAATTATTTGTGGATATTTTTAATTTTATACGCTTCATGGGTGGCAAAAATTTGGCTCTTCCCTACCCCCGTAAGCGGCTTTCAAGAATTTGCCCAACGCAGCGCCGTTGGTCCCATCTCAGGTGAAATTATGATTGGGCTTGGCATAGCGCTGTATATATTTTTAGGATTATTCGCTTTGCTTACCATCACCATGACACGCGCCACAGGCGAAGTGCTGCCCAGATTTGGCGATGAATCTGCCACCGCCGCCCCAAGCGCGCAAGGCAAGCCGAAAGGATTGCGCGCCATCCTCCTACCCCGTTCCAGACGCAGACAGTTGCTTGCCTTCATTATCACCGACCACGCCGAAGCGGTTTCAAATCGCATTCTAACAGACATGAAACGCGGCGTAACCGCGCTCTCAGGCAAAGGTATGTACACTGGAAAAGAACGTTCTATTTTGATGTGCGCCTTAACGGTGACAGAAGCGCATAACCTAAAAAGCGCCGTCGCCAAAGAAGACCCTAAAGCCGTTGTCATCGTATCGCCTGCGCAGGAGATTCTTGGCGGCGGTTTCGCTCCGCTGACGGAGAAGTAAAGCCGACGAAGCAGAATCAAATTTCCCGTAGGTTGAGGCGAAGCGTCTCGCTTGGTATAATCCCTCCACTATGAACTTGAAATACCACATCTGGACTGAAGGGTGTCAAATGAACGTCGCCGATTCACAGCGCGTCGGCTCGTCCTTAGAACGCCTTGGATACACATTCACCGAAACCATTGAAGAAGCCGACGTGATTGTGTTAAACACTTGCGTGGTGCGCCAAGCGGCGGAAGATAAGGCCATGGGGCGCGTCACATCGCTTGCGCCGTTGAAAAAGAAAAACCCGAATCTGATTATCAATGTTATGGGTTGTATGGTGGGCGTGCGCGGCGCAGAAAAACTGCGCGCCAAACTTCCATTTGTGGATGTATTCTCGCCCCCTTCTGACCCAGGTCCGTTGATTTCACATTTAAAGCAAGGTGAAATTCGTTCACTCGAAGATTCAGAAACCGCGCGCCGCTTTTTAATGATGGATGAAGAATTCATTTTGCCCCTTGCCGAGCAAGGGAAATCCGTCACCGCGCATGTGCCAATTGTTTACGGTTGTTCGCACGCATGCACGTTTTGCATCATCCCTTACAAGCGCGGCATTGAACGGTCTCGCCCTGTGGGCGATATTGTCGGCGAAATTCGCTCGCTGGCAAAACAAGGCGTAAAAGAAATTACCCTGCTAGGTCAAATTGTTGACCGCTACGGCAAAGATATTCCCGATGGACCAAACCTTGCTGGGTTACTTCGTATCATTCATGAAGTTGAAGGTATTGAACGCATTCGCTTCTTAACTTCGCACCCCAATTATTTTGACGATGATTTAATTCAAGCCATCGCCGAACTTCCGCGCGTGATGCCGCATATTGAACTGCCGATTCAAGCGGGAGACGATGAAGTGCTGGCAAACATGAAGCGCGGATACACTCAACAACAATATCGTGATTTAATCGCCAAAATCCGCAAACAAATTCCCAACTGCTCGATTGCCACCGATATTATCGTTGGCTTCCCGGGCGAAACCGAACGGCAATTTATGGAAACTTACCGCGTCTTATCTGACTTGAAACTGGATGTGGCTCATTTGGCAAGATACTCCACCCGAGAAGGAACAGTCGCCGCCCGCCGCATGGAAGACAACGTCCCCGAAGAAGAAAAGATGCGCCGCCTGCACATGCTAGAAAAATTACAAGAAAGTATTGTGGCTGAGATTAATAAAACATACCTCGGCGAAACCGTAGAAGTGTTGTTTGAAGAAAAAGTCAAAGACCGTTGGCGCGGGCGAACCCCCACCAACAAACTCGTCTTCGTCGAATCCAACGAAGACCTGCGCGGCAAACTCCTACCCGTCACAATCACATGGACGGGACCATGGTCAATGCAAGCGAGGCTGCAAAAGCAACCTGAATTGATTTCTTTATAATGTCGTAGAGGCGCGATATACCGCGCCTCTACATTTTAGGGGGGTTATAATTCCTTATTATGTCCTTCACCGAACTCTTCACCACATTTGCAAACAACTTACTCCCTATTTTATTAATCGCCACAGCGGGTTACCTCGTTGGAAAAACCCTCACCGTTGACTCGCGCACCGTTGGACGAATTGTATTTTATATTTTTAGCCCGCTCTTGGCGTTCAATTTACTTTCCACCAGTCACTTGAACCTCAAGCAAGCGATTTCCACATTTGGGTTCGCAGCCGTTTTCATTCTCAGCATGTGCAGCGTTGCTTTTTTAGTGGGCAAACTATTCAAATTAGAACGCTCGCATTTATTAGCCGTCATACTCACGGTCGGCTTTGGCAACACGGGCAACTATGGTTTGCCTTTGGTCAAATTTGCATTTGGCGACGACGCTCTCGCCATCGCTTCCATTTTTTTTGTAACGACTTCTATTTTGTTCAATACCGTCGGCGTTATCATCGCGTCTTTAGGGAATTCAAATTTGAAATCCGCTATACTAGGTTTATTCAAAATACCTTCTTTATACGGCGTGGCGTTGGCGTTATTGGTAAAGTTTACCAATGCGCAAATCCCAGTTTCGCTCGAACGCACCATTGAAATCGCCGCCAATGGAGCGGTTCCGTCTATGATTGTTTTGCTCGGCTTAGAGTTGACGAAGATAGAATGGACATATAACTTTAAAGCGTTGGGCGTGGGCGTGCTAACCAAACTGGCGCTTAGCCCAATGATTGGTCTCGCCATTGCCAGCCTATTTGGGCTTGAAAGTTTTGAAAAGCAAGCCAACGTTATGCAAGCCGCTATGCCCGCCGCCGTGGCCACAACGGTTATCGCCAATGAATATCGTTTAGAATCGTCGCTTGTCACTGCGATTGTTTTTCTTGGCACAGTCCTCAGCCCGCTCACGCTTACGCCATTGATTGTTTTTCTCTCGAGGTAACCATGTTTCACCCACGCCGATTCCTCAAAGCCGTTCTTACCTTCATGCTTGTTGCCGCGTTCACAAAGCCGTATCAAGCGTCAGGTCAGGCGGGAATCGTAGTGGAAAACCCCAATGTGATAGTCGCCTTTGGGCAATCCATCACCTTTACGGCGAATATCAAATCAACGCTTCCAATTCAACAAGCCTCTTTACTATTTCGAGAAGTCAATGAAGAAATCACCCGCGTCGAAACGTTACAAATCGGAGAAAACGGTCTGGTCAGTTTCACTTACGACGCCACACAAAACGCCTTTGCGCCGTTTAGTTGGATTATCTTTTGGTTTCAGGCTACGCTCAGCGACGGCGCCACTTATACAAGCGACCCAATCCAATTTCAATATTATGACGACCGCTTTCCATGGCGGCAAACAAAACAAGTAAACGTTACAATTAACTGGTATGCAGGCGACGATGCGTTCGGCGCCGCCGCATTAGACGCGGCAGGAGCAGGCATTTTAGCCATGCGCGATTTTATTCCAATATCATTTGAAGAGCCGATTGATATTTACATCTACTCAAACGTGACCGATTTACAAAACACGTTATTACTTGGCGGCAATGAATGGGTTGGCGCGCATGCCCACCCCGACCTAGGCGTTGTGCTGGTGGCTATTCCGCCAAGTTCCACGCAATTTGTTGAAATGGAAACAAAAATTCCGCACGAGTTAGCGCACGTTATGTTATATCGCGCCTTAGGCGAAAATTATCAAAGACAACCCGCATGGTTAATTGAAGGTATTGCTTCTATGGTGGAGTTATACCCCAACCCCGATTATGCCCGCGCCATGCAAATCGCCAGCGATAACGATACATTGATTCCGTTCATTGACTTATGCGCCTCTTTCCCCGTGGATGCAGGGTCGGCATATTTGGCTTACGCTCAATCCCAATCTTTTGTGACGTACATCCGCGATTCCTTTGGCACGTCTGGCTTATCTCGCTTGATGAGCGCTTACAGCGAAGGATTTAATTGCGAACTTGGCGCTACGCAAGCCTTAGGCGTTCCCCTCAGCCAATTAGATATACGTTGGCGTGAAACCGTATTAGGGCAAAATGTGGCGGGCGTTGCCGCGAGAAATTTACTCCCGTTTTTATTACTAATGGCTTTAGTGCTGGTTGTGCCGTTATGGAGCGCAATAGACCTATTACGCCAAAGGAGAAAAAATGGAAAACAAGAAACCAAATGAAATTGCGCGCGTGCATATCATCGTCAAAGGGCGTGTGCAAAATGTGGGCTTTCGGGCGCATGTGGAATATCACGCCTTACAATTGGGCGTGCTAGGCTGGGTGCGCAATGTAGATAAAGACAAGGTAGAAACAGTGGCTGAAGGTTCGCGCGAAAAAATCGAACGGTTTGTAGAACTTGTAAAAAAAGGTCCCAGCATGGCGCGAGTAGATGAAGCGACCGTCGAGTATGAAGAACCGCTTGGCGAATTAACGGGCTTTCATGTGAAGAAAGCCTTTTACACAAATTAAGAAACCCCAAATAACCCTTTTTCTTTCAAAGAAACAAACTTCCCCGCGCCAATCACCAAATGGTCTAAAACATCAATATCTAACAATTTGCCGGCTTGCACAATAGCGCGAGTGACAGCCACATCGTCGGGGCTGGGGGTTGGGTCTCCGCTGGGGTGATTATGCGCGACGATTAAAGAAGAAGCGTTGATGCGAATTGCCTCTTTGAACAATTCTCCCACCCGCACTTGAGCCGAATTCACCGAGCCTTTATACACTTCCACAATTTCTAACGCTCTATTTCTTCTATCTAATAAAATTACGCGCAAATGTTCTTGCTCTAACGCAGACATTTCATATTGCACCAACGCCGCCGCATCGGCTGGGCTGTGGATGGTTGGTTTTTCTTCTGGCGCTTCTACGGTTAATCTTCTTCCCAATTCTATCGCCGCTTTGATTTGCGACGCCTTCGCCTCGCCCACCCCATACTGATTCATCAATTCTTTGAACGGCGCGCGATGCAAACCTTGTAACCCGCCGAACCGTTTCAATAATCTTTGACCAACTTCTACCGCATTTTCGCCTCTTACCCCCACACGCAACAAGATAGCTATTAATTCAGCGTTCGTCAACGCCTGAGCGCCTAAAGCCTCCAAGCGTTCGCGCGGTCGGTCCGATTCTTGTAAATCGGCAATTCGATAAGTAGGTTTAGCGTTTGGCGCGGTCATGGCTCAATCCCTAGCATAAAGTGATTTTATTTTACAGCCATTTTACTCATGAAACAAAAAGAGACTGATTGCTCAGTCTCTTCATCATGTTATGGCGTAGGCGTTGGGAGAGGGACTTCTGTGACTTGAACAGAATCAATTTCTACTGGCTCGTTGGCGCTGCCGCCGATAGGAGCAATAATGACAATATAGTTATATGTGCCAGGCGGAGGCTCGCTCGTGGCGTTATCTACATCTATGAGAATGCCCGTTTGCGGAGCGGGTCCCGCTCCATCTGGGTCATGTAAATCGGAAAGTTCTATTTGATGATTATCGCATTCTGGCGCTTCTGGGTCTGGCGCCACACAAGAAGGGTCGGGAGTAATTTCATTTGTATCTACATTTGAGTTTGTGTCTGGCGCATTGTTTGCGCCCCAGTTAAAAACTTCATAATAGGTCGAGCCAGAAGAGTCATGCGAAATGCCGATAATAATCCAGTCCATATACACATGGCCGCCGTTATTAAACTCGTAAAACGCCATGTCATAATTAGCGTCGGGGGTTGGCTCTACAACAACGCTTAAACTTAAAACAACATATCGTCCATCGGTGATAACGCCAATAGAATTATCTGGCAAAGTATTTTCGCCCAATTGAGGCGGCGCAGAAACTTGCGTCCACGAAGGGTCGGGCGTTGAAGGATACCCTGTGGGGGTTGGTGTGCTTGTAGGCGTAGAAGTAGGAGCGCTTGTAGAAGTAGGAGTTGCAGTCGGCGTATCGTCGTCTGTCGGTTTTGGAGTGGAGGTGGATGTGAAGGTGGCGGTAGGCGAAGGCGTAGTGGCAGTGGGCGAAGGCGTCGTTGGCGATGGAGATGGCGGCGTGGCAGTAGGCGTGTTGGTTGGTTCTAAGACAATAAAAGGCGGAAAGGAAACGTCTCCCGCGCCGGGGGTAAGGTAACTTTCCGCCCAAGCCATCGGCGTTAGGATTTGCGGCAAGAGAGGTTGAAGTAATGAAGCGGGTTGCCCGGGCGCAGAGTTCGGGTCGAGGTTCGAGCGCATATCCGCTTTAATCACCCAATTCGGAAACATGCGAATCGCCAATTGCCCGACAATCATAATAAAAATAATGCCAAGCGGAATGAGGAAAATGATGAGCGTCCAATCGCGGCGTTCACGTTCACGGTGCGGAATATTCATACTTCTTGCTCGCTTTCTTTCTGAAGCGGAAACGAAACAATAAACTTACTGCCATACAACTTTTCTTCATTATACCCCTTACTCTCCACCCAAATTTTTCCGCCATGCGCCTGCACAATGCCGCGCGCAATGGCTAACCCCAAGCCCGGACCTCCCCCCTTAAATTTTGTTTTCCCCGAAGAATGTAACAACACCTCGCCCGTCTGGTGAAATTTTTCAAAGATCGCTTCTTTTTTATCTGGGTCAACGCCAATGCCAGTATCTACCACTGCCACTTCAACTTCCGGCGGTTTTTTACCATTGCGATATTTGCCAACCACTTTAACTTCTCCGCCGTCAGGCGTGTATTTGATAGCGTTCATGATTAAGTGATAAAACACTTTTTGAAGCATATCAGGGTCGGCGGAAAAGGCGGGCAGTTTTTCTAACCCTTCGGTTTTGAACGTAAGGTTTCGTTCTTCAAAAGCGTTTTCAAACGTTTTATGCACCTTCTTGATAACAGGTTCAATTTCCATCGTGGTTTTTCGTAAGAAGAGCGCGTCGCTATCAATGCGCGAAACGTCTAACATGCTGTTTACCACATCCGACATACGCTCCGCGCCTTCCAAAATCCCTTTGGCGAGTTTTTGCAACTCAGGGTTATGCTCGGTATCTTGCTCTAACATTTGCGAATATCCCATGATTAATGTCAGCGGCGTTCTTAATTCATGGGCAGAAATTTGAATAAAGTTTGTTTTTGTTTTATCAATTTGTTTGAGCGTGGCGTTGGCTTCTTCTAATTGCCGCGTGCGCTCTTGCAACTTTGCGGTCATATCGTCAAAAGTGCTAGCCAATGTGCCAATTTCATCTTGACTATGAATGCCTGTTCGGCTGTTTAAGTCTCCTTGCGCAATGGCTTGCGAGGTATAAACCAATTTATACAACGGCACAATAATCATGCGAGAGACAAAATAACCAATCACAATCACAACCAAAGTGAGCAATGTGAATACTACAATATAAGTGTTTCGGTTATTAGAGGCAAAATCTACGACAAAATCTAACGGCAAAATAACCGCAAAAACGCCAATGCGGTCGCTGCCGATTTGTAACGGCGAGCGCGCCAACGTGTAACGCCGCCCAGCATATTCAAAGTTATTGCCATATACCACTTCCTCCGCCTGAAGGGCTTCAAGATATTCAGCCTCGGTAATTTCAAGCGCCTGCAATGTCGCTTCATCCATTGTTCCCAGCGTCGTGGCAATCGGCTGGCCATTCGCCCCATACAAAGCAATATCGGCAAGCGCAACGCTTTTGAAAGCCGGCAAAATTGTGCGTATCGAAGTGCCAACCACAATCACGCCATAAAATTCCCCGTCCACGCTCACAGGCAGCGCAGTAAAATAATACGTCTCCTCATTCACCAAATTCGCCCCCAAAAAGCGACGCGGCGCTTCCTCTGGGTTTTGGTTCGCTAAAAATTGAGCCACAATCGGCGACCTTGCCGCCCCCGTATCTAAATCCACCTGAATAAAATCCCCATTGCCGTCAATCAAAAAATGAACAATTTCTTTTCCTTGCGGCGAAATCAAAATTAAATTCTCAATCTCTGCCGCCCTAAAGGCTGGGCGCGCCAAACGAATCAACGTTTCACGGTCTTCATTGCGTAAGGCAATCGCCACCCCTTCTGTATATGCAATCAGTTGCGCCGCCCCCACATGCGCGCTTTCTTGCCGAATAAAACTATCTGAAACCACCCTGCCCGATTCAAGCAATTGATTCGTCAGCCGCTCATTCAGCGTCCCCGTCACAAGGCGCGTAACAACATAGACCCCAATGATTGAAACAATCATGGTCAAAATCACAAACGGCAAAGCAACTTTGAGGCGAAGACTCATAAAAAAAACACTCGCGCCTTTAGGCACAATCACTGGCAATGTCATTATAAATATAAAAAACAACGTCGCCAGAAGTGCAACTTAATTATAATGGGAGATTGGAGGAAATGAACCCGCTTTTAACAAAGATTCCCGCTTCCCTTCCTCCCCTCTGCCTGTTCTGCCCGCGCAAGTTCTCTTTTACCCCTGTAACTGCTTCACAAAGTGAACAAGCCTATCCACCTCTTTATAGCCTAGTTTTTCATGCGCGCGAATACTGGCTTCATTTTCCAACCAAGTATCAGACCCCATCTCGGTACAGCCCTTGTCTCTCGCCCAGTTTTCCGCCGCCCGCACCAACTCGCCCGCCACGCCTGTTTTCCGAAACTCTCCATACACAAACCACGCCTCAATATATCCCACCGGGCTTGAATCGCACCCCTCGGCATACTCACGAATGCTGGCTTCTATCATCCCCGCCGGTTGACCATTGGTAAACGCCATAAAAACAATATCGCTCTCGCTAACCAAAATTTCATCCATATCAAACAACAAGTAATCGTCTGTCGCTTCGGGCCACACGCCTTTTCGCATCTGATACCATGCGTCTTTTTCAGCGCTGGTCACTTTTCGTATCTCAATTTGCATACCGTCTATGCTCCAAAAATTAAAGTTTTACATAAGGCGCACAAGCCAACGCGGAACGTTTTTACAATATTCTTCATATTCTTGACCAAACGTATTTCTCAAAATAGGCTCTTCAATAAAGGTAATGAGAATTTGATACGCCAGCAAAAATAAAAAAAAGTAAACCGCCGCCAGCCCAGAGCCAAACCAAAGGGCATAACTGCACAACACCGACAACGCCCCCACATAAATTGGGTTGCGCGTATAACGATATAACCCATTGACGATTAACCGCTTTGGCGGGTCAAAATGCGCGGGCGTGCCTTTGCCTTTTTGAATCATATCCGCCGAACACCACAGGATGCAGCATGTGCCAACCATAAATAACGGAATAGATACATACCCAAAAACTTGCGTATTAAAAACCAAAAAATCCCTCGAAGCGATTTGATAAGGGAAATAATAAGTAAAAAAACCGTGCATAAAACCCATGTAAAGAATGGTTTTGATTGTATTCATAATAAGGACGACTCGTCATGTTTGCTTCGAGTATTTGACTATCATTGGAAGGTCGCCCCTACTTGAATCTCGGAATCCAGCGCGGCGTTTTCTTTAGATATTCTTCATAACTCGCGCCAAACGTCTTTTTGAGATACGGCTCTTCATAGAATATGACAAACGAATGCACAGCCGCAAAATATAAAACCAAGTAAAACAATAAATTCCAATATCCAAACCAAACAAAATATCCTACATTAATAAGAAATATACCCACATACATCGGGTTGCGGATATATTGATATAAGCCAGAAACAACCAATTCTTTTGGCGGGTCATTCGGGGCGGGCGTACCTTTCCCTTTTTGCGCAAAATCCCAGAAGCACAAGATTAATGTAGCCAACCCAACACCCCATAGCGGAAAGGCAAGATATGAAAATACGCCTATGTTAATTTGACTTCCATTTCTGAAAAACAATAATGGAAATAACCCAGCCACTGTGCCAGGCGCAAGAATAAAAAAGAGAATGGATTTGAGGGCGGTCATGTTCGTTGTTGATGGTACGCACACAGCGAGGCGATTAAAGTTTTTTGACCTGAATTCATTAAGTTCTTAAGAATCTGTTTTTGTGAAGAAATAAGTAAACACAGCCACGCCGCTAAAAAACAAAATTCCGCCAATGATGCCGATAATCCAACGTGGAATATCAAGGTCAATGGGAAGAATGCCAAAATAAATGAGTAAAGCGATTGCGCCGAGCAATGCGTCCATGGCGCCTGAAATCATAAAAACAGTTCGTTTGTTATCCATTGGGTTATCCTCGTTTCTTCAGCCAATCCAATAATTTTTTCGGCGGCCATGTATTAATCACATTATCTTTTGTTAAGCCTGCACGGCGAGCAATCGCAACGCCATAAGGAAGCATGTCGTAGTCTTGTTCAGAATGCGCGTCTGTATTTATGCTGAGGAGGACGCCCAACTCTGCCGCGCGCCGAGCATGATGGTCGTCAAGGTCGAGGCGATAAGGGCTGGCGCTAATTTCCATCGCCACGCCCGATTTTGCGGCGGCTTTGAGAATCGTTTCCATATCTAAATCGGCGCCTTCGCGGTCTGGAATTTCACGCCCAGTTGGATGACCAATAATATCCACATGTGGATTATTGACGGCATTCAACAAACGTTCGGTGATTTTTTCTCGGGGTTGGCGAAGGCTGGAGTGCAACGAAGCAACCACAAGGTCGAGCGAAGCGAGAAAATCATCAGGATAATCCAACGAGCCGTCGGCTTTAATTTCCACTTCGCTCGCATGCAAGATTGTAATTTCATCGCCGAATTGTTTTTGAAGTTTTTTAATTTCGGCGGCTTGCTGTTTGTGGCGTTCGATAGATAAACCATTGGTTACGCCAAGACTCACCGAATGGTCTGTAAATGCAATGACTTGTAAACCGCGTTTGATCGCGGCTTGGGTCATATCCAACATAGATAATGCGCCGTCGCTATAAGTGGAGTGCATGTGCAGGTTTGACTTTATATCTTTCGCTTCAATTAACTTAGGAAGTTTATTCGCTTTTGCAAGCGCAATTTCATCGCGTCCTTCGCGCAATTCAGGCGGAATCCATGCCAAGCCTAATGTTTTATACACTTCATCTTCCGTTGCGCAAAAAATTTCTTTTTTTGTTTTCACATTCAAAAAAGAATGTTCAGATAAAGATAACCCTTTATCAAGCGCAAGCTGACGTAATTGCACGTTATGGTCTTTTGAACCTGTGGCGTATTGCAACGCTGTGCCAAATTTTTCCGGCGGGTGAACCCACACTTGCGCGCGCACGCCGTCCGAAAATTCAACGCTCGATTTTGTTTCGCCTTTGCCAAGCACACGACTCACGCGCGGCAAGGTTGTAAAGGCGTCCATCACAGCGGATGAATCTTTTGCGGCGACTAAAATATCTAAATCCCCCACCGTTGAGCGCATTCTTCTTAAACTTCCAGCGGGTTGCGCGTCCGTCACGCCTTTCACTTTTTTCAACGCGGCAATGATTTCATTCGCCAGCGGAAGCGCCTTCCCAATAGAAATTCTGCCTGTTCTTCTACTTAATGAAGCCAACCCTTCTAAAATCGCCGTTTCAGATTTTGCGCCCATGCCGGGCAAGTTTCTTAATTTGCCCGCTTTTGCCGCTTTTTCTAAATCAGCCAACGAAGTGATTTTTAATTCTTTAGAAATCATGGCGATTTTTTTCGGTCCTAAGCTAGGCACTTTCATCCATGTCGCCAAATCGGGGTGAACTTCTTTTTTTAGCTTTTCTAAAAATTCCAGCTTTCCAGTAGAAAGCAACTCGTCAATTTTTTCGGCGATGGCTTTTCCAACGCCGGGAATTTCCTGTAATTTTTTTTCTTTCCAATATTCGCTGGCTTCGCGGCTTAAGCCCGCCAAACTTTCCGCCGCTTTGCGGTAGGCAATCGTTTTATAAATAATTTCGCCTTTAATCTCGAGCAAATCGGCAATCAAGGTGAATGTGTCTGCCAGTTGTTTATTGTTCATCATAAGAACCTCTACTTGCGATTATACTCTGCCCAATATGAATCACACCGACCATGTCAATTTAATCAAATCTGCATTTGTGGATAAAACCCCAAACGCCTCTTTCGCCGACCTGGGGGCTGGTTCTGGCGCGTTTACATTGGCTTTGCGTGAAGTTTTGGGCGAACAGGCGACCATCTACGCAGTGGATAAAGATAAATCTGCATTACGAGAATTGGAAAAATCGTTCGCTTCTCGTTTCCATTCAACCGCCAACTTGGTTGCAATCCAAGCGGATTTTTCAAAGCCATTACGCCTCCCGCCGCTTGATGGAGTCTTAATGGCAAATTCGCTGCATTTTTTCAAAGAAAAAATCAAGGTATTAAGACATGTTAAAACGTTTCTGAAGCCAAACGGCAAATTGATTATGATTGAATACAATGTAGATAAGGGCAATGTTTGGGTCCCCTATCCATTTTCATTTTCTACATTTGAGGCAATGTGCAAAGAAGCAGGCTTTGATGCGCCGCAATTACTGGCTACCCATTCTTCTAACTTTTTGAATGGGTTTTATTCAGCCATAGCGATACATAACGCGCAACAGAGTCAGCCCGCATGGGCGTAAACGTCCATGCTATGATTACAAAGCCCGCTTAAGCGGGCTACCCGTGATATGAAAAACTTTTTATCCAAACGTTTTTTGCTTGTTGTTATTGTCGCCAGCGCCATTCTTGCGCTTTTCCGTTTTGATTCGCTGCAAATCGGCGCCTCGTACGACGACGCCCATTACATTATTCTTGCCGAAAGTTTAGCCAGCGGGCAGGGGTATAAGTTAATTAATTTTCCTAAGCCGCAATTAGAGAGGGCGTTTCCGCCGGGGTTTCCGCTTTTATTAACGCCGCTTACGTTTTTATTCCCAAAGAATTATTCGGTTCTCAAATTGCTTTCGCTTGTTTTGTGGTTGATTTCTATTTATTTAATTTATAAAATTTTTTCCAAGAGACTTTCTTCGCCTTATCTCGAAATTTTGATTACGCTGATTGCGCTTAATCCATTATTGGTTGGCGCATCGGTTACGGTGATGTCTGAGTCGGCTTATTTGTTTTTTTCTTTATTGGCGCTTTATCTTTTTGACGTATGGGAAAATAAAAAACAAGTTTGGCTACTCTTCTTCCTATCCGTTCTGGTTTTTTACGCGCAACTCATCCGCACCGTTGGCGTGGCGGTATTCATTGCTTTGATTTTATACCTTGTATTCACGCGCCGCTTTCGAGAAGCGTTCGTTCCAATCAGCGTATTTGCCGTCGGCACAATCGTTCAACGCTTTATCACAGGTTCGCTCATTTCAACGGGCTATCAAGCGCAAGTTTTCAACAGTTCAATTACAGAGAAAATTGGGCAAATGGGGTTGAACGCTTTGGGATATTTCAACGAGACATTGGCAGGCTCGCTCATTCCAATTTTTGGTTCAAGATTAACTTCGTTTTTATCTAACTACAATTTGCAGTTTGCGCCGATAACGCTCAATGCGCTGATTTTGTTTGTCATTCTTTTCGGTTTTATCCTTTCGATTAAACAAACTTCGTTCAGAGATTTTTATTTCATCATTTATATTTTCGGCATCCTCGCGTTTTGGAATCCGAGCGTGGGGAGCGTGAAGGCGAGGTTTTTGATTCCGATTCTGCCGTTTTTATATTTTT
Source organism: Anaerolineales bacterium (assembly GCA_034434495.1). Taxonomy (GTDB): domain Bacteria; phylum Chloroflexota; class Anaerolineae; order Anaerolineales; family Villigracilaceae; genus Villigracilis. Next base: position 16,189 of record DAOTZE010000032.1, read on the forward strand.
ACTTTTTGCAAGGGGTCAATGTGTTTCTTGAAAAAATTTCGCGCGGCGACTCGCTCCGCGCTACACGCAGCGCGATTGCGGCGGCAGTCTTTTTTGCTGTTCCCCTGCTGGCGCGAAACGTGCAAGATATTCAAAACCCGGTCAGGAATCAAATCACAGATTTATCTATTGGCGCGAGTTGGGTTGCAAAACATGCGCCGCAAGATTCAATCGTGATGGTAAACGAACCTGTGCCTGCTTACCCGCATGTGCAAAGAAAGACGATAAATTTTCCAAAAGATAATCAGGATTTAATTCGATATATAAACAATCAAGGAATTGATTACATCATTATTTCTCCGCTGTTACAATCGCCTCGCTCGCGCGACCTTGCTCCGCGCATTGCGAATGAAATTGCGCCTATGCTTGAAGCGTCTCCGGCGCTATTTACGCTGGTGTATGAAAATAAAGAATATAATGTGTATGTGTATCAATATCATAGCGGGCATTAAGCGCAAGGAACGTCCCGAAGGTTCTTGGAACGGTTGGAGATTTTTAGGCGAAACCTTTGGGGCGGCGAGTAACATCAGTTAAAATAAGTAAATTTATTCTTTATAGAGGTTGCTTTAAGATTATGTCTTCCGGCAAGAGCAGCGCAAAAAAAATATCCATTAATAAACTTCCAAAATTTGAACTGGATGTGTACTCGCAAATCTCATTAAGCGATTTGGTTGTATTTGCGCTCTCGTATTTGGAAGAAAAAGAAGTAGAAGCGACTACCGAAGAAATTGTTTCGATTTGTTTTCGTTTGTTTCCAACCCGTTTTGGATTGAAGAACTACCCACGTTGGCCCGATTCGGCGCTGACGCTTCGGCGTTTGAACGACGCGCGTGAAAAGAAATTAATCAAAGGCAACGCCAATGAAGGCTTTACGTTGACGTTCAAAGGCAGGCGGGTTGCCAAACGAGTCGCGCAAGAATTGGGGATTGTTGTAAAAAAGAAAGCGAAACCCGCCCCAAAACAAAAGCCTGCCGCTTTGATTCTCACCAAGAAAACGCTGCGCCGAAGGGTTCGTAAGCCGCTTGTTATTAAGTCGGTAAAGAAAAAGTTTGTAAAACAAAAGCCGAAGAAGAAAAAGGTTATTGTTCAAAAGCCGCCCCCCAAAACGACGATTAAGAAAGAAGCGGCTACAAAGGGAAAAGCGAAGCCAGTTAAACTTGCCAAGAAAACCTCGTCGGTTCATAAAGCCCAGCCCAAGCAATTGACGTTGGCTTTGCCGCCTGTTGAGGCGAAGAAAAAAGTTGAAGCGAAAAAGAAACAGGCTGAAGCGAAGAAAGAAGCGGTTGCCGCCAAGCCGAAGCCTGTTGAGGTTGTTAAAACTATTCCCGCGCTCGTTGTTTCAAAAGAAGAAAAAATCAAAGCGGGTAAAGCGATTAAGATGGTTGAGAAATCGGACGCCTATCGCTTATACGCCAAGAACGGCAAGCACGCTAAGATTAGCGAGTTTGATTTTAGAAATATGTTGTTTGCTACAATGGAATCTTCAGCCGATACATTGGCGAGGAACGTGAATTTGTTTCGGCGGTATGCGAATATGCTTAACCGAAACGATTTGATTAAGTTTTTTGATTTTTGCGAAGAGCATTTTGCAAGTTTATTAAAGAAAAAGAGATGAAATGGTAAGTAGAAAGTTACAGTACGCTGACCGTGTTGCCATTCAACAAGCCGACCAGGCGATTCGCAAGGACGTGATGCGCGCCTTAGTTGAAATTATTACGAACGCAAACGATAGTTATTCGCGTTTGGAAGATTCGGGCGTGGCGGCAAGCGGCGAAATTGTGATTGACGTTTTAAGAAAGCATAGCAATTCTAAAATTGTTGTGCGCGATTTTGCCGAAGGCATGACCGATACGCGCATGGATAAAGTGGTTGGCACTTACGGCGAAGCCACCAGCGGATTAAAAGAGGACAAGCATGTGCGCGGCATGTGGGGGCGCGGCTTGAAAGATTCTATTTTTGGTTTGGGGTATGGCTATGTGCGTTCGTTCAAAGGCGCAAATTTTTATTCTTGTTCGTTGTTGTTGAAGAAGGGAATTCCAACCTTTGATTTAGACGACCCCGTGCGCGCCACAGTGGATTTACGCCAGAAATATGAAGCGCCGCAAGGCAACGCTACGATTATTGAAATCATCGTCTCGCGTAACGATGTGAAGATGCCGCAATTTAATAATTTACGAAATTATTTGCAAAGGCATTTTGAGTTGCGCCCGATTATGAGCAACCCCAAGCGTAAAATTATTTTGCGCGAACTTGCCAACGACGGAAAAATTAAACAAGCGCATGTCTTAAGTTATGTGGCGCCCGTCGGCGAAGAGGTATTAAACGAACGAATCAAAATTTCGGGTTACCCCGCGTGGGTGAAATTGAAAGTGTTTCGTTCAAGCATACAACTTTCGACTCGCGGCGAAGAGGGCGATTACGCCGATGGCGGTTTATTGGTCATTAGCCGCGCTACGGTCATTTCATTGACGATGCTGAAATTTGAAAACGACCCATACGCGGGGTATTTCTACGGCACTATGCAATGCGATTATTTGCATGAGTTGTTGAAAAACGACGAACCCGTGCTCACCGCCACGCGCGACGGAATTAATTGGAGTCATCCGTTTGCTAAGGCGTTAAAACAAGCGGTGGAAGAAAAACTAGAACCGCTGATTCAAGCCGAGCGCGAACACGCCATGCACGACGAACAAACAAAACTGGATAAAAAATTACGCCAAAAAATTAACCGAGCGCTGCACGAGTTAAATACCATTGCCAGCGTAGAGTTGCGCGACGCGCGCGAAAGCGAAGGGCGCAAACAAATTGAAGCGCCAGAATCGGGCTTGGGGTTTTTCCCTGAAAAGTTGTTTGTGCAAACCGGGCAAATTGCCACGTTAACGTTAAGAGCGGCAAATCATCAAAATCAAAACGCAACCGCCACCGTCATTTCGACCAATGCGCAAGTGGCTGTGCTAACGCCGCAAGCGACTTTCAAACCGCACAAAACAGACCCTTCTATTTTAGAAGCGCGGGTAAAAGTGGAAGGCAGGCAAGTGGGCAGCGAAGCCACCATCATTGCCTACCTTGGAAAAAACCGCGCGCAAGCCAACGTGCAAGTGCATTCAAAGAAAGAAACGTTAATCGCCCCGCCAACACGCGGAAGCCGCGCTTTGTTTAACGATATTCGCTTTGACGATAGAACCGACCCGCGCCAGCGCGTGTATTATGACCGCGTTAATTCAAGTATTGTCATTGCCACCGCCGCGCCTTCGGTAAAATTATATTTAGACGCAAACGGACGTTTGGATACTAGCGTGCAAGGTCAGGTATTGCTGGCGGAGTTAATCACCGAAGCGGTATGCCGCGAAATTGCCCGCGAAGGCGTGGAAAAAGGTCGCTTCCTCGTGCTAGAAGGTTCAGAAGCCGATGCAATTCAAAATCATTTCATCCGTTTGCAAAACCGCTATGCCCATTTAATTCATCAATATATTGTGACAAAAGAATAAATTTTATTTAACCGTCAACCAAACGCCGAGCGCCACAATCGAAAGACCAAAAGCGCGAGTGAAATCAAACGGTCTGTGCATGGCGCCGAGCAAACCAAAATGGTCGAGAAGCGAACCAATCAACAATTGACCCGCCAATAACGTAATCAATGCGCCTGCCACGCCGATTCTGGGAATCATAAAACTCATGGCATAAATAACCACAAGCCCAAACAAACCCGCAAACAATGTAAAGGGCGGAACGCTTCGCCACTCGGTCAGCCTGTTTCCAAATATCAACATGGGGATTAACGCCCCAAGCGCTCCCCCCGCGTGGACGATGAACACGCTCTCCAACACGCCCAAGCGCTGGCTAATGACGCTAGACATTGGGCTTTGAAACCCAATGGCAATGCCGCCAAGCAAACCGATGAAAATAATGAAGTAAATAGGTTGCATGTGTTTTCCTTTGTTTTGTAATTTGTAAACTATCTTATCTTAATTTCAGCGCTATACTCAACGTATGGCTACCAAACAAACTCGCTTATACTGGAATCCGCAAGATAAACGAACGCTGGAAGATAGCGGCGGAAATCAAATTCGCAATGTCAGCGCTTCAGATTTATTGCCAATGTCGCTGATGGGCTGTTCGGTGCATGATGTGGTCGAAATCTTAATCAAGCAGCGGCAAGATTTACGCGGAATCAATATCACCGCCGAACATACCCAAGACGATACGCCTCCGTGGAAATTTCGCAAAATTCATTTGAAATATCAAATCATCGGGAAAAATATTGACGTTGAAAAAGCCCGCAAAGCCGTGAAATTAAGCGAGGAAAAATATTGCTCGGTATATGCGACTTTAAGAGACGTGATTGAAATTACAGACGAGGTTGAAGTGGTGGAGGTTAGCGAGTGAGTTGAGCGGTTGTGAATTTACAACCTTTTTGATGAACGAAACGTATATCGCCTATACAAAGGAAATTAACATGCACAAGCATAAAAGATTCAAGCGCAGATATTTCCCCGGCGGTATGATTTGGTGGTTCATCTTTTTTATGATGTTTACGCAAGGAGATTGGTGGCTCTGGCTTTTGGTAGCAGGCGGGCTTTGGATGGTATTCGGCTCTATGTTTGATGAGGGAAAAGAAAACCCTCAGGAAAAAAATCCGCCTGTATCTAACGTTGACTCTACGCCCCCACCCGTTGCAACCAAGCCAATCGTTACCCAAACAGAGCCGATTGACAATGCGGCTTTGTTGCCTGCCGTTTGTTCTCAATGCGGAGCGCCCGTCAGCCCGTATGAAGTGAAGTGGAGAGGCGCACAATCTGCGGCTTGCCCATATTGCGGTTCAAATTTGAAGATGAAGAAATAAGTATGTAGGGGCGACCCGCCAATACAATTTATTACCATTACAAGCAAGGCTGTTAAATCTTATGAACGCTGTCATTTGCCCGCATAGGTCGCCCTTACTTGATATTGATTGGGTTTTCAACATCTTGTTCCCATAACAACGGATTCGCCTCGATGTAATCCGTTTTGTTTTTTAAATCTTTCTCGTTACGGATGATGTGTTCGTAATAATTGCGTTGCCAAATTGGCGTTTCTTTGAACTCAGGAAATTTCCATATTCTTTTTGTAACGCGAGATTTGAATTGCGCAATGATTGCGCCTAAAGATGCAGGTTTTGGTCCCTGCGGTAAGGGCGACCCGTCAATGCCGTCAGTCGTATTAATTTGTAATGAATCTAAATCTGGTTGTGACATCTTTAGACTCTGACGGGTCGCCCCTACGTTCTCACGAATAAATAAAATGCCATGAAAATGATTTGGCATTACTACATATGCGCCTAATTCAACATACGATAATCGCTTTGGTAACTCTAACCATTCCCATTCAACGATTTTTCCAATTTTGTTTAAATGCATTTCTTTATCTTTTATCTCCCCAAACAAAACTTCCCTCTGCCATGTCACAATAGTGACAAAATATCCACCCGCCTGAGAATAATCATACCCCTTCAAACGAATGGAACGACGATGATGAATCTGTGGGTCGAACTTGGGCATTATGAAATTATAAAAATATATTGCATATCGTAGGGGCGACCCACCCATTGCTATTAATCGTCATCACTGACAAAGATACTTTCCCTGACAATTATCTCAACTGCCCTGACGGGTCGCCCTTTTTTATAAAAAATATATTGCATATCGTAGGGGCGACCCACCCATTGCTATTAATCGTCATCACTGACAAAGATACTTTCCCTGATAATTATCTCAACTGCCCTGACGGGTCGCCCCTACTACAAGATATGGATGAGAAAAGGGGCATCAAAACCCCAACTCCTTCAAATTCTGCTCTTTACTTTTCTTGCCCTTCCCCATTTCCTTCCAAAAGGCTTCATCATATCTTCTTGACCGAACAGGCAACGGCATAGGCACGCCCCAACCTAATAACAAAACTTCTTCTTTGGGTTGCAAACGCGCCAACATGCCGCGCAAGGCATCTCGACCTGATAAGCCCGATAACACTGCTTGAATATCCAAATCATCGCCCAGCCAGCCGGAGATTCTCGTGCCGAGTTGAGACATGACTTCATCATAAATTTGGGATGGACGTTGGTCAACGATTAACAAGGTCACATAATATTTTCTCAACTCGCGGGCAATGGTTGCAAACGTGGTTTGCGACGCCATTTCACGATTCAATAATTTATGCGCTTCTTCCACGACGATAATTAAAGGTCGCGGCTCGGCTTTGCCATGCGAGCGGAATTCGTTGGTTTTCTTTTCCCATGCCGCGCGAATCTTGCGCGTGAGCAAATTAGAAACAAACAGATAATCCAAATCGCTTTCATGTTCGCCGAAAGATAAAACCACATGCTTGCCCGCTTCTAAAGAATTCATGATTTGCATAACACTATCAGCAGCAGTTTTTTCTACAATATATTTTTTGTTAAAAATGGGTTTTATCTTGGAATATAATGCTTTTGCTGCAGCAGGGTGAATTCCATTTTCTATTGACCATGCCTCCACACTATCTGGATGAGGAATTTTTTTTATTTTTCCTGTTTTTTCATCTTCAATTTCAATGGGTTCTTTTTCATAAATCATATTCATGAATTTCCCAAACCAATCTTTTTGTGTAAATTTATTTATTAGCGCATCAAGTACAGTAGATGCTGTATCAGTTAAATTCAATTCACCTGCTAACATTAAGATGTCTGAGGACTGAATATCACTCCATGCAATTTCAAGATTAAAGTCCGGTTGATGAACTTGCCTAATAGTTGCACCTGCACCTAATCCCACAACATTCACACGATTTTTGAACATGGTTTTTAAACCTTGAACATTTTTCTTGGTGTCAGAAGCGATATCGTCAAAGCCGTATTCGTTGTGCATATCTAAAACTAAAACGGAAGCCTTGTTGCGATTCATCAATCCAGCCAACACCAAACGCGTTAAGAATGATTTACCCGTTCCCGTTGCGCCAAACACGCCTGATGAGCGTTGCACAAATTTATCCAAATCAATGCACACAGGGTGATTTTGCTCGCGCGTATAACCGATGACAAAATTTTTCTCTTCTTCTGGTTTGCCGAAAATTTCGGCAATATCGCCTTCGTCTGCCAACGATACAATGGAATGGTGAGGCGGAATATTCTTAACAGGCAAAATATGCGGCTCGTGTTTTAGGTTGGCGCGCCATGCTTGATATTCCATTTCATCGGCAGGACCGACTTCTAACATTAAATTCGGCAACACTTCGATATTGGCGTATAGGGCTTCGCTGCTGCGCAAGGCGCTTGCCAATTCTGGCGGAAAGCGCGAATCGGCGCGCTCGGCGGCAAAACGCTCGTCGGTTGAGCCGAGGCGAATATCGGTGACGATGCCGTAGTAATTCCAATTTCCGCTTTCGATGACGACAAACGCGCCTTCTTGAATTTCTTGCGGCGAAACGGTAAGACGGACTAAGAAATTTTCTTTCAGCCCGCCGCCGATGAGATAACCGATTTGTGTTCGTTGTATTTTTGCCATATCGCCTCCGCTAACTTTCCGCAATGTCGCGTAACGCGCCAAGAATAGACATCAAAGTTGGATAGTCATCGCGCAATAAAGTCATCAATTCTTGCACCGCATTTTTGGACCAAACGCTATCGTGATTCACAGATTTAACTTGTTTGAAATGCGCGGCAAACAATTCGCCAATCGGCAATTCTTTTGCCCGTAAGATATGACGGAAATATCCAAACCTGCCAGCCGATACAAACTGATTGATTTCGTTGTCATTGCATAAATAGATTACATCTAAACTCAATGGCGGGCGCGGCGGAAGTAGATGATAGGTTTTTCCATTCTGCTCATATCCCACTGCCAACACAGACATTTCAACAGGCACGATTCTATTTTCACGATTGTCTCGCAGTACATCGTCACTGACGTTACTCGCTGTCACCAATTGACGAACCAAACCATCATCGTCAATGTGAATATCATGAATGATGCCATAAACATTGTACCCATCCTCTAAAGGCGCGCGAACCAATGCGCCAAAGGAAGGCACATCCAATTGATTAACACGACAACCTGCAATAAAACCTGTTGTGCCTGCTCGTAGCAATCGCCCGATTTCAATTTGTTTTTTCATAATGTCATTCCTCTATCTTTTGGCTCTGCCCTTTAAACTCTTAGCGGATTGTTTCCCAGAAATTCTTCCAATTTCACCCTGATTATTTTGTATTTGTATTGCGAGCATTCTGTCAATTTCTTCTTTCTCTCTATGTGTAATAACTGCAATTTCGTGCGCGCGATGTAACAAATATGGAAAAGGTTCATTGCCCATGATTTTTGATTGTTCAATTAATGCAGAGTGTAAATCATTTAATATTTTTTTATCATTTGCCACCCACGCTGGAATATCCACTCTGGCAACTTTTGGCTTTTTCTCATTTCCAACATTCAAGTAAAAAAAGTGAATAGCAATCGAACCTGTGTATTTTTCCGCTGATTTTGATTGGAGTGAAAACAAGGCGGAACGTTCATGCTTGCCGAGAATTTGCTCAAACAACCATAAATCTGTTGCGCCAGCCAGAGGGCGATTTTTTTTGATATTTTTTAATTCCTCTTGTGGAGTTGAAGCAATTTCTAATAATTTAATAACCCAGTTTGCGCTTGGCTTATCAATATAACCTGCCGTAACCACTTGTTTTTTTTCTGATTCTTTGAGGATGTTTAAGTAATCTTGTAAATTTTTTTCAAACTCTTTTGCGTTTTCATTATCAACTGATCCCCAAAGTTCTAATTGACCTTCTGTAAAGGCAATTTTTTTGCCCGAATACTTATCCGCTATTTCAAGTAATTTTTTTCTTTCAGCAACATCTCTTAATAAAGCAATTTGACTTTCACTAAAGTAAGTATCGTCAAATTCATCAAGCATGTGAATTTCTGTATCCGTAGATGTTTCTGGAGTATTTCCAGAACCCACTTGCATGGCAATTGCCCCAACATTAATTGCATAGTATTGAAGCGCTTCGTGGCGATTTGGAATTATCTGCGAGCCGTCGGCGGCGATTAATGTGGCTTGAATAACAGAATCATCTATCCCGTAGGAAGAGGCGAGGTGTTCATCCAACGGAACGGCGCAACGGATATTCGCGTCCGCTTGTTTGGCAGATTCTACTTTTGAGCGAAGCGCATCCAAATCAGAAGAGTAAGCCAGAAATAATTCGCGGGCTTGTTTACGCGCGTCTTCTTTCTGTTTTTGTCTTTCTTTAGATTTTTCGCCAATCTGTTTTATTTGCGTAAAGGCTTGCTGATAGTTAATAGGCATAGAACATTTGTGCAATTTTAGCCTCAAAGCCCGATAAATTCAAGCGTTTTCACGGGAACTTTTAGGGGATGTGCGCGTCTTATGAATGCATTACAATACCTAAAGGAGAACCTATGAACAAGAAGTATTTTATTTTTGCTATTGCGGCGGTGTTGGCGCTCGTGGTGAGCGCCTGTGGACCTAGCACAGTGAACAACAACTATGCCGCGCCCGAAGCGCTTCGCACGCTCAATGTGAGCGGCGTTGGGGTGGTGTATCTTACGCCTGATATTGCCTATATTACGATTGGCGTAAACACCCAACGCGATAACGCGGCGCAAGCGGTGGAAGAAAACAAAGCGCAAACCAATGCGGTCATCCAAGCCATTCGCGACGCTGGCGTGGAAGATAAAGATATTCGCACCAATAACTTTAGCATTTGGTCGAACCCACAATATGATGAGTTTGGTCAATTAAGCGGCAAAGTCAATTATGTGGTAGATAACACCGTGAACGTGACCGTGCGCGATATTGATAAACTTGGCGATTTGCTCGATGCGGCGATTTCGGCGGGCGCAAACAGTATTTACAGCATTCAATTTGACGTGGAAGATAAAACCGAAGCGCAAAACGAAGCCCGCGCCCAAGCGGTTGAAAAAGCTAAGACCGAAGCGGCAGAACTTGCCGAAGCCTCTGGGCTGACGCTCGGCGCGATTCAAAACGTCAGTTATTATGAAAGCGGCATTACCCCTTACTTTTATGGCGGTAAAGGCGGCGGTGGCGGCGCAATGAGCGAAGCCGCGGCGGTGCCAATTCAACCTGGTCAATTGGCTGTGACTGTAACCGTCAACTTGACATATGTGATTGAATAACCCGCTTCTTTCTTAACGGGAAACCTGTCTCTGTAATGGAGGCAGGTTTTTTTAATTTCAGCCCCGCATGGACGTAAACATCCATGCTATGTTTACAAAGCCGACTCAAGTCGGCTCGCTCGCTTAGAATATGTCGCGGTACAATTTTGCTATTCTCACACAAGGAGTCTCTTCATGTTAAGAGTTGGATATATAGGCTTAGGATTAATGGGCAAGGCGATTGCTAGAAATATTTTGAAAGCGGGCTTTCCGCTTATTGTGCATAATCGCTCCCAAGCCGCAGTGGATGAATTAGCGGCTGAAGGCGCAAAGTCTGCAAGTTCGCCAAAAGAAGTTGCAGAACAAGTTGATATTATCTTTACCAATTTGCCCGATTCGCCTGATGTTGAAAAAGTTGCTTTAGGCGAAAACGGAATTATTCATGGCGCGCATGCTGGATTGATTTTTATTGATAATTCAACGATTAAACCTGCATCTGCCAGAATGATTGCGGAGAAATTGAAAGAGAAAAACGTCTTTGCATTAGATGCGCCCGTTTCAGGCGGTGACATTGGCGCGAAAAATGGCACACTCACAATTATGGTCGGCGGCGAAGCCAGTGCGGTAGAAAAATCTATGCCTGTGTTTCAGGCAATGGGAAAAACCGTCACGCATGTTGGCGAATCAGGAGCAGGTCAGGTAGCGAAGGCGGCGAATCAAATTATGGTGGCGGCTCAAATGGTGGCAATGGCGGAGTTGCTCGTCTTCTCGAAAAAAGCCGGCGTTGACCCGAAAAAAGTTGTGGAGGCGATTAAAGGCGGCGCGGCTCAATGCTGGACGTTAGACGTTAAACCTCCGCGTTTGTTTGAGGGCAACCGTAAGCCCGGTTTTAAGGCTTATATGCAATTAAAAGATATGAAGATTGTTTTGGATACGGCTAAAGAGTATGATATTCCAATCTCAGCGACGGAAAAGAATACAGAATTTTTTCAGATGATGATTGAACAAGGAATGCGTGAGCTAGATAATTCGGCTGTGGTGGGAGTTGTTGAAAAATTGGCAGGTGTGGAGATTGTTTAAAAGTCAAAGGTCACAGGTTTAAAGTCTGTGTGACTTGCGACCTTTGACCTGTAACTCATAATATGCAAATCAATCAACCCGTCCCCGATTTTTCGCTAACAGATTTAGATGGAAATATCGTTAACCTAAAAAATTATCGCGGCAAAATTGTCATCGTCAATTTTTGGTCGTGCGAATGCCCGCATTCCGAACGGACGGATAAGGCGATATTGTCTATGTGGGCGCAATGGCGAGATGAAGTTGAATTAATAACGATTGCCTCAAACCGTAACGAAAAAGCGGAGGGGATAAAAAATGTCTCCGAAGCGCGCCGCATTCCGAACGTTTGGCTTGATGCGAATTGTCAGGCGGCGAATCTGTTTGAGGCGGCGACTACGCCGCATGTCTTCGTCATAGATAGAGATGGTATCTTGCGTTATCGTGGCGCGGTGGATGATGTTAAGTTTCGGCAAAAAACTCCAACTCGATTTTATTTAGATGAAGCGATTGAGGCTTTGTTGGCTGGGCGTTTGCCTGAAATTCAAGAAACGCCCGCCTATGGCTGCGCGATTGTGCGCGAAATTTGATAGAATAACAACGTGATTGAGATTAAAGACCGCGTTGTATTGCTAAACCATATTCACCTCTTCAATGGGTTAAGAGAAAGCGACCTTGAAGATATTGCCCGACGGTTAGAGGAGCGAATCGTCTCCGCTCATGAAATTATTTTTCAACGCGACTCTAAGCCAGACGGCTTTTATTTAATTTATAAAGGCAGGGTAAAAGTGACCCGCCCTGGCGAGGGCGGTAAAGAAGAAATATTAGCGCACCTAAGCAAAGAAGATTATTTCGGCGAAGAAGCGCTTATTGAAAACCGCAACCGCTCCGCCACCTTAGTAGCGGAAGAAGATTCGACTTTGCTTTTCATGTCTCGTCCATTGTTCGACGAGTTAATCGTAAAATACGAAAAGTTAAAACCCAATCTTTTGGTTGCCATTAACAGCCACAAACTCGCCCGCGCGGCGCGCTTCAAGTGGTTAGGCAAGCGCGAAGTCATCTACTTTATGGCGCGCCGGCATATCATTCGCTTATATCAGACTTTAATTACCCCGATTTTATTTTTGCTTATTCCAATCTTTTTATTCATTTGGGGCGCGCTTGCCAGCGCCATCACCCCCGTTGCCATTGCGAGCATTCTTGTTGTCGGCATTGCGCTGTGGATTATTTGGCTTGTGATTGATTGGAGCAACGACTATTACATCGTCACCAATCAGCGCGTCATTTGGCTGGAAAAAGTTTTATTCTTATACGATAGCCGCCAAGAAGCCCCGCTTGGCACATTATTATCCGTCGGCGTAGAAACCGATTTTCTCGGCAGGCAACTCAATTATGGAAACGTCGTCGTACGCACGTTTGTAGGCAATATCAAATTTGAATATGTCAGTTACCCCGAACAAGCCGCCGACATGGTGCGCGAATATTGGGAACGCACAAAAATCAAAAGTACACAAGCCCAAAAAGACGCAATGAAAAACGACATTCGCGCCAAATTAGGCTTGCCCGTCATCAAAGAACCAGAAGAACCCCTCGCGCCCGTATTTGACATCGGCAACAAAGACCCGCAAGAAAAAAACTTATTTTGGCTGGCGCTCTCTAACCGTTTCAAACTGCGTCAAGAAGAAGGCGACACCATCATCTATCACAAACATTGGGTTGTCTTGCTCCAACAAACAGGCAAAGCCTTGCTTGCCTTTTTCTTTTTCTTAACTTTATTCGGCATTCAACTCTACCGTTTATCTATAGACCCTGCCAACGCCCTTATTGAAATTCCAGAAGGCGGCGGCTTTCGTCCCGATTCATGGTCGGTCATCTTAATTCTCTTCATGGCAATCGCCTTAGGCTGGGCAGGCTGGGAATATTGGGATTGGAGCAACGACATCTTCATGGTCACCCCTGAAGAAATTATAGACTTAGACAAAACCCCGCTTGGCAAAGAAGAACGCCGCACGGCGCAAATTGAAAGCATCCTCAGCACAGAATACAAACGCATTGGCTTATTAGGCATCTTATTCAATTACGGCACCGTGTATATCACAGTCGGCGGCGCAAAACTTTCTTTTCAAGATGTGCTAGACCCCGCCGGCGTCATGGCAGATATCAACCGCCGCCGCATGGTGCGCCTTGCCAAAAAAAGCGAAGAAGCCTCGCGCTCTGATAGAGAACGCATGGCCACATGGATTGCTTCTTATCATTTGAATCGAGACGAATTCGCCTCCGCGCCTACGGGTCAAGCGGGCAACACCAGCGGAAACAAAGCCATCGCCCAAACCGATTTCCCCGGCGAAGACCTGGTGGATGATTTTATAGACGACGGCGGCGATAACATCGGCGAAGGATAATAAAAACCGCCGACAACAGACTGTAACATAAGGACAAACGCCCAACATGACACTACGAGAAATTGTATATTTACCGAACCCCATTCTAAGAAAAAAAGCAAAACCCGTTAACAAATTTGACAAAGACCTACAAACCCTAATAGATGATATGATAGAAACCATGCGCGAAGCGCCAGGCGTAGGGTTAGCCGCGCCGCAAATTAATATCCCCTTGCAACTGGCGGTGATTGAATATGCCGAAGGAGAAGACGACGAAGATAGACCCGAAAACGCCCCCCCACCGCAGAAAAAATTATTCGTCATCATCAACCCCGAAATCACAAAAGTATCCGATGAAAAAGTATTTGGCATTGAAGGCTGTTTATCTATCCCCAATTTAGTCGGAGAAGTGGAACGTCATCAATCTATCGAAGTGAAAGCATTAAACCGACATGGCAAGCCGACCAAAATTAAAGCCGAAGGCTGGCTGGCAAGAATCTTTCAACATGAAATTGACCACCTAAACGGCGTGTTATACACCGATAAAGCCACACGCATTTGGAAACCTCGTGAAGAAGATACAGACGTAGAACTTGAATAAATTCGCGGGTTAGACCTTAGACCTTAGACTTTAGACCTTAGACCTTAGACCTTAGACCTTAGACTTTAAACCTGTGACCTTTAACAATGCACTTAAAACATTTATCCCTCACCAACTTTCGCTCACTCACCCGCTTGGATATTGACCTTCCCAAGCGGGCAGTTTTGTTGGTAGGAAGTAACGCGCAAGGCAAAACCTCTGTGCTAGAAGCAATTTATTTTTTAGCGGCGTTCACCTCGTTTCAAACCCATGCTGATAGACAAATTGTCAATTTTCATGAAGCGAAAAATTCATTGGCGGTTACGCGCCTGATTGCAGATTATCAACGCGGAAAAACAAAACATCGTTTAGAGGCAAGGTTAATTCTTGAACCCACTGGCGTGAATGGTCAGCGACTTCGCAAAGAAATTTTGTTAGATGGAGTCAAACGCCAAGTGAATGATGTGATTGGTCATTTCAATGCGGTTATTTTTGTGCCGCAAATGTCGCAAATCATTGAAGGCGGACCTGAAGAACGCAGGCGCTATTTGAATCTTGCACTCGCGCAAACTGTCCCTGCTTATGCGCGGGTGTTAAGCGAATATAACCAAGCCGTATCACAACGCAACGCGCTCCTCAAAACGTTGAGCGAAGGCTCAGGCAACAAAGACCAACTTGAAGTGTGGGATGAAGCGGCAGTGAGGTTTGGCTCGCAAATTATTTTGTGGAGAATCCAAGCCGTGCAAGAAATCGAACGATACGCTTCGCGCATTCACCGCGATTTGACTCGCGGCGATGAAATTTTACGCCTGGCGTATGAACCCGCCTATGACCCGCTTCCTCAACCGAACGGGCAATTGGGTTTGAAAATTGATACCGCTATTGACCGTTCGGCGATTGAGTTAGATGAAATTCAAACAGGATTTCTTGAAAAATTAAAATCAATTCGCAGTGAAGAAATTGCGCGCGGCGTAACAACGATTGGACCGCATCGTGATGATTTGCGATTCATCATCAACAAAGCCGATGTGAGCGATTATGGTTCGCGCGGACAAGTTCGCACAACTTTGTTAGCGTTGAAACTTGCTGAAGTGGATTGGATGAAAGCGCGCACGAATGAAACGCCTGTGATTTTGTTGGATGAAGTGATGGCTGAATTAGATTTAAGCCGCCGCGCCGATTTGTTGAAATATGTAAGCCAAGACCAGCAAGTGTTATTCACAACAACAGATTTAAGTTTGTTTGATTCAAAGTTTGTAAATGAATCTGAAATTTGGGATGTGCAAGGCGGAGTGGTGAGTGTGAGAAAGTAGAAGCTAACAAAAATATCACACTTCAAGCTTGACATTTTTGTTCGTGAGAAAAGCAAGGTTATAATTAAGTTATGAAGAAATATCGTCCACGAGTTCGTGCTTTGAAATTAGCCAAAGAAGTCCGTAAGAGACTTACAAACACACTTGGGCAACCTGTTCAAGTGATACTATTTGGCTCGCAAGCGCGCGGAACTGCTACAAAAGAATCAGATATTGATTTGCTGGTCATCTTGCCAAAAATTGATACGGAGTTGGTCAAGACCGCATCCAATATTGGATGGGAAGTTGGTTTTGAGGCAGGGAAAGTTATTTCTGTAATTCCTGATACAAAAGAAAATATGAAAAAATATAGTTTTTTGCCGTTCTATAAAACTATTAAAGAAGAAGGGGTAGCGGCATGAATGATTATAAAAAGGACTTAATACAATATCGCCTTGAACGTGCAGACGAGTCTTTGCAAGATGCAAAAATATTGTATGAAAATGAGGGCAGTCCTTCAAGTGTTGTAAATCGCGCTTATTATGCAATTTTCTATGCAGTTTTAGCCTTATTGGTCACTGAAAATGTGGAGCCAACCAAACACAGTGGCGTGCTTGCAAAGTTTGATGAACTTTTTATCAAACGCGGTATTTTTCCAAAAGAAATGAGTAAGATAATCCATCAGGCATTCGATATGCGCCAAGCGGGTGATTATCAAAAAGCAGTCACCATTACAAAAGAACAAGCAATGGATATTCTTGAATCAGCAGAGAAATTTATAAAAACTGTTGAAGAAGAACTTGCTAAAAAATAAGAATGCCTGATATTTTAGTCATCGGTTCACTCAATGCGGATTTAGTTGTCAAGTCACCGAGGTTTCCACAGCCCGGTGAAACCATCAGCGGGGGTGATTTACAAATCATCCCCGGCGGTAAGGGGGCGAATCAAGCCGTTGCCGCGTCAAGGCAAGGTGTAGATGTGGCAATGGTTGGAAGAGTGGGGAATGATAGTTTCGCTTCGTTTTTAGTTGATAATCTCAAAAAAAATCATGTAGATACATCTCATGTATTAGAAACTGATTCCGCTACGGGAACTGCGATTATTGTTGTTGATTCCAGCGGGCAAAACAGCATTGTCCTCTCCCCCGGCGCAAATGGAAAAGTAACTCCACAAGATGTGGATTCCGCGCCTGAAGCCAAGATTTTACTTTTGCAATTTGAAATTCCGATGGAAACTGTTCTTCACGCCGCGAAAAAATACAGAGCCAAAGGCGCGAAGGTGATTCTAAACCCCGCGCCTGCCAAAGAAATTCCAGCCGAATTGTTATCTCATATAGATATTTTGATTCCGAACGAAAGCGAATTATCTTTGTTGAGTAAGAAAGCGGTGACGGATGTTAAATCTGCTGAAAGCGCCGCGAAAGAATTATTGAAACATGGCATTGAAACAATTATTGTTACTTTAGGTAAAAATGGCGCATTGATAGCGACGAATAAACAAGCGACCCATGTAAAATCGTATCAAGTGGACGTTGTAGATACCACCGCCGCAGGCGATTCGTTTATTGGCGGGTTCGCTTCTGCATTGTTACAAAATCAAGCGTTAGAAGAAGCGGTTCGCTATGCCAACGCCTGCGGGGCGTTAGCCGTTACAAAGTTTGGCGCGCAACCGTCAATCCCCACAAAGGAAGAAGCAGAGAAATTCTTGCGCTCCAATCTCTAATCCTCTAATATCTAATCTCAACAACATAGGATTACTCACCCGCTTATGCCTCAATCTATTATCATAGACACAGACCCCGGCGTGGACGATGCGCTGACGTTTCTTCTCGCGCTCGCCTCGCCCGAAATTGAACTAAAAGCATTAACCTCCGTGCATGGCAACATCGGCATAGAAAATACCACCCGCAACGCGTTAGCCGTTTTAGAGTTAGCCCGTGCCAGCCATATCCCCGTCGCCAGAGGGTGCGAATCGCCGATTATCCATCGTAATTATCTATCGGGTAAAAATGTGCATGGGAAAACAGGCGTGGGGAACGCCAACCTGCCAGAGCCAAAGTCAAACGTTATTCGTCAACATGCAATTGATTTTTTAATTGACACAGTGAAGGCGCAGCCTAAGCAAATCAGCGTCTTTCCGATTGGTCCCCTAACCAATATTGCGCTTGCCATTCGCAAAGAGCCTGAGTTTGTAAAAAACGTCAAAGAACTGGTGATTATGGGCGGGTCTATCAAACAAGGCGGCAATGCCACGCCGTTGGCTGAATTTAACATTTTTGCAGACGCGCACGCCGCGCATATCGTTTTTCATTCGGGCATTCCAATCAAATTAATTCCGTTAGACGTAACTCAACAGTGCTTATTAACGGCGCAAGATATTGAGCGCATTCAACAAATCGACTCGCCGATTGCGCGTTTCATCAAAGACGCTACGGATGTATATTTAGATTTTTATAGAAAACACGGCATTGATGGCTGCGCCTTGCACGACCCGTTAACTTTGGCAACTATCATCGCGCCCGAATTACTTACGTTTGAAGAATATTATGTCGGCGTGGATATTTCAGGCGGCATATCCAATGGAAATACATTTGCAGATTTAATGAATGTATCCAAAAAGCCTGCCAACATGCAAGCGGCAATGGGCGTGCGAGGAAGAGATTTTATAGAATTATTTGTTGAGAGGATGAAAGACTTGTGCCAAAACATATCATCCTAGATTCTGACCCCGGCATTGACGACGCGCTGGCGATTTTGCTCGCGCTCGCCTCGCCTGAAATTGCTCTCAAAGGCATCAGCACAATTCACGGGAATGCATCTACTGTTCAGGTGACGCAGAATGCGCTTTCGATTTTAGAACTTGCGAATGCGAGTCATATCCCTGTGTATAAAGGGTGCGATTTGCCCTTAGTGAAAGAATCTTTACTAAGCCCAGAGACTCATGGCGACACAGGTTTGGGGTATGCCAAACTTCCAAGTCCAGCAAGCAAGCCGAAAGGGAGTCATGGAAGCGATTTTATAATCGAAGAGATAATGTCGCGCCCAAAAGAAGTCACGTTGGCGGCGATTGGTCCGTTAACGAATGTCGCCTTGGCAATTCGTAAAGAGCCGCGCATTGTGGAAAATGTGAAAGAAGTTTTTATTATGGGCGGCGCAATTCAACACGCCGGCAATACCACCGCGCTGGCGGAATTTAATACCTACGTTGACCCGCACGCCGCGCATGTTGTGTTTCATTCAGGAATGCCGATAGTTTTGACCCCGCTTGATGTGACGTATCAATGCGTTTTCACAAAAGACGATTTGCATCGTTTGTTGAAAATCGATTCGCCGATTACAAAATTTATCGCCGATGCGACTCGTTTTTACATGGAATTTCACGACGAATATCAAAAGATAGACGGCTGTGTGATTAACGACCCGATGACTTTGGCTCTGACGTTTATGCCTGAAATTTGCGATTATCAAAATTTGGTTGTGGATGTAGATATTACGCCCGGCGTGGGGCTAGGCAATACCTTTGCCGATTTTTATAATTACGAAAAGAAACAGCCCAATATAAAAGTAGCCATGAGCGTGCGCCCGCGTATGTTTATGGAATTGTTTTTAGAACGCATGGAAAAACTGGCGAGAACTATTTCGTAACAACCTACGTTAATCGGTGTTTTAATAACCGCCTTGAAGTTTTTTATCTTCATCTTCGCGGCGCACAAATTCATCCGTATGAATAGCGCCAATCTATTAGCAAAGGAGAATTGTTATGTTAGACAGAATTAAAAGCAACTTCAACACGCAAACATGGGTATTAATTCCGATTGCGATTGCCATTAATATCGTTGTGGGGCAAATCGTTTTATTACTCAAACTGCCCGTTTACTTAGATTCCATTGGCACAGTATTGGTAGCCGTGCTGTGCGGTCCTTGGGCAGGCGCGCTCACTGGCGCGCTCTCCAATATCATTTGGGGCATTGCCATTGACCCAAGCGCCTTGCCATGGTGGCCTGTCGCTTTCTTCATCGGCTATATTGCTGGGCGCATGGCTGAATGGGGCTTCTTCAAATCATGGTGGCAAGTAGTGGTAACAGGGTTCGCCATTGCGCTCACCGCCGCCATAGTCGGCACGCCCATTGGCGTATATTTATTCGGCGGCATTACCGCCAGCGGCTCTTCTTTCATCACCGCTTATTTGCTTGAAACAGGGCGCGGCATTTGGCAATCTGTGTTTAGCACAAACTTCCTCGTAGAACCCGTAGATAAAATCACAACAGCCATGGTCGCATTCGCCATTATTTTAGGGTTGCCCAAACGCACCGTCGGTGGGTATCCGAAAGCCGCCAACGCCGAAGCCGAAGGGGTAGACAAGAATCAATTGTATATTGCTATTGGCGTAGTCGTCTTGCTCGTCTTATTTGCGGCGTTCATGCTGCGCAACGTGCTAGGCGAATAACCCCTCCTCGCCTAACATATCACCAAAAAACGTCCCGAAGGTTTACAAACTGATTAACAAAACGCCTTCGGGACGATTATTTCAACCTAACCTTATGCACGAAAGACTATCTTTTTACATCAAACGCGATAGCCTCCTTCACCGCCTCAACCCGCTCACCAAGTTGACTCTCGTCCTCGCCTTGATTCTGCTCGCCTTTTTGACTCCTTGGTATTGGATTGCGCCGTTTTTATTCGTTTTTATCCTCATCCCTTTAAGTTTTATTGGCAAAGTATGGCGTGAGTTCTTCTTCACCGCCACGCGGCTCATTTTCCCCGCCGCTGGGTTTTTATTCGTCATGCAAGCGTTATTTCAACCTATTGGAGAAGAAATTATTTTTCAACTTTACTTTTTAGACGCAACCCAAGAAAGCCTGCTGTTCGCCTTTCGCAACGCCATGCGCATTACGGTAATGGTCTCGGCGTTTACTGTTTTTCTACTCGCCACCCACCCTAGCGAACTGATGTCGGATTTAACGCGGCGCGGGTTGCCCGGTCAATTTGCGTATGTGATTATCGCCACGTTGCAAATCCTCCCGCAAATGCAAGCCAAAGCGCAAACAATCATTGCCGCGCAGCGCTCGCGCGGGTTAGATACCGAAAGCACAATTCTCAAACGCGCCAGCGCCATTCTGCCATTGGTTGGTCCATTAGTATTTGGTTCATTGGTCGAAGTGGAAGAACGAGCAATTGCCATTGAAGCGCGCGGGTTTACCTCTAAAAAAGAAAAAACGTCTCTGCACGAAATTCCAGATACACCCTTTGATAAAGCGTTGCGCTGGGCTCTCATCAGCATAACCGTTTTATCTATTATGCTTAATCTATGGCTTTCGTAAATATTCAAAACCTCACCTACAAATACCCGCTTACAAAAACGCCCGCCTTGCAAAACGTCAACTTACAAATTGAACAAGGCGAGTTTCTTGCCGTCATTGGCGCAAACGGCGCGGGCAAATCCACTTTATGTTATGCGCTGGCTGGGTTTGTTCCGCATTTTTTCAAAGGCGAAATTTCAGGCGAAGTTGAAGTGGATGGAATCGCCTCTAGCAAATCTACATTGGATGAATGGGTGATGAACGTTGGGCTTGCGTTTCAAAACCCGTTCAACCAAATCAGCGGGGCAAAATACACCGTCTTTGAAGAAATCGCCTTCGGCTTAGAAAATATGGGCGTCCCGCGCGAGCAAATGAAACATCGAGTAGAAGAAGCGATGAAATTGACGGGAATATCAAACCTAGCCGATAGGTCGCCCTATTCATTATCTGGCGGTCAACAACAGCGCGTCGCGCTGACCTCCATCTTGGTCATGCAACCCAAACTTTTAGTCTTAGACGAACCCACCTCGCAAATGGACCCCATTGGCACACGCGAGGTCTTTGCCGTGATTCGAGATTTATCAAACAGCGGCATAACGGTTGTGATGGTGGAACATAAAATAGAATGGGTTGCCCAATTTGCCGATAGAGTTGTAGCATTGAAAGACGGCTCTATTTTGATGGAAGGCAAACCCAGCGATGTGTTAACTTCTGAGATATTAATTGAAAACGGGTTCGGCGTTTCGCGTTATACCTTAGCGGCGCGCGAAGCGAAAAAACAAGGCTTGTGGAAGAAAGAAAAACTGCCCGTAACTTTGTTAGAAGCGGCGGAAGGGTTTGAAATTAACAAGTAACATAAGATACAGGTTACCTACGTTGGTTAATGATTAATGACCATGAACATAAACGTTACCGATTTACATTTTACATACCCCACTGGTCTCGAAGCGCTCAAAGGCGTTTCGCTGACGATTAACGCGGGCGAACAAGTCGCTATTGTCGGTCAGAACGGCGCCGGAAAAACGACTTTAGTTCGTCACTTCAACGGGCTATTAAAACCGACATCGGGGTCTGTCTTCATTGGCGATTGGGATACGACAAAATATTCAGTCGCAAAATTAGCGTCGCGAGTTGGGTATGTATTCCAAAACCCCGATGAACAATTGTTTTCACGAGACGTGTTAACCGAAGTTCAATTTGGTCCTAAAAATTTAGGGTATGAAAAAAACAAAATAGACAAATTAGTGGAATGGGCGTTATCGCTCACGGAATTAAGCGACAAAACCGAAACCAACCCGTATGACTTATCCCCCACTTGGCGCAAGATGGCGGCTTTGGCGTCTATCCTCGCAATGGATACGCCGATTGTCATTTTCGACGAGCCAACCACCGGGCAAGATTTTGCAAACGTCTCGCGCATTGCGCGCGTCATTGCCGACTTAAAAAAACAAGGTAAAACCGTCATTACCATTACGCATGATATTGACTTTTGCGCCGAAAACTTTGAGCGCGTGATTGCCTTATCAAACGGCAAAGTTTTGTTAGACGGCAAAGCGCACGACGTGTTAGGGCAAACGGAAATTTTGGCGCAAACCTACGTTGACCCGCCGCAATTAACCCGCTTAGGGAAGTTATTGAACTTAAAAGAGACTGTGATTAATCAAGAAGAGTTTCTCAACGCCATTGCGAGAAGCAAACGATAACGCCGAGAACAAGAACATGGCGCACAATGACATTATTTCAAATTCGCCATCATCACAATATAACTACCGTCTTGAATTTCCATGCGATACGCCGAAACGGTATATAACATTTTCTGTTGGCGAACGTTCATTAAAGTAAGCGAATGATTTTTCACAGAGCCAGCCCCGCGAAAAGATTGGAAAAATTCCCCGCGTTCATACGCATTCCACAACCCAATTTGCAGCGGAGATTTGCCCACCACCTCTTTTCGCTCATATCCCAACGACAAAACAAACGAGCGATTCACTTCGGCAATTTTTTCGTCTTGCGCGCGCAAAATCATGACGACGGGAATACTATCGCCCGATAATAAACCATCGTCGCCCACGCCAAAACTTTTGCGCTCTGCGCGCCGTCTTTCAGAAATATCTTCTAAAATAATCGCCTTGCCTAGCCGTTGCGTTTTCCAGCGCACCGTAGAAATGTGCGTATGAAAATAAATCGGCTCGCGCCCGTCTATGCTCATTGCCACCTCGCCGCGCGCCATCGTATGCGAAGAAATTAATTTGTTTAGCCCCTCCCAAATAGGCAAGGCGGCGGCAGGCTTACCGATAAACTTTTTAGAGTCGTCATTAAGGTAATAATCAAACGCCTGATTAATATAAGCGATGCGGTTCGCGTCGTCTAACACAATTACAACATCGTCCAAACTTTCTAAAATCGTCTCGCCGGCAATCGGCATAATTTCCAAAATGCCAAAGCGCAACAGCCCAATGCTGTAAATAATCATTGCCACAATTAAAGTAATCGGCGTAATATCTAAATCGGGTATAGGGCTTAAGCCCGCCAAGTAAATTACGTTGCCGATAAAAGTAATACCCGCGCCTAACACAATAATATAAGATTGTAGTTTCAATTCTGGCGGGCTAACCAACGACCAGCGTATCAAAACGAAAGAAGCGATAAAAAAACTAATATAAGAATAAGCGATCCAAACCCAAAAAGCGCCCCCATACTCTAACGAAAGCAACCAAAAACCGCCGCCGTCTTTTTGGCTTGCGCCCACCCAAAACCACGAATGCCAATCGCTTGTCCACACCGATACAATGGCGGCAATTGAAAAAAGCCAAATCAAATAAATCCATTTGGTTTGAAAAACTTTTTTATAGCGCGCGTATTCCAACGAAAACAGCAAATACAAAGTGGGAATAGAGGCAATGCCGATGTATTCTACCTTTGCCCAAAATAATTGCCATTCGATTTTGGCGCTCGCCAATTCAAACGCATAAGTAAAAGACCAGCCGCTTAACGCCAGCAACATTCCTAAAAGCGGCAACGACCCCGGCACGCCGCGCCGCTGCGCCACCACTAAAGCGTTCATGAGACTAATAAAGCCCGCCACGACCATTGGAAGAACATAAGGGTTACTTTGCCATTGCATGATATTACCGCCGCTTTCAAAGGATGCTTATAGTTTACATCAAAAATCGAAATGGAAGATATTGAATCCATAACGATTTTGAAAGTTTTGCCCCACAAACCGCCTCTCCCCCTACGGGGAAACCTGCTTGCCCAACCTACGCCTTTTTCTTCACCGATAGTTCCTCATACCCTGAATCGTTCTCGTACAATTCGCGCTTGTAAATCACCTCTTCAAACTCGGCGATGACTATTTCTGCGGTTGTGTAAATTTTGCACCCGCCGACCAAATGCCCGCCAATGGTTTTTCCTTCGCCGTCTGAAATTGAAATATGAAGATGCGAGCCGTGTATCGAAACCGTGCCTGTAATAGAAACGATTTCAAAATGCCCGTCATATTCATTGTAGGTATTTTTATTCGCTAAGCGCAAAGTGGCGTGCGTTAAACTCCCCACCGCCGATAAAACCGCCCCCGCTTGAATCTCATGTTCCTTCACATAGGTTTGAATCGAATCGAACAAATCTTGCTGAGGTTTGAGGCGGAAGGTGTGGGTTTTCATAAATAAATTGTAGAGGCGGGGCGCGCTTTGCTCCTACGCAAAATTACCAAAAACGAAATCCGGTTATCAAAAAAAACCAATCAACTAAAGGTTGATAAATTTGCAAGCCAAATAATGCAACCAAGATTCCTAACATGGCGCCTGCAATCACGTCAGATAAATAATGCACGCCCATAGTGACGCGAGAGAATGCTACAAGCGGAGCCCAAAGCCACAGGAGTAGAGCCAGCCAGCCCGGAGTCAGAAGCGTGGCGAGGATGGCAATCATAAAAGCGCGGGCGGCGTGCCCCGATGGAAAGGAGTGTGGGTCGGTGGTTCGGTAAATTGTTCCCCATTCGCCAGCGGGTCTTTTTCTTTTGAAGAAAAATTTAACGGCAAATACAACCGCCGCTAGCCCGCCTATGCCAAAGAAAATAACGGTTGCGAATTTTTTGAAAACGGTATCGCCCATAAACCATAGGGCAATTAAGCCCACAGCCCAAAACCATGAATCGCCGGAGTGCGAAAAAAAGATGGCTATCGTTCGTAAGAAGCCGGGTTTTTCGGCAATGCGTAATTGATTGGAATAGCGTTTATCGAGTTCGATGATGGGACGTAAATTCATTTTGATTTTGATAAATCGGCGCGGAGGATTTCGAGTTGATGCGGTTTATCTACATCCATGCACGGCTCGGCGCACTTCCAAATAATGGCGCGCCCTTTAATGCCAATTCTTTGCGAGGCGCGTTCTACCAACGCCTGTAATGTAAATTGACGAGTAAATAATTGGAATAGCGTATCTAAACCGATAACGGCGGCTTGACGAAGCGGGCTTTTGCGGTTGCCGATGAGGGCTTCCCATGTGTCTAAATGGTCGGTTGCCATGCGAACGTGAATGATGTTTACGTCTGCGCCGCAGACTTGCATATCTTTTAATTTGGTGTAGGTGCGGTTTGAGTGTGGGAAGCGCGTTTCCATCACTTCTCGCGGGCAAACGCCGTAGTATAAATCGTGTTGGGTTTGCATACATTCTTGGGCGAGCCAGTCTATCATTTCGCTTTTGACGGCGGGGATATCGGATGAGCAAATCATTACATATTCGCCGTCTTTGTTCAATTCAAGCGATTTGTTTACGCCCGCCACAATGTTGGCTAACATGCGTCCTTGATTGGGAATGTAGTGCAAGGGTTTTTTACAAGCGAGGCGATCTTGGGGGCTTAAACCAATGACAATCACTTGGTCAACGCTTTTGGCTTCGCTTAAAGCGTCTAACACCCATTGAATCATGGGTTTGCCTGCTACGTCAATTAAGGCTTTTGATTTGCCTTGACTGTATGGGTATAGTTTATCGTCGGGTTGGGGTATTCCGCCTGCTGTTACGATTACGTTCATATTCTCCTTTGGGGTAGAAACAAATACGCCGTTGAATTTGCGCGCCGAAGGTTCTTTGGGAAGAAACTTTGTTGATTTGCAAAAATAACGGAGCGGCGCTACCTTCAGTTCTTAATTCAACTCCTGCAGTTGCGGCTCAAAGCCGAGTTTGTTAATCATTTCTTTTAATTCATCCCAGCTCAATGCGCGCCCTTTGCCTGCTACGGCGACTAATGCGGCTTCCATCATATTCGTTCCAAATGAACGCCCTTCTAGCACGGGCGTGGTGGTAACGAGATATTTCACGCCGGCTTTTTTGAAGAGAGCCACGTCTTCGGGCGTGGTGGTGTTGGTGACAATCACTTTGCCTGTTAAGTCGTCGGGCATGAAGCGTTTGATGTAATGGCAATCGCCAGCGATGACGGTTGCCCAAGCGTAGTATTTTCCAAATTTGGGAGTGCGTTTTTCTTGTTTTTCGCCTGTGGGGTAAATCCATTCAAAGGGTAAGCGCCCGGCAATGGGCATGAATAAAGCCGCTACGATTTTTAATTGCTTCAAGGTTTTGACGGCTATGGGAATATCTAGCCCAAACATCAAATCGCCAAATAAGGTTTCGTAGCCGGCGTCTACAAACGATTTGGAAAGCCCCCAGCGATCTACGCCTAGTGTGACTAACACTTTACGTCCTTTTGAATTAATATAATCGCCAATGGTTTTATCTAAAAATTCG
This sequence comes from Anaerolineales bacterium, assembly GCA_034434495.1. Taxonomy (GTDB): domain Bacteria; phylum Chloroflexota; class Anaerolineae; order Anaerolineales; family Villigracilaceae; genus Villigracilis. The sequence continues at coordinate 42,714 of DAOTZE010000032.1, forward strand.
GCGGCTTTATTTTCAAGCGTGTTTTTTAATCCGCCGCCATCTACCACTGGGGTTTTCTTTATATATTTAATCATCGGGCGAACTGAATAAAGCGGGTAGGCTTTTCCGTCCGCCACCACTTCTAAATCTGCGCCGCCTACGCCAAACGCATCCGCTTTTCCGTCTAATTCTTGAAATTTTAACGCGGCGGCTTCCATATCGCCGTCTGTGCCGATGCGCTCAATGCGAACCGTTTCGCCTAATAAATTGACTTCGACTGATTTGTTGCGTTTTGATGACCCAATGCTCACGCTGACTGCATGTTTCATAGCGCCTGCTCCAAAGATGAGATTTTTTTCTATTATAGTACGGAATTAGGTTGAAGGGCTGTTTGAAAGATATTTTTTAACGGCGCGCTATCCAAGATTTTTCAAAAAATCTTCATTCATCTCCGTTCATCTCTGGCGCATATTGGCGGGGCGTAAAATCAAGCGGAAGGGTTGATTGGAAGCGTAAAGTAAAATGTGGCGCCTTTCTCCGCTTCGCTCTGAACCCAAATTCTGCCGCCGTGAAATTCGATAATTCTCTTCACTAAAGCCAGCCCTACGCCTGTGCCTTCCGAATCGGGGTCTAATTTGTTAAACAAACCGAAGATTTTTTCGTGATGTTCTGGGGCAATACCCATGCCATTATCCTTTACAAAAAAAATGTATTCGCCGTTTTTTTCGCCTTCACAACCGATTTCAATACGAGGCTCGGTTTGGCTGCCCATATATTTTGCGGCGTTATCAATTAAGTTTTGCAACACTTCAATCATGCGCGGCTGGTCAACAAAAACGGTCGGCAAATTTGTTTGAACCAGCGGTTTGATATTTCTCTCGCTTAGGCGACCTTGCACGTTTTCAAGCGCCGCAGAGACGAGGCTTTCAAAGGCAATGTCTTTCTTTTCGTTCAACACTCGCCCAATCCTCGAGAGTTCAAGCAAATCGCGTAGCAGTTCGTTCATTCTATCGGTCGCTTTTATCACGCGCGCCATGTCGCGTTGAAAGGCTTGTAGGTTTCCGCTTAGTGCGCTTTTTTCCATAAAGCCTAAAAAGCCGCGAATCGTAACAAGCGGGGTTTTTAAGTCATGCGAAACGGTATAACTGAAGCGTTCTAATTCCGCGTTTTTCGTTTCCATCTCGTGCAGTAAACGCTGGCGTTCTACCAGTTCTTTTTGTAATTGCTCTAATAAGCGAGATTTTTCGGAAGTAATTAACACTTGCGCGGCGATTGTTTCTAGTAAACGAATTTGCTCTAGGTTATATGCGCTCGTTTTTTTTGCCTGCACCGACATTACGCCAATGGCTTTCTCTTGCGAGATTAATGGAATGCCGACATAAGAACGCATCCCTACATCGCGCACAATAACAATTTGATGTTCTTTTTGCGTTTGCGGGTCTTGAATATCTTGTAAGTATAAAGTTTTTTTAGTAGAGATGACTTCTCCAGTCAGCCCTGGCGTTTTTTTCAAGCTACGCGGCGGGAGTTTGAGGTCTTCCTCATCGTTCAAGAAGAGGGAATATGTAAACAGGTCTTTTTCTTCGTCATAAAAGCCGATGTGAAAAGCGTCCACAATCATTACTTTTTTAAGTTCGCGCACAAAGGCGCGCAGTTCGTCGTATAAATCGTACCCGCTGGAAAGCGCCAGGCTGATTTTATAAAGTAACGTCATTTCATTCACGCTTTGTAAGTACGCTTGTTCGACTTGTTTTTGTTCGGTAATATCTTGCACAGCGCCGTAAATTCCTGTCAAACGGTTAGAGCGCGCATCCCAAACGGGGTAGCCGTAAGAGCGCACCCATTTGATTTTCCCGTCTTTACGCACAATACGAAGTTCTGAAACGACTTTTTTATTTTGGCGCAGTTGCGCCATATCCCAATGCTCTTTTTCTATATCGTCTGGGTGAACAATCGCCGCCCACCCGCCTTTGGCAAAGAATTCGTCTGGCGTGTACCCCGTTATATATTCAAATGCGCCTTCAATCCAACGCTCGTGTAAGTTGCCTTGCTCGTCAAAATGGATTGAAAACACATAATCGGACATTAAGGCGGCAATTAAGCGATAACGCTCTTCGCGCATTCTTATACCCTGCGGTTGAGGATGAAACGAGTTTAGCCAATTAATAAAGCGGAGCCACATAAGATGAAGAGATTAATCTTCGGTAGGCAAAGTGAAGTAAAAGGTAGCGCCTTTCCCCACTTCGCTTTGGACCCAAATTCTTCCGCCGTGAAGTTCAATAATTCTTTTTACCAAAGCCAACCCAACCCCTGTGCCTTCTGAGTTTGAGTCTAATTTATTGAATAAGCCAAAAATGCGTTCGTGGTGTTCTTTGGCTATGCCAATCCCATTATCGCGAACGAAGAAAATCGGTTTGCCGTTTTCGGAGCCATCTTGCCCAATTTCAATCAATGGCTTGGGGTGAAAGCGGGCAAACTTTGCGGCGTTATCAAGTAAGTTTTGCATCACTTCCACAATACGCGGATAATCCACATAAATATCAAGCATGTTTTCTTGCGTTTTCACTGTCACTTTATTGGTTTGTAAACGACCCTGCACAATTTCCAGCGCGTCTTGCACGATTTTATTAAAGGAAACTTGTTGCGATTGATTTACCAAACGCCCTACCCGCGAAAGGTTGAGCAATTCGTTCAAGAGCGCTTGCATTTTATTGGTAGCGTCGGAAATGCGTTGAATATCGCCGCGCAAACGCGGCAAATTGCCGTTGAGCGAATCTTGTTCTAAAAAGCCCAAAAACCCTTTGATAGTAATTAGCGGAGATTTTAAATCATGCGAGACGGTATACGTGAAGCGCTCAAGTTCGGCGTTTTTCTTTTCAAGCTCTTCAATTAATCTTTTTCGTTCCGCTAGTTCGTTTTGCAATTCGCTAAATAAACGCGCGTTTTCAATGGCAATCGCCACCTGATTGGCGTATGTTAGAGCCAGTTCTGCGTCTTTTTTGGCGAATTGACCAGGCGTATATCCGTCTAAAGCGATAATGCCGATAATTTGCCCTTTGACCTTTAACGGAACGGCAAGCCAAGCGTGGATTTTATTATGCAAATCCTCTGAAAACGCCGGAACGCTGGCTTGAATATCTTCAATCAAAACATAGGGGGTTTTGCCTTGCAACAATTCAAAAGACGGTTCGCGCTCATTGACTTCAAATTGCATTCCGATGTGTACTTCTTTCGGCTCTAAGCGGCGCGCGCTGACAATTTCCAGTTTATTATCTTTTAGCAATTGCACCGAGGCGCTATTAAATTGAATAACTTTTTCCAATTGTTCTAAAATGCGTTCAATGGCTTCCGATTCATCTAACGTTTCAACGACAATAGAAACGCTTTCGCGCAGCGTTTCTGATTCTGCGTTTTTATTTTCCAACTCGGTAATTAATTTTTCTCGTTCGGTTTCCACCCATTTTCTTTGGCTAATATCGCGCACCATCACAATCGCCGTTTCTTCGGTAATGAGAGAAATGCGCGCCTCGAAAAAACGAGTTTCGCCTTCGTGCGTTAGTTCATATTCAAAGGCGTGTAATTGTTCTGTCGTTATCGCGCGTTCTATTGAAAATAAGGTTTGTTCCACAATCGGTTCAGGGAAAAATTCTTTTATGTTTTTCCCAAGAAATTGAGAAGGCGGCACAAGCGGCGTAATTTCGGCGGAGGCGACGTAATCTAAAAACACGCCGTCTTTTGAAATTTCAAAAATCATATCGGGGATGGATTCGAGGATGGCGCGGGTTCTGGCTTCGGTCGTGCGTAAGGTTTCTTGAATTTGCCTTTGTTCGGTCACATCGTAAAACATGCAGACAATACATTGCAGGTTTTTGAGGTTGACCAATTCATAATACGCAAAGGAAATACGCTGAGTAGGAAACGTCACTTCGATATTAGAAAGCGAGCCTTTCGCGGTAAGTTCTTTTACAAATTCGGCGCGGTCTTCCGGTTTGTTCCATAAATTAAATTCTAAGACGGAATGCCCCAGCGCTCGTTCGGGAGACAGCCCCGTAATTTGCCAAAAGGCTTCGTTGGCTTCTAAAAAGATTCCTTCTTCTAAAGTGACAATCGAAATGGCGACTTTGTTGTTGTTAAATACTTTCCGAAAGCGTTCTTCGCTGGCGCGCAATTCGGTTTCGATAATCTTTCTTTCTATAATTTCGGCTTGGGCTTCTTGATATAAGCGGGCGTTATCTATGGCAATGGAGGCGAGGGCGGCGAATTTTTCTAACAGGGTTAATTGTTCTTGGGTAAATTTTTTTTGTGTTCCTGTGCGCGCGGCAACAATCACCCCAATCACGTTTTGGTCTGATTTCAACGGCGTACAGATGACGCTTTCAAAACCCATCGAGTCCATTTCAACGATTCTGCCCACCCATTGACTATAGTTATTGACCATCATGCTTTTGCCGCTTGCCCAAACGCTTCCAGTCACGCCGTAATGCTTCCGCGTCTGAACGCCTTTGAACTGTTTAAATAAACCGTTGCCAATTTCTTGTTGAAGCGCCGACCCATCAGGTAAGACTAAATGTAAAGCCACTTCTTCTGTGGCGAGCAAGTCGCTGGCGCGGGAGATAATCGATTCGAGGAGTGGATTCAGTTCAAGGCGATTGAGCAAGCCTAAGGTCGTTTCGTGAAGCGCATTGAGATATTCGGCTTGACGTTGAAGTTTTTCCTCCGCGCGTAAGCGTTCTTGTAATTCTAAGTTCGATTCTTGTAGCGAAAGATTCAGTTGATAGACAATATAGTAAATTAATACGCAGGTGACTATGAATACCGCCGTTAGGTCACGGGCGTAATGAAAGGGAGGGTCTATCTTGAAAACGTAGGCGCCGATATGATGTTGATAAGCGAAATACCAAATTGCGGCAAGGCTGAGCGAGCCGACGGCAATTCCCTCACGCCAGCCTAACATGAGCGCCGCCAGCAAGACGATGGCTAAGTGCGCTATGAGTGCGGCGTCCCATAATCCATCGGCGCGGGAGGCTTGATACGTCATGGCGAGCCAAATGCACATCACGGCGAAACGCCCCGCAAACTTTACATACCCCAAACGAACCATGAGTTGCATGGCAAAGAGAATCAATATAACTAATGGAAAGGTGAATGAGGCGGAATAGCCAAACCATGTTTTTGTGACGAGGCGATTTACAATCAAGAGGCATAAAATGGAGATGGCTATCCAGCCAAATCCGTTCAAAATTCGGGCTAGGCGCGTGTTTTCGGGTTCTTCAAAAATAGGCGAGGCAAAAAAGCGGCGCAGTTTGGCTATCATTGTTTTGATTATAGTACATGGAAGGGAGTAAAATGGGAGAAAAAACTTGGAGAATTTATGGCTGAGCAAAAATTTCGTAAAGAAAAAGATTCGCTGGGCGAGTTAAACGTCCCCGCTGAGGCGTTGTATGGCGTGCAAACGCAACGGGCGGTGGAGAATTTTCCAATTAGCGGCTTACGCCCGTGGCGCGCGTTTATTTGGTCTATTGCGGCGGTGAAACGCGCGGCGGCGTTAGTGAACTATGAGTTGGGATTATTTAACGATAGAGAAGCGGGCGGCAAACGCTTCGCGGCGAAACGTTTAGTGGATTCTATTGCCCAAGCCGCGACTGAGGTGATGCAGGGCGATTGGGATTCGCAATTTGTGGTTGAGCCGTTTCAGGCGGGCGCCGGCACAAGCCATAATATGAACGCCAATGAGGTGATTGCCAATCGCGCTACGCAAATTTTGGGCGGCGAACTTGGGCAGTATATTGTGCATCCAAACGACCATGTGAACATGGCGCAATCTACCAACGATACCATTCCCACCGCTATTCGCTTGGGCGCGTTGTGGCGTTTGGATGAATTAGTCTATGCGCTTAAGAATTTACAAGCCGCGTTAGAAGCAAAAGCAAAAGAGTTTGACGATGTGATTAAATCGGGGCGCACTCATTTGCAAGACGCCGTGCCAGTGCGGCTGGGGCAGGAGTTTGGGGCGTATGCCAAAGCGGTTGAACGAGATATTGAAAGAATAAAACGCTCTGCCGAAGGGTTGAGAAGATTAGGCATTGGCGGCACGGCGGTCGGTTCGGGGTTAAACGCGCATCCCGATTATCATAAAAACATGGTCAAGAAATTATCCGAAATTACAGGTTTGCAATTATACGAATCGGATAATTTGTTTGAATCTATGCAATCTATGGCGGATGCGGCGGATTTTTCCGCTGCGCTGCGGACGACGGCTATGACGCTTGTGCGCATTGCCAATGACTTTCGCCTCTTAGCCTCTGGACCTGCCACAGGACTCGATGAGATACGATTGCCCGCCGTGCAGCCTGGTTCTTCCATTATGCCCGGCAAAGTAAACCCAGTTTTAGCGGAAATGTTAGACCAAGCCATGTTTCATGTGATTGGATGCGATACCACAGTGGCGCTTGCGGCGCAGGCAGGTCAATTGGAATTAAATGTGATGATGCCCATCATCGCTCATAATTTATTTGAAATGATGCAAGTGATGATTGGTTCAGTCAATGCGTTTACCGATAGAGCCGTGAAGGGCGTAACCGCCAACCGCGAGAAAGCGGCAGGGTGGTTAGAGAAAAACGCAATTGTGGTGACGGCGTTAAACCCCGTCATTGGGTATGCGCAAGGCGCGGCTTTGGTGAAAGAAGCGTTGACGTTAAACGCTTCGATTAAAGAGTTGGCGATTCAAAAGACAAAAGCCGGCCAGTTGAAACACCGCGACGAAGATAGAAAAGTAACCGTTGAAGAAATTGAATCGGCTTTGGGCGATTTACGCAAGTTGACCGACGGCGGAATCGTTGGCGGGGTTTCAGGCGGCGGATAAAATTTTCACCATATAAGGAGATAAAGCGTCGCAAAGATTTTTTTAACCTTTGTATATCTTTGTGACGCTTTGCGGCAAATAAAGACGGCAGAGGAGAACATTATGGACTTTCTAAAACTCATTCAATCTCTGCAAGATTTGATATTTGAAGTTGCAGTCTGGGCGTTGCTCATCCCAAAAACTATCCTTCGCGCCACGCTGCGGCCGAGATGGATGGTGCAATACGTCAATGAAGAATTTGATAAGCCAGAAGAAAAGCAATTCGATGAATATATGCCGCCCGGCTTGTTCTTTTTGGCGATGGCGGTCATCCCTAGCGCCTTGCTGACTTGGATGCAAGGAATGAATTTCGATTTCGTTCAATCGCTGAGTCAATTAAGTGAAACGAATTTAGTCACCAGTGCGTTAACGACTTTAATTTCAATTTTGATTTATTTGGTATGGATAAAGTGGTTAAGTAAAAGCCCGGTGAAGCGTTCGGGCTTGAAGCGCTTGTTTATGATTCAATGTTATTTGGTCACGCCGCCACAACTGTTATATGTTCTGTTCATTTCCTTCGGCTGGGCAACGGTGGACAGCCTGCCTTTGGCTTTGCTTGGCATGGCGGCGCTCATCTTCTATGAGTCATTTGCGTTTGAGGATGAGTTAAAAGTGACTTGGCTTAAAGGGCTTTGGTACGCGGCGCTGCCGTATGTGGCGTTTTTTGCGCTTGGATTGTTGTTCGTATTGATATTGAACTTTACTTAACCGCCCTCACCCTCATCACAAACCGATTGACTCCCCCGAAGCGATATTTATACTCTTCATCGCCGCGCATAAAATCAAATTCATAGCGCCCATTTTCGCAACACCACTGGATAGTATGCGAAAGCAACACCCAGCCCGGCGATAAATCCATGTGGCTGCGGCTCACGCCGGAGTTATAGCCCCATAATTTATTTTCATAATCAAAATTCAAAGAAGCGGCGGTTCTCACGCCGTCAATTTCTAAAAATCCAAGCCAGAGATAATGGTTTTTATAAGCCTCATGTAAAATGGAGGTCATTTGCGCGCGCATGGCAGGGTGTAAAAACGCCGCTTTATTTGGGTCTTGAATCATTAAGTTGAAAAAGTCGTCGAGGTCTTTTTCAATATTCGCAGTTTGCCCCACCAAAACAAATTTCACATTTAATTCCGATTCAGCCGCGCGGCGCATTTTGCGGCGAATTTCATGGCGTTGCTTTTTATCAATGCGCGATAAATAATCTTCAAAACTTCCGTTCAACGCAATGCGCGGCGTGGGGCGATACGCTTCTTCGTGATGAGTCCAGCCGCGTTTTGCCGCTTCCTCTTTTAGCGCAAGCAAAGTCGGCGAGTCGTCAGGCACGTTATACCAATCTAATTTTTTCCAACCGTCAATCGTCAGTAAAAAGTCTAACAGCCCAGAGATAAACCTAGCGTGGTCGTCTTTTTTGACGATCACATCTAAATAATCTGAAATTTCAATACTGCCGTTTAACAAAATTGCGGGTTCGTTTTCATATTCGGCGATAAAAAGCGGGGCAACGCCAATGAGTTGACCGTTTTCACGAGCCGTCGCCAAAAGCAAGCGCGCGTCTTTCCATTCGCCGCCGCCTTTATGCTCCCACCAAGTTTTTTGGTATTCATACCTCAAAAAAGGCGTATCTTGTATTGATTCTTTTAATAAAGTATTCCATTCATTTGAATCGATTTGTGAGAAATCATTGAGAAGCGTATAGTTCATAGCGTTGAATTTTACCAGTTATAATGAAGCGCAATTAGGTCACAATCTTACATGCCGTTTGATATTCACCTTTCACCACTGTACCGCATTGGCGGGCAAGAAGATGCAAATATGCCGGGGGTATTGGCGCTTACGCCGCCTAAAAACGCCGCGCGCGGACGCGAAACCGACCGCTTGATTGTGTATTTAGCGCTGGCGGGCAATTCTACGTTTACAACAAAGGAATATAAAAAACTAGCCGAAGACGCCGCGCAAATGTACTATCAAACGCCGCGCGCCGCCACCAGCGCATTAAAAAACGCCGCAGAATTCATCAATAAAACGTTGCTTGAAAAAAACATCTCCACCAGCGCCAGCGGAAAATACGCGCTTGGATATTTAACGCTTGCTGCGTTTCGTGAAACGCAATGTATCTTTTCTATCAGCGGACCCATGCAAGCCTACATTTTCAATCAAAACGAAACCAAACATATTTTTGAACCTAGCATATCGGGCAAGGGCTTAGGGTCGAGCCAAAATATTCATATTCATTTTGCGCAAACCGATTTGAACGTCGGCGATGTTATGTTATTGTGCGGCAAAGTTCCTCAGGCATGGGCAACCGCGTTGAAAGACACAAAACTTTCTTCGTTAGATTCGATGCGCCGCAAATTAACCGCCATCACGAACGAAGATTTGAACGCTCTTTTGCTTCAACCCGCAATGGGAAGCGGCATGATTCGTTTTGCAAACTCGTTGAAAGAAGAAACCGCGCTTCCCGACTCTAACCCCAGCCTGCCTGCCGAACCCCAAGCGAGTTCTTCCCCTGCGCATGTTTTGCAACCGTCTGCGTATGCAATTCCTATGCAAGAAAAAGTAGAAATACCCAAGCCAACCTTGCCGCGCGAGTTTCCTGCGTCTATTCCGCGCGCCAAACCGAAAGAAAATGCCGAAGAAACAGAAACAAATATCTCCGTAGTGAATGAGGCGCAAGAAAAAGTTAAAAAAGAAATAGCCGCGCCGCGCGAGCCGTCCGAACGAACTCGTCAGACGGCAAGGGCTATCGTGGCGGGTATACAATCTGCCAGAAGATTAAGTCAATCGTTGGGCGAGCGTTTCAGAAATTTTCTGCCGCGCTTGTTACCCGACCCCAATGTAGATGAGCGCGCCACCGTTTCATCGAATACGTTGATGCTGTTTTTAGCGATTGCTATTCCGCTGATTATTGTGACGCTTGCCAGCATTGTTTATTTAAGATACGGACGAAACGAGCAATATGACGCTTATTTGAATCAAGCCAGGCAGTGGCGCGCGCAAGCGGCGGCGCTGACTAACCCCATTGAACAAAGGAAAAGTTGGGAAAACGTGTTGTTAAGCGTTTCGCGCGCCGAAGAACACCGCGTAACAAGCGAGACGATTAACTTACGCAACGAAGCCAACGCTCAGTTAGATACGTTGCTTGGAATAACGCGAATGCAGTTCAACCCTGCTTTTAGTTCTAAACTGGGCATTAATATCAGCCGCTTATCGGCAAGCGAAAACGCTTTGTATTTGCTCAATGCCGAAAACGGCGAAGCCCTACGCGCCGCGCCCGCTTTGGGCGGCGGGGGCTTTGAATTAGATACGACGTTTAATTGCAAACCCGGCGTGTATGGCAATTACACCGTGGGACCGCTGGTTGATATTTTAGCCTTGCCCACTATCGGTTTAATTGACGCAAGTTTGCTAGGCATAGACGCCAGCGGAAATTTGCTGTATTGTAAATCGAACAAAGTGGCAGAAGCGATTCCCTTGCCCACGCCCGATACGAATTGGGGGCGGGTAACTGGCTTTGTATATGAAAACGGAAATTTATATGTGCTAGACGCTCCCTCACGAGCCGTGTGGGTGTATGAAGGAAAAGACGGCACATTTACAGACCGCCCGTATTTCTTTTTTGGTCAGCAAACGCCCACGCAAGATACGATTGATTTCATCGTTTCTGGCGATGAGATGTATCTGCTCCATGCCGACGGTAGATTATCGTCTTGTTCCTTTAGCCGCATTGACGCAAGCAGGTCGAATTGCAAAGACCCATTGCCGATGATTAATCCCTTTCCAGCCTATCAGGATATTGATTTGTTTGGCGCGGCGCATTTTACACAATTACTCTTCGCCGCTCCGCCCGACCCGTCTATTTTGGTTTTGGACGCCGACGGGCAAAGCCTGATGCGTTTTGCGCCAAGAAGTATTGAACTGCAAAATCAATTCCGCCCCACGCTCGGGCGCGCCAACCCTATCCCTGCGGGTTCGGTCAGCGCAGTAGCCGTCAGCCCTGACCATGTGTTGTATTTTGCGGTAGATGGACAAGTGTATTTTGCGGTGAATATGCCGTAGGAATAGAATTGTTCGCCGCCAATCAAGGCAGATAAACATAGATTGCTTAAGAACTCTGTTCACCTCTAGTTACGAATAGGTTTCAATTCAAGTAATTTACTAAAAGTAAGAAAAGAGGCTATATGCTTAACTTTTTCAATCGCCTGCTCAATTTATTCCGCCCTGCCCCGCGCGTTGCCCCTGCCGGCAATAACGCCGAAGAGCCTGCCGCCATTACCCGCAGCAAAGTATTGGCGATTGTGTACGACCCCACCACAGACAGCGGCTTAAAACTTTCACAACATCTTAACTGGCATAACGCCACCGAATTAATCATAGGCTTTATGCAAGATATTCTTGAAGTGAGCAAAGGCTTAGCGCGTTACGAAATAGCCGAACGAATTGACGTAAACGAATTCCCCGCCAAAACCGACGGCTTTCGTTACACGCCTCAAACCTACCTTGACGTTTGGAATCGCGCCGCCGCGCCTCACATGCCGCAAGAAGTGAACTACCATGCCATCTTGAATCAATTTCATATCTTAGAGCGAATCGCAGACAATCAAATTGACGAAGTTTGGATGTTTGGCTTCCCTCACGCCGGCTTTTACGAATCAATCATGGGCGGACCAGGCGCGTTCTGGTGCAACGCTCCGCCCTTAGCAAACACTTCCGCCAGCAAACGTCGTTTTGTCATCATGGGCTTTTCGTACGAAAGATTCATCGGTGAAATGCTCGAAGCCTATGGTCACCGCGCCGAATCGATTATGGAAAAAACGTTTAGCAAATTGCCCGCCGACAAAAATTTGTGGAACCGATTCACGCGCTACGACAAAATTGCCCCGGGCAAAGCCGCCTGCGGAAACATTCACTTTGCCCCCAACAGCCAAAGCGATTACGATTGGGGAAATAAAACCCTAGTCAAAAGCGAGTGCTTTGATTGGTTGTTAAACTTCCCCAACTTCAAAGGTGATATTCGAAACGTCAATGCAACGCTATGGGGAAACGGCGACATTCGCGCTCATCACAAATGGTGGTTCAATCACTTTCCGCGCGTAGCCGGCCGACAAAACGGAATCGCCAACAACTGGTGGCAATATGTAGTCAACCCACAACGAGTGACGATATGATTCATCCATGCCTCCAAATTTGATACAACCCTAATTTGCCGTTTTCTCCGTCCGATACAAACTCCGCTTCGACTCTCATGCCAACCTGATTCGCCAGCGTATGCAACTCCTCGCTTGAAAAATGATGCGCGTACCGCAAGCCCTCTCCCCCGCTGCGCCAATCTAACAAATAATCGTTTTCATCTACCTCTTGATTCGATAAACCAACTTTCTCCCAATGTTGGATTCGCAACTTCAGCTTTTCGCTATTCAAAAACTGCCAATTTGATAAAATAAATTTTCCATTTGTTTGCAATAGATATTTTACGGTTTGTAAAATATCTAAACGAAATTCATTAGACGGAATATGATGAAGCGTAGCAAAACAAGTAATCACGTCCCACTTTCCACTTTCTACTAACAACTGCTCCCTGTTCTCTGATAACTTCGTTAAATCAATTTCCCGAAACTCAACTCCACCCGAAGATTCAGCATCCCGAAGCAGAGACAGGCTAAAATCCACGCCGAGAAGCGGAGCGCGATGCCCGCGCTTAGATAGCGTATGCAGAAAATACCCATTCCCGCAGCCTAAATCCAAAACAGAGTCGTCTTCTTGAATGGTTTCAAGAATTTTTTTTACGCCCGGTTGCAAGCGTTGCCGCGTTGCGGAAAATTCATTTCCAAATTGATTGTAAAATTCGCGGTTAATCGCAAGTAAACGCTCGGCTGTAGAGGAATTCATAAAGGCATTATAATCTTCACAATGGACTTTTTAGAACAACGACAACGCTGGAAAAAAATAAACGCGCTCACTCCGCAAAAATTGGAGTTGGCTCGTCGCGTCTTAAATGAAATTCGAGCAGGCGGAGATGTGATGGGGTTGTTGCGCCGTCACCCTTTGCCAAACGGCGGGTATTTGAATAAAGCGGCGTTAGTGGCGGCTTATAACGAAATGGTTGCCTCAGGAACAATCGAGCCTGACGCGATGTTGCTTGAAAAAATCCGCATGAAACCCATGCGCACGCTTTCTGGCGTGACGACAGTTACGGTTTTAACAAAACCCTACCCTTGCCCCGGCAAATGTATCTTCTGCCCTACCGATGTTCGTATGCCAAAGAGTTACCTGCCCGACGAACCCGGCGCAATGCGCGCGCTTGAACATCAGTTTGACCCATACACACAGGTTGCCTCACGCATTCAAGCGTTGAAAAATTTAGGTCACCCAACTGACAAAATTGAGTTATTGATTCTTGGCGGCACTTGGTCTTCATATCGCAGAGATTATCAAGAGTGGTTTGTGAAGCGTTGCTTCGATGCCATGAATGAAATCAATGAAGAAAAATATAAACTTGAGCCACAAGAAAAATCAAATCACCCTGACGTGGAATTAAAAAAAGCGCAAGCGATTAACGAAACGTCGAATCACCGCAACGTCGGTTTGGTGATTGAGACTCGACCCGACGAAATTAATCCCGATGAAATTAAGTGGCTTCGTCATTTGGGCGTGACCAAAGTGCAACTTGGCGCGCAAAGTTTTGACGACCATATTTTAGAAATCAACAAACGCGGGCATGATGTGGAATGCACGCGCCAAGCCGTGACGTTGCTTCGCGCGGCTGGGTTTAAGATTGTTTTACATTGGATGCCAAACCTACTGGGCGCTACGCCTCAATCTGACCGTGAAGATTTCGCTAAACTTTGGCAAGGATTTTGCCCCGATGAAATTAAAATCTACCCAAACCAATTGCTTGCCAACGCCGAGTTGTATCAATATTGGCAACGCGGCGAGTTTCATCCATATTCAACCAAAGAATTGGTAGATTTAATTGCCGATATTAAAACAACGATTCCGAGATACTGCCGCGTCAATCGCGTCATTCGAGATATTCCCGGAAATAACGTGGTAGAAGGCAACACGCGCACAAGTTTACGGCAAGACGTGCAAGCCGAAATGCAAAAACGCGGAACAAAATGTCAATGTATTCGCTGCCGCGAAGTGAAAAACAAAACCGTTGAATTATCTTCCTTAACCTTGCACAATGAAATTTACTCAGCAGGCAAAGCGGAAGAGCATTTTATATCATTCAACACACAAGACGATAAACTAGCCGGGTTCATTCGCTTATCGCTGCCAAGCCAAGAATCGCCTGAAACAGGCTTAGCCGATTTAGACGGCGCGGCTTTGATTCGTGAAGTGCATGTATATGGTCAATCATTAGCAGTGGGCGCCGAAAAAACGGGCGCGGCGCAACATGTTGGGCTAGGCACACGTCTGCTTGAAGAAGCCGAAAAAATCGCCAAGCAACATGGATTTGAGAAACTCGCGGTCATCTCCGCTGTGGGTACGCGCGGATATTATTTAGATAGAGGCTTTGAACGCGGGGAATATTATTTGGTGAAAACGATTGACGGCAGACGATAGACCGTAACAACCGCTTGCAGTCTATCGTCTATTTTCTTAATGAAGCGGGTTAGGCAACGGCATTAACGTTTTCTTCTTTTGCCCTGCTTTCAATATTCATTACAGCAGGGATAAAAAACCCAAGAATGCCTATCGCAATACAAGAAACGCCTGCAATAATGAACCACGGTTGAATGCCAAAACTATCTGCAAATGGACCGGCGATAATTAAAGCAATTGGCGAAACTAGCGTTGCGGCGCTCATAATAAATGCAAAGACTCGTCCTTGCATTTCAGGCTTAACCACGAATTGTAAAGTCGCCCCATAAGAACCATTGATTATTGGAAGCAAAAGCCCCATCGTTGTATTTGCAATCAGGGCGATGATGAACATGTTCGGTTTGACCAAACCGACAATGACTGTGGTTAGCCCCATCAACGCTAAACCTGTTTGAGCCGTGACCACTTTTTTCTTGAACCCGCCCCACACGCCAAGGATAACCCCGCCGAGAATATTGCCGAGGGAAAACAGAGCCAGCCACAATCCAAGCTGCGAAGCGTCTCCGTCAAAATGATTCTTAATCAGTAGTGGAGTCAAAGGTTCGGTGGCGGTATAGAAAAAGTTAATCACCATCACTAAACCTAATAACATTACGAGACCACGCCAAGCCATGATGTAACGAAAGCCTGCGGCGAAATCTTGCCAGAATGTTGAAGGCGCGTTTGAACTTTTTTCAGGTTGTGGAATTTGAAAAAATAACAAGATAGCAATGGCGAGAATTGCGGTGAAAACATCAATAGCCAAAATGCCTTCCATAGAGAAAACCGCCAGCAAATACGCCCCTAACGGCGCGGAAATAATATTCAAGCCGCCATGCAAGGCTTGATTAAACCCTTGCACGCGCGCGAGTTGGTCTTCGGGAACAAGCAAAACAACCGACGCGCCAAATGCGGATTGATGAAAGCCGCCCGCCACCGCGCGAATAAACAAGGCGATATAAATATGCCAAATTTGAACGCTATCGAAGGCAAAAAGCAACGCGAGAATAAACGTCGTAATTGCAACGGCGGCATCTGCGGCGATGAGAAATAATCTACGATTGCCTCTATCTACCCATGTGCCAATGAAAGGTGAAAGCAAAACGGTTGGCAATAAACCCATCATAGACGCGATGGCTAATGTAGTTGCTGAATTTGTTTCTTGAGTCAGATACCAAATGATGGCAAATTGCACCAATTGACTGCCAAGCAAAGAAAGCGCTTGCCCCGTCCATAATGTATAAAAACGCCTTGCCCAATTTTGATTTGTGTTTTCCATAAGTCGCCTCTGATTGAAATTTTTAGATGGTCATCTTTAATGATGAGGTTGCCGCATCTCGATGCAGAGTTGAAGCAAACGCTTCTGCATATACGCGCTACGGGCGCAAAAGTTGTTATACTTTATCGGTTGAGCGTTTTTTTCTTTTTGAATTATGAGAAAAAACCGCAAGAATCGGGTCGCGAAAATATAGCCCCTAACTTAAGATTGCCTTGCCTGAGGTTGCGATACGCTTCGCTACTCGACCAACGGCTCGCGCATTATCCCCAATGGGGAACGATATACATTTCATAAGGAGCAAACTTGAAAACGAAACATTGGATTGTCTTTCTTACGCTTGGCTTAATTTGGAGTTCGTCTTTTATGTGGGTTGAGATTGTGATACGCGAATTACCCCCCATTACACTCGTTGCCTTTCGCGTATTGTTTGGGCTACTCTTTGTAGGCGCAGTTGTTTTTATTCAAAAAGTAAAACTGCCGCGCACGTTCAAAGAATGGCTGCCTTTATTCGTTTTAGGATTAACCAATATTGCGATACCCTTCTTTTTGATTTCTTGGGGGCAACTCTCTATTGACTCAGGCGTCGCTTCAATTCTGGACGCAACCGTGCCGCTGTTCACCATCCTTGCCTCTCACTTCTTGTTGGATGACGACAAAATCACCGCGCCAAAAGTTGTGGGGTTATTGGTTGGTTTTATCGGCGTCGTCGTTTTGATGTTAAAAGATATAAACGCAGGCGCAAGCGCTTTCCTTGGGCAATTGGCTGTGATTTTGGCATGTGTCTTTTATGCGGCTAGTTCTATCATTGCCCGCAAAACCACAGAAGATACGCCCGCTATGTTAAGAAGCGTCGGCTCATTGATTTCGGCTACGGTAGTGATGTGGATAGCGGCTTTTCTGTTTGAAGGTCCGATAAAAATTCCAACCCTTCCAATCACATGGATTGCTTTAGCATGGCTTGGGATTCTTGGGTCAGGGCTGGCGTTTGTGATGTTGTTTTATCTGATTCACGAAATTGGACCCACACGCTCGACGATGGTGACTTATCTATTTCCTTTAGGCGGCGTAACGCTTGGCGTTATTTTCTTAAACGAACCGCTAACTTGGCAAATCGTCACAGGCGCTGTGTTAATTATTATGAGTCTGGTCATTGCAAACTGGCAAACAAAACCTGCGTAGCGTTGAATTGCGGTTACAATTCTTAGCATGACGAATGAACATAAATCGGGTTTTGTAGCCATTATCGGAAAACCCAATGTGGGTAAATCCACATTAGTGAATGCGTTGTTGGGTCAAAAAATTGCGGCGGTATCGCCGCGCCCGCAAACCACGCGCAAAAAACAACTGGGCATTCTCACGCTGCCGAATGCCCAAATTGTTTTTGTAGATACGCCAGGACTCCACAAGCCCAAACATAAACTGGGCGAGTTTCTCAATCAAGAAGCGCAAGAAGCGTTAGAAGGCGTAGATGCGATTCTCTGGCTTGTGGATTCGTCCTCCTCCCCAACCGATGAAGATAAGTCAATAGCCGACTTACTAAAAAAATTTACGCCTCAAACTCCGCTTTTGCTTGCGTTGAACAAAATAGACATACTGCAAGCCGATGCCTTGTCTGCGCGTGAAAGCGAATATCGTCAATTAGCAAACTCCGCTATCCTGATGAAAATTTCCGCAAGCAATAGGCTGGGGCTGGGAGAAATGATAGAGAAACTGATTCAGCTCCTCCCGAAGCGCGAAGCGGAATATCCCGAAGACCAAATTACCGATTTGTACGAAAAAGACATCGCCGCAGATTTAATCCGCGAGGCGTGTTTATTAAAATTAAGAGACGAAGTGCCGCATAGTTTGGCGGTTCGCATTGACGAATTCAAAGAACGCGACAACGGCATGGCGTATATTGCCGCGACAATTTTAGTAGAACGCGAATCGCAAAAGGGAATTGTGATTGGCGAAGGCGGAAAAATGTTGAAAGCGATTGGCGGCGCCGCGCGCAAAGAAATTGAAGAAATGGGCGGGCGAAAAGTGTTTTTGGAATTGCGCGTGAAAGTGGAAAAAGATTGGCGCAATAACCCCAATGCGTTAAGAGCGCTGGGATATACAAAGAAAAAGTAAGGGCGACCTTTCAATGCTATCAAGTAAAATTGTTTGCAATTTATTTTTGCAAACAATTTTTATTTTAACAATGGGCGAGCCGCCCCTACGATTAACGACCCTTCAATGGCTTGAATCCTTCGCCCAACGCTTCATGCGCCGTGCCAATGACCATAAAGGCTTCAGAGTCCACTTCATTGACGATGCTTTTCAAGGCGACAATTTCCGAACGATTCAGCACACAATATAAAACCGGGCGAGAATGCCCTGTGTAAGCGCCTTTGCCTTCTAAATAAGTCACCCCGCGTTGTAACTCATCCATAATTCTTTCGGCAACTTCTTCAGGCTTATCGGTGACAATCATCGCCGTGCGAACTGTGCCGCCGCCTTCCAGAACGGTTTCAGCGACTAATCCGCTGACATACAAAGCAATCATGGCATATAGCGCTTCCTTCCAACCAAATACAAAGCCCGCCGCAAGAATTACCGCCGTATCTACTACTAGATAACTTTGCGTCATCGAAATTCCGCGCCAGTTGTTTAAGATTCTTGCCAGAATATCGGAGCCGCCGCTTGTGCCGCGCGCGCGATACACCAGCCCATAACCAATGCCGCTTACCACCGCGCCATACAATGAATTAAGAAAAATGTCGCCGCTTAAATCGTCAATCAAAATTTGCGAATATTCAACAAAAGCGGGAATGTTCAAAAGCAAATCGGTTAATAACGAGTAAGTGAAAATCGCCGCCGCCGTGCGCATGGCAAATTTGAACCCGCCCAAAAAACGCCAGCCCAATAAAAATAATGGGATATTGCCAATCAAAACCATCAAACCGATGGGCCAGCCAGTGAAGTGATTAATTAATTGCGAAATGCCGCTCACGCCGCCAGAGGCTAAATCGGCGGGGATGAAAAACAACCTCAAACTGACCGCTTGAATCAAACTGGATATAAGAATTAATGCATAATCTCGAATGGTGGGTAAATATTTTTTCATAGAATCCTTACGCGGCGCTCCGAATGACATGAATGAAACGATTATAGCCGATGGATTTTCAACCATCTTTCTTCTTTCATGATTAACGTTTCACTTTCTACTTTCCACCTGTGTCGCAACCCATAGTAAAATCCCACCCTATGCAAATTAAAAAATGGCAATTTTGGCTCGGCGTTTTCATCAGCGTTTCATTTATCTGGCTTGCGCTACGCGGCCTCAAACTAAATGAATTTTGGGAAACCGTTAGGCAAGCCCAATTTATTTGGCTGCTTCCTGCAATTGGCGTGTATTTCATTGGCGTGTGGGTTCGCGCGTGGCGTTGGCATTATTTGTTAAAGCCAATTAAAGAAATTCCAACCAAAACGATGTTTCCCATTACGACCATTGGGTACATGGGAAACAACATTTACCCCGCCCGCGCAGGCGAGGTATTACGCGCTGTGATTCTCAAACGCAAAGAGGGCGTGTCTGTCTCGGCTTCGTTAGCGACAATTGTTGTCGAAAGAATTTTCGACGGCGTGGTGATGTTGGCGTTTGTATTTGTTAACTTATCTGAATTAGCAAAATTAACATCTGCCTCTGGTTTTGTGGGCAACATTCAACAAGTAGCCATCATCGGCACTGGCGTTTTTATTGGCGCATTGATTATTTTTTTACTCGCGGCAATGTTTCCACAAGCGACTGCGAAACTTGGATTGTGGTTTATTGAAAGATTAACTCCAAAAAGATTTCATGAACGAATTATTCGCATCATGTCTCGATTTTTAGATGGTCTCGCTTCCCTGCGCTCTCCATTTAACGTGTTAATGGTTTTCTTTACCTCTGTCATTATTTGGCTTTTGGAGACTGGCAAATATTGGTTCGTGATGCACGCCTTTGATTTTCAAGTCTCATTCTTTGCATTGATGTTGATGAACGGCATTGTGAATCTCGCAACCACGATTCCATCTGCCCCGGGATACATTGGCACATTTGATGCTCCCGGCATTGCAGTATTGACTGCTTATGGAGTCAGTCAAGCCACGGCGGCAGGATACACATTGACATTACACGTTGCGCTTTGGTTACCAATTACGTTACTGGGTGCGTATTATTTAGCCAGAGAAGGCATCAAGTGGAGTGACGATTTGAGAGGAGAGGTAGAGAAAAACGAATGACAATTCGCATTTATATAGATTGGTCAGGAGACCCAGGCTTTAAATTTAGACAAGGCTCTTCGGAATTATTAGTGATTGCAACACTTATGACAGATGAGGAGCTAAATCTCAACGGCTTACGCTTTAAATTGTCTCTGCCAGAAGATTATGAATTCCATTTTGCAAAGACAAATCGGCATATTCGAGAAGAGTTTAGAAATTTTATTCACAATGAATTAGAGATTCCTGCGGTAGTTGTTCTGCGTGCTGATAAACAGCGCTTTTCTGTCACGATGCGTGAAAAAAGAGGGGAACAAATTATTGCAGACTTGATTACACATTGTATTGTCAATTTACCTTTTGAATTATTACAAAACTCAACTTTGTATTATGACGGAGAAAAAGAACAATTGTCATTTAAGAATACATTGCGCACAACGTTATCACAAGCACTCCATCAGCAAGTTTTTCTGCGTGCTATCAAGGCTGTATCTGCCAGTCGAAACGATGGTTTGCAGATTGCAGATATGCTTGCAGGTTTTATTCGCAATGATACTTCTGCGATTCGCTCTGGTATGGTAAAGGTAATTCATTACCCCGATTAAATAAAAGAACCTGGCTAGTTGGGGTTGTTTTTATACAGGCTTACTTTCATCACCTGAAACCCAACCCGCGTTTTCACACGACTACACCAGGTTACTTACTATTCATCATACACCTCAAAAAACACTGTGTCAAGCGGGGATAAACTCAACGCGCTGAAACAGGCTTGGGTTATACTAAGAGGCGCAAGGTTAAAAAAATGGTCAGCAACATGCCCAGAAAAAACAAATTGCGGATTCTCATCGCCGATGATGTGCAAGAAACGCGGCGCAATACGCGCTTGATGCTTTCTGAAATTGAGCATGTAGAGGTGGTGGCGATTGCCTCAAATGGGAAACAAGCCGTAGAAATGACCGAAGAGCAGCGCCCCGATATTGTCATTCTCGATATTAACATGCCAGAAATGGACGGCTTGACCGCGTTTAAGTATATTGTCCAAACGTTTCCCGGCACGGGTTGCATTATCATCTCTGGCGAGAAAGACGAAGTTACGATGCAAAAAGCCAAGGCGATTGGCGCGCATGAATTTTTGAGTAAACCGTTTACTATTGACGAAATGGAAACGGCGATTCGGCAAGTAGCCCAACAGATTGAAGGCATACGCAGACAAATTGCACAATCTAACCAAGCGCCGCTTGAAAAAACGCTTTCAATTGAAGAGTTAGCCAATCAGTATCTAAAAGAAGGGCGCACAGACGCAGAATCGACCAAAGTGTTTGAGTATTTGGCGCAAAATCCAAATTGCAATTTGCGCTGGCTAGAAGCCTTAGCGATGATTTATGCCGTGCAGGGCGAATGGGGAAAATTGAAAGCGCTGGCGGAAAGAATAGAGAAAATAAAAAAATAATATGTCGCGGGGATTGTTTCGTGGCGATGCAAAGCGTCGCTCCTCGCAATGACATCAATGAGGTTAATGAATGAAGATAGCGATTATTGGAGCAGGTTATGGCGGCATGGCGGCGGCATGGGATTTGAAAAAAGCGGGACATGACGTTGTTATTTTTGAATCGGCAAATTATGTGGGCGGGTTGGCAAGCGGTTTCAAAGAACCGCATTGGGATTGGTCGGTCGAAAAGTTTTATCATCACTGGTTTCAATCCGATAGCGAAATGCTGGGGTTGATTCGTGAATTGGGTTTGGAAGATAAGGTGATGTTTCCGCGCCCATTGACGGTGATGTATTACAACGGGAAATGGTATCCGTTTGATTCGATTCTTAACGCGCTTCGTTTTCCTGGGCTTGGGTTTGGGTTGAACAAAGTACGCTTTGGGTTTGTGGGATTATTTTTGCGCCTCACCAATAATTGGCGCGCATTGGAAAAAGTCACCGCGCATGAGTGGATGTTAAAGTACGCTGGCAAACAAGTCTATGAGCGGATGTGGAAGCCGTTACTCATTGGGAAGTTTGGTCCATTTTATAAAGACGTCAACATGGCGTGGATGTGGGCAAGAATCAAAGCGCGCACAACAAGGCTTGGCACGTTTGAAGGCGGTTTTCAAAAATTTGCGGATTTGTTTGCGGAAAAACTTCGGGAATTAGGAGCTGAAATTCGACTTGGGGTAAAGATAGAGTCGATTAAACAGAATCAGGCTCAACTTGAAGTGCGAAGCGAAAAGGGAGTCGAAGCGTTTGATAAAGTTTTGGTGACCGCGTCTCCTCATTTGATGGCGAAGTTATGTCCTGAACTCCCTGAACATTATTTGAAAGGTTTGCTGGAATTAAAATCAATGGGGGCAGTGGTGATGACGCTGGCGTTGAAACATCGGTTATCAAAAGAAGGTTTTTATTGGTTCAACGTGCCAAAGGAAGAGGGCTATCCATTTTTGGCGTTGGTGGAACATACCAATTTTGTTTCGAGCAAGCATTTTGGCGGCGACCATATTGTGTATGCGGGCGATTATTTGGAATTGGGTCACGAATATTTTTCGATGAGCGATGAAGCGTTGTTGGAAAGATTTATTCCCGCGTTTCAAAAATTTAATCCAGAATTTTCACCCGATTGGGTGAAGAAGATTTGGGTGCATAAAACCAATTACGCGCAACCTGTGCCGTTGGTGAATCATTCTAAAAATATCCCTGCCATTCAAACGCCAATTGACGGTTTGTATTTCGCTTCGATGAGTCAGGTGTACCCGTGGGACCGCGGTACAAATTTTGCTGTGGAGATTGGAAGAAAAGCGGCGCGGATGATGAAGTAAAGGGAATGGGGAGTAGTGATTGGCAATTTATTAAAAAGACATCGGAAGTTTATGCGACTTCCGATGTCTTTTTACATTTTATTTTTTACTTCAACAACGTTTTCATTTGATTATAAATAAATCGCGTTGCAAATTTTGGATTCAACCTGCGCAAGAAGTCCATAAACTTCGCGTCTGAACCTACAAACACGCTGTAACTATCGTTCTCAATGGCATTGACGATAATCTCAGCGGCTTTATCGGCAGGTAATACTTTGATTTTGCTTTCTTCAGCGGTTCTTTCGCCGCCCGGAATTGCTACGCCAGAGTTAGCGGTGATATTCGTCCCAACTGCTCCAGGATAAATCACAGTAACTTTTACATTGGTATCTAATAACTCAGCATATAACCCTTCAGTAAATAATTTTACGGCGGCTTTGGTTGCGCCATAAATGGTTTGCCCCGGCACTGGCAAATAACCGCCCATGCTAGACGTATTGGCAATATGCGCCACTGGACGAGTTAACAAGTGTGGCAGAAATGCTTTGGTCATATACAACACGCCATACAAATTGACATTCATTACGCGTTCGATGGCAGAATATTCTAAATCTTTGAATTTTACAAACGGTTGAATGATGCCAGCGTTGTTGATGATGCCATCCACCGCGCCAAATTTTTCAATCACTTTGGCGGGCAGGGCTTCCACTGCGGCTTTATCGGCGATGTTCACTACGGCTGTGGCGAGGTTATCTTTTTTGTCGCCTGCTAGTTGCACAGTCTCTTGCAAGGTCTTTTCGTTAATATCCACCGTAAACACTTTTGCGCCTTTGTTGAGCAGGTTCAAAACCAATTCGCGCCCCATGCCGCTGCCGCCGCCTGTAACCACAATTACTTTACCTTGAACTTTCATTTGAAATCTCCTTCGGTTAATTAGGTTTTCAATATATTTGTTGTTTATATTATATCGTCAGGTATATTCTAAATTTTGTAAAAGTCATATATAAAAAATTCCTGAATGATGATTCAGGAATTTTTAGAAGGTTAGCTATTCTCCACGTCCATGCGCGTATGGGCTCCAGTCGCACAAGTTGATAAATGGCGTGGTTTTGCCCGCTTCCACAAAAAAGGTTTTCATTAATCCATTGGGATGCGCGTACGCTCCTTCGAGTTGATAATCGGGCGCCCAAGCGTAAGCATAATATTTACCGGCAGGGACAAGGGCAATATATGTAAATTGGTTTTCAACAATCGCAAATTGGATTCGTTCGCCTGTATGCGCGTTTTCTAAGTATAACGTCATTGGCGGATTAAATTCGCTAGGGTAGCATAAGTTTCCGCCGACCGTTCCATGCGTTACAGACTGGTCTTTGACTTTGATATCCACATAGAAAGCGACGTTGGCTTTATCGCCTGTGCCAAATAATGCGCCCGATGCGTTGCGTAACATCCAATAGCCTGTGTAAGAGCCGCTGGTAGAAGGCGCGGTGAGCGTCACAGACACATCTACCGTTTGACCAGGAGCAACATAGCCGGGTAAACGAATGGCGGTTGTGCCGCCCATTTGCGAGCCGCTAGAAAATACGAGCATGTAATCTGGCGTCCATGCGCAAGTACCGCGATTCTTTAATCGCCACACTTTAGTAAACGTTTCGCCGGGCAGTAAGGTCGTGCCGTCAGGGATTGTCACATCTTTGACAAAAGCCGCCCAGTCGCAATATGTTTGCGGCGCGGATGTGGAGGTAGGAACAGGCGTATTGGTAACAGAAACAGCCGTCGCCGTAGGCGGAAGCGGCGTTTGAGTCGGCGCGTTAAGCGTCAACGAAATCATGGTTTGAGTGACCATCGCTTGCACAGTGGCTTGCGGGTTTGGCTGTTCGTTCCTTTGTAATAATGGCATTGCTAAAACGCTAATGGGGAAAAGAGCCAGCACGCATAAAGCCATAACGCCAAAAATAATAAAAATGGTATTGGTATTTGTTTTCATGTATCCTCTGCTTTCAACCCCTATGAAACGATTGCGCTTGGCAAAAAGTTCCCGTACTTTGGCGCGATGAAATGAGATAAAATTTATCTTATGATTTCTTCCGACGTTCTTAATCCCCTAATTCTCTCTGCCTTTACAAAAGAAATTACTTGGCTGGAGGCTTCTTCACGCCATCCATTAGATGAGTTGATTGATACGTTTTACGCGACTCGGATGCTGACCCACCAAGCGCTTCAAAACCTGACCGACGAACAGGCGTGGCATACCTCAACCGTTCACCCGTTTTGGAGCATTAGCGAATCCATTACGCATTTGATTTACACGCAAGGCTTTTATCATAACAAGTTGTTAGATATTTCCACCAGCCAATTACCGCACATCGTCGAAGCCGCTCGCGGGTTTGGCGAAGGCGCGAAACAAAAAGCGCCTGTCAAAGATTTAATCGTCAGTTTGAACGCCGCCACCGAACGAATTCAAACGGCAATTGAGCAAACTCGTAATGCGCACGACCCTGAAAAAACGGAGCGAAACCCAGCCTTTGGCTTGTGCAATTACAACACTTGGGTTTTGCTTTTGCTTGCCCACGAGGTTGACCACTTGCGTCAGATTGTGGCGATGAAGAGGATTTCAAGAACGGGTGAATAAAATAAAAAATCCCCAGAAATTTCTGGGGATTTTTTATATGGGCGAGGTATGCCTCGCCCCTACATTTTATATATCTAAATTTCTCACGCTCTTGGCATGAGTTTGAATAAACTTCTTGCGCGGGTCAACCGCATCGCCCATGAGCATATCAAACGTTCTATCGGCTTCGGCGGCGTCATCCACAGTGACCAGCAGTAAAGTGCGGTTTTGCGGGTTCATGGTTGTTTCCCACAATTGGTCTGGGTTCATTTCGCCTAAACCTTTATAGCGCTGCAAGTTTGCTTTTTCGCCAAGTTCTTTCAGGGTTTTATCTTTTTCTTTATCGGTATAAACATATTTCACTGTATTTTTGTGAGCGATGCGATATAAAGGCGGTTGGGCAATATACAAGTGACCGTTTTCAATTAATTGCGGCATGTAGCGGAAGAAGAAAGTTAACAACAAGGTACGGATGTGACTACCGTCCACGTCGGCGTCTGTCATAATAATAATTCTTCCATAGCGCAAGCCTTCTAAATCAAAGTTATCGCCAATGCCTGTGCCTAAGGCGGAAATTAACGCCTTTACTTCGTTGTTGCCTAAAATTTTATCTAAGCGGGCGCGTTCGGTGTTTAAGATTTTTCCACGCAAGGGCAAAATGGCTTGGAAGTGCCTATCGCGCCCTTGTTTAGCCGAGCCGCCTGCCGAGTCGCCTTCTACGATATACAATTCTGTTTTGGAGGTATCGCGTTCTGAACAATCGGCTAATTTACCGGGTAATGTTAATGATTCCAATGCCGATTTGCGAATTACTAAATCTCTGGCTTTACGCGCCGCGTCTCTTGCACGGGCAGAGGTAAGGCACTTTGCCACAATCGCTTTTGCCGCTTGTGGGTTTTCTTCTAAGAAAGTGCTAAACGCTTCACCCACCACCTGGGCGACATGGGTCTGCACTTCGGGGTTCATTAATTTCACTTTTGTCTGCGATTCAAATTGCGGACCAGGGTGTTTGACGGAAACAATCGCGGTTAATCCTTCGCGGGTGTCGTCGCCTGAGAAGTTTGGGTCGGCGTCTTTGAGCAGACCGTTTTTTCGGGCGTAGTCGTTGATGACGCGGGTGAGCGAAGACCGAAGTCCGGTGAGATGCGTGCCGCCGTCAATGGTATTGATGGTGTTGGCAAAGGAATATACCGATTCGGTATAAGCGTCTGTGTATTGAATGGCGGCTTCTACGCCAATGCCTTCAATTTCTTTTTCCACATACACCACAGGGTGCAGATTTTCGCGGTTGCGATTCAAATAGCGGACGAATGAGGTAATGCCGCCTTCAAAATAGAACGACATTTCGCGGTCGTTGCGTTCATCTACAAATTTAATAGTCACGCCGCGCGTTACAAACGCCATTTCACGAAAACGCTGAACCAACGTGTCAAAGCGATAATCAATATCTTCGGTAAAGATTTGTTTATCAAACTTAAACGTTTGTTTGGTGCCGGTTTCGTCTTTTTCAACTTTGCCAATTTGCTTAATTTTGCCTTGCGGCATCCCGCGTTTGTATTCTTGTCGCCATACTTTGCCGTCGCGCTTAATTTCAGTCGTCATCCATTCCGATAAGGCATTCACGGCGCTAATGCCCACGCCATGCAAACCGCCGGAAACTTTATACCCGCCGCCGCCAAATTTACCGCCTGCGCCAATGACCGTCATCACCACGTCAACGGTTTCCATAGGCTTGCCGTTTGAATCTTTTTTGCTCGGGTGTGGACCCACTGGAATACCGCGCCCGTTATCTTCAACCGTCACGCTGCTATCGGGGTGAATGGTGATATTGATAGACGTACAAAAGCCAGCCAGCGCTTCGTCAATCGAGTTATCCACCACTTCATACACTAAGTGATGTAACGCTTTAATATCTGTGCCGCCCACATACATGCCCGGGCGTTTACGGACGTGTTCAATGCCTTCTAACGCTTGAATTGAACCGACATCATAATTAGTTGCATTGTTTTTCTTTTCTGCCATACATTCCTCTATTTCTTCGTTATCTCGCTTTGGGCGTAGCGCAGGGGCTTTGCCGCATGGCTGTAAATTATCAGCCCAAGCGGATACAAACGCGCCTCAAAGCGCTGGGATGTGCTTACGCCTGTGCGACAGGCGGTTTTCGTTTTTCTAATATCGCTTGCACCCAAGCCGACATATCTCGATAATAAATAAAACTAGCCGCTAATAACGCCGTTGTGACGAATGAATGCCCGAAGATGGCTAACAAGGTTAACCACGACGTTTCTGACGGAACGCTCCATAACAGGTTTAATCCATAAGCCAGCATAAAAACGGTCAACACAAATAAACTGCTATTGGGAAGCGTATAGCGCGTAAAAAATATACTGCCGCCAAGCGCCTGAAACGCATTTTGGTTTTTAACAAAAACGCCATGCGGTAAAAAGAAAATCGGCACAATCAGCCACATCGAAACAAAACTCAACAACAAAAGCGTTAAGCTAGCCACAATCACGTTTTGCGCCGCCAAAACGACCAAAACGCCAAAGAACACGGGCGAAAGCGTTAGAAATAACATTGTGCAAAAAATTGAAATTAAAACGGTTTGCAAAATAGCCTTAAACCATGAAACCGCCCCTTGCTCATTCGGCGCGGCAATTTTAGATACAGTGCGAAAATAAATCGCTCCGCCTACCCAACCGATAAAATTCAGCGCAAAAAAAGCGAGGAAAATTACCCAACCGTTGGCTTGCCATACCAGCGGCTCGCCCAAAGGCGTAGGCGAAAGCTCACGCGAGAGAGGCAGGCTGGAAATTCCGATAGGAAGCGTGCGTAGCATCCAAAATAAATTAATACTAGAGATATAAGCGTCAATCTCTTGCAATTGGTTTTGAATCTCAAGCGCGCTAATGCCCTGACTTTGCAAGCGCGAGATTAAGTCCGCTTTCATGGTGTCGTCGAAAATTTTATAAAAAAAATCATCAACGCGTAAACGCGGACCCAGCCAAAAAAATAAATTCAACGCCAGCGGCATTAAAATAGCCGTGATGTGCGAGGCGATAGTATCGAAGCCTGCGCGAATTGAATTGATAATGCCCGGCGGGGGCGGCACATTTTCTAAACGGGTCGCTTCCATAACCTATTGATTCTACCATACCCGTTACGGTACAATCGCCCTATGCAAGCCAAACATTTTGATTATCCATCCACAGACCGCATCGGCATTTTGAGCGCTTCGGTTTTACTGGCGCTCGCGCTCACTCGTTTGATTGAAACGCCGCGCCTCTTACTCACCCTCAACCTGCCCGGTTTTTATTTCGAGTTTCCTCTCACTTTAGGCGGGGTAATGACCCTCTTTGCCGCAGGTTTAACCGCCGCCGGTATAGATTGGGTAATTCGAGAACACCCCTCGTTTGCAAAGAAATCTACGCGCGAGCATATTATGCTCCCTACATTAACCACGTTTATCTTAGGGGCTTCATTATCCATTTTGTTTGAAAGCCCCGCTTGGTGGGTCGGCTTTTTGTTTGGGGCAATTTTACTAGGGGTTGTGTTCACATCCGAATACATCGCTATTAACCCTACCTCGCCAGCCTACCCCTTTGCCCGCGCCGCATTAACCGCGCTCGCGTACGCTTTATTTCTAATATTGATTACTTCATTACGCTTTTCAGGTATCCGTTTGTTTTTACTTGTGCCAGCCGTGTTTCTCGTAGCGGGTTTAATCAGTTTGCGCGTTTTACATCTCGACGGCACAGACCGCTGGGATTTTGCTTGGGCAATTGGCATTGGAATTGTGTGCGCTCAAATTAGCGCAGGCTTACATTATTGGGCGCTTTCGCCAGTGCAATTTGGCTTGGCGCTTACAGGTCCGCTATATGCGTTATCCATGTTATCAATAAACCTAACCGAAGAGATTCCGCTCAGGCGCGCCGCTCTTGCCCCCAGCGTGATTCTCGCGCTTTCATGGTTAACGGCGGTGTTTATCTAAAATTAAAACGCGAGGTTGCGCCTTAAAAAAGCAGGCATGCCACATTTCTCCTTCAGAACGCGCCGCGTAAGCGATTTGTTAACAAGAAACCATCTCCGCGTTTTAGTGTTTCTAATAAAAAACTCTGGAGGACGCTGAATGCAACTTATTATAGACCTTGCAGTTATCTTTATGGGGTATGTGATTGGCTCCATTCCATTTGGCTTATTAATTGTAAAATTAAAAACAGGGAAAGATATTCGTGAGGTTGAAAGCGGCAGAACAGGCGGAACCAACGCTATGCGCGCCGCAGGGTTTTGGGCTGGGTTTGCAACCGCAATGTTAGACATTCTAAAAGGCGCGGTTGCCGTTTGGGTTGCCCAATTCATTACAGACACATCATGGGCGCACATGTTCACGGCAATTGGCGCTATCCTCGGTCACAATTATTCTATCTTTTTACCAGAGCGCGATGAAAACGGAAAATTCATTCGCTTGCGCGGCGGGGCAGGCGGCGCGCCCTCGGTGGGCGGAGCAATGGGTTTATGGCCCGCCTCTATTTTGATTATTCTTCCCCTCGGCATGTTGACATTTTTCACCATTGGCATCGCCTCTGTCACCACAATGGCAGTCGCTTTGTTTGCCATCATTGTTTTTGCCATTCAAGCCTCGCAAGGGAATTTGCCCTGGGATTATGTTTGGTACGGCGTAGGCGCAGAATTATTGCTCATTTGGGCATTACGCCCCAATTTGAAAAAATTATTCGCCGGGCAAGAGCGTATTGTCAAATACAGTTTGCATGGATGGTTAAAGGCGAAAAGAGAACAGAGAGTGGGGAGTGGGGAATAGAGAGAATAGGGAATAGGGAATAGGGAATAGGGAATAGAGAGAATAGGGAATAGTAATTAGTAAGGGAAGAACGTATTCTCTCTAGAGAAATATATTTGTAAGATTGAGAATGAGCGTGTTCACCATTCACTATTCACCATTCACCATTCACCATTCACCATTCACCATTCACCATTCACCATTCACTATTCACTATTCACTATTCACTATTCACTTTTTATTTTCTACTTCCCATACCTCTTCCTAATCTCCGGCAAAAAGTAATCATCGAAGAATCTATCCACATCATAATCTGGTGACCAGTTCCAATCTGCACGAGCGCGAGAATCATCTACATCTTGGGGCCAAGAATCTACAATGCCTTGGCGACGTGGATTCGGTTCAAATTTAATATCCGCATTCGGGAAGGCTTTGATAGCGCGCTGACGAAATTCTTCGGCAGTGATGGCAAATGCCGCAATGTTATACACGTCGCTTGTTAGGCGTTCTTTGGGGGCGTCCATCAACATCAATAAAGATTTAATTGCATCGGGCATTGCCATAAAGGGAATTTTTGTGTCGGGTCTTACAAAGCAACGGTAGGGTTGGTTTTGCGCGGCGGCGTGGAGCATTTCGGGTCCGTAGTCGCTTGTGCCGCCGCTGGGCAAGGTAAAGGCGGAGATTAAGCCGGGGAAGCGAATCGAGCGAAAGTCTAGAAAATGAGGCGGGGTTTCATCGAAATGTTTTTGACCAAAAAACCTTCCATAATACATCCCCAATTTTTCACAATACAATTTATTGCATCCATACATCGTATGCGGGCGATTCCAATCGTCTTCTTTTACGGCGCCCGCTTTATTTTTATCTTCTAGCGTTGGCAAGCCATACGCCGCAATGGAACTAGGGAATAAAAATTTGACTCGCTTTTTATATTTTTCAGAACGATACGCCGCCAGCATGAGCAACTGCAGTGTGCCTTCGACATTGATGCGATGCGCCTCTTCGATTGCGACTTCGGCTTTGGAAGAGAGCGAAGCGGCAAGGTGAAAAATCACATCAAAATCGTAATCATAAAAAGTTTTTATTTTATAAAGCAAATCGCCTTGCACATGCTCGCTAGAAAATTTTTTTATCGAATCGGGTAAAGGCATAAAATCGGCTGTGACAATTTGATAACCGCTCTTCGATAACTCGCCTACCAGCGCCTGACCTATTTCTCCACACGCACCTGTAACGAGCGCTTGCTTTATTGTCATGTAAATCTCCTATTATGCTAGAATAAATTAACATATTCGCTTATTTGAAACGCCCCGAAAACTTCCATCAAACCTTTCGGGGCGGCGACTACTCAGCGACTTATTTTACGACACAATGACAAAAATTTTTATTTATTTTATGCAAGCGTTAACCAGCGCAAATTCACGCAGAAGAGATATGAACACGCCGTACGCTCTCCGTTTCGTCGCATTCTATTTTTTTCTTTTGACTTTCACGCTTTCCGCTTGTATGCCGCTTGATAATTTTCTTATCACCTCCACGCCTGTTGTGCCGACCTCTACGCCGCTTCCGACCGCAACGCGAATTTGGTTTCCCGCGTCAGCCACGCCCACGCTTCAACCTTCTTCCGCCGCCCAATCTGCCACCCTTCCCACCCCCGAAATGCGCCCCCATATCGGCGACATTATTTTAGAAGACGATTTTTCAGAAGAAACCTTATGGGACATTGCCTCTTCGGAGCAAGCCAGCGCAAGCCTCAATAATTATCGTTTGGTTCTTTCAGCCCAAAGCGGAATTTATATGATGAGCCTACGGCATGACGTGATATTAACAGACTTTTACGCCGAATTAACCGCCCAACCGAATTTATGCAAAGACGAAGATAATTACGGCATGTTAATTCGCGCCAGTTCTGCCGCCTACTATCGGTATGCCTTAGCCTGCGACGGAACCGTGCGCGTGGAAAGATACAGTTCGGGCAATCGTTTGGTATTAGTAGGACCAGACCCAAGCGGCGACGCTCCCCCCGGCGCGCCGGGCAATGTGCGCATGGGCGTTTGGGCAGTTGGCAAAGAAATGCGCTTTTTTTTGAATGGACGCTTTCAATTTAGCGTAATAGACCCTAGCTTTCCTAGCGGAACGATTGGCGTATTTGCTCGCTCGGTTGGAGATACGCCCGTTGTCATCGCATTTTCAGATTTGATTGTGAGAGAAATCAATCCATAACTTAACTTTCAATTCATCCATGCTCTCTCCTCACCATCTCCTGCGCCTCCCTTTCACAGCCGACCTCACCGAAGGCGGCATTGCCTACGCTTTGCGTTCGCTTTCTTATATTTATGAAAGAGCGGGCGCATCGTTACATCGCCGCTTAAGACGAACGGTTGCAAACGTGGCGGTGGAACTTGCATTTCGGCGTTATTTGGCGGCTCAGAACATGGAATTTGAAGTGAAAGCCTCGCGTCCATTTACCGACTCTGAACGATATGACGTGTTTTTAGATAAATATAGATGTCTCCTGAAATCTTTTTTTATTTCAAATCGCAATCAAATTTCAGCAATTAAAAATAATCCGTCTATACTGTTAAGTGCGCCGGCGCTTGTCCCTGCCGACCATCACGCCGGCGATGGGCATGCTTACAATGATTTGTATATCTTCGCTTTTGCAACGGGGTTAATTGCCGCCTCGCAAGCGGATTTAGAAAAAGCGCTCGCTAACCATCAAAAGCATTATCTACTCCACATCATGCCCGAAACATGGCGCAAACCCGCTTATTGGAATCCGCTGGGAACTTTAACCCTAAAATCAGAGTCTGCAGAGGAAGTAATTATTGAGGTCAATGGGCAAGATGAAAGTCGAAGGACGAAGCGGAAGACGTTAAGCCTTGCGCCAAAGACGAAAGTAGTCGTTCATGAAGCGTTTTATTCCATTTCATCTTTACATATTCACCGCGCCGCCGATGCGCGGGTTGGAATCAAATGCGAAGCGATAAA
The DNA here is from genome assembly GCA_034434495.1 of Anaerolineales bacterium. Classification (GTDB taxonomy): domain Bacteria; phylum Chloroflexota; class Anaerolineae; order Anaerolineales; family Villigracilaceae; genus Villigracilis. The sequence goes on from DAOTZE010000032.1 coordinate 75,865, forward strand.
AGAAGCGCATATCGTCTCGCCGTTTGAATGGAGCAATATTTGGATATATGGCATGGATGTTTATCTATGCGGCTTTCTTTCGTATGAAGAATTTAGCCGGCAAGCGAAAATATTGCCGCCAAACTCACACACGTTTCAATACGAACAAACTCGCGTAAAAAATTTATTTTTACCCGTTTCAAGTTTGAAACCGATAGAAAAATTATTAAGCAACCGCTCGACAGGTTCATTAAATGCATCATCTTAAAGAGCAAAAACCTGCGGGGCGTTTTAAGGTAAGATATAAAAATGGAATCGACAAACCAAAAACAAACGCGCAAACCTCGCACTGGCAATAACGTTTTCATATATACCGTCTTCATTGCCATGTTCATTGCCACCTTATTTACAGCGTGGACGCCCAACAGCCTATTCGCCAGCAACTTGCGAGAACAATTGCGGACTTTGCTCACGCCGCAAACTGGGTTTGAAACAGGCCTCACGCCTCAACCGCAACTTCGGATTGGCATTGTGTCTGGTCACATGGGCAACGACTCAGGCGCCGTTTGCACCGACGCTAATGGCGCCGTCACCTTAACCGAAGCGGACGTTAATTTTGAAATCGCCTCGCGCGTGCGGGAGAATTTAGTCGCGCTTGGTTATCAAGTGGATTTGTTAAATGAATTTGATACACGGTTAAACGGTTATCGCGCCGTAGCCTTAGTTTCCATTCATAACGATTCATGCGAATACATCAACGACGCGGCGACCGGCTTCAAAGTGGCGGCTTCGCTCGAAACGCGAGACTTAAACCGCGCGCAACGATTAACCGCCTGCCTAACAGACCGCTACCAAAAATTGACCGGCTTGTTCTTTCACGCCAACAGCATTACGCCTGATATGACCGAATACCACGCCTTTTCAGAAATTGACCCTAACACCGTCACCGCGATTATCGAAACGGGCTTTTTGTATTTAGATAGAGAGATCTTAACCGAACAAACCGATTTAGTCGCCGAAGGCGTAACGCAAGGCATTTTATGTTTTATCAATAATGAAAGCGTGTTGCCGACCGCCCTGCCATGAATCGTTTGAAAAGATTTTTCAATTCGCTAACAATGACATCTAAAAACCTTTTTAAATTTTTATGTATCACGCTTGTAATTTCGGGTTGCGCGAATATTCCCAACGAGCCGTTCATTTCAACGCCAACCACATCCATTTCTTTTGCCGTTGCCGAAATCGCCAAACCGACCTACACGCCCCTTCCCACCTACACTTCCACCCCAACCTTAATCCCCACCCACACGCCCGAACCCATTGCCCAAGCCGAAATCATTTTAGATACGCCCACTAGCGAATACGTTGCGCCCCTTACCCAAAACAACCAAGAGGAAGCGCCAACGGTTTACACAGGCGAAAAATACATCCTCGTAGATATTTCCGAACAACACATGTACGTCTATGAAGGCGACGCCTTAGCGTTTAGTTTTGTCGCCTCCACAGGAATGAACAACGCCACGCGAGTCGGTCATTTCAGCGTGCTAAACAAAATCCCAAACGCTTACGGCGCCACATGGAATATTTGGATGCCAAACTGGCTCGGCATTTATTGGGCGGGCAACCTACAAAACGGAATTCATGCGTTGCCCATTTTGCCAAGCGGCGCGCAATTATGGTCGGGATATTTGGGCGTTCCTATTTCCTATGGGTGCGTGGTGTTAGGCGCATACGAAGCGCAACTTTTGTACGATTGGGCAGAAATCGGCACACCCGTAGACATTCAGTGGTAAAAATGTGTTTATAATCGGTGATAGAACCGAAAGGCGTACCCATGAACAATTCATTTTCAAACGCGCAGGGTGGGAATCAGTCGAGGAATCAGAATCAAATCGCCAGTCTAAAAAGAGGCGAGAACGCGCCGCGCCGCAAAAAACGAAATCTAATTTTGCCGATACTCTTAATCGCCGTTGGATGCGTAGTCTTCGTCTTCGCGGCGTGGTCGGCGGCGACATCTCCCGTCTTCGCTTCGATTCTTAACGGGGCGCCTGTTTCGCCCGCGTCGGCAGATTCTCCCGTTCAATCGTTTGCTCCATTTGAACTTGCCAAACCCACTTATACGCCATCGGTTTTGCAACCGGTGGCGCAAGAAGTTATCCTTCCCACAAGCACGCCCACGCAATTTGTTGAACAACAAGTTGTCGTCGTTCCGCCCACTGATGTCATCATTCCAACAGCAACGCCTGAATTACCAACCGCCACCGCCGAAGTTGCCGCCTTACCAACCGAACCCCCTAGCGAAGGCATTGCCTACGCCGAAATTGTGCCAGATACCCCCACCCCCATTTACCCAACCGCTGTGGCATACGAGCAACCCGCCTCGCCGGGCAACGGTGTGCGCTGGTTCGACGTTGACCTTTCAGACCAACGCATGTACGCTTATGAAGGCGATACGTTAGTCAGGACGTTCGTTGTTTCAACTGGCACATGGCAAACGCCAACCGTTAAAGGAAAATTCAAAGTGTGGATTAAACTACGCTCCGCGCCAATGTCGGGACCTGGGTATTACTTGCCCGATGTGCCATACATTATGTATTTTTACGGCGATTACGGCATTCACGGCACGTATTGGCATAATAATTTCGGCGTGCCGATGAGTCATGGGTGCGTAAATTTAAGCATTCCCGATGCAGAGTGGGCATATAATTTTGCTTCGGTTGGCACGGTGGTAAACGTGCACGATTAACCCCCTCTACCCAAAAGGCGAGGGAGCCGGCAATGAAGCGAAACATTTCACGACGAGACTTTCTCAAATTGAGCGGTTTGGGCATGGCAAGTTTGCTTGCCCCTCCGCTCAATTTTGATTTTCAAGACTCGTTTACGCCGCAACAAGGGCGAGTGACCACGCGCATGATTTGGGTGTACGACGCGCCGTTGTTTCAAGCCAACAAACTGAAGATTTACTCCAAAGATTCGTTATTGACTATTACCAACACGGCGATTAGCGACGACGACTCCGCTCATAACCGCGTGTGGTATGAAATTGACGGATGGGGCTACGCCTATTCAGGCACAATTCAACCCGTAAAAACCATCTTCAACCAACCCCAACTTGACATTCCAAAACACGGCTTACTGTGCGAAGTCAGCGTTCCGTTTACCGACGCGCACGAACAACCAGACGCCGAATCCAATGTCGCCTATCGCATCTATTATGAAACGACACATTGGATAAAATCCGCCATCGTCAGCGAAAAAGACGGGCAAGTTTGGTATCAAATTAGAGACGATAAATGGGATAAATTGTATTATGCGCGGGCTGAACATCTGCGTATATTTCCTGCTGAGGAATTAGCCCCCATCTCGCCCGAAGTCCCGAACCGTGAGAAAAAAATCGTCGTGCGTTTAGAAAGCCAAATTGTCATTGCGTATGAATATAATCAGCCTGTGTTTGTTGTGCCTGCCGCCACAGGCGGAATGTTACGAAGCGGCACATACACCACGCCGCAAGGAAATTTTGTCACATGGTTCAAGCGCCCTTCGCGCCACATGGCTTCTGGCGATTTAGCGTCTAACGGGTATGATTTACCCGGCGTCCCTTGGGTGCAATATATCAACGAAAGCGGCGTAGCGTTTCATGGCACGTTTTGGCACAACGATTTCGGCAGACCGCGCTCGCGCGGTTGCATTAACCTTGCCAACCAAAACGCCAAATGGCTATATTTATGGACAACGCCGCAAGCGCCGTACGACAAAGAATATGTCATTAATGGCTTGGGGACAAAAGTTGAAATTAAAAGCTAGAATCGTTTCGCAGGCTGTTTCTTAAGATTCAAAACGCTAATCAACCGCGAGGCGATTAATTTTCCTCTCAACAATATTATTTAGAATTTGAGATATGACTATTTCCCAACTCACCCGCCGAGAATTTTTGAAGTTAACCGCCTCTGGCGCGCTTGGGCTTGTTCTCTCCGAATTAGGCATAGACCTCGCCTCCGCCGCTCCGCCCACCTCGCAAGGCTTATCCTTATTCAGCGGCGTGCAAGTATATGATGCGCCTTTCTTAACCGCCAAAAAAGTGGATTTGCTTCGTAAAGACGAAGTGATTGATTTAATCGGCGAGGCGCAAGGCGACTCATTTGACAACCCATTTAACACCGTTTGGTATCAAATAGAGCGCGGGTTTGTTCCTTCTGGGGTGATATTGCCCGTAGAGACCAAATACCAAAAACCCGTATATGAAATTCCCGTTGAAGGAAAATTAGCCGAAGTCAGCGTGCCATATAGCCTCACCTATCGCGCGCCATACGCCTTTGCAAAAAACGCCCATCGCATTTATTACGAAACCACGCATTGGATTAATAAAGTCATTATCACCCGCGAAGAGAAAACCGTTTGGTACGAATTTTACGACAAGGTTTTAAAAGAAACGTTTTACGCGCCCGCTTATAACATGCGTATTATCCCCGACGAAGAGTTAACGCAACTTTCTCCCGAAGTGCCAAATGAAGAAAAGTTATTGCATGTAGATATTGCTACGCAAATGGTCACCGCTTTTGAAGGGCAAAACATCGTTTTATCTGTGCGTTGCGCCACAGGGCAACGCGGCACCGATACGCCCAAAGGCGAATGGTTCACTTATCATAAAGGTCCCTCTATTCACATGACGAATTTTGGAGACGCGGTCGCTAATATTTATAGTTTGCCCGGCGTGCCATGGTGTTCGTTTTTCACGGGGTCGGGTCATGCTTTTCATGGCACCTACTGGCACAATGATTATGGTCGCCCGCGCAGTAATGGGTGCGTAAACTTACCCTCCAGCGTTTCCAAATGGGTCTATCGCTGGACAAGCCCCGTTGTGCCTGCAGGCGTAGATTATTTACAATTACCCGGTCAGGGGACAAGAGTGATTGTAGAATAGTACTTTTGAGAGGATGAAATAATCGCTTGGCAATGATATGCTTCTCTACGTCTAAAAACGTCCTGAAGTTTTTTTTCATGTTTCCATTCCTGCTTCATAAACCTTCTGGGCAAAACGCCTATCACTTGAAAAGGAAAAAGAAATGAACCCCATTTTTCAACATTCGCAATATGTACTCAAACGGCAAGTCTTTGCATTGACGGGCAAATTCCGCTTTTACGACCCAAGCGGAAAATTAGTCATGTTCAGCGAGCAAAAAATGTTCCGCTGGAAAGAAGACATTCGCGTATATGCCGATGAAGCCAAAACGCAAGAAGCGCTGGCGATTAAAGCCCGTCAGATTATTGATTTCTCCGCCGCGTTTGACGTGATAGATAGCGCCTCGAATCAAAAAGTAGGCGCATTACGCCGCCGAGGTTTGGCTTCGCTCTTGCGCGATGAATGGGAAGTGTTAGACGTGAACGATAACGTCATTGGGAAATTATTTGAAGATAGCATAGGCTTGGCGTTAGTCCGCCGTATTCTCACCAACCTTGTGCCGCAAAATTACGATTTGCTCATTGGCGAAACCCGCGTAGCCGATTACAAACAAAACTTTAACCCCTTCACCTATCAACTAAACATTGATTTCAGCATGGATGTCGCTCACCAATTAGACCGCCGACTTGGCATTGCGGCTGGCATTTTACTCGCGGCCATTGAAGGAAGGCAGAATTAGAACTTTTTCTGTTTTTCAAGCGTAGAAAGCAAAACGTAGAAAGTAGAAAGTAGAAAGTAGAAAGTGGAAAGTGAAAAATACAATACATGGCAAAAACCCCCTTGTTTGCTGGTCTCGTATTTGATGAAAACGGTAAAGTTGCCGAATCCGCTTCGATTGGCAATGAGCCTGCTTATGTAATAGATGACGACGGCTTTAAGCGTCATGTCCCCGCCGAGCAAATAGACCGCGCCGTGCTAAAACAATTTGCCGACATGATGAAAGGCAGCGAAGAATTCATCTCCAAAGAAACCGCCAAACTCATGGGGCAGGACGACCCGTTTTCTCAAGCCATAATTCAAAATCAATTAAAAAACATTGAACAACATTTTGAAACGATACTGAAAACGGGTTTGCCTGAAGATATGCGCGCCTATTTAGGCATGATGGGCTTCAAAGTAGTCGTTAATTATCGCGGCGAAATTGTGCGGGTGGAACAACCCAGCGGGGGCATAGACGAAGATAAATAAAAGAAACGCTCAAAGCCTTAATGACCTGCGAGCGTTTCTTCCTTCTCCACCACCCAAACATGCGACAAGCCAAAGATTTTCAAGGGGGTTTTTTCTAAGAACTGTAAAACGGTTCGTACAAGTTTTCCAAACACCCCAAACCTAGCGATAATATTATCGTACGCGCCAAAGATAATTGTTCTTTCTATAAACTTCACAGGCAAGCCCTCAAACAGTTTCGCTAAATCTTTTTTAGCGTAAACATTGACATGCGGAGCAAGTTTATCGCGTATGAATCTCGGCAAATAATTGATAAACAATTTATTCCCAAAATAATATTTGCCTTTCCAAAAAACGCCGTGCGTTTCAAAGGGATACCAACGATTAGGGCAAAAAATAATAACGCGCCCGCCAACTTTCAACACGCGAATCATTTCGGCAACGGCGGCGCGATCGCTGTGGACGTGTTCGATGACTTCGTGGCTGAGAATCAGGTCGAACGTTAGAGAAGGAAGCGGAAGAAATTCCCCAGCGGCGTTGATGATTTTATCGGAGACGTTTCGCGCTTCTTTCGCGCGGTCAAAATCATATTCTAACCCTGTAACATGCCCCCCCGCCTCAGCAAGTTTTTGGACGTACATGCCCACGCCACAGCCGTTCTCTAAAATTTTTTTGTGAATCCGTTCGCCTGCAAACTTGCGAATCATATCAAAACGGCGCTCCTGACCAGCGCGCCAGACATACGAAGGTTCGCCGCGTAGGGCGGCTTTGGGCATTTCTGTTTGCTTCATGGCATGAGATTATACCTTGCAGAAAAGGACATGGCGCAGCGCAACCTTGCGCCATGCAAGCGTTTATGCTAAAATCTCGCTCGTTCGGGACAACCCAATAACGGAAGCGACCAGAAGTGGGTATCCCCCACTTTTTCGCTTAATAGGAGTATGGAGCAAGAAAATGGCAAAAAATGATTTTGCACTGGCTTTCAATGAAGTCATCGAAGAGAAACAATTATCAAAAGACGTCGTCGTTACAGCGATTGAGTCGGCGATGGTTTCGGCGTATCGCCGCGCGGTGGGCGCTTCTACCGCGCAACATGTCGAAGCCAAGTTAGACCCCGACACAGGCGTTGTGACCGTATATGCCGAAAAAGAAGTTGTGGAAGATAAGGTGATTGACGACCGCACTGAAGTTTCGTTAGAAGAAGCCCGCAAAGTAAAGCCAGACGTGCAGCCTGGAGATATGTTGATAGTAGAAAGCACGCCCGCCGATTTTGGTCGCGTGGCGGCGCAAACCGCGCGACAAGTGATTCAACAAAGAATCCGCGAGGCGGAGCGCTCGAATCAAATGGAATATTTCCAACGCCAAGAGGGTGAAATTGTCTCTGGCATTGTGCAGGCAATTAATGCGCAAGGGGTCACCATCGGTTTAGATATGAAAGCCGAAGGGTTAATGCCAAACAACCAAAAAATTCCGGGCGAACGATTGAAATTGCACGAACGCGTGCGCGCAGTGGTGATGGAAGTGAAAGACGGCACGCGCGGACCGCAAATTATTTTGTCTCGCGCGCATCGTAACTTTTTACGCCGTTTGTTAGAAAATGAAGTGCCTGAAATTTATCACGGCATTGTTGAAATTCGCGCAATCGCCCGCGAGCCGGGCGCGCGCGCGAAGGTGGCGGTATCGGCAACGCAACCGGGGATTGACCCCGTGGGCGCGTGTGTGGGCATGAAAGGCGTGCGTATTCAAGCCATTGTCAAAGAATTGCACGACGAAAAAATTGACGTGATTCAATGGGACCCCGACCCCGTTGTTTATATTTCTAAAGCGATTTCGCCCGCGCGCGTAAGCGGCGTGTATTTGGCTGATAGCGATGAAGCCCGCACCGCCACTGTGGTAGTTGGAGAAGACCAATTAAGTTTGGCAATTGGGCGCGATGGGCAAAATGCGCGCCTCGCCGCTAAATTGACCGGCTGGCGCATTGATATTAAATCGTTGAGCGAGGCGGCGAACGATTCTTTGACTAAGTTGAAGTCTGATTCTGAACTTCAGGCAATGCTTCCGCCTGCGGTGGAGATGATTCCGCAAGTGGAAGAGATTTTGGCAAAAAAGGCGGAAGAACGCGCAATTATGCCAGAAGAGTATTCGTTGTTAGCCCAATTTGTAGATAGGGTGGAACGCCGCTTAGTGCAAGTGAAAGAAGACGCAGTGCGCGAAGCCGATGAACAAACTGCGGCTATTAAGGCGGAAATTCCTGCGGCGGCGTTTGAAATGCCTGTGACAGAGTCGGGCATTAAAGAACATATCATTAATATCCTTACCGAAGCGGGGTATGAGAATGTCGGTCAGGTGATGTTTGATTTGAAAGCCAATCCAAACAAAATTCTTGGGCTGGCGGGCATTGGCGCAAAAGCCATTCAAAATATTGAAGAAACAGTGGCGGCGATACAATTCCCTGAGCCTGTGAAGGCGGAAGAGCCAGTTGCGGCGGAAGCGGCTCAGGCGGAAGAAGCGCCAGCGGCAGAGAAACCGGTTGAACGGAAGAAAGAGGCGAAGAAAGTCGTCGAAGAAGATGAAGAAGATAGCGAACACGCTAAAGACGGCGTTTCGTTGGATGAGTTATTCCAAATGAAGCCTGAAATGTTCCAAACTGCCGGCGAAGACGAAGAATCTGCCGATAAGAAAAAAGGGAAAAAAGGCAAGAAAAAAGGCGTTGCATTAGAGTTTGACGAAGAACTTGGCGAAGTAGTCAGCCGCAAGAAACATAAACGCGGCGATGACGACGGTGAAGATTGGTAAGTGAAACACGCCCCGCAGGTTTGGCGAATGCCGCTAAATTTTGTTGAACCATGCGGGACGATATGAATACGGATGTGAAAAAGAAACCTGTAGGACGCGTGAAACATATTCCGCAACGCACTTGTGTCGGTTGCCGCGAAACGTTGCCGAAGAGGCAGTTGATTCGCATCGTCCGCAAGATAGACGGCGTGTTTGTTGACCCAACAGGGAAAGCGGCTGGGCGCGGCGCGTATTTGCACGATAAATATGCTTGCTGGGCGCGCGGCATGAAGGGCGCTTTAGCCAGCGCGCTTAAGACGGAATTACGCGATGATGACCGTGTGCGGTTGGAAACTTTTATGAATACTCTGCCCAAAGAAGCAGAGCCGAGCGGTTAAGCCATGTGACGTTGGCGCTCACTGGCTGACCGAGTAGAAAGTTATAAAATCTTTGAAAGGAGTCGGCTTATGAGCAGTAACGGAAACAAACTCGAATTACCTGCCAGTATTGTCGTGCGCGATTTGGCGCAAAAGATTGAAAAAAGCCCGATTGATTTAATTAAAAAGTTAATGACGAATGGCGTGATGGCGACTATTAATCAGACGGTGGATTTTGAAACCGCCGCGATTGTAGTGGCTGAATACGGCTATGAAGCGGTTGCAGAAACTGTGGAAGAGGAAGTCAAAAAGGAAGTTGGGGAAGTGCCTTTATGGCGACAATTAATTGCCGGCGAAGATAAATCTCAATTGAAACCGCGTCCGCCAGTGGTGACGATTCTTGGGCATGTAGATCATGGCAAAACCAGTTTATTAGACGCGATTCGCTCTACCGATGTGGCGGCTGGAGAGGCAGGCGGCATTACCCAGCATATTGGGGCGTATCAAGTGGAAATGAAAGGGCGCTTAATTACGTTTTTGGATACGCCCGGTCATGCGGCGTTTACGCAAATGCGCGCGCGAGGGGCGCAGGGGGCAGATATTGTGGTGTTGGTGGTTGCGGCAGACGACGGCGTGATGCCGCAAACGAAAGAAGCCATTGCCCACGCTAAAGCGGCGCGCGTGCCGATTTTGGTGGCATTAAATAAAATTGATAAACCGAACGCGAACCCCGATAGAGTGAAACAGCAATTAGCCGAATTAGAGCTTGTGCCAGACGATTGGGGCGGCAATACAATGGTGGCGCTCGTCTCTGCCAAACAGAAGAAGGGGATTGACGATTTGCTCGAAGGCATTTTGCTTGTGGCAGATAGCAATGAAATTAAGGCGAACCCAAATGGGAAAGTTGTTGGCACGGTGATTGAAGCCGAGTTGGATAAATCGAAAGGCGTGATTGCCACATTGCTCGTTCAAAACGGCACGCTGGAGGCAGGAGATATTGTGGTGGCTGGCACGGCGTATGGCAAGTTACGCGCGATGACCGATTACAAAGGCAAGCCTGTGAAAAAAGCGGGACCTTCTACGCCCGTTTCGGTGATGGGAATGAGCGACGTGCCAGCCGCTGGCGATTTATTTCAAGTGGTGGACTCGGAGAAAGAAGCAAAGGCTATTGTCTCCGAGAGAATTGAAGCGGCAAAGGCGCAAGCCCAATCGAAGAAAAAAGTTTCGCTCGAAGATTTATTTGCCAATGTGCAAGCGGGCGAAGCGAAAGATTTGAAATTAATCATCAAAGCCGATGTGCAAGGTTCGCTTGACCCAATCATCACGGAATTGAACAAACTAGGTCAGGGTGAAATTGGCGTGAAAGTGCTGCACGCTGAAACGGGTAATATTGGCAATAATGATGTGATGCTCGCCTCCGCCTCGAAGGCGATTATTATCGGCTTCAATGTGCAAGCCGATATTGACGCGCGGCGTATGGCGGAAAAAGAAGGCGTGGATATTCGTTTATATGAAATCATCTACCGCATGACGGAAGATATTGAAAAAGCGCTAAAAGGGATGCTAGAGCCTGATTTGGTTGAAACCAACATCGGACGGGCGCAGGTGTTGCAGGTATTTTCCGCCTCAAAGTTTGGTAAGGTGGCGGGGTGCAAAGTTATCGAAGGTGAATTGCGGCGCGGCGCGAAAGTGCGCTTATATCGTGGAAACGATATTGTCTATGAAGGCGATTTATCTTCATTACGCCGTGAGAAAGACGATGTGAAGGAAGTTCGTCAGGGTTTTGAATGCGGCGTTGGCTTCAAAAATTTCAGCGACATTCAGCCCGGCGATATGTTGCAGTGTTATGTGGTTGAGTAGAGGTTAGAGAATAGAGAATTAGAGAATTAGAGATTGAAACGCGTAGAGTAATTGTCAACAACCAATTGCTAACCGCGAAAGGCAAAAAATATGCCGTCTGGAATTAGAATTAAACGAATTGAAGACCGCCTCCAACAAGAGTTGGCAGAGTTATTGATTCATGAAGTGCAAGACCCGCGCCTGAAACAAATTTTTGTGACCGATGTAACGGTAGATAGAGAACTAACCGTAGCGGATATTTATGTTTCGGCAGTGGAAGGCTCTGCCCGCTCGGCGGAAGTGTTGGCTGGGCTTGAATCGGCTTCGGGATTCTTACGCAAAGTTTTATCTTCTAAAGTAGAATTGCGCACGTTCCCCAAATTAAGATTTCATTGGGACCCAACGCCAGAAAACGCCGACCATATTGAAAAGTTACTGGCAGAATTAAGAAAAAAGAAATAATCTACCGCTCTTCTCAATTCCTTCTCCTTGCAAAGAGAATTGGGAAGAGTGGTTGTAGGAGAATCTGAGTGAATCATCAAATCATAGGGGAAATAAAAGATAGATTAGCAAACGCAAACAAAATTGTCATTGCCTCGCACGTCCGACCAGACGGCGATGCAATAGGCTCGTTGCTCGGTTTGGGGCTTGCCTTGCAAGAAGCGGGCAAATCGGTAGAAATGGTTTTGGCAGACGGCGCGCCCTCCGCCTTCAAATTTTTAGAAGGAAGCGAACTTATAAAAAAAGAAGCCAGCGGCGGGCATGATACCTTCATCACCGTAGATTGCGCCGATTTTAAGAGGACGGGAAAAATATTTGAAAACTTTGGTCAGCCCGATATTAATATTGACCATCACAAAACCAATGAAAAGTTTGGAAAAATCAACCTAATCGAAGCCGAAGAGGTCGCCACTGCGGCGATTCTTACAAACTATATTCCCGTGTGGGGGCTCAAAATCACAAAATCGGTTGCGGCGGCGTTATTAACAGGAATCATCACCGACACGTTAGGCTTTCGCACGTCTAACACCACGCCTGAGGCGTTGCGCCAAGCCGCCACGTTGATAGAAGCGGGCGGAAATCTACCTGAAATTTATATGCGCTCGTTAATCAAAAAAACTTTTCCTGCCGCAAAATACTGGGGCGCGGGGTTATCTAGTTTAGAAACAAAAGATGGAATTGTGTGGGCAACCTTAACCCTAGCCGATAGAAAAGCGACAGGCTATGGCGGCAACGACGACGCCGACTTAATTAACATGATTTCAGCGATTGATAATCATAAAGTGGGCATGGTCTTTGTGGAACAAGCCAACCAGCATGTAAAAATTTCATGGCGCGCGTTAGAAGCAAACATTGACGTTTCGCCCGTTGCAAAATATTTTCAAGGCGGAGGTCACGCCGCCGCCGCAGGAGCGGATATTGAAGGAAGTTTAACAGACGTTCAAAAACAAGTTTTAGCAAAAACAAAAGAACTGTTAAATTTGTAAGTTTTTATTTATGATAAAAGCATGAGTAATGTTGTAAATTCAAAAAAATATGTCATAATTAATTTGTAAATCCAGGAGGAATCTTTTATGAGTAGTCAAGATGTAAAAAACGCCATTTCTGGCGCGCTAGTGGTGGATAAACCCGTTGGAATGACTTCACATGATGTAGTGCAAGCCATACGCAATGGAACAGGCTTACGCCGCGCAGGACACACCGGCACATTAGACCCGCGCGCTTCTGGCGTATTGGTTATTTTAGTCGGTCCAGCCGTGCGGTTGAGCGAATATGTTTCCGCATCAGATAAACGCTATCAAGCCATTATTCGCTTAGGCGGCACAACAGACACCTTCGACGCGGAAGGAAAATTCACCCCCACAAAAGACCCAGTCAACGTCACAGAAGCGGAATTTGAAGAAGCGCTCAAATCATTCGTCGGCGAAATTGAGCAAGTGCCGCCTGCCCACTCTGCAGTGAAAGTGGGCGGAAGAAAAGCCTACGAAATGGCGCGCAAAGGCGAAGAAGTTGAACTTGAACCAAGAAAAATTACCGTTCATCACCTCGAAGTGCTAGAATGGACTCCGCCTGAAGTAGTCATAGACGTACATTGCTCATCAGGCACCTACGTCCGCTCGCTTGCTAATGACTTAGGCAAAAAATTAGGTTGTGGCGCCTACCTCGTTGGTTTGCGCCGCACCAAAAGCGGAAAGTTCACCTTACGCGACGCCACCCCCCTCAGAAAACTACAAGAAGCCTTTCAAGCGGGCAACTGGTATCAATACTTAATCCCCGCCGCCGAAGCGCTCGCCGATTGGCCCTCCGTTGAACTCAACCCCGATGAAGTGGAAGGCGTGCGTCATGGGCATCGCGTCAAAGCCAAAGAAGCCGACACCGTTCACCAACGCGTGCGCGGCATTAGCACACAAGGCGAACTGGTTGCATTGATGGAACTCACCGTGCAAGCCGACGGCTCGAAAGAATGGCAACCCAAAAAAGTATTCTTTACAGATTAAACAAAGGATAGGATAAAATTAAGCCGCCTGCATTGGCGGCTTTTTATTTATACCCTAAAGGGTATTCTATGAAACATTATCATTCTCTCGAAGAAGTAAACTTACAAAACGCACACCTCACCATTGGCGTGTTTGACGGCGTGCATCGCGGGCATCGCCAAATCATTTCCAAACTTGTAGAAGGCGCGCGCAAGCAAAACGCCCCCGCCGTCGTTTTAACCTTTGACCCTCACCCCGCCAGCGTGTTAACAGGCAAAGAGATTCGCCTCTTAACCACGCCTGATGAACGCGCCGAGATTTTATTTTCGCTTGGGGTAGATGTCGTCATCACCCAACGCTTCACATCAGACCTTTCAACCGCTACTGCGCTTGAATATATGTCTAGCCTGAAGCGAGCATTAGGGCTGAGCCGCCTGCTCATTGGTTATGATTTTGCATTAGGCAAAGGGCGCGAGGGAAACGCCCCACGATTAATAGAAATTGGCAACACGCTACAGTACGCCGTTGAAATTATCCCCGCCCTCAGCGCTGAAAACGGAGTCATTTCTTCCACCGAAATTCGTAAACTCATTTCAAATGGAAACGTGAGCGAAGCCAACGCATTACTTGGCTATCAATATACGCTTAGCGGAATTGTGATTCACGGCGCAGGGCGCGGCAAGAAAATCAACTTCCCCACTGCCAATATAGATTACCCACAAAACAAAGCGACCCCTTCTAACGGAATTTACGCTTGCTGGGCGCATTTAGGAAACGAAAAGTTCATGGCGGCTACCAGCGTCGGTTTTAACCCCACATTTACGCCCGAACGAAAAATCCAAAGCGTAGAAGCCTACTTGCTCGATTTTGACCGCGATATTTACGACCAATATCTCAAACTAGAATTTATCTCCCGCATTCGAGACGAAATCAAGTTTGATTCGGTTGAAGCGTTGATTCGGCAAATTGGAAAAGATGTGGAACAAACGCGAAAGATTTTTTCCCTTTCAGAATTTTTAAGCGAACAACCTCGTTCTCAAACATAAAAAACAGAGCGGTTATAAGACCGTTTGAAAGCAAAACAAACTTGAGGCGAGTACAATGCCGAAAAGCAGAGTCCCCCCTCCCCGTAGGCGTGAAGCGAAAAAAAATCCTGTATGGTTACAGGATTTTTTTCTATTAAATTTTAATTCTCCACAACTCCATCGGGCTATCAAAGCCGCGCAATTCCGACTGAAAACGAGTGAGCGAATTGGGCGCGGCGTTTTTTTCTAAATATTCCAATACCTCTGGGTCGTTGCGGATGGCTTCGCTGAAAATCGCCTCACCGCCGTTTGAGAAATTCGGCAAGCGCGCGGCGATGTTAACCGTAGAGCCAAAGTAATCCAAACGGTCATTAAGATTGACCACAATGCACGGTCCATAGTGAATGCCGATTTTAATTGCCAAAGGCGGCACGCCGCGTTGTTCAAGTTCTTTTTGCACTTTCCAAATGGCTTTGATAGAGGAAATAGGTTTACGAAACGCCGCCATCACGGCGTCGCCCATGGTTTTGATAACCGCCCCGCCTTCTGCGGCAATGGCTTGCTCTAAAATTTCAAAATGCTCGCGCACACGCCCAAAAGCGGGCGCGTCGCCAATTTCACGATATAGCTTCGTTGAGTTTCGCAGGTCGGTGAACATCAAAGTCGTTGAGCCGACTGAAATTTCTTCGCCGGGGCGAAGCACTTCGCTGGAAAATAAATCGCGAAAGATTTGCAAAGTGGTCACATCGGCGGCGGTAGCGGCTTGGTCTGACCAGGTGAGATGTTCCAATTGAAAGGTCTGCGTTGAGTCGGTTTGATTAATCAAACGGATATACGGCGTGAGGCTGACGTCGAGCGCCTCAGGATGCCAGCCTAGCGCGTCGGCGGTGAAATCTCTTTTTTCTGCGCCTGTTGGATAAGCATAGACTAACTGAAAGCCCGGCAAGCCTGTAGCCTTCAAACGATAGCGCCCTTCGTTAAGCATAGTTCCAAACGGAAGTTGCTCGCGCGGCGGCACCACCATAGAAAAAATAATATGCGGTTGACGCTGCGGACTGCCAACACAAAATTCAATTTCATTATCCACCGCGCGGATGGAGGGGTTGGGTCTAAAAATCACTTCGACATTTTTATCAAAGTTTGCGTCAAATTCAATTTGGCAAGTATTACAATGGGCATGACCTGTCAAGTCGCTGAGTTTGCCAAAATCCTGCGCCACGCCGCGGCATTCAGGGCAGAGCAAATCCCAAAACATATCTAACATGCCTGCGCGGGTGGCGCGCAAAAACGTTTCTAAAACGGTTCTGCGAGGCTCGCCCCACACATCCGCCAAAGCGTATGGGCGCATGCGCTGAACCGATAAATTATCGGCGCGGTGTAAATAGTCGTATAAATTATTTAATACTTTTTCATTGGCGCCGTCTTTTTTCAATTGCTCGCTCAAAGTTTTGAAGCGAACATGCCCTGAAGAAGAAAGATGCCTGCCCGTTGCAATCGCATATACAGGGTCGCCGCGAGAAGCGATACGGTCGTATGAAGTGAATACTTTTTCAAAGAGGCGTTTCGCCACAATGCCAATGCCAAAAGCAATGCCAATATCCCCAATAAAATTACGCGAGGTTGCCAAAGTTTGGTAGGTCAATTTTGTGCCGCCGCCATCGAGCCGTTCAAGGCGGCAATCCACGCGCATTTCTCTTAAAGGTCCCGCCACATAACGCCGTAAAATTCCAAAACGATAAGGGTAGGTCCATTCAAACGGCTCTTCATCCCACTCCACGCGCAACAATGGAATTTTGAACTTTACGCGCTTCACGCGGTTTTGAATCCCCAGCAATTGCATCGGCGGCAAGCCCGTATCGCGGTTAAAACGATTCGTATCGGAAACGAGGGGCCACAACGCCTCAGGCGTCGCCTTCAAGAGATAAACCCATTCAAAATGATATTCTTTTGCCATGTATTCCTTGACGTATAAACTCCCCTCAATTTTACCCGCCTTTAAGAGCCAATTCATTACAGAGGGATAACAGCGTAGGGGCGACCCCTATTACTATTACAAAGAAATTAAACCAAGTTCAATGCCTCGTTTCACCGCTTCGGTGCGGCTTGCCACGCCCAACTTCGCGTATAAAGACGAAAGGTGAAACTTTACCGTATGTTCGCTAATTGAAAGCGCCAAAGCGATTTGTTTATTGGCTAACCCCTCCGCCATTTTTTCTAAGACTTCCTTCTCCCGAACCGTTAACTGCTCGTGAAGCGCATCTTCTCCTGAAGCGTTTTCTCCCTTCGGCAAGCGCATCAAACTTTGCGCCAAACTGGGCGCGCCCACCCATAGCCCTTCACCCACGCCTCGAATCCCTGCTATCAATTCTTCTTCCGTTGCATTGAGCGGCAACACGCCCCACACTTGCGTCTTTGAGTTTAACATCCCACGCACAGATTCGATGTTATCCGTCAAAAATAAAATTGCAACATTCTTTTTATCATTCGCTAAACGCACAGAAGAGACCGAGTCAAGAATTGCAACCTCAGTCTCTCTTTCATTTACATCTTCAAGGTACATGACTTCGCCGATGATTTCTACCTCTGCATGTTGGCTTAACATTTCCCGCAAGCCAACTCTCAAAGCATGGTTTGGCGAAACAATTGTGACTTTTATCAAGTTATTTTCTCATTCGTTTTGCGCGCCGCACGCACCTCGGCGCACAGTCGTTTTACAAAACGCTTTCTTGCTTAATAGGCGGTCTGTGACCTTTATATTGTACAAGATACTCACAAAGGTCACAGACTTGGTGAAAGCGAAATTTTTTCGTTCGCTCTGTGCGATTAACGCTCTCCAACTGTAACATTAATCGTTCGCAACGCGCCGCCGCGTAACACATCCATTGGGGTAGATTTCCCCACCACATCGCCGCTTAAGCGGGCGAACAACTCGTCGTGATGTTCAATAGCAACGCCGTTCACGCCAACTAAAATATCGCCGACGATTAAACCGCCTTTTTCGGCTGGGCTGTCTTTTTCAATGCCGACAATTAATAAGCCTGTATCTTGTTTGCGATTAGCGTCTGCTGGAATAGTCACGGTTTGGCTGCGAATGCCTAAATACCCGCGTTTAATTTTGCCGTTTTTTTCAAGCGCCTGTGCAATCTTCAAGGCAATATCCATTGGAATGGTAATCGCCCCGCCTCCGCCGCTAAAACCAGAAGTGTTAATTCCATACGCCTGCCCCTCACCGTTGATTAAAGGTCCGCCAGAGAAGCCGGGGTATGAAACAAAATCGGTTTTGATATATCGCTCTAACATGCCGCCGCGCCCTGTGCGCACAGGTCCGCCAATGGCGTTGATTGTTCCAAAACTAGATTCAATTCCGCTTTTGTTACCGCGCCCAACCGCCAACACAAACTCGCCCACGCGCGCGGAAGTTTGCGCGATTTCGGCAGGAGAGGCTTGGGCTGAGTCTAATTTCAACACTGCCAAATCCGTTCCCCCGTCACGCCCGATGAGGCGGGCTTTTGCTTCTTTTCCATCGCCCAATATGATGTTAATATCTTCTTCTTTTTCAACTGCATGGTCGGCGGTTAATATCAAATCTTTTGCAAAAGCAATTCCACTGGCAGGGCGGCGGCGGCGCGCATCCACCAACACTGTGTATTTGCCAGCCTGCTCTACGGCGTTTGCCATTGCCTCTGAAAGTTGCGAAAAAATATTTTTGCTCATGGTTACTCCTTTTCGCACATTGTATGTTGCGAAAGCGTAGAGTGTATCGCCGAAACGAATAGGAGCATACTGGAAGTTTGGGTAGTATAAAAAAACATCCTAAAGTGTCTTTTGGGTCATGCGTGACAAATGATACAATCCAAAGGCTATGACAAAAAAATCAGTCACCATCATTGGCGCGGGGATGGCAGGACTTGCCGCCGCGTATGAATTGCATAAAGCCGGTTGGAATGCGACTGTGCTTGAAGCGCGCAGCCGTGTGGGCGGGCGTGTGTTTTCAATTCGAGATTTTTCAAAAGGGTTAGTCGCCGAAGGCGGCGGCGAGTTTATTGACCATAGGCATCAACGCATTCTTGCGCTGGCAAAGGAATTTCATTTGCCTCTTGGAAGTTTGGGAGGCTGGCGCGCTGAAGAAGGCGAGTGGGGATTGTTTAGAAACAAAGCAGGTTTGTTGCGCGATGAAACGATTTGGGGCGTAAACCTTGAAGATGAATATCGCAAAATGTGGGTTGCGTTATCAAAACTTGGAAAGTATGTAAGCGACCCTCGCAACCCGCAAACCGCGCCAAACGCAAAAGAATTAGACGCGCAACATGTGGGGGAATGGATACAAGCGCAAAACGCGCATCCCATAGCAAAAGACTTATTTACCTGCCACATTCGCTCTGAATATACATGCGAGCCTGAAAATTTTTCGTTTTTAGATTTTGCCCGAAACGCTTCTTTGTTTTACGGCGACCCAGAAGAAGAAAGTCAAAACTATAGAATCATCGGCGGCAATGATTTATTGCCAAAAGCAATCGCAAACGCTTTGCCCGACGTGCGGCTGAACGCCGTGGTGGAATCTATTAAAATTCAAGACGACGGCATGACGGTGAAATATAAACAAGTCGATTCGTTTCATACGGTGCGGTCTGATTTTGCTATTTTGGCTGTTCCCTTAACCGTCGCTAGAATGATTGATTTTCATTCCTCATTGCCTACCGCTCACCAAAAATTAGTGAATGAAATTTCTTACGGGGCAGTGACCAAAGTGTTAATTGAGTATCGAAAACAATTTTGGAAAGAAATCGGCTGGAATGGGCGCTTATACACCGATGAAGCGATTGTGATGACGTGGTGCGCCACCAATCACATTGAACATGAACATGGCATTATCACCGCTTACACAGGCGGAAAGCCCGGCGCAGAATTATCGAAGCTTTCCGACTCGGAAAGAATCCAAACCGCCGTTTCCATTATTGAAAAAGCCTTTCCGGGTTCGTCCGAGTTTATTGAAAATACCGCCACAGTGGCATGGGTGAATGAACCGTTTACTAAAAGTTCATATATGGCGCTTGCTCCAAATCAGGTGACGGAACACTGGCAAACTTTATTTACGCCTGCGGGTCGTCTTTATTTGGCGGGGGAACATGCCTCGCCGATACAAGGCTATATGGAAGGAGCAGTGGAAAGCGGGCAGCGAGCGGCGCATGAAATCATTTCAAGATGATTGTTAGGAGCGTGGGTAAAAAATGAAAAGGCGAATATGCGCCTTCGGGGCGATGCTTCAAAAGAGAGAAAGGCTGGGGGTGAAGCGAGGCGCAAGCCAATCATCAACATCTAACCCATAAAGGAGTAACGAATTTGAACGAATCAAGAAAAACGTTTTGGGACGGCGTGAAAGCGGAAATTCCGTTGTTGGTAGGCGTATTTCCATTCGGCATGATTTATGGCGCATTAGCCTTAAATGCAGGCTTATCTGTCTTTGCCTCGCAAATGATGTCGTCTATTGTATTTGCAGGGTCGGCGCAATTTATTACCACCCAACTGATTAGCGAAGCCGCGCCAGGCTTTGTGATTGTTTTGACCATTGCGGTTGTAAACCTACGGCACATGCTTTATAGCGCTTCGCTTGCGCCTTATCTCAAGCATGTATCTACAACATGGAAAATCTTATTATCTTATTTATTAACCGATGAAGCGTACGCGCCAAGCGTCATTCAATATGAAAAAGAAGGCGTGAAACCGCATAGTCATTGGTTTTTGTTAGGAGCAGGTTTGGCGTTGTGGGCAACTTGGCAACTTAGCACAGCGGTAGGAGTTTTTCTTGGCGCAAACATTCCAGATAGTTTGCAACTAGATTTTGCCCTGCCGTTAACCTTTATCGCTATGGTTGTGCCTGTGTTGAAAAAAACGCCGATGATTGCCGCCGCATTAAGCGCGGGAACGGCGGCTTTGTTCGCCTATAGTTTGCCGTTCAAATTAGGGTTAATTCTCGCGGCGTTTATCGGCATTCTCGTTGGCGTTTTATTAGAAAGGACAAGCGGCAACCGCTCATAAAGCGAATGTCGCATCAGACAAAAATGAATATTTGGCTTGTTATGCTCATTGGCGGTCTCATCACTTTTAGTATGAGGTTTTCGCTGATTTATTTATTTGGAAAATTTGAAATTCCAGAAACGCTCAAAAAAGCGCTGCACTACGTTCCGCCGGCGGTGTTATCCGCCATTATCTTCCCCGAATTATTTATACAAGACGGCGCGCTCAACGTTCAACTCGCCAACCCTCGCTTACTCGCAGGGCTAATTGCCATTCTCACGGCGTGGTTTTCAAAGAATACCTTGTTAACTATTCTTGTCGGCATGGCGGCATTATTGATTTTCGGTTGGCTTCAACTGTAAATCAAAAACACCTGATTTCCCCCCGCCTCTTTCGCGCGCGTCATGGCTTGGCGCGCTTGTTGAATAATCGGCTCCATTTCAGTAGATGTGGTGATACGGCTTAACGAGGCAATGCCCGCGCTAATTTTTACGTTCACCGTCAGCGGCGCGTCTTTCTTAACTTCGATTCTTGCGCCTCGCACCCCAGCAATGATTCGCTCCGATATTTTTTCCGCATCCGCGCCAATGACGCCGGGCAGCGCCACCACAAACTCATCGCCCGACCATCTGCCAATACAATCATACGGGCGGCTTTTTTCACGAATCACTTGCGAAACGACCTTTAGCACGGCGTCGCCAATTTCACCGCCATAGCTGTCATTAATCGCTTTGAAGTTATCAATATCAAAAGCGATTAAGCTTAAAGGCAGAGAGGCGCGGCGCGAGCGCTCTAATTCGCCGGCGGCTTGACGCAAAAAAGCGGCGCGGTTGATGAAGCCTGTGAGTTCGTCAAACACTGCACGATTTTCCAACTGCTGACGCGCCTCGCTCAGGCTGGACGTTAAAGACATGATGCGTTCGGCTATCATCACGCGGTTTTTCAAATCGTCGGGCTTGAGCGGGCTGGGAATCGTATCGTCAATTTGATGTAACGGAACGCCTTCTTCATTTTTTGGCGTAATCAGCAGAATGTAAACAAATTGAGATAAAGTGGAAGCGCGCACACGCGAAATCAAGTTTGAGGTTTTAACATCGCTGGTTTGCCAATTAGCAATGACAAAACGCGCCTCGCCCGATTGAATATATTCCCATGCTTGTTCGCCCGTTGGCGCTGGAATTAAGGTATGTTTTTTGCCGCCCAGCGTTTGTTGAATCACCGCCCATTCTTTTGGGTCGTTTTCCATCACCAGTATATTCATAGATGCACCTATGCGCCCATTATAACAAAGCCGAGAAGCCTAAAGGTTTTTTAATCGCTTTGCCGCCTTCTGTCTTTGCTGTTAAGGCATGAAACCCGCCGTTCCCAACCGTCATTTTTGTTGACAATTGCCCCCTCTCATAGTAATATTCGCCCCGCTTTGACCACGCCGAGGTAGCTCAGTGGCAGAGCAGGGGACTCATAAGCCCTTGGTCGTGAGTTCAAATCTCACCCTCGGCACTCTCTCGAACCCGCGTAAGCGGGTTTTTTGTTCAATAGGTAGGGAAATCCCTTATTCATTTTTTCGCCTTAGTATGTGAAAATGATAAGCAGAGGAAAACTATGGCTGTACGAAAAGCGCCGTCTAATCCAAATTTAGAAACCTATTTTCAGAATAATGAAATCTTTAAGAACGCCTTTCAGTATTCGGCAATTGGCATGGCTTTAGTTTCATTAGACGGGAAATGGTTAAAAGTAAACCAAAAAGTTTGTGAAATCGTCGGCTATGCGGAAGAAGAACTGCTCAACCTCACTTTTCAAGATATTACCCACCCCGAAGACCTTGATTTAGATTTAAATTATGTGCGCCAAATGATAGCGGGGAGCATTGAAACCTACAATATGGAAAAAAGGTATTTTCATAAAAACGGAAATGTGGTTTGGGTGTTGCTCTCCGTTTCTTTAGCGAAAGACGAAAACAAAAATCCTTTATTTTTCATTTCGCAAATTAAAGATATTACCGAAGAAAAACTTGCTCACCAAAAACTGCTAGAAAGCGAACAACGCTACCGTAATTTTTTTGATAACTCCCCCATCCCGTTATGGGAAGAAGATTTTTCAGAAGCAAAAAGGCGGCTGGATGAACTAAAAGCCCAAGGGGTGACGGATTTTCACGCTTACTTCGCTTCTCATCCAGACGCGGTTACCGAACTTGCTTCCCTCATCAGAATATTAGACGTGAACCAAGCCACCCTAAAATTATACGGCGCAAAAAGCAAAGCGGAATTGATTGAAAGCTCGCAAGAACCCAGCGCAGGCGAACGAGAAAATAACCATAAAGATTTCATCGCCATTGCCGAAGGAAAACTCAGCAACCAGTGGGACGGAACAGATACCACGATGAGCGGCGAACCGATTGAAATTAGCCTGAGTTGGTCCGTGATAACGGGGCATGAACATGATTACTCCAGAGTCATCGTCACCACGTTCGACATCACCGAAAGAAAACGCGTAAAAGAAGAATTACAAAAGAGCGAAAAACGCTATAAAAGCCTCGTTGAAGATATGCCCATGATGATGTGCCGCTTCAAAGCGGACGGCACGCTGACCTTCATCAATCAATTTTATTGCCAATACTTCAACAAAAGTTATGAGCAACTCTTAGGCAGCAACCTTTTTGATTTAATACCGCCCGAAGAACAAGAAACCGTACGAAACAAGTATCTTTCATTAACGCAAGATAAGCCATACATCACCTACGAATATAAAACTATTGACGCAAACGGAAAAGTAAACTGGCAAAAATGGACAGACCGCGCCTTGTTTGACGAAAACGGCTCAATTTACGAATATCAGTCGGTTGGCGAAGATGTAACCGAACGAAAAATGGCGGAAATTCTGCTTCAAAGCGAAAATCAAATTATGGAAATGATTGCCAGTGAAGCCAATTTACACAAAACGTTAGACGTCATTTCAAGAAACGCCGAGTTGCTTTTACAAAACGGGTATTGTTCCATTTTATTGTTAGATGAAGACGGTATTCACTTAAAACATGGCGCCGCGCCCAGCCTGCCAAAAGAATATACGCAAGCTATTGACAACTCCCCCATTGGAGAAAAGGCTGGCTCATGCGGCACGGCGGCGTATCGTAAAGAACAGGTGATTGTAGAAAATATCGCCGCCGACCCATTATGGGAAGATTATAAAGACCTTGCCCTGAAACACGGCTTACAAGCCTGTTGGTCTACTCCTATTCTGAATGAAAAGAATGAAGTATATGGCACGTTTGCCATTTATTACCCACAGCCGAAAGCCCCCGCCCCGGCAGAAATTCATTTAATTAATCGGGCTACCTATCAGGCAAAAATCGCCATTGAGAAAAAACAAGCGGATGAATTACGCAAAGAAAGCGAAAACCGCTATCGCAGTTTGTTTGAAGATTCCCCGATTTCATTATGGGAAAACGATTATTCGGCGGTAAAACAAAAGATTGAAGAACTTAAGCAAAGCGGCGTAACCGATTTTTTAGATTATTTCACAAAGCGCCCAGAAAGCATAGCAGAGCTAGCCTCCCTCATCAAAATGATAGACACCAACGCCTATTCTGTAAAATTATTTCACGCTAAAAACAAGGCGGAATTGATTGAACATACAAGTCGCCTTCTGCCGCAAGTGGCGGTGCACAGCCAAAAATTTATTAACATCGCCAACGGCGTAACCCATTTTGAATGGGAAAGCATTAACTACAAATTAAACGGCGAGTTAATGAACGTCAAACTAACATGGTCGGTAGTGCCAGGCTACGAAGAAACGTTAGAAAAAGTCATTATTTCTATTACCGATATTACCGAAATTAAACAAGCCGAAGAAGAGCGTCGCATTCTGATTAAAGAACTAGAAGAGCGCGTAAAAGAGTTAACCTTCTTACACAACGCTTCGCGCATTTTTATGGACATCTCAAAATCTGAAGATGAAGTGATGCAAGAAGTGGTCGAAATGATTCCCGCCGCCATGCTATACCCAGAATCTGCAGTGGCGCGCATTGGGTTTAACGGCAGTCAATTTTTTACGCCGAATTTCAAACAAACCGATTGGATGATTTCTGAATTTTTTGAATATCCCGGCGGAAATTTAGGCGTCGTGCAAGTCGCCTATTTAGAAGAAAAACCGCCAGCCGATATCGGACCGTTTTTAGAAGAAGAACGGTCTTTAATTGTTTCTACAGCGGAAAAAGTGCAAACCTATCTCAAAGGTTTATTTGCCGAGCGGGCGGTTAATCGCCAATTACGAGAGTTAGAAACTCTCTATGAAAGCGGCTTAGAAATCAGCAAACTGCTTACGCCAAAAGAAATTGCGCAAAAAGTGATTGGCATATTACAACAGAAACTCAATTGGCATCATATTGCCATTCGAGAATACCAACCAGAAACCAACAGTTTCAATCTGATTGGGTTTAATAAACCCGGCATAAACGCGGATGAAATTCAAACCTTTATAGAGAAAGTGAATAAAACGATTACCGTCCCCTCGCAAGGGGTAAGCGGCTGGGTGGTTACTCATGGAAGATCCGTCCTTTTAGGCAAAATTCAGGAGGATGAACGCTATGTAGAAGTCTTTCCAGATATCCGCTCTGGAATGTATGTGCCATTAAAAATTGGAAAAAAAGTGATTGGCTCCATCGCCGTAGAAAGCCAAGAAGAAGACGCTTTCACTGAAAAAGACCTGCGCTTATTAGAAACCTTAGCCACGCAAGCCGCCATTGCCATTGAAAATGCAAATTTATTTAATGAACTAGAAAAGCGCGTGCAAGAGCGCACCTTACAAATTGAAGCCACTAAACGCCGCCTAGAATTAGCCACGCACGCCGGGCAAATTGGCGTGTGGGAATACATCCCGAGAGAAAACAAAGCCATTTGGGATGAACGCATGCACATCATTCATCGCTTGCCCGTCGGTGCATTTGACGGCAAGCCAGAAACCTGGGCAAAATACATTCACCCACAAGATTTATCAAAATCTCAAATTAGTTCTCAACTCGCGCTCACCGAAAACCTGCTGTCAAATAATGAACATCGAATTATCCTGCCAAACGGAAGCGTACGCTACATATCCACCAGCGCGGTGACCGTTTTTTCAAAAGACGGTACACCCGACCGTATCATTGGCATTTCCAGAGATATAACGGAAAGAAAACAAATTGAACAAAATTTGCAAGAAAGCGAAGCGTACGCCCGCCTCTTATTTGACGCCGCCCCCGACCCCGTTTTCGTCATGGAAGCAGATGGGACAATGGTGGACGTGAACAAATTTTTTGAAATTCAGCACCAAGTTCAACAAGCGCAGGTAAAAGGCAAGCACATTTCGGAACTAGGCATCTTTTTACCCGAAGAAATTGAAAAACTAAACCGCTACATTCAAGCCGTCTTAGCCGGCGAAAATATTCCTCCGCTTGAAATCCAATTTTACGCGCCAGATAACGAAATCCACACGCTTGAATTACATTCCTACTCTATAGAAGTGCAAGGGCGCATTCTTGTGCTTAGCGCCAGCCGCGATATTACCGCTCATAAAAAGTTTGAAGATGCCCTCAAACTTGCCAACGCTGAAATGGAAAACGCCCTAAAAGTCAAAGATGAATTTCTTGCCAACATGAGCCATGAACTCCGCACCCCGCTCAACGCCATTTTAGGCATTTCCGAAAGCCTCGAAGAACAAATGATAGGCAAGTTAAACGAAAAACAGCAAAAATACGTCGGCATTATCAAAGAAAGCGGCAAACATTTACTAGAATTGATTAACGACATTTTAGATATATCGAAAATTGAAGCGGGGCGCATGAAACTTACTTTTCACCCAATTAACGTGGAGAAGTTGTGCCAAGCCAGTTTACGAATGATTAAAGAATTGGCTCAGAAAAAGAACATTCAAGTTTCGTTCAACATGAAAAATAAAGTAGCCGCCATCATGGGCGATGAACGCCGCCTGAAACAAGTGTTGGTAAATTTATTGAGCAATGCGGTGAAATTTACAGAAGAAGGCAAACAAATTGGGTTAGAAGTCATAGGCTACCCGCAAAGAAATCAGGTGGCTTTTTCAGTATGGGATACAGGCATAGGCATTGCCGAAGAAGATTTGAAATACCTATTCAAACCGTTTGTGCAGTTAGACGCAGGCTTAGCGCGTGAATTTCAAGGCACAGGCTTAGGTTTGGCGCTCGTGGCGCAAATGGTGCGGCTGCACGGCGGCTCGGTCAGCGTCAAAAGCAAGGTA
Source organism: Anaerolineales bacterium (assembly GCA_034434495.1). Taxonomy (GTDB): domain Bacteria; phylum Chloroflexota; class Anaerolineae; order Anaerolineales; family Villigracilaceae; genus Villigracilis. Next base: position 102,728 of record DAOTZE010000032.1, read on the forward strand.
GGCAAAGGCAGTATGTTTACTATCACCTTGCCGTGGGAAGCCGAAGAACAAAATATGCCCGCCAAAGTCACGGGCGAACTCGCGCTTCCCAACCATCAGCCAGAAGAGAGGCGCAAAGGAAAAATTCTGTTGGTTGAAGATACCGACATCATCGTTTCACTCGTCAAAGATTATCTCACCTATAAAGGCTACGAAGTGATTGTGGCGTACAACGGCAGAGAAGGCATTTACTTAGCAAAAGAAAAACGCCCCGACCTCATTCTGATGGACGTGATGATGCCAATTATGAACGGCATAGACGCCACGCTAGAAATTCGCAAAGACCAAAACCTAAACCGCATTCCAATTATTGCGCTAACCGCATTAGCCATGCCCGGCGACCGCGAGCGCTGCCTACAAGCCGGCATGACCGATTACATGAGCAAGCCCGTTCAACTCAACGAACTGATGGGAATTGTTGAAAAATATATTAAACAAGGTTAGGACCACAATGACGCCTCAAAGCAAAATCTTAATCGTAGACGACGACCCGCTCGGCATTGCCACGCTTGAATCTATGTTTCATAATCAAGGCTTTGAAATTTTACAAGCGCAAAACGGCGCAAGCGCCTTGAAATTAGCCAATGAACTTATGCCCGACCTCATTCTGCTGGACGTGATGATGCCCGGCATGGACGGTTTTGAAGTCTGCCGCCGAATGCGCGCCACACCCAAACTTGCCGAAGCGCCCATCATCCTACTCACCGCCTTAGACGACCGCGCCTCGCGCCTGCAAGGCATTGAAGCCGGCGCCGACGACTTCCTAACCAAACCGATAGACCGCCAAGAACTACGCCTGCGCGTTAACACTATTTTACGGCTCAACCGCTATCGCACCTTACTCACCCAACGCGAATCCTTAAGCCAAATGGCAGAGCGCGTTATCTCGGCGCAGGAAGAAGAACGAAAAAGACTCTCGCGCGAATTACACGACGATTTAGGGCAAGCCTTAGTGGCGCACATTTTGAAATTAAAACATTTACAAGACCAAAGCCCCCTAAAACACGAAATCGGCAAACTCATTGAAGACGCCAAGCACATCATCAACCGTATGCGCCAAATCGCCCAAGATATGCGCCCTCCCCTGCTGGATACGATGGGGCTGGTATCTGCCCTTGAAACGCACGCCAAAGAATTCGGGGCAAGGAGTCATTTGCCCGTCACATTTGAAGCGGACGAAAACATCCCCAAATTACCCGATGTCCATTCCATCACCTTATATCGCACCCTACAAGAAACGCTCACCAACATCATCAAACATTCAAACGCCACTCAAGTATGGGTGGATTTGAGCCTAGACGAAAAACATATTACCTTAACCGTGCAAGATAACGGCATTGGTTTTGTTTCGACATCGCACAGCGGCATGGGCATTTCAAACTTACGCGAACGCCTCGCCCTCATCGGGGGAGAGTTGACCGTCACCTCAGCCTTATCCAAAGGGACAATTGTTTCCGCAAGAGCGCCGCTTGAAGCGCTCCACCAAACAGAACAAGTACAATGATTCGAGTTTTATTAGCAGAAGACCATGTAATGGTGCGCGCCGGCTTACAGGCTCTGCTTGAACGCGCCAAAGATATAAAAGTCGTTGGCGAAGCCTCAAACGGGCAAGAAGCGATTGACTTAGCCGTTGCCCACCAGCCCGATGTCTTAATCTTAGATATTATGATGCCGCGCTTAAACGGCATTCAAGCGGCGGAACACATTCGCAATTTGAAATTAGGCGTAAAAATTTTATTCGTCTCTATGTATTCCGATACGGTTTTAGTGCGCCAAGCCCTTCAAACAGGCGCAAAAGGATATATCTTAAAAACATCGGCGGGCGAAGAATTATTGCAAGCCATTCGCACGGTGGCAAAAGGAGAAACCTATCTAGGCGAAAACATCCCCGCCATAGCGCTAGAAAACACGCTTCACCCAACCACAAAACGGGCAAATAACCCATTAGACTTGCTTTCGCCGCGCGAAAAAGAAATTTTACAATTAATTGCCGAAGAGCATACCAGCGGAGAAATCGCTAAAATCTTATCCATTAGCGAAAAAACGGTGGAAAAACACCGCGCCAATATGATGGAAAAATTACAAGTTCGCAACTTGGCGGGCTTAGTGCGTTTGGCAATAAAACACGGGCTAATTGATAAAAATCAATAAGGAGAAAGAATGGGAAACAGTATTATCTTAATTGTAGACGACGAACCAGCGGGCAGACACACCCTTGAATCAATTTTAGAAGGGCAAGATTATGAATTGGTCATGGCAGAAAACGGACCCGAAGCGATTGAAAAAGCGCAAAAAATTCTGCCCGATGTAATTTTGCTCGATGTGATGATGCCCGGCATGGACGGCTTTGAAGTCTGCCGTCACCTCCGCAACGACCCACACCTCGCCGAAGTGCCGATTATCATTCTCACCGCCTTAGACGATAGAAAATCTCTCCTGCAAGGTTTAGAAGCGGGAGCGGACGATTACCTCACCAAACCATACGACCGCTACGAATTACGCGCGCGCTTGCTGGGCATTACCCGTTTGAATCGTTACCGCAAACTACTAGACGAACGCGCCAATATTGAGAGCGCTCACGAGCAACTACTATCCGCTTACGACGCTACCATTGAAGGCTGGTCTCGCGCGATGGACTTGCGCGATAAAGAAACCGAAGGGCATACCTTGCGCGTTACCGATTTATCGGTAAAACTCGCAAGAAACATGGGCATTAACGAAGGCGAATTGCTATTCATTCGGCGCGGCGCTTTATTGCACGATATTGGCAAACTCGGCGTGCCAGACTCAATATTACACAAAACCAGTTCGCTCACCGATGAGGAATGGAAAATCATGCGTCAACACCCGCAGTTTGCGTATGACATGCTGTATCCCATTGAATACCTGCGCCCCGCTTTAGATATTCCCTACTGCCACCACGAAAAATTTGACGGCAGCGGCTACCCGCGAGGACTTAAAGGAGAACAAATTCCGCTTTCAGCGCGCATCTTTGCCATCGTGGATGTTTGGGACGCCATCACCTCCGACCGCCCCTACCGCCCAGCCTGGGATAAAGAAAAAGCGCTGGAATATATCAAATCAGAATCAGGCAAACATTTTGGCCCTAAAGTGGTTGAAGCGTTTCTCAAGATGATGAAAGAATAAAGGCGAGACAAATCTCGCCCTTACAAAGAACCAAACTCAAACGTCGGCATACCCTCTACATTTGTAACGACCTTAAATAACCCGCCTGAGAGCGGGTATTTTTTTATATCGTCTGCGCTCATGCCATGCCGCGCAGAAGTGATGAATAATTCGTTCATGCTTTTTCCGCCAAACGCGCAACAAGAAGTATGCAAAGCAGGCACAGAGATTTTCTCTAACAAGCCGCCCGTATTCGGATTCCACTTTGTAATTTGCGCGCCGCCCCACATGGCAATCCACAAATTGCCTTGCGTATCAGAAGTCATCCCATCGGGCCAGCCAAAAGACTCGGGAACATGCACGGCGACTCTTGGGTTTGCAATTTTTCCCGTGTTCAAATCATAATCAAAGGCTAGCGCTTGGCGCGTGGGCGTATCAATATAATAAAAAGTTTTATAGTCTGGGCTCCATGCCATGCCGTTAGAAATAGAGACGCTTGGAATTAAGATTTCCGCCTCGTAGCCATTAAAGGAATACAAGGCGCCTGCGCCGTGCGCTTCATCCATATCCATTGTGCCGGCAAGGAAACGCCCCGCTGGGTCGCATTTGCCGTCATTGATGCGGTTGTTTGCAGATTCGGTTAAACGGTAAAGAACGGTTTGCGCCCGCGTAGCAGGGTCAAGGTCGGTAAAAGAAGCGCGTTTGCCAAGAATCAAATGTCCGTTTTTGCATGGCGCTAAGCATCCAATCAAATCGTCTAGTTCTATAAATAAATCGGTATTGGCATAGATTTTTTTTTGCAGAATATCTACCCAATATAACGTTTGCGTTTTGGCGTCCCAGGCGGCGCCTTCGCCCAACGTGGCGCGCGCTTCAAAAATCATTTCAACGTTCATTAGAACCAATCCCGTTTATAAAAAATATACGTGGCGACGGCGGTTAAAGCAAGCGATATGCCAATGACTGAAAGGAAAGCGTTTGGGTGCGACTCGCCGGGCAGCGCCACGTTCATGCCGTAAAAAGAAGCCACAATGGTTGGCACGTTGAAGATAATGGTAATTGCCGCGAGGGCTTTCAAAACGACATTTAAGTTATTTGAAATAATAGAAGCAAAGGCGTCCATCATGCTGGCTAAAATTTCGGTGTTGATGTTGGTCATTTGAATCGCTTGTTGATTTTCGGTAAGCACATCTTCAAGCAAGTCTTGGTCTTCTTCATAATAATTAAACAATTGAGTGCGTTGCACGCGCTCCATCATCACCTCGTTAGAGCGAAGCGCGGTTGCAAAATAAGTGAGGCTTTTTTGGTATTTGAGCAATTCCAATAATTCGCGGTTTTGCGTTGATTTTTGTAAACGGTCTTCTATCAATTCGGTGGCGCGCGTAATTTCGCGCAACAATTGCAAATAACGCGCGGCGGTTTCAAGGAAAATATATAACGCCAGGCGATAGCGTTTGCCTGTTTTCAAATGGCGGTGTTTGCCATTAATGAGAGGTTTAAAAATATCGCTGTCGTAGCGGCAAACGGTAATAATTTTATTCCCCAAAATCATAATGCCTAACGGCACAGTGGTATATGGAATATCGCTTTCTGGTTGATGAATAGGAATGCGAAGCAAAATAAACGTGTAATCTTCATCGCGTTCCATGCGCGGCATTTCGTCTTGGTCGAGGCAATAATTAATATAATCCATCTCCATCCCCCAATTTACTAGCTTTTGCATTTCATCGGGCGTTGGGTCCACGGCGTTTACCCATGCCCCGTTCGTCATGTTCTCCATCGTCTCAAGACCGTTTTCCGTTGTTTTATAAATGCGTAACATCGCAACCTCCTTGCGTGAAGTAACATCACGCAGAGGCGCGCCTGCAACGTGATGTGGTATTAGATAGGTCGGTATCTTAAACTGCTATCGTCCATGATGTTTATTTCTTTCTATTTTACGCCCGATGTTAAGATTCCACAACGACGGTTCGAAAGTAACGCCGCTTCTTTCTTCAGGCAATTTGATTCTGCGCCTATAGCCCTGTTTTACCCCTCATCTACCTCACGCGCCACCCGATTGACCTCATCCAAACTTGCGCCTTGGGCTTTTTCTAAACGCTCAAAGCGTTTACTGAATTGGCTCATGGCGTAGTTTACAAAATCTTCTTCAACCAAACCAAACGGCACAACTTCATATTTTGCAAACGCATCGCCAATAACGCCGATAGCGAACGGCAGAAGCGAGTTCATTTGGTTTTGCAGGTTATCCCACTCCTGCGGGTGTTGGGCAATTAAGCGCGAAAGTAAGTACACCCCGTAAGCAATATGCCTGGACTCGTCTTGTTTGAGTAATGAAATTCCTTTTCGTAAGCCGGGCAGTAAATCATTGCGCTCTAACATCGTGAAAAAAGCGTGATAACCAGTCTCGGCTAATACGCCCTCCACCACCATGTTGTAGGTGACAGACGCTTGAATTTGGCTGGCAGGAGACGGGTCCGTGCGAAGCGCATTTAATGCATTGGGCAATGCTTCATAAAATATCTGGCGATAATTATCTCCATGAAATCTGCTCAAATCCATATTTGCTTGGGCAACTTCATCCATAAATCTTCTAAAAAAATCAACATGCTTGGATTCTTCAAAAAGAAACGCGGTGAGAAACATTTCTTCTTCAACGCGCCCCTCTTGCGCGATGGCTTGTATAAGCGGAAGCAAATCGAGCGTAACGGCTTCTTCGCCCGCCACAAATAATGAAAGCAAATGCAAAATTAAATCTTTTTCGTCATTTGTAAAATTCGCCCAATCATGTTTATCTTTAGCAAAATCAATGTCAGATGGATTCCAAACCCCAAGCTTTTTTGCTTTTTCAAACAAACGCATCGGCGGAAGTTCGCGGTTCAATCCGCGCGTGGTGGTGACAAATGATGTGCGCGACATAATTTCTCCTTGATAGATAAATTATAATCTCTCCATGCCCATAACCGCCGACTCTGTCAAAACTTATTACGACCAAAACACAAATCTTTTTTTGAAGTTCAACAATTCCAAAAAAGCGCAAAACATTCACCGCTCGTTATGGAAAGACGGAATTGACAATTTAGAAGACGCGCTCAATTTCTCTAATTCTCTCATTCTCAAAGAAATAGAATCTTTGAATATCAATTCTCCCAAAATTGCAGATTTAGGCTGTGGGGTAGGCGCTAGCCTCTTTTACATTTATCCTCGTTTGCAAAACCCAAAACCAGCGCTTGGGTTAACCCTCAGCCCCGTTCAAGCCCAATTAGCCAAAGAGTCGGCAAACGAATTAAATTTGCAAAATCAAATTTTATTCGCAGAAGGCGATTTTACGTCTGTTCCACTCAAAAATGAATCATTAGACGCTGTTTACTCTGTCGAAGCGGTTTGCCATGCGGTTGAGCCTGAAAAATATTTTCAAGAAGCCAGCAGACTTTTACGAAAAGGCGGAAAATTAATCTTGGTGGACGATTATGTCGCAAATCGTTCATTCACAAAACATGAAGAGAAATGGTTGCAAGCATATATTGACGGCTGGTATGTCTCTGGCGTGCGAACGGTCGAACAAACGCTTGAGTTCGCAAATCAAAGCCAATTTCACTTAATCAAAAACGAAGAACTGACGCCCTATTTGCGATTAAGAAATTTACCTGATTTTCTCGCCAGCGCCGTTTTATTTCTTGGAAATTTATTGCCCATCAAACACGCCATTCTTCCATCTATGCTTGGCAGCATGGCATTGCAACAATGTTTATATATGAAAATTGTCGAATATCGGTTTCTTGTGTTTGAAAAATGACGGAAGACCGCAGACCGATTAAAACTGTCAACCGTCAGCAGTCTTCGAGCAATCTCTATGAAAACAATTACTTTATTAACCAGCGGCACACGCGGAGATGTACTTCCATACATCGCGCTTGGCGAAGGGTTACAAGATGCAGGTTATAAAGTGAACATCGCCGCGCCGATTGGGTTTGCAAATTTAATTCAACAAAGCAAAATAAAATTTTCGCCGTATGAAGGCAATCCATCTGATTTACTGGTTGAGCAAGGAGATTCAACCCCTTTAACATTTGGGAAAAACATTTTTCATTCCATTCAATCTACACAAAAATTTATCAAACAAGCCCGCCCGCTTTATAGAAAAATGTTGAAAACCGCATTTGAAGCATGTAAAAGTTCAGATTTAATTATTCATGGTCTGCCAACATTATGGGGTTCGCATATCGCCGAAGGCTTGAAAATCCCCGCTGTGCGCGCATTGCTGCAACCGCTCGCGCCTACAAACGATTTCGCCTCTGCATTGCTTCCCTTTCGTTTTTCGATAAAAGGAATCAATTGGCTCTCACACATCATCACGATTCAATTGATATATCTTTCGTGGCGTTCAGAGATACATCACGCGCGTCAGACTTGGTTCGGGCTGGGTTCTGCTCCCCTGCTTGATTCTTCTCTTCGGCATAGTTGCGCGCAACCGCTTACGCTGAATGGCTTTAGCGAGCGCATTGTTCCACGCCCACAAGATTGGAACGAAAAACAAATCATCACTGGTTATTGGCGAAAAGAAGCGACAAACAAACAAGTAAACAAGTTGGCGGAAATTCAAAAGTTTATTGAGGCGGCAAAAAACCCCATCGCCATCGGGTTTGGAAGTCAAAACACAAAAGATATTTCTTCAGCGCTTCATCTTATTGAAAAAGCATTAAATCAAACAAACACACAAGCCATATTGACCATTCCATCGAAATGGCACGGGGAAATAAAATCCAAAAATATTTTTCCAATTGATTATGTTCCGCATGACTGGTTATACCAACAGGTCAAAGTCGCCATTCATCACGGCGGCGCAGGGACGACATCCGCCAGTCTCCACGCGGGCATTCCAACCATTACGATGCCGTTAGCCATTGACCAATTCTTTTGGGGCGAGCGGGTTTACAAAATTGGCGCGGGTCCAAAGCCAATTCCACAAAGAAAGTTGACGGCAGAAAAACTTGCACACGCAATTCAAGGGTCATTGACTGATGAAACGATGAAAGCAAGGGCAAAAAGCATAGGCGAAGCCTTAAGCCGAGAAAACGGGATTCAAGTTGCCGTGAGTCAGATGCGGAAAATGATTTGACGGCAGACCGCCAAAACCGTCAGTCGTCTGCGGTCTGCGGTTGTAATCCAAGATAGGCAACTATCAAAGCCAATACTCCAAACAAACTTCCAATCCAATATGGGGCTGAAAAATGTAGCGCTTCAAATGAAACGCCTGCAATGATGGGACCAAAAATATTTGTGAGCGCCAACAATGTTTGTGTGCCGCCCATCAGGCGACCTTGCTCGCTTTCAGAAACGCGCAATGAAACCAACGCCGTTAATGACGGAATGCTCGTGCCTGTGCCAAGCGCCACCGCCGCAACAGCGGGGAAAAGAATCCACGCTTGCGGCGCAAACGCCATAAACCCTAACCCGATAGCCATTAAAGTTAAACCGAAGACGGTTAATCTTTTTTCGCCAAAACGCGGTTGCAGTTTTCCAAATAAAAATCCTTGAATAAAAACGGCGCACGCGCCAACGTATAAATAAAAATATCCGTTCTGGGTTGGATTCCATTGGAAGCGATAATTGGAATAAAGCGGAAAGTTGGATTGCAAACCTGCAAAGGCAAGGTTTAATAAAAACATGGATATTAATAATTTTTGAATATTAACTTGTTGAAACAAACCCATGAACTGTTTTATCCAATTAAATGATTCGGAAATGGGTTTATTGATTCTTTTTTCAAGCGGTAATGATTCTGGCAAAACAAAAAATCCAAACACAATATTGGCTAAGGCAATGCCACATGCTGCAAATGCAGGAACATATAAACCATACTGACTTAAAAATCCACCGATGGCGGGCCCCGTCATTAATCCCAAACCAAATGCGGCGCCAACTAAACTCATTCCTTTGGCGCGATTTTCGGCATTTGTTACATCAGCAATATAGGCATAGACGGCGGTTAAGTTTCCGCCAGTTAATCCATCAATCAACACTGCCAGAAATAATAAAGGCAATGAATTGGCTAGCCCAAGAATTAAATAGCCTAATGCGGTTCCGCACAAACAAATTAATAAAACAGGTCGCCTGCCAAAACGGTCAGAGAGTGAACCGATAATTGGACCTGTGAATAGTTGAGTAAAAGCATAAAACGAACTCAACATACCTGCAATCATCGCGCCGCCATCTTGCGCTTGGACGAAGAATGGAAGCAGCGGCAACATGATGCCATAACTAAGCAAGTCAACAAATACGGTGATGAAGATAAAGAGGAGATTCAAGAGAGTAGAGGATTAGAGGATTAGAGAATAGAGGAGTAGAGAATAGTAATTTGCGATAAGTAACACTTAATCAGTGAGAAGAATTATACTTTCATACTTCCCAATACTAATTACTTCAAAATCTCTCTAACCGAAACGCATTGAGATCAATAGTTGTTTCTTTTCCATTGACCAACTCACTAACCAGTTGACCCGTTGCAGGTCCCATGGTAAGACCAACCATCGCGTGACCAGCAGCAACTATCAGGTTAGAGTGAAGCGGAGATTTTCCAATGATGGGAATGCCATCAGGGGTCACAGGTCGAAGCCCTGCCCACGAGTCAATCATTTTCACATCTTCATCTAATGCAAGATATTCGCGCATAAAATTTTCGAGTCTGCGAATCCATGTTTGATTCGGCGTGGCGCTGAACTCACCCATTTCAAGGCGACCCGTGGCGCGCAAAATATTTCCAAACGGCGTAACCGCCACATGCAAATCACCAAGCGTGAACGCATGGCGCGGCATTTGTTTCGGCGCAGACATGCTGACGCTATAACCGCGCGCAGGTTGAATGGGAATTTTTATTTTCAAATCATGCGCCAACATAGATGACCACGCGCCTGTTGCCAAAATAATTTGCTCGGCTTCAAACTCTTGCGTTTCGGTTTTTACTTTTGTAATTTTTCCATTCTGAATTTCAAAACCAATCACAGGTGTATTTTCAAAAATCGTCGCACCCATCGCACACACACGCTCATGTAAAGATTTCAAAAACATAGATGGATTCAAAAATGCATCGCCCGTGCAATGCACACCACCAATCACATCATCGCGCAAAATCGGTTCAAGCGTGTGCAAACGATTTTTATCCAACACTTCAATTTCAATGCCATGCTTTTGCAACATCTCGCCTTCATGCACCCCCGCTTCAAACGTTTTTTCATCTTTGAAAATCGTAATCATGCCAGTTCGCTGATAATAACATTCAAAATTTTCTTCTTGGATTAACTTCTGGAAATTGCTTGCACTTAATTGACCTAGTCTTTGCATCGGCTGGATACCGCGTTTCAAATTCGCTTCAGTACATGACCGCGCAAACTGAATCAGCCAACTGATATATTTCGCATCGGGGCGGATTTTCATTCCAAACGCGCTGGTCTGCGGATTCAACATCCACTTCAAAGCGGAGGTCACAACCCCAGGCGCCGCCAGCGGAATGATATGACTCGGCACAATTTGCCCCGCATTCCCAAACGCGGCGCTCGCTTTCGGGATTTCTTTCGAATCAAGAATCGTCACTCCCCTGCCCGATTTCAAAAGATAATAGGCGCAGTTCAATCCAATAGAACCGCCGCCAATGATAAGTATGTCTGTTTTCATATTTGAAAGTAGAAAGTGGAAGGTTTTACATATAGGGCGACTCGCACTGGGATGGTCTTCATACGCCATGCAAAGCGTGAGTCTCTTTTGTATTTGTCTGAATGCCATCCCTTGCCCAATTCTATTGCCCAATTAATAAAATTGGAAAACATTCAGCCAAGACGCGACTGCGCTGTCTCTCCTGTTTCGCCGCGGCTTACATCCATAGATGTGGAGCGTTTCTGGCATTGGAAAAATCCTAAGGCACAAGCGCCTAGAGGATTAAATCTCCGAAAGAACGAAGAGGGCGATTGGTCATAAGGATAAATTAGGAGCGATAAATTTATTATAAAGTTTCGTCCATAATGTTTGGATTTTTAGATAACCATGAACGCAATACATTCGCAATCCGCTCAACATCTCCTAAGCGAGAAGAGCAAATTTCAAATAACTCATCTTCATTGATGTCATGGTAAAAATGAACAAGCCGATTTCGATACCCCGCCAATTTTTGCATTAGTTCAAGTTCATTTGTAGAGATAATATTTCGTCTGTTTAGAGCGGAAGCAATCTCTTTATATTCAGTGACCGCCTCAGCAAAACCTTTAGCGGCAATATGCCTTCCTAAATCAAACAACGCTTCTAATGCTCGGCGTAAACATGATTCAGCCGTCCATATATTTCTTGTATCTTGCATAAAAGTAGGCTTGGAATGCAACGGCAATGACCGAATTTCATTCAGCATTCTATCTATCCAACCTAAACGGTCTGCAACGACTCGTTTTGAAATTTTTCCAGCCACCATATTAAGTCTCCTGCAAAATCATTGCCATCCGCTGGCGTTCTAATTCCGCCAAATCGCCTGCGCGTCGCAGCGCGAACAGTTCAAATTCATCTGCTATATATGAATCTTCAGCATATACCCTTTCGCCGCGAATGATATTTACCGCAAGAAAAGCGTCAACCTCTTGCAAGATAAATAAATCTACATGTGAATCGCTAAATAATTTTTCCAATTCAAACGTTAGGCTAACTTTATCGTCAATAGAGAACGGAGAATGAGTGAGGACGCCAATATCTAAATCGCTGGTTGAAGAAGCAAGTTGATAAGAGTCGTCTTTAATAGCCTGAAATAATTCCGCGCCTCGGCTACCAAAAACATACAATGCTTTAATGCGATATTTTTTGCAAATTTGCTGTATCGCTTCAAATCTTGCGCTCATACAATAATTATACCCGCTGATTTATGCTTCGATAAAAACGCAAGTTTTTGGATGCGATATTTTTTACAAAATTCATCCAGTTTTTTTGTCAGGTACTTTTATCTTTACCATATTTTATACAATATCTATTTTATGAGAGCGCCAAAATCAAGCGCATAAACTATGATGTCATCCTGAGCATAGCGAAGGGTCTCTGAGCTTATCGTAGAGATTCTTTGCCGCAAAAGCAAGAGCGCGGCTCAGAATGCCTCAAGTAGGTTTATTTTATTTCAACAATATTTTTACTTCTAATCGACTCCACAGCCGCAAAACTTGCTTTGGCGACACCAATCAATTGCTCATAAGGAATCGGTGGCTCGCCACCTTCTTTAATCGCCTTAGCAAAAGCGGACATTTCATTTCGCCAGCCTTTGTCTTGTGCAATTCTTTCTTCTTTCTTCTTTCCATCTTTCGTCACTGTCAGTGAAACATAATCATCTAACACAGCAACCATGCCTTCGCAGAAAACTTCGAGTCTTTCTTTTGGCAGAGATTTATCTCCATTGGCGAGATAATCCACAACGCCAATGGAGCCATCCGCGAAAGTGAAAGTCATTGAAACATTGTCATCACTATATTTGCCATTGTTTGGCAAAGCAACTGCAGTGACTGAAACAGGCGGAGCGCCAACGAGATATGTAATCAAATCAATAAAGTGACAGGCTTCGCCGATGATTCGTCCGCCGCCAATAGCTGGGTCTTGAAGCCAATGATGAGATGGGATGTACCCCGCATTCACTCGGTAATGTAAATATTTTGGTTCGCGGAAATTTGAGATTTGAGACTTGAGACTTTGGGCATGAGGTGAAAATCTACGGTTGAAGCCAACTGTTAAAAGACCGTGGCTGGCAGACGATTGACTGTGTTTTATAGCCTGCGGTCTATGGTCTATGGTCAACCGTTTAATGACTTTATTCAACCCAGAAGCATCAATTGCTAAAGGTTTTTCAACAAAAACATTTTTTCCTGCTTTGAGCGCTTTGATAATTAAATCCGCGTGCGAATCATGTCGTGTCAGAATGGCGACTGTATTTATATTTTCGTCATTGATGATTTCATCTTCAGAGGAGGTTGCATATTGAAAGCCGAATTTTTTCCCTGCCTGCTGAGCGTGTAACCCGCCTGCCGAAGCGATGCCAATGAGTTGAAAATCTTTGTTGTTTTTTATCATGGGAAGCAATGTTGAGTTTGCGTAAAGCCCCGCGCCGAGAACGCCTAACTTCACAAAGGCAGATGGCAGACGACGGATAGCAGGCAGAAGTTGAACAGCCGTCTGCGGTTGTAGGTCGGCGGGCAGGCTTGGATAGGTCAACAACACGCCGAGAAAAGGTTCTTTTTTCTTTCCTGTAATCACTTCGTAGGCTTGCACGCCTTTTTCAATTGGGAAACGATGCGTAATTAAATTTTTTACTTTCAACTTTCCGCTTGATAACAAATCTACAATCGCTTGAAAATTACGTCCTTCCGTCCAACGCACATAACCAAACGGATAATCATTTCCATCTTCTTCGTAATTCGCATCATAACGCCCAGGTCCATACGAGCGCGAGTTGATAAATGAAATTTCTTTTTCGTAATAAATTTTTCGCGGGATGTTTAACCCAACCGCGCCTGTCGCCACCACGCGCCCTCTATCTTTTGATATGACGCCTGCTAATTGGATTGGGTCATTGGATGATGTATCGGCGCAGATGATGACCGCGTCGAATCCACGGTTGAGGCTGAGCGCTGAGGCGGAGGCTTCGGCTTCGGGTCGAGCAACCGCTTGAAGCCCAAGAGATGAAGCGAGTTTGACTCGTTCGGGGTCAAGGTCAATGCCGAGGACGTTACATCCAGCCGCATCTGCAATTTGAATCGTCAATAATCCTAAAAGACCTAAGCCGATAACAGCAACATTCTCGCCAATTTGCGTTTGCGCCAAACGAAATCCATGTAGCGCAATGGCGCCAAGCGTAGTGAATGCGGCAGATTCAAAATCCACATTTTTGGGCAGTGGGGTTAAAAGATTTTTTGGAACGAGATTGTATTCAGCATGAACGGCGTAATTTGCGCCCGCGCATGCCACACGTTGACCGACTTTGAAGCCTTGCATATTTTTCCCAAGCGCCACGATTGTGCCAGCAGAGGAATAACCAAGCGCCATCGGCTGGTCGAGACGGTTAAGCGCGGCTTGCAAGGTTGGGGCAATTCCTTCGCGTTTGGCTTTATCCAAAACTTGTTTGACTAAATCAGGTCGAGAACGGGCTTTGCCCACTAAACTTTTTTCGGCAAACTCAACCACCATTCTTTCCGTTCCAGCGGAAACGAGGCTGGCTGAAACTTTAACGAGCGCTTGCCCATCGCGCGGGGTTGGCACAGGCACATCTTCGATTGTTGTTTTTCCGTTTTTTATATTTTGAATAAGTTGTTTCATGTTTAAGATTTAAGAGAACAGAGAGTAGAGAACAGAGAGTAGAGAGTAGAGAACAGAGAGTAGAGAGTAGAGAACAGTACCTTATGTGTTTGGTGAGTCTTCCAATGATTCTGTAATGTAAAGCGCTGGGTCTTCACTGATAATTGTGTTTGCACCTGGTTCATTTGCGCCTTGTTTGCTCTTCTTTAGAAATGCAATGTACCCGTTCAACATTTTATCAATCTCTTCGCCTTCTATTTCAAATTTTTTGTATATGGTTTCGGAAATATATTTTGCTTCAAAAGCAAAAACCAAATGACTTAAAGTTTCTTCTAAAGAGCCACGTGCAATATAACAAAAGCGCACATTATCTTGATAATAAAATCTGCCATATCCTTCGGCAATATTTGCTGAAACGCTAAGAGAAGAGCGCCTGAGTTGAGAATTAAGATTCCATTTTTCTTCGGCTGGTAATAAAGGTAAAACCTCTTTATAAATATTAAGTGCAAAATCTTTTGCTTTCAACCAAACTTTTAACCGTTTTAATCCTGCAACTGTCATAGTTTAGCCCTTCAACGTTCTGCTCTCTGTTCTTCTGTTCTCTTCTTTTTCATGCAAAAGTATACCTTAAGCGCGCATGTTATAATTTCAGGTAAGCAATCTTAAATTCAGGAGCAACCCCTTGGCTGACATTCGTATTCAAAAATATGCAAAGGTTTTGGTAGAACATTCGGCGCGGGTGAAACCCGGCGACCGAATTTTGCTGGAAGGCACCACCGCCGCCGAACCAATTTTGCGCGAGTTATACATTCAAATTTTGGAGAAGGGCGGTCACCCGCATTTGATGATGGCATTGCCTGGCACGATGCCGTTTAGTCAGGATGAATTGTATTTGACCTACGCCAACGATTCGCAACTTGACTTTGTGCCTTCGTTTTACAAATTGGCTTACGACCAATTTGAAGGGCGGATTCGAATGCACTCTGCGACAAACACCAAAGGCACAACGAATATTGACCCGCTAAAAATTCAAAGAAGAAGCAAAGCCACTTCGGTCATTACAGAGGCGCAATTTAGGCGGGGCGCAGAAGGCGTTTTCAAGTGGGTCACAACTTTGTATCCCACCGAGGCGTATGCCCAAGATGCGGGTATGAGTCTCAAAGAATATGAAGATTTTGTCTTCAACGCCGTTCATGCCAACGAAGAAGACCCAATTGCCTTTTGGAAAAGCGTCAAAGAGAAACAGCAAGCCGCCGTTGATTTTATGAAAGATAAAAGCCAAGTGATTTTACGCGGACCAAACGTCGAGTTAACTTTATCCGTTAAAGGTCGTACGTTTATGAATTCGCATGGCATTCATAACATGCCCGACGACGAAATTTATACTGGACCTGTTGAAGATTCTGCGAATGGTTGGGTAAAGTTTACTTACCCTGCCAATTATGGCGGAACAAGCGTGGAAGGCGCTGAATTAACTTTTTCGAATGGGCGCGTGAGCGTCGCTAAAGCGGAAAAAAATCAAGACTTTTTAGTGAAGACGTTAGATAGCGACGCTGGCTCTCGCTTCATCGGCGAGTTTGCTATTGGCACCAATTTTGATATCCAACAATTCACTGGCAATATTTTGTTTGATGAAAAAATCGGCGGTTCATTTCACATGGCGTTAGGCGCTGGCTACCCTGAGACTGGCTCTAAAAACAAATCCGCCATTCATTGGGATATGATTTGCGACATGCGAACCGATTCTGAAATTTTAGTAGATGGGGAATTATTCTATAAGAACGGCCAGTTTGTGTTTGAGAAATAAAGTTACGAGTAATGAGTAACGAGTTATAAGTAAAAACTTGTTTCTCGTTACTCGTTTCTTGTTTACCTGTTTACCTTTTTTATTCATCCCCAAAACTAATTCCAATATTTCTAGCAGTGACAACCGCATCGTCATTCGGGTTGACTCGTTTCGGCGTGGATGTCGCTTCTTCCAATGAAATATCTGTGATGTAGCCGCATTGCAAAGAGACCATTCTGTCAAACCCGCCGCGCGCCGCCAAACGGACTGCCGCCGAGCCATAACGTGTTGCGAGTAAACGGTCAAATGAAGTGGGAGTCCCGCCGCGCTGTAAATGACCCAGTACAGTCGCGCGTGATTCGAAGCCTTGTCTTTCAATATATTCCGAAACCATTTGCCCAATCCCGCCCAAACGCGGCACATATACGGCATCGCCTTTGCGTGAAAAGACTTGCTCGCCGCCTTGTAACTTGGCGCCTTCTGAAACAGCCAGTAAACTAAATTTTCTGCCCGCTTCTGCGCGCGCGCGAATTTTTTTCATAATGCTTTCAAAGTTAAACGGAATTTCTGGAATCAAAATTACATCTGCGCCGCCTGCCACCCCAGCATGTAAGGCAATAAACCCCGCATCGCGTCCCATCAATTCAATCACCATCGCGCGGTGATGCGATTCTGCAGTTGTATGCAAACGGTCTAGCGCTTCGGTGGCGATATTCAATGCCGTATCAAACCCAAAGGTCACTTCCGTTCCGCCAATATCATTATCAATGGTTTTAGGAACGCCAATGACAGGCACGCCCTTTTGAGCCAATTCATGCGCGCTTTTCAATGTGCCATCGCCGCCCAGCACTAATAACGCGTCTAAATTTAATTTATTCACCCCTTTCACAATTTCATCCGAAACATCAATGATAATTTCTTTACCGTCTCGAATCACTTTACGCGCATACGGATTGCCCCGATTGGCTGAACCTAAAATTGTGCCTCCACGCGGAAGGATTCCACTTACTTCACTTAATCCAAGCGGAATGATCCCATCATCTTCAAGGAATCCATCGTAGCCATTTTTGATTCCAAACACTTCACAATTAAATTCAATAACTGCAGTTTTGACAACAGCGCGAATGACTGCATTTAGCCCAGGCGCATCACCGCCGCCTGTTAAGACTCCGATACGTTTCATAAAATAATTCCTTTCAAGCCATAATGATACTAACGTTAAACTTTTCCTGCAACTAAACTTAATCCCTTATAATCAACCCAATGAACGCAACTCAACCCTCAACATTTCAAACCATCCTCAAATGGCTCGTGCCGATACTTGGCATTATTGTCATCGGCGTGTGGATGTATATCTCACCCGAAGGCGCTCTCGGCAAATTAGACGCCATCGGTTATGCGGTTTGTCACCGTATTGATGCGCGCTCCTTTCAAATAGATGACCGTCAACTGCCATTATGTGCGCGTTGTACTGGTGAATTTTATGCCGCAGGCATCGCATTATTATTTCAAGCCTTTGTGAGTGGACGAAAAAGCATTTTACCGTCACGCGGAATTTTAGCAGTTTTAGTTTTATTCTTCCTCGCCTTTGGCATTGATGGCGTTAATTCGTATGTCTATCTACTCAAACAAACTTCTGGCGGCTTAGAGCAAATTCCAAATTTATATATACCCAACAACACATTGCGTCTCTTCACGGGTAGTGGCATGGGCATCGCCTTAGCGTCCGTTTTATTTCCAGTCATCAACCAGACCCTTTGGAAAGAAGCGGAGTACCGCCCCGCCCTCGAATGGAAAAATTTTGGCATCCTCGTCGCCATCATCATCGTCATCAACTTCCTCATCCTCACCGATAGCCCACTGGTATTATTCCCTATCGCATACATCAGCGCACTCGGCACATTATCCTTACTCGTTTTAGTGTTTATGATTTTATGGACGATACTCATGCGGCAAGACAACACGTTTGATAACCTTCGTCAACTTTGGCTGCCATTCGCTTCAGGCTTAACGTTGGCATTGCTCTTAATCCTCAGCATTGACCTACTCCGACTCACGATGACCGGCACATGGAACGGTTTCCCCGGGTTAGGTTAATTGCATTACAAAGAAATTGACTCGCAACAACCTATACATTAAATCGTATAATAAAATTGTAATTGCTCATGCCGCCATCCCGGCGGCGAGGACGCCGCCTAAAGCAATAGAAAGAAGGAGAAATAAAATGGAATTACTACTTGGAATTTTTTCAGCATTCGGTTTATCTGCCAGCGCAGGTTTGAACGCTTACATTCCACTCTTAGTAGTTGGCGTCATTGCCCACTACTTCCCCGGCATCATCAACCTCGCCGAACCGTTTGATTTGCTCGCCAACCCATGGATTTTGATTTTGCTTGGCGTGTTAGTGATTATCGAAATGGTGGCAGATAAAGTCCCCGCTGTGAATCACATCAACGACATTATTCAAACGTTCATCCGCCCTGCCGCTGGGGCAATTGCATTCGCCGCCAGCGCCAATGTCATTACAGATATCAACCCTGTTTTAGCGTTGGCATGCGGTTTATTAGTGGCGGGCAGCGTGCATACAGTCAAAGCCGCGGCGGTGCGCCCTGCCGTCACTGCGGCAACGGCAGGCACAGGCACAACCCCAGCCTCCATCATCGAAGATATTATCGCAATCACCACATCCATTTTAGCCATCTTACTCCCAATTGTCATAGGAACGATTCTGATTATCGGATTATCATTGCTCATTTATTGGTGGTGGCGTAAAACAAATCAGCCGCAAGCGGCATAGTTTTATATGTGTAAGGTATAATCAAAAAAATGTTCATAACAAAAAGGAGAAATTATCATGAATGAAACCCCTGAAGTTTCTGGCGGTATGACCCCAGAACCCAAGAAAAACAACAACACTGTCATTATCGCCGTTGTCGCCGTTGTGTTATTGTGCTGCTGTTGTTCTTTTCTAATTGGCGGCTGGTTTTTTGGCGATGCGATTGTTCAATCGTTAGGTCTCTAAAAACCAAAAATAAAAAATCCTCCGTTATGGCGGAGGATTTTTTGATTCTGTAAGGGCGACCCTTCAATATTTATAAGATACTCTGACAACATGGACGGGTCGCCCCTACTTAAGAACTTTTTTTGAATTCAAGAAAAATTTCAACTCATCTAAACTTTCATAAATTTTTTTCTTCAAATCTTCATCTATATTTAATTCGTTCAATTCCTCTTCGTCTAAAACAACTTGTTTGCCTTCGGCGTTCACCCATAAATCTAAAATCAAATCAGAATATGCAATTTCATTTTCGGTAATTTCAGCGGGTTTAGCGATATTGCAATACCAACCTTTTATTCTGCCGTCATCGCGGTCGTAAACCTCAAAAATATTAAACCATTTATCCGTATAGAACGTTTCCACAAAACGGTCATTGCGTTTCAAAATGATTTCTTGAAACGGCACATTATCGCGGTTGAATAACGCTTCCACAATTATAAAATTCTTTTCACGACGCACAACCTCGGCGGAATATTCCCAAGTCGCTTCGTCTTTATGATTCTTTTTGATGATTTTCATTCGAGACATTGTACCCGAACATTCACTTTGATCGTTTGACCAATTTTCGACTTTTCTTTGACCAAAAACTTCGCGCCTCGACTTTTAACTTCAAATTGATTCTGCTTGTAAACAATATCTTCCACTTTGACAGTTAGCGCTTTGCCTTTTGCTGGGGAAGATTGAGTCAACAATAAATGAACTTTTTCGCCTTTGTTTTGCTTACAATCTATATCAAAAATTCCAAATTCTGTTTTGATTTTATTCTTGGCAATCACTTCGCCTTCAATGATATTTCCAATGCCCAATAATTTTGCAACGGCAACATATTTCGGGTTTTTCCAAATGTTTTCGGGCGTGTCATCACGAATGATTAAGCCGTTGTGCAAAATCAAAATTCGGTCTGCTATGGCAAAGGCTTCTTCAGCGTCGTGGGTGACGTACAGGGCTGGGATGTTTGTTTCATGCAAAATATTTCGCAATTGATTTAGCACATCTTCTTTGAGAGCAGTATCTAATGCGCCAAGGGGTTCATCTAACATTAGCAAACGCGGCTGAGGCGCTAAAGCGCGGGCGAGGGCAACGCGTTGTTGCTCGCCGCCTGATAAGTCGGTTACTCGTCTATGCTCAAAGCCAGATAGCCCCGTCTTTTTTAGTAGTTCGCCTACACGCAGTTTAATTTCATCTTGAGGGAGATTCCGCATTTTCAAACCGAAGGCGATGTTTTCAAACACGTTCAGGTGTGGGAAGAGGTTGAAGTCTTGAAAGACCAAGCCGAAGTTACGAAGATGAGGCGGCGTTGGGGCGAGGTCTATGCCGCCAAATAGAATCTGCCCCCCATCAGGAAAATCTAAACCAGCCGTCATTTTCAAAATTGTAGATTTGCCGCTTCCCGATGCGCCCAGTAAGCAAACCGTTTCGCCTTTTTTTATTTTGAATGAAATATCTTTCAAAACATTTTTTTGATTAAATGATTTGGAGACGTTGCGAAGTTCAAGCATCTATAATTCTCCGCTTTGATTGAGTCGGGTTTTTTCAATGAATAAAATAGACGCCGTTGTAAGAAACATGAGCAAAGTGGCCATTGCCATTGCCTGCCCATAATTGAGCCCGCCAGGTTGAGATAAAAATCTTTGAATGGCGATGGGAATGGTGGGATATTCGGGGCGATTGATTAACAAGGCGGCGCCAAATTCGCCGAGCGAAATGGTGAATGCAAACGTGGCGGCGGTGAGCGTGGCGCGTGAAAGAATTGGAAAATCAATCGTCTGCCAAATTTTGAGCGGTGATGCGCCAAGCGTGGAGGCGGCTTGGCGAAGTTTATCTGGAATAGATTTGATGGCAGGCTGTAAAGTACGAATGACAAACGGCAAGGCAATGATTGTATGAGCAATAGGCACAAACAATGGCGATGATATTAAACGACCAAATGAAAGGATAAAACCTAAGCCAAGCATCACGGCTGAAGAACCAAGCGGAAGTAAAAGCAATGGGTCTAAAAAATTATCTAATTTTGTCGGTTTGGCGAGCGCCGCCGCGACTGGATAACCCAGCGCTAGTGAAAATAAAACTGTGACGCCCGCATAGGTTAATGAGTTTATCGCGGCTTGAAACGGCGGGACGTAAAATAATGAGTTTCTGCGGTTGATAAAAAGTTCTTTGTAGTAATCGGTTGTGAAACCATATTGAATTTCGCCGCGTTGGGCGCGGTCTGCTTCGAGGCGGGTGAGCGAGCGAATTGGGAGAGAAAGTAAAGGCAGAATGAAGAAGGTAGAAAGCAGAAGGCAAAGAGTAGCGACAAATATTCTTTCTTTAAATGTTTTTGGTTTTTGAGGTGGAGAAAAACTTGGTGGGCTTTGAGTATTAACTTGATTAATGGTTCTTGTATATAAAATTGAAAATATCAATGTGAAAAATAATTGAATAATGGAAAGCAGCGCCGCGAGATTTAAGTTGGGAAGTTGTAAGGCACGAACATAAATTTCGACTTCAAGGGTTGAGAAGTTTGAACCTCCTAATAAAAGAATCACGCCGAAACTTGTAAAGTTGAACATGAATACCAGCAACGCGGAGGCAAGCAAGGCGGGGCGTAATAACGGGAAAATCATCTTTCGCCAAAGGTTGAAGGTATTTGCTCCAAGCACACGGGCTGAGGCTTCGAGTTTTGGGTCAAGGCGAGAGAGGGCATTGCCCACGATTCGGATGACGATGGTTGTATTGTAGAAAACATGAGCAAGAAGAATTAATAAAAAGTGGAAAGTGGGAGAAGGCGCTGAGGAAAGAGGAAAAAGGGAAGAAATTAATCCGCGAGAGCCAAGTAATGAGTTAAATGCGGCGGCGACGACGACTGTGGGTAGCATGAAGGGAACGGCCGTGATAGCGCGAAGCAAAGATTTGCCGCGAAACGTGAAGCGTGAAAAAAGAACGGCGGAGGGAACGCCGAGAATAAAAGTTAATATTGTTGAAAGGGTTGCTTGGTAGAAAGTGAAGCGTAATGCGTGAAACGCGATGCGTAAGTTGTTTTCGTTTGTGAGGGTTGAAAAATCAAAAGTTAATGAAAAGATTTTGGTTAATGGGTAAAAGAAGAAGGCAAGAAGAAAGAGGAAAGCAGGGAGCCACAGAAAGAAACGAACATTCGCTGGAATATTTTTAGAAT
This sequence comes from Anaerolineales bacterium, assembly GCA_034434495.1. Lineage (GTDB taxonomy): Bacteria > Chloroflexota > Anaerolineae > Anaerolineales > Villigracilaceae > Villigracilis. Next base: position 125,195 of record DAOTZE010000032.1, read on the forward strand.
CTATGGCTACCTGTTTCTTTATCATTTTTATTTCATCGCCTCAACCCACGCCTCAATCCATGCGTCGCGATTTGCGGCGATTTCATCATACGGCAAAGTAGATGGGTTAGATACAACTTGAGCGTGTTGAATGAATAGTTCAGGCAATTGAGCGGTTTGATTGACAGGGTAAACAAACATATTCAAGGGCATATCTTCTTGAAAGGTTTTGCTTAACATAAAATCCACAAATTTTTCGGCAAGGTTGCGGGCGCTTCCATTTTTGAGAATGCCGACAAATTCAATTTGCCGAAAGCACATGCCGTTGGTCACAATGGCGGCGGTTGGCGATTCGGTTAATGGTTCGGGTGCAAACAACACTTCCACCGGCGGGCTGGAGGCGTAAGAAACGACCATCGGTTGCGGACCTTGCCCTGAAGAAGCGGAGAAGTTTGTGTAATACGCCGTTTCCCAGCCATCTACAACAACCACTTCGTTTTCTTTTAATTGTTTCCAATATTCTAAAAAGTCGTCGCCAAAGTAAGCGCGCGTGGCAAGCAGAAAAGCCAAGCCCGTTGAAGATGTGGCGGGGTTTTGCACAACCAATAGATTTTTATATTCGGGTTTGGTTAAGTCTTCAAAAGTTTGCGGCACGGGCAAATGGTTTTCGGCAAAGTATTTTTTATCGTAGTTAATGCACACATCGCCATAATCTACGGGTAAGGCGCGGTATGTTTCATCTAAAATAAATTCGGCGGAAATTTCGCTCAATACCGGCGATTGATATGCGTCAAAAATATCGGCTTCTAAGGCGCGGGAGAGAAACGTATTATCCACGCCAAATAACACGTCGGCTAAGGGCGCGTCTTTGGCGAGGATGGCTTTGTTGAGCATAGAGCCTGCGTCGCCGCTGGGTAGAAAAATCACGTCCATATTATTTTCGGCTTCAAACTGCGCAATCACATCTTCTGAAATTGCAAATGAGTCGTGCGTCATGACGGTTAATGTTTTGGGTTGTGAAGCGCAGGAGGAAAGAAGAAAGAGGAAAGAGAATAAAAGTAATTTGTAATTAGTATTTAGTAATTTGTTTTTCATTGTGTATCCTTTATTTAGTTTGATGAACAATTAATAGCGAACCTTTTGCGATTGAAATTGTCGCAACGTCAGAAGTCATTTCGTTGCTGATGCCGCGCGTTTTATTGAAATACAAAATTTCGTTATTCAATTTCCATTTTAGATTCTGAGTTGTGACTCCTTCGGCATTTCCTCCCCAAGGGATTAATGAGATTGTATCTCCGCTTCTGCCTTTAACTTCAACCTGTTTTTTACATAGGAAAATTTCTTCTACGCCGTCATTAAGGCGCAAGTTGCAGGTTGCAAGTATAAAGTTTGAAAGGAGTGAAATGTTGGCAAGGGTTTGGTCAATCCTTCCGCCTAATGCGGCGACGATGATAATTTCATCAGGGGTCAAAGCGGCGGCATGTTGAAGCGCAAGTTCAAGGTCGGTTTCGTTTTTATCTTTGGGATATACAATCGCTTCGCCATGAAAGGCGGAAAGTTGAAAGTTTGAAGGCAATGAATCCATATCGCCGATGATGAGGTTGGGAATCAAGCCTAAGGCTAAAGCATGACGCGCCCCCCCATCCGCGCAGATGATGAAGTCTGTGGGGTGTATCAAAGCGCGCGCTTTATCAGGGTTTGGCATTTCGCCATTAGCAAAAATGATGATACGCATAAAATAAAAAAACATCCTCCACAGCGGAGGATGTTGAAGACGATGCAAAATCCCTCCGCTGGCATTATCCAGTTCAGGTGATGCGGGTCGAGCGTGGCACGCTCCTCTCAGCCTGTAAGCGCAGGCTCCCCGTTCGGTTGTGAGGCGAGTATATGACTTAGGTTATGAAATGTCAAGAAAAAAAACATCGCCGAGGATGGCGATGTAAGAGTGGCTTATCTCACTCTGCGTTTCCATTCTTCTTTTAGTTGCAATTCGCGCGGGCTGAGTCCCGAGTCTAATGCGAGGAAATCGGTGAGTAAGCGGTTGAATTGAGGCGGGTTATCGAGCATAGGGAAGTGCCCCAAGCCTTCTAGGTTAATTTGGTGCATGTGCATTGGGAGCGAGTCGGCTTTTTCTTGCGAGGGGATTGTGAGCGCTTGGGTGTTAGAGCCGTAAACGAATAGACATGGCACGCCTAAGTTGCGAATATTGGGGAATAAACTATTGGCTTGGAAACTATCTATGGAGGCGGTAATGGCTTTAGGGTCGGTTTTGGAAGCGTCGGCTAGGGCGGAGGCGGCTTCGGGAGTTTTGGAAGAAAGCCAATCTATCAATTCGCTCATATTGGCGTTCTTGAGTCGCCCGTTTAATGAGTCGTATTCTATGGGGCAGTTCACTGCCATCATACGGTCTACACTGGTGTGCCATTTTTTGAGAAACGCAAAACCAACCAAAGCCCCAAGGTCATGACCGACAATCGCCACTTTGCCAATGCCCATTTCTTCTAAGAAGCGATTGAGCAGTTCGGCTTGATGGTCGAGCGAGTATTTTAATGGGTCGCGCGTGGAATCGCCGAAGCCGAATAAATCTATGGCATAGGCGCGGAACGAGGTGGAGGCGACTTGCATGGCGTTAATCCAATATCGCCATGAGCCAACCCAGCCGTGCAAGAAGATGATAGGTCGCCCGCGACCTAACGCTTCATAATGCACCATCGAACCGTCGAGAATGATTGCGCTCATTGAGTAAAGTTAGTTAACCTTTGTATTTGTTCTCGCAGGGCATGAAACCTTGCGAGGCAAAACTATTTGCCAAATTTTGCAAGGATGGCTTTTACGCGCTCCACAAGTTGGTCTGGGGCGAAGGGCTTGAGGAGATATTCCTCTGCGCCGGCTTCTAGCCCAATTTGAATTTCGGCGTCTTGCCCTTTTGCGGAAAGAAAGACGACAGGAATATCTTTTAGGGCGGCGTCGGCTTTCATGGCGCGGCAAGCGTCGTACCCTGTCATCTTCGGCATTCGCACGTCCATCATAATTAAATCTGGAATGATTTCTTTTGCCTTGTGTAGGGCTTCTTCGCCGTTGTTGGTGGGGGTCACTTCGTGGCCGGCGAATCTTAAGGTAAAAGCCACCAGTTCACGAATATCGGGTTCATCTTCCGCTATTAAAATTCTTGCCATTGATTATTTACTCTCCATTTTTTTCGATGGGCAAGGTGAAGGAGAACGTGCTGCCTTCGCCGGGTATGCCCGTGCTGTGCATCCATAATTTGCCTTTGTGCATTTCAACCAGTTGACGAACAATGGGCAAGCCTAAACCTGTGCCGGGCGTAGCCAAAACGAGAGGGTGTTCGCCCCTGTAAAACCGTTCAAAGAGGCGGGCTTGGTCTTCTGGTTTAATGCCTATGCCGTTGTCTTTTACATCTACTTGCACTTCGCCGTTTTGTTGGTGAATGTTGACATGAATCGTTCCGTTTTCGGGCGTGTAGTTGTAAGCGTTGTTAATCAGGTTGCTTAAAATTTGGCGCACGCGGTCTTTATCGCCGATAACAGGCGGGAGGTTTTTCGGCGCGTCCACCGAGAGCGCCATAGGTTTATTTTCGGTTTGCGAGCGACGCAACGTTTCGGTGACTACTTCTTCGGCAATTTCATATAAATTGACAGGGCGCGTGTTTAAGATAACCCGCCCAGATTCAATGCGCGAAATATCTAATAAGTCATTGACTAAAATGTTCAAGCGTTCAATATTGTTACGCACCACGCTTAAAAAGTGCATTTGATTTTCGTTCAACGCGCCTGCCGCGCCCATTGTCAAAATGTCCACATAGCCTTTGATGGCGGTCATCGGCGTTCGCAATTCATGGCTCACCGTGGCGACAAATTCCGATTTCAAACGGTCTACTTCCACTTCGCGCGTAATATCGCGGAAGATAGAGACGGTGCCGAGAAAGTCATTTTGCAAAATGACGGGGGCAAGGTGGACTAAGATAATGCGTCCATTTTCGAGCGTTAATTGTTCGGCGTACATTTCGCCTTGTTGATACGAAGATGGGTCGGAAGACCAACGCGCGATGGTTTCAGTCCATGCGCCAGCCAACCCTGAAAATGAATCTAAAGAACTGCCAAGCAAACGCGCTTCTTCTAAGCCTAGAATTTTTACCGTAGAGGTGTTTACAAAGGTGATGCGGTTATCGGGTCCTGTCACCAATACGCCGTCTGCCACCGCTTCGAGAATGGCTTGCGAACGGCTGGCTTCCACTTGTTCTTTGCGCAACATGGAGCCGAGGCGTTCGGCTTGGTCGCGAATCAGTTCATATAAGTTTGCATTGTTAATCGCCACAGAAACTTGCGCGGCAATGGCTTTTACTAAGTTCAACATTTCGGTATTGAAGAAGTTGACTTGACGGTGGAACACCATTAAAACGCCGATGGCGTCTTCGCCAACTAACATGGGGACGACGATTGCGCTGCGATGGTCTTGTCCTGAAGCGTCGCTTCGCACCCAACGGGTATCTTGATACAAATCCTCAACTAAGACTGCCTCCCGATGTTTCACTACCCAACCCGCTAAGCCTTCTCCTATTTTTAGCGTAAACGAGCGCGCGCCCGGGCTCACGCGGTCGGATAAGTAGCCGTAGCCCGCGCGGTAATGGAGCAAGTTATCTTCTGGGTTCACCAGCAATATGGTACCTTGTTCTGCGCCGAGCGTATCGTTTAGTAATGACAATGTACGATTCAGGGTGCGGTCTAAATCTAAACTGGAAGAGACTTCGGTGAGAATACGCAGCAACGTATCTGTATTTTGTTTTTCTTGGTTTAGTTGCGCCGTGCGTTCTTGCACGCGGGCTTCTTGTTCGGCGGCAAGTTTTTGCGTTTCTGCAAATAGCCGCCCGTTTTGAATAGCTACAATGGCTTGGTTTGCCAATGTGCCGAGAATTTGCATATCTTCTTCGGTGTACATATCGGTTAGGTAACTTTGGGCAGAGAGCATTCCTAAGGTTTTGCCGCCTAAGTTCATTGGCACTGCCACAATAGACTGCACTTCTTTTTCTTCGTCTCCAAAGTGAGTGGAAGCGCTGGAAGCCAACGCCGAAACGTTTGAAATTAATTGGGGCTGCCCCGTTTGAATGACTTCGCTGCTAATGCCTTTGCCAAGCGGCATTCGCTCGGCAAAATATCGTTTGCCGCGTTCATATAAATAAACGGGGTCAATTTCTTTGGCGGCTTCATCATACAAGGTGATGACGAACGTATCTAAGGGCATTAATCGTTCTGCGGCTTTGTGAACAGAACGATAAATCTCTTCGGCGTCTAAACTGGCGCTAACGAGCGAGCTAGTTTCATTCAAAATTGCAAAACGTTCCGCCGTGCGCACAGAGGATTGATATAAGCGGGCGTTTTCTAAGGCGATGGTGGCTTGATTGGTAATGGTGCGGGCAATTTCTAATTCGTTCACGCCAAAACGGGCGTCGCCTGTCATTTGCACAAACAATAAAGCGGTCAAATGCTGGCTTGGGGCAAGCGGCAAAATTAACAAAGCGGTTGCGTCTTCGCCAAACATATCAATAATGGAATGTAAATCTGGCTCGGCGCGCACATCGTCGGTGTTGAAAATGCCTAGCGATTCGCGCAAACGGCTAAAGATGGGAGCGTCTGGCAGGATGCGCGGCAGTTTCGCCCGAATACGAGGCGTGGCGATTTTCCAAAACGCTTGCCCGCGTTCAAAGGTCACCACCGAAACGCGCTTGGCGTTTAAGCCTTTATATAATTCTTCGGCGGTTAGGTTCAAAATTTGGTCTGTATCTAACGAGCGAGTTAATGCTGAGGTAAAACGATTTAACGTCGTCAGGCGCTGTGAGCGTTGGTCAAGTTCGGTGGCGCGTTTTACGCTGTCTTCATATAGGCGGGCGTTATCTAATGAAACTGCCGATTGGCTGGCAAACGTTAAGCCGACTTGCACTTGCTCGCGCGTGAAGTAATTGGCTTGCCATTTTTCCACCGCCAGCACGCCGACCATTTCGCCTTTGGAGACGAGCGGAATGCCTAACCACGATAAACGCGGCGTTTCGACGGGCGGAAAGCGCGGGTCTTCGCGCACGTCTTTGACGAGGATGGGTTGCCCCGTTTGCGCCATTTCTTTGAATAGGGCGCTATCTGCCACGGCGATAGATAAACCAAGCCGTTGTTCAATATCTGAAAAGCCGCGCGTAGAAGCGACGGTGAGTCTGTCTTTTTCGCGCAACCAAAGGGTAGCCGTATCATACGGAAGGATGGGGCGGAGTTGGTCAAGCAGGGAGTTAATTAACTGGTCGCTGCTTAAACTGGAGGTGAGCGAAGCGGAAGCGTCGTTTAGCGCTTGTAGTTGCCCAGCGCGTTCTTGTGTATCGCGCACGAGGCGCAAGTTATCCATAGATAAAGCCACCTGTTGCGCTAAGGAAATGAGCAAGGCTTCATCTTCGTTGCGAAATGCGCCAGTGGTGTTGAAGTTATCTAAAACCAGTAAACCGATGTTTTGTTCGCTGGCAATAATAGGAACAAGCAGCGAAGATACAGGCAAACGCCCGCCAGTCGCCTGACGGTAATACGAAAGGTTTTCGGCGGAGAGGTTGTAATCTCGCGCGAAGTTAATTTCATCCACACGGCGAGCGCGTTTGTTCATAAAGGCGTTGCCGGGCAAAGCCTCGCCGAGGCGATAATTAATTTTCATCATGCTTTCGTTATCGGCATAGCCTGAAACGGCGCGCGGCGTGAGCGTTTCATTTTTCTGATTCCAAACCAAAACCGCGCCCGCGTGAGCGTTTTGAATCACTTTTCTGGCGCTATCTAATAACGATTTGACAATCGCATCGGCTTCCATGCCTGAGAGTTGGCGGCTGAAATCGAGCAGGAGATTCACTTCGTCTAATCTGCGGCGGGTTTGGTCGAGCAATTTGATGTTTTGTAGAATTAGTGACGTTTGTTGTGAAATTTGCGAATAGACTTGACGGTCTTCGTCGGTAAACGATTGCATCGGTTCGGGGCTAGTTGCCAGCATTGCCGCCACAGGGGTATTCTCCACTAAAATGGGCAAGCAAATTACGCCCTTAGAGCGAAGCGAAGTGAGCAGCGCCGAGTCGCGCCATTCATCGTCTTCATCAAGGTTTGGGATTAATATGGAACGCCCGTTTTGTAATACGGCGCGCAAAGGGTTGCGTTGACCGAATAAAGCGTCCACATTGGTAGCGCGCGGTAAACTGCCTAATCTATGCGTCAAACGCGGACCTTCGGGTGTGTTTTCTGCAATTAATGCAACCGACATGCCGAGTTGGGTTAATGTCTCGCGCCCTAAAGCCAGTAAGGCTGAGTTTGCGTCTAATTGGCGGCTTACCGATTCGGTGATGGCTAAGCCCGCGCGCACGCGTTGGGCGCGGCGGTCTAGGTTGTGCAGGGCAATGGTTTGCTCTAGGTCTTTGCGAAGTAAGATGGGTAAATCATTTTTTGCAACGTCTAATAATTTTTGTTGGCGGCTCAGCGCAGAAGAAAGAGATTCCATGCGCGCGCGCAATTCGTTTTGACGTAAGACATTGCTAATTAGTAAAGCGGCTTGCGAGGCGAATACCTCTACCGATTCGATGGCGGCAATGTCGGGTCTTAATCCGTTCGATGGGTCGTCTAAACTGATTAAGCCGACTATTTGACCGTCGGCATTTTCTAATGGGACGAGGAAAATATCTTCGGCGTTCCATGAATTAGAAGCTTTGGCTTGCGGCGCATTTACCTCTAACGTCACTTTGTGCAAATCTGGCGGCATGACGGGCGTTTGGTCGGCGGGGATGAAGTATGAACGGCTGATTTTGAAATCGGGGCGCATTAATTGCTGTAGGCTGGCTAAGGGTTGTTTACGCGAGAGCAGTTCGTTTAATGTCTCTTGCGGAAGCCCAACCCCCGTGACGCGCCGCAATTGGTTTGTGTCGGTTTCTAATACGCTTATCAACACCACGCGAAACGGCGTTGCGTCTCGAATGCCGCGCGCAATAATTTGCAGGGCTTGGTCTAAGGGTTGGTCGTGACCTAAGCTATAACTTACGTCGGTGAGGCGCACCAACGTTTCAGACCTGCGCCCCATTAATTCGCTTCGTTGTTTTTCGTTCTGATATCGTTGCGCGTTGCCAAGCGCAATACTGGCTTGCGTCGCCAGCATTTGCATCAGTTCGGCGGTGTCGGCGGAGAAAAATTTTGAGCGGTTAGAATAAACATTGAGCAACCCGATTACTTGCGAGTGATGCGTGATGGGCAAGATAATGCCAGAGCGCGCGCCTTCATAAGGCGGGTAGATTCCGTCTTGAATAAAATCTGAAACGATGAACGGGGCGTTATCTTTAATGGCTGTGCGTTCGGCGGAACTTAAGCCAGGTTGATGTTCTTGCCCAACCAAAAGTTGGATGCGCGGGGTTGATATGTCTTTATTTTGTTCAAATAAAAGCGCCGTGGCGGCGTCGGCATGAGCCAAGCGCATGGCTTCGGTGTGAATGACTTGAAGCAGGTGTTTTAAGTCTAACGAAACGCCTAACTCTTTGCTCACTCTGGCAATGGCAGAGAGATGTTCAACTCGCTTCCGCAATGAATCGTCGGTCTGTTTCAACAACTCGGCAGATTCTATGGCAGAAGCAATTTGCCCGGCGGCGGTGGAAACGATTTGCAAATCAAACGGGTTAAAGTGATTGACTTTACTGCTCCCCAACATTAATTCGCCCACGCTTCTTTCGCGCACAACCAGCGGCGCCACAATGGCAGATTCCATGCCAAGCGTGTTGGTGAGGTTACGGTATGCAGGTAACACTCTTCTATCTGTACTGAGCCTGCCAGATAAAAACGGTTTTTTACTGCCCGAAACGCTGTACCGATAATTGGGGTCGTCTACAAAAATTTGGGTAAAGGCGGCGCTTATCTCTTCCGAGACGCCGTAGGTAGATTCGCGGTTGAGGCTTAACACACCGCGCGTTTCGTCTAATAAAAAGATGGCGCCCATATCGGCTTGGAAGAGGCGCGCAATTTCTTGCATAGAGTATTTGAGAATTTCTTCTAAGGTAGCCGACGATGCCGAAAGGCTGGCAATGCGGCGGAGCGCATCGGCGCGGAGGGCGCGGGCGCGGGCTTGTTGCACGAGTAAAACATTTTCAATAATGGCGGCGGCTTGGCTGGCAACGATGTTCATTAATCGGATTTCTTCTTGGTTGAAAGAAGAAACGCCGCGGGTGTGATGTCCAATTTGCAGGTAGCCAAGCATGTGTCCCGAAGAAAGAAGCGGGATGAGGGCGTTATCTCGCAGGCTGGCGGCGGTGGCTACATCCGCAAGCCCTAAATTTCGCCAGGTTTCATCCGTCATCGCGTTTTTGGAGATAATCGCCTCGCGGCTGTTGATAATTTTTTCGGCGGGGCTATCGGGCAAAATGTTGGCGCGGTAAATTTCAACGACTTGGGTGGGCAAGCCATGAAATGGGATTTTGCCTTCGAGGGTGCGTTTGTCTTCGTCGTATAAAAGGAAGCCGACAATTTCGGTTTGGAATAATGGCAAAATGCTTTCAACTAAGCGCGTGAACATTTCTTGCATATCGCGCACCGAACCGATGGATTGGTTGAGGTTAGCAAGCCCAACTAATTCGGCGCGGCGGCGTTGTTCGTCTTCGTATAATTTGGCGTTACGAATGGCAACGGCGGCTTGACCTGAAATAAGCACTAGTAAATCTAAATCATGCTGACCAAATGCGCCAACGCTTAATTGCCCTGCTTCGAGCGTGCCGACTAATTCTCCGCCTGCTATTAATGGAATGCCCAAATAAGATTGTACGGAAATTAATTCGCCGTTGACGAGTTCAGATTGTTGCACGTTATCAATCATTAAGGGCGTTTTGGTCAAAACGATGCGTTCGGTTAAACGACCAAATTGTGAGTTAGAGAGCGAGCCTGTGGCGCCTAATCTCCCTGTGTTCATGCGGTTGCGATGCGGCACGAGGGTTTTTCGGTCTGCATCCCATATTTTTAGTTCAAGCACATCCGAAGGCACAAGTTTTCCAACATTCGTAAGGATGGAATTGGCGGTTGTGTTTAAATCTAAACTAGCGGCAATGCTTTGGCTAAATTCGGTGGCAATTTGTAAAATTTCGCTTGCGTCGCCATTGCTTGGTTCTGAAGCGGTTAGGTTTTCTTTGCCACGCAACGCCACTAGCATAAGTGGGTACACGCCCGGAATTTCGTATGAGGTAATTTCTACCAGTTTGCCGCTGATGGATACTCGTTTAGAACTCGGCGCGGCGCACACGTCTAAAAAATCGTCGGAAGGGCGCACATATCGGGCTAGGCGTTCTAGGTCGTAAGGTTCGTTTTCGCGCAAGCCAAAAAACGCTCTGGCGCGCGCGCTTAAATATTCCACCCGCCCGCCCGGTTGGAGGATGAGAACGGCGTCGTTCGATTGCGTTGATTCTAAAAAAGCGGGGGCGGTAAAAGTTGCCTGTGACGCTGTTTGCACGCGCAGCATCATGCGCAGCGCAATAAAGGTAATGGTAATGATAATTAGCCCTACCACAGGCGCTAAGAGGCTAATATTATCCATGAGGCGAAATTCTCACTTGCTTAGGCAGTTGAAGCCGCCGCCGCATCCTGTCTGCGGGCTTCTGCCGCGAGTTCTGTAATTTCACGAATATCGGCAAAACTATGCAACTCGGGAGAAACCAAACCCGCAGATAACGTCATAAAACCGACTTTTTCTACGCCGCCTTCCGCTTTTGGCGCTTGAATGAATCCCTGTTGGCGGTCTATAAAGTTATAGTGCGTTTGCACTTCTTCAGCAAAGCGTTGTTTTACCTTTTGCCGAATGGCTGGCGCCGCTTCGTTTGTGGTGATAATGATGAAGTTATCGCCCCCGGCGTGGCCGATAAAATCGCTCGGCGTGCCAAGTTCATCTACCACCTCGCCAATTAACATGGCGGCAAAGCGCAGCACATCGTCGCCCGCCACAAAGCCATACACATCTTTGAACGGTTCAAAGTTATTAATGCGAACGTCTAACAAAGCCCAATTCTTCTCGCGAATGATTTTACGCAGTTGTTCTTCAATTAACCGCCCAGCCGGCAACCCAGAGCGCGGGTCGGTGAGGCTTTCTCGTTCGGCGCGGCGAATTGCCCCCTGCACGCGCAATTTTAATTCTTCAATATCAAACGGTTTGGTGATGTAATCGTCTGCGCCTAGTTCTAAGCCTTGTAGTTTATCGCTGCGTTCGTCTTTTTGCGTTAAAAAGATAACGGGAATATGGCTGGTGCGCGTGTTGGTGCGCAGCGTGCGACAGACTTCGTACCCGTCAATATCGGGCAGCATAATATCCAACACAATTAAGTGCGGCAATACTTGCTTTGTTTTTTCCAAAGCGTCCCGTCCACGGTTTGCCACATCCACGTCAAATTGTAAGCCCGAAAAATAAATCTTGAGCATGTTGGCAATATCAACATCATCTTCTACTACCAAAAGGCGAGCATTAGCCATGTAAGCCTCCTAAAACACGTCCTTTGCGTTTTGCGTTTTTGCGAACGGTTTCAATTTGTTCTTGTGTTACTTCTTTTTCAAAAGACCGAAAACCACTCATCCGAAAGCCGTGCTTCTCTGCTATTGCAGTAATTTCTTGCACACGCTCTAAGGTAATTTCTTTACCAACCGTATAATCCTCAAACCGACCTTCCAAAGCCAAAGCGATCGTCTCCGCCATGCAGGCATAGGCCTTGCCTTCTGGAAAGCCAAAATTAAAATGAAAATTTACGGGACCTGGCACATCCACCATGCCGCCATCAATCACTAATATATCATCTCTCACCGCCGCCACCATTGCAGAAACATCGCGGGGGCGCGCCACATCGCACACCACACTGCCCGCTTGCAAATGTTCGGGGTAAATAATATCGTGAATCGAACTTGTCACCGTCAAAATTAACTGCGCTTCCTTTAACACGTCCATTTTTGTGCTGATACATAACTCGCTTCGCGCTCTACCTTTCAGCCTGTCTCGCAGAGCCTCAAGTTTTTTCTCATCCCGAGCGATGAGGAATGTCCGCGCAACTTCGCCAGCAATTAACTCCGCACAAACGCGCCCAATCGAGCCAGTCGCGCCGACCACCGCCACCGTAGCGTCTTCAATTTTTATATCCATTACTTTTGCCGCTTCTCGAATGGCTTGTACGGCTATCATCACAGTATATGAATCGCCGGTGGTGACGGGGATATCTAATTTGTTTGCAATCGTTTTGCCAGCGTCGCCCACAACTGAGGTAAACGCGCCCAAACCAAGAATTTGCGCGCCAAGTTTCTCAGCCATGCGACCTGTTTGAATAATTTTATTATAGACCGTGCGCTCAGGCAACTGCATCATACGGCGCGGCGTGTATGGGCAGGCAATAAACCAGCCTTTTACTTCTTTGCCTGTGGCTTGCGAGGTAATCCCTTCAATTTCAGAAATATAAACAGGCGGAAAGAAGGTAGAGAAAAAGTCAATTTGCTTTTCAGATAACACCTTGCCTAAAAAAGGAAATTTACGACTGACATCTCGCTTAGGGTCAACAGGGTGAATAATGAAGGCGAAACTATCCATGAACTATATTTTTGCTCCAACAGAGTCGATGACCCTGCGATTTTTTCTTCAAAAACACAGCGGGCGCTGTTTCAGCAATCCGCTTAACTACAAATCAATTAAACCTGCGAGCCATTTACCAAGACTCCACCACCTGCGCTTTTTTATGATAGGGCGTTTGGTGTAAGTGAGCCAATTTCCATTTGTGATGGTCGCTTTGGTCAAACGTGATGTCACGGTCAATCACGCGCCGTTCGGCAGAGGCGGCTAAGACGACATCCGACTCAATGGTGCGGGCGGGGTAAATAATCATGCCAGAGCCAATGCGGCAGTTATGCCCCACACACCCTCCCAACACTGGGCGGTTCGATAAACTTAACTGCCCATTACCGTCGCGCGCGCGTAACGGCGTGGGGATTAAGTTGTAATCGGTAAACGTAGAGCCTGCGCCGATAAACGTGTTTCTGCCCACCACGCACATTTGCAGACAAGTATTCTGCGCCACCATGCTATTCTCCATTAAAGTAGTCATAAACAACGCCGCCCGAAACGGCAAAAATGCGCCGTCGCCGACCACAGAGAGCATGAGTTGAACGTCTTGCGAAATGTTGACGTTACTGCCAATCACACAATTTTCAATCACCGCCCCAGCATTAATCGTCACGTTATCTCCAATAATGGTTGGGCCATGGATAACGGCGCTGGGGTCAATCACGCAATTCTTTCCAACTTTGACAAGTTCAGAACATTCCAACACTTGACGACCTTCATACACCGCTTTGCCGAGAATTTTTAATTTGAACCCTAAATCTTCGTTTAACCTTTTTTCAAACCTTGCCCCGCGCCCAAATTGGCTAAACACCATATCGGCAATAAAGACATGCACCCATGAATCAATGGCGATGAAAGATTTTAATGGCACTTGAAAGACTAAATCGCCGCTTTGGTCTGCCATATAAGTTGGCACATGGTAATAGCCAATTTCTTTGGCTTGTAAATCAATCACCAAAGGTTCTGCCCCCGCCACCGGACCATTTGGGTAATACCATAAATCGGCAAGGTATAAACTCCCAGCAGGCGTATAAGATGTGGATAACGGCAACGCATGTTCTTTAAAAGCGGGGTCGTCTGCCCGAAACGCGGCGCGGACGGGGCGCCTGCGTTTCATTGCCTCTTTCATAAACTCGGTGAGGTAAATTTCATCAAAAAATAAATTATCGCGATACACAATACTCGGCTCGCGCACAGGCTGTAAACGCTCGCCTTGCTTCACCTCAATTTCCCGCGTCACATAAGGCGCCAGCACGTTGCGTTGATGCAACCACAGCGGCGTATTCTGAATCCGCAATTCACGCGCGGGTTCGCAAAACGGCATAATGGGGTTCGGCGCATGGAGAATAATTTTGAGCATAGATAGTAGCGATTATAAAGCAAAGCGCGGCTTAAAACGCTTTTTCGGTTTGCTCTTAGCATGTACCTTACAAAAATATTAGCCAAACTCTCTTATGCGTTCATCTATCACAGCGTAATTAAGTTTTATTCATTAACAGAGAGGCTTGGTTTTAATGTAAATTCAAGATGGTCAAATTTATACCAAAAATGACCAGAACTTTTATGCAAAGTGGTAAATGCCTCTTCAGTCAATTATTTTTACCGAAACCCTGAGTTTGCCGGCTAACCTGCTCTATTCGAAACAGAGAGGCGCAAATCGTTCGGTTGGCAGAAAAACGTAACCTTTTGATTAGGCTTCGCCAAAAGCAATGACGACTATATGCTGGTTGAGGAATTTGGGTTTTGAGGTTTCGCCCGATGTTGTAACCTGCCCTAATGTGTATCCCCCTGCCATTGGCACGTCTTCGCCAAGAATTTCTTGAATGGCGGCAATCTCGGCGCCGGGCTGGGCTTTGAGGAGCATTTGCCAAGCCACATCTACCAACACAAGCAATAGAGCGGGTTTACTATCCCCCAATTGGAGCAAGGCTTGTTGAGCGGCGTTACGGGCGGCGGTTTCACAGGCGGCGCGGCTACCGATTAAAAGATAAGCGTCAATGCCATCTCGAATAGCGGCGTTCATCCGAAAACTGCCGTCCGCTTCTACTCGGATTGGAGCGCGCACAACCAGCCCATCATTTTGTTCTACTCCTAAAGGGTATAAACGCGCTAGGTAACTCAACGGCGGAAACGCCCAATCACGGGCGGGGTAGCCAAATAGATTCGCGTACGATTCTGAGGCAGGTCTGCCGTCTAAAGTGCGCAGCCAAAATCCGCGTGAACGGGTGACGCGAAGTTGACTGCCGACAGGGTCCCAACCATGCGCAGCGCCAACTCCAATTTTTATATTGCCGCGCAATAATGCCACAGCTAAACTTCCCGTTCCCGTTTGGCTGCCAGTGAGTTGATAGGTGTTGCCTGTGTGCAAATCTCCGCTAGAAAGCCCGCCAACGATGTTTAAGTCGGTGGAGATGGAATTACAAAATTGTTCTGCGTCGCCGTTAAAGCCGTCGGCGAAAAATAAAACCGATTGGCGTTCTGCCCGCGCCGAGACATACGTTTCAATTTTTGAGGCGGTTTCACGCCCCGATTGGGCGTAACCGGGCAGCCAAAGCGTTTCGCTTTGAAAGTCGCCGCTTAATAACGCCACTACAACTGAATGCGGATGTTGCCCTTGTTGCGTTAAGCCAGCAGGCGAACTGTAACCAATGATGGGCGTATCGCCTACTAAACTAGAAACGCCGCTTAATACTTCGCGGGCTTGATATTGATGCGAAGAAATGACAATTGCCAAATTAGGCGCGTTTGCACCCAACCGATTCAATGCCTGATGTGTGGCTTGAAGCCCAGCCTCACGCCCATCTAACGCTTGTGCAGAACCAACCGATGCCAGAATTGCCATGTTGCTTTAACCTTCCGCCACTGGAATGGTGAAGTGGAACGTTGTGCCTTGACGATATTCGCTTTCAAACCAAATCTTTCCGCCTTGCATTTCTACCAAACTTTTGGTGATGTTTAAGCCTAAGCCTGTGCCGGGGGCTTCGCGGGCTTTGGGGTCTTCAGAGCGGAAGAATTTTTGGAAAATCTTTTGTTGGTCTTCCAGCGTCATACCAATACCGCTGTCTTTCACCCACAAGTGAATCACGCGCGGCGCGCCGTCTAAATCCCATTGATTGGGGGTTTCTTCCACGCCAACTTGGATGTGACCTTCTTCTGGCGTGTATTTGTGCGCGTTGCTGACTAAGTTCGTAAGCACTTGGGCTACGCGCGTTCTATCTGCCCACATCGCCGGTAAGTTTTGCGGAATGATAAGTTCTAGCTTTTGTTTTTTATCTTCAATTTGGCGAGTAAACGTGCGAATGACCTCGTCAACCAATTCGGAAACATTGGTTGCTTTATATTCCAAGCGCAAGCGCCCCGCCTCAATTTTCGAGTTGTCGTTTAAGTCTGAAACTAAGGTGGACATGCGCTCTACGTTTGATTTAATTGTCTGTAAAAAGTTGCTTTGCATATCGTTCACTTGCCCCACCGCGCCAGCGGCAAGTAAATCGGTATAGCCTTTGATGGAAGTCATCGGGTTCTTCAACTCGTGCGCCACAAACGAGACGAAGTCGCTCTTGGCTAAGTTAGCGCGCTGCACTTCACTATACAATTGCGCGTTTGAAATGGCGATAGCGGCGTGGTCTGTGAGGCGGGTGAGAAAATCAATATCCACTTGCGAGTCGCTCATGCTCTCTAAATATAATAAGCCGATGACGGTCGTTTCGCGGCGAATTGGAATCACCATTTGAGAGTGAGCCGCAGTGAGTAATTTGTTTTTAGAAGACTCCACCGCTTCTTGTTGAGGAACGCCTGTTTCTACGGCGGCAAGCATGGCGGGCAATTCAATCTTCATCAGCATATCGGGCAGGTTTTGCATTTGTTCATCCAGCCCCTGATGCGACATAACGCGCAATTTGCCTTCTTCTAAAATGCCAATCAAACCCGCCTCCGCGCCAGATTGTCTCAATGCCCAATCTAATGTAATTCGCATGGCGCGGTCTATTTCAAGGCTGGCGTTTAATTCGCGGTCAATCCGTTGCATTACAGATAATTCTTCTACGCGGCTGGCTAGTTCTTGGTCGGTTAAGGTATATAGGCGGGCGTTTTCAATTGCCACCGCCGCTTGCCCTGCAAAGGCATTTAACAGGGTTTCATCATTTTGCACAAAGGGTAATCCGTCGCGGCGGTTGATGACTTCAATCACGCCAATCACACGGTCTTTGACCTGTAATGGCACTGCCATTAATGAACGGCTGACGAATCCCGTTTGCTGGTCTATGCCTTTGAAGCGCGATTGCGAATTTTGGTCTTCGTTTTCAATGACGGCTCTGCGCGTTTGCACAGCGCGCCCGACGATTCCTGTGCCGGGCGGTAGGCGCTTTCCAATTAAGTTAGAAGCGACTGGTCCCACCGTTACGCGAAAGACCAATTCGTCCGTTTCTTCATCCACTAAAAACAGACTGCCCGCTTCGCAATTCAAAATGCCGACTGCGTTTTCAAGGATGTTTTGTAAGAGTGGGTTTAATTCCAGCGTGGAAGTTAATTGTTTTGTAATTTCGTTTAACGTTGAAAGTTGGTGGGCGCGTTGTTCAGTTTCTTCGAGCAAGCGCGCTTTGACGATTGCGCCGGCGGTTTGGTCGGCGATGGCTTGTAATAATTCTAATTGCCCGCGCGTGTAGGAAATTGAACCGTCGCGGCTTCCGACGCTTAACGTGCCAATGGTTGCCGCGCCCGCATTTAATGGCACGCCCATCCATGCGAATACGTTTTCTAGCGCAGGGGTATGCCCGCGCGCCTGACATTCACGAATGTAATCTTGGGTAATAATCGGTCGGCTTTTACGAATGACGTCTGGGCTTAAGCCTGTATTTGCAGAAAAGGGTTGATTTTCGCGTTCTTCAATTCTTTCGTTATTTTCCAAACAAAAGCCATAGTAATAATAATCGCCGTCTTTGTTGTATAAGGTGATGTGAAAATGCGAAGTGGGGATAATTTGAGCGGTTTGGGCGTAGATTAATTCAAGCACATCGTCAAATGTTAATGTGACGTTTACGCCTTTGGATACGCGGGTGAGCGCGTTCATTTCTTGAATTCGTCTTTCTAAAGTGGAAACGGTTTGCACACGCTCAATGGCAACGGAGGCTTGGTCGCAAATATTTTCGAGGAAGCGTAAGTCGCGCGGCGTGTAAGGCTGACCTGTTAGTCTTGGTCCTAAAGCCAGCCAGCCGTTCAATCTTTCTTTGCCGGGCAATACAATAAATAACCGCGCGCCCAATAACGCCAAACGAGATTGTTCCGCTTGTAGTTCTGGCGGTAATGCGGAGGTGTTATCTAAATACAGCGGTAGGCGTTCTTTTGTAAAGTAATTGACCAGCGGGCTGGAGGCGGTAAAACGAATGTCGCTGGTGGGGCGGCGGTCTTCGCCGGGCAAGGCGGAGAAAAAGTCGTTGAGGGAGTCGTATGTGTAAATGTGGATTCGGCTTGGCGTTAGAGTAGAGGCGATTTGTTCGCGCATGGTAACGCCAATGGTTTCTAAATCTAACGAGGTGGTTAATTTGCGAGAAAAGTCTTCTAGTTGTTCGGTAAACACGCGCGAGCCGCGAAAGAAAATCGTATCCACTAAATTTTGCAGGCGCGTCCGAATGGGTTCAAGGATAATGGCAATGAGAAAAAGCCCAAGCCCCACAAAGACAGGGCTATTTGCAGGCAAATTACTGCCAAATAATAACCCCGCGCCCACGACCAGAAGAGAATATCCAAGCGTAATTAAGATGGAAAGGAAAAGATACATCACTCCGCGCCGCGCTAATTCGTCGGTTCGCAAAAAGCGAAAGCGCAAGATAGTGTAGCCAATGGTCATGGGGAAAAGAATTAAAGGGAGGAACAGATAGGGCGAAAAATTAATTGAACCTAAAACGCCCGCCGCCAGCCAAATGCCCACCGGCGCGAAAGCGATTAAAGCGCCAAATAAAATGGTGCGGGCTTGCGTCTTAATCACAGGCGATTGCGCGTTTAGGGCATAATAAATGTTAAGCGAAATGTAAAATAAAATACATAAAGCGTTAAAGCCGTATATCATTCGCCAGCTGTTAAAGTAGGCGGTAGGCTGGTTGAAATTATATAAGTTAGGGAACGCCGCCCCCGTAAGAAGTAAGGCGATAAAAATTCCTATCCAACGTAAATAAGGTCTGTTAAAAATGATACGCGGCTCTATTGGAAACACCAAACCTAAAGCCGCTAAAGTTC
Organism: Anaerolineales bacterium; assembly: GCA_034434495.1. GTDB lineage: Bacteria > Chloroflexota > Anaerolineae > Anaerolineales > Villigracilaceae > Villigracilis. The sequence continues at coordinate 144,038 of DAOTZE010000032.1, forward strand.
CGCCTGTGAGGGCTAAAGAAAGCGTCCAGATATGAGTAAATTCATGTGTGGTGGAGATATTAAAGAATGCGCCAGTGGTCATGGCTAAAGACGCGGTAAATAGCGAAAAGGCGCGCCCTGCCGCTTCGGTGCGGCGGAAACCAAAAATCCAAAAACTGATAATTAAGAAAACGGCGCTTAAAATGGAGGGGAAGTAAAAATAAACCGTGCGGCTAGATTCAGGGAAAGCGTATAAAGTCACGTCAAAATGACGCACTTCGCCTTCCAAGGTCAACACGCTGATTTTTACCGTTTCACCAGCAAAGCGGGTGGATAAAATCTGCGCTACGTCAGCGGCGCTTTTCACGGGCGCGCCATTAATGGCGATTAATTGGTCGCCCGATTTAACTTCTTGCGATAGCGCCCAAGCCGCATCTGTAGTGTTTGGGGCGGTATCGGTGAATATCATGGTGTGCTCGTAAAACGCCCCCAAAAACGGCAAGCGTAGCCAACGGCTGGCAAAGTATAAACTCAACAAAAATACAACCACCGCCAACGCCTGATACGCCAGCGCCACCCATTGCAAAACGCGGCTCAACGTTTCGCCAGAGCGTTGCACGCTTACCTCAGAATTACGCACATCTTGAACTAACATGACTAAATTTTACTCCACAACCTTCCGCCGAGTATATGGTACTTTCATAACAAACCCGTAAGGTGGGCGAATCTAAAGGGGGGGATGTCTCTTTTTTCTTGTTGTATGTGAGCGATAAAAGGCTTAGGCATTTCATCGTTATGGCTCCCACACAAAGCGCGATAATGCGGCAAGGTAAGGTTTGCCTGCAATATTATCCATGCCGACCGCCCACGTTTGCCAATCTAAATAGCCAAATTCTTCTGTGCCGGGGAAGTAAACCGAATAATAATTCATACCGGGGTATTGCCATTCGGGGAAGTACGTTACGCCGCCCGTTTGAATTTGATTACAAACGACTAATGAAGCGGGAGTAAATACTTGTTGAAGCGAGGGCAAAATAATTTCTTGAAACGAGCCAACGGTCGCCTCGCCGCTTCCAAAAGCCAAGCCCCAATCGGCTTGGAAGACGGTTTCAAAAACAAACTTTGCATGTTCCACGTCATAATTAATCACATTGCCATTGCGATAATAGCGAACATCCATGCCGTAGGATGGCGAAACCAGAGAAGCCAGCAATTCTCCGTCTTTATTGGCAATGGCTTGGCTAAACGTTTTGATTAATTCAGAACCGCGAATGTCGGCGCAAAAATCGGGCAATGAAGTTGGGAACGGCGTTTGAGTTGGGGCAAGCGTGTTGATAATCGTTGGGGTTGAAGTAAAAGTTGGGGGTAATGTGGCAGTTGGAATTTGAGTCGGAGGCGGAGGAACCTCTACTGGGGGGGCGCAAGCGAGCAATGTCAAACAAATCAATATTAAAAAACTTTTCTTCATTCTTATCCTCTTAATAACCGATGACGCGTATCAGCCCCAAATCATCCGTATAAAAATATTGACCCGTATAAGTATGGTCTGTTGGCTTGCGCTTGAGGAAGGGCGCTCAGAACAATTATCCTGCGTCTTCTTTTATTTTATTAGCGATCTTTTTTATAATTTCTGCCACGCCGCTCATGGGGTTCTTCAACGTTTCCATCGCCACATCCACAATATCGGGCGACATGCGTTTGAGGTTACGAAAACGCCTTGCCAAAAAAGACATATCGGGTTGTTTTTCTTCCAACGCGCTTTTCACTTCTTCCAACTCCGCCTTCACATCTTCTTTTTGCGATGGGGTTAAGGTCGGATGTTCTTCAACGACTTTATAAATGGTTTGAAAAAACGGGTTAAGCTGAATCGTCTGATGGGCGATAACATTATGGTTTCCCTGCACAATATTGCTCCCAGTCACATCTCCGCCAATCACAATGCTCCCATGTCCCGCCTGCAAACCGTCCTTTTTTTTATTTGCCATATCTCCTCCAATCATTAAAACCGTTCCGAAGGTCTAAGAAAAAAACCTTCGGAACATTGACTATAAAATCACTTACCTTTCGGCGCAATTGCCACACGAAAACCCAAATCGTCATTAAACATCAGCGGAATAGACCAATTACAAAACGAAGCGCGCGCAAACCAATGATACCCTATCCATGAGCCGCCGCGCACAATCCGATATTTATGGTCGTCGTCATACCACGAGCCAGTCCACTCCCAAACATTGCCGCTTGTATCCCAAGCGTCTTCGGGGCTAGCCCCTTGCGGAAAGGTGCACACAGCGGTTGTTCCCCCAAGCCCAGAGCCGCTCGCGTCGCTATCCCATGTGTTGGCGGCAGTTTTATTAAACCCATCGCCCCAAGGGTATTCCCTCCCATCTGTGCCGCGCGCGGCGCGTTCCCATTCGTCATCGCGCGGCAAACGAATTTCATACCCCTCTGGAATCGCCACGATTTTTTTAGAAAGCCACTTACAATACGCTTCGGCTTCATACCAACACACGCCCACCACTGGCACAATGGGGTTGCTCAACTCAATATTATGCCAATAGTAAGGCATATTGCGTTTAGCAGGCGGGCGATGTTCCAACCAATCTCGTTCAGCGTCTTGCAAAGTACGCTCGTCATACTTGCCTGTGCGCCACTCCCAGCCCGCTTCGCTCCAATATTCTTTTATTTTATAACCGTCTTCTTTCACAAAGCGCGCAAATTGAATATTGGTGACGGGGTATTTGGCGATGAAATAAGAATAAGGAATCTTTTTCGCTTCTTTCTTAACGCCAGCCTGATACCCCCCCTCAGCCACTTCTACAAACCGGTCTAAATCGTTCGGGCGCCAGCCGAGCCTACCGAGCAATAAGCCGGCGTGTCTTCTCAATTCAGGGCGAATCGCTTCGCTTTGCATGGTGGCGATTAATTCTTGAATCACTTTTTCTTTGCTTGCTATAGGTACGCCGCCGGGCCAAGTATCTAAAACCGCATCGCCTGCCAACACCACCGCCTCCCCCGCAGGACCAGGTTTCTCCTTCACCAGCGCTTCCACCACTTCGCCGGCAATCTTCGGCAATTGCTGACGAATACCCAAGTAACCAATCGTCAATAAAGTCACTTCGCGCCAAGCCTGCTCGCCCACATGCGCCGATAAAGTTTCAATAATCGGTTTTGAATCGCCCTGACCTTTTAATGCCAGCGCCACAGCCGCTAAATATTCTTCAAAAGTGAGGTGAATAAACCCATATTCCGCAGGACCGCGTTCTAGCAACAGCGCCGCGTGTTCGCGCACATCTTGTAAAAATTGGCGCGCGGCTTGGTGCGGCGAAGCGTCGCCGCGTTCATGGAAGAGTTCTTCTAATTTGCGGCGCATTTCTTCCCGCCCAACCAAACCGACGCCCGGGCTTACTTCGTGCATCCACAATGCCAAAGGCGCAAGGATTCTCACCGTTTGCACTTCGTCAATATCGCGCCCGGGCGCGCGCCCGCTTAAACTTCGAGCGCGATTCCATGTGGAAAGCAAAGTATTTACATATTGATCATATAACTGCACGCGCCGTTCTGGCAGCGATACGCCTTGCCGTTTCATTAATGCAAGTATCGTCAATAACAACGGGGTAGAGGCTAACTGACGTACGCCGGGGTTTTGATGAATCGCATCTAACAATTCGCGGCGTTCGGTTTCAGCGTCGGACCGAGCAATAGCGGTGTTGCCTTGCGCCTGTTTTTCTAGCGCGCTTGTCCAATGATGAATAAATTCTTCAATTTCATCGTCTTCAAAATCTATAATGGTGCATTCCGCTAATCCTTCAGCCGATGGGCGCACAGCGCGATACCCCACCACGCGGCTGGTGATGACAAATTTGTTGCCTTGATGATGGTGGAAGGTGTAAAAATCCACCACGCGTTCAACTACCGTATTGCGAATGCTAAGGTCGCGGACTTCGTCGAGACCGTCTAACAAAATTAGGGCGCGCCCTGCTTTGAGGGCTTCGTGGAGCATATCGCTAATGGGTAAATTTGCGCCAATGCCTTCAAAATATTCGGCAATAAAATCGTCAAGCGGAATATCGCGGGTTTGCAAAGCGTTAGCATAGCCTGCCAAAGGAAGCAGGATGGGTAGATAATCGCTCAAGCCAATTTCTGCGCCTTCGCCGCGCGCTAATTTCAGCGCTAAATATTTGACGAATGTAGTTTTGCCGGCGCCAGGGTCGCCTAATACCACCATGCCTGCATGAGCCTTTAAGACATTGATTAATGGAACAGGGTCGCCAAAGTGCAAAGTTTCTTGCTGGTCGTCCTTAATATCTCTGCCTGCTAGGCTTAGGTCGCGCCTCCATGTTTCGCCTTCGGGCAGTTCCATGCGCGCTTTGAGGGGGACGTATAAGTCGAGCAATTTGAGTTTGAGGGGAATTCTATCCGCCACCCCCATTCCCTTCATATTGAGGTAGTAATGTCTGTCGGCAAGGTAGTTTAGGTAGGCGGCTGTGGCTTGGTGAATAGTCTCCGCGGGCAGGGCAGGCTTCAGGTCACGCCAGAAGCGTTCTGCCAAAACAATGGTCTGCCCGTGAATAATGGCGCTCTCGGTCACCGAGCCGCCAACGGCAATGCTATCTTCGCCCACTTGAATATTTTTTGTAGGTTTGTGTCGTTTTGTTGGTCGTTTTATGGTAGCGTCTTTGTCGGTCATGCCAACCTCACTTGTTACGGCGAGTATACAGGCTTTTAGACGCTGGCGGGTTTACTTTCTTGAAAGGTAGGGAAAATGCAAAATTGGGCGCTTAAAATTGCCTTAAAAGGGTATTTTTTCAATCGCTATGGGGCGATTTTCGCTTGGGGGTATGTTTTTTAGCCAAGATTAAAAGAGCCTCATTGAGGCAAGCGTGCGTTTTAGTTGAATATTGTTGAAGAAGGGGAAACTTACAACGGCGTTTTATCTATCTCAATTGTGCAAGCGGCGGCGCCTTGCGCAATGCAAGCGGTTTCTTCTACATTAAATACTTTGCCTCCGCTTACCCAATATAAGGCTTCTTGTAAAAGCCCCACCGCCAAATGACAAAGCGGCTCGTCGGCGGTTCTGCCCCAGCACAAGGGGCATCGTTCGATGTGCCAAAATATTTTTTCGTCTGTTTCTTCAAGGCGCACTTTTTGGTCGGTATGTTTGTTGAAGAGATCGGCAAAAGATTTGGCGCCCACGCGCAACTTCGTCTGAAGCGGGAGTAAGCGAAACGCCATTTCGGTAATTCCCATCAACGAGCCGTATTCTTTTAACCCATATTTGAAACAGGCGCGCCCGGCGCGTAGGGCTAAACCTCTTCCGCCACGCGGACCAAATTGCTGTTCTAACGATTGGTGAATTTGGCTCACCGCTTCAAATTTGAACGTTTTATCTGCGGTGGCAGACAGAGGGGTTTGCTTCAGGTGAGCAAGCCCGCCTAAATCAAGAATCGAGGCGAGTCCGCTTTTTCCAGTGACTTCTTCTAACCCCAAAAGCATCACTCTACCCATCTTTTGAGGGTAAAAGAAAGAATCATTGCTCATGGGGTTTTGAAAAATCTTCGTCGAGGAATTTTTTTAGCGTTTGGCTAAATTCATTGGGCATTTCTAACATTGGGAAATGCCCCGCGGTTGGAAAGCGCTCAATGCGTACATTGGGAATGCCTTTTTGCATCGGTTGCCATTGCAAGGGATGAACGATTAAATCTTTGTCGCCATAAATGCCTAAGGCGGGGGCTTTAATCATGGGCAACATGGGGGTTAAGTCGGTGCGGCGCAGCGAGGCAATAGAGAGCAGGAAGGATTCAACGGTGGTGCGAGATAAATCTCTATCCATCATAGCGGGGAAGCGCGGGTCGCTGCAGATGATGCGCGAGTAATATTTCATAAATAAGCGGAAGGGCGTCATCATGTTGAAGAGCATAAAGGCAATCGGGCGAAGCCCGGCGAGTTTTAATAACGGCGCCAGCGAAGACCCAACCATAGGCGAGCCAACCACAACCACTTTGCTTACTTTCTCAGGGTGTTGAATGGCGACAGAGAGGCTGACCGTGCCGCCCATGCTATGCCCTACCAGCGGCGCATGGACAATGCCCAATTGCTCCATGAATTGATTGACTAAACTGACAAAGTCTGAAACGGCGTAGGTTTCGCGTTTTTTTCCCGATTCGCCAAAGCCCCAAAAGTCTAATGCATAGGTGCGATAAAAGCCGCCGAGGTATCCCATGGTTTCTTGCCATAGCCCCCACGAGCCTAGCCAGCCATGCAACAAAATAACGGGGCGACCTCGCCCGTACACTTCGTAATGAACTATTCCTTGGTCAGTAGTAATGGATGACACAGCGACAAATCAACCAAGCCCCTTATTTTTGAGAATCCATATTTTCGAGTACGCTGGTGAGCAATTCGATTAATACTTTTTTAACCGTTTCTTTGTCGGTCGCCACGCAGGGGAGCATTTTTGTGGTTTTATCTAAACGAAGCGCGTGGCGCATATCTTCTAGTTCCCAAGCGTCTTCCATATCTTGTTTATTTGCGGCGACGACAAACGGCGTGGGGGCATAGGCGCGGAAGGTTTCTAAAATAGAGCGCGCTTCGCGGAAGGTTTCGGGGCGGGTGCTATCTACTAAAACAATAAAGCCTAACATGCCTTCTGAGAGAATCTCCCACATAAAATCGAAACGTTTTTGACCAGGCGTGCCAAATAAATATAAGACTAAATCCTCATCTACCGTAATGCGCCCAAAATCCATGGCTACGGTGGTGGCAGATTTGACGCTTCTTTCTTCAGCCGATGAAATTTTACGTTCTGTCGCCACCACGTCAATTTCACTGACAGATTGAATAAACTGCGTTTTGCCAGCGCTAAAGGGACCTGTGATTACCATTTTGACCGTTTGCATAGTTCTTATCCTTTCGGCTCTCTTCCAACTAAATCTTGCGAATTCTGCCGATGAGTTTGTTTATCAATGATTTTTGTTCTTCTTTGTCCTGCGTTGGGAAAGCCTTTGCATTTGTGGTTGCCACAGTCGGCACGGGGGCGTCATTCGGGCGAACCAACTCCACCAAACCAGCCTGCAATAAACCGTACACGATTCTTCTCACTTCAATTTCGGTCAACTTATTTGTTTTGGCAATTTGGCGCATTGAATTTTTCGGGTCAACAAACTTAACAACTTTCCATTCATCAACGCTTAAATTGACATTGGTCAGCGGGCGTTCTGTAAATTTGAGCGCCATATCTAAACTTGGAATTTCGTCTTGCAATTGTTCTAGTTCGCGTAATTGGCGCGAGCCTTCGATAATGATGTTTTCAAGGTCAAGCCGCACATTAATTCGGTCTTCGGGCGGCAAAATATCATTCTCAAAACGAAATACGCCTTCAACCCAAGTGAACAACTTGCGAACCAAATCTGTAAAATAGGCTTGTAAGTTTAACAAAATATCGTCTTGCGTTACATAGCCTGCATTAATTAACAATAAACCGAGTTCTTTATCGGTCATCTGCCCAGCGCGGTCGGCAATGGCTTTATATTGATTGACGTTAATCTTATTCGCTTTATACAAGACGGAAGCCAAACTGCCGTCTTCCTTTCCGATGCGGGCGTATGCCAGTTTACCGTCGCGAAAAGAAACATACGCTTGTTCCGAAGCGCCGTCCACAATTAATGTGCCAGTCTTGTTGGCGAGGTTAATCAGATTAAGCAATTGTGTAATTGTAAAATCGCGCAAATTTCCACGCAGTGCCATTTTTCCTCAACTTTCCCTCAAATTACAGGGAACGCCCAAAAATTATACTTGTAAACGGCGCATTGCGTCAATTAATCCGCCTAACACTCTTGTAGGTCAAAAAAACTTTCATCTGAACATCTTTTTAATTTGATTGATTGTCTCATCTGCATTGCGGAATAAAATGCCGTGCATTCCTAATTTTTGACATGCTTCAATATTTGCGGCGACGTCGTCCACAAACGCCGCTTCGCTCGCCTTAACCTCAGCCTGCTCTAGCGCGTGGAGGTAAATCTTCGCTTCAGGCTTAGCGGATTTAACCTCAGCCGAAACCGTCAACGTGTCAAAAGCGTCGTCTAACTTTTTGCGGATTAAGTATGAGCGCATATCAGACCAGGCGTTGCTAATCAGCCCGGTTTTGTATGTTGGGCGCAATGCGCGAATGAACTTGACAAGGTCATAATCAATCACATCGCCGGCGAAGAATTCAGTTTCAAATTTAGCAAGTTCGTCTCTTTCAAGTTTGAGGCGTTTGGCAATGGCTTGCCAGTGTTCTTCGGCTTTAATTTCGCCCAGCGTGGCTTGTTTGGCGGTGGGGCTTTCAAAAACGAGTTGGTCCATATCTTCATATTCCATGCCAAAAGTTTGCGCCAACCGTTGGCGCGGCGCTTGGTATTCGGTTCTTTGAATCACGCCGCCAAAGTCAAAGAAGATGGCTTTTATTATAGGTCTCATAGGCAAAAAATCCCCTCTCCTTTTGGGAGAGGGTTAAATTGCGGGTGGTTACTTTTTCCCTTTTTTGGTTGTCTTCTTCACGCCGCGCGGAGCCGGTTTTGCAGGCGTTACTTTTTTTGCCGAAGCAGGTTTAGAAGCGCGTTGCCTTTTTGAAGCCGCAGGTTTGGCTTTTGTGGCGGCATTCTCCGTTTTGCTGGCAGACGTTTTCAATTTGGACTTCAGCAACGTTTTGGGCAGAGGCTCCGTTTTGAGGGAGGCAGAAGCAGGCACGCCCGTAGGAGTCGAAGCGGATGGCTGAGGGGGCGGTAGGTTCTTTGCGGCTTCTTGCCAGTGCGGGTAAAACAGTTCCATTCGTTGACGAGAAATGGAATTCGCGCGGCGGCAACGCGGGCAGTGCGCATCGTAGTGATTCATGTTTTTGTCTTTCATCATCACCAGCGCAGAGAGCATTTCGTTGCGACTGAGGGTAAACGGGGTCTGACAATATAAACAACGCAGGTTCATAAGTGAATGTCCTTCTTTCGTGACGTGATTTCCAAACTCGTCTTTCAATCATTGATTCTACCTGATTTTTTGTAACTCATACCTTACATCTTATTAGGCTTGCGCGCTGGCAGCCCGCAATTCTTTTTCATAGGCGACATACTCATTCGCCACCGACATGCCCGCTTTTTCATACAAACGGGTTGCGCCAGTGGGGTTAGCGGCGTCCACGCCTAAGCCAACGGTTGTAATTCCGCGCTTGTAAAATTCGGCAAAGGAATGCGTGAGCAAGGCTAAGCCTAAACCCTTTTTACGCCATGCGCGACGAACGCCTAACGTGCCAACCCAGCCGATTTCATTTAAGTAACGATTTTGTGAGAGGCCGGCAATTTGGTCGCCGTCCCAAGCAATGAGCCATAAGGCGGGGTCAAATTCAGGTCTTTCTAATTTTCGTTGATGCCATTCTTCATATTTTGAGTCGTGGCTCCCCCAGTGGTCGCGGAAGGCTTCGTTTTCGGCTTCCCAAACGAGGCGAGCATGTTCTTGTGGAATGAACGGGCAGAACTCAATGCCCTCCGGCAATGGCTGAACCTGTGGAGCGTTTTCTAGCTTTATTTCCATGCGCCAAAAATATCGGACTGGAACATAGCCAAGCCTTTCGTGCAAGGCGCGATATTCATGTTCTTTAATGCCCATCGAACTGCGAATAAACACCCTCGCCTCAGGCGCGGCAAACGGAATAAACTGCATGGCGCGTTCTTCGGCGCGAAGCATTAACAGTTCGGTTAATGGCGTATCGTTATATTTAGGGTACACATATCCCTCAAAATCTATTTGCGTATTTTCATGCGCATTGAAGACTTCCCAATAGCCAATCGCTTCGCCTTGCGAATTTTCGGCAATAAACGCATCGGTTTCGGGGTTGAAAGACGGGTGTTTCCAATAATGGGCAATGTCTTCAGCCGAGTCGGCTGTTTCCGCATCGCCAATCGATTCGTAAACGGCGTACATGATTTTTGCAACCGATTCAACGTCTTCCCAACGCGCAAGGCGGATATTAAATTGGCTCTTTTCTTTTTTGTTCATCGTTTTCTCTTTCTTTTATTTTCAAATTCTCTTTCCTATTAGGGGGAAGGCAAATGCATCTTCAACCATTCTTCGCGTAATATGCCCATATACAAACTATCGTAACGAACGCCGTCGCGCATGCCTTCGCCGCGTACGCGCCCTTCTAATTGAAAGCCGACTTTTTGATACGACTTTAAGGCGCGTTCGTTGTAAGAATGTAACCCTAAGGTAATGCGGCGCAAATTCAATTCGCTAAACCCATAGGCGGCTAGTAAGCGCATGGCGTCGCTCCCATAGCCTTTGCCCCAATACTCACGCTCGCCGATAAAAATTCCAAGCCAAGCGTCGCCAAGATTCCACCGCTGTATCCAAAGCCCTGCGCCGCCGATTAATAAGTCGTTTTCTAATGTGCGAATTGAAAAGCGAAAACTGCTATCGCCTTGTTTTTCATCGTTTTTTTCAATAAACTCTTTCAATTTTTTTTGCGACCACAACTGCGCAGGCGCGCTATCGGCTAGGCGATGAAATTCTGAATCGACATCCCATTTGAGATACGCCTTTGCCATCGCTTCAGGCGACTCAGCCGCCAAGCGGACAAGGGCTCCACGATATATGTCTTTCATCGCTTCACCCTTGACCGTTTACTTGTTCGCGCCATTCAGCATTTAACAAGCCGAAAGCGACCAAATCCCAAAATTCGTTGTCTCGATGGATGGCTTTGCGTCGGCGAACTTCTTCCATAAAGCCAAATTTTTGAAAGAGTTTTATCGCGCCTTCATTATAAGCAGGCACAACGGCAGTGACGCGGTATAAATTTAATTCGTCAAACGCAAAGCGAAGCAACATCCGCAGGGCTTGCGAGCCGTATCCTTTGCGCCGATGCGCCGCGCTGCCAATGCCGAGGCGTAAAAATCCGTTACCGTGCGCCCAATCAATCCACTCAATCATCGCCTTGCCGATGAATTGATTATCCGCTTTGGCGTGAATGGAAAAATAATAAAGATTCTTATCTTCTTCCATTTCTTTTTCTATGGTTTCATATTGTTTCTTAACCATTTCTGGCGAAAGAGGGCGAATCGGTTTGAGTTCCATCAAACGCATAAATTCGGCGTCGTGCGTCCATTTCGATTCGACTTCGGGATGAGTTTCATAATCAATTGGGGCGAAACGAACATCCTGCGCTTCAAATAACTGAGTTTGTATTGCTAACATGTTTCCTCTTTTGTTAATAAAAAAAACAATCACAAGAGATTAACCTGTGATTGTTTTTCAACGTTAAATAAAAACGACCACAGGCTGTGCGCGCTGTGGTCGCATAGACTCGAATTAAAGCCTACCGACGTACAGGCGCACTACGGCTATCAACATCCACGATGCCGATTTGAGAAAGTTGAATGGTGTAAAACTTAATCATAAACATTAAGACGTGCGCCTCCTTTCTTAGAATTTGCTTTTTGAAAAGCGGCGTGAGTGTATCATGCACTTTTCAATACCGTCAAGCGCAATTTTCCCAAAACAGTACTAAAGGGCGATAAACCTTTTTCTGTTTTTTGCACTACAAATATAGTAAAACGTAAAGAAAGGCAAGAGCACATGGGCGCTTGGAAATCTTCGTCTATCGCCAAAACCCCAACGATTTTTATCGTTACAAACGATAAAGAATCTTTATCTATGTGGGCGAAATTTGCAAAAGAGAAACAATATCATATAGCAAGCGAAGACTCGCCTCAGCAAGGCTTACAAAACGCCGCCTTGCTAAACCCTTCTCTTACCATCTTAGACCTTGATTTACCGCACAACGAAACGATTGAATTGTGCCGTCAATTTCGCGCCGCAACGCACGGAGCGATTCTTTTGCTTATTCCCCACACCGCCTATACTTCCGATTATCATCAAGCGGGAGTAGATGAAGTGATGATAAAACCAATTAATCCTATGGTGGCGTTTATTAAATCCGTTGCCCATTTGGCGCGCGAAGGGTGGGGGCTGCCTCAGAAAGAAACCGCATCAATCAATACATGATTGATGCGATGCGCCGCCTTGAAGGTTTACCCCACATTAGTATTGAAAGAAGTCTTAGAAAGCGTTTTGAAATTCGCCACAGATAAAGGCGTATGAACGTTGTTTTTTTGATGAAACTCATTTTTATTCGGCGGCAACTTGATAGAAAAAAACGGGCTTGAAGCCCGTTTTTTTCTATGGGTTCGATGGCAAAATTCTGCCCGCCAGTAATTCATCTAGAACAAATTGCACTTGCGCCAATTTTCCCGCTGGCAAAATGCCGGGGTCTACATCCGCAAGCCCAAGCGGAGATTGAATCGCCTGTCCGCCTTGCCCAGCAATCAATTGGGGCCAAGCAATCTGAATGGCTTTGATGGTATCTGGCGAAACGGTCATCACCCAACCGCCGGGGCGCGTGGGCGGCATTTTTGTTCCAATCAAATACACGCCCTGCGTGCCGACGTATGTGAGCAAATCATCGGTGGCAATGGATGGATAAATATACAAAGCGTCCACATCGCGGTCGTTGATTAAGACGTTGGCGTATCCGCCATGCAATGAAACGTCTTCGGTGGCTGGAATAGATAAAAAGGTTGGGTATTCAACAGGGTCAATATAAATCCCTCGGCACAAACCACAGTAATAACGCATTCCATTATTAAACGCATTGACTGCGCGAATCGCGTCGTTATCGCCTTCGGGATATAACATGCCAATATGATATTCATACGTCAACATCGCCAAGGTGTAACCCGCTAAAAACGCGGGCAGTTCCACTTGGTTGCTCGGCGCAAGCACGCTCACATTTCCGCCGGCGGTCAAGTCTGGAATATTGACGGTGAGAAACTGCACGTTTGGCGCGGTTGGCGCAAGCGCCGCAATGCCAGGGTCAGGCGGAAGCGCAATGACGATTTTCAAAGTTGGGTCTGCCACATCCTGTTGCGTTAAAACGTTACGAACCTGAAAACGAAACCCCGATGCTTGCGCTAAATCATAAACCGTTTTTTGATACAAATCTGAAGAGGCTTTATCCATATCGGCGGGCAAAACCAAAATCGCCAAAGGAGTAGAAGCGGTAGGAATAACGGTGGCGGTTGGAGGCGGCGTTTGAGATGGAATGACGGTTGGCGGCGGAATTTCAGTCGGTTCGTTTCCTCCACAAGCCGCCACAATGAATACGATTAAGATAAACAACAAAGTTTTTTTCACGCGCACTGGGGTTTCTCCAAAATAAAGTATAGAAGAATTATACCCAAAACGCCCCGCATATTTATTGGATGAAAACGAAGGCGTTTGCAAGAGGTCTGTTAAATGAAAAGAGACGCATGGAAAACATGCGCCTCTCGCTTAATGTATGCCTGCTTGCTAAACTTCGGCATTTATCTTAACTTTGAGTTAATTTACGGCAATTTTAATTTTCTTCGGCTTTGCCGATTCTGCTTTTGGCAACGTGAGCGTTAGGATGCCGTTTTCAATTTTGGCTTCCACTTTTTCCGCGTTAATGGGAGCAGGCATTTGCAATGTGCGGCGAAAAGCCCCTTGTTGAATTTCATTCACAATGAAATCGGCGTTCTCATCGGCTTTGTATGCGCCTTCAATGCCGACCACGTTATCCAATATTTGAATGTTAAGGTCTTCCGCCTTTAAGCCTGGCACAAGGGCATATAGCGTGTAGGCGTTTTCGTCTTCACGAATATTTACGCGCAGGGTATATGAGCGGGGTTGTTCGGCAAAGCGGCGGTTTACGCGGCGAAAGGGAATGGATTGGATGTAGAGGGACATAATATTTCTCCTTATTTTTTTTTCAATTGCCCGGCAGGCTTGTTTGGATAGAGAGGTTTTGCTTTAACCTGCAGGGGTTCACCTGAATTGCCCCTATGTTAAATAGAAAACATAAGAAAAAAGATAAAGGCATGTAGAATTTTTGTAAGAGAAACTTATTTAGACTTTAGACTTTAGACCTTAGACCGCCCGTTGTATAATTCTCCCAATGAAAAAGTTTATGTGGCTCATGATTCCTGCCGTTGCGCTGGCAACCGCAGGCGTTTACTTATATTTTAATTATGGAAGAACCGCCCGCACTGTTGAAGTCATCCAGTGGTTTCGAGACCCCGCCTCACGACCTGAATTAATGATGACGATTGGCGCACAGTGCAATAACGCGCCGTTTATTTTTCCCACACATGGCTTAATTGGTTTTATTTGGGATGATTCGTTTCGACCAGGTCACCGCCATTCGGGGATAGATATTTTCGCAGGAACGGACGTTGGCGTAACGCCTGTAGTAGCGGCATACGCCGGCTATTTGACTCGTCAGCCAGATTGGATTTCTACGGTCATTATCCGCGTGCCGCAAGACCCGCTTCAGCCTGCTCGTCAAATTTGGGTGTACTATACCCACATGGCAGACCCCAACGGCGTTTCTTTTGTTTCGCCTGAATTTCCGCCCGGCACGGAGGAAGTTTATGTAGAAGCGGGGACGTTTTTGGGCTATCAGGGTAATTATTCTGGCGACCCGTTAAACCCAGTCGGCGTGCATTTGCATATTTCCATTGTGGAGGATGATGGGTTTGGTAATTTCAAAAATGAGTTGGAGATTGAAAACACCTACGACCCTTCGCCGTATTTTGGTTTGCCGTTGAACGCCAATGAAAACCCTGATTTGATTCCCGTATGTGAGTCTCAATAAATATTATTCCAAAGGAACGGTAATGAATTTACAGGATAAAGTGGTTCTTATAACAGGCGCTGGCAAAGGGAGAGGGCGAGCGCTGGCGGAGGAATGCGCTAAACGCGGCGCCAAAGTTGCGGTTAATGATATTTCGCCAATGAATGTGGAGGATGTGGCGAGAGAAATTACCGCAACAGGCGGAATAGCCAAAGCCTATGTTGAAGACGTCGCCAAGAAAGTTGGCGCACAAGCTTTGATTAAGAATGTGGAAGATGATTTTGGCAACATTGACGTTTTGATTAATCACGCTTCGGTTGAGCCGCATGTTTCTTTGCTTAATATGGATGAATGGGATTGGCACAGAACGTTAGACGTTAACTTGACGGGCGCGTTTTTGATGATGCAGTCGGCGGGGCGGGTGATGAAAGCGCAAGGCTCAGGCGTAATGATATGCTTGGCAGAAGAAGCAAGTTTAGGTCAAGAAAAAGAGGCGGGGGCATATTGGGCAAGTATGGCAGGGTTGAGAGAGTTATCCAATCAAATGAATCTGGAATTAAGACCGTATCAAATTCGGGCGTTTGCGGCGAAAAACGTCAATGAGGTTTTGGCGTTGTTGGAGGAAGGATGAAAGAGTTATTAGAATATCGAGAAAAATTGATTGCCAGATTATTGGAAGCGACAAAAGAATTTTGCGAGGCTTGCAAAAAGATTGAAAACCCGTTTGAGGCGCTAAACGGCGGTTGGAGCGCGCATCAGATTGCTTCGCATACGCGCGATGTTGAGCGTTTGATTTACGGCGAGCGCGTGCAGAAAACCTTGCATGAAGAAAACCCGCTTTTCAAAAGTTTTGATACCGACGCATGGACCGCGCAGCATTATGATAAAGACGAACCTTTGAGCGATATATTATTTGAGTTCGAGGCAAGCGTTCAGAAATTATGCGCTTTACTCAAAACGATGAAGACGGAAGATTGGTCGCGCTTGAGTCGGCATGAAAGCAGGGGCAATGAGTTAACGTTGCAGTTATGGGTGGAGCATAGTTTGGCTCATATTGAAGAGCATTTGCGGGAGATAAAAACGTCGGTTCAAGATAGGTGAAATATCGAAGGGCAATAATCCGTTACGCGCAGGCGACAACTTTAAGAAAGATATGTTTCCATATACAAAACTTTTTGGCGATTCAATTCTTTTACGCCCATTTGAATTTGGCGAAGAAACGCAATTGTTTGAGGCGGTGCAGTCTTCGTTACATGAATTAAGCCCATGGATGAGTTGGGCAAACGCAAATTACACCAAAGAAACCGCTAAACATTTTATTTCGGTTACGCGGGCAGAATGGTCGCGCGGGGCGTGGTATGGGTTTGCCATTGCCGATTCTAGAACGAATCGTATTCTTGGCGGCTGTAGTTTGAGTCATTTTCATCCGATTTATAAATTTTGCAATTTGGGCTATTGGGTAAAGACATCGCATCACGGCAAGGGGATTGCCGGCGAAGCGGCAAAATTAGCGGCGCGTTTTGCGTTTGAAAAACTAAAACTGATACGAGTGGAAATTGTAATTGCCGTCGGCAACCATGCCAGCAAACGAGTGGCGGAAAAAATCGGCGCGCATTATGAGGGGGTTTTGTTGAATCGGATGACGGTGGGCAAAAAAATTTACGATGCGCACATGTTTTCGTTACTGCCGCAAGATTTTGGTTTGGCGGCAAGATTGTGAAACGTTCTCATTTTCAAGAGTTTTTTGGGGAAATTGGTCTATTGACTTAAATTGAAAACCAAATAAGATAAAACCAATAGAATTTTATTTTCAAAGGAGGAACGTTTCTATGACCGAAAATCAATCGGGAATTCATGAACGCAGGCATTTTTGGCGGGACGAGCTATTGTTAATCCTTAGCATAGTGGTTTTAGTGGTTGTAGTATATGCGCTAGACAATGCGCTACAACCTGTGTTTACCCCCACAACGCTTTTGTTAACAGGCGTGTTTTTAGCGCTTATCCCGGCCGGCATTTGGCTGGTTTTCTTTAACCTGCAAGACCGCGCCGAGCCAGAACCTAAAGGGCATGTGTTAGCCATTTTTGGGCTAGGGGCATTGTTGGCGGCAGCGGTTGGCGTTCCTATGGTGGAAAGTCTATTTCGAGTTTCTAATTGGATTTACACCAGCGCCGCCGCTACCATATTGGGCGGTATTTTAGTGGTGGGGTTTACGCAAGAATTTTTGAAATACGCCGCTGTGCGCTATAGCATTTATCATACCGACGAATTTGACGAACCAACCGACGGGGTTATTTACTCCACTGCCGCAGGCTTAGGCTATGCCACAGTTTTAAATATCCAGTTTGTGGTGGCAAATGGAGGCGTAGATTTAGGCGCAGGCATTATCCGTATGGCGGTAGTCGCTTTGGCGCAAGCCGCTTTTTCAGGCATTACGGGGTACTTTCTTGGGCGGGCAAAATTTGAATCTGAACCCATTTGGTGGATGCCCCTAGGAATTACTTTGGCGGCTGTGTTTAATGGTCTCTTCAATTGGTTGCAAGGCGTTGTCATTCGCCCCACAGTCACTTTAAGCGGCGCCACTAACAACGCTTGGCTAGGTTTGGCGTTAGCGACTTGCGTTGCCTTATTAACCACAGGCGCGTTGCTTTGGTTAGTGCGCCGCAATATCAAACGTCTGCAATCGGCAGAATAGGAGGAAACCCATGCACACAAAACCTAATTCTCTTGGCGATAAATACGCCGAAATAACGGTTATTGCCGTCACCGCGCTTGCGCTTGTTTTGGGATGGTTTTACAAAACCAGCATTGAAAACGCCAGCCTGCCCTTCCAAGCGGAAGGCATTACCGTCGCCGCGCCAAAAGGCTGGCTACAAGCAGACCCCGCAAATGACACTGAAATACTGCGCGTTATTAATATTAATTCGAGCGGCTTTAGCACCACTTATGTCGTTAGCAAAATCACCATTGCCGAAGATGTGCCAGCCTTAGAAGTCGCCAGCATTGTGGCATTAAATCACGCGCAAGATTTATTAGCCTTTCGCGTTTTGAATCAGCAAGAAGTGCAAGTGTATGGACGCCCCGCGTATGAGGTAGAGTATGCGTTCGTCGAATCAAACCCCGACCTAACGCATAGCGAACTCCCTAAAGTGGTGCGCGGCGTAGATTATATCTTCGTAGAAAATGGTCAAGCCATTGTCGTCAGTTATCAGGCAGACGAAAAAAATTACGAAGCCGATTTGAATCGCTTTCTGCTCTTCCTTCGGTCCATTAATTTTTAATGGAGGCATACATGAAACTTAATTTTCTCAAACCAATTTGGATGTTCATTTCCATTCTCGCTATCATGGCGTTGGCATGTTATGGAGGAAGCGCCCCAGCGATTGAGCCGGCGCCTTCTACCGAAACGCCCGCCGAAACGGCAGATAGCCTCTCTGCGACCAACCGCGCAAGATTGATTTCAGCCACTGTGCAAATTTTAGGATTATTCAACGAAAACGGAGAATTAGTTCCTGGTTATGTAGGTTCGGGAACGATTATCTCCCCCACAGGCTTGATTCTGACAAACGCTCACGTTGCCAGCCCCGCTTCACAAGGCGACAATGAATATGAACCAGACGCCCTCGGCATTTCTATCATCGTACAAGAAGATAAACCCGCCGTGCCTTCTTACATCGCCGAGGTGTTAGCGGTGGACGGTTACTTAGATTTAGCCGTGATTCAAATTACCCAAAACGTAAACGGCTCGCCGGTAGATAAAAACAGTTTGAATTTACCTTATGTCAATATAGGCGATTCGGATAATGTGCATGTGGGCGACGACCTAAATATTTTTGGCTTCCCAAGCATTGGCGGCAACACCATCACCTTCACGCTCGGAACGGTTTCGGGCTTTGCCTCTGAAGACCAAATTGGCGACCGCGCTTGGATTAAAACCGATGCGACGATTTCGGGCGGCAATTCTGGCGGGCTCGCCGCAGATAACAACGGCAACATCATTGGCGTTCCAACCATCGCCGCATCTAGCCGCGATGCCGATATTTCAGATTGCCGCGTGGTGCAAGATACAAACGGCGACGGCACAATTGACAAAAACGATAGTTGTATTCCTATTGGCGGTTTCTTAAACGGCATTCGCCCGGTAAATTTGGCTTTGCCTTTAATTCAAGCCGCGCAAAACGGCAGAGAATACACTAGTCCATTTACCCAGTCGGGCGTGGTCAGCGCCCCTGGCAGCGGCAACGAAAGCGCCAGCGATTTTGTCTGGTTAGATACATCTAGCGCCACTTCACAAGAATGTGATTGGTCTAACGATATTGTGAACGCCTACCCCAGCGATGCATTATGCATTGCGGCAGGCTTTGAATATTCAGGCATGACCAATGGACAATTACTGGTGGAATATTGGTACTTAAACGGAGAAAAGGTCGCCGAATATAGTTACGCTTGGGAATGGGACGAAAGCGGTTTATTTGGGACGTATCTACCCAATAACGGAGACCCCATGCCCGCCGGCAACTACAAAGTAGAACTTTATGCAGGCGATAACCTAACCTTTATGGGGGCTTCTCCCGAAGTGGAGGTAAGCGGCGAAGGCGGAACATCGCAACCTTCTCAGCCTTCTTCTTCCGACGACACAGTTTCCGTTTACGGCATTGTGTACGACGAAGCCACAGGCAAACCGATTAACGGCGCTTTTGTTTTTGTGCTAACGCCCGGCGTCACCTATGAACAGTGGTCAAATGAAAATTACGCCGACCAATACATCTCCGCTTATTTACAAACGGGGAGTAACGGCGCCTATCAAATTACAGGAATCCCGCGCAACACAGAATTTACGCTCGTCTTCTCGGCGCAAGGTTACTATGATGCCTATTTAGATAATGCCATCGCAACAGACAATGACCCCGCTGAATTTGAGTTAAATGTTGGGCTAACAAAATAAAGCGTTTCACCGCCGCCCCTCTCCTCAGCGGAGGGGGGCTTTATTATTTTTCTCCGCTTACTTTCATCCAAGTTTTTTTCATGTTCAACGCGTCTTCTTCCATAATGGGGCTTTCGCACAAAATGCGCCCGCCGCACTCAAAATCTCTCAACGCTTTGAACAAGGCTTTCAAATCTAAATCGGCTTCCGCCAGCGCTAAATGATTCTTCTCGCCTTTGGGTCCATACTCAATGCCAGAAAGGTGAATGTGCAAATGTTTTAGCGCTTTTGCGCCTAGGTGTTTTCCATACGTTTCTAACAAACGCGACCATTCATCATAAGTGTTCATTGTGCCGTCGCCGGGGCGGGCGTGCAAATGAGCAAAATCTAAACACGGCTGCACCTTGTCCATCGCTTTGCTCATCGTCAGCGTATCTTCAAACGAACCAAGCATAGCCGATTTTCCCATCGTTTCCGGTCTGAGATTCACATTTACCCCTTTCTTTTGCAGTTCTTTCACGCATCCTTCCAAACGGGGAATGGCGGTTTTCAAAACTTCGGCAGGATCTTTCATGAAATATGAGCCGGGGTGAAAAATAATATCGGTTGCCCCAGCCAAATTGCCGTAATAAGCCGCGTCCATCAAGCGCTTGCGCGATTTAAGCCACTCTTCGGCTTCGGCATTCAAATTAATAAAATATGGCGCATGGACGCTCAAAGCAACGTCATGCGCTTCGCTTGCAGATTTTATCAATGCGCAAGTGGCTTCGGTCACTCGCACCGATTGCACCCAGCCTAATTCAAGCGCATCTAAACCAATAGATTTGCTAAATTCAATTGCGCCTACCGAGCCGCCCGGTTTTTTTGGAGCGCCTGTAGGTGAACCAACCGTGCCAAATTTGAAAGATAATGTCATAAAATCTCCACTTATCAATAAACGCTAATCAGTGAGTTTATTTTTTGCAAGAAAGGCGGCGCTAAAATAAGCAACCCAACGAACACAGCCGCAAACGCCGCTACTAACACAGCCGCGGCGCCAACGTCTTTGCCGATTTTTGCCAGCGGGTGTTTGTTTGGGCTGGCAAGGTCAACCACCGCTTCAATTGCCGTATTGATAAATTCAGCCATAAACACGAGGGCAATGGTCATAATAATAATTGCCCATTCAGTGAATGAAATTTCAAGCCACGCGCTCACAATGAACACCGCTACTGTTATTGCAGTATGAATCCATGCGTTGCGCTGGGTTTTCATTACATAAAACAGCCCGCGAAAGGCATGGCGAAAGGCATGAATACGGGAGATGATAAATGATTTCATGTTGATAAATAGATTGACTCGCCTTCGGCTAACAATGGCATAAATTTATTCTTGTATTTTGATTCGAGACAAGCCGAGTCTTTCTAACACTTTGGCTTGCTCATTCCACATGACGCTTTTTTCTTCGTCTGTGGCATGGTCGTAGCCCAGCAGGTGCAATGTTCCATGCACAACGAGTAATTGCGCTTCGGCTTCTAATGTATGCCCTGCCGCTTCGGCTTGTTGTTTTGCGCGAGGGATGGAGATGAGAATATCGCCTAAATATAATTCGTTTGTTTCGGGGTCAATTTCTAAAGACGGGAAGGATAACACGTCGGTTGGAGCGTCAATATCTAAATAATCGCGGTTGAGTTCGTGCAGTTGGCGGTCGTCTGTTAAAACGATGGTGATGCTTCCGCTGGAATAATCCAGCCTGCCCGTAGGTCGAAGAGGCGGAATCATTTCTAAGGTGTACTGCGCGGCGCGTATTAATAAGGGAGAGTCTAAAAAGTCTTGTTGGTTATCAATATGAATCATTTTTCTTTTCTCGGCGCAAGTAAAGTGGCGTCTTGGTCTGGCGTGTTGGCTTTGGGGTATTGAATGCGCTCATGATACGCGCCGCGCAAGGTGGTGACGAACGATTCGGTGATTAAATTCAAATCGCGCAAAGTCAGCAAAGTATCGTCTAGTTGATTAAATTTTTGCACGGTTTGAATTACGCTGCGCACGAGTTTTCTAATTTCATCGTCGTTGCTGGGGCGTTCGGCGCGCGCGCGGGCTTCGGTGGCGTCGGCTAACATGAGTAAAGCGGTTTCGCGCGAGGTGGGGCGCGGACCCGGATAACGAAATTTTTCAATATCCACTTTACTCATGTTTCCGTTGGCGGCTTCCATGGCTTGGTTGTATTGATATTGGGTTATCAGCGTGCCGTGATGTTCTAAAATAAAATCTTGCAGGCGCTTTGGTAAGCGATGTTTTTTGGCAAGTTGCACGCCATCGGTGACGTGGCGAATGATGGTGGCGGCGACTTCTTCGGGGTTGGCGGTATCGTGCGAATTGACATGACCGGGCAATTGATTTTCGATGAAAAAATTTGGGTTGAGGGCTTTGCCAATATCATGAAACAATGCGCCAACGCGCGTGAGCAATGGGTCGGCGCCGATTTTTTCGGCGGCTTGTTCGGCAAGGTTTGCCACTTGTAAACTATGCTGATAGGTGCCGGGCGCGCTGCGTAAAAAGAATTGCAACAGAGGCGAATCGGGGCGAGAAATATCGAGCAATTGTAAGGCAGTGGTGAGACCTAACAACTGGGCAAGCATGTATTGAAGCAATAAGGCAATGCTGGCAGAAGCAAAACCCGCAAAAGCAATTGCGCCGGCATATTGCAAAATCCCTACCCAATCTAAGGTGATTATTGGAATGCGAAACGCCAACAACGCCGCCGCGCCAGAAAGCGAAATTGCAATGCCCGCCCGAATAAATACCCAAAATCTTCTGGCTGGACCTAAAGCCAGCAACCCTATCAGAGACGAAAAGAGATAATAGAAGGTTAAGTCTAATGAATTGGATAAGCCAAATGCCGCCAAAACGCATAAAGGGATGGAAAACACTAAGCCAACTTCAATGCCAAACAAGGCGGTGAGAATTAATGCGGCGGCTTGAATAGGGTAGCCGTATGGCGCAAGCGTGCGCCCCATAAATAAACGCGCCAACGCCAAAAATAAAATGAATAATAAAGCGATGACCAAAACATTTTTAGCGTCGTTGAGAACGACCAGCCTTCGCCGCCTGAAAAAATACATCGGCACAAAAACCGCCGAAAGAAGCACAATCGAAGCGGCTGCGGTTAAGTCTTCCCATTGGCGGCTGGAGCGAATCAAGCCTAATTGTTCAAAGGCTTCCATATCGGCAGGGGTGATGATTTCCCCCGTCGAAACGATTGTTTCGCCGGCTTTATAGGTTTGCACAATGGGTTTCACATTGTCGCGCGCCGCTTTTTTCGCCGCATCGGTCAATTCTTGGCTGAAAAAACTATTCGGCAAAATAAAAGCCGAAACCAACTCCGCCACTAATTCCACTTGTTGTTCGCTAAAAGCAAAACTAACAGAAGAAGAAACGCCCGCCTTCGTTGTTTCTAACGTATCTTCATAAATGGCGCGGCGCATAATCTGCTCTAACACGCGCACGGCTTCGGTTTGCACGCTTTCCCAGCGCGCGTCTGAAATGCTCAGTAAGTAATCCGCCGTTTCAATTTTCAGGCGCACGTCGCTTAACGCTAATAAACGCGAACGTTTTTCTTCGGCTGTAATTTGGCTATCGGTGCGAATGGTGGTAATGTTTTGTAAAGTAGTCCTCAACCGTTCAATTTGCTGGCGCGCAATGGCGGGGTCGGGCGGGCTATAAATGGGCTGAATCGCGCTTTCCGCCGCAACGCGCGCTTCTTCTGTGCGCACCTCGCTGACGTATTCAATATCGCGCGGAGATTGAATGGTAGATTGGGCGACATCGCCCACCGCGACCGTTTCAATCGTTGGGCTTAAACCAACGGGAAGCGCCAATACTGCAAACGATACAATACTGACGGCAACAATCAAACTGAGTTGCAAAATACGAATGCGAGGAGAAGCGAGGGTTCGTACAGACATGACAAACGCCATGAAGAAATATCTATTTCTTCATGGCAAATTTATTTTGTAAGCAATTCTTTTACTGTGGCGCTAATCATATCGTTCGGCGCGCGCCCAGCCACTTTGGGCATCACCGCTTTCATCACCTTCCCCATATCGCTAGGGGCAGAAGCGCCCGTTTCTGCAATAGCGGCTTGCACCAACGCTTTTAACTCTTCCATAGGCATGGCTTTCGGCAAAAATTCTTCGAGGATTTTGATTTCAGATTCGTTGCCTGCGGCTAAATCTTCACGGTTGGCTTTTTTCGCTTCGTCCAGCGCTTCGCGTCGATTCTTAACCTCTTTCTGTATCAACGCGGTCACAGCCGCCTCGTCCAAACTGACTCGCTTATCCACCTCGGCTTGTTTAATCGCCGCCAACACCATCCGAATCGTCTGCTTGCGCAGGTTATCTCCGCTTTTCATCGCGTCTTTCATAGCTTCGTTTAGTTTTGTTTTTGTATCCATAATAGTATTATACCTTCCTTTCCGCCGCCTCATTTACCCGTAAATTTTTCCAGCATATCGGCTCTTAGCAAAGTTTGCAAAATCTTAAACTCATGCCGAGTTCGTTTAATCGCCGCGGCAATGGCGTAATCGAACTTAAAGCCTTGTTCAGGGGCGTCCAAATTCATCCAGCCGTGCGAGTCTTTTGGCAACCACTTCAAGGCAAAAGAACGAAGCGGCTTAATAAAATAAATTGCATCCATCGGAAAATACACTCTGCCAGAATGCAGTTTTGGGCTTTGTAAAATGTCTTTCTTAAGCGGGTCAATATCGCCCGTCGTGTGAGGCGCGCCGTTTTGCGCTTCTAACCATAATGTCACATAATTGCTATGGGCGTAAAAATCCTGCGCGCTGTGTAACAACCTCCCAAACGCCGCCCAAGCCGCCGCCGGCGAAACGCCCGTTCCCATAAACGTCGCCAAAATATAACCGCGTTGCTCGTTGATGTAACGATTGCCTTTCTCAATGGCGTTGTTATCAAAATGAAATTCATCATGCCCAAACTGCCCCCATAAACGGTCTTGATTAATATTGGCGTTTACAATCGTTTGTAACGCTTGCTCGCTAAAATATTCGCTCAACGCTTCGCGCGTCATTTCGATGTGGTATTGAGATAACATGCTTAAATTATAAGCGATATAATTAATATAAAAAAAACAGGATAAACCATGACCGGCACTTTTCTTAACATCTTCGCGGTATTAATAGGCGGGGCAATTGGCTTAATTTTCGGCGCGCGCATTCCCGAACGCTTCAAAAGCACAGTCATTGCAGGCATGGGGCTCTTCACAGGCGCCATGGGTTTGCAAATGTTTTTTAGCAGTGAAAATCAATTGATTGTGCTAGGCGCAATCATTATTGGCATTATTGTAGGCGAATGGATGAAGATAGAAGATAGACTGCAAACCTTTGGGCAGACTCTTGAAAAACGCTTCGCCCCTACGGTTGAAGTGGATTCGCCTGCGGAGAAAGTTCCTTCATCCTCAACCTTCGTGCGCGGATTTATGGTGGCTTCGCTATTATTCTGCGTCGGTCCCATGACCATTCTCGGCTCTATTCAAGATGGTTTAACAGGCGACTATCAACTACTCGCCGTCAAATCCACCTTAGATTTATTTGCCTCCATTGCATTCGCCTCCACATTAGGAATCGGCGTTTTATTTTCTTCCATTATCATTCTGATTTATCAAGGCGGAATTAGTTTATTGGCAGGCTCATTAAGCGCCGTCATCACCGACCCAATGATGAACGAAATGACCGCCACAGGCGGCGTGATTTTGTTTGGTTTGGCAATCAGCAATTTGTTAGAAATCAAAAAAATCCGCGTTGGAAATTTTTTACCCGCCTTAGTTTTTGCGCCGCTCATTGTTTGGATATTGGAAAATTCTAAATAAAAACATCCCTTTTCGGGATGTTTCAGTGACTCCGGAGCGGGTCGAACGCTCAACCAATTGATTAAGAGTCAACTGCTCTGCCATTGAGCTACGGAGCCAATTTTCTTGCGCGAGGTATTATACCGTAAAGAAAGGCGCTGTCAATAAAACCGCTTTAATCTTTACTTGATTATGCTACAATGGGGGTAAATTTTCATCAGGAGCGTATATATGAAAACAACCACAATGCAAAAATTGGCTTGGGTGTATGCAATCATGTTCGCGTTATTAGGGTCTTTGAGTTACATTCCCTTTATCAATGATGAAAACGGCGTCACGTTGGGGATTTTCAGCCTGCAATGGTACGATAATTTACTGCACTATGCTTCTGGTTTGTGGGCGGCAATTGCGGCGTGGAGGTCGCACAAAGATTCCGTATTCTATTTCAAATTGTTTGGCGTCATCTACGGGTTAGATGGGGTTTTGGGGTTTCTAACAGGCTCAGGTTATTTAGACGGCGGTATCTTTTTGCAGGGCATTACCGATTATAGTTGGAGCCTGAAATTCTTTGCAAATATTCCGCATATTGCCATTGGCGGTATTGCGGTGTTTATCGGTTTCGTATTAAGCAAACGATTTGCAGAATATGACACAGCAACCCGTTAAACGTCGCCGCCGTTGGTTGCGGTACTTTTTTGTTTTTCTATTGGCGGTAGCGTTACTGCCCTCTGCCGTCGGGTTAACGCGCGCGTTATGGCTGTGTCGGGTGTGGGGAAATGTTGATGAAACAGAATCAACTATCCCCGATGAAACGATGCGAAGCGTTACGAGTCAAATTGAAGAATATGCGCGTCCTGAAAGTCAAACGTATTTAACCATTCCTGAATGGTATATCGTGTATAGCGCCGATGAGTATGGGGCGTTTATTCAAAACAATTCCTCTTCCGATTTCCCATATTTCAAAGCGGTTGGGCAGTATTGGCAAAGTTATTATGAAGTGTGCGAGCAAGTGCGCGGAAAATATCCATACAATGGCAGCGCGCAATTTGTGCTGGGTTTTATTGGCGTAAGTTTTACCGCTGAAAACATGCTCAAGGGTTTGTATGAGTTTACGATTGGGCGCGTGTTTGATTGGTTTGCCGCACAACCCACCGAAGAAGAACAATTTGCGGCAGATGTGGCGGTTGAGTTTGGCGCTTTTTTACATAACACGCCGTGG
Organism: Anaerolineales bacterium; assembly: GCA_034434495.1. GTDB lineage: Bacteria > Chloroflexota > Anaerolineae > Anaerolineales > Villigracilaceae > Villigracilis. The sequence goes on from DAOTZE010000032.1 coordinate 170,679, forward strand.
TATTTATTTCCGTTTGACGAAAAGTTAAAAGAATTGTGGACAGAAACAAGTTTTTGGGGACCTGGCGTCTTAAGAAAGTGGGAAAGAAAAATTGCGTTAACCGTTGAATATGGCGTGAAAGCCTTGTATGGCGGATTAACAAGAGCAGGCTCGCAAGCGGCGTATGGCGGCGAAGATACCGCCAAAATTTACGCGGTGACAGAGAATGCAACAGATGAAATGGCGAGCGACGATTTTGAAATTATCCAACCCATTGACGATACGAGACAATTAACAATTATTACTCGCTTTGAAGTGTTTTCTACAATTGCGCCTGATTTAATGAAGCGAGGCTTGCGTTTTGTGGAAATTGCCGGCAATGATGAGATTGTCGTCACCGCTTTAGGCAAGCAAAACGCAAATTATGACTTTGAATACGGCGAATACCTTTTTGATTTACCTATTTTGACTCAACCCGGCGAAACGCGCATCGTTCTTAAAACTCGCGTAGATGAATTGCATTTATTCCTTGCGGAGTTGGAAGAAAAGACCGATATTCGTTTTGAACATATCTACGATTATTAAACCTACGCGCCCGCGTGAGATAAACGATTGAGACAAGCGAGATGAAAAAAATAATAAAAGGCGTTCTCAAAATAGTTGGTTGGGTTGTAGTCATTTTTGTTTTGGTCGTTTCGTTTTTTTACATTCAATCTATATTCCGCGAGACCAAAGAAAGACATGAAGCGGCTCCTGCTACGGGTACATTTGTTCAAGCGGGGGATGTAGAGATACACATCTTAGATATGGGTCCAAAAGATGGACAAGCCATTTTATTCATTCACGGCACAGGCGCGTGGAGCGAATTTTGGCGCGAAACGATGACGCCGCTGGCAGAAGCGGGTTATCGTTGCATTGCCATTGATATTCCGCCGTTTGGATATTCAGAAAAACCCGCCACGCCGTCTTTTGGCAATGAGGCGCAAGCAAAACGCATTATCGCTTTGATGGACGCTTTAGAAATTGACAGCGCGATTCTATTTGGTCATTCATTCGGCGGCGGGGCGACGCTCGAAACCGCGCTGATGATTCCAGAACGAATAGACGCGCTGATTTTGGAAGATGTGGGCGGCTTGAATCTAAACCTTGTTCCACAAGAAAAAACAAGCCCCAGCGCGTTAGAGATATTTTTTGAAACCCGCGCTATTCGTAACCCTATTCTCTCGGCGACAGCCACCAACCCCCTACTAACCAAGACGTTACTCTCCGCTATGCTCAAAGACCCAAACGACGCCACCGAGGAAAAAGTTGAAATTCTGCAAGAGCCTTTGGTTTTGAAAGGCGCAACCAATACCTTAGGCGACTGGCTTGGCTATGTGGTGAACGTGCAAGAAGTTTCTTTAACCGTTAACCCTGATAATTACCAAAGATTAACCATGCCCACCTTAATCGTTTGGGGAGATAGCGATACGGTCATTCCGCTGGCAGAAGGCGAATATTTGGCGAGCATTATCCCTAACGCAGAATTGGTTGTGATGAAAGGCGTGAATCATGTGCCGCATGTGGAAGATTTAGAAACGCTACTGCCGATTGTGTTTGAGTTTTTGAGTAAATAAAGTAGGTCACGCTTGCCTACAAAATCATTTTCCATACTTTTCATACCAAGTATTTGTAAACAAACCTTCGGGGTCGTAAAACTTTTTCAATTCAAAAAATTCCTTAATCTGCGGGTATGAGGCTTCTAATTGTTCGGGGGTGTAATATAGTTGATAAGGCAAAAAGAAACGCCCATTTAATTGATGAGTCAAATCAATTAATTCACTGGTCACTTTTGCCATATGTTCATTGCCTTCCGCGCTAACCGGTTGATTGATATACAAAACTATCGAATACATTTCAGCGGGGGCGTAGGTTAAGAAATTATCTTCAGGATGAATCACTCTCACCGAAGCGTTGAGCAGGTTCACGTCGTATTCCCGAACGATGCGGCGAAGCCCATCTACAAAGGGGATGAATTGCTCGCGCGGGATAAAATATTCATGCAAAATATCCGTCTCTTTTTTGAGATTATTACGGATGTATTTGACCGAATCGTGCATGGGTTCATTGCGCGAGACAAAACACGCCTCGCCTTCAGACATGGCTTGGGTGCGCGGCACAACCGTGCAAGACTCTAACATCGGCTCGACGTTTTTCTCCAAATACCACTTTATATTCATGGGAATATCGCCCAGTTTGGAAAAGTTAAACACGAAGCGGCGCAGTTTTACGCTAGAGACCTCGCCCAAAGGCGGAATTTCCGCTTCGCCAATATCCACTTTTGTATATTTGTAAAAAATCATTTCATCCAGCAGGGTGTCGTTCTTGGCGGTGGATAAATGCCCATAAAATAAGCCTAAGTTTGGGTCGGGCAAAATTTCGTTTTCAAAAATTTCGGGAAAGTCTTTATAAGAAACGACCTGACGCTCGGTTTGATAAATATCGTTATTTACAATTTGCAAATCAACGTCTAAGATGATGCCAAATAAACCGTATCCACCAACAACCAAAGAAAATAATTCAGGGTTTTCTTCGCGGCTCACGTTCACAATCGTGCCATCCGCAAGCATCACACGCATAGATTTAATAGAACTACCCACTGAGCCTGCTAAATGGTCCATGCCGTGCGCGTTGACTGAGATGGAGCCGCCCACTGTAAAAATATCGGTAGATTGCATAGCTTTGACGGCAAACCTTGGGTGCAAAAAGTTTTGAATATCGTGCCAAGTCGCCCCGCTTTGCACAGTGAGCGTCATACTTTCTTCGTCTAAAGACATTTGATTAAATTGAGTCATATCTAGCACAAGGTTATTTTTATAAAAGGCTTGCCCGCCCATGCTATGCCGCACGCCCGCCATAGAGATTTTTAACTTCTCTTCTTTCGCCAAAGCCAAGGCGTTTTTAATATCTTCTACATTTCTAATTTGCACAATCCCATATACCGCCGTGCGATTCAAACAACTGACGTCGTTAATCGTCCCGCCTTTTTGTTTCCAGACTAACAATTCACTGAAAGGCAAAGAGGCAATATCCACTTGAATATCGGCGCTCGCCAGCGCTTCGCCTTCTACAGAAACAGGCTCGCAATCCTTTTCGCCTGTTGGTTCGGCGGAGAGACGATTGACTTCATACACGCCGCCTGCAATTAAAGAAACCGCCGTTACCGTTGCAATGACTTTCTTTGATTTGCTTGATTTATTTTCAGTCATATTCATCCGTCCTTTCGCTGCAATTATTTTAGGGTTACATAGAAGTCACGTCAAGGGACTTAAGCGCTACAATCTTGTTACAATTTCAACGCTTACAGGAATCGCTATGAATCAAACATATGATGCCATCGTCATTGGCGCAGGCGTAATGGGCGCCAGCCTTGCCTTTCACCTCGCCGAACGCGGATTAAAAACCGCCATTCTTGAAAGAAAAGTCGCCGCTTCTGGCGCAACCGGGCACTCCAGCGGGCTTGTGCGTATGCACTATGACCTCGCGGCTGAATCAGAATTAACGTTCAAAAGTTATCAAATTTATTTCAGCCATTGGAAAGAACGAGTCGGCGGCGAATGTGGGTTTCAGCAAACAGGTTTCTTGCAAATTGCAAAGCGCGAACATGAAGATAAATTGCGCGGCAATGTAGCCAACCAACAAAAGATTGGAATTAATACATCCGTTATCTCTGCGGGCGACGTAAAAAAACTTTTTCCCGACTTAATGACGGAACATTTTGATTACGCCGCGTACGAACCCGACTCAGGCTACGCCGACGCCACACTGACAACAAATTCTTTCATCGAAGCCGCCAAGCGCAATGGAGCAACGCTGATTCAAAATTGCGAAGTAACGGCAATCAGAACATCTGGCGAAAAAGTTATAGGTGTAGATACAACCAAAGGCAGTTTTGATGCGCCCATTATCATCAACGCGGCTGGGGCGTGGGCAAAGCATGTCGCAAGCCTCGCAGGTATCAATGTTCCGCTTGAAACGTGGACGCATGATGTCGCGTTTTTACATCGCCCGCCAACGCTCGGAAAATTCCCCGCATGTATTGATGATGTCATCAATTGTTATTTTCGACCTGAAGGCGGCGCCTTAATCCTTGCCGCAGGTGAAGATGAAAGTTTACGCGGCGAAGCCCCCGACGCCGAAGACCAAACGCCCACGCCCACCTTCCTCGAAAAATTAATTGACCAAATGGTGAAACGCATTCCAAAAATTGAACAAAGCGGTTTGCATTCGATTCATGTTGGGCGCGATGGCATTACGCCTGACCAACGCGCAATTTATAGCGCTACCGAATTGCAAGGTTTTTATTTGGCGTGCGGTTTGAGCGGCACAGGTTTCAAAACCTCCCCTGCCGCAGGCGCCAGCATGGTGGAATTAATTTTGGATGGCGCGCCAAAAACCGTTGATATTACGCCATTTCGGTTTAGTCGCTTTGCCGAAGGAAAATTATTAGAAGGCGAATATGGGTATGGTCATATTTGGAAATAAAACCGCTTCGCACTTAAGGGGTAGTTGATTCTGTTTTAGAAGATTTATTCCAATCAGAAAATACGTAACTATTTCACTTAAATCAGCATAAAAGCATGACATAAGTACTACAACTAAAGTTTGATATCAAATTCCCCATACGGTACTATTGCGAGTTGTGTGACAACTGAATAAAATCCGCCTTCGTATAAATTTAGAAAAGGAATTTGAAATGTCAAAATATCGTAATGCACTCCCACAATTAAATTCCCGTGATGTGTTTATCACGGATGGCGGTATCGAAACTGACCTTATTTTTCATCATGGTCAGGAATTACCCAGTTTTGCTTCTTTCGTTTTATTGCAAGATGAAAAAGGTTCTGAGGCTCTTCGCAATTATTTCCGCGGTTATGCTGAAATTGCTCGAAATGAAAAAGTGGGTTTGATTCTCGAAGCCGCCACTTGGCGCTCCAACCCAGATTGGGGCAAACAACTTGGTTATTCTGAAAGTGATTTAGAAGAAATCAACCGTAAAGCAATTGATATGCTGTCTGAATTCCGTAAAGAATATGAAACGGAAGATACCAAAGTTGTCATTAGCGGTTGTCTTGGTCCGCGTGGTGATGGATATAGCCCCAGCAATGTGATGTCTGCCAAAGAAGCAGAAAAATACCATTCGGTTCAAATTGCCACATTCAGCAAAACCGAAGCGGATTTGGTCACTGCCATTACCATGAACTATGTTGAAGAAGCGATTGGTATTGCCCAAGCCGCAAAATCTATTGGAATGCCTGTTGTCATTTCTTTTACTGTAGAAACAGACGGTAAATTACCCACAGGGCAAACCTTGAAAGATGCAATTGAACAAGTTGACAAAGAAACAGGAAATTATCCTGCGTATTACATGATTAACTGTGCGCATCCTTCTCATTTTGCAGATGTGCTAGAAAGCGGTGAAGCATGGGTAGAAAGAATCGGCGGCGTTCGTGCTAATGCTTCTAAGAAAAGCCATGAAGAACTTGATTTCAGCGTTGAATTAGACGAAGGCAATCCTGCTGAATTAGGTCAAGATTACATTGTGCTTTTTGATAAGTTGAAAAACTTGAATGTGCTCGGCGGATGCTGTGGTACTGACTCACGTCATATTGCAGAAATTTGTAAAACTGCATTAGGACATCGAAATAGAGTAGTAGCCTAAATAAAAAATCCGAAGTCTTGAAGACTTCGGATTTTTATATTAACTATAGGATTGCTTCGTCGGGACGCTTCGCGTCCCTCCTCGCAATGACGAACCTAGAAAACTGCTGTGCTTGCCAACAAGAATAAAATATTCGGCACAATGCTAACGGCGACTGTTGCAATGGCGGTGATGGCGGTTGTGAAATTTAACCAAGTTTCGTTTTCAACAGTGGGGTCGCCCTCTTTCATATACATATTGACGACAACTCGTAAATAATAATAAGCAGAGACAACTGATGTAAGCACGCCGATAATGGCTAAGCCTACAAATCCGCCGTCAATGGCGGCGCGGAAGAGATAGAACTTACCAACCATGCCCAACGTTGGCGGGAAGCCGATTAAGGAAAGCATGAAAACTGTCATTGCAATAGCGAGGGCGGGATATTTTTTGGCTAAACCGGCGTAATCATCGAGTTCAAGACCTTTGTTTTCGGCTTTTTCTAAAGCAATTACTACACCCCATGTACCAAAATTTGAAATGGTGTATGCGACTAAATAAAATAATCCTGAAGCAATTGCTACTGGAGCAACTTCTTTATTTCCGTAAGGCACAAACGCCATAAGGATATAACCCGCTTGTGCAATGGCTGAATAGGCTAAGAGACGTTTGATGTTGGTTTGTGATAAAGCCACAAAGTTGCCGATAATCATCGTCAGCGCTGAAAGCGCCCACAACACGTTAGTTAAGTCATCAGATAGGGCGGGGAAGGCAACGGCAAACACACGGAATAAGGCGACAAAACCTGCAATCTTTGCGCCAGAGGACATGAAAGCGGTGACGGGGGTGGGGGCGCCTTGATATACGTCGGGCGTCCACATGTGGAATGGGACGGCGGCGACTTTGAAGGAAAACCCGACGAGGAGTAGCCCAGCGCCGACGGTGAGGAGCAGGCTGAACGTTCCGCTTGAAGCGGCGAAGAAAATATCGTTCAAGGCGGTGGAGCCCGTCGCCCCGAAAATCAAAGCAATTCCGTAAACGACAAATCCGCTGGCAAATGCGCCAAGCAAAAAGTATTTGACGCCCGATTCTTCCGCGTCTAGCCTGCGCGAGATGGCGGATAAAACGTATAACGGAATGGAAAGCAATTCGAGCGCGAGGAAGACGATGATGAGGTCGGCGGCTTGCGCCATGAGCATCATGCCTGTTAGGCTGAATAATAATAAGATGTAATATTCGCCGCGCTGCATGTTCATACGGTTGTTGTAGCCGTAGGCGAGGGCTATGCCAAACAAACCGCTGGCAAGCAATAAGATGTTTGCGAAGACGGAAAAGCCGTCTAGCGCAACCATGTTGTTAAAGCCTTTGCTTGTTACGCCAATTTGGGCGATGGCGTACCCCAATGCGACGGCGATGCCTAGCGCAGATAGAATGGCGGTGAGGCTTTTGCGATTCTTTGGGATGAATACATCCACCAACAGCAAAACGCTCGCCCATACGGTGAGGATGATGTATGGGAGTAGAACGTAGAAATCGGTAAGGGTTGGCAGTGTCATGGTTATAACGGCAAGGCAGATAACAATTTTTCAACGGCGGGCGCGAGGATGTCGAAGAAGGGTTTGGGGTATAAACCAATCCAGAACATGAAGACGATGAGCGGAATCATGGTGATAATTTCGCGCCAGTTGAGGTCTTTCAGTTGGTGGTGGTGTGTAATTTCGCCGGCGGGTCCCATGAACATTCGTTGGAACATGTAAAGGATGTAAACCGCCGCCATGATGACGCCTAAAGCGGAAATGCCCGCATACCAAGGGTTGCCAATGGCGTTCGAGCCGAATGCGCCAAGCAAAATGGTGAACTCACCCACAAAGCCATTGAGCCCAGGCAAACCCATAGAGGACAAAGCGGAGATTAGCATAAATACGCCGAAGACGGGCGTAATTTTCCATAAGCCGCCATAGACTTTAATTTCGCGGGTGTGGGTTTGTTCATAAATCATGCCGATAAGCAAGAACAATGCGCCCGTGCTAATGCCGTGATTAATCATCTGCAAAATAGAACCCGCCACGCCTTCTGGGTTTAAGGCAAATAAGCCGAGCATGACAAAGCCTAAGTGGCTGACAGATGAGTAAGCCACTAATTTTTTCACGTCGGCTTGAGCGTATGAAACCCAAGCGCCATAAATAATGCCGATGGTGGCGAGGAGGGCAATCCATGGGGCGGCTTGAACGGTGGCATCAGGGAATAACGGGATGTTGAAGCGGAGAAATCCATAAGTACCCATTTTCAGCAATACGCCTGCCAAAATCACAGAGCCTGCCGTGGGCGCTTCGACGTGCGCGTCGGGCAACCATGAATGGACGGGCCACATTGGCACTTTAATTGCAAAGGCAATGGTGAAAGCGAGGAACAGCCACAATTGAATATTTGCGGGAATGTTGCCTTTGGCGACTAAATCTGGCACGGAGAAGGTATTGCCGTAAATGCCGAGCCACAAAATGGCGAGCAACATCAAAATAGAACCAGCCATCGTGTAGAGGAAGAATTTAATGGCGGCATATACACGGCGAGGTCCGCCCCAAATACCGATGATGAAGTACATTGGCACGAGCGTAAATTCCCAGAAGATGTAAAACAGGAATAAATCTTGCGCGAGGAACACGCCGCTCATGCCTACTTCGAGCAAAAGGAAGAACGCCATAAAATCTTTCACGCGGTCTTCAATGGCGCTCCATGTGCAGAGAATGGAAATGGAGGTTAATGCGGTGGTCATTAACACCAGCAAAACGCTTAAGCCGTCTATGGCGAGGTAATAATGAATATTGAATCGCGCAACGTTAATCCAGTTGTATTTGGCTTCAAGCTGCAAGTTGGGGTTCGATGAATCGAACATTGAAAACACCCATAAAGAAATAAAGAATGTTATCAATGACGTCCCCAACGCCACCCAGCGAATGGCGTTTTTCTGCTCGGCATTCAAAAAAAGAATCACCAGCACGCCCAACAATGGGAAGAAGGTTAAGAGTGTAAGCGGTTGTGAAATAAATTCCATGTTCTATCCTCTAAGTCGCAAGTTACAAGTCGCAGGTCAAAGGCTAGACTTTTGACTTTTGACTTTTGACTTTTGACCTGCGACTATTTAAAAATCAAATATCCTAAAATTAAAACCACGCCAAGCAAAACAGAAAGTGCATACGAACGCACAAAACCGTTTTGAATTTTTCGTACATTAGCAGAAATCCAATATGATACGTCTGCCCAACTATTGAAGAATCGGTCAATGCCTTTTTGGTCGGCATATTTGTTCAAAGCGATTTGCCCAATCCAGTTATAACTGCCGACGATAACCGTATCATGCACAAAGTCGTGCCAGAAGCGCCAATCTATCACATCGGCAAGGAAAGCGGCAAGTTTCTTAAAGGGTTGGCGAATCAACGCGTTATATATTTTATCCACATACCATTTGTTTTCCATGCCTGTAAAAATAAAACCAAGCGGCTTTTTTAATGGGTCAGGTTGATTGGCTTTCTTCAACGGGTTACGTCCATAAATGAGCCATGAAATCAAAATGGCAATTAAGGCTAAGGCGGTGGAAATTCCCGCCACGCCTGCATTGAAAGATAAAGTTTCTACATGCCCAAGCGTATATTCAAGCCAATGACCTAATTGATGGAAACCTTTGAACGGAAGATTTAACGCGCCTCCCGCTACGCTGAGAATTGCCAGCGCGACCAGCGGCAGAGTCATTACCTTTGGGCTTTCTTCGGCGTGTTTGGCGGCGTCGGTTCTGGCTTCGCCAAAGAAGACCATCCAAATTTGTCTGCCCATGTAAAAGGCAGTGAAAAATGCGGCAATGGTCAATAACCAATACACCGTTTGATTATGTAAACTTGCATCGAGCAAAATTTCATCTTTCGACCAAAAGCCCGCAAACGGCGGCAAGCCCGCTAAAGCGATTGTGCCGATGAGGTATAACCAAAATGTGACGGGCATGGTCTTTCTCATGCCGCCCATGTTACGCATATCGCCTGGGTCAAAGGCTTCGGCATGGTCGTCAGCGTGTCCGTGCGGGTCATGCGGTTTCTCTTTCTTCCTTCCTTCTTTTTTCTTTTTCTTACCATGCTCATCGTGATGATGCCCATGCGCTAAATGATGATGTCCGCGTTCAACGCCGAGAATGACAGAGCCTGCCGAAAGGAACAATAGCGCTTTGAAAAAAGCGTGCGTAATTAGATGGAAAAAGCCCGCGACATACGCGCCCATTCCCACCGCCGCAACCATAAAGCCAAGTTGCGAAATGGTGGAATAAGCAAGCACGCGTTTTATATCATATTGCCCAACCGCAATCGTTGCGGCAAATAAAGCGGTGACCGCGCCTACAAGGGCGACAATGTTTTGGGCTTCGTGAACTAAATCATATAACGGGAACGAGCGGGTGATTAAGTACACGCCAGCGGTGACCATCGTGGCGGCGTGAATTAATGCTGAAACTGGCGTGGGACCTGCCATAGCGTCTGGTAGCCAAACATATAATGGAATTTGAGCGGATTTACCAGCCACGCCGACCAGCATAAATAAGGTGATGGCTACGATAATTTCGGGCGGGGCGTTTTTTGCGGCTTCAAAAACAGAATCAAATTGGAAACTGTTGCCTAAGTACCAGAATATCAAAAAGCCTGCGATTAAGAAGCCAAAGTCGCCCACGCGGTTGACAATGAAGGCTTTTTTCGCGGCGTCGGAATTTGCCCATGAAGGGCGAGCGAGCGTGTCCATTTCAAACCAAAAGCCGATGAGTAGGAATGAACATAAGCCCACGCCTTCCCAGCCGACGAATAACATTAAGTATGAGTCGCCAGAGACGAGAATCATCATCGCGGCGAGGAACATGTTGAGGTAAATAAAGAAGCGCACGAATCGATTTTCTTGCTGTTTGTAGCGCACGTCTTCGTGCATATACCCAATGGCGTAGATGTGAATCAATGTGCCAACGCCCGAGACGACTAACATCATCGTGGCGGAAAGCGAATCAATGCGGAATGTCCAATCTAAGGCAAGGTTGCCAATGTGTATCCAGGGGGCAAGTTGCCAGCGCATTACTTCGCCGTGATTGATGGAGACAGAATATGCCAACAAAATGGAAACGATGAATGAAGCGCCCGCCGCAACGCTTGCCACCGCGCCGACTTGATTCTCGCTCATGCGTTTGCCGAAGATGGCATTAATCAGCAAGCCGATGACTGGGAAAAACACCAGCCATGGCGCTAGAAAATAAAAGCCTGTGTGTACGGTTTCGCTTAAGTGCATGACTCAGGTTTAACCTTTCAAAGAATTCATTTCATCAATATTGATGTTCTTCTTGGCTTTGAAGATTTCAACAATTAATGCCAAACCAACTGCAACTTCCGCGGCGGCGACAGCGATGACGAAGAAGACGAAAATTTGCCCACTGAACGATTCATAGACGCTGGCAAAGGCGACAAACGCTAAGTTTGCGGCGTTGAGCATCAACTCGATAGACATGAAAATAATCAATGGGTTACGACGAACTAACACGCCCAACGCGCCGATGATAAATAAAATTGCAGATAAGGCAACGTAATAATCCACAGTGACCATAGTTCTTTAACCTGTCTTTTCTCGTTTGTTTAACACAATGGCGCCAATCATCGCTACGAGCAATAATACTGAGGTGACTTCAAAAGGAAGCAAAAATTTATTAAATAGTTCCAACGCCATCTGTTGTAAATGTTCCACTGTGTTCGCCGAAGCGCCGGGCGGGAGAATGGGCGTATTGGAACGAGCGCGAGCAAATACAAGGTAAATCGATTGAACCGCTAAGACGACCGAAAGAAGAATCGCCAACGGTCTTTGCCACGGAAGCGATTGCGAAGGCGGGAGGTTTTCTGCGCCTAAGAGCATGATAACGAATAAGAACAACACCATAATTGCGCCGGCATACACGGTGATTTGCGCCATGGCAATAAACGGCGCGCCTAATAAAAGGTAAAACACAGCCACCACGACGAAATTCAACACAAGGAACAACGCCGAATAAACCGCGTTGCGGCTAAACAACATGCCCAATGCCGAAGCAATAGCAACGAGAGATAAAACGAGGAAAACGATTAAGTCAGTCATAGTTTTTTGGAAGAGAACAGAGATTAGAGAACGGCGGCTAATCTTTGTTCTCTAATCATCTAGTCTCTAGGATCTTCCATTTGTGGAACAGAACGGGTAAAGACTTTTGGCTCCACTTTTTGGGGCGTTAACATATTTTCAGATTTTACTGGCACAAGCAACATATCTTTTGTATAAATGGCTTGTCGGCGGTCTGTGAAGGTTAATTCGTAATTGTCGCCTAGCGTAATGGCTTCGGTTGGGCAAGCGTCTTCACAAAAGCCGCAATAAATACAACGGAGCATGTTAATTTCATAGGTCGAGGCGTATCTCTCCCCGGGTGAGAAGCGTTTTTCATCCGTATTTTCAGCGGACTCTACGAAGATAGCGTCGGCTGGGCAGGCGGCGGCGCACAGCGAGCATCCAATACATTTTTCAAGACCATTGTCATAGCGATTCAATACATGCCTGCCGCGAAAACGCGGGCGCACGGGGCGCTTCTCTTCGGGATATTGATAGGTGACGGTCTTCTCGGCGACAAACGTGCGAAGCACTTCGCCTAAGCCTTTTCCAAGCTCAATTAAGGGTTCAAACACGCGCATTGACTTTTCTCCTCGTTAAGTCACGATAAATCACAGCGATAGAGATTAAGAAACTAAAAATAGAAAGAACGGGAATGCTCCAATAATAAAGCGGGTTATATAAATCGGCGAGCAAAATGCCCACAGCCGTAATAAAGCATAAGGCTAAAGTGAGCGGCAATAAAATCTTCCAACCCAGCGCCATTAGGCGGTCGTAGCGCAGGCGGGGCCAAGTGGCGCGCACCCAAATCATCACAAAGAGCAAGAAAAAGACTTTGATGAATAAATAAATTGGACCTAAAAACCAATAAGTGTCCACGCTGAAAATGCCGTTTAGCCAATTCGTCATAAACCATGGCTCACGATAGCCGCCTAAGAATAAGGTGGCGGTAATCATAGACATGACAATCATCTTTTGATATTCCGCCATGAAAAACAAAGCGAACTTCATGCCTGAATATTCAGCGTGATAGCCCGCCGTTAATTCTTGTTCGGCTTCGGGCATATCAAACGGGGCGCGGTTTACTTCCGCCAACACAACCAGAAAGAAAACAATCAAACCCACAGGTTGAACGACCGCAAACCATACCTCGCGCTGCGCTTCCACAATCTCATTCAAATTCATCGAATTGCCCATCAAAATCACAAACACAAAGCACAGCCCTAACGCCAACTCATATGAAATCATCTGCGCCGATGAGCGAATGCCGCCCAACATAGCGTATTTATTATTGCTTGACCATCCCGCTAATACAATACCGTACACTGCAATAGAAGCGATAGACATCAAATACAAAATGCCCACGTTCAAATCTGCAACGTATAAAGTTATTTCACGTCCAAATAAATTAAACGATGTGCCCAATGGCACAACCGCCGCAATCACTAATGACGGCACTACAGTTAAAACTGGCGCAAGAATAAACACAACTTTATAAACTTTTGCTGGCGTTAATTCTTCTTTGAAAATTAATTTCACAGCATCAGCAATGGGTTGCAAAACACCTTGCGGACCCGCACGATTCGGTCCCACACGCACTTGCATTCTTGCCAAAGCCCGGCGTTCATAAAACGTTAGGTAAGCAAAACCGCCTAACAAAATAAGGCACAAGATTAAGCCTTTCAAAAACCATTCAAGCCACATTACCCAATCCATTATTTCACCTTCCCCGATGGAATCTGGACTCGCGCCGCCACAGGTTCGTGAATTGCCAGCCCCATACTGCGCGGCGTCAACACAACGCCTGCCGAAACTGAATCGTCAATCTGAATCAAGGCTTCGCCGCTTGCGCCGTCAAAACTAATCTTTGCCTTCTTGCCAGCCTCCACGCCTAATTTTTTAGCGGTAGATGAATGCATTGAAACTTTGGTTTCGCCGATTCTTCCTTCCAGCAATTCTGCGCTGCTGACTGTGATTCCAAAATCGTATAACTTATTGACCGGCACAGCCAGCGCTTCTTTTTCTTTTGGATGAAGAGCCGCTTCTTTTCGGACCTTCGGAATGCGCACTGCCCCCCCAACCTGAGCCATCGGGAGGAGTTGGATTCCTAAGCCTTTGGTATTTTCATACGTCGTGCCGCCGTAATATAAATCGCTGCGCCCTACAATGGGGAATTGCTCTTTGGTTTCGGCGAGTTTGGCATAATTCAAATCGGCGAACGCTTCAATCGAGTTGGCTAACAAATCAAACACCACGCGCGCCGACGTGCCTTCTAAAATAACGCCCATTTGTTTAGCAATCATAGACGTAATCGCAAAATCTGCTTTGCTATCGCCTTTGGCTGGCACAGCGGCGTAAAATCGTTGCACGCGTCTCTCGCCAGAGGTAAACGTGCCTTCTCGTTCTGTAAACGCTTGGGCAGGGAATACCGCATCTGCAATTTCGGTTGTGGCGGTTTCAAGCAAATCTTGCACTGCCACAAACTTCGCGCCCTTCAAAGCCTTAGCAAAATTGGGGTCGTCGCCCACAGGGTCGGCGCCGGCAATGTAAACCGCCTTGCCTTTGAGCGCCTTTTCCAAATCGGCTGCGGGTTCAAAGCCCATTTCAAACGCGCCTTGGTCATTGGCGCGTTGCCACACGCCGATTAATCCATTATTCGCCCTGCCAACGTGACCTGTTTCTTTCAATAAACTTCCACAAGCCGCAGCTAAAGCGGAAGAGCCGTTTACGCCCAAACCGTCGTTCCCGAAGAAGATAACGGCGTTTTTGGCTTTGGCAAATTCATCGCCGATTTTATTTTTCTTGCTCAAATCGTGAATCGTTTTTACCTCTTCGCCGTATTTATAGCGAATGGTGTGTTTTGCAAATTTATCTAACTTTGTGCCTCTCGCGTTCGCGACAATTAAAGTAGCCCCGCGTTGCGCCGCTTGTTTAACGCGCAACCACCAAATCGGCGCTTCTTCATATAAATCCGAAGCCACGACTAAAATCGCATCGCCTGCGCCAAGTTTGCCAATATTTGTGCCGGCGCCCACGCCCACCAATTTGGTCGTCTCTCCGCCGCCCATATCCGAATACAAAACGGCTTTGCCGCCGATGGTATCTGCCAACGACTTCAAATTAAACAAATCTTCGTTAGATAACCTTCCAGAAGCGAGGACAACGAAATCTTTTTTATTCTTCGTAAACTTTTCTGCGGCTAATTTTGTCGCGGCGTCCCATGAAGCGCGCGCGAGTTTTCCGTCTTTGCGAATCATCGGTTTGGTTAATCGTTTTTTGCTTTCGACATAGTGATAAGCAAAGCGCCCTTTATCACATAACCAAATTTCATTCACTTCTTCATTTTGGCGCGGCATAACGCGTTTGACGACAATTTCGCCGCCCGCTTTCGCTTCACGGCGCGTATTTAAGGTAGTATTGCAACCAACTGGACATTGCGTGCAGATTGAGGCTTCAGCCTGCAGTTCCCATGGTCTAGCCCCGAAGCGGAAATCGGCAGTAGTGAGCGCTCCCACTGGGCAAATATCGGTGGTATTGCCAGAGAAAACCGAATCAAATCCCGGGTCAGATAATGAAACGATTTGCATTTTGCGTCCACGCTCGTCAAAGCCTAAAACGGGTTCGCTTGCAACTTCATCTTGAAAACGCACACAGCGCGCGCACTGAATACAACGTTCGCGGTCTAAATAAATCAATTCGCCTAATGGAACTTGTTTATCCAAGTGTTGTTTTTCGTCATAGATGAAGCGGCTCTTGCCAGGTCCATACGCCATAGTTAAGTTTTGAAGCGGGCACTCGCCGCCTTTATCGCAAATGGGGCAATCGAGCGGGTGTGAGGTGAGCAAAAATTCAACCGTGCCTTTTTGCCCAGCAAGCGCTTTGGCAGATTGAGTTTCAACTACCATGCCTTCAAACACGCGGTTGGTGCAGGCGGTTTCTAGTTTGGGGCGCATGGCAATTTTCGGCGCGCCGTTTTCCATCACCACTTCTTTTGTTTTCGGGTCGGTCATGGGCGCGCCAATTTCTACCAAACACATGCGGCACATGCCCACTGGCTCTAACTTTGGGTGATGGCAAAATACAGGAATATCAATCCCGTGCATTTTGGCGGCTTCTACTACGGTAAGCCCCGCCGGCACGCTCACTGTTTTTCCATTAATCGTAATGTTTACTTGTTTTGTCGTCATACGCTATGCTCTGTTAAAATCTTGCGGAAATCGTTCAATGCCGGTTACGACCGCCATCGTAGAAAATTCGCCCAAAGCGCACAAACACTTGCCTTGAATTTGTTTGGCGACGTTGAACAATAAATCCACTTCTTCTTTTTTGGCGCCGTTTTGTTGAATGCGTTTGCTAATGTTATTCATCCAAAATGTGCCTTCGCGGCAGGGGGTGCATTTTCCGCAAGATTCATGTTTGAAGAATTTAAGGGTTTTGCTAATCACCCATTTCAAATCTACGGTATCGTCTAACACAATGACAGACGCCGAGCCCAAATCGGCGCCCATCGCGCGCACAGAGGCGTAGTCTATCGGCGTATCTAGCGCTTTATCGTTGGCGACAATTAAAGAGGAGGAAGCGCCCGCAGGCATAATCGCTTTAACGGGGCGGCTGTCTTGCACGCCGCCGCCGTATTCGTAAATTAA
The DNA here is from genome assembly GCA_034434495.1 of Anaerolineales bacterium. Taxonomy (GTDB): domain Bacteria; phylum Chloroflexota; class Anaerolineae; order Anaerolineales; family Villigracilaceae; genus Villigracilis. The sequence goes on from DAOTZE010000032.1 coordinate 187,122, forward strand.
TTGTCTAAAAGTAGAGCCAAACGGCAATTCATAATTGCCCGGTTTACGCACGCGCCCAGATAATGAATAAATTTTTACGCCTGCCGCATCGGGTGTGCCAATGCTTTTATACCAGTCTGCGCCGTTGGCGATAATCATCGGCACATTGGTAAACGTTTCTACGTTGTTAATGACAGTAGGTTTGCCAAACAACCCCGCCACCGCCGGAAACGGCGGGCGGTTGCGCGGCTGTCCGCGTTTGCCTTCTAATGATTCTAGCAAGGCGGTTTCTTCGCCGCATATATAAGCGCCCGCGCCAAGATGGGTGTAAATTCTTAGCGAATAATCCGTTCCAAATAATTTATCGCCCAAAAAGCCCGCTTCTTCCATTTCGGCAATTTGCTTATCCATGGCTTCGGCAATTTGCCAAAACTCGCCGCGCAAATATACATAAGCCACGTTTGCGCCGACCGCATACGAGGCAATCGCCAAGCCTTCCAAAAACTGGAAAGGATTCATTTCCATAATTTCGCGGTCTTTGAATGTGCCTGGCTCCGATTCATCGGCATTGGCGACTACATAATGGGGCCAAATGTTTTTATCAATGAACGACCATTTTAAGCCGGTGGGGAAGCCCGCGCCTCCGCGCCCGCGCAAGCCTGAGTTCTTCACCTCATCCGTCACTTGGCTGGGAGACATTTTCGTCACCGCTTTTTTGAACGCGGCAAACCCGCCATTCTTTTTATAGACGTTGAATTTGTGTAAATCGGGTATATCTCGATGGCGTAATAAAATGTGACTCATCGCTTCTCTCCTGTTTCAAGTTGTTTCAGCGACTGAAGCCACTCATTCACTCGGTCTATCGTCATATACTCGTGATATTTGATTCCATCAGGACCTTGGCTTTGAAACATGGGGGCGCGGTCGCAAGCGGCAAGGCACATCACATGCTCAACGGTCACTAACCCGTCTTGCGTCGTTTCGCCGTCTTGGACGTTTAAGCGCTCGCACACTTGGTTAAAAAATTCATCCGCGCCGCGTAAAGCGCAAGGTAAATCGGTGCAAATTTGCATTCGATATTTGCCCGCTTTTTTCTCTTGATATAACGTGTAAAACCCAACGACCGAGCCGACTTCAGTTTCAGTCATCTCTAACAGACTGGCAATTTCTTGCATGGCTTCTTTGCTGATATACCCTTCATCTCTTTGCACAAGATGTAAAAGCGGCATCACTGCCGAGCGTTTATGGTCGGGCGGGTATTTCGATAAAATTTGTTTTATTTCTTTACCATATTTCTGCAATAACATAATTCCTCGTCAAACCCACATCCCCACCCCTGCCTTGCGCGCTATGGAAGAGGGCGGTAGAGGTGAGGGAAATTTTATCGGTCAATATCTCCAAGCACAATATCAATAGAAGCGAGAATAGCGACTAAATCCGCTACGAGATGACCTCGTGTAATTTCAGGTAGAACCGCTAAGTTATCAAATGACGGCGTGCGCATGTGAACGCGATAGGGTTTCGGTCCGCCGTCGCTTTCGAGGAACACGCCTAACTCTCCGCGCGGAGATTCGACAGCGCTATAAATTGAGCCTTTTGGCGCGAGGAAACCTTCCGTCCATAATTTGAAGTGGTGAATCAACGCTTCCATGCTGACGCCGATTTCGGAACGCGGCGGCGGCACATATTTACGATTGTCAGAGCGAACTGGTCCTAGCGGTAATTTATTTAATGCTTGTTCAATAATTTTTAACGACTCGCGCAATTCTTGAATGCGGACAATGTAACGCGCGTATGTGTCGCAATCTTCTGAAACGGGGACGTTGAAATCATATTGTTCGTAGCCAAGGTATGGGGTGGCTTTTCTTAAGTCCCAATTGACGCCCGATGCCCGAAGCGTAGGACCCGTTACCCCGTAGGAAAGAGCCGTCTGTTTGTCTAGGTAGCCAATGCCCACTAAGCGGTCAATGAAAATGGGGTTGCGCGTCATCAAACGTTCGTATTCATCTACGCGTCGGTGGAACATGTTTACAAAATCGCGCACGGCTTTTTCAAATTCAACAGGAACGTCGCGCCATAAACCGCCGGGGCGAATGTAGGTCGTCATCATGCGTTGGCCTGAGACCATTTCAAAAATATCTAAAATGCGTTCGCGTTCGCGGAAGCAGTATAGGAAGACGGACATTGCCGCAAGGTCTAGCCCAAAAGCGCCTAGCCAAACTAAATGCGAGGCGATGCGTTGAAGTTCGACGAGGATGACGCGCAAGGCTTGGGCGCGAGGCGGCACGTCTAAGTCCACCAATTTTTCAACCGCCATGACGTAGGCAAGGTTATTGCCCATTGTGTTCATATAATCGAGGCGGTCGGTCATCACTTCGGCTTTCTGATAGGTTTTGGCTTCCATATTTTTTTCGATGCCGGTGTGTAAGTAACCAATATCAGAAATGCAGTTGACAATCGTTTCGCCGTCCAGTTCGAGGATTAAGCGTAATACGCCATGCGTAGATGGGTGTTGTGGTCCCATATTTAGCAACATGGTTTCGCCGCGTAAAGCCCGCTCTGAAACGAGATGTTTGAATTGGTCTATGCTAACTTCTTGAATCTGCGTCATACGGATTTCCTCTTTCATCACAGCGCATAGAGGGTGTTTGTTCTCTATGACCTCTGTGGTAAAGGCTTGTTTATTACTCTTTTGCGTACGGCTTACGAATATTGATTTCTTCAAAGTTGAAGGTAAATTGCGGTTCTTCGTACCCTAAGGGGAAGTCTTTGCGTAATGGGTGGCCTTCCGTTCCTTCGGGCATTAAGATGCGGCGCGGGTCGGGGTGACCTTCAAACTGGATGCCAAACATATCCATTAATTCTCGTTCGCGCCAATTACAAGTGTGATAAACGCCCGTGCCTGTGGGCAGTTTGGGGTTTTCGCCATTTACCGGAACTCGTAATTGAAGAAAGGCGATTTTTTCTAACGATGTTAATTGGTAAATTACATGAAAGCGCGGGTTATTTTGCGGGTAATAATCTACCGCTGTTAAAGCGGAGAGTAATGCAAAAGTATGTTTATCGCGTAAAAGCGTTAAAACCTCAATAATTTGTTCTGGTTTAACAAAACAATGCGCTTCGCCGCGATGTTCTTCGTAGGTAATATTAAATTTATCTTGTAAATCTTTTACGATAGGTTCGAGTTTTTTATCCATTACTGATGCTCCACCCTCACCCCTGCCCTTAGGTGGGGTTGAGGTGAGGGACGGGTGGGGTCATTATGCGGTCGCTGGCGCAGTCACCTTTTGCGCTTTGACCTTTTCATATAAAGTCATCACGCCGTGAATCAACGCCTCGGGGCGGGGCGGGCAACCTGCCACATACACATCCACTGGCACAACCTCATCCACGCCTTGAAAGATAGCATAGTTATTAAACACGCCGCCGCAAGAGGCGCAATCGCCCATCGCAATCACCCACTTAGGTTCGGGCATTTGGTCGTATAACAATCGTAAGACGGGTCCCATTTTCTTAGAGCAACGCCCCGCCACAATCATCAAGTCTGATTGACGCGGACTAGCGCGCATTAACTCCATGCCAAAGCGGCTCATATCATAATCGGAGGCTTGCGCCGCCATCATCTCAATCGCGCAACACGCCAAGCCAAACAACATGGGCCACATTGCATTCGTGCGCGACCATGTGACTACGTTTTCCAGCGTGGTGGTCACCACGCCCATATTTCCAAGTTTTTGTTCTATTCCCATTCCAACGCTCCTTTCTTCCAAGCGTACACATATCCAATTAACAAAATGACGATAAAAATCCCCATTTCAATTAAACCAAACAAACCAAGTTGACGAAAGGCGATTGCCCAAGGTAAAAAGAAAATCACTTCAATATCAAACAAAATAAATAAAACGGCGACCAGATAAAAACGCACAGGCATACGGCGTGTGCCTTCGCCATACGGAACAATACCCGATTCATAAGGTATATCCTTCGCCGCAGATTTTTTCTTCGGTCCGAATAATTCCCCCAAGCCGATGGCAATGAAAGCAATCAGCGTAGCAATGGCAATCATTACCCCAATGGCAATATATTCAAAAAGCATACATACCTCTATTCATCTGCAAGAACTGACGCGCTCTGCGCCAGTATATCACAAGGCTTTCAAAAGTGCCACTTTTCACAAGGGGATTGCCCCGCTTCGTTCTACGGGGATAGTTGGTTCTGTTTCACCTACATTTGGCTTCACTCAGGGCGGCGCAACACTAATCTCCCAAATAATCTCTCAACTCTCTGCTCTTAGACGGATGGCGTAATTTTCTCAACGCTTTGGCTTCAATTTGGCGAACACGTTCACGAGTGACGTCAAAAAATTTGCTAATTTCTTCAAGGGTATATTCTTTTCCGTCCCGTAGTCCAAAGCGTAATTCGAGCACGTCTCTTTCCCTGTCGGTCAGCGAGGCGAGAGCGTGTTTAATTTGTTTGCGGAGCATTTCGCGCGAGGCGGCGTCCAGCGGCGATAGGGCTTCTTCATCTTCAATAAAATCGCCTAAGGCGCTTGATTCGTCGTCGCCAATGGGTCCTTCTAGAGAAACGGTCTCTTCGGCAGATTGCAAAGCGCGGGTTACTTTTTGCGAGGCGATTTCTAACTTTCTTTGCAATTCGGGTTCAATGGGGCGATTCTCCGCATTGGCTTTAAGAATTTCTTGCACATCAGAAGCGGAAAGATACCCCACTTCCAGCGCCAGCTCTTCATTGCTTGGGTTGCGCCCTAAAGTTTGCGTGAGGTGACGTTGGGCGCGCAAAATACGCGAGATAGACTCGAACAAATGCACAGGGATACGAATGGTGCGGGCTTGCTCGGCAATAGAGCGGTTGATTGATTGACGAATCCACCAGGTGGCGTAGGTGCTAAATTTGAATCCGCGGCGCGGGTCAAATTTTTTGATGGCGCGCAATAAGCCCATGTTGCCCTCTTGAATTAAATCAAGCAATGGAATGCCGCGGCCTAAATATCTTTTCGCCACGCTCACAACCAAGCGTAAGTTCGCGCGAATGAGCGCTTGATTGGCTTCGTTTGCGCGTTCTTGAATAGCCTTCATCTCGTTGAGCAACTCTTCGTCGGAGCATAAGTTTCTATACATGGTGCGTTGCGAGGGGAATGATTTTTCTTCTTGCACATATTTTGATAATCGCTCAGCATATTGACTGGGAAGCATATACAGAGCCAAAAAGACGCTATACGCATGGCGGGCGAGGTTATCCCATAAGTGGTCAACGCCCCAATGCCCGTTATCTAAATAAGCGCGTAAGTAAGACGGCGAATCAAGTTCCCACCCTGCATGAAGCGCTTGCGCTTCTGAAATCATATTCGCTAAATCGGGCAGTTCATGGTCGAGGCGTTCGGCGTCTTCGATTAACCTATCCCATGACGTGAGCATCTCTGAAATGAGCGAGTGATAAATAGAAGCGGGCAAAGAAACGCCCTTTCGTTGTTTTAATTTACTCAGCGTTTCAATAAGCCGTTGGGCTTCAATGAGAGTCGCTAAGCGAAACTCGCTGTCTGCGTCTAATAACTGCGTTTGCCCAATCTCGCGTAAGTACAAGCGCACAGGGTCTTCCGAATGGTCGGCGGCTTCTTGAGCGGGGATGATTAACGCCTCGTCAAGGTCTTCGGCTGTGTTTGCTAAAATTGCCTCATCAGGTTCAAGAAACTCATCGTCCACAAGGGCAGCAGGTAATGGTTTATCCTCCGTCAAAGATTCTAAGACGTGATGAACCGAGAGCGGTTTTTGCGATTTTTTTGCTTCTTGCTTTTCTTCTTTTGGCGGGCGTTTGTGCGACATGCGCTCTTCTCCACAAGGTTGTATTTAACAACCCTCAAATCCTAGAATGGTTTTTATACGCCGCAATGGGGTTGTCTGCCTGGGGTACGACAAACCTTATTGCCGTTTTACAATTTTTCTTTTTGCCAAATCTAAACTCCGCAACAAACGCGTAAACTGCATGGCTTGTTCTTGATACAGTTTGATATTCGCGCCGCCTTGCGTTTGGTCGTCTTCCTGCATAAACCGCAACTGATTTACATTCGCAGAGGCGTGCGTTCGCCGTAAATCTAAAAACCGCATGAGCAAATCTTCCAGCAATTTATCGTCGTATGTTTTATCAATCTTTTCCGTTTGCAATAACAAATCGTTGATAAGCGGCGTTAGGGCTTCGGGCAAATGACTCATTAAATAATTTTGATGTTCTTTTTCATCTTGCTCTACCGCCAAGCGCAACACGCCAAACAACAATTGATGGTCGGTATATTCAAAATCTTCCACAGCCAACGGGCTTAAGCCAAACTCTTCCAACTTTCTATCTAGCCGATATAACAATTCGGGTTTTTTCAGCAACACGCCCAAACAATACGATTCTATTTTTATTCTTGGATTGACCGCCGCGACAACGACTTCTACCTTTTGGCTTGATTCTTCGCCGCGCGGCTTGCGCCTCAATGCCTGAGGTCGAGATGGCGCGCCCGCCAAAGCCGATTCATTCACCTTCAACATGCGCGCCAATGCCTGACGATACGTCTCGCGTTCTAATGGGTTGCCAATATCGTCAATTAATGGCAAAACTTGCGCCGCAATTTGATTTTTCACCTTAGGGTCGTTCAAATTTTGACCCGCCGCCAAAGAATCCATCACATGCGTCACAATCGGCTTCGCGCTCTCAATCAGCCGCTTCCACTCTTCTTTATCGCGCGCCACAATTTCATCTGGGTCTAAATCATTGGGGATAGCCGCCACTCGTAAATCGGCTTGTAAACGCGATTCATTTCGCAATAGCCCACGCGCGTCAAATACCAGTTCGCCTTCTTTATCCATCGCAGAACGAGCGGCATCTAACCCGCGTAGCACGGCTTTTTGCCCCGCCACGTCAGGGTCTAGCGCTAGCACAATTCGCCTTGTATATTTTTTGAGCAAGCGCAATTGGTCTTCGGTTAACGCCGTTCCCATTGGCGAGACGACATTTTCATAGCCCGCTTGATGCAAAGCAATGACATCTAAATACCCTTCCACAATGACCGCTTGGTCGGCAATACGGATGGGCTTACGCGCTCTGTCGAGACCATAGAGCAAGCGTCCCTTAGAAAACAGAGGCGTTTCGGGCGAATTAAGAAATTTGGGAATATCGTCAGGGTGAACAATTCTCGCGCCAAAGCCCGCCATGCGACCTTGCTCATCTCGAATTGGAATCATGATGCGATTGCGAAACCTATCAAAAGACCTGAGGCTTGAGGCTTGAGACTCAGATTCGCGCACAGAAAGCATGCCCGCGTCAATCAAATCTTGTTCAGAATATCCTTTAGCAAGAAAATGATTGCGAAAATGCTCATACCCCGCAGGCGCGTATCCCAATCCAAACGTTTCGATTGTTGAATCGCTTAATCCGCGTTTTTCTTTGAGATAAGCAAGGATGGGTTTGTTGTTAAAAAGTTGCGAGCGATAGTAAATGACGGCGTCTTCTAAAAGTTTTCGTAAATTTGCATAGGCTTCTTTTTGTTCTGGCGTTTCGCGGGTATATTCCTTAATCTCCACGCCTGCGCGCAAAGCCAGTTTTTGCATCGCTTCTTTAAAGTCAATGCCTTCGCGCTTCATCACAAACTTAAAAATATCGCCGCCTTCGTTGCATTGACCAAAGCACCGCCATGTCCCCGTTTCGGGCCATACCACAAACGCAGGCGTTTTTTTGTTATCGTGAAACGGACAAAACCCCGTGTAATTCTTGCCCGCATGGCGCAACTTGACTCCCGCTTCAGAAACGAGGTCAACAATATCTATTTTGGATTTTATTTCATCAAAGGTGGACATAGGCAGCAATTAGCTTTTAGCATTTAGCAATTATTCAAGGTGAATTATAGACGGGTTGCTTAAAACAAAACAGGGCAGTTCCTCAACTGCCCTGCAAACAAAACTATATTTTACAAATCGCTTGAATTATCGCCTTCGCGTTCGCACCCGCCGCGCCCCTCGCTTTCAGGCGCTGGGTAGGTTTGCAATTCGGGCTGACTCGCCTCCGCCGATTCTTTTTTCAGCGGGTTCACCAACGAACCGTTCAACACATACATTCCCAAACTCTCCTGCCGCGCCACAGCCGCAGATAACGCCTTCACGCTGAAGTACACTCCAGCCACAATGACAACGCTGATTATTAGAGCAAGGACAATACGAGCAATTTTCGACATGGTATCTTCTCCTTTATCAAAAAAACGAAACGATACACGACAAAATCTCCACACCTGAGCGATGTGGAGATTATACACAAGCGTTTTGAGTTTACAAAAATACTTATAAAACCCTAATTTAGAAACCTTCCAACTTACTCAAATCGGCAATGCCATTTGAAAGCGCTGAAATGTTTTGCAACAAGCCCAAACGATTTTCTTTCAATTTTTTATCTTCAGCCATGACCATCACTTTATCGAAAAAGTCGTTAATAGATGGAGCAAGTTTGACGACAATTTCTAAAAATTCATTCACGCTGGATGGCGGGCGGTGAACCGTTTTTTCAAAAGCGGCAAATAAATCTTTTTCTTCTTTATCTACCAATAATTTTTCATTGACTTTAAATGCCTGCTTTTGGTCACGGGTGATGCGCACGCATCTTGCAAACGCGGGAAGAATAGACGACCAGTCGTCGCGCTTCACCCACAGGGATAGTTGTTTCACCGCCTCGGCGCTAGCCGCAGGGTTAGCCGATTGTTCCGCCAACACCGCTTCGACGACATCATGTTTGTAACCCATGTCTTTCAATACAACCGATAAACGTCCAGCGATAAAATCTAAAATCTGTTTTTGCGTTTCATCATCCACTTTAATTGGCTGAGTTTTTGCAGATTTTTTGACCGCCTCCGCTATATCAAAATCTATATTATTTTCAATCAAAGGTTGCACAACGCCAATTGCGGCGCGTCTTAATCCAAATGGGTCTTTTGCGCCTGTGGGAGCAAGCCCAGCGGCGAATAACCCCACCAATGAATCGATTCTATCTGCCAAAGCGACGGCTAAGCCAATTTTTGTCTGTGGAATAGTTTGATATTGTTCGCCAATGGCAATAGCAACTTCTTGCGGTTCGCCGCTTCGCATAGCGTATTCCCTGCCGATGACGCCTTGAAGCGAGGTCATTTCCGTCACCATTTGCGTCACCAAATCGGCTTTGGCTAAATGCGCCGCACGACGAGCAAAAGCCGCTTCGTCTTTTTCCAGTTTCAACATTGGGATTAGTTCATTAACTAACTTTTCGATTCTTTCCGATTTATCCAACATCGAACCAAGTTTGGTGTGGAAAGTCAATGTCGAAAGTTTGGGGCGATATTCTTCAAGTTTGAGTTTCACATCTTCACGGAAAAAGAAGTTGGCGTCTGCGAATCTTGCGCCAAGCACATGCTCATTCCCTTCGCGAACAGTGTCAATGCCAATATCATCACCGTTTCTAATAGCAACAAAATGCGCCAACAATTTTCCATTTTTCTGAACTGGAAAATAACGCTGATGTTTCTTCATTACCGAAATCAAAACATCTCGCGGCAATTCCAAAAATTCTTGGTTAAAGCCGCCCATCACGGCGGTTGGCATTTCTACCAGATTGGCAACTTCGCTTAACAAATCTTCCTCAATAATCGCTTCGCCACCCACTAAAGACGCCGCTTGATTGATTTGCTCAATCATCATTTTTTTTCTTTCTTCTTTATCCAATACAATACCCGATTCCCGAATCACGTTTATATATTTTTCAGCGGATGGGATTTTGATTTCGGGAGAATCGTAAGGGCGAAGCCCGCGAGAAGCGTTGCTTGAAACGACTCCTGCATATTCAAATGGAATGACCATATCGCCAAGCAAAGCCACAATCCAACGAATAGGGCGAGAGAAGGAAACGCCCGAGTCGTTCCACTTCATTGATTTTTCAAACTTGATGCTTTCAATTAAGTTTGGCAACGCTTCCACTAAAACTTCGGGAGCGGGTTTGCCTTTTTGCTTTACGATAGCAAAGACGTATTTGCCTCCGCCTTCTTCGCGAACTTCAAGGTCTTCTACATTTACATTATTCTTTTTTGCAAATCCTTGACCCGCTTGTGTGAATTTGCCATCTTTGTCTATGGCTTTATCGGCGGGTGGCCCTTTGATAATCTCTTCACGGTCGGGCTGTGTGGGCGAAAGAGATGTTACAGATACAACGAGCCTGCGTGGGGTAGTAAAGACGCGGAAATCCTTGTAATCGAGATGAAGTTCGTTGAGTAAAGTCGGGATATAAGCGGCGAGATGCGAGTAGGCAGAGTCAACATCAGAGGCAGGAAGTTCTTCAGTTCCAATTTCAAGAAGGAAGGGCAAAGGTGAATTGGGAATAGGGAATAGGGTCGCTTTGCCCAATTCATTATTCACTATTCCCTTTTCTTTCAACAACGGATATTCAAGATTTTTTCTTTGCTCGCTATAACTTTCAGCCACCCGTTTGGCAAGCTCGCGCATGCGGCGAAAAAATGCCTGACGCTCTGCAACCGAAATTGCGCCGCGAGTATCTAAGATGTTAAACGTATGCGAGCATTTCAACACATAATCATGCGCGGGAACAATAAGCCCTTGCGCAAGGCAGGCATCGGCTTCGGCGGAAAATAGGTCGTACATTTTACGCATACGCTCAACATCGGCAGTTTCAAAATAATATTTGGAATGTTCAAATTCTTCTTGACGGCGAATTTCGCCATAAGTAACGCCCGCGCCGTATTCTTCATCCCAAATCGCTTTGGCGTTGTTGAGCGCAATTAAAATTCTTTCAAGCCCATAAGTAATTTCAACTGAAACAGGGTCAAGCGCAACGCCGCCCATTTGTTGAAAATAGGTAAACTGCGTAATTTCCTGACCATCCAACCAAACTTCCCAACCCAAACCCCATGCGGAGATGGCGGGCTGTTCCCAGTTATCTTCGACAAAACGAATGTCGTGCTGGCGTGGGTCAATGCCTAAGGCTTTCAACGACTCAAGATACAACTCTTGCGGGTTGCCGGGGTCGGGCTTGAGAATCACTTGAAATTGGGTATGCAATTGAAAACGATTGGGGTTCTCGCCATAGCGCCCATCATCGGGGCGGACAGACGGTTCGACATACGCCACGTTCCATGGCTCTGGTCCTAGCACGCGCAAGAAGGTGTTTGGGTTCATCGTCCCAGCGCCTACTTGGGTGTAGTAAGGCTGCGTGATTAAGCATCCCTTGGATGCCCAGAAGTCTTGTAGTTTGAGGATGATGGATTGGAAGGAGGAAGGCATAGAAGATTAAGAGAACTAGAAGATTAGAATTGAGGTGAAATTATACCTGATGCGGAAAGAAGAAAAGGGAAAGAAAATAAAAATAGACGATTTGCCTTTGGGGGACAGTCGCCTATTTTCGTTTTGAGTTTATAGCCTTATATTTTGAGGTTTATACGGTCCGAGAAGTATTATGTTCATCTTTCTTAGGAGAGAAAGCAAGAAGAAGCAATAATTGCCCAATCATTAAGAAGAGTAAATTAAACCAAATAGAGCCAAATAAGATTGGCAAAAATATTGCAATTATTCCAAAAAACAAAGAGACAATAAGAGCGCCTTGCATAGCTTTTGGCCTCTTATAAAACAAACCGATTAAGAGGAACAAAAAGCCAAAGCTAGCCCCTGTTAAGAATTTATAGAATACCAATATAGTGATAGGTGGAAACGCCATAGGGGTCACCTTACTTTCTAGCAACTCTTGTGAAATTTCATAATAAATCGATGATAATTCGCCGTCAAGTTTTACGCCTTCTTTTGAGAGTTGATTTAATTGACTTAATAGCGTAATTTTTCTTTCTAAACTCAAGTGATAGAGTAATCTTGTGTGGCCTTCAATATAAAGAAACGACAATGAAAAAACAAAGAAAAAAAACAGAAGGGTAATCATTCTTTTAGGCTTCCTTACGCCTTCAAGTATTAAATTAACAAGATTCGTAAGACCTTCAAATACGCTCATAAGAAACGACCCCTTTCAACGAAACATATCTGCAATTTCTTCTAACGCTTGTAACACTCTTTCAACCGCTGTTTTTAATCGTATGGCTATTTTTGTAGCGAGTAATCGCAGGGCAACCCACGTCTTTTCCCCAATTTTTCTTAGGTCTTCTCCTTCTGATTCAAGTTCCTCTATAACTTTTTCCAAAAAATATCTATCCTCATCCTCGTCATCATATCCCATAGCGTTTTCCTAGATTTATAAGATATAAAACTATTCTAAGTTAAATTGTTTTTGCAATTCAGGAGAAAGGAAAGATTTTATATCTCCTCGTTTCATTAAAGCGGCTACCCGTTCTGGCGGGCAGGCGTCAACCATTGTTCTAAACAACCTAGTTAATCTATAGTTTCTCAACGCTGAATAAGAAACTATAGCGACGGGGTCAATCCCAGAGTTTTGAAATAGTTTTCTAACTATTTCTTCTTTTCGTTTTATACTTTCATCTTGGGCTTTTGATGGCAAGTTATATTTTTGAGACCATTCAGAAGGTTCAATTTTATCAACCTGATTTATGCCAACAATGAGGCGGTTTCTTAATTTTTCAGGTAAGACTTGAGTAACAAAAGATTGATCTATACCAAGAGCCCTATCATCTGCTTTAATAATCCAAACAGCGACATCGCTTACCGACAATATTTCTTTATAGGCGGACATTATTTTTTTGTCAGATTCTTCATTTACTCCAAGCCCCGGAGAATCGACGACAATTAACTGCCCTCTTTCTCCAAGCGATAATTTTAAGATTTCAAGAGTGGCAGGTTCAACATGGTCAACAGGAAGGTTTGGTTGAGGATTAAACAGCTTATTAAGGGTTGAAGATTTTCCAACGCCGGTTTTACCAATTAAGACAATTTGAGGGGTAACGTCTATATCTCTTAATTCTTTAGCAATTTCCATAACCCCTCCTTTGTTTTTTATTTTTTCAGCAAATGAAGAAAGCACGGTTGGGTCAGCGCTCAATATGCGCCTCAGTATATTAAGCCTACGGATAGCAGGCTCAATTTCTCTTTTCACTTGTTCTTTTTCTTTAGACAGCATGGCGCTCAATAAGTAAATTATACACGAATATCATGCTTTAGCCTTACAGTTTGCTCTCAATTAGGGCAAGGTTGTTATTTTTTTCACGAAATGGGTACTACCCAAATAAAAATAATACCTATAGTTTGCCAAGTATCTATTTTGTTTTTGGGCGGTTCAGGTTGATGTTTTGAAAAGTCTTCTCCGCGCTTAATATGAATCGTATTCCCGCTTCCAGAAACGATAACAGCGTCGTTTACATCCCCGCCAACCTCAACGCCGTTGTTGGGTTTATTGTTTTTACCCATCGTATCCGCCTTTCTGTAATGAACCTGTATCAAGGTTAAGAAAATTATACAACGAAAACGAAACGATACGACTACATACAGCGCGTATAATTCGGCTATGCTTATCATCATCAGCGACATTCACTTGCGAGACGGCACCACCGCCGATTCAATTTCGCCCAGCGCGTTTCGTTTATTTGCCCGCCGCCTAAAAGAAACCGCCCGCTTTGCTTCTATTCGCAAAGACGGCAAATATCGCCCAATTGAACAAATTGATATTTTGCTATTGGGCGATATTATGGACGTCATTTATTCGACCCAATGGCTAGACTCTGCCCCTGCGGATGGGCATTACGTCCGCCCGTGGACGGACTCGAAAAACCCGTATTATGCGGCGAAGTTAGCGCAAGTGACCAAGGGAATACTTGAACATAACGAAGAATCATTGTCTATTTTGCGCCGCTTAGCCAATGGCGAGGAGATAAAACTTGCGCCAGCCAAGTCAAATGGCGAGCCTGATTATCAAAGCAAAGAGCAAATTCCCGTAAAGGCTCGCATTCATTATATGGTTGGAAATCATGATTGGTACTATCAGCTTAAAGGAGAAGCGTTTGACCAAATCCGCTTAAAGGTGATTGAAAAAATGGGGTTGAGCGCCCCAGTTTCCCCGTTCCCGTATGAAGCGGAAGAATCGCCCGTCATCCAAGAATTGTTTGAACGGCATAAAGTCTATGCTCGGCATGGCGATATGTACGATATGTTTAATTTTGATAAAGAAAAAGGGCGCGGGTTCGGCACAATTGGCGACGCTTTTGCCATGGAAGTAACCAATCGGTTTCCAATTGAAGCGCAAAAACGATTTGGCGATGAGTTGCCAAAAGAATTTTTTGAAAGTTTACGAAAGATTTCAAACATCCGCCCTGCCTTAGCCGCGCCGATTTGGATTAGCGCGCAAATTAAACAATACGCGGGGAAACGTTCGATTGAACATGAATTAAAAAAGATGTGGAATGAAATAGCGGATGAATATTTGCAATTAGATTTTGTGCGCCAGGCCGATAAAGCGTTTCATTTTGACGTTGCCGATGTGATGGAGTTGATTATCAAAATTTCAAATCGCGCTTCTTTTAGTAAATTAAATCAGGTTATTTTATGGGTGAGAAAAAATATGTGGGGCGGTAAACATTCGTTCGCGCATTACGCCTATAACGAACCCGCGTTCTTAAGCGGAAAGGCGCAATATATTATTTACGGTCATACGCATCATCATGAAATTGTGCCGCTGGGGTTAAATACACAAACGCCCCAGCCTGAAAGCCAAATTTATTTCAATTCAGGCACATGGCATTCGTATTATGATTTAGCGATTCAAAACCCGAAAAAAGAACAGTTTGTGCCGTATCAGGCGCTGACGTATTTAACTTTTTATACCAAAGAAGAGCATGATGGTCGGCATTTTGAGACGTGGTCGGGAGCGTATGCGTGATGAGAATTAGCCTGAAGAGATTTCAGGCTTTATTTTTTTGAAACGTCTCTTTCCAAATATGCAGCGGGTTATCTCCAAGCCTGAGGCTTAAGCCGTGTAAGAGCAAGCCGAATTGCGAAAGCGCAAACCATAAGAGAAAGAAAGTTATTGAGATAGAAGCGTTATCTACCCAACGCGGGGTAGAGGCGATGAGCGTTTTCGTTTGCTGGCGCCAGCCTGAGATTTGCGTATCGTAGCCTTGTAGCGCCTGCAAAAGATTTTGCAGGTTTTGTTTTGTAGATTCAAAGTCGCCGCCGAGTAGATAAGAAATATCGCTAATGAAGACGGCGGTTTTTTCGGCAAGCGCTTGCATATTTTCAATTTCGGTATCAAGCGATTCGGCGTTTGAAATCACTTCGCTTAATAAATCTTCGCCTGGGATTTGTAAATTGATAAAAGGAATGGCGTTCAATTGTTCAATGGTAACGAGCAGGTCTTTTAGGGTTTGGCGGATTTCGCTAATTTGCGTGCGGGTGGTCGCCAAATTTGGAATAAGCCCCTCGCTTAAAGTTTTGCTAACTTCTTCTAGGACTTGGTTGGCGGGTTTAGGTTGCTGAGAAAAAGACGCCAAGGCTTCTTCGGCGGATTGGATAAGGCGTAAGGCGCGTTCCACTTCCGCTTTGGCGTTTCGCAAATCGGTTTGGATTTGGGAAAGTTGCGCGTCAATCCTTGTGAGTTGGGCGACGGCTTTTTCAGTTATGGAAGCGTTGTATGCCCAAGCCAAAATTATTCCAAGCAGGCTCAAAACAAGAAATAATGAACTTAAACTAATCAGGGTGTAGGCGATGATTTTGCGAGCCATGTTAGGGTCCTTTCAGGAGTTTGACGTTGAGCGCGCGTCGAAAGAAAAAGCAGAAGGGTAGGTCAAATTATAAGTGTAGAAACAGGCATCCCCTAAGAAAGAAGCGGGTAGCGTCAAAATTGGGTCTTGACAAATTTGTTCTATTAGACTAACATCTAATTAGTTGTTCGTCTAAAAAAGTCATCTGCCTAATTTTAATGGTTTTCTAAAAGGATAGAGAGGTTGTCATGTCTACTATGGTTTGTGAAAAAGAAGATTGCCAAGTGTATATGCCTGCTAAAGCCTCATCATCGGCAGAAAAATCTGCGCGAAGGCAATTCACCCGCCAAACTGGGCAAGCGCTGATTGCGCTTGGAACGCTTTTGAAGCATATTCCGCCGTTCAATGAAGCGGTGGATAAAAACACGGGCGATACGTTGATTTCGATTGGGAGAAAGTTGAAGAAGTAAAAACGCTCGGTAGGGTTTATGCCCTATCTATGTATAAGCGCAAGCCGCTTTTGGGCAACAGTTTACTTTGGAGCAGCATAAAAAAATGGCAAATAAAAATATTTCTCCTAAAATTATTTGGGACTTTGGCACAGCGTATGAGTTGTTTATTAGCCTGCATGTTTTAAATGGTCCAGAGTATTTTGGCATTCGCCCGGCTTATGCGGCGAGCGTGCGAGCAAGAATCCCATCGGCGGAGCGCAAGTTGTTAGATGAAGTGTATGCCGTGACGGGCGTGCCGCTTCGGTGGCTTTCTACTTTGCCTGCGCCAAAAGACGCGATTAGCGCCTTGTGGGCTTTGAAGCAAATTCCGCCTGCGCAACGGTTGGTGAAGTTGGCGCAGTTAGATAAAACGCCAAGCGATGAAAAATATCGAAATATCAATGAGACGTTGCTACGAGTAATGGATGAAAGAAAATGGAATGCGGCAGACGTGGAACTTTTGCTTAAGCATTTCCAAAAAAAGCATGGCAAGTTTAGGCGCGAAGAAATTGAAAGTTTTTTGAATTGGGCGGCCAGACCTGAAGAACTTGGCGAGGGATTCCTCTCGGCTATGCAGGCGTATTATCAGGCTTTTTTTGAGGAGGAAGAAAAACGCGTCGAACCTGTGCTTCGGGCTGGTTTGGAGCGCGCCATTCGCCTTGAAAGTCAGCTTTCTTTTGAGGAGTTATTCCTTGAGCTTTCGCAAGGGATTCAACTGAATGATGAATTTCGCGCCTCAACGTTTATTATCGCCCCGGCGTTTTGGACGACACCCTTAATTTTCTTTGACCGCATTGATAAAGACACAATGTTGTTGATGTTCGGCGCGCGCCCAGCGGATATGTCGGTTATCCCCGGCGAGACGGTGCCAGATGCGTTGGTGCGCTCTTTGAAAGCGTTGGCAGACCCCACTCGCCTGAAGATTTTGTTTTATCTTTCTAAAGAAAGTTTAACGCCTTCGGAAATTGCCCGCCGGCTGCAACTTCGCCCGCCGACGGTGACTCATCATCTTAAAGAGTTACGCTTGGCAAGTTTGGTTGAGTTTTCTATTCAAGACGATGAAAACAATCGTTACACAATTCGTAAGCAAGCGTTAGATACCGTGTATCGCCAATTAAGTTCCTTTTTAGAAAATGAGCCAATTAAGCAATAGAATGCAGGCATTGCACAGAACGCCCTGAAGGGTTTTGTAATGTAACGGTATGTTTTGGTTAAGCCCTTGAGGCGAATCGTATTATAAAAGTAAAAAAGAAATAATATGAATCAAAATAACTTCAGTATTTTTAAGCCGTTCCGTATTTTAAGCGAATACGGAAGCCACATTCGCGCCTTTAAGCCAAATGCGCGTTTGTATTTACTCAATGTCGTCATCACTGGGGCTGTGATGGGCGTGTTTCGTTTAATCTTTAATTTTTATGCCCTCAGCCTCGGCTATAACGAAGCGCTGATTGGCAATTTGGTCACAACGTCTAGTTTTGTGGCGTTAATCGCCGCATTGCCTATGGGTTACTTTGCCGATATGCTAGGGCGCAAAGGCTCGCTGTTGCTTTCGGGCGTTTTGTTAGGTATCTCTATTTTGGCAATGGCGGTTTGGCAAACTGAATTTTCGCTTTATTCTATGAATGTGCTTTCGGGGTTGGCGCAAAGTTTGGCGGGCGTAACGATGTCGCCCTTCTTAATGGAAAATAGCGACGAAAAAGAAAGAACGTATTTATTCAGTTTTGGTCAGGGTTTGCAAATGACGATGGCTTCTGTGGGCAATTGGGTGGGCGGCTACTTGCCTACATGGATTGGCAAGATACAAAATATTTCCGCCACCGATAGCGCCGCATACGGAAACACTATTTTTGTTTCGGGCATTTTTGCTTTTCTTGCAATTTTGCCTTTACTCTTCATTAAATCTCCGAACCTTGCGAAAGCCAATCGAGCAATTTTTGCCCCGTTTGAATACGCTAAAAAACAACCGGCGCTATTGGCAAAATTCATTTTGCCGATATTGCTCACCTCCATTGGCGCGGGGTTAATTATGCCGTTTATGAACGTGTTTTTTAGAGAAGTGCATAAACAACCAGACCCCGTCATTGGCACATTATTCGCATGGGGTTCATTAGCCATGGGAATTGGGTTATTAATCGCGCCGCCGCTTGCAGAAAGAATGGGAAAGATTCAACTGGTGGTGGTTTCGCAAGCGTTGTCAATTCCTTTCTTAATTCTGCTTGGGTTTTCGCCCATATTTTGGGTTGGCGCCGCCACATATTACATTCGCTTAACTTTAATGAATATGAGCAGTCCGGTGTATCAGACCTTTGTGATGGAGCGCGTGGATTCTTCTGCCCGCGCAACCATTGCAAGCCTAACCAGCATGGCTTGGAATTTTGGCTGGGCGTTTAGTCCTACCATTAGCGGTTGGTTACAAGTCAATTATGGGTTTGGTCCGCCGTTTATTGGCACTATTATCCTTTATACAATTTCCGTCTTCTTATATTGGGCGTTCTTCTGGCGTAAAAAGGTAGAGCCAATTCCGGTCAGCGTCGCGGCGGATTAAGAACGTCCCCGAAGGTTCAAACCCCTTCGGGGACGTTTTCTTTACTCCATAAATTTAAGCGCCGCCCCAAAGATTTGAGGCGTTTTGCATAAAGCGCTTACTAACAAAAAAGTTAACCGAAAGTTTAGACAATTCTTATACGACTATGATATAAACACGCCTGAATTATGCTCACAACGAAGGAACAACATGGGCGCCGCAGACCTGCATATTCATAGCATCTATTCACAAGACGCAACTACCACCGTACGCGCTATCTTAAAACAAGCATTTGATGTTGGCTTAAATGTAATTGCAATTACTGACCACGACGAGATTCGCGGCTCGCTCGAAGCGCAACAACTCGCCCCGAAGTATGGTATCGAGGTCATCCCCGCCGCAGAAATATCCACCAAAGACGGTCACCTCATTGCACTATTTATTCATTCGTTGCCGCCTACCGGTCTTTCTATAACAGATACTTTGCTCCACATCGGCAATCAAGGCGGCATTGCCATTGCTCCTCATCCATTTAATAATTTACCGCACAGCCTTTCTATGGAAGCCGTATTCAACGCTATGACTCACCCAAGCGCTAAAACGGTTCTTAAGGGAATTGAAACGCACAATATGGGCACGCAAAACTTTGATAAACGCGCGCAAAAACTTTCCGCTTATTTACCGTTGGCAAAAATCGCCTCTAGCGACGCGCATATCTACTGGGCAATTGGCGCGGGGCGCACCGAATTTGAAGGCAATACCGCAAAAGACTTACGCGCCGCGATTGAAAATAACGCCACCACACCCATTCCGTATGAAGAAGAATTTTCAGCCAAAGCGATTTTAAGTTGGGTGCACAAATTTACCCTCAGAAAGTTTGGCTACGCTTCCGATTCCAAATCTATTACCACGCCGATCAAATCAAGACCTTTAACCGACACCATGCGAAAAAGTATTATCAAAATCAAAAAAGACGGCAACTAAGCCGTCTTTTTTATATTTTTACCCTTTTGATAAAACCCGGCGTATTTAACTCACGTTCTAGGATGTAGGAAAAATACCCTTGCATTAATTCTTCCGCATCTTTTTTAACCTCTATGCTGGGGCGGGCGCGGGAGGCGTCTCTATAACTTGAGCGTTGGAAGTGTCGCAAATATTTCAACGTCTCTAAAGAAATTTTTGTTAAGTTTGGCAAGCCCTCTCCACAACGGGGGCAAATCACCCCGCCTGCCGTGTAAGAAAAAAACTGGTCTTCCGCCAAAATATTGCGCCCGCAATTCGCGCATTCAAACAAATGCGGACGGAATCCTACAGCGTCTAATAAACGCATTTCATAATAACGAATCGCTAACCATGAATCCGCTTCTTTTTCGATGCGGTCTAACGTATCAACGAGCAAACGAAACACTGTTGCGTTTCCGCCCTCTTCTTCATACGAAAAGCGTAAAAGCAATTCCACAATATAAGCGGCGTAACTCGTTTTCGATAAATCGTCATGCAAGGGAAGAAAGGCATTCAGCGTTTCTACTTGCGTCACAATGAATAAATCGCGCCCTTTTGCTAATTGAATTGTGATGTAAGTAAACGGTTGCAAGTGACCGGCTTTGCGCGAAGTAACCTTTCTGGCGCCCTTGGCAAGCGCACGCACAATGCCTTGCTCTTTTGTATAAAGCGTCAACAGGCGGTCTGCTTCGCCCCAATCGGCATGGCGTAGCACCACGGCAGCAGCGCGAAACGAACGGAAATCTGTCATAAGAAATTACAAGTTATGTTTTACTTCACCAAATGCTTCGGCGTAAACGCCTCTGGCAACAACTCGCTCACTGTCGCCTCTTTCTGTAGGTTTCCTTCCCCATCGGCTAACAACACAATCGTATCTAACCCAAATTCAGCCATCACCTGCCTGCATCCGCCGCACGGCGAGCCGCCATTGTTAGTGACAATGGCGATTACTTCAAACTCTGTTTCGCCTTCTGAAACCGCTTTGAAAATAGCCACTCGTTCCGCGCACATCGTCTGCGGGTACGCCGCGTTTTCAACGTTCACTCCTGTATATAATCGCCCGCTTTTTGTGCGTAACGCCGCGCCAACGGGATAATTTGAATACGGCACATACGCCCGACGGCGGGCTTCGTTTGCCAAATCAATTAAGGATTGTTTCTCTTCTTTGGTCATTTCCATTTACCTGTTATGTACCTGTGTGCTTCTTTTTTCTTTCTAGTTTTTTAATCGCTCGCGCGGGCATGCCAACCACCAGCGTATCTTCCGCTACATTTTTCGTCACCACAGCGCCAGCCCCTGTTCTCGCGCCGCTTCCAATCTTCAGCGGAGCTACCAGCATTGTATCCGAACCGATAAACACGTCCTCGCCAATTTCAGTGGGGTGCTTCTTCTCGCCGTCATAATTACAGGTAATCGTTCCTGCGCCAATATTGGTATTTGCGCCAATTTTCGCGTTGCCAATATACGAGAAATGCCCCATCTTCACGCCGTCAGCCAAATATGAATCTTTCACTTCGCCAAAATTGCCCATGTGAACATGATTGCCCAAATGCGCGCCTTTTCTTAATCGCGCAAATGGTCCCATCTCCACATCGTCTTCCAAAATTGCGCCTTCTAATACAGAAGCCAACACCGTGCATCTATTTCCAATTTTTGTATCGCGGATAATCGTATTCGGTCCAATCACATTCCCTACGCCAATTTCTGTGTTGCCGTGCAAGTAGGCGTTTGGAAAGATAACCGTGTCTCTGCCAATTTGCACATCCGCATCAATATAAGTGGAGGCAGGGTCAACCAACGTGACGCCATTTAGCATGTGTTCCACATTGATTCGCTTCCTCATCGCCGCTTCCACTTCCGCTAAATGTACGCGCGTATTTACCCCAATAGTTTCTTCCACATCATCCATCACGGTTGCTAAAACGGGCAAGTTATCTTTTGAGGCTAATGCAACGGTATCGGTCAAATAATACTCGCCTTTCTTCTCGTTTTTCGGAATTTGACGCAAAGCCTCCCATAACCAATTTGCGTCGAAACAATATCCGCCCACATTTAATTCTTTGATTTTCTTCTGTTCTTCGGTGGCTACATATTCCTCTACAATCGCTTCAATCGTTCCATCCTCTTTGCGGATAATTCTGCCAAACCCGCGCGGGTCGTCGTTTATCACCGTCAGCATGGAAATTGGACCTCGATTGTTCTTTTGAGTCTCCACCAATGCTTGCAGGGTTTCGCCGCGTAATAGAGGCATATCGGCATAACAAACCACCACCAAATCTGTTTTGCCCTTGAGTAGAGGCTCGGCTTGCATCACCGCATGACCTGTCCCCAATTGCGGTTCTTGCAAAACGGTACGCGCCGAGTCGCCAAGATATTTAATTACTTCATCTGCGCCATGCCCAACCACCACAATAGGCTTTTCGGTTGTAGATTTTTGTATTGCCTTCAAAGCGTGAGCAATCATCGGCTTTCCAGCAACGGGGTGCAACACTTTTGGCAACGCTGACTTCATGCGCGTTCCCTGTCCGGCGGCGAGCAAAATGGCTGTAATTTTCATAAGTTCACCTTTTATAAAACCGTCCTGCAGGCTAGGGTGAAACGATGATAACCTTCTCAAAGACCTGCGAGGCGTTTTTGTGGATAGACGAAAACAGGATTTGCGCGAAGCATTGCTCTGCGACAAATCCCGTTTCAAATAGAGTGTGGCTGGGGTACCTGGATTCGAACCAAGATCCACAGCTCCAAAGGCTGGTGTGCTGCCATTGCACCATACCCCAGTGCGGGCAGTATTGTATCACAATTTTTTTTACTTACCATCAGAAAGAATGCCAAGTTTTTTCGCTTCTTCTAATGAAATCACCTCAGGGTTAGCGGATTTTTTGGCGTTCTTCTCGGCGGCGGCATTCCAAAAATCATCTAAGTTTTGGACTTTTGTTTTTTGCGTCGGCGCTTGTTGCAGGAGTTGTTCCATTTCGGGGGCAGGAACCGCTCGGGCTAATTTATCTGTTTGTTTGAGAGGAACAGTTTGAACGACGGCAGAAGCGGCGACTTCTTTCAATTCGCCCGTCACCCCCATAGATTTCAACGCCCGCTCTAATTCTGTTCGCAAAGCCAGCAATCCGCCAATGGTTTCTAACACGCGTTCCTCTGTCGCCAACCCGTTCCCTGCAATAAGCAAAGCGTACATCGGCGTAACGGGAATAAAAAACAAATCATGGTCGCCGCCGCTAAACACATGATACGCGTCTAAATTTTCTTGATGATTATACCGAGCCGCTTTCAGGCTGGCGTTATGCACCGCCATCAAAGCGGAAATAAGCGAAACCTCCATGCTTGAATCGCGCAATGCCCCCGTGCGGGCTTGCACTAAGCCCCTATCATTGATGAGGAACACCGCCTCTGCCCCCACATCTTGCCTGAAGTTTGCAATCAAGTCTGATACGCGCGTATAGCGTTTTTCTTCGATTTGCTCGTTGTTTTTTTCCGGCGGAAAAATGGTTTGCACTAACCCCAAGCCGCGTTCAACCGAATCTAAAAAGTCCGCCATCGGAATGGGCTTATCAAAAATGGCTAACGCTCCAGCGTTTAGCATTTCATTGCGCGCTTTTTTATCGCTCGTGCCAGTGACGAGAATCACTTTCACTTCTGGGTGGCGCGCGCGAATCTTGTGCATTAATTCCACGCCGCTCATGCCCGGCAATTTGTAGTCGGTGACGAGTAAATCTACGTTATGGTGCGTCGATTCAAGCAGGGCTTCTTCACCGGAGGGCGCTTCGGAAATTTTGATTTGGTCGTTTTTGAGCGTGTCTAAGGCAGAGCGCAATAATTTCAAAATATCGCGTTGGTCGTCTACCAGCAAAATTCTGCGTTCCATATTATTCCTAGTCTTTCATCCATAAAAACGAATGAAATCAAAAAAGATAAATTCAACGAGCAATGAATGAATAAATTATAGCAAACTTCGCCTTGCACAGACTAATCAGTTTTGACAGGTTTCGCCCGCGCCCATCGCTTCGATATTCCACAACGGGTTGGCGGTCGCATCTAAGACAAAGCCGCAAACTTCTGGTCGGGCGGCGGCAATTCGTAAACGATAAAATAAAGGAATGGCGGGAATTTCTTCCGCTAAGATGATTTGCGTTTGGCGATATTGATTCAAATATTCTTGTTCGCCTCGCGCATACGTTTGAGCGGTTCGGCACGCGGCGTCATATTCCTCATCCCGAAAGCCAGTGATGTTTGCGCCGATGAAGTTGTTTTCAGCGTTTGGAATTTGGGAAGACATAAACCAATGGCAAGGAGGTTCTACGCTTTCAACGCCTAACGCATATTCAGCCAAATCAAATTGGCGCGCAAATAATACGCCTTTTGGCGCATATAATTCATTGTGCGAAAAATATTGTACGTTTAACCCAATGCCGCATTTGGCTAATGATTCTTCGAGAATAGCGCTCACTTGGCGGCGTTGGGCAGTGGAAGCGACATAGTAGTTTAATTCCAGCGGCGTGTTATACGCCACATTGCGGACGTTAATAGCGCGGCGCGGCGTGGCTGGGTTATCGTCATGGTCTAACCATCCTGCTTGTTCCAGTAATGAAATGCCTATTTCGGGGTCGTAAGGGATGGCTTCGAGGTTTGAATCATAGGTTGGGTGGTTAATGGGGAGGTAACTGGCGGGGACGCTTGTAAGCCCAAAGAAGACGTTTTCTACAACGGCTTGCCGATTCAAGCAATATGCGATGGCTTGACGAGTATATACATCGCCAAAGTAGTTGGGGCGGTCTTGTCCTATGGCGTAGCCATTATCGTAAGAAGCGGGGGCGATTCCTAATCCTAACCATTCAATAGTCATGCCGGTTGTTACAAAGACTTGCGCTTGTTCGGCAGATTGCATCTCTTGTAATAAGCCGATATGATTTTCTAAATTGATAGATGGGTCTAATATATCGCAGCGCCCGGCGATGAATTCTGTTAAAGCGGCGTCTGGGTCTGAGGTAAAACGGAAAATAATTTCATCGGTTTTGGGGAAGCCGTCTTGCGCGCGAAAGTAGTGCGGGTTCTTTGTGAGCGTAATATGGTCGTTTGGAATCCATTCTTTGAGGATGTATGGTCCCCAACCTGTTGGCGTGCGCGAGGCAATGTCAATGGAAGGTAATTGGTCGGCGGGGAATTCGCTCCACAGATGTTTTGGGGCGGGGTGAAAAAAGTTGGCAAAGTAGGTTGGGTCAATAAAGCCTGGTATGCCAAACCACTGTAAGACGTGCGTATCTGCGGCTTCGTAAATTTGGGTGCGTTCTATCAAGTAAGAGTTGATTTGCGTTTCGGCTTGAATTTGGAAAGAGTAAATTGAGTCGTCGGCAACGATGGGGGCGCCGTCGGACCATGTTAAGTCTGGGCGCATCCGAAAGGTGACAATCATTTGGTCCATTTCAATGGCGGTTGTGCCATCGTAGGTAATGGCGCAATCATCGCTACGACAGCCCGCCGGCTTTACGCGCACGCCTGTTTCTAAACGGGCGAGATTTCCATTTGCGTCTATAATTTCGGTTTGAGGTTGCACGGTGGTTGGGGAAATTTGGGCGTCGCCGTTTTCAAGCGTGGGCAATTGAGTTAATATCACGGGTTGATATTCATAATCAATGGCGTTAATCGGTCCGTTGTAGAGGGCGGCGAGGACGCTTTTTGCGGGGGCGTTTAATTCGCCAAATGGGTAGAGGCTGTTGGGTTCGGCGCCGAGGCAAACGGTAAGCGTGGAGGCGAAGTCTGTTGGGGTTGGCGAGGCAGGTATCCCCGTTGGCGTTGAGGCGGTTGGCGTTTCGTTTTGAAAGCGCGCGCACCCTGTAATCAACGCGAGCATGAATGCAACTAAAATAATTTTTTTCATGTTAATGATTATAACCATGTTAAATAAAAAGAGACTGCGTAAACAGTCTCTTTTTATTTTATAAGAGGTTATTCGGCGAGCCAACATGCTACAAAGTGGCCCGGGCGCACTTCTCGAAATTCGGGTTCTTCTTGCCCGCATTTCTCAACTGCAATGGGGCAGCGGGTGTGGAAGCGGCAACCTTTGGGCGGGTTGAGCGGGCTTGGCACGTCGCCTTTGAGGATGGTGCGCCCACGCTTTGCATTTGGGTGCGCGACGGGAATGGCTGAAAGTAGGGCTTGGGTGTAAGGGTGAAGCGGTTCTCGATATAGAGAGTCGCGGTCTGTTAATTCGACCATTTTGCCTAAGTACATGACGGCGACGCGGTCGGAGATGTGTTCGACTACGCTGAGGTTGTGGGCGATGAAGAGGTAGGTTAATCCGAATTCGTTTTGTAGGTCGTTGAGGATGTTGAGGACTTGGGATTGGATGGAAACGTCTAACGCGGAGACGGGTTCATCGCAGACGATGAATTTTGGGTTTAGGGCTAAGGCGCGGGCGATGCCGATGCGTTGGCGTTGACCGCCTGAAAATTCGTGCGGGTAACGGCGGGCGTGGTATTCTTCTAGCCCGACTTTTTTGAGCATGTTGATGGCGATTTCCCAGCGTTCTTTGGGGTTGCCAATGTTGTGAACTTGTAAACCTTCCATCACGGATTCGCCGATGGGCATGCGTGGGTTGAGCGAGGCGTATGGGTCTTGGAAGATGATTTGCATGTCGCGGCGTAAGGGCTTTAGTTCTTTGTTATTCATTTTGGTAATGTCTTTGCCCTCAAAATGAATTTCGCCGGCGGTTGGTTCGATTAAGCGTAAAATGGTGCGCCCAACGGTTGTTTTGCCGCATCCCGATTCGCCTACCATGCCGAGCGTTTCGCCGCGTTTGACGGTGAAACTGACGTTATCTACGGCTTGCACATGGGCGGTTACTCGTTGCAGTAAGCCGCTGCGAACGGGGAAATATTTTTTTAGGTTTTTTACAACCAATAAGTCTGTTTTTTCCTGAGTTTGTGTGTTTAGGTTATTCATGTTGGTATCATCTCGCTAGGATTTTTTTCCAGAGTTTATTGGCGCGGCGTGGCCCTCGGCTTCTTGGTAGAGCCAGCAACGGACTTTATGGTCTTTAGAAATTTCAATGAGGTCTGGGTGTTTTTCGGTGCAGATGTTGAGGTTATGTTCAATGCGGGCTTTGCAGCGGGGGGCAAAGCGACAGCCAGCGGGCGGGTTGATGAGGTTTGGCACAGAGCCTGGGATGACGTCTAGTCTTTCGCGGCGTTCGCCTAAGACGGGGATGGAGCCAATTAAGCCTTTGGTGTAGGGGTGAAGCGGTTCGTCAAATAAGGAGGCGACGGCGGTTTCTTCTACGACTTCGCCTGCATACATGACGGCGACGCGATTTGCCATTTCGGCAATTACGCCTAGGTCGTGGGTAATTAATATCATGGCAGAGCCAAGTTGCTCTTTCATGTCGCGCATTAGGTCTAAGATTTGGGCTTGGATGGTGACGTCTAGCGCGGTGGTGGGTTCGTCGGCGATTAATAAATCTGGCACGCAAGCGAGCGCCATGGCAATCATAACGCGCTGCGCCATGCCGCCGGAAAGTTCGTGAGGGAAGGCTTCGGCGCGGCGAGCGGGTTCAGGAATGCCGACCATTTTTAGGAGTTCAATGGCGCGTTGTTTCCCCGCTTCTTTACCAAAATCTTGATGGATGTTTAATACTTCGGAGATTTGGTCTCCCGCTTTGAAGACTGGGTTGAGAGACGATTGGGGTTGTTGGAAAATCATGGAAATGCGGTTGCCGCGCACTTGCATCATTTCTTCTTCTGTGGCGGTAACTAGGTTTTTTCCGTCAAAGATAATTTCGCCCTCTACAATTTTTCCGGGGGCGCTAATCAGCCGCATAATGGAAAGCGAGGTAACGCTTTTTCCACAGCCTGATTCTCCTACTATCCCTAAAACTTCGCCTGGGTTAACGTAAAAATCTACGCCGTCTACTGCATGTACCACGCCGTCTTCGGTGTAGAAGTATGTTTTGAGGTTTTTGACCTCAAGCAGGGGTTTTTTATTTTCAGGCACGGTTATCAATTCTCCTTGCAGTTTTATATGGTGTTTTACTGACGCTTGCAAAGGGCTTGTTCGTCTATATAATTTAATACGGGCGTAAAATCGTTCACGTGAAAAGAGCCGCCGCCCGGTTTGTTTCGGATTAAGTTGAAGAGTATATGTTCGTCTGCGTATCGTCCGTCTAACGGGATAAGCAATGCGTCAAAGTTGGAGAAAAACGGACTAAATGAGTGAATTCGTTGAGGCGTATCATAGTAAAGTTCAAGGATTATCATGCGCGGGTTGGTTTGATAATCTTCAAGAGTTGGGTCTGAAAGGTTGAGTTCGCTCCAGCGCTTGTCGCCCGAAATTTGTTCGTTAACGAGTTGCGTAATCGCGGTCAGGTGGGCGGAAGGTTGCGTTAGTAATATTTCTTCGCCATAGCAACGAATTAAGCCAGTGGAAGGCTGTGCATTAAAAATTGGGTAAAACCATAGAGCGTCTTTTGTGTAAACGGTAAGGCTAAGGTATATTAACAATAAAATCGAAAAGACAATTGTGGCTATAAAGTTTAAGACTGACGCTGTTTTACCGGCGCTTTGATTTGAATAATGGCTCACGAGAAGATAATTCGCTTCCTTTTACTTTGGTATCACTGTAATTAATACGCGGACGTATTCGCTTTCAGGAATAGATTGAATTGTAACAGAAATATTCATGTCGGGTCGAGAGCGAAGCAAGGTCAACGCGCCGCCGATGGGGTCTTCTGAACTGTTGTTTTTCTTTTCCCAGCCTAAAGATTCCATTTCTGTTCGGTAATAGGCGACAACTTCATCCACTGTTCCTAGTACTTCATAAGTAATATAAGTGTTGTTAGCGGCGAATTTGAAATTTTCGCCGTTGGGGTGCATTGGTACAACGTCTGGCACGGCGTCTAAATTCGCTTGGGCAGTGGCGGTGGCGGCAACAATTTGCTCGTCAGACTGGGCATTGGTATCAGCGGGGCGTGAGCAAGCGGTTAAACCTAGGCAGATGATAAAAAGAATGGCTAATTTTTTCATATCGCATTACCTCGTTGGTTTATTGTTTGAGGCGCGGGTCAAGCGCGTCGCGCAAGCCATCGCCAACATAATTGAATGCTAATGATGTTAAGAAAATACAAAAACCGGGGTAAAACGCTAACCAAGGTTGTTGCCACATGCGCTCTTGCACATTTTGAAGCATATTTCCCCAAGTGGGAACAGGCGGCGTAATACCAAACCCTAAAAAGGAAAGAGCGGCTTCTAACACAATGACCCCGCCTAATCCTAGCGTGAGGTTTACGATGACAGGGGCAAGTGAATTGGGAATCATGTGGCGTGTAATAATTTTCCAATCGCTCGCGCCTAAAGCGCGCGCCGCTTGCACAAAATCTAATTCGCGCAGGCTCAACACCATGCCGCGCACTAGGCGTGTAGAACCCAGCCAGCCAAAAGCAATTAACACAAAAGAGATGATAATAGCGCGCGACCATTCATCGGGTAAGCCTGGTATGGTAATACCGCGCAACATGGCAGAAAAGAACAATAGTAAAGGTAAGGTGGGTAAGGTGAGCAAAAACTCAACGGTGCGCTGAATTAAGTTATCTACCCAGCCGCCAAAATACCCTGAGACTGCGCCTACAATGACGCCGACAAATTCTGTGGTGAAATTAACGAGCAAGGTAATGAACAATGAAATACGCGCAGCATACAGTAAGCGGCTAAACACGTCGCGCCCAAGTTCGTCGGTGCCAAGAATATGAGTTGAAGAAGGGTTAGAATAAGATGGCGCAAGGTTTTGTTTATATGGGTCAAAGGGAGCAATGACATCGGCGAAAATTGCCATTAACACAAAGATTAATACAATAACCACGCCTACAACGGCAAGCTTATGTTTTAGGAATCGCCTAGCGATAACAAAAAACCAATGCTCTTCTTTGATTGTAGTGAGGGTTTCGGATGAAAGTTCTGCAACAGCCATGGTTTTGGGCTCCAATCTTAACTAAAGCGGATGCGAGGGTCCACTATGGTATATAAAATATCGCCAAGTAAAGAAGCGATAACCACTAAAATAGCGCTGATAAATAAGAACGCCATCGCTACGGGATAGTCATTTGCGCCAAGCGCATACACATACAAGAAGCCCATACCAGGCCAATTGAACACCGTTTCGGTAATCGTTGCGCCGCCAAAAATACCCGGAATTTGGAATACCACGATCGTGATTAAGGGGATAAGCGCATTGCGCATGGCATGCTTGATAATAACGATGCGCTCACGCAAACCTTTTGCGCGAGCAGTGCGGACGTAATCTTGCCTCAACACTTCAAGCATGGAGGAACGCATAAAGCGACTCCAGCCTGCCATATATAACAAAGATAAAACTGTGGTTGGCAAAATAGCATGAACGGCAATATCTACCCATGAGCCGGGCGTAGCGCCTAATAACTCTAGTAAACTACCCGGCAATGGCGCGCGCACTAAAGTCACATTGCCTGTTGGCAAGTAAGGAAAGCCAAAGGCTTTATAAAGCGGAGATTGATTTCCCCCAAATAAAATAATCATCATTAGACCAAACCAAAACACCGGCATTGCCGTGCCGAAAAATGAAAACGTGGTGGTGATATAGTCTAAGCGGGAGTATTGTTTAACCGCCGAATAAATACCAATTGGAATAGCGATGACCAAAGATAAAACAGTGGAGGAAACCATGAGAATCATGGTGTTTCTTAAGCGGGAGAGTAATACATCGCTGACGGGTGAGCCGCGCGCCACTTGCCAAGATGTGCCAAAATCGCCTCGAATGACGCCGCGCGTACAAGTGGACTCTGCCGCACGGCAGCTGGAAGTTTGTAAATCTTCCCGGCCAATAGCGTCAAACCAATCCTCGCCTGTTAGCCATGCTAAGTACCCCCAAAGAGGTCCACGGTGCAAGCCCAAATATTCTGCTATTCGCTGTATTTGTTCTTCTGTAAAACCTTGGTTTGCCCGCCCGCCTGCGCCAGCAAGTCGTAATTCATCTAAAGGACCTCCCGGCGCTAACCATAATAAAAAGTATATTGCCATTGAAGCGATAATCACCACAATGGTCATTTGAAAAAAACGACGAATGAGATAATTGGTCATGCCGTTTTCCTTCCAGTGATTAATTTAATTCGATAAATCTTAATCTTAAAAAACTAAAAAATAATTACAAATAGAGGATGGTGGTTCCCCACCATCCTCTTACTTACATGTTAACTTTCTATTTTATTGTTCAAAATCGAAGTTTTCAACGTTCCAGAATTCGCTGTTCGCGGTTGGGTCCATCACCACGCCAACGACGCCTGGGCGGGTCACAAGAATTTTAGCGCGAGCAAACAAAGGTAAGCTGGGCAAGAATTCTGTGAAGATGGCTTGCGCCTTGGCATGTTCTGCGGCTTTAGTGGCTTCATCCAACGCTTGAGTTGCGGCATTGCAGGCAGCGTCAAAGTCGGCGTTTTGGAAACCGACATTATTGCTGTTGCCCCAACCAAGTTCAGCGCTTGGGATTTGGGATGAAATATAGAGTGTGCATGGCGGCTCAACGCCGGTCAACCACGCAAACTCGCCGAGGTCAAATTGGCGACCAAACACTAAACCATCTGGACCGTCTGCGAAGTATTCGCCACCGTAGAGCTCAATCTTGGTTTCAATACCGCAGTTGTCTTTCAATTGCGCTTGGATAATTTGGGTCACTTTTTCGCGCAATGGGTTGGTGCGTGTGCTGTGAATAAACGACAACACCGTACCGCTGCCATTGTCTAAAAGACCGTCGCCGTCAGTGTCCGTCCAGCCCAATCCAGCGAGTAATTCTTTGCCCTTTTCTGCGTCAAATTCATAAATGGTGATGTTATCATCGCCAGCATAGAGCGGGTGGTCAGCCGCAGTGTATGTGTGTTGCACAACAGCCGCGCCGTTGGTCGCACCATCCACTACCGCTTGGCGGTCAATACAATGAGCAATCGCTCGGCGGAAATCTACATTTTGGAATAACAAAGAACCGTCGGCGGCTTTCAAGGTGGCGGCGGCGCCAGTGTAGGATTCTACTGGGAATGTGTTGAAGTCAAGATGTTCAAACACGGTACCAGCCACTACTTGCGGCACCATTAAACCTTCCGCTTCAAATTGGCGGATGAGCGGTAAAGAACCTTCAAAAGCGGCGTCTTGCGTACCGAAATCACATTCGCCAGAAGCCAATTGAGCAATTAATTGGTTGGTGTCTGGAATGAAGCGGTAAATCAAAGTGTCAATCTTTGGCAAACCTTCGCTGGCGCGCCAGTATGTCTCGTTCTTCACGAGGGTAATGTGGTCGCCGGCAACCCATTCTTCAAGCTTGAACGGACCGTAAGCAAGCGGGTCGCGGTTTACTTCTTCATCGGCAAGCATTTCAGCAGGGGTTAAGGGGCGTGAACCGCCTTCACCGTACACATGGCTTGGCAATGGAGCAATCATACCGTCCACAAAATACGTACCGCTGGTATAGCCAGGCATAAAGTAGTATTTGTATGTGGATTCATCTACAATTTCAATCTTTTGGGTTTGAGTTTCGTAGAAGTATTTGCTGGATGGGGTATCGGGTGAAGCGCCTACATCCCAAGAGAATTGCACATCCGCAGTGGTGACGGGCGTACCGTCTTCCCAAGTAGCGCCAGCAGGAATGGAGAATTGGGTGACAATTTGAACGACAGGGTATTTTTGACCGTCTTCAACAGTCACTTCAATTGGGTCGCCTTCCGCTTGGTTCAACGAAATAGTCATACCTGCTTCGAGCGTCACTGCGGCGTCTTGAGCAGGGTCATAGACCACATCGCCAACGCCAACTTCAATGGTGTTCTTTTCAGCGGTATCATCAAAGGTGGATAATTGATAGAACACGCCTTGATAATCGTATGTGCGTTGGTCAAATGTGCTGTCATATAAAGCGTCAAGCACAAAGGTCTTCACCAACGCCGCTTCGCTAAACAAATACAACGTAGAAGGTTCTTGCGCTAAACAAGCAACCATCGTTTTCGGTTCTGCCGGAGCGGCAGGTTCATCGGTCGCGGCTGGTTGGTCGGCTGGTTGGTCGGCTGGCGCTTCTGTTGTCGCAGGCGTACCGCAAGCGGTAAGAATCATGCTCGCAATAACCAACAAACCGAGTAAAGCAAACAAACGGTTTCGTAACATTTTCTCCTCCAAGAAGAATTTAGTAGGTGTTTTTAACGAACTCGATCGTGCCAAACCTTTCAATACGATATATTACAACGCCACCTCCTTTTCATAAAACGTGCAAATCGAAAATAGGCAAGGCGAATTATACCTAATTCTCTAAGTACGTCAACGGGAATACCCAAGAACTAAAATGTATAGTCACCTTATCATCATTATAGTAGCCCAAAAAACCATAAAAAAACCTACTAGAGAACTGTTTTTAAGGGAAACGCGCTTCTTTCTCTACCCTCAATCTGCTCCTCTCACTTTAGCCTTCTCTTCCCTTCCGCCTTGTTGACATCCCCCCTCACCTGCCATACAATCAAAAAAACAATGGAGGTTCACTATGCTCAAAGAATTTCGAGAATTCATCGCGCGCGGAAACGTGCTAGACCTAGCCATCGCCGTCATCATCGGCGGCGCATTCGGAAAAATTGTCGCCTCGCTCGTTGGCGACATCCTCACCCCCCTGATTGGCTTGCTAATGGGCGGCATTAATTTCAGCGAACAGTCTATCCAAATTGGAGAAGCCGTCATCCGTTGGGGCGCTTTCGTACAATCCATTATAGACTTTCTCATTATTGCCTTCGTCATTTTCCTCATCGTGCAAACTGCCAACAAAATGAAGAAAGCCCCTCCCCCAGCCGACCCAACCACCAAAGATTGCCCTTATTGTTTTACAAGTATTTCCATTAAAGCCACTCGTTGCCCAAACTGTACTTCTGAATTAAAAGCATAAAATTTTTATCATATTCAAAATCCATAAATGCTCTGTCAAGTTGACAGAGCATTTATAATGTCTCCTATTATGACTTTAGATTTTTTAGACAAACTCAACCCTGGACAACGAAAAGCAGTGACAGCGCAAGACGGACCCGTACTTGTCGTAGCGGGACCAGGCTCAGGTAAGACGCGCGTATTAACTCAAAGAATCGTTTATTTGATTGCCAATCAGGGCGTGCGCCCATGGCAAATCCTGGCAGTAACTTTTACCAACAAAGCCGCCAAAGAGATGAGCGAGCGAGTCAAAACCTTATTAAACGAACAAGCCATCGAAGGGATGATGATTGGCACATTTCATTCCATCTGCGCCCGAATCCTTCGCCGCGAATCGGAACATTTGCCCCTCGAATCAAACTTTGTCATTTTTGACTCCGACGACCAAGAAAGTTTAACCAAATCTATTATTCGTGAAATGAATTTGAATGAAAAGTTATATCGCGCCTCCAGCGTTCACGCCGCCATTTCACGCGCCAAGAACGAATTAATCTCAGCGGATGATTATCCCATCAACACCTATCGCGATGAAATTGTAAAAAGAGTTTACGCCGAATATCAAAAAAGATTAATCGCCAGCAACGCCGTGGACTTTGACGATATTCTATTTTACACATCGCGCTTATTAGAAGATAACCCAACCGTTCGAGATAAATACGCCCAACGCTTTCGGCATGTGTTAGTGGACGAATTTCAGGATACAAACCTAGCCCAATATGCGCTTGTAAAACACCTTGCTTCATTTCATAAAAATATCTTTTGCGTAGGCGACCCCGACCAATCCATTTACGCATGGCGCGGAGCAGATTATCGAAACATCCGCCGCTTTGAACAAGACTTTCCAGACGCGCAAACCATTTTGCTCGAACAAAATTATCGCTCGCGCCAAAATATTTTAGACGTCGCTATGGGCGTGATTGACCGCGCCCAAAACCGAAAAAAGAAAAAACTATTTAGCGATAGAGGCGCAGGAGAAAAAATTTTCTTCTACGAAGCGCGCGACGACTACGGCGAAGCCTCATTTGTCGTAGATACGATTGCGCAACTCGTCGCTTCAGGAGAATTTGAACCAAAAGACTGCGCCGTCATGTATCGCACCAACGCCATGTCGCGTTTAATCGAAGAAGCGTTTTTACAAGCGCGGCTTCCCTATAAATTAGTCGGCGCACAACGGTTTTATGGGCGGCGCGAAGTAAAAGATGTCATCGCATTTTTACGGCTTGTGCATAATCCATCCGATGAAGCCGCATTAGGAAGAGTTATCAACATTCCACCAAGAGGAATTGGGGAAAAGACTCTCACCACCTTACACATGGTTGCACGCCAGCAAAATGCCTCCGCGGGAGATATCCTACTGAACTTAGCGCGAGGCGCAGAGTCTCCCTATTACAAATCCTTCACAGGCAGAGCGGCAATTCCATTAGCCGACTTCGGCGGCATGTTATCCAATTGGATTGCGTATTCAAAAACAGAAACCGTGCCAGAATTATTGGACAGAATTTTGCGCGATGTGAATTACAAAGAATATATTGCCGATGACGATTCGGAAGAAAGTTTAGACCGTTGGGAAAACGTGCAAGAATTAAAACGGCTTGCTATGGAATATTCCACGCGCACGATGGATGAATTTCTTGAAAACATCGCTCTCGTTTCAGACCAAGACACACTCACCGATTCAAACGCGCCCACATTACTAACGTTACACGCCGCCAAAGGGTTGGAATACGGCGCTGTTTTTATTGTCGGTTTAGACGACGGCATTATTCCGCACAGCCGCTCGTTTGATGAACCCGAACAAATGGAAGAAGAGCGTCGTCTTTTTTATGTCGGCATCACCCGCGCCAAAGATAGATTGTATTTATTGCGCGCCATTCAACGCGGCGGGCGCGGCATGGCAGAAGAAACCTACCCATCGCGTTTTATTGACGATATTCCATCCGATTTATTGATTGGCAAGACTCGCACTGGGCGCTCCATTCGCGGCGCGCCATTAGATACCAAATGGACGCTTCCTTCTTCGGGGAAACCTGCTCCTGTTCCCTCAGCCCAATTCAAAGCGGGAACAAGAATCCGCCACGCCATGTGGGGCGAAGGCATTGTGCTAGACTCAAGAATGCAAGACGGCGACGAAATTGTGGATGTCGTTTTTGAATCGGTTGGGATTAAACGATTAGCCGCCAGTTTGGCGAATTTGCAAATTATTTAATGACCGCTGACCGCAGACGATTGACCGCGGTCAGTGGTCTGTGGCCAATCGTCCAATATCATGTATCTAAAGCTTCTCTACCTCGGCTTCAAAATTTACTGTTTCATCTTCCGCCCTGTTCGCATGGGTGTAAGAGTGATGATGATTCAAGATGATACAGTGTGGTTAATTAGACATACTTACTTGGAAGGTTGGTTTATGCCGGGCGGCGGATTAAATAGGAACGAATCGTTAGAACAAGCCGCCCGCCGCGAAGCCAAAGAAGAGACAGGGGCTGATTTAGGCGAAATGATTTTACTAGGCGTTTTTACAAACTATATTCAATGGAAAACCGACCACACTGTTGTTTTTTTATGCAAAGAATTTACATTTACTGGCAAGCCAGACGCAGAGATTGCAGAGTTGCAACAATTTTCATTAAATGAATTGCCTAAATATGTCTATCCCTCTCATCAAAAATTATTAGACGCCTATAAATCAGGCGAAATTAAGAACAACTTTGGAGAATGGTAATTCTATATAGTTCTAGGGCGGTTAAAAATCGAAAATCCCAACGTCAGACGGTATAATGAAGAAAAAAATAATTCACGGAAGAATCGCTATGACTGAATCGCTAAAAATCGTTATTCCAATGGCTGGCTGGGGAACGCGGATGCGTCCGCACACTTGGAGCAAACCCAAACCCCTCGTCAGCGTGGCAGGCAAAACCTCTCTCGAACATGTGATGGATATGTTCAACACTTTGCCAAACCCAGAAAACACAGAATTCATTTTTATTTTGGGTCCTTACTTAGGCGAAATGCAAGTTCCGCCATTTATTAAAGAAAAATACCCAAATATCAAGTCGCATTTTGTCACGCAACACGAAATGAAGGGGCAGTCGCACGCTTTATGGTTGGCGCGAGAGTATCTGAAAGGTCCAATGATTATGTGCTTTTCAGATACGTTAATGGAAACAGATTTTTCATTTTTAGCCAAAGAAGAAGCCGATGGCGTGGCTTGGGTCATGCCAGTAGAAGACCCGCGCCGCTTTGGCGTGGCAGAAGTGGGCGCCGACGGCTGGGTGACGAAATTTATCGAAAAACCGCAAAGTTTAGAGAATAACCTTGTAGTCGTTGGGTGTTATTACTTAAAAAGTTCCGAACAATTATTAGCCGCTATAGAAGAACAAATGCAAAAAGGAATCATGCTAAAGAATGAATACTTTTTAACCGACGCCATTTCCATTATGATACAAAAAGGGGCAAAAATTCGCACGCAAAAAATTAGCACTTGGTTAGATACTGGCACCATAGACGCCACCTTAGATACAAACAAAATATTGCTAGAAAAAAACAAAGGCAAACAGGCGAACAAACACACAGGCGCGCAAACGAAAGTGATTGAGCCATGCGCCATTCACGAAAGCGCCAAAATTACAAATTCAATCATTGGACCCTACGCTTCCATTGGCGCAAACTGCGTCATTGAAAACGCTCAAATTTCCGAAAGCATTATCGAAGCCGATTGCGAAATCAAAGACGCGGCGTTGAATCGCTCGCTGGTGGGCAAACAGGTCAAAGTTAAAGGAAGAGGCGACGGCGCGGCAATGCAAATCAACGTCGGCGATAATAGTTATCTAGTGATTTAGTTAGGCGGTGAAATCGTTATGGAAGCGGTTGAGTGCAGGTCAGATACGGAATATGCGGAACGTCCGCTTTCTTTAATATGGCAAGGAAAGCGGTATGAAATTGCGGAGATTATTTCGCGGTGGCAAGGACCAAGCGAAAAAGGCTTTCGCGTAAAAACCGCGGAAGGATTTGCCTTTGAATTAACCTACCAGCAACTTTCAGATAACTGGCATGTTGAACCAATTTAATCTAGGAGGCTCAATGCAAGAAATCAGCGCAACAGAAAGACTTTCTAAACGTGTGGCAGGTTTGAAACCCAGCGGCATTCGTAAGTTTTTTGATATTGCCGCTACCATGAAAGATGTGATTTCGCTGGGCATCGGCGAACCCGATTTCACCACGCCAAAACCGATTTTGGAGGCGGGCATTCGCTCCTTACAAAACGGCGAAACGCATTACACATCAAACTGGGGAAAAATTGAATTGCGCGAAGCGATTGCCCACAATTTGAATCGCTTGTATCAAGTAAAGTATGACCCAACCAATCAAATTATCGCCACCGTGGGCGGTTCTGAAGCGCTATATCTTTCTTTCACCGCCATTCTCGACCCCGGCGATGAGGTGATTATCCCCACGCCGTGTTTTGTTTCCTATCAAGCGGAAGTCATTATGGCGGGCGGCGTTCCCATTGAAATTCCGTGCCGCGAAGAAAATCAATTCATGGTTGACCCTGCCGATATTCGCAAAGCCATTACGCCGCGCACCAAAGCGATTTTTATCGGCTATCCATCAAACCCAACGGGGGCGGTCATCACCCGCGATGTGATGATTGAAATTGCCAACCTTGCCGAAGAGTTTGATTTACTGCTGGTTTCCGATGAATTGTACGACCGCCTTGTGTATGATTTTGAGCATGTATGTTTACCCTCTTTAAGCGAAAGCATAAAAAATCGCACTATCTTAATTGGCGGCTTTTCAAAAGATTATGCGATGACTGGCTGGCGCATTGGCTACGCTTGCGGACCTTCCGATTTAATACAAGGCTTAGTGCGCATTCATCAATATACCATTATGTCTGCGCCGACCACCGCGCAAGACGCCGCCTATGAAGCATTAATTAACGGCGACCCGTATGTAGAAGAAATGCGTTTAGAATATGACCGTCGCCGCAAACTTTTAGTTTCTGGATTAAACCGCCTCGGGTTACGGACCTTCGAGCCGCGCGGCGCGTTTTACGCTTTTCCTAACATTCAAGCCTCTGGCATGGACGATGAAACGTTTGCCGAAAAATTACTGCGTGAAGAGCATGTGGCGGTTGTGCCAGGCAACGCCTTTGGACCAGGCGGCGAAGGGTTTGCCCGCATGTGCTATGCCACCGCTTATGAAAAAATTGAGGAAGCCTTACATCGCATGGAAAGATTTATGAACAGGCACGGATAATCATGGGGCGGGTGTAGCGCCCGCCCTATGCTATGCTAAAGGCGCCGACATGACGTTAAGAATTTTGCATTGGCTTGAGCGCATGAATCAAACATCCAAAGTAATTTTGGGCGTTTTGCTATTGGTCGGCGTGACGTTGCTAGATTTTTACACAGGCGTTGAATTATCTTTCTCGCTTTTCTATTTAATCCCAATTGCGTTCTTTTCGTTTGCCTTTAGCGCCAGCGTTGGCACGGGCATTGCTTTTATTAGCGCCGCGATTTGGCTGCTCATAGACCTCATCACCACCGACCATTCCGACACTTTCGCCTATATTTGGAACACGATTATCCGTTTGGGTTTTTTCTTGTTGCCAGCCCTAATGCTCAAATTATTAGAGCAAGAGCGAATGCAAGCCCGCACCGATTACTTAACGGGCGCTGTTAATAATCGGTACTTCAATGAAATTCTCGAACGAGAAATTGAACGCTCGATGCGGTATAAACATCCTTTCACTATCGCTTTCATTGACTTAGACAACTTCAAAACGTTCAACGACACCTTTGGACATTTATATGGGGATAAAATGTTACAAACGCTGGCGGAAAGAATGAAATATCATTTGCGCAAAACCGATGTTATTGCCCGCGTTGGCGGAGACGAATTTGCAATTCTCCTTCCCGAAGCGACAGAGAAAGACGCCCGTGCCGCTATGTCTAATTTATTTTCAAAAATTGCGGAAGAAATGGCTGAAAAGAAATGGCCCCTCACCTTCAGCGTTGGCGTATTAACCCTTTATGCCCCCGCCATTTCAGCCGATGCGATTTTGGGCGTTGTAGATAAGATGATGTATGTTGTGAAGAATAATGGAAAAAATAATATCAAGTATGCAACATACGCCAACGAAGAAAAAATCCCCCGCTCGCAATCTTAAACGTCGCCTTCGCCGCCGTCTCGGCGGCGAAGATTATCCCCCCGCAATCTTAACTTTGTAGCCCAATTTAATTAATATTTCCGAAATTTTTTGACGGTGTTCGCCTTGAATTTCAATCACGCCGTTTTTAATCGTCCCGCCTGTGCCGCATTCCTGTTTCAACTTTTTTGCTAGCGCTTTCAAATCATCATCCGAAAGCATTAACCCTTTCACCAAAGAAACCGATTTGCCGCCTCGCCCACTCGACTCACGATGCAGGTAAATCGTCTGTTGATGAGGCGGCAGAGATTTTGTATAAGTTGTGGCTTCTTTTTTTCGTAAATCTCCAAATTCGGAAGACCAGACAGTTTTATTATTTGACATGAAGGTATTATAAATGAAGCGTTAAATTTGTTATAACTGGAAAACCTCAAAAAATAAAGGAGAATGTATTATGTTTGAAAACAAAAGAGCAGTCTTACCCGAAGGGGCAAACGCTTCTGCGCCTTATACGCCAGGCATCGTCAGCGGCGGGTTTTTATTTATCGCTGGTCAGGTTGGGCGCAATGCAGAAGGAACAATCGGCGCAACGATTGAAGAACAAACGCACTATGTGCTTGAAAATATACACACAGTATTAAAAACCGCAGGTTGCGACTTTAAAGATGTAGTCAAAGTAACAACCTACATCACAAAACCTGAATATCTCCAAGCCTATAATAAAATTTACATGGAATACTTTCCTGAGCCGCGCCCTGCTCGCGCCACAGTCATTGCAGGTTTGGTAGACGACAGTTTCTTGATTGAGATTGAAGCGATTGCAAAATTGCCGTAACATAAAATTCCGAAGTCTTTGAGGCTTCGGAATTTTATTTTAGCCTGCCTTTACCACGCTAAATTTTTCCTTTCCAATTTTGTAATTGCCGCTATGTTTAATCACTTGGTCAACCGCATCGGCAGGGACATCTACAAATGAAATTTTTTCTTCGATGCGAATTTTTCCAATTGTATAACCTGGAATGTTCGCATGAAACGCAATTTGACCAACAATATCATTCGGGCGAATGTTATGCGCTTTGCCTTTATTGATTTTCAAACGGATCATCCCCTCTTCGTGAGAGGTTGCGCCTCTTCCTCGCTCACGCTTGCTTCTGCTCTTCGACTCATCCCTACGCCCGAACGCTTCTCTTCGGCTAAACGCATCCCGTCTATTTCCTCGTTCTTCTGTCCTATTCAAGTCGGTCCTAACTTCAGAAATTTCAGCAATGGGTCTTTGTTTTTCATCGGCGCGGGCAATTTTAATTGCGGCGGCGGCGATATTTAATGGGTCATGCCCTGCATCTATTAATTCTTGCACCATTTCTAATTCACGTTTGAATCGTCCACGACCGAGCCAGATTTTTAAGTTTTCAACCGTTTGTGTTTCACGATGTTTAATAATATCGGCTGGAGTGGGTAACTTAAATTCCATCACAGGTTGTTTGGTTAATGCTTCCACTTCGCGCAATCTTCGTTTTTCTTTCGGAGAAAGCAAAGTGATGGCAATACCAGTTTTGCCTGCCCGACCAGTTCTACCAATTCTATGCACATATACTTCAGCATCATCTGGTAAGTGATAATTGAAGACATGTGAAATATCATCAATATCTAAACCGCGTGCGGCGACATCGGTTGCG
Organism: Anaerolineales bacterium; assembly: GCA_034434495.1. Lineage (GTDB taxonomy): Bacteria > Chloroflexota > Anaerolineae > Anaerolineales > Villigracilaceae > Villigracilis. Next base: position 228,579 of record DAOTZE010000032.1, read on the forward strand.
ACTAATACTTTTAATTGATTAGCACGGAAACGTCCTAATACACGTTCGCGCGCATTTTGGTCTAAATCGCCATGAATGGCTTCGGCGGGGATTCCACGAACGACAAGTTCATTTGCTAAAGTTGCCGTCTCTGCGCGTGTGCGAGCAAAAATCAAAGCGGAATGAATCGGCTCAATTTCAAACAGGCGAGTGAGCGCATTGGTTTTATCTTTATCATGTACGAAATAATAGCGTTGTTCAATGGCTGAGGCGGTGAGAGCGCTTCTTTTAACAGTAACAGTTTGAGGGTCACGCATGAAGCGGTCTGCCAGTTTGCGAATCCGCTGAGGCATGGTGGCGCTGAACAAAGCGGTTTGTCTTTCCGCAGGAGTCGTAGCAAGAATTTTTTCAACTTCTTCCACAAATCCCATGTTCAACATTTCATCGGCTTCATCCAACACAACCGTTTTGATGTCGCTCAAATTTAACACGCCGCGTTCAAGTAAATCATTCAACCGCCCGGGCGTGCCAACCACAATATCTACGCCGCGTTTGAGGTTATTAATTTGCGGTCCATAAGGCTGACCGCCATACACAGCCAGCGCGCGCACTTGAAGATGTTTGCCATATTCCGCCATAGAATCGGCGACTTGTAACGCAAGTTCGCGCGTGGGCGCTAACACTAAGGCTTGTGGATTTTTTTGTTTTTGAAAATTATTTAAGATGGGGAGAGAAAACGCGGCGGTTTTGCCTGTGCCTGTTTGGGCTTGACCAATTACATCTACCCCTGTAAGCATAAGCGGAATGATGCCCGCTTGAATGGGCGTTGGTTCGGCATAGCCAAGTTCATTGAGGGCTTGCGTAATCTCGCTGCGCAAGTTTAAAGAAAGAAAGTCGGTTGTCATATTTGTCCTTTTATAAGGGCGAGAGAACCTCGCCCCTACGATAATGCGGGACTATTTTGACAACTCTGTTTTACTTTTTTCTTGCTAATCAAAATTACTTTTTCAAGTAGTTTTACCCAACAAAAAAGCCCGATTTGCTTTCATCGGGCTTGGCGTTTCGAGTCGGTCAAAACAAATTCCCAGAAAATTACAGCGGGCAAGAGTGTACCACAGAATTGGCGCAAAAGATAAACTCATTTATTGATACATGATTTCTTCCACCCGCCAAGTTTCTTCGCCCATGATTTTTTTCAAGCGTTCAAGCAATTCGGGGCAAATGCGCGTGCTATCGTTGGGAAAATCAATGAGATGCCCTTTGCCGTTTTCAAAAATGTGAAAGCTAAATTTATCTTTTCCGTGATATGAAATCAACGTGCCGTATAAGGTTTTGATGCGGCGCTTGTCGCGCTCGCGGTCGCCGGTGGAGCGTAGGGTGATTGTGATTTGTTGAGGCGGGTGTTCTTTGTCTTTGCTTTCTTTTGCCAAGGGAACATATAAAGACGGGATGACCGCTTCAAACTTATCGTCAAGTTGGTTTGGCTCTTCGATATTTTCTAACGCCTGAGCGACGCGCGCAACGATGGGCGGGGTGATTTCTTCGTTTTTCTTAAACTTTGGTTCTTTTTGCGCGGCAAGGGCGGCTTCGTCAAATGAAGGTTGCCATTCGGTTTCCCAGCCTTCGGGGAAGTTCTCAGGCGGCGGGGGCATGTCGTCGTATGTAGGCGCAGGTTCTGCAATTTGTAAGGCAGGTTTGGGCGTTTGCTTCTGTTGAGGTACAGAAGCAGGGTTCAAGTCGGGTTTGGAGGCGGTTGGTTTTTGGGCAGGAAGCGGTTGTTTGGGAGCGTCATCCAGCGAGGTGAGTAATTTAATTTCCGTGCGAATTGTATCCACTAAAATTTTGGGCGGGGTGTTGCTTTGGTCTACCTTGCCTTCAATGATGATGATTTGACCGTTGTGCAATTGGGTTTTGTATTGTTCCCAAGTTTTGGGGAATAAAACGGTTTCGATAACGCCTTGAATATCTTCAATGGTGACGAAGCCCATCGGCTTGCCGGTTTTTGTGGTGTATGGGCGAATGTTTGTGATTAGCCCCGCCACGCGCACTTTTTCTTCGTGGCTGGCTTCGGAAAGTTGACCCGAGAAGTAACTGACCACTTGCGCGAGGGTGGCTTGATATTCGTTGAGTGGGTGGTCGGAAATATAAAGCCCGATGAGTTCGCGTTCCCAGTTGAGCATTTCGCGTTTATCTACGTCTTTCACTTCGGGTAAATGAATTTGCTCTACGACGCCGCTGGTTGCGCCGAACATGCTTAGTTGCCCAATATCTGCGGCGCGGAAGTGGGCGCTGGAGATGGAGACGATTCGGTCGAGCGATGCCAACATGGAGGCGCGGTTGCCGAATGAGTCCATTGCGCCGACTTTGATTAAGCATTCAAGCGCGCGTTTGCCTACGGCGCGTAAATCTACGCGGCGGGCGAAATCATTGAGGTCGGTGTATTTTCCGTTTTTGATTCTTTCGTCAATAATCGGTTGCACGGCTTGTTGACCGACGTTCTTAATTGCGCCTAAGCCAAAACGGATTTGGGGTTTGCCGTTTATGTCTTCAATGCTAAAGTCCCATTCAGAGGCGTTGATGTCGGGTTGCAACACTGGCACGCCCATTAAGCGCGCATCGGCGACATAGTACGCCACTTTTTCCGTTTGGCTGGCAGAGGCAGACATGAGCGCGGTCATATATTCGGCGGGGTAGTGCGCTTTGAGGAATGCGGTTTGTACGGCGATGACTCCATAATCTGCCGCGTGCGATTTGTTAAAGCCGTAGCGGGCAAATTCTTCCCAGTCGGAATAAATGGCGTTGGCGGTGGTTTCATCCATGCCTTTGGCGACCGCGCCTTTGACGAATTTATTGCGATGTTTATCAATATCTTCTTTTTTCTTTTTAGAAATGGCTTTACGCAATTCATCCGATTCGGAAGGCGTATATCCCGCTAGTTCAACGGCGGCGCGCATTAATTGTTCTTGATAGACGGGAATGCCGTAGGTGTCTTCAAAGATGGGTTTCATAGACGGGTGGCGATATTCCACTTTGGCTTTTCCGTGCATACGCAAAATGTAATCGGGAATAAACGCCATGGGTCCTGGGCGATACAACGCCACCATAGCGATGATGTTATCTAAATTTTTGGGTTTCATTTGCACAAGGTAGCGCGTCATGCCGCCGCCTTCCACTTGAAACACGCCTGCGGTTTGCCCCGCGCCTAATAGTTCAAACGCTTTGGGGTCGTCAATGGGAATATTTGTCAAATCGTATTTAATGCCGTGTCGTTTTTCAATAAAGTCGCACGCGCGCGCCATAACCGTTAGAGTAATGAGCCCAAGAAAATCTACTTTTAACATGCCTAACGATTCAAGCACGCCCATTTCAAATTGGGTGACGGATTTAATCGGCGTCTCTTCTGAGCCAGACGTTGGGCGGTGAAGCGGTAAGTATTCCGTCAGCGGTTTATCTGAAATAACCACCCCTGCCGCATGTGTGCCTGCATTGCGCACTGTGCCTTCCATTTTTGCGGCAATATCTATCACTTCGCGCATTCGCGGGTTGTTTTCATAAATCTCTTTGAATTCGCGCACGTTCATCGCGTCTTCCATCCCGCCGCCTTTGTTAGCCGTGAACGGAACTAATTTCGCCACGCGGTCCACTTCCGCAAGCGGAATTTCCATAACGCGCGCCACATCGCGAATGGCGGCTTTCGTTCCCATCGTGCCAAACGTGATAATTTGAGCGACTTTATCTGCGCCGTATTTTTTCGCGCAATATTCCAACATTTCAGAGCGGCGGTCGTCGCGGAAGTCTAAATCAATATCAGGCATCGAGATACGACCTGGATTTAAGAAGCGCTCAAAAATGAGGTTATGTTCCAATGGGTCAACCATTGTAATTTCAAGCGTGTAAGCGATAATCGAACCAGCCGCCGAGCCGCGCGCGTTGTACCAAATTCCATGGTCGCGCGCGAAGCGACACAAATCCCATACGATTAGGAAGTAAGCGTCGAACCCCATTTCATGCACGACTCTTAATTCGTAATTGAGCCTCTCTCTCACCTTCGGGCTGTTTGCGTCGCCCTGATATCTTTTCCTCGCCCCAGCCTCGCACAATTCGCGCAAATACGTTTCCGCCGTGCGACCCGTAGGAACGGGGAATTCAGGTAAGTGGTAGCCTTTGAAACTTAAATCTACATTGCAACGCTCCGCTATTAGCAAAGTGTTCGACATCGCTTCAGGAATTTCGGCAAACAGGCGTTGCATTTCGGCAGGCGGGCGCAAGAAGTATGAGTCGTCGCTCATACGCATTCGTTCACGGTCGCTTAACACCGTTTGCGTTTGCATCGTCAATAAAATATCTTGCAAACGCGCGTCTTCTTGATTGATGTAATGCACATCATTAGTAGCGATATATTTAGCGTTGTACTTTGCGCCGAGTTCAAGCAATTTTTTATTTAACTCGGTAATTTCTTTGATGTTATGACTTTGCAGTTCTACGAAAAATCTATCGGGACCGAACAAATCGTAATACCAATTCCATCTGCGAATGGCTTCTTGAGGGTTTTCATACAACAGCGCTTTCGGAATTTCCGCAGACATACACCCGCTCGTGCAAATTAAACCCTCTGAATGCGCCGCGAGAAAATCATGGTCAATGCGCGGGTAATAATAAAAGCCTTCTAATTGAGAAGCGGAGGCGATTTTTAATAAATTTTTATAACCCGTTTCATTTTCAGCCAGCAAAAGCAAATGAGAAGAGTGGCGGTCAAGTTTTGAATCTCTATCTTTCATACCGCGCGCCGCCATATACGCCTCTAACCCGATGATGGGTTTAACGCCTTCATTTTTGGCGGCATTGTAAAAATCAATCACGCCGAACATTGTGCCATGGTCGGTGATGGCGACGGCAGGCATATTCATTTCTTTAACGCGTTTGACTAACTTCTTGATATTTGAGAAGCCGTCTAGCAAAGAATATTCGGTGTGAACGTGTAAGTGGGCAAAAGACATAGCGGTTTAACAATTTATTTGGACGAATTAGATTATAGCACGCATGTTCACGAAACTCTTTAACGATAGCCTTAAAAAATTCATTTGCGGATACAATAGGCTTGTTTATTGGTTTCAAAGCGCGTTCATCTAAACCGATATGTCCTCTATCCCCATTAGCAAGACAAAAATTATCCCCCCCACTCGTCGCCCGCAGTTGCTCTTGCGCAAACGCTTGCTGGAGTTAATGTATGAAGCGCTAGATAAAAAACTAACGCTTATCTCTGCGCCAGCGGGGTACGGAAAAACGTCTTTATTAATTGAACTCGCCCATGACGAAGGCAACGAGTGGAAAATTTGCTGGTTGGCGCTGGATGAACTAGACCGCGAGCCGCAACGCTTTGCGGCGTATTTTATCGCCTCGCTGAATCAACAATTTCCCAAATTTGGAAACCAATCAAACGACGTATTAGATAATATGAAATCGTTTGACCAAGACATGGAACGCCTCTTGGTGACCATCATTAATGAGCTGTTAGAACACACCGCTGGGTTGTTCGTCGTCATCTTGGATGATTTTCATTTGATTGAAGACGTTCCGCCCATTAGAAGTTTTATCAACCGCTTTCTACAACTGATGCCGGAAAATTGCCATGTGGTTATTTCATCCAGAAGGCTTTCGGAATTTCCCGAGTTAACTTTGCTCATTGCGCGCGGGCAAGCCAGCGGGTTAGATTTTTCCGACCTGGCTTTTCAAGCAGAAGAAATTCAAGAGTTGATTGCTCAAAACGACGGCAAGCATATTTCCGATGAAGAAGCCAAACGTCTTGCGGAAGAAACCGAAGGCTGGGTCACAGGCTTACAGTTTTCAAACATTAAATTGCCTAGTTCGGGCGACCAAACAAACCTGTTTCATTATTTCAAACAGCAAGCGCTTGATAAACAAACGCCTGAAATTCAAGAATTCATTTTACGAACGTCTTTGTTTGAAGAATTTGACGCAAGCCTGTGCGAGGCGGCGCTACAGCCGCTATATGCCAAAAAGCAAGATTGGCAAGCCCTCATAAAAACGGTTGCCAGCAATAATGTCTTTACTTTACCCATCGGCGAGAATGGAAATTGGCTTCGTTATCATCATTTGTTTCGAGATTTTATTCGCGAGCGTTTCAAAGCCGAACGCCCCGATGAAGTGAAACCGCTTCTTGCGAATTTGCAGCGCGCTTACGAAGCCCGCAACGAATGGGAAAAAGCGCATCACATTTGCAGGCAATTAAACGACCCGCTTGCCCTCGCCGAACTAATTGAACGCGCAGGCTCTTTCATGCTCCAACGCGCTAACATGATTTTAGATTCGTGGTTAAGCGAATTGCCCGCCTCGATGTTAAAAGAAAGACCGCGCTTAATTTCGATTCGCGGAGCAATGGCTTACCTAAAAGGAGATTTGCAAGAAAGTTTGAAATTATTAAATCAAGCGGAGGCGCCCCTTCGAAAAGAAAACGATGTCACAGAATTAGCGTTAGCGTTATCTCGCCGCGCAAACACATACCGTTTGCTGGGCGAGTATGAAAAATCGTTAACCGATATTGATGAATTTATTCAACTGACAGAAGAGAAAGAAGACCTTCGCTCTTTGTACGCTGAGGCGTTGAGGAGTAAGGGGTTTACTTTGCTACGCTTAGGAAAAGCGCGCCAAGCATTAGCGCTGTTTGAAAAATCTCTAGATTTATATGAACAATTAAATGAAAAAGAAAGCATTCCTGTCTTATTGGTTGAAACCGGATTAGCTCACAGATATATAGGAGACTTTGAACGAGCCAAAGCATCCTATCTAAAAGCATTACAAATTTGGGAGAAGACAGGAAACTTATATTTACAAGCCAGCCTATTAAACAATATTGGAGTTTTTTATCAATTTCTAGGACAATATGAGGAAGCAATTTTTGCTTTTGAAAAGGGCTTGCTATGCGCCCAGCGCAGTAAAAACATACGCATGGACGCGCTTATTTCCATCGGCTTGGGCGATTTATACGCCGAGTTAGAAGACTTTGAAATGGCTAAGCAAAATTACCAACACGCAAATGAAGTTATCAAACTCATGAGCGACCATTTTATAAGTCATTCTTTGATATTATCGCAAGCGAACGCCGCGTTTTTACAAGGCGAAAAAACGCTTGCCAACCAATGGGTAGAGAGAGTTAAAGAAATAATTCTTAAGGGCGGCTCTAATTATGAAATCAGTTTCTTAAGCTTAATGTGCGGGCGGCTTGCCTTGCTGGAAAAAAACCTAAAAAAAGCGCTTGAGGGGTTAGAACATGCCGAAAAGCTCTTCTCAGCCGACGGTCGAAGCGTAGAGGCGGATATTGCCCGCGTATGGCTAGCGGCGGCGCTGCATCAAAATAAAAAATCAAATCAAGCCGCTGAAATAATCAATTCATTAAGTACGGTGCGCGGAAAACTATTTCATACAACCATTGTCGCCGCATATCAAGCGCGCCAGTGGTTAAGCGGCTTACAGAGCGCGCCAAACGCAAACCGAATGATAAGAGAACTGATAACTGGAGCCGAAAAATTTGCTAAAGAACTCCCGCCTACGCGCCGTCAGGTAAAACGGCAGGCTCAAGTCGTTCCGCTGTCTGCGCCCAAATATCACATTCAAGCTTTTGGCAACGCCGTGGTGACTATCAACGGCAAGCCCTTAACCACATCCGATTGGCAAACGCAAGCGGTGCGCGATTTATTTTTTTATTTCTTAAATTTGCGCAAGCCTATGACCAAAGAACAAATCGGCGAGGCTTTATGGCAAGGTATGTACGAAACCGCCAAGTTAAACTTGCGGTTCAAAAACGATATATACCGCCTAAGAAAAGCGGCAGGGCAAAATGTGATTGTATATGAAAACGATTTGTACCGTTTTAACCATAATTTAGATTATGAATATGACGTGGAAGCGTTTGAAAAATTTGCAACCAACGCGCAAAAAGCGTCCGAAACAAAACAAAAAATTGAACTGTATCAAAAAGCGATAGACCTTGTGCAAGGACCGTATTTGAACGATGTTTATACCGATTGGGCAATATCTGAACGGATGCGCCTAGAGCAAATTTACCTTAATTCATTAATCGAATTAGCAAAACTATATCAAGCCGATGGGCAACCTGAAAACGCAATTCGAATTTATGAAAAAATTGTGGAAATTGAGCCCAGCCATGAAACCGCCTGCCAAATCGTCATGCAAGCCTATCATCGGTTAAAAAACCGCCCCGCAATTACGCGCGTGTATCAGGCGTGTAAAGAAGCATTAAAAAAAGACTTAGGGCTTGAACTCTCTCACGAAACGGAAGAACTGTATCGAAAACTGACAAAATAGATAAGTCCTTTCTCAAATGGAAAGGGCTAGGGAGAGATTAAACGGCAAATTATCAGGATTTTTATAATGTAGCAACTTGGCTCAATCCACTTTCAATAAAAAAAACAGCCTCCGCGCGGGCTGTTTTTTTTATTTTTTGAAGCCTGTTTTGAAGCCTAGCGGAGTGTATCTTTGGGGTAGTCAAATACAGAGAAAGAAAGGAATATCGCATGAAAAACAAACTTACTTCCCTCATTGTATCCGCCTCAAAAGTGAAACGCGAACACATTCAAACCTTATTCGTTGTGCTTACGCTTGCCATGTTGGTTCTCGGCTTAGGCGCGCCAGAAGACGGTATTATCACTGGTCGCTAAGTGATTCTGCTATACGCAGTCGCCGCAGGGTTTGTCTTCGGCTTGGGGCGGGCGCGTTGGTTGGGTCAACCTTACCAGCCGCCCCCGCTCAAACATCTTTGGTTGGTATTCGTCTCATTTTTGCCGCAGTTCCTTGCGATTTACTTTCCAAGTACTCGCGAGCAAATTTCAGACGAATGGGCAAGCGCAATCTTAATCGCCTCCTTAATAGGGCTTCTTGGGTTCGCTTGGCTCAACCGAAGCCTGCTAGGCATGAAAATTCTATTTCTCGGCGCCGCGCTCAATTTTACGGTCATTGCGGCAAATGGCGGCTTCATGCCAATTAGCCCACAGGTCGCTAGTCGTCTTGTTTCTGAAGAGGTTTTATCTGAGATTCCGATTGGAAGTCGCTTTGGGGCAAAAGATATTCTTCTGCTCCCAGCAGATACCCGCTTCGAAATCCTTGCAGATAGATTCCTAACGCCAACTTGGCTCAACTACCCTGTGGCATTCAGCCTCGGCGACGTGTTCCTTGCAATCGGAATATTTTTACTGTTAGCCGTTCAACCGAAAAAAGAAAGGATTATTTCATGATTACCCACTCGCCATATCAAACACAAATGCAAATAAAAACCGCATCAATCTCAGCCTCCAACGGGCTTACGCGCGTCTTCGCCGCCGCGGTGGTCAGCCGCCAGTTTTGTAAAGCGTTATTAAGCGACCCTGTCGCCGCTTTAGAAAACGGCTACTTAGGCGAAACATTCAAACTCAGCCGCGAAGAATATGACTTGCTCATTTCCATCCGCGCCGAAAATTTAGCCGATTTAGCCCGCCAAGTAAATAAAGCCTTACGGGGATAAAGCCTCTGTCATTATTCAAATCGTTATTCAAACGCTCATGGGCGCGTCTGAAAGGGGAGGGGAGCGCAGATGCGATGGGAAACTGTACGTCATTTGGGGAACCCGCCGAGTTTCATACTTGGCGGGTTTATTTTTTAACTGCCAATCTGATGCGTTCAGTTCAATACCTTAATAACATTCCTTCCGCTCACCCCACTCACTCCGCCCCCGCCATGCACGCCGCTTCCGCATAGATATAAATTGTCAATCGGCGTTTTGTGATTGGACCAGCATGGAATCGGACGCATGAATAAAAATTGGTCGAGCATTAATTGTCCGTGATTGATGTCGCCTTCGGTGAGACCGTAAGTGGTTTCTAAATCAAGAGGCGTGATGATATGAGAATTGGCGATTAGAGATTGGAAATTGGGAAAGTATTCAGATAATGTATCAAGCGCTAATTTCTCAACCTTTTTAGTCTCTAGTCTCCAAGCTCCAGTTTTTAACTGATATGGCGCAAATTGAAAATGAATCGAAACGGTATTTCCTGAAGTTGTGATTTCAAGATATGGCTTTTCGGAAATTTCTCCATATTTAGAAGCGTCGTATGCTTTTTCTAAATATTTGATAGACGGCGCGACAACAGATGTACCTTGCGGGATATTATGATTTCCATTTGTTTGTAAATGAATCTTTGCAACCGAACCGCGCATTTTGATGGATTGCGTATGCCAGACGAATTCAGGCGGCAGTTCGCGCGCGCCGACCAGCGTGAGCAACGTATGTTTTGGGTCTGCAGAAGAGAGGATGACATTTGCCGAAATTTCTTCGCCATTGGCTAACACAACGCCTTTGGCAATTTGATTCTCAATTTTGATTTTTAACGCTTCCGAGTCTGTCCGAATTTCACCGCCAAAGGATTTGACCGCATTTGCCAGAGCGTTTGTGATTTCCCCTGCTTTCCCAACATTGATATTTGCCAATCCCCCGCGATTTAACCAATTATGGATTAATGTATATCCCGTCCCAGCGGACATGGGTCCAAGCGTAGAGCCATGAATCGCAACCGAAGCGATTGCGGCTCGCACAATTTCGCTTTCAAAATATTCTTCCGCCAATTCCAGAGCAGACATGGGCAGCGCTCGAATGAAATTGAGCATGTCTTTTCTGCCAGCCAGCCGAAGTTCAAGACCTAATTCCAATAGCCCATAGCCTTCGCGCAGATTCATATTCTTGGGCAAGCGCGGCATGATGGTGGCGTAAGCCGCATCCAAAATACTGGCGGCTTTATCCATAAAGCGGACGAAGTCAGCCCAACGCGCCGAATCTTTTTCGGAAAATTTCTTGATGGCTTCGGCGGCTTTGGCGGGGTGGGGGTCGAGAATGAGGGGCGGTGAATCGGGCAATAGGCTGATAAAAGGCTGGGGAGCAGAGTCAACTTGAAGTCCGTGTGAGGCGAGTTTCAAATCTTTGATAATGTCGGGGCGTAGTTTTCCGCCCGCATGAATCGAGTCGACGGTGAAATGTTCGCCAAAGGATTCAGTCGCTACCGAACCGCCGACGATAGAACGACGTTCGAGGACTAAAACTTTTTTGCCTTGCTTGGCAAGATACGCGGCGGCGGTTAAGCCGTTATGCCCCGCGCCGATGATGATATATTCATATTGATTTTGCGCCATAAAAATTCCTTAATCTCCAATTACCAATTACAAAACGCCATCCTTCAACATCTCTTTCGCCGCCAGCATACCCGCCGCGCCCATCACGCCTCCGCCGGGGTGCGCGCCGCTTGCGCCAAAGTAGTAACCTTTGAGCGGCGTGCGGAAATCTGCCCATTGCGGCACGGGGCGCAGGAAAAAGATTTGATGCAATAACAACTCGCCGTGAAAAATATTTCCGCCTGTGATGCCCGCAATCGCCTCAATATCTTTGGGCGAAATCACTTGCATGCCCACAATGCACTCGCGGATGTTCGGCGCATATTGCTCGATGGTTGAAATGACGGCTTCGCCCAATTGAGTTCTGCGCTCATCGTTCCAGCCGCCTTCTAAATCGTACGGCGCATATTGCACAAAACACGAAAGCACATGCTGCCCGGGCGGCGCCATGTCGGGGTCAATCATAGAGGGGAAAATCATATCGAGATACGGGCGTTTTGAAATTTGACCATACTTGGCGTCGTCATACGCGCGCTCGATGTAATCAATGCTTGGGCTGATAGAAACCGCCCCGCGATACAACGCAGGTTCATCCAACGCGGTGAAGCGCGGCAGTTTACTCAAAGCGATATTCACCTTGCCCGACGACCCGCGCACGCGGAAATTTTTTATCGAAGTCACAAAATCATCGGGTAAATATTTCTCTTCCACAAATTGCAGGAATGTTCTTTTCGGATCTGCGGCAGACATGACAACTTTAGATTGAATCTCATCGCCGTTTTCTAAGACGACGCCCGCAGCGCGTCCATTCTTAATTTTGACCTGAGCGACGCTGGCGTTGACTCTTATCTCCACCCCAAGCGCTTTTGCCGCGTTAAGAATCGAACCGCTCACTCCGCCGGAACCGTTTTTGGCAAAACCCCACGCGCGAAACGCGCCGTCAATTTCGCCCATGTAATGATGAAGCAGCACATACGCCGTGCCGGGCGAGCGCGGACCTAAAAACGTGCCGATGATTCCGCTGGCAGCTTTTGTGCCTTTCAGCGCTTCGGTTTCAAACCATTCTTCCAGCAAATCTGCCGAAGATTGGGTGACGAGTTTGGCAATCCTATACAATTCTTTTTCCGAAAGGCTGGCGGCATATTGACCTAGTTTGAGTAAATTCAACACGTCGCGCGGATGAAGCGAACTTGGGTCAGGCGGAATTAAATTGATGATAGGTTTAATCGCTTTTGCCGCGCGCGCCATCACGCGTGAGTATTCGTCATACGCTTCTGCGTCTTTGGGCGAGTGACGATACAACTCGCGGCGGGTTAAATCGTGGTCGTCCCACGCGGCGAGATAATCTCCGTTTTCCATAGGGGTAAATGTGCTGGGCAATGGCAAGATTTTTAATCCATGCTTGGGCAGTTCCAAATCGCGGATGATTTCTGGGCGCAGTAAACTCACCACATACGAAAACTCGGTGAACTTGAACCCGGGAAAAATTTCCTCCGTCACCGCCGCGCCGCCCACGATGTGCCGGCGTTCCAACACGATGACCTTTTTCCCTGCTCTTGCTAAATAAGCCGCGGCGACCAGCCCGTTATGCCCGCCGCCGATGATGATTGCGTCGTATTGATTCGATGTCATGAATAATTCCTTTTCTTGACCGCAGGCCGCGAAATCAATAGTCTGTCGTCTGCGGTCAGCGGTCATTATTTTCTCTTCCACTCTGGCTCGTAAAACGGCAATTTGACCACCTTTGCCGGCGCGTGCTGGCGGTGATGTTCGACTGTGATTTCCATTCTTACATTTGCGCCGATTTCGTAATAGGGTTTTTGCAAGTGCGCCAAGGCGATATATTTCTTCAACAGCGGCGACCATGTTGAAGTGGAAGCGTAGCCCACTTGCACGTTGCCTGAAAGAATCGGCAAACTTCCGCGAACCGCCATGCCCGGTATTTGAGGCGGCAAGCCCACGCGCTTGAAAATATTTTCCATGCCCACCCAGTCCACTTCTAAGCCGACCATTTTCCATGCCGAGCCTTCGCGTTTTTCTTTTTCTAATGCGCGGCGACCGACAAAATAGCCTTGTTTATCTAATGCTACCGTCCAATCCAGCCCTAATTCAAACGGCGATGATTTTTGCGCTTCAGTCCAAGCGTGGGTGGTAGAGGTGTAATCTACATCGAGCATAAACAAACCCGCTTCCACGCGAGCCATGTCCATAGCGAGAATGCCCACAGGCGTAATCCCATAATCCGTTCCAGCGAGCATGATGGCGTCCCAAATCGGAAGCGCGTTTTTCGCGTCCATCCAAATTTCGTAACCTAAATCGCCGGTGTAGCCCGTTCTTGAAATTGTGACTTGGATTCCGTTGATTTTATTTTCCATGATGCGGAAATATTTCAACTCATCCAACGGTTTTTCCGCGATGCGATTCAAAACTTTTTTGGTATTGGGTCCTTGAAAACTAAGCGCGGCAATTTCGTCTGTGACTTCTTTGATTTGCACATCCATACCGACCGCGTTCATCATCAGCCAGCGCAAGTTTGGCTCGGCGGCGGTTAAGCGGAATGTGGTTTCATCCAGCCGTGAGACTGTGCCGTCGTCAATCATTTTGCCTTCTTCGTCGCACCAGCCTGTGTAAACGACCTGCCCCACTTTCATTTTGTGGATGTCTCTAGTAGTGACGCGATGCAATAACGCCGCCGCGTCTTTTCCTGTGATGTGATACTTAATCAACGGCGAGACGTCTATCAACGCCGCGGCATTGCGAATTGCCCAATACTCTCGGTCTAGCGTATGCTCATACGAGCCGACGACAAAATATCCCGCCCACTTGCGCCAGTTCTGCGGCTGGCACAACGCGGACGTTCGTTCATGGAAGGGGGTGGTTTTGAGGTTGAACATTAAACAGCACAGCCTTTCGCATTTTTGCTAATCAATTCTCTTTTTGAATATTTCAAACTCGTTTTCTTTGTTTTCCACTTTCGACCATCTTTTGATTTCCTGCAAATCAATCTTCTGACTTTTTGCTACAAGGATGGCTTGCGCCAGACCCTGTTGGTCATTCCAAAAATAGAACGCGCATAATCTGTCTTTCACGCAATCGGTTGGAGATAAAACCCGTAATGTCCCTGTTGCCAGTTCAAACTCGCTGACTTCTTTGACTGGTTCCTCGCCAACTGACAACGGTCCATCGGGAAAATCCACGAAGAACTGCGTTTCAGGGTTGATAAAATAACGACCCTTTTCTTCAAATCCAATGCCTTCCATCGCAGATTTGATTTTGCTCCGTCTGGCAAAACTTGCATTGATCAAATCCAAATCCTTTGAAACATACTTGTTACTGCTGTAGAATGAAACCGCGCTCCCGCCCGAAAGCACGACTGTAATTCCTTCCGCTTGTAAAGCATCTTGAATATATGCCGCTAGTTCGCTCTGGCTCATATTTTTGATTTTCTTCACAGCCTTTTGCCTCTGGCTCGTGGTCTCCGTCGGTTCATTGTCAAATCTTCTTGTTCCTGTGCGGGATAAAAAGACAACGCTTTTTCGAGCAATATCTTCAATTCAGCCAGAAATGGGTAGCGCGGATTGAAGGTGTATGGTCGTGTTCTGCCCACTTCGCGGCTTACCAAGACGCCACCAGCTTCCAATCTATCCAGTTGTTTCTGAATCGGGGTTAGATCTGTTTTGTAGTAATTCGCGATTTCCCGCGCATATCCTTCTTCACGCGCGAATATATATATAAGCACTTTTTCTGCATTTTTCGATCCCAGAATTGTTTCAATCATTTTTGCCGCATCCTTGCATGACCTACAAAATAGTTCGTATGACCTATCTTATAGGTCATTATACTAAAGGGATTTTCGGAAAGTTAGCAGTTTATCTCAGGTAGCTTTTCCTTCAACACCATACTTTATTCGTACATCGTTTATCGTCTGCGTTCTATGGTCGGTTGAAATACTCCGCCGGCGCAAAGAAGACTAAAACAGTCAATTCTTCTTCAATCGAGTGAAAGCGATGCTCCACATTCTTCGCCACATACACAATGGACCCTGCGCCCACATCGCGGTCTTCATCCGCGACTTTGATTTTCGCCCTGCCGCTGACCACATAATACACTTCATCCTCCGTGTGCGGGCTTTGCGAGTCAACTCCGTTGACAGGGAGGGCATAAAGCCCCATGCTCAGGTCTGGGACTTTGAGAAATTCAAGATAAGCTTGGTTGCTTGATTCTCTTTGGGCGATGAGTTGGGCAAGTTCGTAAGCTTGCATGATTATTGCCTTCCCCCTCTCCTTTTTAGGAGAGGGCAGGGGAGGTTAAGAAATTATATATAATTTTACCCGCCTTATTCAAAAACAAAAAGAAGGAAAAATCGCCGTTATTTTTCTATTTGATTTAATCGAATCGCCAGCGCTTCGTTCCAAACCAAAATGGCAAACAAGAAAACATAAAACGCCGCGCCTTTGAGCGCAAAGGCTGGAGCGGCGAGGCATAATGTTAGCCATGTATAAAGAGATAAACTTTTCCATTTATCGTCAATGCGAAACGCAAACCCTAAGATAATCATAGCGGGGAACAATGTTAAACCAAGCAACACAAACGATAAATCATGTAACCGCCCATGCCAAGTGGATGGAGTTTCTCGAATAGTAGGGTCAGTGGTGAAAGCCAGCATTGCTAGCGCCACCCCAGCAAACGCAAAAAGCGTAGAACCAAGCCGAGATGTGAAAGCAGGTTGAAGGTCAAGAAAGAGGCGATAAGCAAGCAGAGTCATTATCAATCCGCTGACGATAAATGTCGCGGTCATTATCCAGCCGAATCTTCCAAGCGCTAAGCCGCTGGGCCAATCAAAAGTTGGGTCGTGAATAGGATGCCAACCTAATGAAAGTAAAAAATCATATTCAACGATAGTGAGAACGACGAGAACGCTGGCAAATAATATGGGACCAAGTAGGATTATTTTTTTCATCGCTTAATGATAACGCACGAAATAAAAACAGCCCCATGCGCGAGGCTGTTTGTTTCTTTCAGAGTTCAAGGCTGGAAAATTTTCTAGTTGTTGTTTTGCTCGCCGTCACGATTTCGATTTGCAAAATTTCGTTTGGGGCGTTCTTCACGCGGGCGCGCCACGTTTACGGTGATTGTGCGTCCCATAAAATCTTTGCCATGCAACATGTCAATGGCTTTTTGGGCTTCTTCTGCTGTTTCCATTTCAACGAACCCAAATCCTTTTGCGCGCCCTGTTGCGCGGTCGGTAATTAACGCAACAGATTTGACGTTTCCAGCCTGACGAAAATGCTCTTTCACTTGCTCTTCCGTCGCGGCATACGGTAGGTTGCCAACGTATAACCTTGTTTCCATCTCTGCTCCATTTTGTATGACGTTCCAGCCTGAACGCGATTAAAGTGTATCATGGATTATTTTTTTGTTTAAGACGAAAACCCGCTTCGCGCTTTCATTGAGGCTTGATTGCGCTATTCGACATTTGTTTCGCTTGAGGTTTCATCGCCGCTACAACACAAACGGAATCAGGGCTTTTACGTTGGGAGGAAAGTCTGCAAATTTTTCTTTGTACCATTGTAAGGTGCGCACGCTGCGCGCCGAAAGGTACATGACGATAAAGCTCAAGGTCAGCGCCGCCCCCAAATGCCGCGAAAATAAAAATATACCTGTCCATGTGAATATTTCAAATAAATAATGCGGGCAAGCCACATATTTAAACAAACCGTTTTTGGGGATGAAGTAATCTAACGAGTTTTTTCGCAAATCGGCTAAGATTTTGTGATGAATAAAATTGCCGGCTATACCCGTTATAAATAGAACGCCGCCAAGATAAAACCACACGTCTGGCGTTTCGATGGGGTTGCGATTCAAATATCCAATCAAGAAAGAAGCGAAAGAATAAAAGACAGCGATGAGCGCTGTGGTAAATAACCCTATCGGTCCCGAATATCTGTGTAAGAATAACGATTCTAGTACGCGCTTGGCAAAGTGAATCAATACAGATAAAAAAACAACCCATTGAATCAAACTGGCATGGGGGAGGTAATCTCTAGCGGAAATATATAAGGCGAGAATCGGCGCGAAATATAAAATGAACATTCCCAACCGGGCGGGGATGCCGCGCGCCTGACGAAATTTGCTATATGCCATCATGGCTTTGCCGTTTAATTCCAGCGGGGCTACGCCAAGCGCCAATAGCGCTAAAAACCCATACAAAATGATATTGCCTGTTGTCCATTCGGGGAAAATCATCTTCTCTACCTCCATATTTTTGTATTATAGCATTGGGTCATTTATAATTTAGAAAAAAACGCAATCTCAAAAGGAGAAAGTATGACCTACAACAATATTATTACAGAAACGCGCGGCAAAGTAGGTTTGATTCAATTGAATCGCCCGCAAGCCATGAATGCGTTTAATATCGCCATGCTCGCCGAAGTGTTTGAAGCGCTAGAGGCGTTTGATAAAACCGAAGCGGTTGGCGCAATGGTGGTGACTGGGAATGAAAAAGCTTTTGCCGCAGGTGCGGATATTAAAGAAATGGCAGACCAATCTTATGTGCAAATGCTCACCAGCGGGCATGTGGATATTTGGGATAGAATTCGCGCTATTAAGAAACCTGTCATTGCGGCGGTTTCAGGGTATGCCTTAGGCGGCGGGTGTGAATTTGCCCTTTCCTGCGATATGATTATCGCCAGCGAATCCGCTAAGTTTGGTCAGCCTGAAATTACGATTGGCATTATCCCCGGCGCGGGCGGCACACAAAGGTTAGCGCGTTTGTTAGGCAAGCATTTAGCGATGGAAATGGTGATTAACAATCGCACGCTTTCTGCCAGTGAGGCGTTGCAATTCGGTTTAGCGAATCGCGTTGTGCCAGTGGAAGGGTACTTAAATGCCGCGATTGCCTTTGCGGAAGAAATTGCCTCTCGCGCCCCATTGGCGGTTCGCATGGCGAAGGATGCCGTCAATGCCGCGTTTGAGACGACATTAACTGAAGGCTTGAAAGCCGAGAAGCGCAACTTTTATCCGCTATTTGCGACGGAAGACCAAAAAGAAGGAATGAAAGCGTTTGTTGAAAAAAGAAAAGCGGAGTGGAAAGGCAAGTAGAGGGTTTTCCTGATTTGTCGGCTTGCTAATGAGAAGGCTATTCACAAGATTTTGAGGTTTGTTCACTTGACAAACCAAACGCCTCATATACAGGCACGCCGTCCCATTCGGGGGGAGGGCTTAATCCCAAAGCGTAGGCGGCGGTAGCGGCGGTATCCATTGTGTTGATTTTGGATGTTAATTGCTTTGGTTGAACGCCAGCGCCTGAGGCAATCCATGGAATGGTCATATCTTCTGGGTAGCCAGAGGTGTGAGAATTGCCTAGCCCGCCATGGTCGGCAGTGATAATGATGAGCGTTTCGTTTCGTATTCCTCGTGCGTCTAGTTCCGCTAAAATTTTTTCAAGCGCTTGGTCGGCGCGGAAAATGACGCTCAATTGCTCGGCGGATAACCAGCCATACACATGCCCCATATCGTCGGTGGTGGCGAAGTGAATAAATAGCAAACGAAAGTCGGCGGGAAAATGATTTAATACATTTTCTGTAACGATTAAGTCGCGGTCATTGATAAATTGAAAAATATCCACGCTGCTTGGCTCTGTCACTTGGCGGAGTTTTTCTTTGCCGACAAACATCGCCGTTTGAAACCCTGCCGCGTGAGCGAGGTCAAATATATCTACGCCGAGCGCAAACCCCCTTTCAGGAAGGTAATCGTTCCAATCTACGCCATGCTTGCTTGGGCATTGCCCCGTTAACATAGAGGCGTGCGCGGGCAATGTGGCGCTTAAGCGAATCGTTTGAGCGGTTAATGAATATGCCGATGATTCCATTAACTTCATCAACGTTGGCATCGGCGCAAGCGGAATGGCGTCGGGGCGTAAACCGTCTATGGAGAGAATCAACACGCGGCGAGCAAGAGGAGCGGGTGTAGGTGTAAAAGTCGGCGAGGGGAGAGGCGTTTGGGTAGGCGTAGGAAACGGCGTAAGGGTGGAGGTAGGGGTAGAGATAATGTTGAGGGGGTAGCACGCAAGTAGAAATAAGAAAAGAAGCGGTAGAATTTTTTTCATCTAAAACAAGAATAAAAAGGCTGTCGCCCCAACGATGCCTACGCACGCGATAAGTATTGCGGCGACTATCATGAGCCAAACGATGTTTTGGTTTTTATCTTCTTGAATGACGGGGTTATACTCGCGTGAGATGAAGGGTTTGGGTTCTACATACGCTTCATGGTGGATGTGATGCCTGCGGTTGTGTTCCTCAGCAGTTTCTTGCGGGATAATGCCCATGCTTGCCATTTGATTAAACGCGGTTGAAACTTTTGCTTGCACATCAGACGGCAATTCGTTGAAATTATTGTAGGTCTTGCCGTCAAAATGAATGGCGTTTGCCGCAGTGTAGATGTTGGAAATATTTTTAACAATATCGCCTTCTAAAAAATCGGGAATGCCGTTGCCGTTTTTATCTACGAACATGCCCATCATTTGTTCATAGGCTTGGCGCATTTCAGGCGGCATTTCTTCAAGGCTGTTGTATGTTTTTCCGTTGAAATAGATTGTTGCCATCTTGTACTCCCTATTCTGTTTGACTATTTTAACTTCGCAAACGCGCGGACCGGAAACGTGCCTACCCCTTTGAACTTCGGCGGCACAGCCGTGAAAGTAAAACCTTCGTCTGGGACAATTTTCAAATTACATAAATGCTCAACAATTAAAATATTTGCTCTTAACAATATTGAATGGACGGGTCTTTCTCCACCGCCTGTGTAATCAATGTTATGCGAATCGATTCCAACTAACTTGGCTCCGCAATCCCGCAAATACATTGCCGCATCTTCTGTTAAGTATGGATGATTCTCGAAATATTTATCGGTTGCCCAATTTTCATCCCAACCGGTATGAACTAAAACCGCCCGATTGTAAACCTCTTGATTTTTGAAAGCCTCAGCGGTAATCGCTAATCCGTTTTTATAATCGGCACGGATGACGATGCTTTCAAGGTCAACAAAACTTTCCAAATCCACTTCAGATAAATCTTTGCCGTCTTCATATCTGTGAAACGGACAATCAATATATGTTCCAGTATTTGTGACCATTTCAATTTTGCCGATTTGAAACTCTGTGCCTTCCGCATATCGGCTACGAGATTGTTCTCGGCTGAGATAATCACAAATGATTGGGGCAGGTAGCCCCTTGTAAGTAATCAATCCATCATAAATGACATGACTCAAATCAATGTATTTTGAATTTTCATTCATCCTTGCATTCCTTCCCACTCTGCCAACTTGATATCCATCTCTTTTTGCACGCGCTCATATTCCTTGCTGATTTTGATAACGTCATCAGGTTTGAGCATGGGGCTTTCTAATTGAAAGGCTAAGTTTGCTAAAGCGGCTTCTAATTCAGCAATCGTATTTTCTAATTCTTGCACCTTCGCAATCTTTCTTCTTTCTTCTTTTGCTTCGGCTTTAGATTTCGGAGTTTCAACCTTTGACCTTTGACCTGCAACCTTCGACCCATTCTGCCCTGCCATAAAGGCTTCATATTGTTTTTGTTCACGCTCAGCGCGTAATTCAGAGTATGTGCCTTTGAACACAGTCAAATGACCATCATCGGGGTCAATTTCCCAAATTTGAGTGGCAAGCGCATCTACAAGATAACGGTCGTGCGTGATGAGCAGAATTGTGCCTTTGTAATCTTCTAAAACGGATTCTAAAATTTCTTGCGACGGAATATCTAAATGATTGGTCGGCTCGTCGAGTAATAATAAATTTGTGTCTTGCAAGGCAAGTTTTGCCAGCGCTAACCGCCCGCGCTCGCCGCCAGAAAGCATAGAAACTTTTTTATACACATCTTCGCCGCTGAATAGATATTTTCCAAGATAATCTCGAATTTGCCCCGGCAGCCAACTCGGCATCACCGCGTCAATTTCTTCTAACAGCGTTTTATTCGGGTCAAGCCCCTCATGCGCTTGCGCAAAATAGCCGATGTGTAAACTTGAGCCGAGTATCACCTCGCCCGATAAAGGCTCTAATTGCCCTAAAATCGTTTTCAAAAAAGTAGATTTCCCTGCGCCATTCGGACCAATCAGCGCCGCGCAGTCTTGCCGCCTCAATTCAATATCGGGCGCTTTGAATAAAAATTTATCTTTGTAGCCAACTTGCAAATCTTTTGTGCGAATGACTAAATCGCCGGAGCGTTTTTCAGAGCCGAGTCTTAAGTGTAAATGCGGTAACGTTCGCACAGGCGAGCGTAATGCCCGCACCCTGCGCTCGGCTTCTTCCACGCTGAAATACGAAGTCGTCACATTCACCTCTTCCGCCGTTTCGCTCCATTTTTGATTCAGCGCCGCTTCAAAGCCAATTTGCTCAATCGCTTGCACCAAACGCGAAAGCCGCTTTAATTTGCCTTTGGCTTGCAAGGTGTTTTGACCGGCAATATGCTTTTTGATGTAATCTAATTCTCTTAATAATTTTTCTTTTTCGCTTTCAAAAATTTCTTGTCTGCGATTGATTCGTTCTTCCCGTTGCTTCAAATAGGCGCTGTAATTTCCTTTGTAAATTTCATACGCGCCGGGCAACATTTCTAAAATCACGTTGCTCACTTTGTCTAAAAAATATCTATCATGCGAAACAATCACCGCCGCGCCCTCCCATTGATTCAAATAACCTTCCAGCCATTCCACAGCGCGAATGTCGAGGTGATTGGTCGGTTCGTCGAGCAGGAGCAAATCGGGGTCAGAAAGCAAGAGGCGCGCTAAAAAGGCGCGAGTCCGTTGCCCGCCAGATAAACGCTCCAAAGAAAGTCCATAATCGTTTTCATCAAAGCCTAAACCCGTCAGCGTTTGCTTAATGCGCGTTTCATAAATGTAGCCGCCGCGTCGTTCAAAATCTTCTTGCAGTTTTCCATATTGCTCAATCACATTGGGGTCGGTCGCCATTAATTCTTCAAGACGGTGCAATTCATTTTGGCGCTTGATTAAATTTTCAAAAACGGAATGACACGCCTCCCAAAGCGTGCCTTGCATTTGAAAATCCGCTTCTTGAGATAAATATCCGCTTCGGACTCCCCTCGAGCGGGTGACTGTTCCCGATGAAGATTCCTCCACCCCAGCCAAAATCCGCAACAGCGTAGTCTTGCCCACGCCATTCGGACCGACAATGCCCAAGCGTGAACCCTTCTCAATCGAAAGAGTGAGGTTGCTAAAAATATCCGTCGCGCCGTAGGATTTGGCGAGTGAGTTAACAGTGATGAGGGTCATGGGTAAGTGAATAGTGAATAGTAAATAGTGAATGATGAATGGTGAATGATGAATGATGAATGGTGAATGGTGAATGATGAATGATGAATGATGAATGGTGAATGATGAATAGTGAAACGCGAGAAGATTTTAACTCATTCGCATTCTTTCTGAGTGAATTCATATCTACTACTCACTATTCACTATTCACTACTCACTACTCACTATTCACTACTCACTATTCACTATTCACTACTCACTACTCACTACTCACTACTCACTACTCACTACTCACTACTCCCACCTTACTTCTCCTCTTCCACATCCACATGCCCTGGCTTCTCCTTCCCCAGTTCTAACGACCTTTGATACGCCGCCCAAACCGCGCGTGAAATGGCTGTCCGAAAACCTGCTTTCTCTAAATAATACAACGCCTCAGCCGATGTTCCGCCCGGCGAAGTGACCTGATTTCTTAAGGTGGCTGGGTGCCTGCCCGCCGCCTGATAAAACGAAGCCGAGCCTTTAATGGTTTGCAAAACCAATTGCTCTGCAATTCTTCTTGGAAACCCCATATGAACGCCGGCGTCAATTAGCGCTTCGGTGAACAGAAAAACATACGCGGGTCCCGAGCCTGATAACGCCGTTGCCATATCTAAATACGATTCATCTTCAACAAACACTTCTTCGCCTAACGCCCCAAGGATAGATTTAGTCATTTCGCGCTGTTCATTTGTCGTTTCTTTGGATGAAGTCCAAACCGTAATCCCTTCCCCAATTTGCCCGGGGGTGTTCGGCATCGAACGGACAATGGCTTTATGCTTTAGCCCAGCGCTAATTTTTTTGATGTTCGCGCCAGCGATAATAGATAAAACCAAAGCATCCGAACGAATGCCTTTCAGCCCCTTCATCACTTCGGTTAACCGCTGAGGCTTGACGGACAATACAACCACATCCGCGCCATGAATGGCAGATGAATTATCTGTTGTGGTTTTAATTCCATATTTTTTATCTAACTCATTCATCCGTTCTTCGCGCGGACCAGACGCAATGATATTTTTTGAGTCCGCAATTTTTTTACGAAGCAGCCCCGCAATCATCGCTTCCGCCATCACGCCCGGACCGATAAAAGCAATTTTTTTCTTTAACATAATTCTCTCCATATAACAATGTAGGGGCGACGCATACCACCTTGTGGCACAGGCTCGTCGCCCCTACGAAATTCATGTAGCAACGCAATGATTTATTGAAAATACCCTAAGGTTAGTCGTAATCTTTCTTCCACATCGGTTGGCGCGTCTTTCGGCAAAGATTGTATCGCCGCTTGCGCTTCCACAACCGAATACCCCAAAGCAGTTAGCGCCGCCAGCACTTCACTATCATAATCGGCAAGCGCCGCCACCTTCGCTAAAGCGTCGGTCGGTTTTAATTTGTCTTTCAAATGCAAGGCGATTTTTTGAGCGGTCTTTTTTCCTACGCCCGGAACTTTGCTTAATAAATCGCCTTCATCGGCAAAAATAGCGCGCTGAATAGCGTCTAACGTCATAGAAGATAAAACGGATAACGCCACTTTAGGACCAACGCCATCTACGCCGAGTAACGTGTTGAATAAATCTTTATCCGCTTGCGATTCAAACCCATACAACGTCAACGCATCTTCCCTAACTTGCAAGTGGGTGAACAAAAACAACATTTCCCCAGCCTTACACTTTGTCCGTAACGGCGCAGGGACGAAGACGCGCAACCCCACGCCGCCCACTTCGATAATGAGGGCGTTGTCTTCAATATGAGAAATTTGTCCGTGAAGGGTGGCTATCATATCCGACGATTATATTGCATTGTTTCGGTTTACTACAAAGTCAAAATAATCGGCTCATTTTCTGTGACGATAATCGTATGTTCAAATTGCGCGGCGATGGCTTTATCCGCCGTTTGCAAAGACCAGCCGTCTTTCTTTTCCACCACGCGTCCCCTGCCAGTGGTAAGAAAAGGCTCAATAGCAAGCACCAAGCCAGCGTGAAGCGTGCGGCGGTCAGACGGGTTATAAAAATTATGTATATTCGAAGGCTCATCGTGTAATTTGCGCCCAATGCCATGCCCAGTCAAATCATAAATCACGCCAAAGCCTTTGCGCGCCGCCTCGTCTTGAATCGTTTTGCCGATTGCGTTTAACAACGCCCCTGCTTTTGCGGCATAGACGGCTTTATCTAACGCCGATTTTGTCGCGTTCAAAAGTTTTTCAAGTTCGGGTCTTTTCTTAGCCACAATCAGCGATGCGCCCGTATCGGCAAAATAACCGTCTAGTTCAGCCGATACGTCAATATTAATTAAATCGCCTTCCTTCAAAACATAATCGTTTGGAATGCCATGCGCGATGACAGGCGAAACGCTAATGCACGTTGCGCCGGGAAAGTTATACATCGTTTGCGGCGCAGACTTAGCGCCCTCTTTTTCTAAAAACTCTTTGCCTATATTATCTAATTCAGCCGTTGTGATTCCGGGCTTGGCGTGTTTCATCATTTTTTTCAACGCGCCCGCCACCACACGCCCTGCGGCTTTTAAAGATTTAATATCCGCTTCCGATTCTGCCGTCATTATTTATTTTCCTAAATTGCTCATACCGCCGTTCGGCGTAGAGCCAAAGAGATTATCTTAATCCGCGTTCTATCGTTTTGCGATGTTCAAGGAAATGCTCGCTTGTATTGCCCAACACCCATAATAAGATTGGACGTTTTTCGGGGTCGTCTTCGCGGCGCGGCTTTAACAAATCTTCATACGTCATAGATTCGAGCCGCGCCTCTACCCGACCATACGCCTGATTCAGTTTCGTCATCATTTCTTTTCGCGTCAGGTTTTTGTTCTTCTCAAATAAAATCGGATTAATCGCTTCAACGTCCCATTCGGGCAATTGTTCTTTTGAAATTCCAATCGCTTCATGGGCTGGCTTTTTATCCATGTGATAGTCGAGCAAAATATTCATCCATTCGGCTACATGCGCTAAATTATCTTTCGGCGACCATCCGCCCGCATCGGGCTTGGTCATTTGCTCATCAGTCAAAGATTCGGCGAGGTCTAGTAATAATTTCCATTCTTTCCTTATTTCCGACATTAATTCTTGTTTGTTGCTTGGCATCCATCGTTCGGTCATACATTCTCCAATGATTTCAATCTTTCGATAATTACCTTCCTCAACTCTTCTTGCACGGTTTTCCAGTCTTGGGCTGAGTTCACTGCCGCCCATCTATGCGGTTCTTGTTTGAGCATTTCTAAATAGCCGTTTCTTACTCTTTTATGAAATTCAACCGTATAAGCGTCAAGCCGATTCCATTCGTTATCTTTCTTCTTTCTTCGTAAGCCTTCCTCCACGTCCACATCCAGCAGAATAGTTAAGTCTGGGTTTAATCCGCCAGTGGCATATCTCACCAACGCCCGAATTTCCTCCAAGTTTTGCTGATGCCCATAGCCTTGATACGCAATTGTCGAATCGTAATATCTATCTGAAATGACAATTTCTTTATCCGCCAATCGGGGCTTGATGACTTGCTCCACAATTTGAGCGCGCGCCGCTTGGTAAAGCAAGGTTTCGGTGCGCGGGTGCATTTCGGCGTTTTTCATATCGTGCAAAATGTCTCGAATCTGCTCGCTGATGGATGTGCCGCCCGGCTCACGGGTTGGGAATACAACATATCCTCGCTCACGCAGATATTCCACAAGGTGTGGGATGTGCGAGGTCTTGCCAGAGCCTTCGGGTCCTTCAAGAGTAATAAACATAATTAACGGCTAGCAGTTAGCGATTAGCGAGTAGCCAAGCGCTAATCGCTATTTACTCCCTAAAAATCCTCACATGCCGTCTTGGTTCTTTGCCGTAGGAATGCGAAACCAGTTCCGCTTTGCGAGCCATTTCGTGTTGAAGCCTGCGAACCAACGAAGGACCAGGCGGTAAATCTACCCAGCGTTCGCCGTTCAAAACGGCGGCAATGGCTTGTTGGGTTTCGTGGCGAATATCCTCCATGCTATCGCGCGGGGCATGTTCGGTGAGGTTATATAAATCGCCGATAAATTGTTCCACTTGCGAAACGGAATTAGCGCGCAAGACGTAAATGGGCATCCCGCGCGATTCGGCTTCAATCACGGTTTGTTCGCGGTTGCGATAATACGTTCGCAGCGTTACCAGCACATCGGCTTCATGCACGTCTGCCACCACCACAGCAGGCACGCCGAGTCGTTTGGCGGCTTGTTGCAACCGATTGCGCGCCACGCCATACGCGAAAACTTTTACGGTTTGTAACTTTGCGCCGTTGTTTGAAATGGCGGGCGGGTTAATCGATTCGGAGCGAGGAGTCTGTTGAGGGTCAGAAACAATTTGACGTTTAGAACGAGGCGTGGTTTTTGTCGCTTCTATCTTCGGTTTGGCTTGAGAGGCTTTTTCAACAATAATCTCGCCCGATTCGTCTCGTGTGCGAATCTCTGGGGGCATGGGCATATCGCGCAGCAGCGAATCGACGGCGGACATAATATCGAGGTGAATGGCAAAGCGTTCTCGATGTTGAATTTCAATGAGAACGTCGAAGGTGGGCGGGGCGCGTCTTTCTAACACGGTTTTTTGCGTGCCGCGCCGACGGGCTTCTTCATCCGAAAGGGTGACGGCTTCAATGCCGCCGACTAAATCGCTGAGGGTTGGGTTGAGCAAGAGGTTATCTAAAGTTTGCCCGTGCGCTGTGCCAATGAGTTGCACGCCGCGTTCGGCGATGGTGCGCGCGGCGAGCGCTTCCAGTTCGCGTCCTATTTCGTCAATGACGATGACTTCGGGGTTATGATTTTCCACCGCTTCAATCATCACTTCGTGTTGGAGCATGGGTTCACGCACTTGCATTCGGCGGGCTTTGCCAACGGCGGGGTGAGGCACGTCGCCGTCTCCGCCGATTTCGTTGGAGGTATCTACAATAACTACGCGTTTATTTTCCGCGAGGATACGCGCGGCTTCACGCAACAGTGTGGTTTTGCCAACGCCGGGGCGACCGAGAATCAAAACCGATTTTCCCGATTCGATAATGTCTTGGATAATATCCACCGTGCCATACACGGCGCGCCCCACTCGGCAAGTTAAGCCGACAATCGCGCCGCGGCGGTTGCGAATGGCGGAGATGCGATGAAGCGTGCGCTCCATGCCAGCGCGGTTATCCGCGTCAAAATCGCCAATGCGTTCTACAATGTGGTCAATATCGGCGCGGGTAATTTCTTTGTCTGATAATGCGATTTCGTTTTCAACAAAACGGGCTGTTGGCAAACGCCCTAAATCAATGACGATTTCGATTAATCTATCGCTGTTGTTGGCTTTTTCTACGGCATGACGCAAGTTGGCGGGTAAAACGTCTAAGAGCGCGTCGAGGTCGTCTGTAATTTTGTGTTGTGTCATTTTTTAAGTTTCGAGGTTCAGGGTTCAGGTTGAAGGTCAATCTGAAACGGGGAGGGAAAAGAGGCGCGCGGAATTTGCTCGCGGCTTGGGTTTGCAAAAAAGGGAAATTAAAAGAGAGAAATGTTGAACATGGCGAAATACCTGCCTTGTTGAGAAGATGAGACGCGCCAATGGGGATGGTTGCGTCTGGCTGTATTATAGCAGGGTGGCGGTTAACGCAGAATTAAAGAGTTATATTAATTTTCTTGAGGGGCAGAGCGGCAAGCGCCGTGAATTTTATGAGTTTGTAAATTTTTTGCGCCAATTTTTCAAGGTCAAATACGCCGTTGGTAAGCCTACATCTAAACCTGAAACGCGAATTTGCTTACCGTCGCGCGAATGGATGGCGATGTAATATTGCTTTCCGCCTTTACGCCCGCGCGTATAACCGAAGAAAACGGCGGTTACATCGTTTGCCGCAAGGCTTGTTTCGCCAAATAAGTACTTAATATGCAGTTGATTGTTCTCTAAAATCAAAGCCT
Source organism: Anaerolineales bacterium (assembly GCA_034434495.1). Lineage (GTDB taxonomy): Bacteria > Chloroflexota > Anaerolineae > Anaerolineales > Villigracilaceae > Villigracilis. The sequence continues at coordinate 256,940 of DAOTZE010000032.1, forward strand.
GCGGGCTGGAAAGAAAAGCCCATATAAAGAAAAGGAAAAAAAAGATAAAGAAAGCGATAGGCAGCCATGAATTGGAGGAAAAATCTATCAGCATGAAAAAGGCGACGATACTGCCCATAAACAATAACGTAATGAAGAAAAAGGTAAGATACGCGCCCAACCCACGATGCATTTCGCTAAATTCTTGCGGAGAGAATAAATCGCCTCGTTTTTGACCGATAATTTCTACAATCTCTTCAAATCTCGGTAAGTGTGAAGGAATAGAAACGGTTGTGTCTTCGTTCTGTAATTTAATATTGTTTCCGCCGCCCGAAACCCGCGTAATTTCCGTCCACCTTAAAGTTTGAGGAATAAAAAGAAAAGAAGAGGTGATTTCATCTTCTGTGATGACGACTTTGGACGTGTAAGAAAGCAACGAAATTAAAAACGCAACGCCAAATACGCCTAAAATCGGCGTGATAAACCACACATTGGTTACCAAGTTGGATATAAACCATATTGTGCCGCAAGAAAACAAAATCCAAACAACGGAAAAAAAAGCGCCAAACAAGGGTTGCTGGTAAACGCGCGGTTCGTTCATAACGTGCCTCCTAGCGCTACATTATAACCATCAAATCATATTCAGCCTCTTTCTCTTTCTTCTTTCCACTTTTCCCTTGTATAATTGACCTTATGTCCTTTCCTCAAGAGCAAATGCCGCCCAGCGAACCGCCGCGCAGAAGACGCACGCGCCGTTCTTACATCCCAACCGATACAGAAGGTCAAGCCGCGTTAGTGGCTTCGCTGGCAAGGCGGGCATACCCATCTATTGAATTATTTATATTTTCTTTAGTATGCGGCGCTATTTTAGGATTAGGCTTTTTAATCGATTCGCAAGCCGTGTTACTGCTTGGCGTCCTCGTTGCGCCATTAATGGCGCCATGGGTGGGCTTTTTACTTTCTATCCTTACGGGGTCTGTGCGCTTTCTTTTTGAAACTGTGATGGCGCTCATCATCAGCCTTATTTTTGTTTTTATCGGCGGGTTAGCCGTTGGCTTTGTCGCCTTAGCCTTGCCGCAAATGACGCATGATAACGTTTACATTCACACCCGCTTATGGATACCGGCATTAATTGTATTCATCGTCGGCGCAATCACGCTGGTCGCCTCATTCGCCCGTTCAGAAGAAAAACCATTTTTACCCAGCGTTCTCATTGCTTACGCATTGTTCTTACCCATCAACGCCGTTGGCTTTGGGTTAAGCGCAAGGTTAGATGACGTTTGGCTACAAGGCTTAATCGTCTTTGCCGTTCACCTTTCGCTCACAAGCGTTATCGGTTTAATCACATTATTCATCTTACGCATCCGACCTTCGGCTGGCGGCGTAGTATTAAGCCTCGTCATGATTCTACTGTTTGCGGCGATACTTGCTTCAGTTGTCAGAGCGGGCATGGCGTCACGAAATGAAGCGGCAACGACTCCCACCCTGCCGCCTGCCACGCCTACGAATCAAACGCTTCAGACGCTAACGCCCAGCCTGACTCTGAATCCTACACAGACTCCTCGCGTGAACACCCCTACGCCCAGTTCGCCTAGCCCTGTCCCCATCACACTGGAAGTGACATTGCCGCCCACCGAAACGCCGACAATTACATTGACCATTCAACCCACGCCAACCTATGCAAGAATTTCCGCTAACGAAGGCGGCGGAGCAAACTTGCGCGAAGCGCCCGGACCCGACGGCGCCTATATTATGACCTTGCTCAACGGCACAATTATCGAAACCTACGGCGAATTTGAAGTCGTCAATAATGTGACTTGGGTAAAAGTGTACGCCACGCTAAACGGTCAAAAAATTGAAGGCTGGTTATTAGAATCGGTGATTGCCTACGCAACCCCCGCCCCAAATTTTGAGGTCACACCCACGCCCACGCCATAAAGCCGATGGTCATGCTGAACCGCGTTTTTGTTTGTTCGCTTGCGCCAACGACTTCCAGCGTTGCGGCGCAGAATCTCTGAAATAATCGTAGAATCCCTTCGCCATTTTTTAGATAAAATTTTTTTCAAATCAAAAAGGAAAATGATACATGCCTATTCATTTTGGTACAGACGGCTGGCGCGCCGTGATTTCAGATAGTTTTACGTTTAGCAATCTTCGCATGGTATCGCAAGCCATTGCCGATGCGGTTGCCTCAGAACATTGGGATAAATCGGATACGGTTGACACAAAAAAAATTGTGATTGGATTTGACACCCGCTTCCTCTCCGACCGTTTTGCTGGAGAGGTGGCGCGAGTGCTGGCGGCAAATGGGTTTACCGTTTTACTCGCCCAATCCGATTCTCCAACGCCCGCCATTTCTTACGCCGTGAAGAATAACAACGCTATCGCCGGCGTGATGATTACCGCCTCGCATAACGCGCCGCGCTATAACGGTTTGAAGTTGAAAGGCGCGTTTGGCGGCTCGGCTTTGCCTGAACAATGCCGCCGAGTAGAAGTGTATATCAACGATAACGAAGAGCAAGCGCGCGGACCGAATTTGATGGATTTTCAAAAAGCCCGCGAGGCGGGTTTGATTCAAAAATTTAACCCACTGCCCGCCTATTTTGAACATTTAAGAACCTTAATTAATACCGATATTATCGCCGAAAATCCACAGCGTTTTGTGGTGGACGCGATGTATGGCTCTGGGCGCGGCGTGATTAAGTCTTTTCTGCAAGGCACAGGCTGTGAGATTTATGAAATTCGGAATGAGATGAACCCCGGCTTCGGCGGCGTTCACCCAGAACCGATAGCAAAATATTTAGGGGCGTTAGCGAGCGCGGTGAGTTCAGGCTTTGGAAATTTCGGCGTGGTGACAGACGGCGACGCCGACCGAATTGGCGCGATGGACGAACGCGGCAATTTTGTTGACCCACATAAAATTATGGCATTATCTTTGAAATATTTGGTTGAAAAAAGAAAGATGTCTGGCGCGGTGGTGCGGACTGTTTCTACAACGAGGATGATTGATCGGTTGGCAAAACGATACGGTTTGAAATTATACGAAACGCCTGTTGGGTTTAATCACATTGCCGATTATATGATGCAAGAAGACGTGTTAATTGGCGGCGAAGAATCGGGCGGCATTTCATTCAAGGGGCATATTCCCGAAGGCGACGGTCCGATTATGGGGTTATTGTTAATTGAAATGCTGGCGGAGTCGGGCAAGTCTTTGGGCGAAATGGTAGATGATTTATTGAAAGACGTTGGTCCTGCTTTATATGAGCGCGCCGATTTGCGCTTGAGCCGACCTGTCGCTAAGGCGGAAATGGTTGAGTTTCTCACAAAGCAAGCGCCGAAAGAAATCGGCGGCGAAGCGGTGAGCGAAATTAGTCAGCGCGATGGGGTGAAATACATCATGGCGGATGATTCATGGTTATTAATTCGCCCATCAGGCACAGAGCCTGTATTAAGAGTGTATGCTGAAGGAAGAACGCAAGAAATGGTAAAGGCTTTATTAGCGTATGGGAAAAAAGTGGCGGAAAGCGTGGTGTAGCGCCGCCCTCAAAGTTGTAAAGGACTTCAGATTTCCTTCTCCCAAAAGGGAGAGACTAAAACAAAAGCCTATCAACAAGATTATTTATGCAAGCGGTTCAAAAAAACGCCCATCTTCGATGAGCGTTTTTTTGAAAATTTATCGAGTGGGCGAAGCGCGTAATCTTCTGGCTAATAAAATCACCATAACAAACGCCAATGCCATAATGGCTAACCCTGATACGCCATAATCGTCAATAAAGCCTGTGTTGGGTAAGGCGGTAGTCGTTGGCACAATAGTTAATTGGGCAATGGCGGCTTGTGTGAGCGCCGCGCCGACTGTGGCGGTTGCGGCGACAGAGGTGCCGGCGTTAAGTGGGGCGGCGCCTGTGGAGCCTGGGGTCGCGTTCGGGTCAGGGGTGTTGGTTGCGGTCGCAAAATTCACCACTGGGGTTGCTGTCGGCGGTAAGGTGGCGGTAGGCAGAGCGGCTTGCGCTTGCGCAGTGGCGGTTAGGGCTTGGTTAATGAAATTATTAGAAGCGGCGGCTGTTTGAGTAGCGGCGTCAATTTGCGCTTGTTGAGAAGTCTGTGCGCTTCGGTTGAATAGAAAAATTCCCACAATACAAGCCACAGAAAGCAAGATAATGCCGCCTAAAATGCCAACAGCAATTAAGAAGGTGCGATTATTACTCGACTCTTCGGGGAGTTGTTCTTCTTCGTCAAATGTTTCAAAGTTGTTGTTATTCAAAGACATGCAACACGCTCCTGATTAATATTAGCGATATTATCCCACAACTTCGAGATTAACAAGCGGGGCAATCGCGGTTTCGCCATTTTCTAACTTCACTTCTGCCGAAGGCGCGCGTAACCCGCTCGGCAAGACGGTTAAGCCGGGTTTTATCGAAACAATCGAGCCAATCATGCCCATAAAGGGAGGTCTTCGCATTCGCACTTGCAAGCCCGCTGTAAATTCCGCCACTTCTTTTGGAGATGGAAGGTCGGACGCAGTGGGCAAGGGAATTATGACTTCTGGTTTTGCGCCTGTGTATCTATCGTAAACTTCGGCGTTGACGGTGACATCACGCTTAGCGTTGGTGCTAAGTAATTTATACGCCGCTGAATTCATCGGTAAAGAGCCAAACCCATCGGTAACTAAAATGGGGTAACGCATTTCATACGCTTTGGGAAGTAGGGAGGGATAAATGCTTCCGATAATTAATCCGCGCGCAGACAATTCTGCGGCGGCTTCTAGCGTGTCGGCGTCTTTGACTACGCCCGCTAAGATGACAGAGCCGCGCAGGCTCACGTCTAAACGATTAGGGGTGAGAACTGTGCTGGGAGATTCCGCTAAGTTGACCAGTATGCCTGTGTCAATTCTTCCATTGCCCCACACGCCTTGAATTAATCCGCCAGCGGTTTGAATGACAACGCCTTTATTGGGCAAAATTTGAATTACAGAGCCTGGAATGCCGGCGCGTAATTCTATTTTTGTTTCGCCCGCTTCCATTAACACTTGCCCGCCGCCCACTGCCACCACGCGCCCAGCGCGCGGCGCGCGCACCGATTTTGGAAATACCCCCTTGCCAACGGCAATTTCGGCGTTAGCCTTTATTTCGTCGTTGACTTTGCATTTGATGAGGCGGTCTGCCGCGTTGGGTGAAATGCTTAATAGGCGCGCCACATCTAACAACACATGCTCGCGCGCCCATTTGGCTTCAGCCACTACATCGTTTGGGGTGACTTTTTGTTGAATGCGCGCCGTTACATTGCCTGAAATAGGCAAAACTCTTTCGCGCACAATAGACGTGAGACCAATAATATGATGCACGGGGGCTTGCATTATCCGCCTCCTAAGGTCCAATTCCATTTTTTGATGAGTTCGCGTCTTCGGACGGAGTCGCTGGGTAAGTTGAGCGGGCGACCTCTGCCATCGAAGACGACGCCTAACGCCCCGCCGCTAACGGGGATGACGCCTCCGCGCCCGGGTCCAAAGCCAATATCTGCCCCGCGCGATACTTGAAGGGTTAATTTGCCTGTTTCGCCGTTGGCAAGCGGTAGGGTTTCAATGCTTCCAAATTTTAAGTCTATGTTGGCTTCGGCGCCGCTTTCGTAACTTAGTTTTGCTTTGAGAATAGAAGCGCCATATTTTGCCGAAACCACTGGCGAAACGACCGTGCCGAGACTTAAGAATGCGCCAGACTCTAACACTTGCACGGGCAAAATATTGTTTTGCGATGCGGCAACCCCTAGCAAAGGCAATAAATTATTTTGGTCTAAGATGATGGTGGTAATGCCGACGGGTTGGATTCCGTCGAGGAGCAAGAGCAGGCTTTGACCTGGACGCGAAGCGTCGCTTAGGGCGCCGCCTCCAGCCAGAATGGGTTCAAAGAGCGGAGTCAAATTCGGTTTGATGTTGGCGATGTTTTTTGGAAAATCTTTTCGTGCGGTTTGCATGGCAAGATGTAACGCTTCGCGCGCAATGGCTTGAGAAATGGCGAGGTCTTCTTGCGTGGCAGGGATGGAGGCGGGGTATAAAGATTTTTGATGTAAATAGTCTAACAATACGCCGCTGGAAATATCTAATGACGACCACTGCAAAATGTTTTCAAGCGTGGTGTAATTTAATATGCCGACTAGGTTTTGCCCTAAACTAAATTGAGGCAATACTTTTAAGGTGGATTTGGTTTTGAAACCTGCCGCAATGACGGCGGCGGACGCGCCGAGGTCTACGCTTAAGATTCCCTTTTGTGAGCCGTACACTTTCGATAAAAAGCGCACCATGCGCCCAGTGGCGTAGGCGGTTGGGAGGATATGACCGCCCGACCATAGATCGAGCAGTTCGACTCCTTTAATTTGGCGTTTGCGGATGTTGATAATCATGCGGGCGAGTTCACGCTCTGCAGGGTCAATATCTTCTGTATCTAGCGAGGGGCGAATGTTGGGGCTGAAATGTAAGGAAGCGGCGAGCGAGCCGACTAGGGTTTTTACTTCTTCTTCCATTTTTTGGTTGCCCGCAAATAAAACGCTTGGGCGTTTTTCTTCTGGCATTAAGAAACTTGCCAACCCAATGGGGTCGAGTAATTTTTGAATCGAACGCGATGCGCCGCCGTCGGTTCCGCCGGCAATGACGACAAGCTCGGGGCGCAAGCGCATTAAACTGTCAATTTGTTGGTCGGGTTTGCGTTGGTCGCTCAGGCTTATCGTATCCATGATGCGGGTGTAGGTGGTTTCGGTAAGTTGGCGCGCGCTATCAAGTGAAACGTCTTTGAGTAAACCCACTACAACGGTTTTGACGGTAGGTCCTGCGGATAAGGTGACGACTAATGCATCTACGCCTGCCCCATTGGCTTGCGTGGGTGTGATGATGTTTCTGGAGGAATCTAGCAGGGTTTTGCCTAAGATGGTTTGTAAGTTTGCAATCGCGTTTCTTACGCCTTCGGCCACGTCTTTGAAAGGGGCTTCGGCGGCGCTGGGGGCTACGCCAGAAGCCACGAAGCGATATTCGCCTTCAATCACGTCAAAGAATACGGCGCGTGTGTTCGCCGCACCGACATCAATGGCTAAGAGTGAATTGCTGGTAATGATAGAGGAAGGCATTAGAAATTTCCGAAGAAGTTAATCAAAGATGAAATGCGCTCAATTAAAGCGGTTAATGCGGCGGAATATACGCCGGCAAAGATAACGCCTAAGGTAATGCCAATGAAGATTTTCCCAATAAAAGCGAGAAGTTCAACGATTGCAAAACGGCGCAGGTTTCCATTGGCTTGCAGGCGCGCGCCAAAATGAAAATACGATAATGTGGTCACTACGCCAATAAGCACAATCGCGCCATTGCCTAGCGTTTCAAATAAGTCAATATTTCTTGCGGCGGCAAGTTGAGGGTCAAAAAAATTAATGGTTGCGGAAATTTGGGGGAGTATCGTTCCAATTACTGCGCCGGCGATAATCACCGCCGCGCCGGCGCCCACGAGAAACGCCATAGTAATACTGGCGATTTTTGATAAGCGCGGCGAAATTTTCATAAGAATAAACACAGAGCCTAATAACGGAACCATGATAAATATTCTTTCGGCGATTGAACCCGCTAATAATGTAGGCAAAAGCGGCGCAATTAATTTCGGCAGTAGAACTTGCCACCAAATCACTGAGGCGACATACCCCGCCGTGACGCCCACAAAAAGATACACGGCAATTCTAAACAATGGGTTATCTCCAATAAGATAACTCAAAATCAAAAGCGTAAAGAGGAAGCTTAACGCGCCGGCGATGAGGTCGAGGGAAAGTAGCATATTATTTCGCCTCCCTTCGCTCGCGCAAGCCGAGCATTAAATTCCACAACCCGCCGCCTAGCGTTAAAGCCATTGCCATTAACATGCCGATACTGTAAGCGTCCCAATAAGCGCGGGCGGTTCCCGGTCTGCCGGCGTTGTATTGTTCAAAAATCGCCGCGCCATATAAGCCAGACACAATGCCATTCACTTGCCCTGAGTCGTAATACGGTTGAATCATCGGCGCGGCTTGCGCGCTGGAAATGACAATGAACGGGATATTTCCGCGTAAGCCTTGCGTTTGTTCTGCCCATACGCGGGCGGCGTCGGCATTATCGGTCATTAATATCAAGGCTGTAAATTGCTGAAGCGAAGAAATGCCTTGAAGCGGGGCAGACGCCCACGCCGATTGACCAAAAATATCAAACGGTAATGCGGCGCTGGGGTTTTGAGCAAAAGCCCGCACCGCCAACTGACCGCCGGGCAGGTAGCCCAAATTGGAATAGGTAACTCCGCTTTGATAATTGTGAACCGCCAAAGGTCCAGCGATGAAGCGTTCCGCTAACGCAGAACCAGTTTCACTCGTAGAAACAAACGTCAAACGCGGATGTTTCAATAACAACAAATGATCAAACAAAGGCGCGGCGGCAGTTTCAATTTCACCCGCGCGCGAGGGTTCATAATCAAATGCGACTAACACCGCCGCATTTTCTGGAATAGATTGCGTAATTTGAATCGCGGCGCCCACTTCGCTTGGAACGCCGCGCGGCAAGGCAAACATTTGAGAGCCTAAGAAAGTAACGCCAAACACAACCGCCAGCGTCAAGAAAGCCAACGCCCAACGTAACCCACGCGAAGGCATTAATGCGGAAAACGACTCAATCGGCACAGGCGAAGTTTCTGCCGCTAAAATATCTTCCAAAATACCGGCGTGCTTTAACTGTTCATCGTTTACGTTTAACTTCAAAGAATAAGTTTTGGGCTTACTGGTTGGGGCAAAGCCCGGCACAGCGGGCAAAACGCCTTGCAACCCCGCCAAAGCCCCGCGCGATTCTAATGTTTGGTCGCTGGCAGAAGAAGCAAGTTGCGCGAAGCCGCTATCGCTGGGGCGCATGGCTTCTACCCACGAGGGCAAGTCGCTAGAGGGCAAAATATCTTCATTAGTTATTGGAGTTATTGGCGTTGGCGTAGATGAAGAGGGCGGTTGGCTCGCCTCGCTCAACCAATCGGGCATTTCAGTAAACAGACTTTCTAAATTTTCATTCGCTTGCGAGTCCAACGTAAAAGCGGGCATAGAAGCGAATGGGTCAACCTTTTCAGGTTGAGGTTGTCCTTCAACTTCTGTTGCGGCAGAAGGCTGAATTTGAGAAAACCAATCGGTCGTTTCAGAAGCGTCCGCGTCCGATTGCAATTCATCTTGCGAATCAAAAATTGTTTTTTCAGGCGCGGCGGCTTTTAACCAATCTGGCACATCGCTCAAAAAATCTTCTTGCGCGGGCGGCTCTTCTTTGGGTTGGTTAAGGCGTACCGTTTCTTCAGCCGAGACTAACCAAGCCGGCAGTTCTGGCTCTTGCGATTGAACCTGCGGCTTTAACCACAATGGCGTTGTTGTATCTTGAGAAGGCTTTTCTTCCTCCGCTTGGCTTGAACTCTTCAGCCAATCGGGCATATCCATCGGAGGAAGCGATTCCGCCTCACCCTCAGGGACATTTGATTCTAAAAATGCGGCAGTCTCTCCGCCTGAAACGTTTCCAGTTGCGCCGCCGAGGTTACTTAACCAATCGGGCGTATCAATATTAAACTCTGGCGCGTCTTTGGGCGTTTGCGCTTGCACAGGCTCTGCGCTGGCAGCCATCTGCTTAAGCCAATCGGGCATATCGGCATTAAGTTGAGAATCGCTTTGCGCCGAAACTTGCTGAGATTTCGCCTCCGCTTCGGCAGACATCTGTTTAAGCCAATCGGGCGTATCGTCTTGCATAGGCTCAAAGGTAGGCGGCTCTTCTTTCAAGGGCGCTTGCGATTCGCTTGTTTCTCGCGTCCAATCCAATAATTCATCTTTTTCAGGCGGAGCGCTGGCTTGTAAGTTTGCCAGCCAAGGCGGCACGGTATCTTCTTGCCCGCCGCGTGAAGGCGGTTGCGCTAAAATGTTTTCGCTTTGCGGAAAATCGTCCTTATCGCCTATTTCCACCCAACGAACATCGGTAACGGGTTCATCTTTAGCGGGTTTTGATTTAGGCGAAACGCCCGTAATGCTGGCAAGCCAATCTGGCACTTCTTCTTCGTCATCGTCCCCCGCTTGAGATTGCAACCCCGCTAACAAGTCGGGTTGAGAGGCGGTGGGTTTGGGTTTATTTTCTGTGGTTTGTAAAAAGTCTGGCGAGTCTTGCGGCTCGGTATTCCGCGCGGCATCGCGCGCTTCTCGTAACCATTGCGGCAGAATTGGCTCTAGCTCGGCGGTGTGCTTTTTCGTTGGCGCTTGCCCAGAAGGGATATTTGATTTTGGTTGCAGCGGCGAACGGCAATTGGCACAGAACTCGAGTTCAGGCGAGTTCATTTCTCCGCAAAAAGGGCATTTGATTTGCTCTGCCATTATTTACCCCCATACGGGCGGTCTATGCCAAATAGCACGCGCAAGCCTGTAACGAGCGTGCCAAGCGCAACGCCAATTAAAATTCCGCGCGCGCCGCCCAACGCCCAAATTTGACTGACCCACGGGCGAATTAAAGTTCCAAAGATTGGAACGTCGCCAAAGGGCAATGTGGCAGAACCTAAAAAAATTAATACCGCCGTGAGGATGAAGACAACGCTCATCACATCGGCGCGGCGGCGTAAGAGACGAATTGCCGCATATAACAAAGTGACCGTGAGTAAGCCCATCAGGGTCGCTTCTACGGGGATGATGACGCCGTTTAATAGCGTTTGCATAATTTCATGTTGCGGGCGCAAGATTAAACCAAACACAAACGTAACCGCTAAAGCAATCACAAGCAATGCGCTATACACGCTTCCTTTTTCGGCGCGGCGCACTTTATCGGTATGCACGGCAATTAAGTTAAAAATGCCGACAAAAGACGCCACGCCCGCCAAAATCATTGCCCAGTTTAATAACAAAGTTTGAATGCCCACAAAGGGCTGAAAGAAATATCCAAATAAAACCATCAAGCCGACGGCAATGGCGATGACTGCGGTGAAAATACGCATTAAATCACCCCCATAAATTTTGCCGCCGCGCCGCCTATCAATACGATGATGATAAGCCAACGTAAAATATCTTGCACTGTGAGGCTGGCCGAGTGAGAAGCGCCCGCCCCAAGATACGCGCCAGCGGCGAATAATTCTTCGCCAATTAATGCGTCTTGCGCGCTGGCATAAAGGATGGATTGCCCGGCGAGGTTGTCGCTTGCGCCAATTAAGACTACATGGTTGCGGTCTGAACTATCAGCCAGCAAGCCCGCTTCTGCTCCAAAGTGACCAATCATAATATTGGTGGAAACATTTTCATTCGAGGCAATGTGCATTGCCCCAGCGGCATAACTAAACGGGGTTAACCCCGTAACGCGGCTTGTTGTCGGCACATATAGTTCTTCTACCCCAGCGGCTTGATACCCCGCTTGCATGGTGTCTTGAGTCAATAAACCAAGCGCAGGGTCGCCAGCGGAGGCAACAGAGGGCATATCGCTTACGGAGGTTTTTTCTGAAATGATTCGTAATGCGGCAAGCCCGGCAAATGCAGAGCCGCCGCGTTCATCTAATAAACTGCCATGACCTAATGAAATGTGCAGGCGTTTTCCGTCTTCCACGCTTAATCCTAACATTCGCACGAGGCGCGTAAGCGCGGGGATTTCTCGAAAGCGCGAAACGGATTTTCTCTTGAGCAAAGCAATGGTAAGCAATAAAAACGCGCTGAGTAAAAGAATGCCTAAAGCGAGGAGAGATGTCATGAGTTCGCCCCTGTTTGCATTAAGAAAGAAGCGAATGCCCGCGCTTCCGATTCGTCTTCTAGCATGGTCGCTAAAGCGGCGAGTTGGTCGTTTTTTATTAATCCGCCGCTAAAATATAACGCTTGCGCTCCAATCAATGCAAGCGGGCTTGCGGCTTCGAGCAACGAGGCGGCTATATCTTGAAGTTGATAACGACGCAAGGACTCAGCCCAGCGTTGCCAAAATTCGCGCGATGATTGCATAATTAAAGTATAGCATATCTTAAGGTTTCGTTTTGCTATGGCAGGCTTGCAATTTAATTAAAGAAACGCCCCGAAAGGTTTTGCGCCAAACTTTCGGGGCGGAGAAAAAGCGTATCTTATGGAGCAATCACTGTGCCAGATGGGATTTCTGTGTCTTTCGGAATAATGACAATGCCGTCGCGCACATACCACTTTTCGTTATCAATATCGGTGTCGCGCGGAAAAGGCTTAATGGTTACATTGCTTCCGATATGGCAGTTTTTATCTAAAATTGCGCCTTCAATATGAGAGTTTGAGCCAATGCCAATCGGTAATTCTTTGGTTTCGCGCTCATAGTAATCTGCGCCCATCATAATCGTATCCTTAATCACGCATCCGCTGGCGATTTGGCTGCGAATGCCGATGATGGAATGTGTGATTTGCGATTTCAAAATTTTACTGCCTTCGGCAACTAACACGTTTTTCAATTGGCAATCTTCTACAATCGAAGCGGGCAAATAGCGAATGTCTGTGTAAATGGGCAGTTTGGCGTCGTAAAAATCAAACGGGGTTTGCGACGTGGTAAGCATGAGGTTGGTTTCATAAAACGAGCGGATGGTTCCAATATCTTGCCAGTAGCCGTCAAAATCAAAGCCGTAAACGGCGTGGTTGTGAATGGCGTTTGGAATAATGTCGTTTCCGAAGTCGTCGTAATTTGGGAAATTTTTTAATAAGTCCATCAATACTTTGACGTTAAACATGTAAATTCCCATCGAACCTAAAAATGGACGGCGCTCATCGTCGCGGCTGATGAATTTGTTTTGTACTTCAGGGTCTTTGGGTTTTTCAACAAAGTCGGATATTTTACCGTTCGCTTCGCGTTTCAAAATTCCAAAACGCCCCGCTTCGTTTCGATTCACAGGTTGAACCGCCACTGTAATGTCGGCGTTATGATTCCAATGATACTCTGCCATCTCTTTGTAATTCATTCGGTAGAGATGGTCGCCCGCCAATATCAAAACGTATTTGGCGCTAGTGGCTTGAATTTCTAACAATTGTTTACGAACAGCGTCTGCCGTGCCTTGATACCAATTTTCGCTTTCCATCGTTTGCTCTGCCGCCCAAATTTGCACCCAACCTTGGTGAAACGAGTCGAAGTTATAGGTGCGGGTAATGTGCCGATGCAAAGAAACGGAATTGAATTGGGTCAGAATGGCGATGCGGTATATTTCCGAATTAATACAATTGCTAATAGGAATATCAATCAAACGGTATTTGCCCGCAATTGGCACCGCAGGTTTCGAGCGCATTTGCGTTAATGGATATAACCGCGCGCCGCGCCCACCCCCTAAAATGACGGCGAGAACTTCATTCAACGATGGCATAAGAAGCCTCCGAAAACAGGATGCTTCTTATTTTACCCCGATACTTTTGCGAATGGTATGAATGACGTATACAACAGGGTACGCCAAGATGATAAGAATATCTATAATCAGAAATAGAATTTGAAGTTTCATGTTGTCATCTCCAATGGATAAAGAGAAACGCTTCCAAGAAGATTTACGTTTTTGGCTTGTTCAAGTTTCTGACGCCCGCATTGTATAAACGAAAAAAACTTACGTCAATTCTTTTGCGCGCCTTGTTTATAAAATTCAAACATCCTCTAACATAGAGGATGTTTGAACGACCATAAGGTATAATTTTGGGCTGTGCCGAAGGAGGGAATCGAACCCTCATTCCCGGAGGGAACACGATTTTGAGTCGTGCGCGTCTGCCTGTTCCGCCACTTCGGCTCAAGTGCGAACGCAAGTATACCACTTCTAACTTGTAGAGCAAGATTAAATTTACCGCCCGCAGGTTTCTTTACAAAATTTAAGTAATGAAGCCCAACCTGTCGGGCGTTCATAAGGATACTATGAAACTTGGAATTATCGGCTTACCCCAATCAGGAAAAACGACTTTATTTAATGCAATCACACGCGGCAATGCCCCCACCACCGCTTCGGCAGGGCGGATAGAAGTGCATCAGGCAGTGGTGGATGTGCCAGACCCGCGCGTGGACGTTCTCTCGAAAATGTTTAACCCCAAAAAAACCGTTTACGCCAAAGTGACCTACGCCGATATTGCCGGCTTAGAAACTGGCTCGGCAAAGAGCGGCATTTCGGGGCAATTGCTTAATCAACTCAATCAAATGGACGGTTTGATTTTGGTTGTGCGTTGTTTTGAAAACGACAACGTGATGCACCCCAACGGAAGCGTGAACCCTTTGCGCGACGTTGAAACAATGACCAGCGAATTATTATTAAACGACTTGGTGGTTGTAGAACGAAAACTTGAAAAGTTAAAAGACGAAAAGAAAAAAGGCGGCACAGATAAAACGCTCAACGCCCGCCAAATTGAGTTATTTGAAAAACTCCACGCCGCCTTATCGGAAAACAAACCTCTACGATTTTTGGAACTAACCAACGAAGAAAATAAAGAACTTTCTAGTTTTGGACTCTTAACCCGAAAACCGCTTCTGACTGTCTTCAACTTGGGCGAGGGGCAGTCGGCGCCAGACTCATCCTCGTTAGATCACCCCGCTGTGGGGCTGATGTGCAAACTGGAAATGGAAATCGCTCAACTCTCGCCAGAAGACGCTGAAGTGTTTATGCAAGAATACGGCATTCAAGAATTAAGTTTGAACCGTATGATTAACCTATCGTATGAATTATTGCAAGAGCAAACCTTTTTCACCGTCGGCGAAGACGAAGTGCGGGCGTGGGTTACGCATCGCGGGGCGACGGCGCAAGAAGCGGCGGGCGAAATTCACACCGATTTATCGCGCGGGTTTGTTCGGGCGGAGGTGGTGGCATACGAAGACCTGGTCAGTTTGGGGTCTATGAATGAAGCGAAAGCCAAAGGCAAATTTAGGCTCGAAGGGAAAGAATACATCGTCAAAGACGGCGACATCATGCACGTTCGGTCAAGTTTGTAAAATCCATACGCAAGAACGGTTTGAAAATATTTTAGTTGTGATAAAACAATCACCAAGGAGAAAATCAATTATGGCTTATCAACTTTCAAGATGGGACTTATCGCCTTTATATTCAGGCTACGACAGCCCCGAATTGCAAAGCGCGTTCGATATGATTGAAGAGCAAGTGACTTCGTTTGAAGGCTTGCGCGATAAATTAAAACCCGATATGCCCGAAGAGGATTTTTTGCAAGCCGTAAAAGCCAGCGAAGAAACCGCGCGCATTGCCAATAAACTATATTCGTTTGCCGGCTTATCGTTTGCGGCAGATACGCAAGACCAAAAAGCGCAAACATTACAAAACCGCGTATTGCAATTTTTAGCGGAAATTGAAAACCGCACCATGTTTTTTAGTTTATGGTGGAAAGACCTAGACGACGACAACGCCAAACGCTTAATGGCAAATTCGGGCGATTATAAATACTACCTCGAAGCCATGCGCTTATACAAACCGCACACCCTTAGCGAGGCGGAAGAAAAAATTATTAACATCAAGAACATTACTGGCTCAAACGCTTTAACTAATTTATATGATTCAATCACGAATCGTTATATGTTTAAGATGAAGGTTAACGGTAAAGAAAAAGAAATGACCGCCGCGGAATTGTTCTCTTACCGTTACAGCCCAGACCCGAAAGTGCGCGCGGAAAGCTATCAGGCGCAATTCAAAGTCTATGCCGAAGACGGACCGATTCTTGGGCAAATGTACCAAACCCGCGTGCGCGATTGGCACAATGAAAACGTAAACCTGCGTAAATTTAAAAGCCCCATTGCCGCGCGCAACCTAAGCAACGATGTTCCCGATGAAGCGGTAGAGGCGTTGTTAAACGTCGCCA
The DNA here is from genome assembly GCA_034434495.1 of Anaerolineales bacterium. Taxonomy (GTDB): domain Bacteria; phylum Chloroflexota; class Anaerolineae; order Anaerolineales; family Villigracilaceae; genus Villigracilis. Next base: position 272,714 of record DAOTZE010000032.1, read on the forward strand.
AGAAAAATGTCGGCGTCTTTCAAAGATATTTCAAGATGAAGGCGAAATATATCGGCATGAAGAAAATCCGCCGTTATGATATTTACGCCCCCGTCGCCGCCTCTAAGAAGACTTATGAGTGGGACGAAGCCGTGAACATGGTGTTAGACGCATTCAACGCCTTTGAACCCAAAATTGCCGAATTAGCCAAACGTGTGTTTGACCATAAACGCATTGATAGCGAAATTCGTAAGGGCAAACGCGGCGGCGCGTTTTGTTGGAGTTACCTGCCCGAAGAAACGCCTTACGTCTTAGTTAATTATCAAGGCACAGGGCGCGAAGTAGCCACCCTCGCGCACGAGTTGGGTCATGCCATTCACGCTATGCTGGCTTCGCACCATAGTACGTTTACTTTTCACTCTTCATTGCCATTGGCAGAAACAGCCTCTACCTTTGCGGAAATGGTGTTGATTGATAAATTACTCGCCGAAGAGAAGGATGAATCTGTCCGACGCGATATTCTCTTCAAACAAATGGACGATTCGTACGCCACGATTATGCGCCAATCGTATTTTGCCATCTTTGAAAAAGAAGCGCATGAATTGGTGATGAAAAACGCCTCAGTAGACGATTTGTGTAATGCGTACCTCAATAGCCTCAAACAACACTTCGGCGACTCGCTAGACCTCAGCGACGAATTCAAATGGGAGTGGGTGGGCATTCCGCATATTTATCACACGCCGTTTTATGTGTATGCCTACGCGTTTGGTCAATTGCTGGTGTTGGCTTTATATCAACAGTACAAAGCGGAAGGCGAATCGTTCAAACCCAAATATCTCAAGATTCTTTCGGCGGGCGGCTCCGAAGCGCCAGAGAAAATTTTGCAAGAAGCGGGCATCAACATCCGCGATGAAGCGTTTTGGCAAGGCGGCTTTGACGTGTTAGAAAAATTAGTCAGCCAATTAGAAAGCCTGCCCGTAGAATCTAAAAAGTCAAAACCCGCTAAAAAGACCGCCGCTAAGAAAAAGACCGCAAAGAAAGCGACAAAGAAGAAAAAGTAATCATAAAGACTCCTAGTGTGAAACTGGGAGTCTTTATTACATAAATTAAAATAAAACTCGCCTTGAATGAATTCAAAGCGAGTTTATTATTTGCTTTTTACTTTTCACGCCCACTAATCAATATCATACTCAGCGGGGTCTTCTTCCACCATCATGGGTTCTTCTTTTTCGCGTTTATCTAAGAACTGCAAGGATTGAGCGACGACTTTCGTAAAATACTTCGTCTCGCCGTTAGATTCGTATTTATCGGTCTTCAAACGACCTTCTACGAAAACCAAACTTCCCTTTTTGAGATATTCCTGACAAACTTCGCCAAGCCGCCCCCAAGCCTCAATATTAACCCATTCAGTGACTTCTTTGGTTTCGCCGCTTTTGTCCTTCCAGCGGGCGCTCACTGCAAGGCTAAAATGGCAGACCTTTTTACCAGTGGGAGTAAATTTGCTTTCAGGGTCCTTCCCCAAACGCCCTATCAGTTGCACGCGGTTTAAAGTTGGCATAGCGGCGCCCCTTTCATTTCATAACTTTTAGATGCTCGTGTACGTGTCATAATTAGTCTCCTTTTAATCTAAAAGAACAAGGTATATGATTGAACAGGGTTATACTTATTACGACCCTGCGCTTTCCGTGTTGGCGGCGGGGGCTTCGGCTTGAACTTTCTTCAGCACGAGCATACCCGTCTTCATTTCGACGACGTTGTACCCTGCAGGCACAGCGTCCAGCGCGCCTTCTTTAATCTCCTTCGAGAAGAAGAACATCTTGCCGTTGGAGTGCAGGTAGTAGGTCACGCCTTTCGAGTTCGTATGTGAGTAAGCCATTTGAGTCTCCTTTTGTCTAAATGTAATACCAGTGTAGAACAAAATTTCTAGGCTGTCAAGCCCTCAAAAAGGATGTAGTATAGACAAATGAACCTCGTCTCCTCTCTCTCTGACCTAAGGGAAAAACGCCTCTCTCTAATGGGGAAAGTGGGTCTTGTACCTACAATGGGATACCTACACCCCGGCCACCTCTCGCTTGTTGCCAAAGCGGCAGAAGAATGCGACCATGTCATCGTAAGCATTTTCGTCAACCCCACCCAGTTTGGCGCAAACGAAGACCTTTCTAAATACCCACGAGACTTGGAAAGAGATATAAAGTTACTTTCTTCGCTCTCTCTGCCGTCCTCGGCGAAAGAATTGATTGTTTGGAATCCTTCGGCGGAGATTATGTATCCGCCTGGCTACCAAACTTGGGTTGAGGTAGAAGCGTTAACTCACCCGCTGGAAGGGGCAATGCGCCCCGGTCACTTCAAAGGGGTGACGACTATCGTATCCAAATTATTCAACGCCACACAGCCGCATAAAGCCTACTTCGGGCAAAAAGACGCGCAGCAAGTCGCCGTGATTCGGCGCATGACCTTAGATTTGAATTTCCCTATTGAAATTGTCGTTTGCCCCACCGTGCGTGAGGCAGACGGGTTGGCGATGTCTAGTAGAAATAAATACTTAAATGAAGAAGAACGCAAAGCGGCCACCGTTTTGTTTCGCTCGTTGAGCGAAGCCAAACAGTTATACGAGGCTGGCGAAAGAAACGCCGATGCGTTGCGAAATAAAATGAAAGAAGTTTTGGATAGCGAGCCGCTTGCTAAAACACAATATGTTTCATGCGCCGATTATGATTCTTTAGAAGAATTGAATACAATCACAGGGAAAACTTTATTATCAATGGCTGTTTTTATCGGCAAAACAAGGTTGATAGATAATTTTGTGTTGGAATAACGCCTGCCGTCTTTTGAGATGGCGCAAAAGTATGAAGCAAACCATTAAGTTTCGCTATGTTTTCAATATGGTTTCAGCCGTTATTTTTAGCGGGCTATTGGCGGTTATCGTTTTATCTATGTACCTTGTCAATTTGTGGATACAATCTTTTATATCCCCTGTGAGAGCGATACCCTCCGGAAGTTATCTTAAAGAGAATCATATTGAATATCAAAATATTGAATTAACAACAAAAGACGGCGTCAAACTTTCGGCTTGGTACACGCCGCCGAAAAACGGGGCGGTGATTTTATTAGCGCATGGTTATAACGATAATCGGATTGAGAGTTTGTATGTGATGTTCGCTGAAAACGACTACGGCGTGGTAGCGTGGGATTTTCGCGCGCACGGCGAAAGCGGAGGCGAAGTTTCTACGCTTGGGTATTATGAGCAGTGGGATGTGGAAGCGGCTTTAGATTTTGCTTTGGCGCAAGCAGGCGTGGAGCATGTCGGCGCGTGGGGCGGCTCGATGGGCGCTTCGACTGTTTTATTAACCGCCTCGAAACGAAACGAAATTCAAGCCGTAGTCGCCGATAGCGCCTACCCCTCATTAGAATCTGTGCTGAGATTAAACATGCCCATAGAATTTATACAGCCGTTTGCTTTATTTTTATGGGAATCCGAAACAAACGCGCGAGTTGAAGACGTTAATGTTGAACAAGAGATTGGGCGAATTAGTCCGCGAGCGGTGTTTATCATTGACGGCTGGTATGGCGGCGCGATTCTGATGAATTCGCCGTATCGTTTGTATGAAGCCGCTCATGAGCCGAAAGAATTATGGGCGGAAGACGGCGTTCCGCATTTGGGAACATACGCGCATAACCCCAAGCGATATGAAAATAGAGTGATTCGTTTTTTTGATGAATGGTTGTTGGGCGAGTAACTGTTTCAAAACGTCCCGAAGGTTTTTATAAAATGAAACCTTCGGGACGTTTTGTTATTTTATGGTCCCCACTGCATGTTGGTTGCAAATTTCCCAAGTTCCATGCCGCCTTTTGCGGCATCGGTATAAATTAATGTAGGGATACCTCCCGCGTACACATCGGCAATCGGCGCGATAGCAATAATCACAAAGCGACCGTCGGGCGACCATAAGTATTCGTTGTTTAGGTTGAAGGTTTCAGGGCGTAATACGGTTCGATTGGTTACGCCATCGGGCGCAGAGCGGACGAGTTGCAAAGGCGGGCGGTTGACCATATCGCCTGTGTTGGGCAGGCTGGCGTAGAAGAAGTATAAATTGCCGTCGGGCGCAAGGAAGGGGGCTTCGGCGGCTTGAATGGGGTCAGTATCGAAATCGCCTAAGAATAAAGTGGAGACGTTTCCCGTAGCGGCGTCCACTTTCCATAACCCGGCGGCGAACATGCCAAAGGTGGAACTGGCAGAGTAAATAGAGGCGCTATCTGCCGACCAGCGCGCCGTGTCGCAACAGATGATTCCGCGATGTTCGCCTTGCAAGCGGACAAGCGCTCCGCCGTTGGGATAATAAATCGCGGCGGAGGCGCCTTCGTAATAGCCGAGCGTGAGCAACAACTTATTTCCATCGGGCGAAAATTTTTCAGGGAAGATTAATTCATTGGGGAATATGAAACCGTTGCCTTGGTCTTCAATTTGGTTTGGGATTAATAAATTGTATTGACCTGAAGCGATTGAATAAAAATTGAGTCCTTTATAGCCGAATGCAATGGTTTGACCGTCGTTTGACCAAACAGGGTTGCTCAATTTATTAACAAAAGGGTTAATTTCATCAAGCGCGCCGCCATCTACAATCAGGCTACGGTTGCCGCCATCGGCGTTGATTGTGAATAATTGATTATTGACGACATACGCCAGGCTGCCATCTACAGGCGAAACGCCGTAATCTTCTACGTTGGCGGTTTCAAAGGTGATTTGTGAAACGGTGGTTGCGTCTTTTTCTAAACGATACACTTGCAAAATGCCCGCCGCATCGTTGGCAAGATAATACAGCGAATGCGGCAAAATGTCTGAAGAAGTCGTCGAATCAGGCGCAACGGTGGAAGGTGAAGCGGGGGCGGCTGTGAGCGCGGAAAGCGTGGCGGCGACCACCGTTTCTACATTGGCGGCGGGCGGTTGGGTTGGTGAGTTAAGTGGGTTGGCGCAAGCCAACGCCAGTAGCGCTAAAACAAATAAGGATGAAATGATAGGTTTTTTATTCATAAGAACTCCTTAAATAAAAAAACAAAGACGATGCGCAAAACCGATTCGTTCCCGCTTGGTCGTCTTTGTTTGGTTTGGCAAAGTTACACTTGCTCAAAATGATTGACTGGCACTACGAATAAGGTTGCGCGTTTTTCGTTTGCTTTGGGCGGCAAGGAAGTTTTGACGACTTGTATCGCCGCATCCACTTGATTATCCTCCACGCCTAATAACAGGGTTACATTGCCGGAGCGTAAGAATCCGCCGGTCGAAGCCACGCGAGTCACCCGAAAGTTTGAAGCGGTGAGGGCTTGGGTCAATGTATCGGCGTCGTTATCTTTGATAATCACAATCATCATTTTCATAATCCATTCTCCTAAGACCTGTAAGACTTTTAGACTTATCAGACCTTTTTATATTTGTTCAAACCGTTCCACAGGTATAGCAAACACAGTTGCGCCGCCTACGGTCACAGGCACCGGCGCAGGCATGGGCATAGCCGAGCCTTCTAGCGGAAGGGTCATGTATTCAATGCGTTGGCGGCAGGCTTCCTGTAAGGCTTTTAGGGCTTGGTCTTTTTGGTTGGCTGGCAAGCCGATGAGTAAGGTGGCGTTGCGCCTGCCTAAAAAACCGCCCGCGCTGGCAAGGTACGTTAAGGAAGCGCCGATGGCTTGCAAGGCTTTGGTGGCGGGTTCAAGGTCTTGGTCTTGAATGACTGCCATTAATAACAAATAGGATGGATTGCTCATGACAAATCTCCTAATTTATCTTTCTTTATGAAAGTATAACGTAAAACGTTAACTTCGTTTGAATTGATTACGATATTCTTCTATTTCTATCATTGGCGGGCGTTCCCGCTCGGCGATTTCTTCCACGTCTAAATAATATCCGCCGCTTTGGTAACGAATTAATTTCATAGACTTATTGACTTCTTCTACTATCGCTTTACCCAAGCGTTTTTCTTGTTTGCGGAAGACCGCTTGCATAATCGCAAAAGACATTTTGCTCAACGCTTCTAAGGGTTGGTTATGGTGAATGCGCTCTAACAAATCCACTTGGGCAATACCATGAATGCCGTATTCTTCGTAAATATCAATCAGCAAGCCTGTTTCTACGCCATAGCCTGAAAAGAACGGGATTTTTTCTAAGGCGCTTCTTCTGCCGGCGTATTCGCCTGAAAGCGGCTGCACCACGCCAGATAGTTCGGGATAAAACAAGTTCAATAAAGGGCGCGCGGTTAATTCCGTCACCCGCCCGCCGCCGCCCGCTTGCATTTTTCCATCCACCCTGAGGGGGCGGCGATAAAAACCTTTCACCAATTGCACTTGCGGGTTTTGCAACAAAGGTCCAATAATGCCATACACAAAACGCGGGTGGATGTTGACGATGTCGGTGTCAATCCATACGATGATATCGCCTTTGGTGACGAGTAAACTTTTCCACAACGCCTCGCCTTTTCCCCGTCTGGGTTTGAGGCGTTCTAAAATGTGTTGGTGAATATAAACGGGAACGCCTTCTTTTTGGGCAATCTCGCGCGTGCGGTCTTTTGAGTTTGAGTCAATTAAGACGATTTCATCGAGCAATGGAACTTTTTGCATCAGCTCTTTTTTCATTATGCGAATCACTTTGCCCACCGTTTGCTCTTCGTTCAAAGCGGGCAACGCCAAACTAATGGTTAAGTGTTGCCGTTTTTTTAGTTCCGTTAAATCTTTCAAATTCTTAAACTCGTCAGCCTCAAATGTATTTTCGCCGAACCATTTATCCACCAAAATCGTAATCGCTTCTACGCCGGCGCTTTCGTCGTATTCCATTTGAACGCCAGACGCTTTCTTGACGGCAATGACCGTGCAAGCCGCTTCGCGCAAAACGCGGTCTGCCACATAGCCTAACGAAGCGGAACTAGATAACGCTTGCGCGGTTGTGCCTAACACAATGATGTCGTTGTGCTTTGATTTTTGAATGATAGAATCCGCCGCTTCATCTGTGACTTCAAACTGTTTCTGAACCTCAGGCATTTGTCTTAACACCCGCTCTAACCCAATAAAGGGCGCGTCTGTGCCAGCCATGGGGTCGTGCGTGCGGCGAATGTGCAAAGCGGTAACTCCCTTTGGGCTTAACTCCAAGCCCACTTTCAGCGCCAACTCGGCATGTGGACCGCCCCTTGCAGGCACAAGAATATGTTTGGGCTTGTTTGGAATTTTGCCGCGCAGTAGCGCCACGTCGCAAGGCGGGTTCGATAACACCTCATGCGGCGTAACGCCTAAAGCGTTGAAGTGCGCATCCCATTCTAAAAATAATAAATCGGGCTGTTCTTTTTGCAACATCACCGAAAGCTCGTGCCAAGGATGATGAGACACAATCACTTGCGTTTTGCCGATAATGCGTTGCTCTCTGCCGTATTCGCGCAGTTTTTTGCGTAAAGCCCGCGCCGAACTCGCCCCCATACTCAGCGATTGACCTGCAGGCACAACGACAATGCCGACTAAAATAATCTCCGCCTCAAAATGGCGCGCGGCTTGAATCATGCTTTCGCCAGGTCCATTATGGATGACTGGAATGAAAATGGTCTGAATGAGCGAAAAATCGGTGTGTTTTTGCATGGTTATTCCTTTGGAACGTCTCGCAGGTTTTAGAAACCTGCGAGACGACGCTATAAAATCGGCGCAATGCGTTGGCGATAAATCGCTTCCCAACGAAAATTCAAACGCGCCCGCATGGACAATTGAGCGGCGGATGAAGTTTTGAAATAATTTGCAATTAAATTTGCAACAACATTCGGTTTTTCATCGGCTGAAAAATAAGCGACATCGTTCAAGCCTAGTTCACGCAAGGGCGGAATATCTGCGCAAAAGGCGGGGATATGACTAAACGCCGCTTCGATGAGCGGAATGCCGAAGCCCTCTTCTCGGCTGGGGAAAATCAACGCATCGGCAATGCGATAGAAATCGGCAATCACTTCATCAGGTAAAAATGTATCAACTAATTCAGCCAAAAAATGCGCCGAGCTTTCTAAATTCAATTCTTTTCTCAATTTTTTCAACATCTCAAAATATTTGACGTTATCTGGGTTATGCGGACCTAATGGACCCGTCACCACCAATGTCGCTTGTGAATATTCCTTCTTTAATTCAGATAATGTTCGTAAAGCCAATTCAATATTTTTGCGCGGCGTAACGCGCACTGGCAATAATAAAATGGGAGCATTGTCTAAAAGATTCATCTGTTGAATTAGTTTTCGGGTTTGAGGTTCAAATTTGTAAAAGCGTGAAGCATCTACTCCGTTTGGGATGACATGAATAGAATCAGGGTCTAATTTCATCAATTCCGCTAATTCTTTTCTTCGTAATTCTGAAACAACAACATGCGTAGTATTTTTCCAATCGGTTTGCAACAAATCCCAGGGATAGCCATTGTGAAGTTCAGGTAAATAACGAGGCGTCGTCCATGCTAAATCGTGATGCCAAAGAATCAATTTCGGCAATTTTTTTTCAACATGCAATTTATACAACGCGGCTGTTAACGCCAGATTTTTGTTTAGTGAACAAACATTATGAGCGATTAAAATATCTTTATTGTTCAACGCTTTTTGTAATTCATTCATTAATTCATCACGCAAGGATTCAAACTCTTTTGTCGCTTCGCCTGTATCCAATTGCGCCTTGACTTGACTCACACGTTCATGGCGTGAATCAGCCAATGGGATTTTTGTCATTGTAATTTTTTCATCTAATGCTTCACCGCGTGCGGCGATTAAGTTAACCTCATGCCCATTTGCCGACATTAAACGGGCGTGATGCGCTATCACGCTTTCTACGCCGCCGACAATGGGCGGAACGGAATAATGCAAAATCGAAACCTTCATTTAAATCCAATCTTTGTGTAAGGGCGACCCACCCATAGAAAATAAATACGTTTGTTAATTCTTAACGGGTCGCCCCTACGAATAATTTTTTTTAAACTTGATACCCCAAACAATCCTCAACCAACGCTTGCAGGCGGTGTTCTAAAACAGTATATGAAAAATATCTTTTAGCAAGTTGATAGTTAATCTCAGCCCATTCTTGGGCTTGGTTTGGGTTTTCTAAAATGTATTTGGTCATGGCTAAGGTGTTGTTGTTGATATAACCGTCAAACCATGCCACACGAAAGCCTTTTGGTTTAATATCTACCTCATAGATAGAATAATTGTTAACCAATATCGGGCGGCGATAATACACCGCTTCTAAAAAGGCGTTGCCAAAGCCTTCAATGCTGGAGGGGTAGGTCACTAAATCGGCGTGAGGGTAGACATCGCCTAAGGTGTAAATTTTCCGCCCGTCTTTTGTTATGCCGCGCTTGTCTTGCACTTGGTCTGATTCAAAGCGCACGGTTACGCCGAGTAATTGGGCATATTCGCGCACGCGTTGTTCGTACTCATTGCCTTCGTCGCCTGAAGCGTGGGTGATGACTAATTTAGCGGGAATGTTGAGTCGCCGCACAATTTCAATGGCGTGTTCAATGCCTTTGCGCTGAATGACTCGCGTGGGTTGCAGAAAAAAATATTCCCCTGAGCCAATGCCGAAGTCGGAGCGAACCGATTGAGCGTAAGAATCTGAAGCGGGCGGGGGCGAGTCAAAATCCATCACGTTGGGAATCACCCGCGAGGTTAATCCATGCCGCGAAGCAATCTCGCGCGCTTGAACGGTATTAATCACGACATGCCGAATGGAGGGCAAACTCGGCGGAAACGCGGCGGCTAAATAATCGCCGACGCAATTGACTTGAAAACGTTGGCGCTCCCAATGAAAATCGTGATGATGCGCGATGGTAGGATACCCCGTTTCGGCGATAAATTCTGTAATGGCTAAGCCCAACGGTAAATTTAACGGAATAGTAACGGCGTTTTCAACGATGAGAATTTCTAAATCAAATTGATGCGCGAATTTATATAATTCTTCTTTGAGATGTTCTTTAATTTCTGTTACGCGGCGCGTCATGCGCGGCGGGCGAATGTAGATGGAAAAAAAATCTTTATGCAATTGGGCGATTTCTGGATGCGCTTGCCGCGCTTCTTGCGTCACCGTCCAACTGCCCGAATATGCCATTTGATTTAGTTTATCAATTTCGGGGTGACGATAAAACGCTTCTTCTACGACGTGCGATATGTTCGGGGTGCGGTCGCATTCGCCTGCAAAGTAAAAACATTTGTGACCCATACGCTGTAGCACAGTCGCCCATTTTTCCGTTTCAAGCGATACGCCGTCTGTTCCAGCAAAACGAGTTGAGATAAAACCGATGTGATGCGAAGAGGGAGTCATAATACCTTTCCTTATTATGTCATTGCCAGCCGAAGGCGAAGCAATCTCCAATAATATTTATAAGATTGCTTCGCCATGAAGAACATGGCTGGCAATGGCGTTAGTTTATTTTTAACCACAGCGCTTGATAGGGTTTAAGATTGACTTTTGAAATTTGAATTTTTTGATTTGTAAACAAATCAATGCCTGATTCAAAATGCGTAGCCAATGAAATTTTTTGCGAACTGACGTTATGTAAGCATACCACGCGAAAATTCTCATCTGGTGAAATTCGCTCAATTGCAAAGATAGATTTATGAAACTCTAATATTTTTTGTTTTCCATGCGGATGAAATGCGGGGGAATTTCTTCTTGCTTTTAGTAAATCAGAATATTTTTTGAACGCTTTGGCGCGCAAAGAATGTTCATCGTTTAATTCTTTTTGTAATTCATCGAACGAACATTTTTGACGATTGATAGTGCGGTTATGTCCAGTTTGCTCTACGCCTTCGCGCCAATTGCGTGAGCCGAATAAACTATGAAAGTAAATGCCCGGCACGCCAATTATGGAAAGCATAATCGCTTGGGCGGCGATAAAACGCGAAACTTGAATATCAATTGGTTCATTGGCGTTTGGGTTTGAGAGCGCGTCAAAATAATTGACGTTCATTTCATATGGGCTTTTTGAACCATCGGAATTATGTTTGTATGAAATCAAACCGCTATGTGTTAACGTTTTTTCAACGAGTGAATCAATTTCGGCGTTAGATAAAATTCCGCGCGCGGGGTTCAAGCCGACCCCATCATGTGAGGCGAGAAAATTAAAAAATGTCGTTTTATTAGATGGCAATGTCAATGTCTTCGCCCAAGCGGATAACTTCGTTGCATCGCTTGTGTGAAATGTATGCAACGTTAAAGGCGGCAATGCAAAGTTATAAACGAGTTGCGCTTCGTTATATCCGTTACCGAAATAAGAAATATTATCCACATGCGGCACGTTGGTTTCCGTTATTAAATGCACATGCGGCGCAATTTGATTTAATGCTTCGCGCAAAAATTGAATGACGGCGTGCGTTTGCGGCAAATGAATACAACTCGTGCCAATGTCTTTCCACATGTAGGCAATTGCATCGAGTCGAATAAACGTCGCGCCCTGTTGAACATAGAATAATAAAATATCTAAAACTTCTAACAACACTTGCGGATTTTTATAATTCAAATCAATTTGGTCGGCGCTGAAGGTCGTCCAAACTTTTTTTTCGCCAGCAGGCGTTGTAAAACTTGTCAGCAATGGCAAAGCGCGCGGACGCGCCACTTGAGATAAATCTGGATTTCCCTCCACAGTCACAAAATAATTTTGATATTGCAAATCGTCTTGTAAGAATTTTTGAAACCACTCGCTTTGCGATGAAATATGATTAATCACCGCGTCAAACATTAACTTGAACTTGGGCTGAAACGCGGAAATATCTTCCCAATTCCCTAATCTTTTATCCACCTGACGGTAATCTACCACCGAAAAGCCGTCGTCCGAAGTCCATGGATAAAACGGCAAGATATGAATTGTATTGACGAGGTTATCTAAATGAATTTCGCAAAATGTTTTGAGCGTTTGTAACGGCTTTTGATTTTCTGCTTGAACTTGGTCGCCATATGCGATAAGAATTGAATCTTGTTCTGTTAATTCGGCATGATTCGGTTTGATTTTTGAACGATAACTTTCAATGATTTGTTCGGTTTGCGCGAGCAGGCGCGGCGCATTATCTTCCCCGTATAAAAAGGTTAAGCGTTTCTGTAATGGATTCATCAGCCTCTTTTGTTAAATAAGATTTAATTTATATATCATATTTTTTAATGGTTTAGGTTAAATCATTTTAAAACAAAAGCGGCTGTCGCCTTGCAGGCGACAGCCGCTTTGCTAAGCCAAATGTATTACATCTCAACCATACACGGCGATTCGTCTTTCACAATCACGCTTTCGCCGTTTGAAAATGTAACAGTGGTTTGTTCAGCGCTGCGTACAATGGTGAGACCTTTATATTTAATCGTCACTGCAAATGGGAAAAGATTTTTTCCTTCTAATTTAACTTTTTCGGCGGAATAAATCGTCACGCCCAACGCTTGCATAAACAAACCGACGGGCGCAAGACCGGGGAGCGCATTTCGTTCTCCAAGTCCAGAACCTTTTTCAGCATGATAGCGTTGATAAAAAGTTCTGTTTTGTTTTAAGTTTTGAATGACAGCGTTCATCAAATGAGCAGTGAGGCGGGTGGCTTCGGCGCGGAAACCATACGCCAACAAACCTTCGGCAATGAAGAGATTCCACGGCAGGCTCACGCTTAGCGAAACGGTTTCCGTTTCTTTATTGACGGTATAAGGAAGCAACGGCAAGCCAAACGGTCTATCAAATCGTTCGGCGGTCATTATATTTCTTCCAACCAAAGCGTAAGCGCGTTGTTTTTCTAGCGCGCCAGCCCACAAAGGCAAGCCCAACGTTAGGTCTTCGCCTGTTGTATCCACCACTTTTACGTTGATTTTGTCTTGAAAGTCTAAGCCTGTTACGCTCACCCTGCCAATGCGTTTGAAGATTTTTTGGCTCGTGGCGACTAGCCCGCCCGTGCGCCATTGAAATTGATGACCTGAAATCGCCTCGGATTCGCCTTTGGCGTTTTTTGCAAAAAACTCGCTGATGATGACTTCGGGTCGCTTCGCGGCTGGATTTTTAGTCTGAATCTCAATCAGCAGCCTCACCCCCGCCTCCGATTCAAACTTGGGCTTCATGTTGCCGTCGCCTTTTTTCTTGGCGATGATTTTGCCAGCCGTCATTTCGCCCGTTTCTCTATCACGATACGAATAAAAACTGGTGCGGGCGTTCCAACTTGCTTCGAGCGATTCTTTTAATTTTTGCGCCTGCGCTTGGATTAATGCCGTCTCTTCGTTTGGCTTGCCGAGCGTATTGGCGATTTTCGCAAGCGTTTGCGCTTCTTTATATAGCATGGCTTCTAACGCGGGGCTATGCACATACGAAACGTCTAACCCTTGCGACCAAGGATTCCACACATCGAATAATGGGTTATCTTCAAAACCTGTTTGCAAAACATGGTCCCATTCGGGTATGCCGTCTCTATTTCTATCGTGAATCCCTGCAAACCACGCCCAGAAAAATTTAATTAATTTTGGAAATACTTCGGTTAAAAATTCTTCGTCGTGCGTAAGTTGATAATATTTCCAAGCCAGGCTGGCTAAAATGGGCATACATAAAAACTTGCCGCGTTGCCCCGCCAAGCCGGGCTTGCCGTCCACTTCGCCGTCTTCATCTTGTGTAGATAAAAAGTTGAGCAATAGATTTTTGGTAACGGCGGGCGTGCCGTGTAAAACGCTGGAGAGATAATAAGCGTCTAAAGCGAATTGACCATTCCACGCAGGCGGGTAATCGGCGCCATCGCCAGCGTGCGAAAAGCCTTGGTCGGGGCGGCGCGATTGCACAAAAGAAGGATACGGTAAATGGTTGCCATTTTTTATAAACAAGGCATGAGCGGCTTTCTGGCTAAACGCTAACGCCGCATCCCAATCTGTATCGCCTGTGCGAATATCTAAAATTTGGCTTGCGTCTGTCATTTCAATTCTTGCAAGTTCTGCCGCCCAAGAGCGGGCGGCGGTTTTGCGGGCTAAATCAAACGCTTCGGGGATGGTGTCGCGGGCGGCTTCGGCGAAAGATAATGTTCGGGTGGCGCCAGGACCAAGTTCAAGGTCGAGAAGAAGCGAGGCGTGGGGTCCAGGTCCATGTTTGGGTCCGCCCGTCATAAAAATGACGGGAGCGATTCCGCTGGTTTGCCCCGCAAGAATATTTACAAGTTGTTGTTGCGTGGGGACAATGGATTGCCCGTTGAGCGGCGCCAGCGTTGCGCACACTTCTAATTTGATTTGACGAATGGCATTGCTTTTGTTGGTGAAGGTGATGCGCCCAGCCGCTGCGTGTGATTCAGGTATCCAAAAATCGGTTGTGGTTTGTAAATTTTCAAAGGGAACAAAATCGAGCGTAAGGAAGTTTGGATAGAAGCGTTTGAGCGTCGGTTTGACGATGAATGCGTTTGGGTCTGTAATGGTATGGCTGCCTTCGGTGAAACGTAAAAAAATGCGCATAGAACGCGCACGCAAACCAAAGGTGGTATATAAGCCCACCGCAGACCGTTCTGGGTCGTTTGAACCAATTTCCACCTCCCAAATATGGTCGTTGACGTAATCGGTTTTATTGAAGCGGGCGTCGGCGGCAAGCGTGAGAAAAAGCGGGTCGCCGGCGCGGAGAGACCATTCGCGCATGGCGGGTATTTTACTATTCTTTTACAAATACAATTGGATAAGGTTAAGTGAGTATAATTTATCGCAACAGAACCGAAGAATTGGAGAATTAAAATGGCAGGACTTTACTTTGAAGAATTTACTGTGGGTCAAGTTGTAAAAACTGTAGCGCGCACCGTAAGCGAAGACGCAATTTTTACCTTTGCAGGCTTAACGGGCGATTACAATCAAATTCATACCGACGCCGAATTTGCAAAGACCACCCAATTTGGTCAGCGAGTGGCGCATGGGTTGTTGGGGTTATCTATCGCTACAGGGTTAATTATGCGCACGGGGTATCTTGAAGGCACGGTGTTGGCGTTTCGTGAAATTCAGGATTGGAAATTTGTAAAGCCGATTTTTATCGGCGATACTATTCACGCCTTATTAACCGTTACGGAAATGAAGCCCCTTCCGCGCATTGGCGCCGGCGCGTTAATTGCCTCCGTCGAAGTTCGCAACCAAACCGACGAAACGTTACAAAAAGGCGTTTTGAATCTTTTGATGTTAAGTAAACCAAAATAAAGGTAACGCATAATGAATAATGAGGATAATGATAGATCGCGCCGGCTATTAAAGCCTGAAGAAGAGGAGACGCGTAAAGACCTCGAACCGCCTCCTTCTTCGGGGAAAACTGTTTCTAAAAAGTCAACAGGCACAACGCCTCGGCTGAATCTGCCAGAGGTAGATAAGGATGGAATGCCGCTTCCTAAACGGGTGGACGAAGTGGATATGGACGGCACACGCGTGACGCCGGCGGCGTATCGCCCAAACCCGAATCAAGGTCAACAACATCAAAGACCCATATATCGCTTACCTGAAAATCAACGAGCGCAACCAAACGCACAATATTCATCTCCAGCCTCATATTCCCTTTCATTCGGCGACCAAATAAAAGCGGTATTTTCTTCTTTCAGTTCATTTTTACGCAACAACAAAAAAACAATCCGCTATGGATGTATCACGTCGGTCTTTGCCATTGCATTAATAGGTTTGTGCGTTGTTTCCTTTTTTGTCTATCAATATGCCGTCATTGCCAGCGCGCTGCCCCCCGTCGGAGACTTGCGAGAACGCGCTTCTCAATTTGAAACCACCCGCATCTTAGATAGAAACGGTCAGCCTTTATATGACTTGCTAGACCCCACAGCCGGCCGACGCACTTACATCCCATTAGAAGAAATCTCGCCATACGTCATCGCCGCCACCATCGCCACAGAAGATAAAGATTTTTACAATAACCCCGGCTTTGACCCATTCGCCATCATCCGCGCTTTATGGCAAAACTATATCACCGACGGTCAGGGCGGCGGCGCTTCCACCATTACGCAACAATTAGCGCGCGCTTTGCTCCTCTCGCCGGAAGAACGCGCCCAACGAACTTATACAAGAAAAACGCGCGAAATTATTTTAGCGGCAGAAATCACCCGCCGTTATTCCAAAGATGAAATTCTTGAATTGTATTTGAACGAAATCTACTACGGCAATTTAGCCTACGGAATTGAAGCCGCCGCCGAAACCTACTTTGGCAAAACCGCCAAAGAATTAACCTTAGCCGAAGCGTCTTTTTTGGCTGGCTTGCCTCAATCGCCCGCCGTATATGATATTTACACAAACCCCGAAGCGACCATCGCCCGCCAACAACAAGTTTTAGTGTTGATGTTTGAACTCAGCGCCCAAGAAGGCTGTATTCAAGTGAGCAACAGCGATACGCCTATTTGCGTTGACCCTCAAGCGACCGTTGACGCCGCTAATTACATTAAAACCTACCAATTCACGCCGCCGTCTTTTGGCGCAAAATACCCGCACTGGGTAAACTTCATCCGCGCTGAATTAGAAAAACGATACGACGCTCAAACGATTTATCGGTCTGGTTTTGTAGTTTACACCACCATTGACCCCACCTTACAAGATTACGCTCAACAATTGGTGAGCAATCAAGTCGCTTCTATGGCGGCGAACAACACCAAAAACGGCGCCTTAGTCGCCATAGACCCAGCCACCGGCGAAATCCTTGCCATGATAGGCTCACCAGACTTTAACAACGCTGCCATCTCGGGTCAAATCAACATGGCAATTAGCCCCACCCGTCAGCCCGGTTCCTCCATCAAACCCATCACTTACGTTGCCGCCTTTGAAAAAGGCTGGACCCCCGCCACATGGATTTGGGACGTGCCAACCCAATTCCCCGATGGCGCAAACCCGCCCTATGAACCCAAAAATTACGACAACCGCTTTCACGGCGGCATGACGCTTCGCACCGCCTTAGCCAACTCATTCAACATTCCCGCCGTCAAAGCGCTGGAATTTGTTGGCATTTACGACGACCCCAACACCCCCGAAAAAGACGGCATGATTGCTATGGCAGAAAGATTAGGCATCACCTCGCTTACCCGCAACGACTATGGCTTATCCTTAACGCTAGGCGGCGGAGACGTTAGCCTAATAGATATGACCGCCGCTTACTCCGTCTTTGCCAATGGCGGCAAAAAAGTTCCGCCTGTCGCCATTCTCAAAATCACCAACTTCGCTGGCGATGTGATTTACGAATATCAACCGCCGCAAGGCGAACAAGTTATTCGCCCCGAACACGCTTACCTCATATCATCCATCCTTTCCGATAACCAAGCCCGGTCGTGGATGTTTGGAAGCAACTCCGCATTAAACTTATCCTTTCCAGCCGCCGCCAAAACAGGCACAACCAACGACATCCGCGATAACTGGACGCTAGGCTACACACCCGATTTAGTGACCGGCGTATGGGTCGGCAATGCCGATTACACCCCCATGATAGACACATCAGGCTTAAGCGGCGCCGCGCCAATCTGGTCGCAGTTTATGGAATTTGCCGTACCATACCTCACCAACGACGCGCCCACCCCATTTACACGCCCAGAAGGAATCATAGATAGAGTCGTCTGCCGTTTATCTGGCACAGAGCCGTCTAACTTATGCAAATCGCAATATACCGAAGTCTTTGCCTTTGACCAACCGCCCCTGCCGCCCGGGCAAGATTTAGTCCGCCGCATCAAAATTGATTTATGGACTCAATACCAAGCCTCAGAAGCGTGCCAAGGTCCAAGCGAAGATGCCGTTGTGATGAACGTGACGGACAAATGGGCGCGCGAATGGTTTGAAACCAACCAAGGAAAAAACTGGCTTCGTGAAAATGATTTACCCGAAGAACCTATTTACGCGCCAGAAAGAGAATGCCAAGCAAACGACCCACAGCCCGAAGTTGATATCGCCTTGAACGACGGTCAAATCATTTCAGCGCCTACGCTAGAAATTAAAGGCACGGCTTATGCCGAGGCGCTCTTCAAAAAATGGACGCTTGAATACGGCGTGGGAGATAACCCCAACGCATGGACCATGCTCGCCGAAAGCGCTACTCCCATTAAAAACGGCGCATTGCATAATTGGAATATTCCAAACCTACCGAATGGAATCATCACCTTACGCTTAACTTTAATCGGCGAACACGCTAAAGTGGAAGAGCGCATCCGACTTAACCTCAGCCTGCCCACGCCAACCCCGCCGCCTGCCACGCCCACAGAGACGCCCCTCCCCCCGACGGCAACCGAAACCCCAACGCAATTTATCGTCATCTCGCCGACGGATACGCCTACCTTACTCCCAACCGAAACGCCAACGCCCTAAGAGAGCGTTTTCAAAACACAAATAAAATTGAACGCAAAAGCAATTTTGAATTTCTAAAGGTCTCAATATGAAATCATTGAACTGCCCAAACTGCGGCGCCGCCTTGCCCCAAAAAAATATCAAAGGCGATATTGCCTCCTGTGAATATTGCGGCACAAGCTTTCGTATTCCAAAATCGCTAACTCCCGAACCTGATATGGGCGATTTGCTCCTCGGCGCAGATTTTAGTAGTAACGTGATGCCGGGCTGGCAATTGTTTAATGAAGATAAATTGACCTTTCATAAAGGCGCGCCCAATGAAATGCGCGGTAGGTTTACGCCTAAAAAAGACGAAGCCTTTTATGTATTAAAAAGCTCGGGCTTGTTAGACGATTTTGACGCAAGCGTCACCTTACGTTTTACCGAAGGAAAACTAGATATGACCCGCGCAGGGTTTTACCTGCGCTTTACCGACGATGGCGGATACACCATTCTCGTTTCGGCAATTTCAACGTATCAAGTGGGCGTGTTTACAAAAGATAAAGAAAACAATAAGCTGATTTGGAAGAAAATTTTACCGTGGACAGCCCACACCGCCTTAAAAAAAGGATTCAATGAAAGCAACCGTTTGCGCGTTATTTGCAAAGGCGAGCAATTCCGTTTGTATTTTAACGGGGTGTTGGCGGCTTCGTTCAAAGATTCAACTTGGGCATTTGGCAAACTTTGCCTAACTGTGGACCCTTACGAAGACGATGGCGCTTTTGCTTTTTCTGATTTGCAGGTGAGAGAAGCGCCGAAGAAGTAAAAAACTTTGGCGCTAGAAATCGGTTGCCGCAGCAGAATCAAGCGCCCCCCGTAGAAAAAGAGGCGTTAAGTCTGCCTTAAGGTTTAGGTCTCTTCTCTAGTTAACAACCCTTGACGGAGTGAAGCCGCGGGCATATAATCGCTTTGTTGGATGTAAAAACCGAGTTAAGCATAGCAAGCGCTTTGAGGAAATGCCTCATGCGCTTGCATTTGTTTGTCTCTGTAATGCGTTTGCTATACGCTATCAGAGCGGCTCGATGAAATTATTTTTTAGGAGAGAGTCCAGTGGAAACCAAAGGATTAACCGCGCTCCGTATCAGCCTGGCGTCGCCACAAACGATTATGTCTTGGTCGTATGGCGAGGTATTAAAACCCGAAACAATTAACTACCGCCGTTTACGCCCCGAAAAAGACGGTCTGTTTTGTGAAGCGATTTTTGGACCAACCCGCGATTGGCAATGTTATTGCGGCAAATATAAAAACCCCCGTTATAAAGGTATTATTTGTGAAAAATGCGGCGTTGAAGTAACCCGCTCTGCTGTGCGCCGTGAGCGCATGGGGCATATTGGGTTGGCTTCGCCTGTGGCGCATATTTGGTACACGCGCCGTATTCCCTCTCAAATGGGGATGTTGTTAGATATTTCGCGTCGCAACCTTGACCGCGTGCTGTATTTTGCTCAATATATTGTGACGTATGTGGACGAGGAAGCCCGCAAGAAGGCTTTGCAACGCCTTGAAGATGAAATTACCGTTTCGGAGCGCGAACAAGCGGCGGATATTAACGCGCGCATTGTGGAAATTAAAACCAAGCGCGACCAGAAAATCGCCGAGTTGAAACAAAAGCAAGCCAAACTGGAACAAGGCTATGACGAAGGCATTGCCGAACAATTAGACCCAGTGATTAAGGAAGGTCAGAAGCTGGAAAAGCAACTGCAAGACCAAATGGGCGAAGCGGCAAAGAAAACGATTGTGTTTGAACAAACAGGCGAAAAGATTATTGACGCTGGAGATAAAGTCTCTAGTAAGCACATCACGTTGATTCAAAAGATTGTGCAACAAAAACTAGAGGCGCTTGAAAATGAACTAAAAGATAAACGCGCCGCTGAAATTGAAGAATTGAAAACGCAAGCGGCAAGCATTAAAGCCCAAGCGGATTTGGAAATGGAAGCCTTGCGAAATGAATTAGAGTCGCAAACTTCCGCTTCTTCCAATCAATCGTCTCGCTTGCGCGATGAATTGCTTGAATTACGCCCGTTTACCTTTTTGAGCGAAATTCGTTATCGCGAATTGAAACAACGTTGGGGGCAGGTCTTCCGCGCGGATATGGGCGCCGAAGCGTTTTATGATATTTTGGAACGCCTCGACCTTGATAAACTTTCTGAAGAATTATGGCATGAAGTTCGCACGACCAAAAGCAAACAAAAGCGTAAGAAAGCCACAACCCGATTAAAAGTGGTGGAAGCCTTTCGCCGTTCGGGCAACCGCCCTGAATGGATGATTTTAACGGTGTTGCCCGTCATTCCGCCCGATTTGCGCCCGATGGTGCAATTGGACGGCGGTCGCTTTGCAACGTCTGACTTAAACGATTTATATCGCCGTGTAATTAACCGCAACAACCGCTTGAAGAGATTGCTCGAATTGGGCGCGCCAGACGTTATCATCCGTAACGAAAAGCGCATGTTGCAAGAAGCGGTAGATAGCCTGATTGATAACTCGCAACGCGGTAAAGCCTTATCGCGCCGCGGTCGCCGCGAATTAAAATCTTTGAGCGATATGCTCAAAGGGAAGAAGGGGCGCTTCCGCCGTAATTTGCTCGGTAAGCGCGTGGACTATTCGGGTCGTTCTGTGATTGTGGTAGGTCCGCAATTGAAATTAAATCAATGCGGTTTACCCAAGAGCATGGCGCTGGAGTTATACCGCCCGTTTGTGATTGCGCGTTTGGTGTTGAACGGATACGCCGCAAACGTAAAAGGCGCGCGCAGGTTGATAGAACGCAACCGCCCCGAAGTGTGGGAAGCGTTAGAAAGCGTAATTGGCGATAGACCTGTGTTGTTAAATCGCGCGCCTACGCTGCATCGTTTGGGTATTCAAGCCTTTGAGCCGATTTTGATTGAAGGCTCTGCCATTCAATTACACCCGCTTGTCACCACCGCCTTCAACGCAGATTTTGACGGCGACCAAATGGCGGTGCATGTGCCGCTTTCGCAAAAAGCGGTGAAAGAAGCCCGCGAGTTAATGCTCGCTTCAAAGAACTTGCTCAAACCTGCAGACGGCGAGCCTATCATTTCTCCATCGAAAGACATGGTGCTGGGCGTGTATTATTTGACCATGCCGCAAACCGCCGCTCACAAAGGCGATGGACGCATCTTTGCCGATATGGACGAAGTGGAACTGGCTTACGCGCTTGACCAAGTGGAAGTTCACACCGAAATTAAATTGCGCGTGACGACTTGGTACGACGACAAAAACGTCCGCATGAAAGAGCCGCAAACCCGCCTCATTGATACAACCGTTGGACGGGTATTGTTCAATCGGGTATTGCCTGAACAAGTGCAATTTGTAAACAAAAAACTCGATAAAGGCGGCGTGAAAGACTTAATCGCCGAAGTGTATGAATTGTGCGGGCAAGAAGTGACCACCCATGTCGCCGACGCGGTAAAGACGATTGGGTTTGAATACGCCATGAAATCAGGCACAACCTTAGCCGTCGCCGATATTAGCATTCCGCCGGAACGCAAACCGATTATTGACGAAGCCTTAAAAGCCGTTGAAGTGGTGTTGCGAGACTTCCGCCGCGGTTTATTAACCGAACAAGAAAAGAACGAACGCGAAATTCAAATTTGGCAAGAAACAACCGACAAAGTCGCTGAGGCTGTAAAACGCCACATGGACCCAGACGGCAACTTATCTACCATGGCTACCTCTGGCGCAACCAAAGGCGGCTTCTCTACCATCTCTCAATTAGCGGGTATGCGCGGTTTAATGGCAGACCCCTCAGGGCGCATTATCCCCATGCCGATTCGTTCAAACTTCCGCGAAGGGTTAACCGCGCAAGAGTACTTTATCTCCACGCATGGCGCGCGCAAAGGCTTAGCAGACACTGCGCTTCGCACGGCAGACGCCGGTTACCTAACCCGCCGCTTGGTGGATATTGCGCAAGACATCATCATCAACGAACATGATTGCGGCACGCGCGACGGCATTTGGATTCGCAAAGCCGACGACATTGCGGGTCAATCTATGCAGACGCGTATGTATAGCCGCTTGGTTGCGGAAAAGGTTATTCACCCGAAAACCGGCGAAGTATTGGCTGAAACGGACGATGTGATTACGCATGAACTCGCCCGCCGCATTGCCGAGGCAGGCATTGCGGAAGTAAAAGTCCGCTCGCCGCTTACTTGCGAACTAGACCATGGCATTTGCGCCAAGTGTTACGGCATTGATTTAGGGCGCGGCGAAATGGTAGACCTCGGCGCGGCGGTAGGCATTGTGGCGGCTCAATCAATTGGCGAGCCTGGCACCCAACTGACGCTTCGCACCTTCCATACGGGCGGCGTTGCCGCGGCGGCGGCGGATATCACCACTGGTTTGCCGCGCGTGGAAGAAATCTTTGAAGCCCGCAAACAGCCGAAAGGCGAAGCCATGGTTGCGGAAATTAGCGGCATGGTGCGCATCTTACAATCTGAAAAATACGCCGACATGCGCGAAGTTCACATTGAACACGCCGAGATGATTCACGATGAATACGCCATTCCAGAAGATTGGAAAATCGTCGTCAAAGACGAGGCGGAAGTGCAAGCAGGCGAAACCTTAGCCACAAAAGATAAGGCTACCATTGTGGCGCAACATGCTGGGCGCGTTGCGGTTGAAAAGAAAGACCGCAAAGTTATCGTCTCTTATGAACAACGCGAAGAAGTGATTTTGGACGTGCCAAACACCTCGCGCTTATTAGTCCGCGACGGCGAACGCGTTGAAGCCGGCACGCCCCTAACCGAAGGCTCGCTCAACCCTCACCGCATTTTGAAAATTCAAGGGCGCGAAGCCTGCCAAATGTATTTATTGACCGAAGTGCAAAAAGTATATCGCTCGCAAGGTCAAAACATTCACGATAAACACTTTGAAGTGATTACCCGAAAGATGCTCAGCAAAGTGCAAGTGACCCGCCCCGGCGACACCAAATACTTACCCGGCGATGTGGTAGATAGGCTCGAAATGCGCCGCGTGAACGAACAATTAATTGCCGAAGGCAAACAACCAGCGCGCTTCCAAGAAGTATTATTAGGCGTGACAAAAGCCTCGCTCAGCACCGATTCATTCTTATCCGCTTCTTCCTTCCAACACACAATCAAAGTGTTGGCTAGCGCGGCAATTGGTTCCACAACCGACCCATTGTTCGGCTTGAAAGAAAACGTCATCATCGGTAAATTAATCCCTGCGGGAACAGGCTTTGTGCATGGGCGTTTTTCAGCGCCTACAAACGGCAAAACGCCAGCCGAAAACGCCGCCCCCGAAATGCCCGATACAACGGCAGGAGATTAAGCAAAACAATAAACGGCTAGTAAAAAACAACCCGAAGTCCAAAGGCTTCGGGTTGTTTTTTTGAGGAAAGGGGAACTCGCCTTTTTATTCGATATGCTCTTGGCGGCGAGGAGAAATTCCTAAAAACTTATGAACGCTTGCTTAAAAAACCAAAAAAAGATTTTTTCTTTTTAGGAGTTGCGCTTTCTACAACGCTTAATTGATTCGGAATTTTCTTTACAAAATCATGTATCACATCTAAATCAGGTTTCGGTTGCAAATCTTCTGGCGAGCCGGTAACGCCCGTAAACTCCGCCGTAAATGAGTCCGCTTTTTTGTGCATAATGTGCTTGCCGGTGCAAGTTCTACAAAAGGCGGCATCGCCGTCTTGCGTGCGCCGAGAAATAGAAAATATCGCGCCGCAGGCGGGGCAGTCAATCAATGGAATGCCTTCGTCGCTGTGACCGACAATGTGAACCAATTCTGGGGTTAAAGAAAAAGCCTCCAACGCGGCAAGCAGGCTGGGGTTAAAGTGAGAACCGCTGTCTTTTTTCAGAATAGAAATCGCACCTTGCACGCTTGTCCCTTTGCGATAGGGACGTAAACTGGTTAATGCGTCAAAGGCGTCTACCAAGCCGATGATTTGAGCGTGTAAAGAAATTTTGTCGCCGTCTAGTTGATTGGGATAACCTTTGCCGTCTATTCGTTCGTGATGATGCGTCACCACATCCAACACTAAATTCCCAAGCGGATGTTCTCTTAATAAATTTGCGCCGATTGTGGGGTGCGTTTTTATCGTTTCAAATTCCACATCGTTTAATTTTTCAGGCTTACGCAAAATAGCGTCGGGGATGCCCACTTTCCCTAAATCATGCAAATAACCGCCAAGGCTAACTTGTAAGGCTTCGTCGTTCGATAACCCCAATTGCAAGGCTAAATGTTTTGCAATTTGCGAAACGCGCCAAACATGCCCGCCGGTGTAGGTGTCGCGCGCTTCAATCACATCCGCCATCGCTAACAAAGAACGCAATACGTCTTTTTCAATACTAAATAACATCATAACTCCTTAGTGAAAACAAGCGGAAGAATAAACGATTGACTTAATTATAATGATAAATATGAAGAAGGCGTTGAACAAAAAACCCATTGGGCTAGCGACGCGCGGCAAAACAGCCAGCAATAGATTGCGCCGCGTGGATAATTTTATCTTGATGTACGAACCTGCGCTTCTTTCTTCGGGACGTTTGTTCGCTGACGCTTTATTTGTTGACCTCGGTTATGGCGCCGACCCGCGCACCACGCTTGAGAGCGCTCAGCGATTTCGCAAGGCGAATCCAAATTTGAAAATTCTTGGCGTGGAAATTGATAAAGGAAGAGTGGAGGCGGCTTTGCCTTTTGCCGACGAGAAAACGTTTTTTCGTTTAGGCGGCTTCAATTTACCCTTGCAAGAAAATGAAACTGTCCGATTGATTCGCGCGTTTAATGTCTTGCGTCAATATGAAGAAAAAGACGTTCTCCCCGCTTATGAACAATTGATGCAATATGTGTTACCCAATGGACTAATGATTGAAGGCACATCGAACCCATTTGGGAGTATTTGGGCGGCGAATGTGGTTCGACGTATCGAGCCAAATAGATTGCCGTTTAATAAGAAGATGGGAGAATTAAAGATTAGAGATTGGAAATTTGAAGCGCTGGTTTTTAGCACAAACTTCCATTTGGGTTTTAATGTGGAGGAGTTTCAGACCATTTTGCCAAAAAACTTAATTCATCGCGTAACGAAGGGCGAACCGATTTACGATTTTTTTGAGGCTTGGAAACAATCCGCCAAAGAATCGTCGCCTGCAAAAACCTTTGGCGTCAAACAATGGTTCATTGCTTCGGCTGAAAAACTTGCCGAAAAAGGCTATACAATAGACGTACGCAAAAAATGGCTTTCTAAAGGCTGGCTAATTTGGCGGCAAGAATAGGAACCTCTTTTGCACGACCAACGTCCTACAATAAAATGAGGAAAAGATGACGGCTCGTTATGCAAAGGTTCAATTATTGATTGTTTTATTAATGGCGGCAAGTTTGGCGTGCGAATTGCCTGTGACGATACCCAATTCAAATGCCATTCGCACAGCCGCCGCCGAAACGGTCATTGCAGGGTTTACGCAAAGCGCAATTCCCGTTTCTCCTACTGTGCTTATCCCCACGGCAACGCCAACTTTCACATCCACACCCGAACCGCCTACAATCACCCTCACTCCCTCACAAACAGTCACTGCATCGCCCATCCCCACATCCACTTCGTTTACGCCGTTAATTTCCGTTTCTGTGCCAACCAATTGCCGCATTGGTCCGGGCAGAGTGTATCCTTTGCAAGGCGCGTTGCTAGTGGGCGAAACTGCCGAAGTGTTTGGACGCACCGATACCAACGAATATTGGTATATCCGCAACCCTGATAAGCCGAATGAATTTTGTTGGGTGTGGGGTAAATACGCCACGCTGACAGGTCCATTTATGGCGCTGCCAATTTTTACGCCGCCTCCAACCCCCACCCCCACATTTACGCCCACGCCTTCGCCCTCTTTTGATTTGAAAGCCGCTGGTATGGATTCGTGCGGCGGCAGTTGGTGGGCTGAAGTTGAGGTGAAGAATACCAGCTTGTTTGTTTTCAAATCAATGGAATATACCGTGTTAGATAAAGTAACGGATGTGGAAAAAGCCTTACTCGTCAACGGCTTTACCAATAAAGACGGCTGTTCTTCCACTGTGATAAACGATTCGCTTGCGCCCAATAGTTCATTTGTTATAAGCAGCGCAGTGTTCGACGCCACTTTACAAAATCATCCATTACGCGTGGAAGTTACGCTTTGTACGGAATTAAACCAAAACGGCGTGTGCGTTTCAAAGAAAATTAATTTCACGCCATAAAAAGTTGACCTGACGCTCTTCTGCATAAATAATGATAAGATATAGAGCGTATAAGGACAATACAATGGTTCGATATGCAAAATATCTTTTCATCCCCTTAATCATCGCTAGTTTGGCGTGCGCTATCCCTAACCTTGCCTTACCAGAGCAACAAATTGTAAACACACAAACCAGCGCCCCCGTTTTTACAGAAGCGTTTACGCCTACTTCGTTACCAACGTTCACTTTCACGCCTACTTTAATTCGCCCAACCTCTCGCCCTGTCACTGAAACTTTTACCCCTGAGCCTATCTTTACCCTTGATACAACATTTACGCCCGCTGTGCCTACCAATACAATTGAGTCGGTTACCCTTACCGTTTCTCGTCCAACCCATTGCCGCGTTGGACCTGGCACAGCCTATGAAATTGCCGGCACCCTATTAGTCGGCGAAGAAGCGCCGGCGCTAGGGCGCGACCCTTCGAATAAGTATTGGTATATTCCTAACCCAGACCCCGGCGCTGAATATTGTTGGGTATGGGGCGAATACGCTACCCTAACTGGCAACACGCTTGTTTTACCAGTTTACACGCCGATTGCAACGCCCACATCCACGCCGACGGCGCTCCCTGAAATTACCTTTGATTTGAAAGGTCTGAAACCAGATAAATGCGGCGGAGATTTTTGGGCGGAAGTTCAAATTACCAATACCAGCGAAAATAAACTGGCGCTCAACTCCATATTGATAGAAGTGGAAGATACCGATACGGGAACGAAAAGAGCCGCTTCCTCTAATAACTTTATCAATCGCGATGGATGTGGAACATATTCTGGAGGAAGCGCGCTTGAATTTGAAAAAAGCGCGGTCGTTAGCGCGCCGCCGCTTCCGTATAACCCGAGCGGGCATGTCTTGCGCGTGTTTGTCACCGCATGTTCAGAAGACGACTTAAAAGGAAGTTGCAGAACCATACGGATTTCAATTACGCCATAACATAATATTTGAAACCTAAAAATCATTGATTTTCAAGCGTTAATCATTCAAACACTTGACGCATTAACTTTTTCCCCGTAAGATAAGTTAGAACAAATTTTCCCTCCCCCCCGCCCCTTCTCTCATTGTGGAGACGGGCGAAGGGTTGAAGGCGTTGTGGAGATTACATGGAACTTGGTATTGTAAAAAAAATAGACATAGATACAGAAATGCAACAAGCCTACCTTGATTACGCCATGAGCGTAATTGTCGCGCGGGCGCTGCCCGATGCGCGCGATGGGCTCAAACCTGTGCAACGCAGAATTTTATACGCCATGTACGATATGGGCTTGCGCGCCGATTCGCCTTACAAAAAATCTGCGCGTATTGTGGGCGAAGTGTTGGGTAAATATCACCCGCATGGCGATTCGGCGGTATATGAAGCCATGGCGCGTATGGCGCAAGATTTTTCATTGCGAACTTTATTAGTAGATGGGCAAGGAAACTTTGGCTCTGTGGATGGCGACCCGCCCGCCGCCATGCGTTATACCGAAGCGCGTTTAACTTCCGCCGCGCTAGATATTCTCTCCGACTTAAATAAAAACACGGTTGATTTCGCCCCAAACTTCGACGATACGCTTGAAGAACCGACTGTATTGCCTTCCGCAATTCCGAATCTTTTAGTGAACGGGGCGACAGGCATTGCCGTTGGAATGGCGACTTCAATTCCGCCTCATAACTTAGGGGAAATTGTGGACGCGTTGGTTTACATGATTCAACGCTGGGAAAAACTTGACGATATTGACGTTGAGCAATTAATGAAATTCGTGCAAGGACCAGACTTCCCAACCGGCGGTTTGATTATTCAAGAACAAGGCGAAGAGGGCATTGAACATGCCTACGGTTCGGGGCGCGGCAAAATTACCGTGCAAGCCAAAGCGCATGTAGAAGAAATGGAACGCGGCAAAAGCAGAATCATCATCACCGAATTGCCTTATACGGTAAATAAATCTAGCCTGATTGAAAGAATTGCCGAATTGGCGCGAGACGGTCAAATTGAAGGCTTATCCGATTTACGCGACGAATCCGATAGACAAGGGATGCGCATCGTCGTTGAATTGACTAAAAACGCCAACCCCGAAATTGTGCTGCGCGATTTATACAAACGCACGCCCATGCAAACCACATTCAGCATTAACTTATTGGCGTTGGTGGACGGCGAACCGCGCACCTTAACCCTCAAGCAAGCCTTACGCGTCTATGTAGAACACAGGCTGACCGTAGTCAAGCGGCGGGCGGAATTTGATTTAGAAAAAGCCAAGCAACGCGCTCATATCCTTGAAGGTTATTTAGTCGCCTTAAAACATTTGGATGAAATTATCGAATTAATTCGCTCATCGTCTGATGTGGATACAGCGCGCGCAAAATTGATGAAACGATATAAACTGACTGAACTTCAAGCCACAGCCATTCTGGATATGCAATTGCGCAGGCTCGCCGCCTTAGAACGCAAGAAAATTGAAACCGAATATAAAGAAGTAAGCGCGTTGATTAAAGAATTGACGGCGTTATTAAAATCGCCAAAGTTGATGCGCGGCGTAGTGGCGGATGAATTGATGAAAGTAAAAGCCGCCTACGGCGATAAACGCCGCACGCAAATTATCAACTTGAAAGAAGGCACAAAAGCCACCCATGCGCTAACAACCTCTTCTGTGTTACCGCAACAAACAGTGTGGATTGGCGTGACAGACGACGGCTTAGTTTCACGCACGGCGGACGAGAAACAACCGCGCCATTCGGGCAACGATGCCCCAAGATTTTTAGTCAAAGCCTCAACCACCGACACTGTGTATTTTGTAAGCAAATTAGGCAAAGCCGCCGCCGTTGCCGCGCACTTGATTCCTGAAACGAAAAAACTCAGTCAAGGCTCGGCATATTACAAGGTTTCGCCCTTGCAAGAGACCGACACGCTTGCCGCAGTATTTGCGCTGCCCTCCAATAAATCGTCTTTAGGCGAAGAAACTTGCGTAATCACCGCCACTCGCTTTGGTATGGTAAAGAAGAGTTTGATTTCTGAATTGCCTGGTCCATCGTCGCAAACGTTTACCTTAGTGAGAGTCAATGAAGGCGATAGATTAGGCTGGGTTGGAATTACAGACGGAAAGAAAAAAGAAATATTACTAGCCACCGCTTCGGGCAAGGCAATTCGCTTCAAAGAAGACGACGTGCGCCCTATGGGGCTGGTTGCCGCAGGCGTGAACGGCATTAAATTAGAAGATAAAGACGAAGTAGTAGGCATGGAAATTTTGCCCGCCGCTGGCGATTTATTCTTTTTGGCTAGCGACGGCAAAGCCAAACGGGTGGATGTCAAAGAATTTCCGATTCAAGGGCGATATGGTAAAGGCGTGGTCGCATGGGATTTGCCCAACAAAGTTTCATTATTCGGGTTGGTCAGCGGCAAAGCGAATCATGTGGCCACAATTCATTTGAGCAAGGGCGCGCCAAAATCTACTCGTTTAGACGAAGCGGCTTTACGAAAACGCGCCGCCTCTAAAGGCGACGTGGTGGTGGAAGTGAAAGACGGCGCCGTGATTACAGGCATTAATGTAGGCTGGGAATTGGATAGGTTTATTGATACGCCGAAAGCGGAGAGCAAAAAAGAGAAAGTTGCCAAGAGGGAAGGACAGAAAAAAAACAAGCAGGCTGCCAAAAAGCCTAAAACAATGAAGAAAGTAAAAGCAAAGCCTGTAAAGAAAAGTAAGACGATGAAGAAAAAACGAAAATAATATAAAAAGGCGCTGTTTAGAGCGCCTTTTTATAATGATAAAAACGATTTTGCGTTATACTCATTTGAGATGTGAGGATATTCATTTATGCCAATGCTTGCTCTTGTTTTGCTGTTTTTATCCGCCACTATGCACGCCTTATGGAATTTTCTGCTCAAAAGCGCAGAAGAAAAATATATTGCAATGGGCTGGCAGGTGATTTTAAGCGGAATACTCTCGCTATTTTTGATTTTTTATTCCGGCTTGCCGCCCAAAGAAATGTGGCTGTTTGCCGTAATCAGCATGTTGTTAGAAGCGGTTTATTTTATTTTGTTATGTATCGCCTACACCGACCATGATTTTTCATTGGTGTACCCCATTGCGCGCGGGGCGGCGCCAGCCTTGTTGGTGTTATGGTCTACAATTTTTGTGCGCGAACAGTTAACCGTTGGGGGGTATATCGGCTTAGCCATGATTACAGGCGGAATTATTTTAATCGGAGCGACAACATTATTGAAAAATAAAGGCGAGAAGCCGCACCTAAGAGGGATATTAACCGCTTTATCGGTAGCGTTGGTGATTTCCATTTATACCTTTATTGACGGTATCGCCGTCAAACAAACGCCCGCTTTGCCGTATGGGCTTTCTATGTTTGTGATGGTGCCGTTTGTCACTACGCCCTACTTAACAAATTATTATGGCGTGCAGGCGTTCAAGCGCACATGGAAAAATTATCGCGGATATTTGTTGATAGGCGGCGTGTTGGGGTTGGCGGCGTACATGCTGGCGTTGTTCGCTTACACCATCGCGCCGGTCAGTTACTCGGGCGCAATTCGTGAAGTGAGCGCGGTGATTGGGGCGTTTTTAGGTTGGAAGTTTTTGAAAGAGGAAATGGGAGGAATTCGTTTGGTTGGGTCGGCGATTGTGTTTGCCGGGGTGATGGTGATTGCGGCGTTTGGGTAAGTTTTTTCAACGCGCGTGGGATTTATCCTCGCGCGATGATGAAGCGAAGGTAATTATCGAAGCGTAGAATCAATTTGAGGTCAAGAGAGAAGCGGGGTTTCATCGTATTTACAAATTAATTTTTAAGTTGCGCATGTTATAAAATGAGGTAAGATTAAGAATGCCATGAATAATTTTCTTTTGGCGGAAATTCTTGTGTAATCAATCAGTTGACCTGATGGGTATCCACGTACCTATCAGGTTTTTTTATTTTGAGGAGCAACGATGCTAAAGACACCTTGGGAATATCGTTATGCCCATCGCGCGCAAAAAGCGAAGACATCGGAAATACGCGAGTTATTAAAGTTAACTGAACAGCCTGAGATGATTTCGTTTGCGGGCGGTTTGCCTGCGCCAGAAGTGTTTCCGATTAAAGAATTTCAGGAGGCGTGTAATTTTGTTTTGAACACGCGCGGCGCGCAGGCGTTGCAATATGGAACGTCTGAAGGATACACGCCGTTGCGCGAAATGATTGCGCGGCATAATAGCCGGTATAGCGTGCCTGTCACGGCGGATAATATTTTGATTACCTCCGGTTCGCAACAAGCGTTAGATTTAATTGGCAGGTTGTTTATTAATCGCGGCGATTATATTGTTGTGGAATCGCCGACGTATTTAGGCGCGTTACAAGCGTGGAATGCGTATGGCGCGCAATATATTACTGTGCCTGCCGATGAACACGGCATGGACACCGATTATTTAGAAGAAGCGCTGCGCGTCGGACCTAAGTTTATATATGTGTTGCCCAACTTTCAGAATCCTTCAGGGTCAACATTGAGCCTCGAACGCCGCAAGCGTTTGATTCTTTTGGCAGACCAATACGGCGTGCCGATTATTGAAGACGACCCGTATGGTCAATTACGTTATGAAGGCGAACATATCCCTTCTGTGGTGATGTTGGATAATCAATACCGAAACGATACCGATGGCGAATATTCGGGGAATGTTATTTATTTGAGCACCTTTTCAAAATTGCTTGCGCCGGGGCTGCGGTTGGCTTGGGTAATCGCCCCGCCGAATGTGATTCAAAAATTGGTGATGGCAAAACAAGCGGCAGACTTGCATTCCTCCACTTTTAATCAACAAGTGGCGTATGAAGTCGCCAAAGGCGGTTTTTTAGACGAGCATGTTAAAGTAATTCGCTCGGTGTATAAAGAACGACGCGATGTGATGCTGGAATTGATGGAAGAAATTTTCCCAACTGAAATGCGTTGGACGAAACCGTTGGGCGGCATGTTTTTGTGGGGCATTCTTCCGCAAGGGGTAGATGCGGCTGAGATTTTGAAGATGGCTATTAAGAAGAAAGTGGCGTTTGTGCCGGGCGGTTCGTTTCACCCTGACGGCGGAAAGAATAACACCATGCGCATTAATTTTTCATATTCATCGCCCGATGTGATTCGGGAGGGAATTACAAGGCTAGGCGAAACATTGAAAGAAGCCTTCAAAAAAAATGGGCATAGGTAGCGGCGTTGGTTGTTAGATATGAGTAAAAAGACGGCGGCTTTTCCCGCCGTCTTTTTTTTACTTCAACACCTCATTCAATTGATTGAACGATTGAATGATATGACAATCGGGCGCGTTGGGAAATAAACCCGTTGGGTCGTATAGCACAGGGATTAAGCCTGCCTTGTTTGAGCCGACGACATCGGCAAAGTAATTATCGCCGATGTAGATTGCTTCGCTGGCGTGGGCGTTTGCCAATTGCAAAGCGTGATGAAAGATTTTCGTATCAGGTTTAAAAGACCCCACCTCGCCCGCCGCGAGTAAAAAGTCAAAATAAGGCATGAGGTTCATTTCATCTAATTCTTTTTGAAAAGGCTCTTCGCGGTTTGAAACCACGCCTAAGGTATAACCCGCCGCTTTGAGTTGAGTCAGCACAGAGGGAATTTCTTCAGGCACAATCACTTGCGGCTGGTAAAATTCGCGCATGTATTGCGAAACCTGCGGAGCAAGTTCTGCCGCTTGCGCTTCGGCGATATTCAAGGCAATTAATTTACGCCTTGAGAAATTAACCCAAAAAGCGTTCACATCGTCTTTGAAAAATTGATTGTCTTCTTGTATCTGAGACGAGTTGGCAAAATAAAAATGCTCCCAACGCTCGGCGCGGAGTTTATCTTCCGTAGAATATCGAATATTCACGCTATCTAAATATTGTAAAAAAACTTCCCCGCTATTGGGGAGGTGATGACGAAGCGTGCCGTCAAGGTCGAAGAGAATGGCTTTGATAGTCTTCATAAATGTCCTATTAATTTTATCGCCAACAGAGTGAAAAAGCGTTCCGTCTTTACCCGCCAATGTAAGACATTTCCACTTTAGGAAGCGGGAGAGTGTTTTCGCTTCTTATTTCAGAATATCGGTCGGCGCGTTTGCCCCACACTTGAGAAATCTTTTCAGAGATTTCATCGTCGCTTGCGCCGCTGCGAAGCAAATCACGCAAATCGTGTCCTTGGATAGCGAACAAGCAGGTATATAATTTGCCTTCGGCAGATAACCGCGCGCGATTACAGTCGCGGCAAAAGGCTTGGGTAACGGAGGCAATCACGCCGATTTCGCCGCTTCCATCTTTATATTTCCAGCGTTCCGCCACTTCGCCTCGATAATTCGGGTCGGCAGGCTCTAAGGGCATTTCGGCATTAATTAAGCCGATAATTTCTTTCGCCGAAACGACATCTTCCATGCGCCAGCCGTTGCTATGCCCAACATCCATATATTCAATAAAACGTAAGATGTATTTTCGTTCTCGAAAAAACCTCGCCATAGGCAAAATGCTTTGCTCATTTACGCCGCGTTTGACCACCATGTTTACTTTCACAGGCAAACCAAGCGAGGCGGCGTAATCCATGCCTTCGATGACTTTTGCGACGGGATAATCCACATCGTTCATGGCTTTGAAGATTTCATCGTCTAACGAATCTAAACTAACGGTCACCCGTTTCAAGCCCGCGTCTTTGAGGGCTTGCCCATGCCGCACGAGTAGAGAACCGTTGGTGGTGAGAGTCAGGTCGAGGTCGGGAATAGAGGCGAGCATTTGAATCAAAACAGGCGCATCTTTTCGGACAAGCGGCTCGCCGCCCGTGAGACGTATCTTTTTCACGCCATGCTTTACAAAGATTTTGGCTAAGCGCGTAATCTCTTCAAACGTTAAAATTTGCTCGCGTTTTAAGTATGGATACTCTGCCCCAAAGATTTCTTTGGGCATACAATATACACAGCGAAAATTGCATCGGTCGGTGATGGAAATTCGCAAATCGCGTAAGGGGCGGTTAAGAGAATCGTAAAGGCTCATTTTTGTTTTTAGGACTTTTGGATTATAACAATTTTATTAATTTTTCTAATTAAATTTGACTTGCATTAAGAGGCGTGCTATGATGATAAACTCAATACGGTCTAGGAGTTATTCATGAGTTTTGAATTTATTTTGCGAATTATTGGGATGTTTGTCTTAGGCATTGCAGGCGGGTATTGGGGCTTTGATATTTCGCGCTTTACGCCGGAATCCGCCGCAACCACTACATTAACCTTTGGTTTGGTCGGCGCATTAGCGGGGTTAATTCTCACGCCATACTTTACCACGCGCCCGGCGCGCACGTTGCGTTCTATTCTTGGCAGGCTGGCGGCTGAAAGTTTATTTGCAGGGCTAACAGGGTTAGTGGTCGGCTTATTAATTGCGGCTTTACTGGCGTTTCCGCTTTCGATGTTGCCCGCGCCGTTTGGTCAAATTCTTCCGTTCATTGGCGTGTTGATTTTTTCATACTTTGGCGTTTCACTGTTTGTCATGCGCCAAGGCGACATTATGGGATTATTAAGTTCTTTAAGTGGACGCGGCGAGGGCGGCGGTTCTTCCTCATGGAGCAATTTGAACCGCAACATTCTGTTAGATACCAGCGTCATTATTGACGGGCGCGTGGCGGATATTGCCAAAACCGGTTTTTTACCCGGCACGCTCTTAATTCCCCGCTTTGTGTTGAACGAATTGCAATACATCGCCGATTCGCCAGACGGTCAGCGCCGCCAACGCGGGCGACGCGGTATGGAAGTGCTGGCTGAGTTACAAAAATTACCCAATGTACTTGTCCGAATTTCGGATATTAATGTGGACGGCGTGCGCGAAGTGGACGATAAACTCATTGTGCTTGGCAAACAGCTCAAAAGCCCAATTCTCACGAATGACTACAACTTGAATCGCATTGCCGAATTACAAGGCGTCACTATTTTGAACATCAACGAATTAGCGAACGCGGTCAAATCGGTTGTGTTGCCCGGCGAGGTATTAAGAATTAACATCATGCAAGAAGGAAAAGAACCCGGGCAAGGCGTTGGTTATATGGAAGACGGCACCATGGTGGTGGTTGAAAACGGAAAAGATTACATCGGCGAATATATGGAAGTGCACATCAGCAAAGTTTTGCAAACCGCCGCCGGCAAAATGATTTTCGGTCGGGTGGACGAAGAACAAGCGCGAAAGAATAAAAGTAAGTAAACCAATCTTCAACAATCATTTGCTCGTGAACAGGGTGTAAAATACGCCCTGTTTTGTTTTATAATTTCAAAATCAAAATAAAAAAACCTTTGTGACGCTTCGCGCCCTTTGTGTTTAAAAAGGTACTTATGCTCAAAATTTACAACACCCTCACCCGTAAAATAGAAGAATTTCAACCCCTCGAACCCAACCTAGTCAAAATGTACGTCTGCGGCGTCACTGTCTATAACGACGCGCATGTCGGTCATGCTATGTCTGCCATTGTGTTCGATATTATCCGCCGTTATCTTCTCTATCGCGGGTATGACGTGAAATTCGTCATGAACTATACCGACGTGGACGACAAAATCATCAACCGCGCCAAACAACTTGGCGAAGAACCATTAAAACTTTCGCAACGCTACATTGACGACTACGCCAACGATTTGAAAAACCTCAATGTGCTGCCCGCAACGGCAAACCCGCAAGTAAGCAAAACCATGCCGTTGATTATCCAATTCATCGAAGGTCTTATTCAAAAAGGCTACGCCTACGCCGCCGCAAACGGCGATGTATATTTCCGCGTCACCAAAGACGAAGACTATGGCAAATTATCAAACCGCAAAATAGAAGAAATGCAAGCGGGCGCGCGCATTGAAGTTGGCGAACAAAAAGAACACCCGATGGATTTCGCCTTATGGAAAGCCGCCAAAGAAGGCGAAATTTTTTGGGAAAGCCCCTGGGGCAAAGGCCGCCCGGGCTGGCACATTGAATGTTCCGCCATGAACCTCGCTGAACTCGGCGAACAAATTGATATTCACGGCGGCGGCAACGACTTAATTTTCCCGCATCACGAAAACGAAATCGCTCAAACCGAAAGCTACACAGGCAAACCGTTTTCGCGGTATTGGGTTCACAACGGCATGTTACAACTCGGCGGCGAAAAAATGTCCAAGTCGTTGGGCAACATTATTTCCATCAAAGAGTTTTTATCCACGCGTTCCGCCGATGTCATGCGCATGTTAGTTTTGAATGGAACATATCGCGCGCCGTTATTATTTAATGACGAAACATTAAACGCCGCCGAACGCAATGTCGAACGCCTCAAATCTGCCCTCAAGCCTGCCTCTGCTTCGGCAACAGGCTACCAAGCCGAAGCGCTGCCCGCCGCCATAGAAACCGCCAAACAGAATTTTATCGAAGCGATGGACAACGACTTCAACACCGCCGGCGCAGTGGCGGCGTTATTTGAACTCGTCAAAGCGATTAACACCGCGCGCGATAACGGCGCAACCAACGAACAACTGAAACCAGCTCAAGACGTTTTCAAAGAATTAACCAACGTGCTTGGATTAAAACTAGAAGATAAAAAAGGCTCAAGCGAAAAAGAAGCTGAAGTTCACGCCCTCATTGCCGAACGCAACGAAGCCCGCAAGCAAAAAAACTGGAAACGCTCCGATGAAATCCGCGACCAATTGAAAGCAATGGGCGTGACGATTGAAGATAGCAAAGACGGCACAACCTGGAAGTGGAGTTAAACCACAAACACAGCCG
The DNA here is from genome assembly GCA_034434495.1 of Anaerolineales bacterium. Lineage (GTDB taxonomy): Bacteria > Chloroflexota > Anaerolineae > Anaerolineales > Villigracilaceae > Villigracilis. Next base: position 309,921 of record DAOTZE010000032.1, read on the forward strand.
CCTTTAGGGCGGCTGTGTTTTTTATCAGCCTAGTTTAAGCGGAATACCCAGTTAAACCTTAGGGTAATGCGTAACATTAGTTATCAAGTAAAATTAACTAAAATATGAAAGAACTCATCTATTCCCGTAACGCTGTGTATGAAGCCATCGCCGCCCAGCGCAGACAAATATTCTCGATTGAAATTGCCGAGGGAGCGCAAGAAAAAGGCAAATTGGCTGAGATTTTAAACTTGGCAAAAGAACGAAAAATCAAAGTCAACCGTGCGCCAAAAGCAAAATTAGATAAGATTCATCAAAACCATCAAGGCATTGTGGCGGAAGTTGGGGAATATCCGTATTCAGATGTAGTTGAAATTTTAGAAAACGCAAAAGACGAATTGCCGTTTGTTTTGATGCTTGATTCTTTACAAGACCCGCAAAATTTTGGCGCGTTGATTCGCACTGCCGAAGCGGTTGGCGTGCATGGAATTATCATCCCGCTGGCAAGAAGCGTAGAAGTAACCCCCGCTGTGGTCAACGCATCATCTGGGGCGAGCGAACATATACTGATTGCCAAATCAAACTTATCGCAAGCCATAGACGCGCTCAAAGAGAACGACGTGTGGGTTGTCGGCTTAGATCAAAGCGGAAGGGAAATAGAAGCAAATTCACGTCACGTTAGAGGCGCGTTGGGGCTGGTGGTCGGCTCAGAGGGAGAGGGTCTGCATGAGTTGATTCGTAAAAAATGCGACATCGTGTTAAAACTTCCCATGAAAGGTAAAATCGAATCATTAAATGCGGCAGTGGCGGGGTCTGTGGCGTTGTATCTTGCTTATCTTACAAGGCAATCAAATTAGGAGATTGTATGAAGAATATTCAAGCAACTTATCATTTTCCGAAAGGTTTTTTATGGGGAACGGCAACCGCCTCTCATCAGGTAGAAGGCAATAACACCAATAATAATTGGTTTGCATGGGAAGAAGCAGGCAAGACGGTGCATAAATCGGGGCTGGCGGCGGATTGGTGGGGCGGGCGTTGGCGCGAAGATTTTGACCGCGCCGCCGAAACGGGACAAAACGCGCATCGTTTTTCGGTGGAATGGAGCCGCATTCAGCCTACGCCTGATACTTGGGATGAAGACGCGTTAGAAAAATATCGCGCTATGTTGCGCGGTTTGAAAGAACGCAATATGACGGCGCTGGTGACCTTGCATCATTTTACCGACCCGTTGTGGGTATCAGAACTTGGCGGGTGGGAAAACGAAAACATTGTTGCGTTGTTTGAAAGATACGTTCGCAAAACGGTGAACGCTTTGAAAGAATACGGGAACTTGTGGTGTACGATTAACGAGCCCAATATTTACGCTTTAATTGGTTATCAAGTGGGGACGTTTCCGCCTGGGAAAACCGATTTGAAACTTGCTATGCTTGTGATGGCGAATATGATTCGCGCTCATGCGGCGGCGTATCGCGCGATTCACGAATTACAACCCGAAGCGCGAGTTGGGTATGCGCTGCATTATCGCCCGATGACGCCGCGCTTGAAATGGTCTCCGTTAGATATTTTGATGCGAAACATTCGGTATCAAGGAATTAATATGGCGTTTCCTTCCGCTATTTCGACGGGGGTGATGAAATCTCCGGTAGGAAATCAAAACATTCCTGAAGCCAAAGGCGCTCAAGATTATCTTGGATTAAATTATTATTCGGTGGATACGGTTTGGTTTGATATTACAAAAAGAAAAGAATTGTTTTCTTCTAGCGGCTACCCAGCCGATTCAGATTTTAGCGATTCAAAATTTATCGCCAACATTCCCGAAGGGATTTTTCAATCTATCAAGTGGGCGGCAAATACATATCCCAATACGCCTATCATCATCACCGAAAACGGCGTAGAAGATTCAGACGACCATCTTCGCCCGCGCTATTTAGCGCAACACCTGCATCAAGTGTGGCGGGCGGTTAATTTTAATTGGCAAGTGAAGGGGTATTTCCATTGGTCTTTGGTGGATAATTTTGAGTGGGAGCGCGGCTGGACGCAACGCTTCGGTCTATGGGGGCTTGATATTGATACGCAAAAGAGAATCCGCCGCCCATCTGTGGATTTATACGCCGAGATTTGTAAAGAAAACGGCCTTTCATCCGAAATGGTGCAAAAGTATTGCCCAGAGGCGTTTGAAAAGATTTTTCCGGGGTAATTGCCTACACCCGCAGGCTTGATTGAAAAACAGACGAAATTGGTAAGAGTCTTTGGGTAGTTCGTGTTAATAAAAAAACATGCGCTTTCGACACACATATATCGAAAGCGCATGTTTTCAAGTTTACATCTGTGAAATTACGCGCTCATTTTCCTAATAAAGCGAAAATGGCATAGCCCAAAGCGAGAACGCCCGCTATTGTGCCTGCCATGGGCAAAGCAACAAACGCGCCAAGCCCAACCCACAAGAAATAGAGCCACATACACCAACCAGAAATTGTTTTTGGTAAAGACATTTCACACTCTCCTTGAGTTGAATCATTGACTAGCCGAAGCGCTAGCCTACCTTAAATAACCCTTCTAGGTATGCGGGGTTACGCAATTAAAATTTGAAAATGATACAATTGTTCTATGACTACTTTGACCGCCCCCGCAGAATTTACCTTACACAGAAAAAATAAATACGATACTTCGACAGCCATTCGCTGGATTCTTTCGCATGTAAAACCATACACATGGATTGTGGCGATGATTTTCATCGGCGCGATTGGTAACGCCGTGCTGGCTGTGGTTGTGCCTGTGCTTACCGGCAACGCATTTGACTCCATACGAAATACGCTCGATACCAGCGTGTTACTGCCATTGGCTTTAACCATCGGCGTTTCGCAAATTATTCGCGGCGTGTTGCAACTCGGCAGAAACTTTGGCGCAGAACTTATGGCGCAAAGAATGGAGCGCGATATCCGCGATGAGTTGTACCTTTCGCTGCTTGGCAAAAGCATGACGTTTCATAACCTCCAACCCGTCGGCGACACTATGGCGCGCGCCACCAACGACGTGCGTGAAGTGAACTACATGTTTAGCCCTGGGGTAAACCTTGTGGTGGGTTCGTTCATGTTTATTCTCATGCCGTTGTTTTTTGGTCCAACCTACCATTGGTCATTAATTCTTACGCCGCTTATCTTCATTATCGTCTATTTCGTCGCTTTAGCTAAATACCTAAAACGCCTATCTCCCGTCACCGACCAAGTGCGCGCCACATTTGGCGTGATGAACACACACCTCTCCGAGTCGTTAGACGGCGTAGAAATTATGAAAGGCGCGGCGCAAGAAGACGCAGAAGTGGAGCGTTTCATCTTCAACGCCAAAAAAGTGCGCGACGCTTTTATAAAACAAGGCGAACTCGAAGCGCGGTATATCGCCATGCTGTTATTAGGGCTGGCTTACGCCAGCGGCTTGGTTCATGCTTTATTTTTATATCGCGCTCATTTATTAAGCGTAGGAGACGTAATCGCCTATTTCGGCATGTTACAGTTGCTTCAATTTCCCACTTTCACTTCTACCTTTGCATACTCGCAAATTTCTTCTGGAATTTCATCCGCCCGCAGAATTTTAGACTTAATCAAACGCGAGACGCATCTTGACCAAAACGCTTCAGGCGTAACTGCCAACATTCGCGGCGAAGTCGAATTTCGTAACGTCTCATTTCATTACCCCTCTTCTCATTCCGAAAAAGAACAAAACAGCGAGAGCGAAGCGATATTGAAAAATATTTCATTCAAGGTCAAAGCCGGGCAAACAGTCGCTTTGGTTGGGCAAACGGGCGCAGGGAAAACCACCTTAGTCAAATTACTCAACCGCATTTACGATGTATCTGACGGGCAAGTGTTAATAGACGGCGTAGATGTGCGCGATTGGAATCTCGCCTCATTGCGCGAGCAAATTTCTATTATTGAACAAGATATCTTTTTATTCTCTCGCTCTTTGCACGATAACATCGCCTTCGGAAAACCAAACGCCACAAAAGACGAAGTAATAGCCGCATCCATCGCCGCCCAAGCGCACGACTTCATCCTAGACTTTGACCAAACCTACGGCACAGTCGTCGGCGAACGCGGAGTCACCCTCTCGGGCGGGCAGCGCCAACGCATCGCCTTAGCCAGAGCCTTCTTAACCGAGCCAAAAATTCTCGTACTAGACGACTCAACCTCCGCCATTGACTCCGCCACCGAAGATAAAATTCAACGCGCCATTGCCAACGCCGCACGCGGACGGACTACGTTTATCATCACCCATCGCCTTTCCCAAATCCGCTGGGCTGATTTAATCATCGTGCTTCGCAAGGGGCAAATCGCCGCCATCGGCACACATGACGAGTTAATGAAAACCTCCGAAGCGTATTCAAGAATTTTTAGAGAATAAATAAAGCAATCAGCAATTAGCTATCAGCAGTCAGCAACAAGAAAACTGCAAGCGCTAATTGCTAAATGCTGAAAGTTGAGAGCTAACTTATGGGTTTCTTTGCAGGATTAAACGACGAAAAATACGATAGACAATATTCAGACCGCGTTCTTGTAAGCCGCATGGTCAATTACTTCGGTTCGCAAGCCAAACGCTTAATACTCGCCTCCCTTGTCATCATTCTCCTAGCCTTCATCGGCGCGGCGCTGCCCGTCATCGTCAGCCAAATGATAGATTTAATTCAAGACCAACCCACCACGCAAGAAATTCTGTTAGTAGGGCTGGCATTAGTCATCGTAGCCTTTGGCTTATGGGGCTTAAATTGGATTCGCCGCGCGCTCACCATCCGCGCTGTGGGCGATGTGGTGCTAGAAATGCGCTCGCGCGCCTTTCGCGCCGCCGCCGAACACGACTTATCGTTTTACGACCAATTTTCATCAGGCAGAATCGTCTCGCGCATTACGTCCGATACAAACGATTTCGGTCAGCTTGTCGTCATCATCACCGATGTCATGGCGCAAATCATACAAGCCCTCATCATCGCCGTAGCGCTATTTCGCACCGAATGGCGCTTAGCCTTATTAATGGTGGGGTTTCTGCCCTTCATCTTCGCCATTGCCGCAGGCTTTCGCGCAATGGCAAGGCGCGTCACCAAAAAAGGTATGAAAGCCATGGCAGACGTAAACGCCGCCATCAAAGAAACCATCAGCGGCATTTCCATTGCCAAAAACTTTCGGCAAGAAGATAGCATCTTCAAATCGTTTGACGAATCAAACCAACAATCGTATCAAGTCAATGTGCAGCGCGGGTTTGTGCTTTCGCTTGTTTTCCCAGTGCTCAACGCCGTCGGAGGCGTATTTGTCGGCGTGTTGGTCTATGTCGGCGGGTTCAGCGCCGCGCAAGGCATCGTCAGCATTGGTTCGTGGTATCTCTTTATTATGAGTCTCGACCAATTCTTTTTCCCCGTTTTGAATCTCACTTCATTCTGGGCGCAAATTCAAGGCGGGCTTTCTGCCGCCGAGCGCGTATTCGCATTAATAGACGCCGACCCCAACGTCATCCAAAAAGAGAAACTGGACGTTCCCCGCCTTAAAGGAGAGATTCAATTTGAACGCGTTCATTTTCGTTATTCAGATAAAGAACCGATTCTCACCGACTTCAACCTGCTCATTCAACCCGGCGAGACGCTTGCCCTCGTCGGTCACACGGGCGCGGGCAAATCTTCCATTGCCAAATTAATTGCCCGCTTTTACGAATTTCAAGAAGGCAAATTATTAATTGACGGAAGAGATATTCGCACCTTTGACTTAACCCAATATCGCCGTCAATTGGGCATTGTTTCGCAAGCGCCGTTTTTATTTTCAGGCTCTATCGCCGAAAATATTCGCTACGCCGCACCGGGCGTGCCGGAAGAAGAAATGCTAAAACTCGCCAAAAAAATAGGCGACGGCGAATGGCTAGAAACTTTACCCGATGGTTTACATACCCAAGTCGGCGAAAGAGGGAATCGCTTATCAATGGGGCAGCGCCAACTGGTTGCGCTTATGCGCGTGTTGGTTCAAAACCCCGCCATCTTCATCCTCGATGAAGCCACCGCCAGCATTGACCCGTTCACCGAATGGCAAATTCAACAAGCGCTAAACCTAATTCTCAAAAACGCAACCAGCATTCTTATCGCCCATCGGTTGTCCACCGTCAAAGCGGCCGATAGAATCGTCGTCATGCGAAAAGGCACAATCATCGAAGAAGGCAATCACAACAGTTTATTAAATCAAAAAGGTCATTACGCCGAACTATATAACACCTACTTCCGCCACCAATCCCTTGCTTATGTAGAGCAGATGAAAGAAATGGTTGGGAAGTGAATGATATTAAAAAGCGCAGAAGCGAAATAATCTCTAAAATATGATAACGAGACAGCCGCCTTGAAGGCGGCTGTCTCGTTATCATGCGCGTTTTAGTTTTACAACACCGACCGGTCTGGCGGTTCTAATAATGCAGCCAATTGCTTTGCGCCTTCATCATCCGTCACCGCCAGCACTTCGTCAAACTCTTCCAACATCACTGTGCCGCGCGGCAACACAATTTCGCCATGACGGATAATAGCGGCAATTACGCATTGCTCTGGCAAACCTAAATCTTTAATTTGCACGCCTAATGCCTTTGCGCCTTTCGGCACTTTTTCTTCTACTAAAGAATATTTGCCGCGCCTGAGTTTCAGCAAGGTCATCATATCGCCCAGCGACATTTCCTCTTGAATCAAATGCGCCATCACATCGGCTTGATTAATCGTCTCGTCCACATGAAAGTTTTTATCAAACAACCATGCATTACGCGGGTTATTAATCCTTGCCACTGTGCGCTTCACTTTGAACATCGTGCGCGCTAAATAGCACAAAACCAAATTAGCGGCGTCGTCATTAGTGCAAGCGACTAATACTTGCGCTCTTCCTAAACCGGCGTTTTTCAAAACGGTTGGGTCGGTGGCTTGCCCTTCATAAATCACTTCGGTCGGCAATTCATGGTGCAAGCGCGCCAACAATTCTCGGCGATGTTCAAGCAAACGAACTTCATAATTTTGAGCCAGCAGTTGCAAAGCCAATTCAGAGCCTGTGCGCCCGCCGCCAGCGATGAATACAAACATATCCCTACTCCTTGCCTTCTTGCAATTTTTCGCGTAATGCTTTCGCGCCTTCAAACGTAGCGCTTACGGTTAAAACGTCGCCTTGATATAAAATCGCTTCAGGAGCGGGTAATTCCGCTTTGCCTGCACGGGTGAGCGCTACGCAAGCAAGCTCTTTACAGCCTTTTAACAACTCAGCGACCGTCAAGCCATTCCATTTTTGCGGAATATACATTTCGTATATTTCCACTTCGCCATTGCCTGCCGAAAACACCGCGCGGAAAGATGGGTCTGCCAATAATTCTTGCACGCGTTCAGCGCCCCAAGCGGTTGAGCTAACCAACTGCAAGCCAAACGCTTCGAGCATATCGCGCATAGCAGGGTCGTAATTTCGCACAATCACTTGTTTGATGTTTGGATAATGTACACGGACAGAATGCCCAATGACGGCATTTAATACGTCTGAATTGGTCACCACTGCCACGCCGTCGGCATGAGCCGCGTCGGCGCGAGATAGTGTGTCCGCCGCGAGCGCTTCTCCCACTACGGTGCGCCCTCGAAAGTCTGGATGGAGGCGGTTAAACGATTTTTGTTCGTTATCCACCACCACCACTTGATGTCCGCTCTTAAAAAGTCGGTATGAAAGTTCGGCGCCGAATCTTCCACACCCTACAACAATAAAATTCATTTGGCACTCCTTAATGTCTATCTTCTTGCTCATGAACATGATACGGCACGTTTGTAATGACAATGCCATGCTGAAGTTTTAACTGGTCGCGCAAAATATTGGCGGTGTTTGTATGCAAAGCGCTAGTGAGTTTATTTTCTGAAACAAATTCTGGCACAACGATTGTGATGGTTTCACCGGGCTGGCGCTGCTCTGAAATATCGGAAATATATTTTAGCAACGGTTCAATAAGCAAACGATACGGCGAATCTAAAATCACTAAGCGCGTGCCTTCGCCCCAGGTTTCCCACTTCTTGCGGGTTTTCTCCGCGTCTTCTGGCTCAATGGTGACGTGAACCGCAGTCACATCGTCCGACAACATGCGCGCATAGCGTAGCGCCGAAAGCGTGCCTTGATGCACGCCGCTCACGGGCATAATGACGCGATGGCGAATCGTTTGCGGCGGAATGATGCCAAAATTTTCCAACGAGAGTTTTGCCGCCAATCTTTTATAATGCCGATGGATGAGCCATAAAACCCATATTAAAGAGGGAATGAGAATTAAGATAACATACGCGCCATCGTTAAATTTTGTGATGGAAAAAATAATAATCACGACGCCCGTACACACCGCCCCAAACCCATTCAATATCATCTTTAACCGCCACAAAGGGTCGTACTGTAAATTTTCTTCTTGTTTATCTTGAGAACGGGTTTGCGTTTGGCTCTTGCCAATTTTCCACCAGCGCAGCGCCATGCCTGTTTGCGCCAACGTGAAAGAAAGAAAAACGCCAATAGCATATAATGGAATTAAACGGGTAACGCTGGCTTGGAACAGAATGATTAAGCCAGACGATAAAAACGCTAACGCCACAATACCGCGAGAATATACCAAACGACTCCCTCGGTAAGTTAATTGACGCGGAAGAAAGCCGTCTTTTGCCATGAGCGCGCTTAAGCGCGGAAAGCCCGCATACGCCGTATTGCCTGCCAAGATTAAGATAATTGTTGTGGCTAATATTACGGCGTAATAAAAAATTCCCTGCCCCTCAAACACGGTGCGCCCAAGTTGTGAAATAACCGTTTCAAATTCCGAAGGCGTTGCCCCCACTTGGCTGGCTAAAAACGAAATGCCTAAGAATAATGTCGCTAAGATAGCCGCCATCCACATCAAAGTAATAGAAGCGTTTTTCGCGCGCGGCTCTTTAAACGCCGTTGTGCCGTTTGAAATCGCCTCAATGCCCGTGAGGGCGGTTGTTCCGCTTGAAAACGCATGTAAAATTAAAAAGGGTAAGCCAAAAGAAGTGATGCCGTGCGCCAAAATTTCTGGCGGGTTTGTCACCATGCCTAATGTGCCTGAAAAATACTTCGCTAACCCCACTATCACCAATATAAGCATGATGACAATAAACGAAATGCTTGGCACGGCAATTGCCGCTCCCGATTCGCGCACGCCGCGTAAGTTAATGAGCATTAAAAAGAACACGCCAAAAACAGCAATCCCCACACGGTATTCGTACAGTTCTGGATATGCGGACACAATTTGCGCCACGCCCGAAGAAATAGAAACCGAAACCGTCAAAATATAATCGGCTAATAAAGCCGAAGCGGCAGTTAAGCCGGGCAGTTCTCCTAAATTATCGCGCGCCACCACATAAGCGCCGCCGCCGTCTGGGTAGGCTTTAATCACTTGCACATACGAAATGGAAACAATCACCAATAAGGCGACAATCGCAATGGAAATAGGAAATACATATCCAAACGCAATAGCGCCAGCCGCCGCCAGCACCACCATAATTTCTTGCGTGGCATAAGCGTTTGAAGAGAGCGCATCAGACGCGAAAACTGCCAAGCCCACCAACTTGCCAATTTTTTCATGCGCCGCATCTGCGGTAGAAAGCGGTCTGCCAATCAGCCAAGACCGTAATGTGCGGCGGGGCTTGTAATCTGTACTTCGTTCGATAATAGGGGTTTGTTTTTTTTCTTGATTAATCATACGTACCAACTTACTATACAGGCAAAAATTATGCCCTTCCTGCGGAAGGACAAGTTTGGATTATAGTCCTATTTTTATTTTTTGGGTTTCCAATCATTAAGAGGTGTAGACAATCTAATCATAAGATTGCACTGTCAAAAAATGCAGGGCAGCGCTATTTGGGTTGCGCCAAAGGAATTTGCAAATAAAACGAACTGCCTTTTCCAATTTGACTTTCGACCCACACTTTACCGTTATGGCTTTGGGCAATAGAATGCACAATTGCCAAACCCAAACCAGAGCCGGGTTGCGCGCGCGCTTCGCGTTGTTTACCTCGATAAAACTTTTCAAACAAACGCGGCAAATCGTCTGGCGGAATGCCAATCCCCGAATCTTTCACCACAAACGTTAAGTGAGTTGGGTCCGATATAGTGCAGATGATAACGCTTCCATTCTCAGGAGTATATTTGATTCCGTTTTCAACCAAGTTATACACCGCCTGATGCAAGAGGGCTTGGTCGGCTTCGATAGCATGAGGCATATCTTTGGCTAATTCCACCTGCAAGGCGATATTTTTTTGCATGGCTTGCAACTGCAAGGCGCTGGTCACGCGTTCAATTACATCCAAAACGCTTACGGTTTCCACTTGCAACCCCACGCCAATTTCAATGCGCCCTAAATCTAGCAAATTATTTACCAAGCGCGACATATTCTCCACGCCTGAAATTATTTTCTTCACATAGCCTTGCTGTTGTTCGTTTAACTCGCCCGCTGAATCTAACATCGTCGCGTACCCGCGCATTAATGTTAATGGCGAGCGCAAGTCGTGGCTAACCGTCGCCACAAATTCAGATTTCATCGTATCTAACTCTTTGAAGTGCGTCACATCGCGCATAATGCACACGCGCCCAATTTGTTTGCCTTCTACCATCACCGGCGAAGCGGTGGCGAAATAAGTGCGGTTATCTGACAATACAATTTCCGCCGATTGTTTTTCAGACGTGGCGCTATGCAATAAATTGACCAACGGTTTGAGTTTAATCACTTTTTCGGTTTCAACGCGAGAGCGGGCGTCGTCGTCCACTTTAGGTCCAAGCGCGGCGGCGGCGGCGAAGTTTGCTAACAATAAACGATTGCGATGGTCGGTCACCAGCACGGGGTCGGGCGTGGAGTTAAGAATCGCTTCCAGTTGACGGCGACTCGCCTCCACGTTAAGAAAGAGATGCGCGTTTGCAATTGCCAAAGCCGCTTGCCCGGCAAGCGTCGTCACAAAGCGCACGTCTGAATCGGAAAATTTTCGCGGTTGTTCATAACCCGCCCACACCACGCCATAGTAACGATTCTCATGGCGCAACGCCACTGCCAATAACGCCAACGGTTGCGGCTTGGTTGGGTCTAAATCAATTTCGCGCGAGCGGGTGAGGTTGGGCAAAACAAGTTTTTGCTGGCTTTGCGCCAATTGCAAAATTTGCTCGTCAAGGTGAGCATAGGCTTCTCCAGCCGCGCCCAACGCAAAACGAGAAGGTAACTCCACATACGTATCGGGCAAAATTTCGGGCGAGAGCGCCACGCGCACCGAATTTGCGCCTGTTGAAAGAATCGCTTCTAACACGGGTTTAACGGCGTCTTGCATCTCCAAACTAGACGCCACGCCCTGACTAACTTGCAATAAGCGATTAATTTCTTCCAAGCGCGATTGCAGGCTAGAGCGCATCTGCTCGAACGCCCGCCTGAGTTGCGCCACCTCATCTTCCCCTTTCACCTGAAGCGGATGGTCTAACTGCCCTTGCGCAATGCGATTGGCTTCTGCCGCCAAACTTTGCAATGAGCCTGTGACTACTCGTAAACCCAACCGCAATGAAATCATGGCTATTACTGCCAGCACAATAATCATCACCGCTAAGGGCAAGGCGATGTTTAATGCAATTTGTTGCGCGCGTTGAGCGGGGACTTTTAGCACAATTGCCCACGGGCGCCCAAACACAGGCTGGTAATACACCATTTCGCGTGTGCCGTCTGGCGCGGTGTCGTCATAAAAAAAGGCTTGGGCGCTCTGCCGACCATTATAGGTAGATAAAGACTGCGTTTTATCTGAATGATATAAGACGCGGTTATTTTCATTCAGCAACATGCCAGAGCCGCCAAGTTCGTTCATGTTATTCAGGCTGTCAATCAACGGCAAGGTTAATGGGTTCGATTCAAGCGAAGTGCGCCCAATCAAAATTCTTTTCACCTGCCCCGTAGAATCGACAATCGCCACCATAAACGAAACGCGCGCGCTTTCTTCAACCGTTGTCGGCGGAATGGAATAGATTTGCGTTAATACGCCGTTAGCGGCTAAGAAAACTCCCGAATCTTCCTCAGCATATAAGCGAAACGTACTCGCATCGGACGATGGATATATGGCTAAGACGTTTTTATGATTTGCGTCTAACACAATGAATTGGTCAAAATACGGCACGGCTTGAATGCGCGAACCAATGATAGAGCGCAGTTCATCGCCTGTGGCGGTGAGCAGGCGTGGGTCTGCCGCGAGTTGCACCGCCAAGTTTTGCCCCGTCTCTAAAAAGAATGGCACGCTTTGCGAAGCCGATTCGCCCGCGCTGGATAATCTATCTTCTAGTAATTCGCGCGCGGCTCGCCCTGCCACCACCCAATCGCCAATGAGCAGCGTAAGCAACAACATCAAAATAAACGCGCCAACGGCGAATAAAAATCTCGCTTCTAAACTTTTTTCGCCCGGCGAAGGTTGCAAGGCTTGTTTACTTCCCCAGCGGGTTGGCAACGCAAAAGCAATGAGTTGGACAAATAAACCGCCCAGCAACATTTCGCCGCCAAACGCCAAAGCGACAATCCCCAAATTGCTAATTGCAAAATCTAAACGCGCGGTAATAGGCATAGCCTCTACGCCCCATTGCGTGAATAACGCGCTGACCACATAAAACAAAGCGTGAATAGGAATCAATAACAACGCCCCAATCAACGGCTGGCGTAATAATGCGTATGCGCGCGTTCGATAATTTTGGCGCATGTTGATAGAAAACCACGCCGCTAACAGGGCAAGTTCTATAATTGAGAATAAAGAATAACTATCCCACGCGCCGCGCAACAAACCGGCAAACGCCCCCAGCAAGGCGGCGGGGAGCGGTCCTAACATGCCGCCGCCAATGAGCCAAGGGATAGCCGAAAAAATCATCAAGGCGGAGCCGGGCGCATCCGCGGGCAGACCGGGCAGAGGTCGAGCGGAAGCGGAAGAAAATCTTAAACCGATAAATAAGGTTGTGGCGGGAATCAAAACGAAGAGGAAGATAAATAATCCCCAACTCATTTGCGTATTTGCGCGTTGGCGAATCAAAATAAAAATCAAAAGCGCGAATCCCCCCAACCATACAACCCAGCCAGCCGGCGTGGGCGGCGCGGGAAATGGGATGCCTGCAAGGAGCGTGACGATAAAGTCCATTTCTCAAATTATAACCGCGCCGCAGGTTTCTTTTTAAGATTGTAAATTGTCTCTAAACCTGCAGAGCGGTTTATAAATATTCTCCGCGATATTTTTCCGGCAAGAGATTTGCCAACGCTTGCATGATTTGACTTGTGCCTTTTTGAATCGCTTCTTGTCGTGTTTCAAATTGTTCGCCAATTTTCAGCATGTTCCCCACTTTGACATGCACCCGCGCGCGTTTGAATGTTTTGAGCGCGCCATATACATGTTCGTTTTCTGTGCCGGTGACGGTTATCGGCAGCACGGGCGCGCCCGATTTATACGCCAAAAACGCCGCGCCGCCGTTTCCTTCTTCTAATGCGCCAGTGACAGAATATCTGCCTTCTGGGGCGATGATGATGATGCGATTTTCCGCCAAGCCGTCTAATGCGGCGCGGATGGCTTTTATATCCGGCTTTCCGCGATGAACCCAAATCACTCCGTACCAATCCATTAGTTTGCCTAAAATCGGCAAGTCATACAATTCAATTTTTCCAATTGCGTCGGGCGGGCAAGGTAGTTGCGACACGACAGACACCGCGTCTGCGTCGCCGATGTGATTGATGACGATTAATAACGGTCCCGTTTGGGGAAGGTTTTGTTTGCCTTCAACGCTGATATTTAGTAAAAGTTTTGCCGTGAGTTTAACAATGCAGTTGTGCGCAAATGCGCGAAACGCTCTGCGCGCGAAAGTTAATTTTGGTAAGCGCACAAGTTCGGGTTTCCAAACTTCTGCAATGGGTTTTGGGGTGGGCATTCAATTTAGCGGAGATAAACAGAGATGAACAGCGGGCTATTTGCTTTCATCTCTGTTTACATAATTCTAAAACCTGCTTAAACACTTCGTCGGCGCTGGGTTCATTGGTGTTGATGATGACGGCGTCATCGGCTGGGCGAAGCGGGGCAATGGCGCGGGTTGAGTCAATATGGTCGCGTTCAATCATTTTTTTCAAAATCTCGTCGTAATCGGCTTTTTCGCCGCGCGCAATGATTTCGTCATAACGGCGTTTGGCGCGTTCTTCGGCGCTGGCGTCTAAATAAATTTTCAAATCGGCTTCAGGTAAGACGACTGTGCCAATATCTCTACCGACCATAACCACTTTTCCGCGCAAGCCAATTTCGCGTTGTTTTTGCGATAAGGCTTTTCTCACGCCTGCATAAGCGGAGACAATGGAAACGCTGGCTTCGACTTCGCTAGAGCGCATTTCCCAAGTGACGTCTTGCCCGCTGACGATGACATCGCATGGGCGACCGTCGTTTTTGGAGGCGGGGCGAATATCAATTTGCGCGGTTTGGGCTAGTTGGTTCATTAATGCTTCATCGCGTATATCCATGTCGCGGCTTAGGGCAATCCATGTGACGGCGCGATACATAATGCCTGTGTCGAAAAATAAATAGCCTAATGCATCGGCAAGTTTTCTGCCAATGGTAGATTTGCCCGATGCGGCGGGTCCGTCTAGGGTGATAATGAAAGGGGGAGTTTTGGTCATGTGGGGAATTATAAGGGATTGGTCAACTAGAATTAATCAGTAAGTAGGAATTGGTAAGCGGTTATTTATCTACGAATAAGTCGTCTCTTGCCCATAAGATAATCGCTTCGCCGGTGTAAGAAATTTCGCGTAATGTAATCCAACGCACCCAAACGTCAAAGGAGGAGACATGCCATAGGTAGGTTTGCCGCCAGTTGAAGTCTTGTCCGCGATATGCGGCGATGAGGGCGGGGTTGTTTTCAAAGGGGGTGATGACGATGTCTGGGGCTGAAGCGGGGTCTAACGATTCGACGATTTGCACGTCATGTTCGCGTAAAACCCAGGCTAACGCGGGAGAATCCAGCCCGGCGATGACGACAGAGGCGGATGTGTCGTTTCCTGTATAAAATTCTGAAACTTGTTCTACTGTTGCGCGCAATAAATGCGCTTGTGCGGGGATTTGAGTCTGCCACCATAGTTCGGGGGCGTTTTGCCCGCGTAAGCCTGCCGCGCCAAATGCGCCGCCTAGCATGAGCGCCCCGAACGCTATAACAAAGCCCCACACGCCGCCAATGCGCGCTATGCGCGTTGACCAACCTGCGGCAACGAGTAATAAGCTTAACGCTAGTAATACTAGCGAGCCAAGCAACATCCAAAAACGTAGAGCGTATTGTTCTGAGTCAGTGGGATACCATACCATCCCTGCAAAGCCAAGCCATGCAAAGACCCAGATGAAAACAGTTAAGAATGTGACGCCTGCAACTTCGCTTCGCTCTTCGGGATAGATGTTGAATGCACGCGCGAGTTCTAACGCCGCTAAAGCGTTGAGCGGGATTAATGCCCAGGCTACATCGGCAATTTGGCGCGCGGGTAAAAATACGGCAAGCAAGACGGCGACTAACATCCAAACGGTGAGGAAGGCTACTCGTTGGATGTTGTTGAGGATGCCGCGCACAACGGCGAAGATGGCGAGGATAAGGGCTAACGGTTGATATATGACGATTGAAATTAATATCATGCCCCAGGTTGTTTCTGATGCGCCCGTGAATGATTTGAAAAATTCAGGGAGAGACGCAAAGGCGGCGCTTAATCCGTTGGGGGCGGTGAGGAAGAGCGTGCCGGCGGCGATGAAGGTGAGGATGAAAGGGATTAGATAATTAGTGAATTGGGAATTGGGAATTGGGAATTGGAGATTAGAGGTTGGAGACTGGCGGTTGAGGACTTGGAAAATCATCCATGAAATGATGAAACCTAGTAAGCCAAGCCAAAAGGAAGGTCCGCTTAATAACGTCAATGCGGCGAAGATGCTGGCAAGTGTAAGTTTATTTTTGTTGATAAAGCCAAGCGTAAATATGAAAAATGAGATTGCAAAAATAGGGCTGGCGGCTTGACGTGAAATAGCAACCATGCCGGGGTCTAGCGCGATGAAGAAGGCGAGGAGCAGGCTGGGGCGTGGTTTGAGGCGGTTATCAAAAAGAAGCGGGGCAAAGACGAGTAAACTTCCTATCAAGGCGGGCATGAATCTGGCGAGGAAATCTGTTCCGCCGCCGTATATAAAAAATAAAACTGCAGTGGAAAGAATGTAAAAAGGATGCGGGTTGAGCGCTGTGTTTTCGCTTTGTGAAATTTTTAGGGCTTGTAAGGCAGATGCGGCTTCTACATCGTTTAAGGGCAATGCGCCAAGTTGGGCAATGCGAACGCCAAAGGCGATGAAAAAAGCCAGTAGATATAGCCAGCCTTCGTATTTGAAATGTCTATGCGTCATGGGGTAATTGTATCAAAGGTTATTTGGGAACTTCAAAGATAACGGTGTAGCCTTGTTGAAAAATTGGTTTGAGGTATAGGTAAAATTTTTCTTCGTTGACTGTCATAGAGGTTCGTTCGAGCAAGCCGATATAAATATAACGGATGTTGTATTGGCGAATCATGGTTTGCGCTTCTTCCCAGTTTGAGGTTGTGTAAAGTTTTAGAATATCGTCGCGGCGTGAGCCTTGCGGTTCGTAACTGCCACGCCATTGCGCTTCGTGACCAGGCCAGCCCAACACGGTTGGCAAACCTGTAAGCATGGAGATTCTTCCGTAGCCGCTGTAACCGTCTCCAATCGCTTCGGCGATAACGCCGTCGGGGACGGTGAGTAAAAATTCTACGGCGGCGGCTTCTTCGGGGTTTTCTCGCTTTACGCGGTCAAAGTCGTTGAGGGTGTATCCAAACGGCGGGTTGAAGTTGTTGGTTTTGGTAAGGATGCCAAAGGTTGGGTATAAAAGTCCACAGAAGATGATGATACCAATGAGGATGCGAAAAATTGTGGATGAAAGATATTCTAAATTTTTCAATAGAACGGCTACGCCAAAGGCGGCGGCAACGCTCCACAGAATCCAGGCTTGATAATAGAATTTGAAAACGGTGTTAATGCGATAGCCGAATTGGTCTTTTAGGTAAACAAACTCAGGAGCAAGGATGAGGATGGCGCCGAGCGTGAGGAGTAAGAGGGGAAAGCGGTGAGTGGAGTGATTGGTAATTGGTAATTGGGATTTGGGAGAATTAGAGATTGAAGACTTTGGAAAGAGGAAAGAAAGGGTTGGGATGAAGACCGCCAGTAGCGTTATTAAACTTCCGATGTGGGATAATCTTTTTAGTGAAGTGGCGGAGAGGAATTGCGGGATGGTCATGTTGAAGATTGAAAGTTGGTATTCGACAAATTCTCTTTCGGCAAAGTAACCGATGATTCCAATGAGGAATGTAAGCAAGAATAAGAAAAGAGTAAATCCAATGCCGAGATAAATACCAAGTTTCCAATTGGGTTTCAAGGCAGGGGCGACCCTTTCAGATTCATCAGACTCGTTTATTAATTTTGACGGGTCGCCCCTGCTGATTAAGTAAATTAGATATGAAAAAATCGGGATGAGTAATGTTCCCCACATCACCCACAAGTGCACTCCGCGTGTGGGATACATAAAGTTTGGAAGTAAGCCGCCGGCTTGGGAAGAGAAGCCGAGGTAGAAGGGAAAATATAAAATTAAGGAAACTGCTCCAAGCGGCAGAGCAAGTATAAATACGTCTTCGAGGCGTTTCCAACTCCAGCCGTCAGAGTCTACGCGGGAGAAAATGTAGGCGGAGCAAATCAATGTCGCGCCGACGAGAATATCCCATGTGTTGAGAAACGCTAATCCACCCAACACAAGCGCTGAAAAGAAAAAGCCCGTGAGGTTGAGATGAAGTTGCGCGCCATAGGCTTCGAGTTTGCCGCGCCAGCCGCCGAGAAAAATATTTAACGCGACCGAAATTGCAAGCAATGAAAATGGAATCGCTAATACATGCGGATGCAAATCTCCAAGTAAAAATGAA
The DNA here is from genome assembly GCA_034434495.1 of Anaerolineales bacterium. Lineage (GTDB taxonomy): Bacteria > Chloroflexota > Anaerolineae > Anaerolineales > Villigracilaceae > Villigracilis. The sequence continues at coordinate 327,897 of DAOTZE010000032.1, forward strand.
AAGAATGGAAATTCATCAATCACTTCGCGGAAGCCGCCAGCGATGTCGTAATCTTGAATCACGCGTGAGGCGCGCCACCACCATAAATATCTATCGGGGATTAAACCAAATGGCTCGCTTGGCGGTTGAGAAAGTTCTTTCATGTCGAGCCATGTCCAGAATGAGCTTGTGAATGTGCCGTTTACATCTTTCGTCCAAAAAATTCCTGCGCGATGCAAGACTTCGAGAAGCGCCTCAAAATTGGAAACTAAAAGTAAAAATAATGGCGCTAATAATGATAGACGGCGGACGGCGGGCGGCGGACAGTTAATTTTCTCATCGTCAGTGGTCAGTGGTCTGCGGTCTGCTCTTGAAAGTAAGTTATATAAAATTCCGTAGGAGCCGATTGCGCCTAATGCAAAAATCAAGGAAGTCATTAAGTTGTGTGCTGTGCTTCCGTTTATATTTGAAATTTGCGCCAGCATGGCGGTTATGACATAGCCAAAGTAATAATATGAGATGGCATAGCCAGAAAGCCAAGCGTCGCGCGGGGGGAAGGTTTCGGAACGGATAATGGAATTGATAAACATCAGTTCCATCGGTTTTTCGGTGCTTTGTAATTCAGAGTTGGCGGCGCGGAGGAACGCTAAAAACGCAAAAGCAATCAAAAATAAAATTTCAACAATGATGATGAGCGATTTGTTCGCTTTTATAAATTCAATGAGTAATTGGTAATTATTAATTAATGCATATACGCTCAATGCAATCAAAATTGCAAGCGCAAATAAAATTCCGCCGGCATCGTTTTGCGCCATGCCCAATGAGGCAAATAGCCAAAAGATATAACCCCAAATGAGCAAGCCTGCCGTGCGCGCGAGCGTGTATCCTTTATCTGATAATTTTGAGAATAGAAAATATGTCAGCGGGAAGGTAAGCCAGCCGAGAAGAGTGAGGAGGGTGTACCAAGTGAAGAATGAGGTCATCAGATAATTAGAGATTAGAGATTAGAGATTAGAGATTGGTCGGCGGGGTCAAAGTCTATTACTGAAATAATTGCATCAAGATTAATAGCGCCGTAAATGTGCGGAAATAAATCTGATTCGTTGATTCCTTGCGCTGGAGGTCCAGCAGGCGCCTCCCACTTGACGGGAGACTTGATTCTGTCTTCGTCAATTTTTAACAAGACCAAACCGCTTTGTCCTTTGTAAAAAGCATTGGCAACAGGCGCGACTTGTTTAGCGGTAGAACAATGAATAAAACCTTCGGTTTGCAAACTCGGCGCGGCGTATTCGCCTTTGGTTTGCGCCTCATCGAATTCCTTTTTTGTGGCGATGTGATATATCATGGCAAGACCTCGTAAATCGTTGTGTTCGCATCTTGATAAACGGCTGTCCAATGCACGCCATCATATTCTTTGAACTTGGCTAAACCATCTGGCAACTCTGGCAAGATGGGATATACGTTTCTTTCTAATTGACCGACGATAATATATTGCACGTCATACTTTTTCAAAAAGTTTACGGCAGACTGAATATCTGTGGTGTTATAGAATGTGCCAACTTCGTTCACTCTATCTTGCACTTGCGGAGCAAAAATGCCGCGTTGCTGACGTTGATGCCAATTCCAACCGACGACGCCGGGCAAGCCCGTATAAATGGTGAAGCGCGTACACCAGCGATATTCTGTGCAATTGGCTTCGACAATCACAGGAGAACCCATCACATTATCTTGCATCCATCGGATAGCGCGATAATCTTGACTCAAATCCATTGTTTGACCATCCCACAATTGGGAATGATTCATAAACTCCATACTGTCTAATGAATGCGGCGCGTCTGGATTCATACGGTCGGAAATTTTATCGGTTGTGCCAGTAAGCGTAAACATAAACGCGCCCGCCAATAAACCATAAAACCCAACTTGAAATGTAATTTTCCATTTGGGTATCCATGTAAATATCGCTGGGAGCAACCAGCCCAGCGCGGCGGCGGCGCTGACGGCGAACATCATCCACGCTTGTAAATATAATTTGAAGATGGTGTTCATGCGCCCAATATCGCCGACGAGGGAAATAAACTCAACAGCAAGCGTAATGGTTAAGGCGGTGCCAATCAAGAAAAGCGCGAAGCGTTTGGCGTCGGGTAAATCGGGGCGCAAAATCAAAACGCCAGACCATGCTGCAAGCGGCAAGGCAACCAAGCCTGCATATACGCCGTCAAAAAAGAAGAATACGAGTACGGCAATAAACCCCGCCAACGCGATTTCGATTAATAAGACATATTTTCTTAACCCGCTTAATTTAGAAACAGGAGTCGCCGCCATCCACTCTCTTGTTTCCCAAGCAAGCCAAGCCGTGATGATAAAGAGGAACAAGCCCCATTGTGTGAAGTATGAACCCAATGGCGTGCGTGTCGCATCCCAATATTGAACTGAGTTATAGGCTTGTCCCCACCAGTAAGTGAATGGGTAATACAAAAGCGAACTCAAAACATACAACAAAATCACTGCGCTAAAAGTGGTTATTATTTTTTGACCCTCACCCCTAACCCCTCTCCCTAAAACGGAGAGGGGAACATTACGATAAATCGCATAACCCATCGCTATGGCGGCAAGCAGATAATAAGTATATAAATCCCATGTGTTGGTTGGTTTTAATGCGCCAATGGCTAACGCACCAATGAAGAATGACCCAATCCATTCACCGCGAGTCAATTGTGCGCGAGATAAAACGAACGAAACCGCCCATGCAATGATAAACAATGCAATCGGCATAACGAGCATGTGAGCATGTAAGTCACTGTATAAAAATGTAAACAATGGAAATTCTGTAATCTCGTTGCCCGGTCCCGGCGGAATGACACGACTCGGATTCCAATACCAATCACCACGTCCAATTGGCATTTGGGCTTGCTCTGTAATCATTTTCCATAAACCTTGGAAGGTCAAACTCCAACGTTCAAACATCCCGGTCTCCGCAGGTACGCCAGCACCTTGTAACGGAATCCGTTGAATCGAATTGAAGATAAATTGAATCGTCCCCAAGTTACCCAAGAAAACACTTAGGAAAGAAGCGGCGATTCCAGATACGAGTTGAAGGTTGAAGGTTGAAGGTTGAAGGTCGTCACCTGAAACCTGAAACTTGAAACCTGACACCAAACTATATCCAATTGCAAATGCACCTGTCGCCACCAATGCAAACCATGTTGGCAATAAAAAGTTATAAGCAATCGAAGGCACAATGCCCAACAACTTTACAGGCGTGCCAGCCAACACAAAACCATAATAGTAATAATTGATATACCCGCCTGCAAACCATGGGTCATAAGCGGGGAAACTTGTGCTTTTCAAAACCGCATTGAAATACGAAAAATCCATTGGGCGTTCGCCACCTTTAGCAGGATGCCACAAATCAGGATTTCCCAAACGAATCAATAAATCAATGACGAAGAATGTAAAGAAGATAACTTCTGCCATGATGAAAAACTTGCGATTAGATTTCCAATCCGCAATGATTTCATCTTTTCGCTTCAACCCTAAGGTGACACCTGTTACAGCAACTGCAACAAATGCCACGCCGATGCTGAGTCTTGTGTAATCGAGTCCTATCGAGCCAGCCATCCATGCTAACCAAGCAAGTAAAAGAATCCCGACGATTCTTCCGAGTGCGTAACTATATTGTTTTAATCCAGGTAATGCCAAACGTGCAATTGGATAAGCAAATAAGCCTAACAAGAAAATAAATACATACCAATATAAAACACCGAGCCATGGATATTTATTTTGAATCCAATCGTAACTAAATAATTCAGACCATGTTCCGCCAGCGCGTTGTTTGACAAGTTGTGATTCGGGCAACATCAAAGTTTTGTAATCATCAAATTGTGTCGGTGTAAGTTGCACAACTTTGGTTAAATCAACCGTGTTCAGAAGCGCGCGAACTTGATTGGCATCAAAGGTTTCTGATTTTTTGAAAATCATCACTTTGGGATGGTCATAAAATGTGAAGGCTTCTTCGGCGGCTTGGTCATTGATGATGATATTTCCAAAGGTTGGATATGACTCGAAAACCGCAACCAAATCAAAACCTAAATTACCTTTGTACATGTCAGGTTGAGCAATACGATAACATTTGATAATTTCTTGGTCAGCAGGGCAACCGATTAATTCACGATAATACAAAGTCGTTAATGGATAACGCTCTGGTAAACGAGTGATTTGCCCGTATTGATGATTGGTAGGAATGACAATGTAATCTGATTTTGAAAGAATATCTACATAGCGATTCAGTTTATTTGCATCGTCATTCCAGTAAACTTGTAACATCAAATCTTCAACACTATATAAAGGGTTAGTTGGGTTCATTGGATCATAGCCATCTACACGGAAAGGTAAGCCGTAGTCATAATCTGTTTCATTAGCGATGGCTGAACCCGAAATAGATAAGCCTGTTCCAGTGGTTTCTATTTTTATGATGTATTGCTGGTCTTTGATAAGTGGAATAACTCTATCGAGTTGCAGAGTCAATGGAACGCCGCGCGGGTTGTTTGTTGAAGATGAATCTAATGTCGCCGAAGCATGAGCAAGTCCCACGTCTGGTTGTGAAGCGGAATATAAAGTAATGTCAATTTCGGTGGGTAATCCAGAGACATCAAGAGCATATCCAAAATTTATTTCTCGTAATACGCCTTCCTCGCGTGGCGTGAAGTTTAATAAATATGGATTCCCGGAAGCGATAAATAATTGTGGCGAAATGGGAAGCGGTTGATTGTATGTATCATTTTCAGTTTGAATGTTGAGGTTTATACCAGCGGGGACATTTTGAAAAATCCAACGCGAGGCGGCAATGCGGGTTTCATCACGTAGATAAATACTTTGAAATGCAAATGCCCAAAGGGTGGTGAGGATGAGGACGGTTGTGCCAACAAGAAATGTTGTGAAGCGTAATGCGTAATTCGCAATGCGTGATTGGTAATTGATTTTTGCTAACTCAAAGATTCCCCACGCCGCCATCATACAAAGCAATGGGTAAATTGGTAATTGATAACGCATGGTGGCATTGAATTGCAGTGATTGCCATGTGAAATAGAAAGCAGTCCAACCCCATAGCAAAAGATGTTGATATTCACGATGTTTGAAAATACGCCAAGCCATCATCAAAAAGCCAGCCCATGCAAGAATGCCTAACGGTAAACCTAAACCCCAAACCGTTAAGTTTTGAAATGAAAATAAATGCGACCTTCTCGCCCATTGCAAGTTCCATGGCAAATCGGCTGTGCCGGAGGCTTGGGCTTGTAATTCTCGCAGGTTATTTATCCATTGTTGGCTTAAGCCGATGCCGTCGAAGGCGTAAGGTTGGAAGATGCGAAACGAGACGAGGGCAGCAAGCCCGCCTGTGATGAGTAAAGCAGTTATCAGTAGCCAGTAATCAGTGGTCAGTTTTTTGTCACGGTCGTAGATTAAGTAACGAACATAAAATGCAAAAGGTAAAACCAAACACAAAACGGCGGCGTTGATTTTAGACGACATCGCCATACCGAGCGCGAATCCAAAACCAATGGTGAGGAAGAAGAGGGGATGGCGGATGATGCGTAATGCGTGATGCGTAAACCGTAAATCGTCATTGGTCATTAAGGATGAGAGATTGGGAGTTTGAGAATTACGAGAATTTTTATCTCTTTCTTCTCTCTTTCTTCCACTCTCCACAATGCTCACGCCAAACCACAAAGTTAATGTCATAAACATCAGCAAGAATGTATCGGCGGTGAAGAAATGAGATTGTTGAATTTGCAAAACGGCGAAGGATGAAAAGGCTGCGGCAAATAAACCCACTTTGCGCCCATATAATTTTGAAGCTAGTAAATATAAAATAAAAATTGTAAATAAATCGGCAAGCGCAGAAAGTTGACGGGCAAAATATTTGGAGTTGACGACATCATCTCGAAAAGCGTCTAACAACACGCGCGAAACGGTCATCGGTAAATTGCCATAGACGAAGAAGGCATGTCCGCGCACATAGGGGCTAAGCGTAGATGTAGATGAATCAAAATATTCGCTAAGCGTGAGCCAGCGTTGTTGCTCGGACGGGCAGTTATCTATTGGAATGGCAGGGTCTTGGCAGGCTTTAGCGCGTAGGTTATCTAGCACGCCTGTTAGGAATAATTCGTCGGGGTGTTGGTGTTGCCCTTCGCCCCAGTCGTATCCACCGATGCGTAAATAGCCTGCCACAAGCAGGATGAGAATGAAAATGAAATCGTAAATCCAAGAATATTTTTGGTTTTTCATGTGATTTGCAATGAAACGCCTCGCAGGTTTTTAATAAAATTATTTACTTTTTCAAACCTGCGGGGCGTTATTAATTTTATTCTTCTACCAAGAAGATATAAAAATCTTTACCTTCAAACGCCGAAGTATATCGGCTAATATCGCCGTTGGGGTAGAGTTCCTTAAGAATTCTCTCAGTTTCAGTATCCACATTCCAATAAATAAACATTTTTGGCGCGGGGTAGGCAAGGCTTTCAGCCAAGCGGTCTTGGAACAAGGCGAAGTCGCGGTTTGGAATGCCTGCCCACACGCCGGGCAGGCGGGTATCTACCCAGTAAGGGTAAGGCACAATCCATACAGTATCGGTTTGCCCATATTTCTCGCGGAAGTCGCTAATCACTTTGCCCATTTCAGACGTATTCCAAGCCGATTGTTTATAAGGCTCGGCAAATTGACGGAAGACTAAATCAAAATTAGAAAAAGCGGAGGCGGCGAGCAAAACCCCTGTGAGGCTATAGGCAATCAATTGTCGCTTCGCTCCCGACCCAAAACTGGAGACGAACCCCTCTAGCGCCAACGCGGCAACTAAAATGACCGCCACAGAAGCGCCGCCTGCGCGATTGAGGGCTGGGTTTTCGCCTGGGTATGCTAACGACAGCACAGAAGGCATAATTAAGATTGGAATGGAAACCAGTAAAAGTAAATCGCGCCAATCCCGTTGGCGAATGTAACGCGCAATTAATAAAACAACGCCTAATAGAAACAACGCGGCGGTGATTAAGTCTAAAGCGGGGCGGTCGGTGACAGAATTAACCCAAATTTGCCCGTCGTCCCAATTGAACATCAGTAAGCCGTTATATAAATTGGATAAAAAGATTTGCCAAGCGGGACCAGGCAACGGCGTTTCAATCTCGCCTAAGCGTGAGAAGGCGCGATAGCCGAATAAATCGGGGCGTTCTAACCAGTAGCGCCCTAAGGGCAAAAAGACAAAGATGGAAACCGCCACAACAATTAAAAACCACCAAACGGTTTGCAAGCGTTGTTCTTTCGACCTCAAATGTAAGAAATATAAAATAAATGCGGCGACAACCAAAAACGGCGTCATGCGGAAGGGGCTATACCCATGCAAACCAAGACCAAGAAAAACGCCGGCAAGGATAAAGTCGTTGCGGTTATGAGTCCGCAAGCCGCGCACAAGATAAAGAAGCGTGGGGGCGACAAATAACGGGTAAAGCGGGAAGCGTAACCCAATTCTAGAAATAATGTTGGGCCAGGCGGCAATTCCAAAAAGGAATAAAACAAAAATAGCAGCGCGCCGATTGCCAAATTCTTTTCCTAGCTGATAAACAAAAGGAAGGGTGAGAATGCCCAACAACGCCGTGCCAAGCTTGAGGCTGTAAAAAGAAAAACCCGTATCGAAAATATTGACGATGAGCAGCGTCCAATAAAATTGAAACGCTTCGCGCCCGGTGTTTCTCTCAAAAAATACGGAGGTTTTTCCCTGCGAAAGTTCATACACGTCTAATATTTTTTCTGCATGGTCGCTGAAAGGCTCAATCGGGACAATATCTAATTGATATAAACGATAAAACAAAGCCAAGAAGAAAAACAACAACGTTATTCCCCTCACCGCCCATTGCACGGCGTTTGCGCTCAAAGAAATAAAAACGCCGCCGAATTTTATTTCCGTTGGCGGTTCGTTCCTGTTTTCTTCCATTTTGATTTTTGGATAGGAAATCCAAAGGCTTGCCGCTAAGAAAATAACCGCAAGCGCCCACAAAATTGTATTCAACCAAGTAAATAAGCCGTCTTTAAAAGCATAAAAGGCAATACTCGCAAAAATGACGGACAAGATTAATGGAATCAAGTTCGTCGTCAGCGGGTCTTGCCGCGCATACACGGCTGGCAAGGCGGGTAAACGCCATTCATGTTTTCGATAAGACCAAATCGCAAAGCCAATTGCCCCCAAATAAAATACGACCGACAACATGCCCTGACGTTGCGGCGGCTCGACAAACGCTTGGGCAATGAGCGCAAGTATCAAGGCAAGCGCCGCCAGCCATGGAAACGCGCTCGATCGAGTCGGCTCAATTCCTTTTTCTTCTATGGCTGTATCGGGTTGATGAGTTAAAGAAGCGCTTAACTCTTCGCGTTTTTGCGAATCCCATAAAGAACGCAAAGCGTTAAAAAAAGAATTCCAATCTTTCGTGGCAGATTTATAAAGGTCAAGAACGGTCGGTTCTTGTTCGGGAGGAAGGTTTTCGCTGTGTTGCATGAATCTCTCAGCCTGCTATTCACAAATTACGGATTACTCGTTCGTAATCCGTCATGCGATTCTATACTATTTTTATTATTTCTTCCTTGCAATTACGATAATGCTCTCGCCCCATCTCATCGGCAAAAAGACAATCCCCGTCACCGCTTGCAAGCCGCCCAGCGAACCGAAAAATAATTTTTGAAGTTGCGGCGGCACAAAACGAATATACGGCACATCCCAAAAACCGTCTGAAAACACTCTTAGCGCTTCAAAACCCGCTTCTTGAATTAACCGCAACCACTCTTGCGGCTCTTTGAGCGAGATATGCGTTGGGTCCTGATAGCCAATCCACTTTTCGCCTTTCCATGGTTTGAGCAATGAACTTAGATTGGGGGTTGCCAAAATTAAGACGCCGTTTTTTTCGGTCACTCGCCCAATTTCATTAATCGCTTTAGCAGGGTCGGGTAAATGTTCCACAATGTGTTTAATAATCACCACATTGAACGATTCGTTTTTATACGGCAAATCTTGCGCCGATGCGGTTTGTAAAGACGCTTGTTCTGAAACTTTTTTAGATTGCTTCACCGCCCAGTGATTCAAGTCTATGCCGTACGCTTCAAACCAACGGGAGAGTTGACCCACCAAATGCCCCATGCCTGAGCCTACCTCCAGCATTCTCGCTCCGCGTTTGCCATACCGCCTCGCTAACATCGCAAAGAATCGGTTTGACCACCAATACATACTGTATTTCGCAAAGGTGACATTTTTGTAGGTGTGTGAAGAGAAATATTTTTCGTCGAAAGGCATAGGTTCGATATTTGTTATTCAATATTCGGGCATCGGGTTTTACAACTCCCGAATCACAATTTACGATTCCCGTTTTCTTGCAATGTAGAATGTAAACGTCCCATCTTCAACAGGCGTGGGGGATGTATATTTTTTAAGATAATTTTGCGTCAGATATAAATTCCATTGAGTCGGAGAGAGAATCCACTTGCCCATTAACGCTTTAGACACTAAAGACGGTAAACCAAAATAATGTCCCCATTCTAACACGCGCATAGCGGCGGGCGAAAAATAATGCCACCACTTCTCTAGTTTGAAACCCGCCCGATTTAATCTCTTCTCCCAAACGTCTGGCTCGTCGGCATGATGCACGCGAGAAATTTTACGAAACCAGTTTTCATACGGCTTGCCAAAAATTTTCGTTAAAGATAAAGCGGAAAAATATCTCGTGTTGGGGACGCAAAAATAAAACGGCGCATTGGGTTTTAAGACGCGGCAGGTTTCTTTCAGAACGGCGTCAATATGCGGAATATGTTCAAGAACCGAATTACTTAATCCGCTGGCAAAATGGTTAGATGGAAAAGGAGCTTTTGCCCCATCGGCTTCCACTAACGCTTTGTAAGCGTGATATCTTTTCGCCTCTTTCATAGAGAAGCGCCAAGGGTCTAAGCCAACGTCTAATTGATAATCAAACGTCAAAGCCGCAAAGTGACCGTCTCCACAGCCAACGTCATAAATCGGCTTGGGTAAATCTAGGTTTTGGTAATAGGACGATTCAATGGCGCGTAAAAACCCGCGAAAATAAGGGAGAGAGCTGATTTGTAAAAAAAGAAAATCTTTTGATTGACGATTACTCACTACTTCCTCATTAATTTGGCAAAGAGTTTTTCATATTCTTGGGCGATTGCGTCGGGGTCATAAGCCTTTTTAATGGAATCAATATCGCCGCGATATTTTTCTTTGTTATCTAAAACTTCTAAAATAGCTTTGGCTAAACTATCTGCCTTCCCAATTTCAGAGACAACTCCCATGCCATGCATTTTGACGGGCTGGCGAACGCCTGGTAATGCAGAAGGGACAGACGGCACGCCGTTCATCATCGCTTCGATTTGAACCAAGCCAAACGCTTCGGTTGAATTTAATGACGGCACGGTAATCACGTCTATATTAGGGTAAAAGGCAGACATTTGCTCAGGATTCAAGTTGCCTAAAAATTTCCAGTGACCTTTGATTTCATATTCATAGATGCGAGGCATTAATCTATCATAATAGGCTTGCTCGCCCATCACGTTTTGATATGCGCCAGCGAACAACACTTGCGCTTTTGGGTATTTTTCTAAAATTGTGGGCAGGGCGTCGAGCAAAACTTCAATGCCTTTTTCGGAGGCGAAACGCGCGGCGACGCCGATAACGGGTTTGCGTTCATGCACTAAATTGGTTTTTGCAAAGGCGGCAATCGCCTCAGGCGAAGAAGCAGGCAGGGTCACGGGCGGCAGAATGGGCGTTAGTTTTGAAGCGTATTTTGAAAGATAAGGCGAGTGGTCGGCGTAATCTTGGGTATAAGTGACAATATGATTCGCCAATATCCCCGCTAGGTTGTTTTGAAAGTTCACCACAGAATTTACAATGCGATTAAAAAAGCCTTGCGGAAGTTGCACGTCGCAATGATAGGTTAGCACGGCAGGTTTGCCGAATAAACGCGCGCGCAAGGCAACGCCGGGCGCATCAAATTGCGGAAGATGGAGTTGCACTACGTCATGCCGCCAAACTAATTTTGTAGCCACCCAACCGAAGGTGGGCGCGAGCGCTCCTTTGCTCACCCGCGCAATCACCGGCACGCGAATCACTTTTACGCCTTCCATCCATTCTTCTTGGGCAAGCGAAGGGTCGTATTGCGTGGTCATCACGGTCACTTCATGCCCGCGTTTCACAAACGCCTGCGCGAGTCGTTCGGCGTAAATAGTTAAGCCGCTGGTGTGAGGACGGTAATAAGTGAGGACGGTTAAGATTTTCATTCTTATTTTTTCTTTGCGTATGAAATTGGCGTTGGAACAGGCGAAGCGATCTCGATTTTCGCTTTTTCAAAAGCGCGTTTAATTTTTATCAGCGCCGAATCTAGCGCAAGCGGCGGAGGCGTAAGCGAGGTATCTACCCAGAAAAAGATATTCAAGTCTATTGAAGAAGCGCCGAAGGCATGAAATAAAACCAACGGCGCAGGGTCGTCTGTATATCCTGTCACTGTTTTAATTTCTTTCAAAATGATTTGGCGCGCTTTTTCAAGGTTGGCGGAATGCGCCACGCTCATTGGCAATTCCACGCGGCGTAATTGCGCGCGAGTGTAATTAATGATAGGTTGCGAAAGCACGTCGGCATTGGGCAAAAAAACAATGCGACCATCGTGCGTTTTCATTTCGGTAGTTCGCAAGCCGACTTTTAAGACGGAGCCTTCGTACCCTGCAATGCCCACCACATGCCCCACGCGAAAAGGTTGTTGCACGAGCAAAATAACGCCCGAAACAAAATTTTGCATAATATTTTGTAAGGCAAAGCCAATGGTAAAACCGATGATTCCTAAACCGGTCAGAAAAGCGGTTACGTTAAAAAATCTTTGTAATGCGGCAATGAAGCCGAAAATAATAATCGTCCACTTCACGGTGCGCGAAAGTAAGTGCGTAACGCCCGGCTCCGCATGGTGGCGCTCTAAAACGCGGCGCAGCAGCCGCCCAACCAAAACGCCCGCATAATAACTGATAATTAATATCAGAAGCGCCGTCAAAAGATTCGGCATAGATTTGATTAAAGTTTCGGCTAACGAATAAAAGTACTCTGGCATGATTGTTTTTTAGAATAACGATTTATTTTCTTTGACCCAATTAAACAACATTTGCACGCCTCTTTCTACGTTGATGCTGGGTTGCCAACCCAATTCTTTTCTTGCTTTTGAAATATCGGCGTAGAAAACTTTTTGGTCGCCGGGGCGCCAGTCGCCGCGCGCCGTTTCAATCGGTTCGCCGAGCATTTTTTCTAGCATGGGTCCAAACTCTGCCCAAATAGACATGACGTTTTCGGGACCTCCGCCTATGTTATACACTTGTCCTTTGGCAATATCAATTTTTTCAACGGCTAAATCGTAGGCGTTTAGTAAATCTTCCACATGCAGAATATCGCGCACTTGTTTGCCGTCGCCATAAATGGTGATATTGCGCCCCATGACGGCGGCGATGATAAACCATGCCACCCAGCCTTGGTCTTCAATGCCGAATTGTCTTGGTCCGTAGATGCACGATTGCCGAAAGACAACGGTGGGCAAACCATAAATGCGATAATAATCGCGGACGTATTGGTCGCCGGCGCCTTTGCTAACGCCATACGGGCTGTGAAAATCTAACGGTTGGGTTTCGGGGCAACCGTTGGTTAAGTCTTTGTATCGCCAGCGAGTGGGTTCTTCATACAATTCCACTTCTTCCATGCCGCCATACACTTTATTGGTAGAAGCGTACATGACGATGGGGTTTCTGCCCGAAGCGCGCGCGGCTTCTAACACGTTGAATGTGCCGAGGGCGTTGGCTTCAAAATCATCGCGCGGGTTGACGACGGAAGTGGTCACTGCCACTTGACCCGCTAAGTGCATAATCACATCGGCGGCGTGTGCGGCTTCGGTTATCTTTTTATCGTCTCTAATATCGCCAACGATGAGGTTAAAAGCGTTATCGCCAAATTCTTTTTTGAGCCATTCGATGTTGCGCGGGGCGCCGCCGCGAGATAGGTTATCGTAAATGGTTACTTTTTCGCCGCGCACAAGCAAACGATGCACATAATTGGAGCCGATGAAGCCTGCTCCGCCGGTAACGAGATAATGTTTGGTCATATTGTTTTACCTTTTCCATGTCGCTCTGAGCATAGCGAAGAGGCGCTTCGCCGCGCTCGGTATGAGAATTTAAAACTAATAATATCTTCTTTTGATAAATAAACGAATTGCTATCATACCAAAAACAAACCCGCCGATGTGCGCCCACCAAGCGATTCCGCTGGCGTCTGCGCCTTGTAAGGCGAGCCACCCCGAAAATAATTGAAAGATAAACCAAAAGCCGAGAAAGATTCCAGCGGGCAATTCGACGATTGTAAAAATGAAAAAAATGGGCAAGAAACTGGCGATTCTGGAATGGGGAAATAAAATAAAGTATGCGCCTAATATGCCGGCGATTGCTCCGCTGGCGCCGATGATTGGGGTTGAACTGGTGGGGTCAAAATAAATTTGTAAAAACGCGGCGGCTGTTCCGCTGAGTAGATAAAAAATTAAGTATTGGGCGCTTCCTAGTTTATCTTCTACATTGTCGCCGAAGATAATCAGTATCCATAGGTTGCTCAATATGTGAAACCAACCGCCATGCAGAAACATGCTGGTTAGGATGTTAAACCATGTTTCGGGGGTAGAGAAGGCTGCAGTTGCCGGAACAAGCCCCCACGTCTGAATGAAGCGAAAGAGTTCCGCTTCGCTTAAAGTCGTTTCGTAAAAGAAGGCAAGTCCATTGAGGATAACCAACATCCAATTCATTAATGGAAAATGACGTGAACGTTGCGTATCGTAAAGGGGAAACATTATGTGTTTTTATTTCTTAAGTTTATTAGTTGTTGATATATGCCCGAAAGCGTTTGCCCCTCGCGTACTAGACCGATGCCGCCAATGACGCCGCTGTTGAGGTAGTTATATAAACGCGCGGTGAGCGCGACGGCTAACGCGGTGGATTCATCGCCAGTGAATAAGACCAACGCGGCGGTGACGGCGCCTTCAAATGTGCCAACGCCGCCGGGCAAAGCGGGGATTGCCCCGCCAAACGCCGCCGCGCCTAAGATGAATAACGCCCACACGGGTTGCGCTTGCGGAAAAAACGCCAAAGTCATTAAATAATACGCCGTTAGCGCCACGAACCAGTTGAGCGTCATCCAAAATAAAAAGCGCGCAAAGAGCCAGCCGTCGGTTAATACGCTTAAGCCCGTGAAAAACGATTCGAGAAAACTGCCGCCCAATTTTTGTAAGGGGGGGAAGCGTTGGCTTAATTGATGAAAGGTATTTAATGCCCATTGGTGATGACGGGCAAGCATATACATCGTTCCTAGCCCGACAATCACTAACCCGCCCACCATGTAGCCGATTTTTTCTGAGCCTTGCGCGCCGACGACAAATGGAATAGAGGCAATTAATAGCCCGGCAGAAAAAGCCAAGTCAACGACTCTTTCTATGACGATGGTCGGTAACACTTCGCCAAATTGCATGCCTGATTTTCGGCTGATTAAGAAGGCGCGCCCTATTTCGCCCAGCCGAAAGGGTAAAAATGTATTGAGTAAATATCCTTCGGCGGCGGTGAATAAAGTGTCGGCGTAGTTGGGTTTATCGCGTAATAAGGTATGCCAAACTTTGGCGCGTCCGGCCATCCACACAAAAGATAAAACTGCCGAGCCCGCTAAGATTTGGTAGTTGGCGGTTTGAATGGCGTTCCACAGGGTTTGAAAATCTACAAAATATACAATTGCCGCGATAAGCAAGATGCTGATGATGGCGCCGGGGATGAGACGTTTGAGATTTGAATTTTGCATGAGTTTCCTTACGGATTATGAAACGTGATGCGTAATTCGGAATTTGTAAAAATCATTCATCTTCCAATTTCAAAACCGCCATAAACGCTTCTTGCGGAATTTCGACATTGCCGACCATCTTCAAACGTTTTTTACCGCGTTTTTGTTTTTCGAGCAATTTCTTTTTGCGAGAAATATCGCCGCCGTAACATTTCGCCAACACGTCTTTGCGCGTGGCTTTGACGTTGGCGCGCGAGATAATTCTTCCGCCTGAGGCGGCTTGTACGGCAACGTCGTATAACTGGCGCGGGATTAAGTCTTTGAGTTTGGTGATGAGCCTCTGCCCTTTGTGATACGCGTCTTTCTCGTGGACGATAGCGGCAAGCGCGTCCACCGGTTCGCCGTTGACGAGGATTTCTAATTTTTGTAGTTTATCTGGGCGGTATTCTAGGAATTGATAATCTAACGAAGCGTAGCCTTTCGTCTTTGACTTGAGTTGGTCAAAAAAATCTACGATGATTTCGGAAAGCGGAATTTCAAAATCTAATTGCACGCGGTGAGGCGCGGGGTATTCTTGTCGCTTAAAAATGCCGCGCCGTTTGGTGACTAATTCCATGATAGGACCGTAATAATCGGTAGGCGTGATGATTTCAATATTCATCCAAGGTTCGCGCACCTCAACGATTTTGCTGGGGTCGGGCAGTTCGGCAGGCGAATCGACTTTGATAATTTCATTGTTGACGGTAAGCACTTCATATTCTACGGAGGGCGCGGTGAATAACACGTCTAACAAATATTCGCGTTCGATTCTTTCTTGAATAATTTCCATGTGAAATAAACCCAAAAAGCCCGCGCGAAACCCAAAGCCTAAGGCTTGCGATGTTTCAGGTTGAAAGGCGAGCGAAGCGTCGTTCAGTTGAAGTTTTTCTAGCGCTTCGCGTAATTCGGTGTAATCATCGGCTTCGACGGGGTAAATCCCAGCGAAGACCATCGGTTTGGGGCGTTGGTAGCCGGGCAAAGGCTCTGCCGCAGGCGCCGAAGCGACTGTAATCGTATCGCCGACGCGGCATTCATGCACAGTTTTGAATCCCGTTGCAATATATCCCACTTCGCCAGAGGTCAAGGTCTCTACGGGTTTCATCGAGGGGGAAAAATTTCCAATTTCCACGGGGCGTAAATCCATATTGGTTGCAAACGTGCGAAGCGTATCGGCGCTCTTAATAACGCCTTCCACCACGCGCACATACGCCACAACGCCTTTATACGAATCATAATGCGCGTCAAAAATTAAAGCGCGCAAGGGTTCGTTATCCGCCTCTTTAGGCGGGGGAATGCGTTCAACAATCGCTTCGAGAATCGCTTCGACATTAATCCCCTCTTTGGCTGAAACGCGCAGAACCGCTTCAGGCTGAACCCCCAACAGGCTCCCCACATCTTCAGCCACTTCATCGGGGCGGGCAGACGGCAGGTCAATTTTGTTAATCACGGGGACAATTTCTAGGTCGGCGTTGAGGGCTTGGTATAAATTTGCCAGCGTTTGGGCTTCAATACCTTGCGTTGCATCCACCACTAAAATTGCGCCTTCGCACGCTTTAAGCGCCCGGCTAACTTCATACCCAAAGTCCACATGTCCGGGCGTGTCAATTAAGTTCATTTCATATGTTTGACCGTTTTTGGCGTTGTAATACATGCGCACGGCAGAGGCTTTAATGGTTACGCCTTTTTCTTTTTCCAAGTCCATCGAGTCTAGGGCTTGGTCGGTCATCTCGCGTTCAGAGATGGCGCCTGTGAGTTGAAGTAAGCGGTCTGCCAGCGTAGATTTGCCATGGTCCACATGGGCGATGATACAAAAGTTACGAATGTGCTGAGTCATATTTGCGGCGCAAGTATAACCGATTAAAAAGTGACAGTCACCGTACAGTGACTGTCGCTTTTTACTTTTGTTTCTACGCAACTTAATATTCTTTTACTTCAACCGCCTCATAAATTCGCGCTTGGGGGTTTGCCATAATCGCGCCTTCTACTCGCGACCATACTTGACGCATAGCATTTAATAATGCTTCGGCTTCTTTAGCCGTATCAAATTCAAGGTTGATGATGACGTTGCTGGGTTTATCTAGGGGGCGAATAATTTGATATTTTTTCACACCCATTTTTTTACGACCGACGGGGTCGCTATCAAAGGCTTGTTTCCAACGTTCATAACTAGGGACAGGATGCTCAATATTTAGAATATACATTTTATTTTCCTTTCTTGCTTAACTTGATTGGCGGCAATATTGAATACAGTATTACTGTATTCAATATTGGTATGATAAAATGAAACAAAAAAACTGTCAAGAGATATGCCCCCCAAAAAACAGGCCAAACGTAAATACGATTCTAGCCGCCGTAAGTCACATGCGCTTCAAACGCATCAGCAGATTCTTGAAGCGGCCGAAAAACTTTTTAGCCTGAAAGGATATTCAGGCGCGTCCGTTGAGGCTATCGCTCAAAATGCAGGCGTTGCCCCAGAGACAATTTATGCAACATTTAAGAATAAGAAGACGATTCTTTCAATGTTAATTAAAAAATCTATTCTTGGAGACGAAGACAATCCTGTTCCAGTCATGTTACGAGAACAAATTAGAGAGGTGGCGGAAGAGAAAAATCAAAAGCGACAGATTGAAATGTTTGCAAAACGAATTCATTTATTGATGTCTCGCGTTGCGCAATTAATTGAAATCATGAAAAGCGCATCCAAAACAGAACCTGAAATTAAACGCCTATCGAAAAAATATGCGGATGGCAGATTTCAAGGCATGGAATTTTTTATAGATTGCGTTATGGCGAATGGAGCATTAAGAAATAAACTAGATAAACTAACAGCCGCTGAAACCGTTTGGTTATTAACCAGCGCAGAAGTTTATAATTTATTAACTGTAGAACGCGGTTGGTCAGGCGATGAATATGAAGGTTGGTTATCACAAACTCTGATAGATTTTTTACTTCCTTAAATAAAAAAAAGACCGACTGATGTCGGTCTTTTTTTTATAAATTTTATTTCACCAAATTTCTCAGCACGGTGTGCAAAATGCCGCCGTTGCGATAGTAATTCACTTCCACTTCCGTATTCAACAAAGCCGTGACTTTGAATTCAACCGTTGCGCCGTTTGATTTTTTGGCTTTGACGGTTAATTCGCTCTTCGGTTTGATGTTATCGTCTAAGCCTTCAATGTCAAATACTTCGCTTCCATCTAAACCGAGCGATTCGGCGTTTTGACCTTCGGCAAATTTTAATGGGAGAATGCCCATGCCCACTAAGTTAGAACGATGAATGCGTTCAAACGATTCGGCGATGACGGCTTTTACGCCCTGTAACAAGGGACCTTTTGCCGCCCAATCTCGGCTGGAGCCTGTGCCGTATTCTTTGCCAGCCAAAATAATAGTCGGAACTTTGGCTTCAATATATTTCATTGCCGCGTCAAAAATAGGCATCACTTCTCCAGTCAGGTGAAGTTTTGTCCAGTTGCCTTCTTTAGGGGCAACTAGTAAATTTTTGAGGCGGATATTGGCAAACGTGCCGCGCGCCATCACTTGGTCGTTGCCGCGCCGCGCGCCATACGAATTGAAGTATTGAGGAGCGACATCGCGCTCTTGTAAATATTTCCCTGCCGGGGAATCTATGGCGATGTTGCCAGCCGGCGAGATATGGTCGGTGGTGATAGAGTCGCCAAACATGCCTAACACGCGCGCGCCTTTAATGCCTTTAATTGAGTTTAAGTCTAAAGAGATATTTTGGAAGTACGGCGGGTGATGAATATAGGTGGAGTTTTCATCCCATTGATATAAATCTCCACCGCTGACTTCGATTTCTTTCCACATCTCCGAGCCGCTGAATACGTCGGCGTATTTTTCTTTGAACATTTCGGCTTTGACATTTTCCGCGATGAGGTCGCTAATCTCTTGTTGTGTGGGCCATAAGTCTTTGAGATAGACCGGCGCGCCGTTTTTATCCGCGCCGAGCGGTTCTTTATCAAGGTCAATATCTACTGTGCCTGCCAAAGCGTAAGCCACGACTAAAGGAGGCGAAGCAAGGTAGTTCGCTTTGACCAATGGATGCACGCGCCCTTCAAAGTTTCGGTTGCCTGAAATCACCGCCGCGGCAACAAGGTCGGACCCTGTGACTGCTTTGGCAACCTCGCCCGGCAAGGGACCTGAATTGCCAATACAGGTAGTGCAGCCATAAGCGATGACGTTAAAGCCAAGTTTTGATAACGGTTCAATTAAGCCCGCTTTATCTAAGTATTCCGTCACCACGCGCGAGCCGGGGGCTAACGATGTTTTGACATACGGTTTGACTTGCAATCCTTTTTCTACCGCTTTTTTCGCCACTAAACCCGCCGCAATTAAGACGGATGGGTTGCTTGTGTTGGTGCAGGAGGTAATGGCGGCAATGACCACTGAGCCATGCTTCATTTTTTGAGCGCCGCCATTTGTTCCAAAAACGGCTTCGCGGGAGAGGGCTTCGCCGGAAAGTTCATAGCCGCGTTCTTTCACTGGGGCAGCGAGCGCTTTTTGGAAAGCCGCCTTCATATCTGTTAGCGCCACTCTATCTTGTGGGCGTTTGGGTCCGGCTAACGATGGAACGACGGAGGCTAAATCAAGTTCAAGCGTGTCGGTGAATTCTGGGTCGGGGCTATTGGTTTCGCGGAAGAGCCCTTGCGCGCGGAAATAGGCTTCGGTGAGGGCAATCGTCTCAGGCGAGCGACCTGTTAGGCGTAAGTAGCGAAGCGTTTCTTCATCAACGGGGAAATAGCCGATAGTGGCGCCGTATTCGGGAGCCATGTTTCCAATCGTGGCGCGGTCGGTCAGCGACATGCTACTTAAGCCCTCGCCGTAAAATTCAACAAATTTATCTACCACGCCTTTTTGACGAAGCATTTGGGTGACGGTTAACACGAGGTCGGTGGCGGTGACGCCGTCGCGTAGTTTTCCATATAGTTTGAAGCCGATGACATCGGGCAGGAGCATATCCATTGGTTGACCAAGCATCACCGCTTCGGCTTCGATGCCGCCCACGCCCCAGCCGACAATGCCTAAGCCGTTAATCATCGTCGTATGCGAATCGGTGCCGACTAATGTATCTGGAAAGGCGACGGTTTCGTTGTTAGTTTGTTTGGTCATCACAACTTGGGCAAGATATTCGAGGTTCACTTGATGCACAATTCCCGTCATGGGCGGCACAACGCGGAAATTGCTGAACGCTTTTTGCCCCCATTTGAGAAATTGGTAGCGTTCACGGTTTCGTAAAAATTCCATTTCGGTGTTGCGATTTAATGCGTCGGCAGTGGCGAAAAAGTCCACTTGCACAGAATGGTCTATGACCAAATCTACCGGCACAAGCGGGTTGATTTTTTTCGGGTCGCCGCCGAGTTTGGCAACGGCGTCGCGCATGGCGGCAAGGTCAACCACGGCTGGCACGCCTGTAAAATCTTGCATGACGACGCGCGCCGGTAAAAAGGGAATGCCCGGGCGGGGGCTGTTTGGCTTCCACGCCGCAATGTTCTTTACGTCGTCTTGCGTAATTTCTTGGTCGTTGCACTGACGAAGCGCGGCTTCGAGCAAAATGCGAATGGAATAAGGCAGTTTGTTTAATTTTGTTAAACCTGCTTTTTCTAACGCATCCAGCCGATAGATAATGTATTCTTTATGTCCGACCTTGAGCGCATTGCGCGCGTTAAATAAATCTTTCATGGGTTACTCCTTTTGGTATAAATTTCACCGAAGAACACAAAGGAGCGCCTTTGATATCCTTGTTGTTTCTAGGTTGAGGGTTTGTTAAAAATCTTCGCCGCAAGCCGCTGACGAAGCATTTGCGGCTAAGGTTTTATAATTTTAATTCTTTTTTGAGCGAATTGGTTAATTCAGTTTTATCCGCATCGTTCAAAAAGGCAGATTCAGCCGCAATAAGCACAGACCTTTTCAAGGCGTCAAGCGGCACGTTTAATTTGTCGCACACAATTTGATATTCATTCGCCAGCGTGATTCTTGAAATGCTGGGGTCGTCGGTATTGATTGTCGCCCGCAGTCCTTTTTCAATCATCTTGGGTAGGGGGTGAGATTCAATAGAATGTACCACGCCCGACTGAAAATTACTGGTTACACACACTTCAAAGACAGCGCCTCGTTCTTTGGCAAGCGCCACAACCGAGTCGTCTTCTAAGACGCGCACCCCATGCCCAATTCTTTCGGCGCCGAGGTTTTCAATCGCTTCGCGCACGTTAGAGGCTGGTCCCCACTCGCCAGCATGAATCGTCACCCTCAGCCCCGATTCGCGGGCTTCCTTAAAAATCCCATAAAACGGGCTGGACGGGAACTCCGCTTCATTACCGGCTAAATCTAACCCCATCAGACCATGCTTCATGTGGTCAACCGCCAGCCAAGCCACTTGTTCGGCAAGGTCGGGGCTTTCATGGCGATTCACAGAAGCGATTAAACCAACTTTTATTTTATGTTTTTTGGCGGCTTCTTGCGCGCTGGTGATGACCCAATCCATCACATCATGTAACGGGAAGCCCTCGGCGCGGCTTAGCGCCACTGGCGTAAAACGCAACTCTAAATAGCGAATATTATCTTTCGCGGCGTCTTCCACCGCTTCAGCAGAGACGCGATGAATCACATCGGGCGATTTATAAAACAAACGAAGCGTCTTAAACTTTTCGAGGAAGTTTGTAAACGTCATGGGGTCTTGGTCTTGCACTTGCACCAGCCCGCTCAAATTTAACATGGAAACAGGCACCGTCACCCCATGTTGCTTTGCCACGTCTAACATCGTCGCTAAACGCAAAGACCCTTCCAAATGGCGGTGTAAATCAACCTTTGGAAGAATTACATACTTGTTCAGGGGAGCAGTGTCGTCCGAAAACAAATCTGCCTCAGTAAACTACCTAACGACTATACCACTAGTCAATCAGCAAACTAATTCCGTCTTCTTCTTTTCTTTTTAGCGCTCGAGGCGCCTTCGCCAATTTGAACGGAAGTCTCGTTCACGGCGACAGGAGCGGTTTCGCTTGTTTCCAGCGGCGTAATTTCCACACGGCGGGGTCTTGCGGCAAAAGCGCGCCCAATCACCAGCCCGCGCACATCTTCTAGCAACTGAGCGAACATCTCCGAAGCCTGCGCTTTATATTGTACCAGCGGGTCACGCTGCGCGTAAGCCTCTAACCCAATTGAAACGCGCAAGGCTTCCACTTTTGTTAAGTACTCCACCCACAACTCGGTAAACGCGCCTAATAACAATTGACGATGCACTTCATTTAACACATATTTACCCAACGCGGAAGACAGCGCGCTTCGCTCTTCTTCGGTGAGGCTTGCCGCAGGCGCGGAGAGTTTTTCTTCGCCTAGAGCGTATTTCGCCGCGGGACCAAAATCTGCAACTTTGGCGGCATTGGCGCTTATCTCGGCAAATTTGCTTTCGCCCCATGTTTCTTGCAACGCTTTTTCAGCCGCTTCTAAATGATTCATCACCTCGTCAACCGCTTCTTCTACATCTTTGCCCTCTAACAGTTGAGCGGCATAAAACGCATAACTAAAACGATTAAACACTTGCTTCACTTGTTTATGAGTCTTTTGGTCAAACGCGGCGCGCGCGCCTTGCGATAACGTGAGCAATAAGCGCAATTTACCCGAATCGGTTTTTACGTCTTCTCTTTGTAATAAAACGTCAATATCGCGCGCAATTTGATGATTCAATCGTTCTTGTTTTCTATCAAACGCTTGTTGGGCGGTCTCTAATAAAACATGCGCCAATTCATCCCAATCGGAAGGCAAAGGGCTTTGGAACGGCAATTGTTCGCCCAAACGGTTTTGAATCGCGCCAACCACGCGCATTGCGCTAATTTTGGTCAATTCATTGGCAACCAATTCTTGAATATCTTCTTTAGCGTCTTCGGGGTCGTCAGCCAAAGTTTTTTGAATTTCATTGTTCAACCTCAACGGCAGACGAACCAACGCGCTAATTTCTTCTTGAATCTTTTGCGGGCGCGGCTTTTCTTCCGCATCTCGCAAACTTTGGAAGTACGCATCCAACGCGTCTTCGCGTTCTGAAATTTGCGTTTTCAGGCTGTCTTCGGTTCGATTGATTAAGTTCTCAATCGCCTTCATGGCGTGCGCGTATTCCGCTTTGATAGATTTTGAAATCACCTCTAAAGCGGAAAGCCTAAGGTCTGAATCATGAATTTGATTAAGTAATAATTTGAATCCAAACGACGGGTACAACCCATGCTTCGATTCAAACGTGGGTTGCACTTGGTCTAACCAAGCGATTAAACGCCACGCGCCGTCTTCGTCCGCCAAGCCTGCTTCTACGCGTTTGGTCACTTCGGCTTCGAGCATTTCGTAAATATCTTCGCTCAAATCTTCTTTGACGAAGATACGGTCGCGTTGGTTGTAAATTTGCTGGCGTTGTTTATTTAATACATCGTCATATTCGAGCAAATGTTTACGCACGTCAAAGTTTGCGCCTTCTACGCGGGTTTGCGAGCCTTCGATAATATTGCTCACCAAACGCACTTCCAGCGGGAGCGAATCGTCCACTTTGAGGCGGTTCATTAAGTTGCTCGCTTGGTCGCCGCCAAATAAACGCATCAAATCGTCTTGCATTGAAAGATAAAAACGGGAGGAGCCAGGGTCGCCCTGACGCGCGGCGCGCCCGCGTAACTGATTATCAATACGGCGGGCTTCATGGCGCTCGGAGCCAATCACATGCAAGCCGCCCAGTTCTTTCACGCGCTCCATATCTTCAAAATATTGCAAAAATAGTTTTACTTCGGCGGCGTATAAACCGAAATGCGACGAATCTAATTTTTGCAGGGCTTGGCGGCGTTCTTGTAAGGTCATATCAAACGGGTCTTTATACCCCGCTTTGTTTAAGACGCGATTGACCGCCGAAATGACTTCTTCGGCAAGTTCGCCGCCGAGTTTAATATCCACGCCGCGCCCCGCCATGTTGGTGGCAATGGTCACTGCGCCAAACGCGCCGGCGCCCGCGATGATTTGCGATTCTTCGGTGTGCTTGCGAGCGTTCAACACTTGATGCGGCACGCCGCCTTGAAAGATTTTTTTCAATCGGTCTTTTGTAGAGGCGGGCAGGTTTAATAATTTCAGTATGGTTTGTAAATTATGTTCATCGTCCAAACTGATGTTGGTTAATCCATGCGGCTTGATGAACGCCCGCAAGGCGTCGGGCGTAATCTTCTCTATGGGTTCATTGAACGGCACAAGGTCGGCAATGAGGCGTCCGTCTTCTTCTAGGTGGTTGGCGCGCAGGTAATGGTCGCGCACTAAAGCGTATTGCATCAAGCGCCTGACTGGTTCGGCTTTGAGGCGATTGGATAAGCGCTCAGACGATTCGACGGAGGTGGTGCCAACCAGCAACGGGCGACCTAACGCGTGATTGCGAATGATTTCGGTGACGATAGCGCGTAGTTTGGCTTCGGCAGTTTTGAAGATGACATCAGGATAATCTTTGCGACGATAATACAACGGTTTATCGTCGCCCACTTTGGCAAAGTATGAATAGGGATAGCCTTCTTCGTCTTTTGTTTTGATTTCTACTAACGTGGCGTTCTTTCCGTAACTTTGATATTCCAAATTCGGCGGAATGGGCGCAACTTCTAGTTTATAAATTTTATTAAACTCTTCGGCTTCGGTTAGGGCGGTGCCGGTCATGCCCGCTAGTTTTTGATACATGCGGAAATAATTTTGCAAGGTGACTGTGGCATAGGTGACCGATTCAGGCTCGACCTTGACGCCTTCTTTCGCTTCTACCGCTTGATGCAAGCCGTCGCTCCACCTTCTGCCTGGCATCAATCTTCCAGTGAATTCATCTACGATGACGACTTTGCCGCCTTGCACTAGATAATCTTTGTTACGATGAAAAAGATATTGCGCGCGTAAGGCTTGTTGTAAATAGCCCATCAGGCGGGCTTGTTCTGGGGTTAAGTCTTCGGGGCGTTCGGGGTCTAGCAATTGCAAACCTAAAATCGCCTCAACGCGGCTGACGCCAATTTCGGTTAAGTTAATGGAGCGGTTTTTTTCGTCCATTTCATAATCTTCGGGGCGAAGTTGTTTTACCACTTGCGCCATGCGTCCGTACCACTCCAAATCGCCTTGTGCGGGACCGGAAATAATTAACGGCGTGCGGGCTTCGTCAATAAGCACGTTGTCCACTTCGTCTATAATGGCAAAGTAATGACCGCGTTGCACGCGCGCATCAAGGCGCATGGTCATGTTATCGCGCAGGTAATCAAAACCAAATTCGGAGTTGGTGCCAAAGGTGACATCGGCTTTGTACGCTTCGGCTCTATCCACCATTCGTAAATGGCGTTGGTCTTCATGCGGCGATTCTTTTTCAAAATCAACCAGAAAGGCTTTTTTGCCGTTTTCGGTCACTGCGGCCATTTGCAAAACGCCAACAGATAAGCCCAGCGCGTGGTAAATGGGCGCCATCCAACGCGCGTCGCGGCGGGCTAAATAGTCATTGACTGTGACTAGATGTACGCCGCGCCCAAGCAACGCATTGAGATAAACAGGCAGGGTGGCTACAAGCGTCTTCCCTTCGCCTGTGCGCATTTCGGCAATGTTGCCATAGTGCAGCGCCGCGCCGCCGATGATTTGCACGTCATAATGGCGCAAACCAATCGTGCGCTTTGAAGCCTCGCGCACCAAAGCGAACGCTTCGGGGAGAATTTCTTCTAATGCGTCTTGTTCGGCTTTATTGCGTTCTTCTTTATCTTCAATCCCCTCCACAGCCAAAGCCACCTGAGATTTAAATTCCTCAGTTTTGGCGCGGAGCGCCTCATCGCTCAAAGCCTCAAACCCAGCCTCAAGCGCATTCACTTGCTCTACAATATGTTGGTATTGCTCTACGGTTTTCTTTGTGGGGTCGCCACTGAATAGTTTTACGAAGTTTTTTAACACGTTTAATCCCTTTCACGGAAAGGGATTATAGCATGGGGAAGATTGGAGGAATGTTAGAGGAAAGGAGTATTTATTGTTCACTTAATTTTATTTCAGTAAATTCCACCTCACCATTTTCTACACTTACCCCGAAATTACCACTCCAAATGAAACCTCTAGTATCTTTCGCTTTAAGTATTTCTGTATTATTTATTTTTACGGAAAAAATAACTTCTTGCGCACCTTCTATACTTACTGAAAGTTTATGAGGTTGGTTAGGGGTAATGGATACACTGCCGCTTTGATTCAACAATTCACTCGGCGAGTTACAAATGTGTTTATACAACTCAATTTTTAAATTAAAATCATTTACTTTTAAGAACTTAAATTTATACCCCCTACAATCATTTGCTTGACGTAAAACAACAGAATATATTCCTCCAACATCTAAATTTAAGATGTCAACATTTAAATCAACATACAAGTTTTGAAACGGGACATCGTGCTTATATACTGTTGTTTCATCTTCTGCTTTTATTCTTATAAAATCATTACATGCCTCAACTTCTCCATTACCTCTTACTAAGTATTCGACGCATATAGGGTAAGGCGCTTGGTGACCAGGAACAGATGTAGATTCAATTAACGTATTAGTTGGAGTTATAGTTCTTTGAATTATTGGACTAGGAGTAGGGGTATTACGTTCCAATACAAATGGACCAACGATAACTTGAACAACATCAAAACCAATTAACTTCAAGATAAAAACAGTCAAAACCACTAAAAACACGAGTCCTAATAGTTTACCAATATTTTTAAGAAATAGATCTTTCATTTTATCTTCTGGGGATAAAACTTATTATCAAATCAAGAGGCGTCAATAAAAAGAATATAATAATTAACACAATTGCTAACATAAATCTATAAAACACATCAACAGTAAATGGTCCCATTGCTCCAAGTATTCCAGCAATGAATTCAAAAGCACTTGTTATAATAATTATGAAACCTTCAACTAAAATTAATAAGAAAAGCAAGCCTTTAAATGCTTCATAGTGAATTAAAATAGTTCCTACAACTGTATTGAAAGGCACTATCACAAGCGAAGTAAAGTTAACTACGCTTAGAGCAAATGTGTTAAAAGGCTCGGCAATTCGCCCTAAACTTTGAAGCCTGCCAATCCCAAGCATAATAACTATAAATAGGCCTAAAATAATTAATATGATTGTCAAATACTTCGCAATAACCTTCCAAACACTCCCCTCTTTTTGTTCATCCCAATCTGAAAAATCACTTTTTTCACTAAAGATATCTCGTGCAACAAGCGCTCCAATAATGATTGAAAAAAATGATCCAATAGCGACTGCATTCGAATAATCTCGTAGTGGTTCCCAAACATGTGTCAATAAACCTATTGAATTTAAAGCATTTGCAATCGCAATCGCATCCGCCCAAACAAAAAAGAACATAAATAGTAAGTTGATAGCATATCCTAAAATTCTCCAAGGCTTATCTTGATTTACAACAAAAGTGTACTGGGCATTAATAGCATTTTTGAGAAAAGTATTAATTTCTTTTGGAATTTGCACCAAGGCAGTTTGAACAGCAATTGCAACACGTTCAAATGTTTTTCGAGGATAAAAAGGCACAGAAGTTGGCTTTTCATCTTTATCAGTGATAATTGGCTTAGAAATTAAGTCCATCAATCTATCTACAAGCGTATTTCGTTCAGTTTTATGCCCAATGGAAATTAACAGCCAGATACCTGCAATAGCATAAAACCATTCCGAATTCAATAAATTTGTAATTAAGTTTGAAATTGGTTCAGGCATGTGATATCTCCTTCATCTTTCTAACATAGATTTGATTACTTGTTCTGAATTTCCATTTATAAAATTCGCTTTTGTTGAGCGACTATCGAAAAAACTTCCCCAAAAATTCTTCCATCTACCACATTCTCCGTTAAATAAAAACGGGCAGTCTCGCATAATAACTAAAATATCTATCTTGTCACTACTATCGCCGTCTAAAGGTAGATAAACAGTTGAAGGTCCAGGCTCTGGATTCACCTCCTGCATATCTGAAAAAATTAACAAAATACAGCGTACATATTTACTGCATTCGTAGGTCATCACTAAAGTAGCATGTTGCAAACCATTCCATACAGCAGTTTTTGAAATCGGCTCTCCAGAAAAGTTAGGGATTTCGGTCAAAAGTTCTTTTACTTGCGTCCGTTTGTCGTTTTCATAAGATGTTTGAGTCGCTGAATATTGAGTTTCCCATACTTGCATCGCACAATCATGCAAACCAGACTGATGAGTAGCGGTTAGAGCAGAAGCAATCATTGTTTGAATAATATGGTTTGCTTCAGCAGTCTGTCCAACTGTAGTTTGCGATGTGCTTGCAGGTGTAGGGATAGGAGTAAAAGTTGGGTATTTAGTCGGTGTAGGTGGGATAGACGGAGGCGAAAGTAGATCTACATAATCTTGAAAAAAAACAGCTGAGCTTAAAGTTAAAGGTTCCATTCTCAACATTAAGAAGTAATCTCCCGGCTCAGATTTTTCTTGAAGAGTTCTTTTTAACATTTCAATATCTTCATTGTTCTCTTGTTGATATGCATCTTCAAATAATGCAATAATTAAATACGGTTTTATTGTCACTGGTACAGGAGTTCTATCCAATATAATTTGTGGACAATTTGTTGGAGTTGCAGTAGATGTGGGAAAAGGTGTTGGAGGATCTTCAGTTAGAGTGCAATTAGTCAACATAAAAGAACAGATTAGAAACAATATGACCAAAGTTTTAGATTTCAACATTATTAAACCCTCATTAATTGATTTTTTATATCTCACACTAAAACACAAAAAGCCATGACATCACCTCTCATACGATGAGTCATGGCTTCCGGGAATCTTTCGCCCTCGCCAAAGCCGAGGATATTTAACTCTACAAATCAGGAAAGATTATTCTTCATTTTCCTGTTCTTCAAACTTATCGCTTTCTATTTTGTTAATATACCTTAATTTTCCTCTTTGCACAATAATTCTGACTTCGCCATATTCGCCAACTTCCTCAAGCTTTTTATCAATTTTTAAGATATGACTCAAAGTAAGTTTGGCTAACTTCGCTAAAAAAGACGCTTTTTTAGAGTCTTTATCTTGGTCTGTCATAGCACCCTCCAATGGCTTGCAATGAGTAAATCAATTTTCAGTGGACAGAGCAACTTAATTTTTTGGGGAGCAATCTTAATCTATGCCACCCAAAGATTATTAAACATCATACAACTTTCCTTGCCCAATTTCAACCCCCAATTTCCCCAAGATGCGCCCCCTCTCCTCCATCGGACTTCCGATGTTCGAGCCCCCAGAAAGTGAAGCGCATCTTCAACCCCTTGCTTTCCCCATCCGAAAGCCAAACCAAAGAGGCATTCCGCAAATTGCAAAGGCTGGTATCTTACTATCATTGTAGAGTGTCGTCGTCTCTACTTCAAGAAGGCGTTTGTCTTACCATATAGGCAATTGTCACAAGCGCTTGATTTGCACAAACCTTTCTGCTACGCTTATTCAGACAAGTCATTAATTCGCCAGAGAGAACATAAACGAAGGTTTTCGGAATACCTATTCATCTTTGTTCATCTCGGGTTAAACAGTATTTCTGTCTCTTAGAAGATAGGTATTATGGATAAAAAAATTCGCGTCGCCATCTTAGACGACCACATCTCCACCATAGAAGGACACGCCTCCTTCTTGCAAAAAGACCCTCACATCGAAGTGGCGGCGAAAATGCGTTACGGCGAAGAACTCGAAACCGCGCTTCAAACCGTTCCCATAGACGTCTTGCTACTAGATATCAATGTCTTTGAATCGGAAAAAAATCGAAACCCCTACCCCATCTTAAATCTCATTCCCAAGTTTTTGCAAACCTACCCAAACTTAAACATCTTAGTAATTAGTATGCACTTTGAACGCGGCGTCATCCGCGCCGTTATGGAAGCGGGCGCAAATGGATATATTCTAAAGGACGATCAAGCCAACTTGGAAGATTTAGGAAGCGTAATCAAATCCATTGCCAATGGCGGCATTTACCTCAGCCCTGCCGCCCACGAGTTATACGTTAAATCTTTATCTTCCGAAAGCGATAAACTGCTCACGCCGCGTCAACTCGAAGCCCTCTCCTTATGCGCCGCCTACCCCGATTACACCAGCGCGCAAATCTCCGAAAAAATGAACATCGAACACTCAACCGTGCGAAACTTACTTTCCAGCGCCTATGCCAAACTTGGCGTGGGCAACCGCGCCGCCGCCATTGCCAAAGCGCGCGATTTGGGTTTAATTACGCCCTACCCGCCCCCGCCGCCAAAATAGAATCAATTTCCTCAAACAATGTACGCACAGGCGCAATCGCTTCATTAAATATTTTTTGTAACGCCTCTTTGTTACGCAAATTTATTTTTGACATTTTTTCTTCAACGATTTCATATCTCCCCAATAACTGATACATACAATAACTAATCGCCCCGCATTGAATCAAAATCTCTTGCGCCTCTTCTAACAATTTCAAATTGACTCTGACATTCGGGCGGATTTTCTCAAAGCGACTCTTCTGAGGATGGTTCACCGCGCTGGCGAACAAAATCGGCAAGCAGGTATTGTTCGATGCCCAATCGGGCTTAGCAGGCGAAGATAAGGCGTCGTCCACATCGTCATGGATTTGAATCATCTCGCCATACACGCCTCCTAATTCTTTGATTTGTAACGATGTCTCAAGCGAAGCGCCGCCCATCAACGCCCCCAATTGAAACGCCGCGCCAAAAAACGGCGAGCTTTTTGCCTGAGCGATTTTCCAATAATCGTCTTCATCCTTAACCATCGAATTCACATCCCAATATTGCCCAACGGCTGTGGCTAAAAACATATCATTAACACACGCCGTCCACCCCGCGCAGAGTGAACTTGCAGAATCATATTCTGCGGAACGATTCACAACGCTTACAGCCACAGCCTGCAAAGCCGAAGCCATATTTGCCACGGCGGGCTTTCCAACTTTTCTATACTCGCCGCGTTCATCTTCATCCAACATATCGTCTACTAACACAATGGCAATATGGCTACACCCCACCGCCAAAATAGCGGGCATGGCTTGCTGAAGATTTCCGCCCACCGCCTCGCAAGCGTACCAAGGCAATAGCCAATGCTTTGGCTTGCTTTCCGCCGCGCGTTGAAACAAGCCCTGTAACTCGCCCCAATTCTTGATAGATGGAATTTGCGAGAAACGCGCAATTAATTGATGATAGATTTCCATGTTCGTTTTATTCCTTTACTAAAGAACAGGCTGAGAACGCATCCTCAGCCTGTTTTGCTAACTATTTTTCATCGGGAGATTTTTTTGACTCGTTCGGCTTATCGTTATGCCAAAGAAACCAAGTCGTCTGATTTGACACTTTAGCAAGTTGCGCGCGGCTAAAGCCTGTCATCTCTCGAAGACGTTGCCGGTCGGGCGAACGCGCTTCTTGTTCAAACAACTCTCTATAAAAATTGTGCATGTTTTTCATTTAAAAAGCTCCTTTTTTTTAAATTTACAAAACGACGATATTCTATAAATAGAGTAGGCTCATCGGCTATAATCAAATCGCCTCCTTTCTCATCCTAATTTTTCATGGAAAAAGAAACGCTATGAACAACCGCGCTCTCCCTCATTGGCAAACGCATTCCATTCCTCTTTCCATGCTGATGTTGAGCGTATTGGCGTTATTCACTGTTTTCATTTTCACCGCGCCCTATACCGGCTTTTATTTCGACCCCGCCGATGGAGTTGTCCTTCAAACGTATCACCCAACCAGTTCAATTCTTCAAACAGGCGATGTCCTCGTAAAAATCGGCGATGTCTCATTCCAACAATATCAAACAGACTTTACTCAGCCGCTGTTCCCATATCAGGTTCAACCGCAAGATGTCGTCCCTATTACATTGATTCGCAACGGGGTTGAAACAACGGTGGAATATTCCATCCCTGGCTTCAACCTTATCGAATTTCGCGGGCGTATTTTCAACATTTGGTGGCTTGCCTACATCTTTTGGATATTTGCCGCCTTTATAGAAGCCTTCATTCGACCGCGCAAAACGCAATGGTGGCTTTTGTTATTATCCAATCACATCACTGGGTTATGGGTCATGCTCGGCTCTTTTTCAAGTTGGCATCTATTCGGCGGGTCTGTTTTATTTCATGCGCTCACATGGCTTATCCTGCCCATCTATTTGCATCTCAATTGGATATTCCCAAAACCGTTTAGACGTCTTCCTAAAACCTTCGTTGCGCTTCTGTATCTCATCGCCGCCGCGCTATGCTTGGCTGAAATCATGCAAGCCTTGCCAAATGGTCTTTATCTTTTGGGGGCGTTAATAGCGCTGGTCGGAAGCGTAACATTACAAATCATTCATTACATTTGGAAACCTGAAGATAGAAGAAAAATCCGCCTGTTAGTTCTGGCTACCGCGCTGGCTTGCTTGCCCCTAATCCTTATGATTATGCTAGGCGCTTTTGGGCAATCGCCCGATACCCGCCCCATTGCGCTCCTTTCGCTCCTTTTTATTCCAAGCGCCTATATTTACCTGATTACCCAAAATCAATTGGGCGAAATAGAAGTGCGCGCTAATCTTTTTATTTCCGCCTTTGCGTTTCTTATTCTTATTGGCGCATGTCTTTTCGTTATCCTTCATTTCACATCGTCGTTGCCTGAGGAAGTTTCTGAAATCCTCGATTTTGTCATCGCATTGTTTGCCGTTATATTTTCCATTCGGTATTTTCCGCGTTTTCAAAGATATATTGAAAAACGTTTTCTCGGCGTCAAACTAGATTCACAAACGCTGCAAGAAGAATACATCAGCCGCATCATTGCCAGCGCTTCTCTTCATAACTTGCTTCGCGTTTTAGAAACGGAAGTTTTCCCAAGCCTGTTAATTCGGCAATACGCTTTTGCGCAATTTACAAACGGAAGCCTGAAACCTTTGCTAACCAAAAATGTATCAGCGAGTGAAATGCCTCAGGGAATAGCAAGCGACTCTCTGTTAGAAAGAAGCGGAAAATTTATCCCTGAGGTTTTATCCGATCACTGGATTCGCCTCATTCTCCCATTGCAAGTTGACGGTTCGCTCCTCGGCTTTTTTCTACTGGGGCAGCGCCACCCCGATACCTTGTATCACCAAACCGAAATTCCAATTTTGCAAGCCATTGCCAACCAAACTGCAATCGCTTTTAGCAATAGTTTGCACGCCGAGCAGCTTAAGCAAATGTATGAACTCGGCGCGGAGCGATATGAAGAAGAGCGTAAACGATTAGCGCGCGATTTGCACGACAGCGTTTTGCACGAGTTGAGCGAAATGCGCCGATATTTGGGCAAAGACGTTTCTCCTGAAATTCAAACGCTGTATCATAAGGTCATTTCACAGTTGCGCGAAATCGTGCATGAGATTCGCTCGCCGATGTTGGTATATGGCTTAGCGCCCGCGATTAAAGCCTTAGCGGAAAACTTAATGCAGAAAACGAACGACGCGGTGAAAATTATTGTGGATATTCACAGCGCCGAAGAACGAATGCCCGAAAAAATTGAGGCGCTTATGTTTCGGATTGTGGAAGAAGCCTGCAAAAATTCTTTAGAACACGCCCAAGCTCGTTGGATAAAAATTTTGGGTTCAATTTCGCCTAACAAAGCGGATTTGCTGATTGAAGACGACGGAATTGGTTTTGAAATGGAAGAGCCTATTCATTTAGGCGCTATTCTTGCCAAGCGGCATTTTGGGTTAGTGGGAATGGTAGAACGCGCTCATATCATTGGGGCGAAACTTAAGATAGAACCGAAACCTCATACGAAAATTCATATTTTGTGGGATATGGAGAAAATAGCCTAAGGTTGGGCAAATTATTTCGTTGTTAAGGTGCAAAAAATCTTTTACGGGCAGTTTATAATGACTGACGCCAACAACCCATAGTGAATCGCTTGAATCGATTCAAGAAACGCTTGAATCAAGGGTAACGGAATGACAACCTCAAAATTTGGAGAACAATTACGCAAGTTTCGCTTGCTTTGCCGCCGTGCCGAAACAGGCAAGCCAATGACGCAAAGTCAATTTGCAGAGTTTTTGTACGCCGAGATTGGCATTCTTTACAGCCCTGCCGCCATTAGCGATTGGGAAAAGGGCAAAAGCAGAATAGACGTGAACGACCGCCGTTTATTATGCGGAATTGTGAAAATTCTTAAACAACACGGCGGTATTAAAAATTTAACCGAAGCGAATTTTTTATTAGAATTGGGAGATTACCGCGCATTAAATGGAGAGGAGATTAAGATTCTTTTCCCGGAGTTTGCGCCTATTGAAAAAGAAGTTGGGCAAGCGATTCCCGCTTGGGTTGAACGCAGCGTATTCGTCATCAGAACATTTACAGATACATTATCTGCGCGGCATGTTGTAAACATAATCGCTTGGGCATGGATTTTTTTTATGACCTATTGGTCAATTTTGCCTTCTTTGCAATTTCCGTTTATAGATAGCGAGGTTGCTTTAAGAAACGTTCGTTTTTATGCGATAGCGACTTTATTCATTCCCCTTGCCATTGGAGGAATGACAAACATCAAAAATAACCCTTACTGGAAAGAACAAAAAATTCAAAAACCTATTTACCTATGGTTATACGCTTTTCAAGGCGCGTATGTTGGGTTTCACATCGGCTATTTTTTTATGTTCTTTTTAACCCTAGCGTTAAAGCAATTTAATATACAGCCGGCGGCGCTATTCGACATAATAAAAATCCTGTTCATCATCCTTATTAGTTACGCTGGAGCGCACCTTGTGCCGTATAACCTTTGGCGGGCATATCGGCGCTTAGCGCTACAAGATGGGTGGTTATTTTTTATTTTTATTTTTGTCGGTATTGGGTGGGCGTTTTTCTTTTTGGAATATTATGAGACGCTCACTACGCCAATCCTTGGAGCTCTCATCATATTGGCGTCTATAACGGGGGTTGCGCTTTTAGAAATTATGAAGAACTTCAAAAAATAACTTGCCGAAGACGTAGCGTCTTCGGCAGGCTATTTTACTTATATCCACTTAATAGAATCGCTCTTGGGTCTCGACCAACCGCGATTCTTTTTGACCATGCGCTAGGGATTTTTTTCAAGGCTTCGGCATTCACCTCCTTTCGATTTTCTATATACCAGCCAAACCGCTTCAAATTAACTTCAATTTGTTCCGCCCCGCGCAGCAGACCCCAACCTTGTTCATTCAACGCGCCGGCGTTGAGATGCAAGTTGATGAAAACGCGCGGTGACGAAATTTTCTCAAGCCCGCCAAAAAAATTTGTATCGCCATTTAGTAAATTCGTTAATAAACTGCCCCACGGAAAGTTAATGTAGATGCGCGAAATTAATCCATGCAATTCGCAAGGCAGCGTTTGGGCGTTGGCGATAACGTAAATCAAATTGGGTAATTTTTTACGCGAATATTCATGTAAATTTTCGCGGCATGAATCTAACCCAATCACAAAGCGGTTGGGGAATGTTTGGGCGTAATGAAATGCAAATTTGCCGTCGCCTGTTCCCATATCAAGAATGAGGCGGTTATACATTTGACGCCGAAGCGTAAATTCATTTAAGTTGATTTCGAAGGACTTTTTTCCTTGTATGGTTTCCATTTGCGTTCTCCAATCTGTTTGAATTTCGTCAAAACAAATTGGAGAAGGCGGCGCGCGAGCGCGCTTAAATGGAAATAGACGGCGACGTCAGGCGCCGTCGAGGTCGTCGGGCGTTGGTTTTTTATTTGCAAAGGGGATTAAGGATTAGCAAGGCGGGCGCGGGCAGGTCATGAAAAAATCTTAACATGAATAAGATTAGATTGTATTAAAATTTTCTGTGAAAATATAGCGCAAAAGCGCGGGGATAAATTTTGTGTATAATACCGTTATTATGCCCTGATAGTTCAATGGACAGAACAAGACACTCCTAAGGTTTAGATGTAGGTTCGATTCCTACTCAGGGCATTAATAAAATTCTTATAAAAAAAGCCTTGACTATTTTTGAGAATACAAGTATTATTCCCAGCGTTGATTGCTAGGGTGCCCCCCTCACCCTAGCAATCAACATTTAACCGACAAAGTAAAAACGCCCCGCTGGTTTGTGCGAGGCGTTTTTTTGTTTTTATTTTTTATTCGACTTTATCATCTGCCTTGCGGTTTGCAGTAATTCATGAGCAGAGCGCAAAGTGCCTTCGCCCACCTCGCCCAGCATTTGAGAGAGTTCTAACAGGCGGGCTTCGCCTTCTAAAGGCTCTACGCGCGTAAGCGTGCGTCCCTTATCCACCAATTTTTGCACTTGATAATGCTGGTCGCCAAAGACCGCCAACTGAGGAAGATGCGTGACGCAAAAGACTTGGTGTATGCGCGAAAGATTCCAAAGTTTTTGACCGACCACCATCCCTACTCGCCCGCCAATGCCTTGGTCAATTTCATCAAAGATAAGCGACGGCACTTCGTCGGCGCGCGCCATAACGTTTTTAAGCCCCAACATCAAACGAGACGTTTCGCCGCCTGAGGCGATTTTGGCAAGCGGTTTAAGCCCTTCGCCGGGGTTGGGGGCGACGAGAAATTCAACGCGGTCAAATCCGTTATGGTCAAAGGCGAGGCGGGTTTCTCCAAGCGGTAAACCGTTGGGGTCTGGTTTGGTTTGAAAATCCACAGCAAATTGAGCCGAAGCCATTTTCAAATCGTCTAATTCGAGTTCAATGCCTTTGCTCATTTCTGCGGCGGCTTTCTTGCGTTTTTCAGAAAGCGCAACGGCTTGCTTACAAAGTTTTTCTAGTAATTTGGCTTCTTGCATTTCCAGTTCAATGATTCTATCCGCCGCGCCTGTGATGGTTTCTAATTGTTTGCGAGCGTCTTCGCCGTAAGCGATGACGTTTGAAATGCTGCCGCCATATTTGCGCGTGAGCGAGTGTATCAAGTCTAAACGTTCTTCCACTTGGTCTAAGCGTTTTGGGTTAAATTCAATTTCATCGAGATAATTTCTCAAATTGTGAATAATGTCTGAAATCGCTTCTAACGCGTTTTCGGCTTGGTCTGCCAGTTCAGCCTGCGTCTCGTCTATTTTGGCTAAG
Organism: Anaerolineales bacterium; assembly: GCA_034434495.1. GTDB lineage: Bacteria > Chloroflexota > Anaerolineae > Anaerolineales > Villigracilaceae > Villigracilis. The sequence continues at coordinate 364,839 of DAOTZE010000032.1, forward strand.
GCAGAAAGAGCCTGCGCCGCTTGCCCTAATAAATCGGTGGCGGCAGGCGTTTCAGGCGAGCCTTCTTCTAAAATAGCAATGGCTTCTTGCGCGTTTTTTGCCAACGCCTCTGCGTTTGCCAATCTATCGCGTTCTTTTTTTAGTTCTTCTTCTTCGCCCGCTTTTAATTTTGCGGCTTCAATTTCTTCGGCTTGATAGGTAAGCATTTCAATGCGGCGGTCGGCGTCGGCTTGGGCTTTTTTCAAATCTGCCAATTCACGGCGCAAGTTTAATAATTCGTGATACGTTTGGCGATATTCGCTCAACGGCTTAGATACTTCGGCGTATCTATCTAGCAAGCCTAAATGCGCGCGCGGGTCTAACAGCGATAAATGCTCGGCTTGCCCATGAATATCAATTAATAATGCGCCAATTTCTTTCAACAAACCGACGTTGACTGTTCTTCCATTAATTCTGGCGACGCTTCTGCCTTCTTTACGGACTTCGCGCATCAGCACGACGTAATTTGGGTCGTCCATCAAATCTTCGCGTTTTAAGATTTCGAGAACCGCTTCTTTTTCCGGACCTTTGAGTTGGAATACGCCTTCGACAAACGCCGCATCTGCCTCTGACCTGACGAAAGTAACATCCGCCTTGCCGCCGATGAGCATTACCACAGCGTCTAAGATAATAGATTTCCCTGCGCCTGTTTCGCCCGTGAGGATGATTAATCCATTTCCAAATCGTAAATCGAGTTTATCTATAATCGCAAAGTTTTGTATATGAAGTTCGGTAAGCATAATTAAAGTTGAATCCCTGAAACGCGAGAATATACTGTCGGCACGGCAACGAAAGCGTAAATAATGACGGCAATAGCGCCGAACCAATTGCCGAGCGGAAACATTCCAATGGCAACAAAAACTGCGCCCAACGCCGCGCCTGTGGCACAAATTTTAAATAATGCCAGCGAGCGGCGTTTGTTCAAAGCGCGCAAGGTCACATTAGACATAAATACCCCAGCCCCGCCGCCAATACCTGCCGCAAAGATAAAGATGAAAAAACCGATAAACGCCGCCAATATAGCCGTTAAGATACTGGCAAGCAACGACAAAACAAAATTAATTCCAAACCCAATCAAATAGTCGTACCAAACGGCTGTATCGTACTTTTTCTTGCGTTGTTGGACGCAATCTTTGCACATATACCCTGTCGGCGTGCCGATAGCGCAAGATGTACAAATATACCGTTCGCAATTTTTGCAACGTAAGGTTGTTTCGCGGGTTGGATGAGCGTAACAATAAGCGGTTTGCGTCATTCTATAATCCTAAAGAAAGTTCGCCGCGAAAGCGCGCAAAGAAACTCCGCTTGGCGCGCTTCGCGCTGGCAAAATTCACCTCGGTAACCCAAAAGAATTTTCCTTCATGTGCAAGGTAAGATTCCGATAAAAATAGCCTGCATCTCCAAAGCGGACGAATTGAGCGGTTACATCCGCCGCAGTGATGCGCACATGGTCATCTTCCATTAAATTCACTGGCGACTGCCCATCTACGCTCAACACTGTATTTTCGCTTTGCGCTTCAATATCCACAGACGAGCCTTCCGAAAGCACCACAGCCTTATCTACCGAAAGATGAGCCGCAATTGGCGCTAATAAAATATTGCGCAATTCTGGCGGCAAGATGGGTCCCCCCGCCGCCAACGCATAAGCGGTTGACCCCGTAGGCGTCGAAGCGATTAATCCATCCGCCATGTAACTCGCCAAACGGTAATTATCTACGCTCACGGTTAAACGCACTGGGCGCAAGTTTTGTCCGCGCCCCACTACGGCTTCGTTGAGGGCAATCCAACTGCCAAGCGACTCGCCCGCGCGAAAATGCTCCGCTTTCAACATCATACGGTTTTCAATCCACGCTTCGCCGTTTAATAATTTATCAAAGTGCAAACGCCAATCGTTACGGTCAATTTGAATTAGAAAACCTATTCGCCCCAAGTTCACGCCTAAAATTGGCACGTTGCTCGGCGCGCATAAATGACAAGCCCGCAACACGCTGCCGTCGCCGCCGGCGATGATGAGCATATCAAACTCGCCGCGCCGCACGCGCTTTCGTAACTCTTCATCGTAAATCGAACCCCACGGCGCTTCGATGCCTTTTTCTTGCAAATAAGCCGACATGATTTCGGCTTCAGACATCGCTTCCGCCATTTTGGGGTAAGCCGTTACCACTGGGCGTTTTGGAATGAAGGGCGTCATTTCGTAATTATAAAGTACACAATAACGATTCGACCATCACACAATTTGACCGCTAGGTTAAACGTTCTTCGCACAAGTTTTGATAACCGCATCGTTTACAACGGGCTGGCTGTTGATGCGAACGTGAGACATTTATCTTCAGGTCGTCTTCGCGCATGTCGGCAATCAACTCGATTAATGCCGTTTCTAATTCTTTGGTATAGCGAATTGAAAAATCTTTATTCTCGTAATGGATAATGCCATACGGCGGGCGCTTACCGTAATTTTTTTCTATCAGCAAACAATACGAAGCCAATTGAAAAATATGCGAGTCGTAGGGCGCTTCGGGCGCTTTGCCCGATTTCACCTCCACAGGAATCATTTGCCCGTTGTTTTCAATTATATAATCTGGCTTTCCTGTTAACCCAAGCGCGGCGTAAAACAAGGGCTTTTCCACTTTGCCCCACGCGCGCGTATCGGTATAAACGACCTGCCCGCCCGGTAAGCCTGTCGCTTTTTGTTGGCGATTCGATTGCCAGAAAAAGAATAAAGCAAGGAGAAAGAGGAAAAGAATCAGATAGGGCATAAATTATATATTTTGACCGCTGGCGGCTGACCACTATCTATAGTCTGCAGTCAGCCGTCTGTCATTCATAACCACTGAAAAGCCCAATATGCCACGAGCAGAAGCGTCGCTACCAGAAGCAGCAGCAAGCCAACAGCCCGCGTAAGCGAAGCGATTAAGACTTTACGCCCATGTTGGCGATGGAGTTCTGTCCCTGCCGCAAGTTCGCTCAAATTTTCAGACGGCGTACCTGTCTTTCGATACCACCAAGCGCGGCGACAATATAAGTATGAGCCAATTTCTGAGGAGCGGATAGGTCGCATAAGCCGAGTATAGCACAAATTTTCTAATCAGGCGCGGCTATGTTAGCCCGAAGCGTTTTTACTCAAAACAATTTCCAATACAGTTCAGGGGTCGCTTCTTAAAGCCTCGCAACCACAAATGAATGTGATAAACTTTGACAGATATTTTTGGAGGTAGAGAATGAGCAAACGAGAAACCTTCTCAATTAACATTGCAGGTATAAAAAGAGAACTCCCCCTTTTTGAAATTAAGCCCGGTTTACGAATTGCCATCTTAAATATTTTAGGCGACACCGAGCTTGTACAAGCTAGCGCAAAAGAGTTAGCCCAAAAAGTAAAAGACGTTTCTTTTGATGTTATTGTCACTGCCGAAGCCAAATCTATCCCGTTGGCGCATGCGCTCTCAGTTGAAACTAAAAAGCCTTATATTATTTTTCGCAAAACTTATAAACCTTACATGGGCGAAGCCCTCCGCGCCGAAACGCTTTCGATTACAACGGGTCAGCCGCAAGTTTTAATTTTGGATGAAAAAGATAGAGAGTTAATTCAAGGCAAAAGAGTCTTAATTGTGGACGATGTCATCAGCACGGGGTCTACGCTGCAAGGTATGAGAATGCTTTTAGATAAAGCCAACGCCGCAGTCGCCGCCGAAGCCGCCATTCTTACAGAAGGCGATAGAGCGCAATGGGCAAATATTTACTCGCTTGGGCATTTGCCGCTATTTACCGATTAAGCCCATAAACAATTCTATTTTCTTTTTTCGAGGGAGAGCCTTAATGGCTCTTTCTCTTTTTAAGGCGGCGGCTTTATCGGGCTGTTCTTCGACATAAACAAGTTTGACGGGCAATCTCATTCTGGTATATTTCGCCCCCAATCCTTTGTTGTGCTGCGCTACTCGTTTTTCAACGTTCACGGTCCAACCTGTATAGAGCGTTCCGTCGGCGCATTCGAGGATGTAGCAAAAGCAGGAGATGGGTTTTCCTTTTTTACTAGGCACAGTTTACATTTAATGCGTTTGAAAAAAACTTTTTGGGGTTTTATTTTTCGTCTTTATTGGGTTTCAGGCGTTTGCTTAATGCTGAACCGAGCAACGTTTCTATGATGGAGATTTTTTCAACCTTTGTTTCGTTGGCGTTTCCCCATTCGCCTTTGATTCTTTCGCTGAGCCAGTCGCTTCGCCCTTGCTGGGCGGTTTTCAAAAACGATTTGAAAGCCTCTTCGTCTTTATTCTCGAGGGTATCGCGTAATTCAACTAGCGAGCGTATGATTTGCTCTAAAGCGCGGATGATGTTTTCACGATTGTGAAAGGATAATGAAGTTAATGTATCGGCGTCGTCGGTTTCGGAAAATGCGGAAGAGGCGGAGAAGTAGGCGCGCCCTGCAATTTTTTGCGACTCTTTCCAACCGGGTTGACGGATAGTGGCGTCTAATAAAGAAGCGGATACAAGTTGGGGCAATAAATAGGCGGAGGAGGTTAAACCGTCTGATTCTATAAAATCGGTGAGTAGGGCGTTTGCGCCAAGTAATTTGACAAAGTCGCTGGCGAGTTTTACGGCTTCGCCAGGCGTGCCAGATGGGGCTGAAAGTAAGAAAACGCTTCGGGAGAATAAATCGGCTTGAGGCGTAGAAAGAGGCGTTTCTATTTTATCTAAATAGCCAGGTCCAATGGCGGGGACGAGTCCAACATAGTGGCAGTGAGTGGGTAAAATTTCTTTTACCCATTTGGTCACTTCGGCTTTGACGGGCGATAACTCAATTAGCACAGCGTCTTTTTTTACGTCGCGCTTGATGTATTCAAACGTTTCGCGGATTTGGTGAATGGGGATGGCAAGAATGATAAGGTCGGCGTTTTCTACCGCGCTAGGGAGGTTATGGTTGGTGGCGTGTACGGCGCCTATTTTTTTGGCGCGTCCTTCCGCCTCGTATTCTTTGTCGTGACCTGTGATGAAGACTTTATCGCTGTGAGCGGCGAGCGCCAGCCCAATAGAAGCCCCTGTTTGCCCTAATCCGATGATAGTGATTTGAACCGTCATTGCGCCTCGTGTTTTGCTTGAATTATACGCCATGCCGTTAAATTACGAGAACCGCGGACGCCGACCGCGGTTCCCTTCGAAAGGAGGAGAAGAGAAATCACCTTACGAGGCTTAATGTATCATGGTTGCCCAAAATGTACTTGACGCAAAACCTACGATTGCCCTACGATTGTTAGACAATTAACGGGTTTGTAAGGGGCGATACGCCTTTGGGCTGGGCAGTTTATTGAATAGTAAAAGTGCGAATGCTAGACCAGTCGCTCCAGTTGCCAAGCGCGTCTTTTGCGCGCACGCGCCAAGCGTAAACGCCTGGGGGCAAAGCCGCTAACCGATAATTGGCGCTACGAACTGTATGTTGGCGGTAAAGTGTGGCGAAGTTGTCGGCTGAAATTTGCACTTCATATGTGACTGCGCTTGCCGAAGGCGACCAGCGAATAGTGGGGGTGGAGTTTAAGTTAGCCCCATCCATAGGCGAAGTGAGGGTTGGAATGGCAGGCGGCGTAGTATCAATTACCAATTTTCGAGTGGGAGAGAAGCGCCCGTTAAATCCGCGCACTTTCCAGTAGTAAGTTCCATCAGGCAAGGGGGTAGATGGCGTAAACGAGTCGGCGTTTAAGTATTGATATAAAACGATTGTATTGAAAGAAGCGTCGGCGGCAATGTAAATTTCGTAACCAATGGCGTTTTTTACTTGACTCCATGAAAACTTTGGCAAGGCGTTATTGGTTTGGAAGTTGGCTCTAGGCGCGGTAAGGATGGGCGCGCTGGCAGGAACCGTTTTTATGATGTTGTAGATTTCGCTTGTGAAGTTTCCGTTGCCGTTGCCAGAGCCGCCAAGGGGATGGTTTTCTGAATCTTTGATGCTGTCATTATCTATTAGATTTAATTCCAGCGTGCCATTTCCGCTTCCCGTTTCAACGGATACTTGGTAAGCGCTGCCTGAACCGCTCACTGCGCTGATGGAGGCTCCGTTCAGGTCGGTGGTGAGCGAAAAATCGCTGGCATTTACGCCTGTAACAGGTTCGGAAAACGTGACGGTGAAATTTACGGTTTGTGAGCCATTGGGGTTCGTATTAGACCGTGTGATAGAAAGAACGACCGGACAAGAGCTGACATAATTTGCAGTAAGCGTTTGGTTTTGATTGATAAGGAGTTGGTGGCTAGCGGGTTGCCCGTTAGACCATGAAACAAAGTCCCAGCATTCGTCTTGCTGAAGCGGGGCGGCAATATCGCGCACAGAGTTCGTGACTGTGTAAACGGTGTGCGGGGCGATATATTCTTCTCCGTTATACCAAACGGTAAGAGCGAGCGGAGACGTATTAAAGGTGATTTCGGTAATGTTTGGGGTTAATGAGATACAGTCTTGGTCGCTTAAATTTCCGCTATCGGTTGCCGTAAGGCATAGTTCGATCCAAGTGTTATCGCCATGGTCTGGAATTTCAAACGAGCCATTGTTGCCAGTGAGGTTTGGAGCAAAATCAAAGTGCGTGTGGTCGTTATGATGAAGGAAGACGTTCCATTGTAAACTGTTGCCGCTAAGGTTTCCATCTTCATTATCAGTTCCTGTGCCGTTAAAAGCGATTGTATCGCCAACGTTATAAGTTGAATTGTGCGCTGGAGATGAAATAGAGGCGACAGGTTCTAAATTTCCTATGGTAATGGTAATCGTATCTGAACTGGTTGCGTTAGAAGGGTCTGTAACCGTGAGCGTAGCGGTGTATTCTCCAGAGGCGGTATAAGTGTGCGAAACATTTGCGCCTGAAGCGGTGTTGCCGTCGCCAAAATCCCATTCATAAGTAAGCGGGTCTGCGTCAGGGTCAAATGAGCCGACGCTTGAAAAGTTTACAATGAGCGGAGAGTAACCCGATGTGACATCGGCATTGGCGTTGGCGGTGGGAGGCGTGTTGCCCCCAGCAATGTAACGAATACGGCGCACTTCGCTTGTGTTTAATGTAGGACCGTAATAGGTAACGTAATATAAGTTTGTGTCGGGTCCGACGGTTAGGTGAACAATTCCGCCTGATGGACCCGATTGCGGGTTAGGGGTAACGTCTATACCGAAATCAAATTTTGTTGGGGCAGTATGAACATTCGTTAGGTATCGTATCCAGTCGCCGTTGTAATCTGCAAAAAATAAGGCGCTATGATATTCTGAAGGATAAGCGCTGCCCAAATAAAAAGCGCCTGCCTGAACCGAGCTAGAACTGCCTGAATGGTCGTAGGCATAAAGCGGGGCTTGAACAGCCGATACGCCTTGATTGTATAGCGCGGCGCAAGCGGCGGAGGTTTCGGCGTGATTTCGGTAACTGCCGCTTTGTCGGCTTATGCCGCCGTCTTTGCCTTCATAACAGGGCCAGCCGAAGTTCTTTCCTATACCTGTATTAATTTCTTCCCAACTTCCCCAGCCGACATCTCCGATATACACTTCGCCTGTGCTGGGGTGAACCGTAATGCGAAATGGGTTTCGTAAACCATAACTATATACTTTTGATTGATTGCTGTTGGGGTCGCCGTTGTAAAAAGGATTATTGGGATATCCTTCTCCAGTGATGGGGTTAATGCGTAAAATTTTTCCGTTTAGGCTATTGAGGTCTAATGAACGTAAGGCGCGAACATCTACGGCATTAAAATGAGCGCCATCGCCGCTGCTGACAAGCAATGAGCCGTCTAGCCCAAATGTAACTGTGCCAATGGTATGAGAAGGACTATCGGCGGCGATGCAATCTTGTATGTATTCGTTATTTTGGTAGCAAGAAGGCGGGTTGGGGTTGGCGCTGCTATTGGGGTTGCCAATATTTTGGTAGGTACTATTTGTTCCAAGCAAAATCACTTCACTGCCCGGTAAATATACATTGGTGTTATTGGGGTCGGCGCTGACTCTCATTAACCGAGCCACGCGCGCGCCCGTTCCGTCATCTACCGCTTCGGGAGGGTCATAAGTATAGAGTAAATAGACATAGGGGGTTGTGGGAAAATCGGGGTGGAGGGCAATGCCTAGTAAGCCTCTATCCCAATAGTTATTAACTTCATTTGTCAAATCAATAAAAGGGGTGGGAAGTAAAACGCCGTTTTCAAATACGCGCACTTTCCCGTCTTTTTGACCGATAAAAATCCGCCCATCGTTGGCGAAGGCGATGGTTGTAGGTCCCGCTAGGTTCGTGACAACCGTTTCGCTAATAAAACCTGTGGGAAAGGTGGTTTGCGCGCTGGCGGAAATTAAAGCGCTAAAGAAAAAAAATATAAAAAAATAAACAACAATCTTTTGGCGCATAATGATTGCTCCGTAATCATCATACTACAAGACGGTTTATAAGAAGATAGGAGAAATGTCACGCCGTTATTTAACCAAAAACCAAAATACGCTTGACCAAGCGCTCCAGTTGCCCGCCTTGTCTCTCACGCGCACGCGCCAGTAGTAGGTTGCGTTTTTTGGCAGGGTAGATGTGCGAATGGCGGTATTTTTTGTGGCGGCTGTAAACTCAGGGCTGGAGAAATCGGGGTTGTTATCCGCTTGAATTTGATATTCAATTCCGCTCACATCGCCGGTCCACTGCAATGTGGGGCGCTGAGGCGAAGCGGATGCTTGGGCTGGGCTGACAAGCCCAGGCGCGGCAGGAGGCGTTGTGTCAATTGTAAATAAATAAGGTTTGCTGAATTTACCGGGGTATAAATCTTTATTGTAAGCTCGCACGCGAACGTAATATGCGCCGTCACTTAATGGATTAGGAATTGTGAAATCAGTTTTGGCGATAGTTTGTATTAAAACAATTTGCGAGAAATTTGAATCACGCGCAATAAAAATTTCGTAGGCTTGCGCGTTTTTGACGTTTGACCAGGCAATGTTCGGTTGTGGGTTGTTACTTAATGCGGGGATTCGATTGGTAAAAAGATTCGGCGCGTCGAAATTGACGGGCGGCTTGGCAACGGTGAAAGATTCGCCGTTTGTAAAATGTTGATTTAATACATTCCCTGCTAGGTCGGTAATGGAATTGTTGTTTACTAAATCTAAACGTAAACTACCAGAGCCTGCCCCAGCGCCGACTGTCACAACGTAAAACGGGTTTTGATTTTGCACGTTGAGCGCAAAGGAATTTAAGTTTGACGTTGTTACAAAAAAATCGGCGGCATCTACATTTAGCACGGGTTCAGAAAACGTAACAATGTAATTGACCGATGAATCAATCGTAGGGTTATTGCTGGCGCGAATAATAGAAACGACTTGCGGCGGCGTTCTATCAATTGTAAAACTTTCGCCGTTTGTGAAATTTGCATTTCCGATGCCTGCGCCGCCAAGCGGAATATTTTGCAAATTGGCAACGCTGTCGTTATCAATCAAATCAAGTTTTATTAGACCTTCATTTGCGCCAACATTTACCGTCACTACATAAAATGGGTTGGCGTTATTAATATTAGCGACGAATCCATTATTGCTTACCGCAAAATCGCTTGCATCCACGCCGTTTACGGGTTCGGTAAACGTGACGATAAAATCAACAGTGGAAGCGTTGGTTGGGTTATTACTTGCGCGAACAATGGATGCAACCATAGGCACGCCAAAACTTGTTGAATACACTTCGCCGTTTGTAAAATTGGCATTCAGCAAATTACCAAAAGAATCAGTAACACTATTGTTGTTAATTAAATCTAAGCGGATTACATCTGTACCGGGATTTAATAAAACTGAGACTGTGTATAAATCATTTGCGCCGATGACATTTGTGATTGTTGCATTGTTGACGGTAGATAAGAAAAAATCGCTTCTATCTACGCCTGTAACTGGTTCTGAAAAGCGGACGGTGAAGTCTACGCCTAAGCCGTTGACGTTTGCCCGCGTGATAGAGGCGACAAACGGCGCGGTTCTATCAATGGAGTAAGTCTCTCCGCTTGTAAAATTTTCATTGGTTGGGTTATTGGCTAAATCTAATACGCTGCCGTTGTTTATAAAATCCAAGCGGATTTCGTCATTGCCTATGTTTGTATTGACAGTAACCGTGTAAAGATTTCCAGAGCCTGTGACATTACTGATTTGTGCGCCATTAATTGTGGATAATGCAAAATCTAAAACGTCAACCCCTGTAACAGATTCAGAAAATGTGACGAGAAAATCTATGCTTGCTAAACTTGTTGGGTTTGGATTGACTCGTGTAATTGAAATTGTTTTAGGTGGGGTTCTATCAATTGTATAAACTTCACCATTTGAAAAATTGCCGTTGCCTAAGCCCGCTCCGCCGAGGGGTTGTAAACTGCCGCTGATAATTGAGTCATTATCCACAAGGTCGAGGCGAAGCGTTCCATCTACATTAGCAGATGAAACTGAAACGGTATACATATTCCCAGAGCCAGTTACGTTATCAATGATTGCGTTTGGGATGTTGGCGGAAAGGATAAAATCTGAAATATCTACGCCAGTAACCGATTCGGAAAACGTCACTTGAAAATTTACATTGCTGGAATTTGTAGGCGACTGATTTAATCGCGTAATGGAAGCGACGTTTGCATAACTTTGCCCAATGGTCAATTCATCAATCAAAACGCCTGCGCGGGTGATAAATTGAAATTTCATGTAGGCGTTTGTGGCTTCTACGCGCAACGCGCCATAGTCTAAGTTGTATCGCACGAGGCTTTCGGGAAGTTTCGTTTCAAAATTGCGAAGCCCCCCGCCGCCTAATCCATTCACAATGTAGGGCAAGCCGTTCACTAGCAAACGTTCGTAATTGTGGTCGTGCCCATTGATGACAATATCGGCGCCCCATTCTTTGAAGGGCCATTGCATATAGGCGTGCGAACCATGTTTCCCCGAAGAGTAGGCTGGGTGGTGAAAAATAACAACTTGAAACGGAGCGGTTGAGGCGGCGAGGGCTTTTCGTAACCATATCGCTTGTTCCGATTTTACCGTTACCCCGTCTGGCTCTTGGCGGTCGCTATCTACCATAAAGAAGTGAACGGGACCTTGTATAAACTCATAATATCTTTCATGCTCTTTGAGGCTAAAAAATTTTAGATACGGTTTGAGGATAACCCAATCATGATTGCCAATGGCGGGGAAGAACCTTCTCGTAGGCGAGCCTGCGCCATATTTGCCTTGATAGTTATAAATGTATTCATGGTAATACTGCCCGATGTTATCGTCCATGTTATCGGCTTTGTCGTCTTGATTGTTATCTCCTGAGGTGACGATAAAAGCGGGATTCCAACTTTTAACCAACGCCGCTACATCTGCGGCGGGCTGCCCCGCCAGCCCATAATCGCCGATGACTGCGAAGACGATTTTGTCGCTTTGGGCATGGGCAGTGGGAGAAGGGTTGGAAAAAAGAAAGGCAAAAACGAGAATTAAGAGAATTGTTTTTTTCATGCTGGATAAAAACATTATAGGTTTTTCGGCTTTGATTCATAACTGATAACATGAATTTGATATGTTAAATACCCCTCTTGCGCCATTGATTATCGTGGCGGCAATTCTAATTATTTTAGTTTCACCCAATGCAGCGCTTGACTTGCCTTTATGGCAAATACGCCTCTTTCTACTAACTTGGGCTTTCAGCCTCCAATTCCCCCGTTCTCCAATTCTCTAACCCCCCATCCTGACCTTCTTCCCTGAATTTACTAGAAAAATATCATAAAAATTTGACAATTTCGCCTCACCCTGCTATACTACGCGCCGATTAACGATTATAAACGCCAGCATTGGGCTCATTTTCAGCCCAAAAGTGGTAATTTTAGAGGAGTTTTACAAGAATGTCGCAATTAGAGATAAAAAATCTTCATGTCAGCATTGAAGATAAAGAAATTCTAAAGGGGCTATCGCTCACCATCAAACAGGGTGAAATTCACGCAATCATGGGACCAAACGGCACGGGCAAATCCACATTAGCATACACGTTAATGGGTCACCCCAATTACACCGTCACCGAAGGCGAAATCCTGTTCAAAGGTCAAAACGTGTTAGAACTTGAACCCGATGAACGTTCTCGCGCTGGAATCTTCTTGGCGTTTCAATACCCAGTGGCTATTCCCGGCGTAACCGTCGCCAATTTTTTACGCTCGGCAATCAATTCCCGCCGCCGCGCAGAAAACCCCGAAGATAAAGGCATCCCCATTCCCGAATTCCGCAAATTGCTAAAGGAAAAGATGGATATGCTCAAAATGGATCACAATTTCGCGGGTCGCTATCTTAACGACGGTTTTTCAGGCGGCGAAAAGAAACGCGCCGAAATTTTGCAAATGGCAACCCTCAAACCAGAAATTGCCATCTTAGATGAAACCGACTCGGGCTTAGATATTGACGCGCTTCGCATCGTGGCAGACGGGGTAAACGCTCTTGCTGGACCCGAACTCGGCGTGTTGGTCATTACGCATTACCAACGCCTGTTGAATTACATCAAACCGCACTTTGTGCATGTGATGATGGGCGGGCGCATCGTTGAATCAGGCGGACCTGATTTGGCGCTTCACCTCGAAGAACACGGCTACGATTGGCTGCGCGAAAAAGAATTAGCAAACGATTAGAGAACTAGAGAATAGAAACCTGTTCTCTAATCTCTAGTTCTCTAATCTCTGGAGCACCTATGTCTGAAGATACAAAAATCCTAGAAGAAATTGGCGAATATAAATACGGCTTTCATGACCGTGACGATTACTATGCCTTCAAATCTCGCAAAGGCTTAGACCGTGAAGTGGTCGAACAAATTTCACGCATGAAAGAAGAGCCGCAATGGATGCTTGAATTTCGCCTCAAAGCGTTAGAGCATTTCCTCGCCCGCCCCATGCCCAATTGGGGACCTTCGCTCAAAGACTTAAACCTCGACGATATTTACTACTACGTCAAACCGACCGAAAAGCAAGAAAAATCTTGGGACGATGTGCCCGACGATATTAAACGAACGTTTGACAAATTAGGCGTGCCAGAAGCGGAAAGAAAGTTTTTAGCGGGCTTAGGCGCACAATACGAATCGGAAATGGTCTATCACTCCATTCAAGAACATCTTGAAAAACAAGGCGTCATTTTCCTCTCCATTGAAGACGGCTTAAAACAACACCCCGATTTATTCCGCGAATATTTTGGAACAGTCATTCCAATTGAAGATAACAAATTCGCCGCATTGAACTCTGCCGTTTGGTCGGGCGGCTCGTTTGTATATGTGCCAAAAGGCGTAAAAGTAGATTTACCCCTGCAAGCATACTTCCGCTTAAACACCGCCAATGTCGGTCAGTTTGAACGCACGCTGATTATTGTTGACGAAGGCGCGTCTGTTCATTACGTCGAAGGCTGTACCGCCCCCCAATACACCACCGACTCATTCCATTCCGGCGTAATTGAAATCATCGTCAAAAAAGGCGCGCGCTCGCGTTACACCACCATTCAAAACTGGTCAACCAACGTGTATAACTTAGTCACCCAGCGCGCCAAAGTATTTGAAAACGGCACGCACGAATGGGTTGACGCAAACATCGGCAGTAAAATCACCATGAAGTACCCCTCCTGCTACCTCATGGAACCAGGCGCGCACGGCGAAATGCTCTCTATGGCGTTTGCCAACAGCGGCCAAATTCAAGACGCAGGCTCAAAAATGGTGCATTTTGCCCCAAACACCACCAGCAAAATCACATCCAAATCTATTTCCAAAGCGGGCGGGCGCGCCTCCTATCGCGGTTTGCTTAAAGTATATAAAGGCGCAAAAGGCGTAAAATCCAACGTAGTCTGCGACGCCCTTTTGCTCGACCCTAAATCCCGTTCCGACACCTACCCCTACATCGAAATTGACGAAGACGACGTCACCATCGGTCACGAAGCGTCCGTTTCAAAAGTCGGCGAAGAACAACTCTTCTACTTAATGTCGCGCGGTCTCAGCGAAGAAGAAGCCACCACTATGGTCGTATCGGGCTTCATCGAACCGCTCGTCAAAGAACTGCCAATGGAATACGCAGTCGAAATGAACCGCCTTATCGCATTACAAATGGAAGGAAGCATAGGTTAAAAAGTTACAGGTTACAGGTCGCCAATCCATTGACCTTAAACCTTCAACTTGCCAACCTTTGAACTTAAGAATATGCAAGAAAAACCAAAAGTTACCGTTTCAAGAACTAGAAGAAGCGACTCAGCCGCGAAAGATTTTTCTTTCACCCCAGCCGATATTCCCGCGTCGAACGGGCTCGCTTCTTTCCGCGCCTCCGCCTGGGAAGCGTTTCAGAAACTCCCCCTCCCCGCCACCACAGACGAAGCCTGGCGCAGAACCGACATCCGCTTATTACCTGCCGCCGATTTCAAACTCCCCACATCAGGCGCATTTGAAGACTTACCCCCCGTGCCAGATGAATTGCTCAAACCATTAACTGGCGAACAACACGGCGGGCAAATTACCCTACTGCCCGGCGGCTCGCACATTCAATTAGATGAAACGCTCGCCAAACAAGGCGTGATTTTTACAGACTTCCGCACCGCTGAAAAAAATCATTCCGACTTGCTCAAAACGCTCATCGGGCAAATCGTCAAAGCGGATGACGGCAAGTTTGCCGCATTGGCTTGCGCTTTAGCGCAAAACGGCGTTTTGCTCTATGTGCCAAAGAATGTGCAAGTAGAACAACCGCTCCATTCCGTCTTATGGGGACCTGGCGCCAACCTCGCGCACTTCTCACATTTGATTGTCTTTGTAGAGTCGGGCGCCTCGGTCACCTACGTTCACGAAGCCGCCTCGCCCGATGAAACTCTGCCCGCCATGCACGCTGGCGTGGTAGAAATTCACGTTGGCGAAGACGCAAATTTACGCTTTGTTGAATTGCAATCGTGGGGCAGGCATGTTTGGAACTTCTCGCACGAACGTGCGCGCGTAGAACGCGGCGGAAATTTAGATTGGATTTTCGGCGCCGTCGGCTCGCGCCTGACCAAAAACTTTTCCGACTTAGATTTAGCCGGCGAAGGCGCGCAAGGCAGAATGTCGGGCTTTTACTTTACAGACGGCGTTCAACACCTTGACCACGACACACAGCAAAATCACTTTGCCCCGCATTGCACCAGCGATTTGCTTTTCAAAGGCGCGCTAAAAGGGAAAAGCCGTTCTGTGTGGCAAGGTATGATTTACGTCGCCCCCGGCGCGCAAAAAACAGACGGATATCAAGCCAACCGCAATTTGGTTTTAGACGACCAAGCCCGCGCGGATTCAATCCCCGGCTTAGAAATCCTCGCAGACGATGTCCGTTGCACGCACGGCGCAACGGTGGGAAAATTGGAACAAGAGCCGCTGTTTTATTTGAAATCTCGCGGCATTCCGCAAAAAGAAGCGGAGCAACTTGTCGTTGAAGGCTTCTTTGACCCTATTATGCAACGCATACCGTTTGAAGGCGTGCGCGAAAGATTCCAACAAGCGATTCAAGACAAGTTATCGAAATAACCTTGCGCTCAGAGGGTTGTGCGCCCTCTGAGCGCAAAAAAGAAGATTAGAAAAACATCAAGTTTCAGAATCAAATTTCCCCTTAAAAAGAGGCGGGTCAGAATCAAATTTTGAACGATAGGATGTAAACAATGGCAATCAAAAAAACAAAGATTACATCAAAGTCCGCATTAAAGCCCAAAAAAGTTACGGCAAAAGCCAAGCCAACCGCAAAGAAGAAAGCATTCAAAGCGAAACCGATTCGCAAATCGGCGCCGCAGGCGAAAGCAAAAGTGAAGGGTATCGCCAAAAAATCAAAACCTGTTAAGAAAAATCGCATCGCCAAAATGAATAAGACGATTGCTACGAAACCTGTGGCGAAGTCGTTAGAAAAATTGCCCATCCAAACGATGGAAGAAGTAACGCGCCAAATCATCAACGCCGCCGCCCCTGTCAAGCGCGCCGCCGTTCCAGCGGTGCGCCGCATTGCCCGCGCCGAAGAACCGACCATACGCACCGCCACGCAATTTACGTTTATGAAAGCGCCCCCGCCCGAACACGCTTTTGAAGTGGGCGATAATGTGGAAGTGTTTTGCGACCACGAAAAAAGCCGCGAACGTATCCGCGGTTGGATTAAGGGCATTGTTGTGCAAGTGGATAACAAAATGGTCGCCGTGCAATTTCGCTCTAACGTTTTCCTCACAGACGGCTGGATGGTGCCAGATAGAATTTTATGGTATCCCTTAAATTCCGAACATATTCGCCCTGTGGCTGGCAAAAAACCCGCCGTTAAAAAAGATTTGATTCCAGATTATTAACTCTCGCCGTACGCAAACGCTCGAATTTGAGGCGTATTTTCTTTCAACGCTTTGAGACAATGCGTAACATCCGTTATAAAAAAACGTTCCGCAGTTTGCTTTCTCTGCGAGGCGGTATATAAACTTATGGCTCTCAATATCCATCAAATTCGTAAAGACTTTCCAATTTTGCAACGCGAAACCCGCGATGGGGTTCGCGTTGTATATTTAGATTCCACCGCCACATCGCAAAAACCGCGCCAAGTCATCGAAGCGATGAACGCCTATTACCAAAAGTCCAACGCTAACATTCATCGCGGCGTGCACACATTAGCGGAAGAAGCGACGACGTTGTATGAAGGCGCGCGCGAAAAAATCGCCGCGTTTATCCATGCAAGTTCGGCGCGTGAAATTATTTACACGCGCAACGCCACCGAAGCCATTAATCTCGTCGCCTATTCATGGGGGCGCGCAAATTTACAGGCAGGCGATTTGGTTGTGTTAACCGAAATGGAACATCACAGCAACCTAGTGCCATGGCAGATGTTACAAGCCGAGAAAAATATTGAGTTAGATTTTATCCCCGTGACTGAAAACGGTTTGCTGGATTTAGACGTTTACAAATCGCTTCTTGACCGTGCGCCGAAATTTGTCTCATTTACGCACATGAGCAATGTCCTCGGCACGATTAATCCCGTGCAGGAGATGATTCAAATGGCGCACCAAGCGGGCGCCATTGTTTTGGTGGACGGCGCGCAGTCCGTTCCGCATTTGAAAGTGGACGTGCAAAAACTCGAGGCGGATTTTTACGTTTTCTCCGCTCATAAAATGTGCGGTCCCACCGGCATTGGCGTTTTATATGGAAAATCGGCTCTGCTAGAAGCTATGCCTCCCTTTTTGGGCGGCGGCGATATGATTAAAGAAGTGAAATTAAAATCGTTTCGCGCCAACACACTGCCGCACAAGTTTGAAGCGGGCACTCCTGCAATTGCCGAGGCGGTTGGCTTTGGCGCGGCGGTAGATTATTTATCCGCTATTGGCATGGAAAACATCGCCAAGCACGAACATGAAATTACCGAATACGCATTAGAGCGTTTAGAAGAAATTCCCGGTTTGAAGTTATTCGGTCCCTCGGCAAATAAAAAAGGCGGCGTGGCGGCGTTTACGCTAGAAGGCGTTCACCCGCACGATGTAGCCCAAATTTTAGATAAAGACGGCATCGCTATTCGAGCGGGGCATCATTGCGCTCAGCCTTTACATGAAAAATTCGGTATCCCCGCCACCAGCCGCGCTTCGTTTTATTTGTATTCCACAAAAGAAGAAGTGGATTTATTGGTGAACGGAATTTATAAAGTGAAAGAAATGTTTGGGTAAATATGGACGATTTATATCGAGAAGTGATTATTGAACATTATAAAAATCCATCGCATCGCGGCAAACTTAACCCGCACGATATTTTTTTTGCCGATAACAACCCCTTGTGCGGCGACCATATTGAAATTACCCTGCGGCTCGATGAAACGGGAAACGTAAAAGAAGCCTTATTTGACGGTCATGGCTGCGCCATTTCGCAAGCCTCCGCCGATTTGCTGATGGAATCCATCATCGGTAAACCGCTGGAAGAAATAAAACAACTCAAAAAAGACGATATCCTTGACTTACTCGGCATTGAACTAGGTCCCGTGCGTTTGAAATGCGCCTTGCTTTCGTTAAAGGTGTTAAAAGCGGGCGTATATGGTTTAGGGGAAGCAAGCGATTCACTGGTGGAATAAATAACGCACAGCGGGGCGAACAATACAAAGTTTACTTTTAGGAATGAATATGTTTAACTACACAACCTTCGACGAAACCAAAGCGGAATTTATAGATATTGCGCCCGCTGCCGAACTTCCTAACGGCGAGCGCTTATTTGTTGACCTCGGCGATAAACCAATTGTCATTCTCAATATTGCCGGCAAACTTTTTGCATTAGGCGATATTTGCACGCACGACGACGGACCTCTCGGCGATGGCATGATAGAAGGCTTCAACATCGTCTGTCCGCGTCATGGCGGCGAGTTTGACGTGCGCACGGGGCAAGCCGTGCAAATGCCCGCCGTGGTAGATATTCCCGCTTACCCTGTGCGTGTGGTAGATGGAATGATACAAGTTGGCGTGCCAAAAGAGTAAATTTTCTACTCTCTCGCTATCCTCCAAATCGCCCCACAATTCTCAAAATATCAAACCCTTCGGCAAATTTCACCTCCGCCAGCGCGCCATGTCGTATCATAATTGAGCGCGTTAATTCGGGGTTGAAATAATATCTATCGCGGTACGTTTCGTATTGAGCTAAAGCCTCAATCTTTTTATTCACGTCTTCTTCGGTCACTTCCACAAGAAAATGCGGAAAGAACCCATACGAAGAACGGACAACGTCAAAACCTAAGACAGTGATGCCCCGAAACGCTCGTAAGGCTTCATCGGTCATCGTGTTGTGGTCTTGATGCACATCTTGCTTAGAATGGGTAAAAATTAAGTCGGGCTTAAAGTCTTTGCGAAGTTTGAGAAAATACTCCAAAATCTCTTGGCGCGATTGCTGAAAAACGCGCGTTGTGAAATTCCCAAAAATCACCTTTTCTTCCGCCACGCCCAACACCTTCATAGATTTCAAATGCTCGTTCTTCACACGCTTCAAATCGGGATTTTTTTGATTATCCGAAAGCGTCACGCACAAAATTTCCGTCTTTTGAGCGATATGATGAATCAAAGCGCCGCACCCAATTTCAATATCGTCAGGGTGCGCGCCAAGGAAGAGGACACGTTTACCGGAGAAATTCATATTGATAATGAGTAATTGGGAATTGGCAATAATTACAAATTCCCAATTACTCTTTTACTTTGTCGCCAAAATGCCGCCGACCACTTTCGTCATCACCAACTTACCGTCGCGGTCGAACCATTTTTGCGCCACCGCTTGAATTTTCCCAATTAAGGCTTCGTATTCGTCTTTGCCGTTGAACATTGATGTCCATAATCTTCTATCCTCGCTCAACGAAGCGCGGACATAGTCAATGAAAGGCGCAACAGAAGGGAAGGTGAGGTGATTTTCAAATTTGTGTAATTCAGTCTTTGAAAAAAGACTATTAATGGTATTGAAAATTTCGCCCTTGAAGCGCGAAGAACCTGGCATGGGCGGAATGGGCTGGTTGGTGGCTTCTTTGATAATTTCATAGAACATTTGCTTATTTTCAGGCAACGGACCCGATACAAACAGCCGCCCGCCGGGTTTAAGGACGCGGTGCGCTTCGCCAAAGGTAAATTTCAAGTCAGAAGCGTAATAAATAGCGAATGCCGAAGTGCATAAATCGAAAGTGTTGTCGTCAAATTTAAATTTTTCGTTGAAATCTAAAAATTGAAAATCAATCTTCGCGCCAAGTTCTTTATTTTTCGCACGGGCTTTCTCTAGCAACTCTTCCGAAAAATCGCCGCCTGTAATTTGGGCTTGTCCCTTTGTGTATTCATTGAAAAGAAAACTTAATTTTCCTGCGCCGCATCCCACATCTAAAATTTTCATGCCGGCTTGCGGTTTGAGCAAATCATTCGTCCACACGTCAATATTGGCAGAGCCGTATTTTTCGTGAATGTCAATGCGCATGAGCAAATCTTTGCTGGGTTCTTGATAATCAATTTTCATTTTATAACTCCTTATGATGGGTGCGTCGCGCTTCATAAACTGAGGAAGTCTAAAATCTAAAGGCGCGACGCACTCTGTTTGATTGAATTATACACCAAAATTCAACCATTGAATTTTGAGCCTGCGTGATAAAATTTAATTATGGCAAAAAACAAAATTCAACCCGTCAAAGGCACGCGCGAATTTTATCCCGAACAAATGGCAGTGCGAAATTTCATTTACGAAAAAGCGCGCGCCGCTTCGCAAGCGTTTGGCTACCAAGAATGGGACGCCCCCTTCATCGAACCGATTGATTTATACGCCGCCAAATCAGGCGAAGAACTTGTGAAGAAACAATCGTTTACATTTGAAGATAGAGGCGGCGATTTAGTCACCCTTCGCCCCGAACTCACGCCTTCGCTCGCGCGCATGATTGCCGCCAAACAAAACGAATTGACGTATCCCGTGCGTTGGTGGTCGTTCGGTCCGTTTTGGCGATATGAACAACCGCAAAAAGGGCGCTCGCGCGAATTTTTTCAATGGAACATTGACATGCTGGGCGTCAATTCGCCTCAAGCCGACGCCGAACTGGTTGCGGTTGCCTCGACATTTCTCAAGTCGGTGGGTTTAACTCCCGACCAAGCGACAATTTATGTCAACAATCGCCGTTTGATGGATTCTGAATTTGATAAATTACAAATCCCTAATGAAAAACGACTCGATGTGTCCAATTTAGTGGACCGCCGTTCTAAAATGGAATCAGCCAAGTGGGAAGCCTACGCCCTTGAAATCGGTTTGAATCAAACTCAGTTAAGCGGCTTGAAAAACATTTTATCGAATTTTGAGTTGTGGAAAGAAAGCGAAGAGTTAGTAAAATTTTTCTCCGCATTAGACGCTTTAGGCGTGCGCGAATATGTCAAATACGACCCGAACATCATGCGCGGGCTGTTATATTACACAGGCACTGTCTTTGAAGCGTTTGAGACGAGCGGCGCCGTCAAACGCGCTATCCTCGGCGGCGGGCGTTATGATAATTTATTGGCGGATGTCGGCGGGCAACCCCTATCGGGCGTTGGCTTTGCTATGGGCGATGTGGTGATGGGAATTATTTTGCAAGAAAAAGGTTTATTGCCTGAATTTAATCCCACGCCTGCAGAAGCGTTGGTCACATTGTTTGACGAATCTTTCTTGAATCAATCGTTTGCTTTATCGGCTCAATTGCGAAACGCGGGCATTAATACGCTGGTCTTCCCTGAGCCTGCCAAATTACAAAAGCAATTCAAGTTTGCAGACAAGATGAAAGTGAAACTTGCGCTCGTGATTGGTCCCGATGAGGAAGCGCAAGGCGTGGTGGTGGTCAAAAACTTGGGGAATGGCGAACAAGTTCAAGTTAAGAAAGAAGCGGTCGTTGAAGCGGTAAAAGGAATCTTGTCGAATGCCTGAGATTCGGGATATCACTATCCAAAATTGGCAAGACATTATTCGTTTGAAAGTGCGCGACGACCAAAAGAATTTTGTGGCGTCGAACCTATATTCAATCGCTCAATCTAAATTTGGCGATGAGTATGAAGGGCATTGGGATTTGTTTCCGTTTGCGATTTACGACGGCAATAAACCCGTCGGCTTTTTGATGTATGCGCTTAATTTTGAACATCCTACGCATCAGGCGTTTATTCAACGTTTGATGGTGGATGAAAATTTTCAAGGCAAAGGTTATGGGCGTTTTGGCATGAATTGGATGCTGGATTTGTTTCGCGCCGACGAACGCATAAAAATAGTGGGCATTAGTTATGAGCCGCATAATGAAATTGCCCGAACGTTATATGCCGATTTGGGCTTTGAAGAAACAGGCAAAATTGTGGACGGCGAGACGGTGGCAACGCTGAAAATTCGTTGATTCGTGGTAAAATGCCCCTCGCCTATGGCGGATGTAGCTCAATGGCAGAGCGCCTGACTGTGGCTCAGGGTGTTGTGGGTTCGAGCCCCATCATCCGCCCTCGTACAAAACCCTAAAGGTTTTTGAACCTTTAGGGTTTTGTAACAATGTGGAGGTTCTATGAAAGCATATAAAGTTGAACCAGGCAAGAAAATTTCATTAGCAAAATTAGACCCGAACGACACGGGTAAGTTTGACGGCGGGAAAGAAAAAGGTTTGAAAGCCATTGAAAAACTAAATGCAGAACTGCAAGAATTACAAGAATTGTTATACGCCGAAGGCAAGCATAAAGTATTGGTTGTTTTACAAGCGATGGATACGGGCGGCAAAGACGGTACGATTCGCCGTGTGTTTGAAGGGGTGAATCCGCAGGGGGTGAAGGTGGCGAGTTTCAAAGTTCCCACCGCCGAGGAGCTGGCTCATGATTTTTTATGGCGCGTTCATAAAGTTGCGCCAGCCAACGGCGAAATTGTCATTTTCAATCGCAGTCATTATGAGGATGTGCTGGTGGTGCGGGTGAAGAATTTTGCCCCACAAGAAGTTTGGTCAAAGCGGTATGACCAAATTAATGAATTTGAAAAAATGCTAACAGAAAATGGGACTTTAATTTTGAAATTCTTTTTGCACATTAGCAAAGACGAGCAAAAAGAACGCTTGCAAGCCCGCCTCGACGACCCCAAAAAGCATTGGAAGTTTAACCTCGGCGACTTAAGCGAACGCAAACTTTGGGATGATTATCAACAAGCCTACGAGGATGCGATTAACAAAACTAGCACAAAACATGCGCCGTGGTATGTTGTGCCAGCCAATCGCAAATGGTACAGAGACTTGGTCATTTCAACGGTTTTGGTAGATGCGCTGAAAGGTTTGAAGATGAAATACCCAAAACCAAAAGATAATTTAGATGGGATTGTGATTGAGTAAAGCTGAAAAGCATTAACCACAGAGGTCACAGAGAGCGCTGAGAAAAAATGAAAAAAACTCTGTGGTCTCCGTGTTCTCTGTGGTGAGATTTTTTTACTCTACGATACAATAAACCTTATGCCCAAAACCATTAACGTACTTTTCCTCGCCGCCGAAGCCGACCCGTTTGTGAAAGTGGGCGGCTTGGGCGATGTAGCAGGGTCATTGCCCAAAGCATTACGAGCGTTATCGAACGATGAAGTCAAATTAGATGTGCGTTTGGTATTGCCGTATCACCCCGTCGTCAAAGCGGAAAATGTCAACCCGTTAGGCATCTTTTCGCTTCCAAGAAACAACTCAGAGGTCGAAGTGGAAGCGTTTGAAACTTCGGTTGGCAATTTGCCCGTTTACTTAATCAACGGCGAAGCCATTCGCGCCAACGGCTCGGTCTATTCTGCCGATGCAAAATTAGACGCGGAAAAATACGTCTTCTTTTCGCTGGCGGCATTAAAACTTGCCAGCCATATCAATTGGTCGCCGGATGTCGTTCACGCTAACGATTGGCACACCGCGCTGAGTTTATATAGCAATTTAACCAAACGCTGGGAAGAAGGCGCAAAACACATCGCCAATGTCATCACCGTGCATAACCTGCCGTTTATGGGACCAGACGTGCGAGAGATTATGGAAAGTTACGGCGTGAAACTCGCGCAAACCGATTTGCCCGATTGGGCGCGGGTGATGCCTTTGCCCTTAGGGCTGTGGGCTTCGGATGCAATTGTGGCTGTTTCGCCAACATACGCTAACGAAATTTTGACGGAAGAATTTGGCGCGGGCTTATATAACTTTTTACAAATCCGCCGCGAAACAATCAGCGGAATTTTGAACGGCATTGATACAACAGCGTTCGACCCAGCCGCCGATAACGCCATTGGCGTTAATTACGACATTCACTCTTTAGAAAAACGCGCAACAAATAAAAAACTATTACAAGAGCGATTAGGCTTTTCGCTGGACGACGACATTCCCTTTTTGGGAATCGTCTCGCGCATGGACATTCAAAAAGGCATAGACATTGCCTTTAGCGCTCTAAAAACCATGAAGAACGTAAATTTTCAAGCGGTTATTTTAGGCACAGGCGACCCTAAACTAGAACAAGCCGCGCAAGATTTGCAAACGCTATTCCCAGAAAAGATAAAAGTTCAAGCGCGGTTCGACGCAGGCTTAGCCCGCCAAATTTACGCAGGAACCGATATGTTGCTCATGCCCTCGCGCTATGAACCATGCGGTCTTGCCCAAATGATTGCCATGCGCTACGGCTGCGTGCCGATTGTCCGTCGCGTAGGCGGGTTAAACGATACCGTCAAACACAACGAAACAGGCTTTGTTTTTGAAAAACCAATGCACATGTCGCTGGTCGGCGCAATAAAAAAAGCGCTCAAAGTTTTTGCCGATAAAGAAGCATGGCAAAAAATTCAACGCAACGGCATGGCGCAAGATTTTTCTTGGAGCGCTTCCGCAAAAGAATATCTTAAACTGTATCTATCTTTAGTAAAATAAATTTTATAAACCGTCCTGCAGGTTTGATGACGAAAATCCATTTATCAAAAAACCTGCGGGACGTTAATTTTAGGTAAACATGACATTCAAACGTTCTTCAGGTATTTTGCTTCACCCCACCTCATTGCCCAGCCCCTATGGCATCGGCGATTTAGGTCCGCAAGCCTATCGCTTTGTAGATTGGCTCGCCTCCACAGGGTGCAAACTATGGCAAATTCTTCCGCTTGGTCCCACAGGCTACGGCGATTCGCCCTATCAATGTTTTTCGGCGTTTGCCGGCAACCCATACTTAATTAGCCCCGATGATTTATTTGAACTTGGATTGCTTGACCAAACCGATTTACAGACAATGAAAGAAAACGCAAACGCTTCGCGCGTAGATTTCGGCTTGGTCATCCCGCGTAAGCTGAATCTCTTAACCCAAGCGTTTTCTCGTTTCGAATCCGCGCCCGAAGCGCTGCAAAAAGAATTCAAAAAATTCTGCAAACAAAACGCAAGTTGGCTTGACGACTTCGCCCTGTTCATGGCGTTGAAAGAAGCCAACGGCGGCGGCGCATGGAATGGGTGGAGCGACAAATTGAAACGTAGAGACGAAGCGGAATTAAAACAAGCCCAAAAAGAATTAAGTCGCGAAATCAAAAAATACTCTTTTTATCAATTTTTATTTTTCCGTCAGTGGAACAAACTCCGCGCCTACGCAAACTCAAAAGGCATTCAAATCATTGGCGACGTGCCGATTTTTGTGGCGTATGATTCTGCCGATGTGTGGGCGCACCCCGAATTATTTTTCTTAGATAAACACGGCAACCCCACCGTGGTGGCAGGCGTGCCGCCCGATAACTTTTCAGCCACAGGTCAATTATGGGGCAACCCGCTCTATCGCTGGAAAGCCCATCAAAAAGAACAATACGCTTGGTGGCTTTCGCGTTTGCGAACCGCATTAACCTTAGTGGATATTTTGCGCTTCGACCACTTTCGCGGTTTTGCCGGTTATTACGAAATCCCCGCTCATCACACAACCGCTGAACATGGTCAATGGAAGAAAGGACCCAGCCACGATTTTTTCAAAGCGGTGAATAAATTTTTGAACAAAGGCAAAGGCTTGCCCATCATCGCCGAAGATTTGGGCTTAATTACGCCCGATGTAGTTGAATTATTAAACGCTTTCCATTTGCCCGGCATGAAGGTGTTGCAATTTGCCTTTTCAGGTCCAGAGAATCCATTTCTGCCGCATCACTACGTTCCCCACTGCGTGGCATACACTGGCACGCACGATAACGACACCGCCTTGGGTTGGTATGCCAGCGCAGATGAAAAAGAAAAAGACTTCGCCAGAAGATATTTACAAGTGAATGGAAACGACTTTGCATGGGACTTAATCCGCGCGGCGTGGAAATCCGTCGCCATGTTTGCCATTGCCCCCATGCAAGATGTGCTAGGGTTAGGCGGCGAAGCGCGAATGAACTTTCCTAGCAAACTCGGCGGCAATTGGGAATGGCGTATGAGAGAAGAAGACTTTCGAGAAGATTTAGCCGCAGGGTTAAGAGATTTGAATTGGTTGAGTTTCAGGTAAAAAAACATCCCAAAGGTTTTTATAACCTTCGGGATGTTGGTTCTACAACCTCGCGCCGCACGTTCTGCAAAATTTATCTCCCGTTCTGGCGCGCGTTCCGCAACTGGCGCAATAGGCGCCAGTTTTCATTTCATCTTCCTCCACGCTTCGGCGGCGGCGAGCGCGTTTGGTTGAAGCGCGCCCAATGCGCCAATAATACACTGCGCCCACCACAATAAACAACACGCCAAAGCCGCCAATGACATACGGCAGAAAATTGTTTAACGAAACGCGCCCCGGCGTGCTTTCGTCTAACGGGCCGGCAGGTTGAATTTGTTGTTGCGGTGGGTTGGTGAGGGTTAAGGAGGTTTTTTCGTATTGCAAATTCACAATATACTCCTCGCGCGGGTTGACTTTCCTCTCTTCGCTTTTATACAACGTCAGCCCATTGACCGATTCTTTTGTCGCATAATTAGGTTGCATAGAAAAAGCGACCACATCCATTGGCTCTAACACGCTGACAGAAAACTTTTTCACCGCATACATTTGATTCCATGAATAAGAAAACGTTCTTTCGTTTCCTCTAAAGGTTAACGGCTGGTAATATTCAAAACGGTGAAGCACATTCTGCTCAATCGTCATAGTAAACGTTTGCCAATTTCCGCTTTCGGCGGGCGTTTCAAACTTGGCGTTTAACAAGTCGCCGTTTTCGTCTTGATACGCCACCGCAATTAAATTCGCATCGGTCGGAATGCGAAAAGTTAAATCAACGGGCAACGAAGTCATCGGCGCAAGTTTGAAATCTACAATCACCAGCATACTAGGTTGGTCATATTCGGGCCACAACTGCACATGAACGCTATATAAAGAAGCATCTCCCGTTTGAGCCGATACGGAAAAAGGCAAGAGAAGCAATATCCCCAATGCACACAATAATACAAACTTACGCATGGTAAGCCTCCAAATAAAATTTTGAGTATCTTACCATGCGATATAAGCGCAACATCCCGCAGGTTTAATAGATTAATGAATTTATTAATTCCAACCTGCAGGGCGGTTAACGTTACGCCACCCCAAACGCATGACCCGAAATCGTTGCGCGTACCATCGTCCAACAGGCTTTGTTATACGGCGTTTTGATTCCGTGCTTTTGCCCGCGCTTCATAATCGCGCCGCAAATCGCATCAATTTCAGTCGGCGCGCCGCGCAACACATCTTGAAACATAGACGATTTATTTTGCGCCGTTTTTCGCGCCACATCTTCCGCCGCGCTCACAGGGTTTTCAAACGGCAAATGCACATGCTCGGCTTCGGCGACTTCGGCGGTTTCTTCCGCCAACGCGCCCATCATCTTACGCGCTTTTGGATGATTCAACAATTCGCCATTTGGAACTTGCAACAAAGCAGTGAGCGGATTAATTGCCGCGTTAATGACTAACTTGCCCCACACCAAGGAGTCGGCGTCGTTCACGATTTGCAAATTAAATTTTGCCGACTTCAACATCGCCTCTAACCTACGGGACGCATGATTCTGTTCTAGTGAAATGACTCCCTCGCCCCCCACTTTGACCCGTCCAGGCGCGAGCAATGTCGCGCCTGTAGTTGTAATGCCGAGGGAAACGCGACCAACTCCAAGCGTAGATTGAAGCGTCTCTTTATTTCCAATCCCATTTTGTAATGTGATAGCCAACCCGTCGTCGGCAAGCGCTTCTTGTAATTGTTTGGCGGCGCGTTCGGTTTGCCAAGCCTTCACCAACACCAAGGCGTATTTTGAATCTTTTACATCGCGCGGGTTATCGGTTGCATAAACGGAATAGTTTTTTTCATTTCCGTTTGCATCCACAATTCGCGCGCCTTCTTTTTGCAAGGCATGTAAGCCTTCTTTCCATGTGCCAAGCATAGATACAGAATGCCCCGCTTCGCTTAACCGTGCGGCGAATAAAGTGGCTAGCGCGCCCGTGCCGACTAATAAAATTTTATCGTTCATTTTATTTCCTTGAGAAAGGCAGACCATTCTTCGTCTGTCATTTCAACGGTGTGTTCGGGCGCAGGGAATTTTTTAGTTTCAACATCGTCAATATATTCAGCGAAGGCTTTGTTCATTACTTCATGTACGTTGGCGTATTTTTTGACGAATTTCGGCGTGAAGCGGTCGAACAAGCCGAGCAAATCATGCGTTACCAACACTTGACCATCGCAACCCAAGCCTGCGCCAATGCCTATAGTTGGGATAGAAATTTTTTTAGAAATAAATTCCGCCAAGCGAGCAGGCACAGATTCAAGCACAAGGCTGAACGCGCCCGCTTCTTCTAAAATTTGCGCGTCTTCTAGTAAGCGTTTTGCGGCAGAAGCGGTTTTGCCTTGCGCGCGAAACCCGCCTAATTGATGAACCGATTGCGGCGTAAGCCCCAAATGCCCCATAACAGGAATACCTGCGCCCACAATCGCGCGGACTGCATCTGCTCGTTCACGCCCGCCTTCGAGTTTGACGGCGTCCATATTGGCTTGTTGAATAAAGCGGCCGGCGTTTCGCACAGCCTCTTCAACCGAAACTTGATACGACATAAACGGCATATCGCCAATTAACAATGCGGTTTTTGCTCCGCGCGCAACGGCGCGAGCATGGTGGAGCATTTCATCCATAGTGACGGGCAGTGTATTTTCATAGCCTAAGACCACCATAGCCAGCGAGTCGCCTACGAGAATAGAATCAACGCCGGCTTTGTCTATCGCCATAGCGGTAGGATAGTCGTAAGCGGTTAACATGGTAATCGGCTCGCCGCGTTCCTTTTTTTGGCGAAACGCGAGAGTGGTCACCTTTTTACGTTGTGACGCGGTTGTGGAAACAGTTGCGGTAGACATGGTACCCTCCGAATGTGGTAGAGTCCGTTTTGCATGTTGCTCCCCTGTGTGCACATGCGATTGCGGTTGAATAAGATATGTTGTCACATTCGTTTTGATATGTGCAACGCGGATATTATACACAAAATTGATTTTTCATCTATAATAAATTTGTCAGAACAAGGTTAAATAAATAGGGACACAGCGAAACGATGAAGCGTCAAAATTCTTGGTTGCCTTGTTGTGTCCATACCCATATATAAGGAGAATTATCATGCGAAGAATGTTTGGGTTTTTAATTGGCGCATTTGTTGGGGCGTTGGTGGGCGCGGTGATTGCGTTATTGCTTGCGCCTGAATCGGGCGAAAGTTTGCGAAATCAATTACGAGAACGAGGGAAAGGATTTATTGACGATATTCGCCACTCGGCAGATTCGCGCCGCATTGAGTTGCGGAATCGTTTAGAGAGTTTACGAGCGCCAAGAGAAGTATAGAAGAAATTGGTAATTACGATTTACTAATAATCAATTTATAAAACTCTTCCACTTTCGTCATATTCATTTCATAATCCGCTTTGGCGGAAATTAAATTTGTATTGAGACCTGCCGCTTCGCGTCGCAGGTCTTCTCTTTCTAAGCCGAGTAAAACGGCCTCGGCGATAGATTGCGGGTCGGTTGAATCAAACAGTAAGCCGTTTTGTCCGTGCGTAATCCATTCGCGGATTGATTCTAAATCGCCAGCGACGGGGAAACACCCGCAAGCCATCGCTTCAATTAATGAATTAGGCGTTCCGTCATGCACGCTGGGCGAAGCGACAATTTGCACGGAACGAAGTAAGTTTCCCATATTTGAGTATTCAATGGCGGGCAATAGGGTTACGGCGTGCGAGATATTGAATTCTTGAATCCACTTCATGGCTTGAGGTTCGCCTTGCATAGACGTACAAATAAACTTTGCGTCAGGTCTTTTTGCTAAAACAATCGGTATGGCTTTGAAGAAAGAATCATTGCGCACATAGGGGCGAACTCCGCGCGGGTTGATGATGATGGGTTTTTTCACGGGCGCAGCGGGCGGGTAAAAAATATCGCTTCGGATTCCGCCGTTGCCTGGAATGACGAGGGTTGGTTTATTTTTATCTAAGCCAAACTGGTGGGCAAGTTTTATATCTCGATTTGTGTCGGCATGTAAGGCGTTAGCTTTTTGTAAAACAAATTTTGTATAGGCTTTCATCAAAGGCGTGGATGAAGCGTGAAGGGTGAAGTCATTGCCCCAAACGGATACCACAAATGGCGGTTTTGATACGGGTTTGCCCCCGCGACCGTTGAGAGCGTAAGCGGTTAACATGCCTTCATAAGGGATGCGCATGGCATGAATTAAGTCTGGTTGGGTTTCAGTTATAAATTTTCGTAATTTTCTGGCGGAGGCTGGGATGGTGAGAGGACCAAGCCACTGCCGAAGGGCAGTACGCAGGTTCAAGGTTAGAGAAGAGGCGGAAGATGGGGCTGAGGATTTCTTTTTCGCGGCAGAAAAGGCTACGGGGGTAAATATCAGCCGCGCAGGCGCATCTATTTCGCAATCAAATGTAGAGGCGATGAAAATCTCATGCTCAGGTTTGATGAAATGTCTAATCCAATTTTTGGAAATGGGCGAGCGGGCGTCTGTCACGAAAAGGATACGCATTTTGCGATTATACTCATTGCTTCGGAATGTGAGACGTAGTATATTTAAGTTATGAGCAAGGGACGCGTGCTGGTTGTTGAAGACAATATGGATACTTATGAGTTGGTGCGCTTCATCCTCGAAAAAAATGGGTATGAGGTATTTTTGGCTGTGAATGGGCGCGACGGCGTGAACGCCGCCACAAAGCAAAAGCCCGATTTGATTGTGATGGATTTGTCTATGCCTGAGATGGACGGTTGGACGGCGACGCGCTTGATAAAAGAGAATAAACAAACGGCGTCTATTCCGTTAATTGCGCTGACGGCGCATGTGTTGCCGGGCGACCGGCAGCGCGCGGTTGATTCGGGTTGCGATGAATTTATTACTAAGCCCATGGATTTGTTGGAATTGGTTGAAACGGTTAATCGTTGGGTGAAGAGATAAGCGAACCCGCTCATCTTCGCTAATCTTTGCGGAACAAACGATTAGTGAAAATTTTTTAATTCAATGAGGAAATATGAAACAAATTTGCGTTGTCGGCGTGGGATACGTCGGCTTGGTGACGGCGGCTTGCTTTGCCGATTTGGGGAATAAAGTAATCGCTTTAGATGTGGACGAGAAAAAAATAAACAACTTAAAAAAAGGGGTGATGCCCATTTATGAGCCGGGGTTAGATGAACTTGTTAAGAGAAACGTAAACGCGGGCAGAATCAATTTCACAACATCGTATCGAGAAGCGCTGGCTGGCGCGGAATATGCGTTTATTGCCGTTGGCACGCCCTCTGGCGAAGACGGCGCGGCGGATTTGAAGTATGTGGAAGCGGCGGCAAAATCTATTGCGCAGAATATGTCTGCGCCGTTGATTTTGATTAACAAATCTACGGTTCCTATCGGAACGGGAGACTGGGTGGCCGATATTGTCAAGTCGGCTCAGCCCAAGCCGATTGAGTTTGCGGTGGTATCTTGTCCAGAGTTTTTGCGCGAAGGTTCAGCCATTGCCGATTTTATGAACCCGCATAGAACTGTGATTGGTTCTTTAGATAAAGAAGCCGCAAACAAAGTGGCTCATTTGCATTTGCCTTTGCGCGCGCCGATTGTGATTACCGATTTACGAACTGCAGAAATGATTAAGTACGCTAGCAACGCTTTTCTTGCCACAAAAATTTCATTCATTAACGAACTTGCAGATTTATGCGAGCGAGTTGGCGCGGATGTAAAAGAGGTGGCGGCAGGCATGGGTTATGATGCGCGCATTGGTCGTCACTTTTTAGACGCAGGCTTAGGGTGGGGCGGCTCTTGCTTCCCGAAAGATGTGGAAGCGTTAGCGTTTATGGCAAAAGAAAGAGGGTTGAATCCGCAAATCTTAAACAGCGTGGTGGGAATCAATTATGAAAGAAGAAAAAACGCCGTGAAGCATGTCGAACAGATGTTAGGCGGCGCGCTTAAGGGAAAGACGGTGGGGTTGCTGGGTTTGGCGTTCAAACCGAATACAGACGATATGCGCGACGCTCCCGCGATTGATATTGCTAACACGTTGCTCGAAGCGGGCGCGACGGTTCGCGCGTATGACCCTGTGGCGATGAACGTCGCCAAACATATTTTGCCGAATGTGCAGATGTGCGACGATTCTTATTCTATGGCGGCAGGCTGCGACGCATTAATGGTGATAACCGAATGGAATGAATTTAAGCAGCTAGACCTTGAGCGCATCAAATCTTTATTAAAATCTCCCGTTCTTTATGATGGACGAAATATTTACGAACCTAATCGAATGAAAGAAATGGGTTTTACATATAAAGCGGTAGGAAGGTAAGAAGTAGGGGCGACCCACCCAGCGAAATCAGAAGACCTTAATTAACATTGAAGGGTCGCCCCTACATACTTAATAATATGACCAATCCCCCTATTTGTAATTACGAAGGTTCAGATTATCAGCAGGCGTTTTGGGAGCAAGGCGGGCGCGCTTATGAAGACCAAGCCGAAGCGATTGCATTAAAAAAATTACTTCCCCAAAGCGGAAAGTTAATGCTTGAGATTGGCGCCGGCGCCGGGCGAAACACGCCGCGTTATGCCGGCTTTGAACGAATTGTGTTGTTAGATTATTCCACGACTCAACTCGCGCAAGCGCAAGAACGCTTAGGAAAATCTGATAAATATATTTATGTCGCGGCGGATGTGTATCGCCTCCCGTTTCTTAAGGGAATATTTGATTCGGCGACGATGATACGGGTTTTGCATCACATGGCAGATGCGCCCAAAGCGCTGAGCCAAATCCGCAAGGCGTTGCAACCCAATGCAATTTTCATTTTGGAATTTGCAAATAAATTAAACCTCAAATCTATTGTGAGATTTATCTTAGGAAAACAAGATTGGAATCCATTTACGCTTGAACCTGTTGAATTCGTCAAACTAAATTTTGACTTTCACCCCAAAGCCGTCCGCAATTGGCTTGGCGAATTAGGCTTTTCGATTGAAAAGATTCGCACGGTTTCTCACTTTCGTTTGGGATTATTGAAAAGAATTATTCCTGCAAAAATCCTTGCTTGGTTTGACGGTTTGATTCAACCCACTGGCGCGTTTATACAATTATCTCCAAGCGTGTTTGTTAAAGCAAAAACAAGCGGCGAAGGCATAACAAAAGAAATTCCATTGGATGTTTTAAGTTTATTCAAATGCCCCGATTGTGAATATGAAAAGTTACAAGAAAAACAAGATTATTTGTTTTGCCCCAACTGTAACGCCCACTGGCAAGTGAAAGATGGGATTTACGATTTTCGAGAAAAGAAAAACGCATAAAATAAGAGCGCTTTGTGCAAGTCTAAGATTTATTCATTTCGCTAAGGGCAAGCGAATGTAAAACGTGCTGCCTGGGCATTTCTCTTCGTCACGTTTTTCGCTTTCCACCCAAATCGCGCCTTGCAGGGCTTTCACAATTCCCGAAGCAATGGCTAAGCCCAAGCCTGCGCCGCCGCCTTTGAAGTTGGTGCGGCTGGATGAATGCAATTGCACTTCGCCCAATTGATATAGTTTCTCAAAAATAATTTTATGATGTTCAGGGTCAATGCCAATGCCAGTGTCTTTGACGCTTAACTCCGCCATACTACCGCGTTTAGAATCTTCAATCACTTTGGCGGCAATGTGAATCGAACCGCCGTCGGGCGTGAATTTAATGGCGTTGACGATGATATGGTCGAGCGCTTTTTTCAAAAGTTCGGGGTCTGCCGCAAGGGGCGGAATTTGCTTAATGGCTTCGTCGAGCGTCATGGTCAAATTACGCTGCGCAAGGGCTTCCACATAATCTTTGAGGATAAGGCGCAAAATTAAACCTAAATTGACCGATTCGATATGCGGGGTAATGGTTTGGTTTTCAAGCCGAGCCACGTCTAACATACTATCTACAATTTGGTGTAAGCGGTCTGTGCCGCGCAACACGCCGTCAATCGCTTGCAATAAAACAGCGTTGCCTTCAATGGTCTTATCGTTTTTCAACATGCCCAAATACCCCTTGATGACGGTTAAAGGCGTGCGTAATTCATGCGCGGCGACTTGAATAAAGGCGGATTTATTTTTATCGTGTTTTTCTAACGTTTGATAGGCGTTGTTTAATTCTTCCACGCGTTTCGCCACCATCCGTTCCATCACCTGATTCATGCTGGTCACTTCGTTATACAGCCGCGCGTTTTCTAAGGCAACCGCCGCTTGCGCCGAAAAGTTGCTGGCGAGCAAAATGTCGTCTTCCGTAAACGAAGCGTTGGCGCGGCTCAACAATAACAAACCAATTACATTATCTTTTGAATATAACGGCGCGCCCAGCCAACATTTATCTTGCGGCAGCCATTCGGGTTGAGACCATGTATGATTTTGAATATTATCAACAACCAGCGGCTCTCCCTGCCGCGCCACGGTTTGATAAAAATCAACGCCGTTAATTTTCAATTGAAACTCGTTCAGGTTGGCGTTTTGCGGCATGCCGCGATGCGCCTGAACGATAGGGTTGCCGTTTACGTCTTCAATTAATAAAACGCCGCGTTCATAAGGCAGCGCCTGATATAACTGTTCGAGGATTTGTTCGGGCAATTTTTCAACGGCGCTTAAGGAAGAGAGTTGGCGCGATGAACGCGATAACGCTTCTGCCCCACGACGGCGGGCTTGTTCGGCGCTGAATAAGCGCTCGACTTCCTTTTGAGCCTGTTCGCGTTGTTCTACCAACATCGTTCGCAACAACGCGCTGGATAATAAATTTTTCAGGCGAACGTAAATATCCCAATCCTGCGGACCCATTTCTACCCACATGAATCCGAAGCGGTTACTGGCAAGGGAGAGCGGCATCACCACGGCTTGATAGCGTCGGTCTTCGGGGGTTTTTCCATGCGGGGTCAGCCGCCCCGTTGCAAGCAGCGGTCTATCCTCTGGAATGCGAAATTGACGTTCATCATACTGTAAGAGTAGTTGATAATTTTGCGGCGTAGGCGCCGAGATAGAACTTGGCGATTTCACATCGTCGTACAACATCACATACCAGCGTTCTAACCCAAAGGTGGGAAAATGTTTAGAAATGGCAAGCCCAATGCCTTCAAAAGTCATTGCCGAAGCCATAGAAAAACTAAAGTTGTTCAGAATTTCTTCTTGCTTTTCGAACTGTAAACGCCGATAGGCTTGCGCGCGCTGCGATAATTCGCCCACCAGCATACGCGCCTGTTGAAATAAATTTTCAGCGCGCAACATAGTGGTATTGCTGTTAATGCCGCCTAGGGCGTACTTGCGAAATGTGGAAACGACATTTTGCCAAGCGTTAAAGTCGTAATCGTTTTGTTGTAATACCGCCACAATAGATTGAATGGATTTTAAGAACAAACTGTTTTTATCTGGCTCGCGCAAGGTAGATAAAAACTCATCCCAGGCGTTGCCGAATATCGTTTTATACGTTTCTTTGTTAGGGTCATGTTCAGGAATGCCCGCCGCGCCAAACAAAGCGCGGATAGCCGCCTCGCGTTTATTTTCTAGCCTGCCCGTGTGCGCCACCTCGCGCGGAAGCACAATGGCTTTTTGCACGCTGTCGGGCAAGCACCCGCACGACCATCGCACCACAAGTTGGACGGGCAAAATATGCGTATCGTTTACTTCTTCTCCATTGATTTTTTTGATTAAGATTTCAAACGTTTTTCTGCCAATTTCATAAAAAGACTGCTGCACAGTGGTTAATGGCACGCCCATAGATTGCGACTCGCTGATATTATCAAACCCAGTCACCGCCACAGAATCAGGCACAGAAACGCCGCGTTGTTCAAGCGCTTCTAACGCGCCGAACGCCATGCGGTCGTTTGAGGCGGCAATGGCTTGCACGCGGATGTTTCGTTCATCGAACAAAGCGCGCACGGCGGCGCGCCCGCTTTCGGGAGAAAAGTCGCCTTCAAAGATTAAGTTTTCGTCAAAGCGAATATCGTTAGCTTTTAATTCGGTTTTGTAGGCTTCAAAGCGTTGGTCGGCTTCCATTTGCCCCACAGGTCCACGAATGAACGCAATGCGTTTATAGCCGTGTTCTTTAATCAAATGATTGATAATGGCGCGCATTCCGCCAGCGTTATCGGTTAGAACGGTCGGAATATTTTTGATGGGAATGGCAAATGAAACAATCGGAATATTTTCAAATATTTTCGTAAAGCTTTTAACTTCATCTAACGAAACTTCGTGCGCCATATCTGCGGCGAGCAAAATGCCGTCAAATTGACCGGGCTTAATCAGGTCGTATAACCCGTATGATAAAACGCCAGAAGGGGAAAGAATAGGCGTAGGTTTGCCGCCAGAGAAAGAGACGATATTGACGTCATGCTCTTTGGCGCAGTCTAACACGCCTGCCATCCATTCAGCGTTCCACAAACGCGAAACCTGCGCGCTTAAAACAGCGATTGTTTTTCGAGCCAAAGTTGTTTTCGATGCCGCCATACAGCG
This sequence comes from Anaerolineales bacterium, assembly GCA_034434495.1. Classification (GTDB taxonomy): domain Bacteria; phylum Chloroflexota; class Anaerolineae; order Anaerolineales; family Villigracilaceae; genus Villigracilis. The sequence continues at coordinate 401,160 of DAOTZE010000032.1, forward strand.
AAATTATAAGGCAGGATGTGAAAAGCGAAAATTGCAAATTTGAAAGAAAATCGCCTCACCACAAACAATAAACCGCAGACCGTTTTTATCGTCCAACGTCAGCGGTCTGCGGCAGTGTATTGATATGTGTTTGATTTAACGAATCTCTATTTGATACGCCGCTTCTTCGCGGGTGAATCTGGTTAGCCCAGAAACTACTAAATAGGCTTTATCTCCAGAATTCAAAGAAAGCGGAATTTCAGCGGTTTGGTCTGCGTTTACTGGAATCATCGTCACGCTAGAATCAGATGTCAGGATGAGCGCCAAGCCGAAGGTTTGCGGAAGCGTATTTTGAACGCGGACAAATCCATTTGCCGTCCAGCCGCCGTCGTCCGCTTCAAAATCTGATTGATAGTTGATGGCTGTCACCTCAACATCGTCTATCATGAAGCCTTCGCCGTTCACCGCCGCATCGGTGATGTATTCAAAGCGGATGAAAACCTTTTTGCCAGCGTAAGCCGAAAGGTCAATTGTTTCTTCTTTCCAATCGGTAAAGCCCGTGTATCCCCAGCCGTAGGAATTGCCGCTAGGGTCTGTGCCTGTGCCAGAAGGCGTGGTTAAAATTTCCCACGTTTCGCCATTTTCAGAAACTTCCACATAGACGTAATCCCAATCCAATTCAATATCGTACCAAGTGCGGAATGATAATTCGATAGGCGCGTTAACATTTGTAAAATCAAATTCGCGCGTCAAGGTCATATTAGAAGAGTCGCCTTTGTTCGACCAGAAAGCGTAATCTCCGCTATATGGGTTGGCGGGTAGAAGTTTTGTCACCGTAGAGCCGGTGAACGATAAAGTGAACTTGCCGCTGCATTCGATGGCGATGTAATCTGCCGCGTATTGATGCACTGTGCGCGAGAGTGGCTCTTGTGGGCAGGAGTAAATGGTTTCAGTTGCAGAAGCGCGATGCGCGCCGGGGTAGGTGGCGTAGTGATACCGCCCATCGGCGACAGAAGGGTCTAACAAAAAGTTGGTTACAACCCAATCCATAAAAAATGAATCGGCGGTAATCGGCGCGCCAGTCAGCGGGTCTATAGCGTTGATTTCTGCGAGAACATCATCCACGCTTTCTAAGCCATTGGCAGTGTCTTTGACGAGCAGTTGTGTGGCTTCGTCTCCAAAGCGATTGAGGAAGTAATTCATAAACAAAAAGCCTGCGCCGTAGTGCGGTCCGGTATCTCCATTGTTGGGCCAGTCGTTTAGTTGTAAATCGGGGTTTTGGATGTATAACCAATCAAAACCGCCGGGGTCGTAACCGTTTAAGAAAGCGGCAAGTTCCGATGAGCCTTCGTTTAACCATGAAGTTTCGTTCAAATCTAAGTTCCAATGAATCATGTGTTGAAATTCATGCGCCAACACGCCGTATGAACTTTCGTCAATGGAAGTGTTGTCGGCGTTGAATAAAAACATTTCATGTCCGTTAGAATATTCTTGAATGAGGGGGTGCGTTGAGTCGGAAGATGAAAAATACCCCGCCACTGAAAACCCCAGCCCGCGAGCGTATAAAATGTAAATATGCTCGTCGCCGTCAATGCCGGGGCTCCACTCGCTGCCGAAAAATTCGCGAGTGGTGGGGTAAATTTTATTTTCAAATTCTTCGCCTAATGCGGCAACTTCATCTTCATCCACCTCTACGCCGTCTTGCACCCAAAAATAAACATGAGGGGTAACGTAGCGCAGGGTGGCGGTAATTTCGACATTTTCTAGGTTATCTAAATTGGTCACCCAAAAATTTTCTTTATCACCCACCACGCGCGTTATAGCCGAGGTTGCAATGACTTCGGGGACGTTACAATTCGCTTGGAGGCGGCAGGCTAAGTCTCTTGGGTCGTTAATGGGGACGATGGTAGTTTTTAATGTTTCTAATGTTTCATTGGTGATGGTTTCTACAGGCGGGCGGGTTAATTCTGGCGGCGCGGTGGGTTCTGTTTCTGTAAAAACGGGAACGTCGGTTATTTCAGACGGCGCAAGGGTGTAAAACCAATATCCCGCCGCGCCAAGTGCAATCACACACACACAGCATAACAAAGCCAATATGCCGATAATAATTCCTGTGGCGGTTGAGCCTGAATTTGAATGAGTATCCATGGAGTATTTTCCTTTTAGCAAAGATTGCCTGATGATACCTTGTATGAGTAAATTATAGGTTAGTAAATTTGGGGGGGATTTGGCGGAAGTGGAAGGTAAGTTAAAAGAAGAAAGAGGAAAGAATCTTTCTTCTCGCCTCTTTCTTGATGATTTAACATGAGACTGCTTTGCAAAATGCGCTCGCAATGACGTTTTTTTAATTACGCTTCCACTTCTTGCTTGTTTTTCTTTTTCTTCGCGGGCGCAGAGGTTTGGAAGACAATTTTGTTTTCTTTGGGGTCCACATCCACAATGACTTCGGCGCCGTCTTTGAATTTGCCGCCGAGCAATTCTTTAGAAAGCGGGCTTTCGACATATTTTTGAATCGCTCTGCGTAGCGGGCGCGCGCCAAAGGTTGGGTCGTAGCCTTCTTTGGCAAGCCAAGCGCGGGCGGCGTCTGTCAGTTGAACGGTAATGTTGTGGTCGTTTAATCTATCTTGCACTTCTTTCATTTGCAGAATCACAATTTGTTCCATTTGTTCCACCGAAAGCGGCGAGAACATGATGATTTCATCAATACGATTCAAAAACTCAGGTCTAAACGAGGCTTTGAGGGCTTTTTCAATTTTGTCGTGCGCTTCGCGTTCAGCGTCGTCCGACTTGTGCGGTAAAAAGCCTAGGGCGCCGCCTTTTCTGACATATTCAGTGCCTAAGTTTGAGGTCATGATAAGAACCGTGTTTCTAAAATCTACAACATTGCCCTGACCATCCGTCAAGCGTCCGTCGTCTAAAATTTGTAATAAAGCGTTCCACACTTCAGGGTGGGCTTTTTCAATTTCATCAAACAACACCACGCGATAAGGTCTGCGGCGCACGGCTTCGGTGAGTTGACCGCCTTCTTCATAGCCGACGTATCCGGGCGGCGCGCCAAAGAGGCGCGATACGGTATGTTGCTCACGGTATTCCGACATATCAATACGCACGAGCGCGTCTTCGTCGTCGAACATAAACCAGGCTAAGGCTTTGGCTAATTCGGTTTTACCCACGCCAGATGGACCGATAAAGATGAACGAACCGATGGGGCGGCTGGGGTCTTTGAGTCCAGAACGGGCGCGGCGAATCGCATCGGAAATGGCGTGAATGGCTTCGTCTTGCCCGATGATTCTTTCGTGCAAACGCGCTTCCATTTGCATTAACTTTTCGGCTTCGGTTTCTAACATTTGGGTGACGGGTATGCCCGTCCATTGATGAACCACCGAGGCGATGTCGTCCACATCCACCACTTCATCAAGTTGATGTTCGGCTTCCCATTTATCGCGTTGCGCGTTGTATTCTTGCTCGAGTCTTAATCGTTCAGCTTTCTTTTGCGCCGCGCGTTCATAATCGCGATTCAAACCCGCTTGTTCTTCTTCGGCTTGTAATTTATCAATTTCAGATTTCATCGCTTTCAAATCGGGCGGCATAGAATACAGCGCCACGCGAAGTTTAGCGGCGGCTTCGTCCATTAAATCAATGGCTTTATCGGGCAAATGTCTATCGGTAACATATCTATCCGCCAAACGGGCGGCGGCTTCTAAAGCCGCGTCTGAAAAGCGCACTTTATGATGGGCTTCGTAACGGTCGCGTAAACCATATAGCATTTTGATTGTATCTTCCACGCTTGGCTCATCCACATAAATTGGAGCGAAACGTCTTTCAAGCGCGGCGTCTTTTTCAATGTGTTTATGAAATTCATCTAATGTGGTTGCGCCAATACATTGCAACTCGCCGCGCGCCAAAGCAGGTTTGAGCATGTTGCTCGCGTCCATTGCGCCTTGCGCCGCGCCGGCGCCCACTACGGTATGCAACTCGTCAATCATTAAGATGACATCGCCTTTGGCGCGTTGGACTTCTTCCATCACCGCCTTGAGGCGTTCTTCAAATTCGCCTCTAAATCTTGACCCGGCAATCATTGCGCCTAAATCGAGCGCCACTACTCGTTTGCCTGATAAGATTTCCGGCACGTCATTGCTGGCAATCTTTTGAGCCAAGCCTTCAACGATAGCAGTTTTACCAACGCCCGCTTCGCCAATTAACACCGGGTTGTTTTTTGTGCGGCGGGATAAGATTTGTATCAAACGCAAAATTTCATTATCGCGCCCAATCACAGGGTCTAGTTTGCCTTCGCGCGCAAGTTGCGTTAAGTCGCGTGAATATTTTTCAAGCGTTCGATATTTTGTTTCGGCTTGCGGGTCTGTCACACGTTGTCCGCCGCGTAAATCTTGCACGGCGTCGTACACGCGGTCGCGCGATAGCCCCGCCGATTCTAAAATGCGCGCAGCGGGCGTGTTGCGCTCTGTGAGAATTGCTAAAAAGATATGTTCTGTCGAAATGTATTCGTCTTTCAGGCGGTTGGCTTCTTCATTTGCCAAATCAATGATTCGTTTGACGCGAGGCGTAATGAAAATTTGCCCTGCGCCGCCGCCGAAAATATTCGCCTTTGGGCTGGCGCGCAGAGTCGCGTCTAATCTATCGGTTAGCGCTTGGGCGCTGACGTTTAATTTTTCAAGGATTTGGGGGATCACACCGCCGGGCTGTTCAATGAGAGCCAGCAGAATGTGTTCAGTGTCAATTTGGTTATGCCCATAGCGTTGGATAATCTCCGCGGCGCGTTGGGCGGCTTCTTGAGCGCGTTCTGTAAATCGGTCAAATCGCATCATGGGAATGTATTCCTTCCTGTGGGCGGAAGACGATAGGCTGTATTGTCTTATATGGCTATCGTCTGCAATATGAGCATTATAACAAACCCCGCGTTGGCGCTTTATCAACGCGACGTAAGAGGAACGTTAGATTTTGTAACCAGCATGTTCATTTTAGGCGCAAAGACTCAATAGTTAATTGAACGGTTGGGTTATCTTCAAAAAAGTTTAGAACGATTTCGTCCACTAAATCAAAATAAGAAATTGGAATTGTAAGCGTTTGCGCGATTTGACTTTCTGGCATTAATTGCTGCGTAGATGTCGCCGCAATATGCAACGCTTCTCCCCGCTTAACTTTATATTCAACCACAAACAGAAACGAAGAATCGGATAGGCAAACAATCTCTAAATAACTAAACTTTTTTACATTTAGCGGCGGGGTAAAACGAAACGCCATTCCCGACTGACCAAAAAATTCAATAACCAATGCGTCAGAAACAAAAGTTCCAACTGCATTGCTTTTTTCGGGGATGAGGATTGGCACAGGCACGCCGCAAAAAATTAAATTTTCACTTTCACAATCGGCAGAAAAGCGCGGCGTACTAATCGCGGTTAATGTGACGGTGGGCAATGGCGTGGGTTTGGCTTCCGCTGTTTGTGTCGCTTGAATAGATAATTCGACCGCTCTGGTGTGCGTTATATAATAAAAATATCCGGTGACGACCGCCCCAATGAAAGCAAGAACCGCCCCAATCATTGCGGCGATCACTGTCGCTTGGGCTGTCGTTAAATTTCTTTTCATAAACGCCTATAAAAATTATACAAAATGTTTTTCTAAAATCAACCCCTTTCTCTAGCCTCTAATCTTCCAAAGGGCTATAATTCAAGCAATGGCATCCATCACTTTGCCCACCCGAACGCAGCATGAAAATTTGCGACCTCTTAATATCCTAAGAGACTTACCCGCCGTTGCCGATTTAATGGAGCAGTGTTTTCCCGAAAGTATGGATAATGAAGGCAGGCGATATGTGCAGGACATGCGTCGCGCCGGCGCCGACAATTCATTTATCAAATGGGCAAATCGCGTTGCCGATTCAACATCACTGCCACTCACAGGTTATATCTGGGAAGAAGATAATCAAATCGTCGGCAACATCAGCGTTGTGCCGTTTCGTCATCGCGGAAAAAAGTTATACTTAATTGCCAATGTGGCGGTGCACCCAACCTACCGCCATAGAGGGATTGCAGGCGCATTAACCGAACGCGCTTTGCAACACGTCCGCGAAAAAAAAGTAAAAGACGTTTGGCTGAGCGTCCGTGTGGATAACCCCGAAGCGATTCATATTTATTCCAAATTTGGCTTTGTCGAATACGCTCGCCGCAACGCTTGGCAAACAACGGCAGGGCATTTTGAAATAAATAACCCACAGATTCAAATCACAAAGCGACATCCTCACTTTTGGCAGGCTCAACGCCTGTGGTTAACGCGCTTCTACCCCGACTTGTTGACTTGGCACCAACATTGGGATATTTCTTCTCTTCAACCTGGTTTGTGGAACTGGTTGTATTTATTGTTCATGGATATCAATCTCCGTCAATGGGCGGCGACGAAAAATAATCAACTGCACGCCACGCTTTCTTTCATTCCGCATGGGTTAGGAAAAGGACTCTACGCCGCGGCGGGGGAAAGGTCAGACCCAGAGGCGTTAACCGCGTTATTAATTCACGCTAGGAAAGAATTGCTGCATTACTATCCCAAACTCACGCTTGATTTTCCCGTCAGCGCTTTTGACGAGGCGATTCAAAAGGCGGGTTTCAAACAAACCCGCACGTTGATTTGGATGCATGCAACTTTATAAATTATTTTTCGTAAGCATACACAAGGAGTTCAAATGACAAGATTTATTTTGCGTTGGGCAATTAACGCCATTGCATTATATGTAGCCGTGTTGATTGTGCCGGGCATTGAGTTTCGCGGCGATTGGACAGGCGTGCTATGGTTGGCTTTAATTTCAGGTTTGTTAAACGCCTCTGTGCGCCCGATATTAAAGTTCTTAACTTGTCCGTTAATTATCCTCACGCTTGGCTTTTTTACCGTTTTTATCAATACAGCCATGTTATTGCTCACCACGAGAATTGGTCAAGCGTTGAACATTGGCATCAGCGTAGATGGATTTTGGTCGGCGCTAGTAGGCAGTTTGGTGATGAGTATTGTCAGCGTGATTATGAGCCTGTTCCTGCGCGATGAGTTGAAGAAAAAGTAGGCGAACATAAAAAGAGACGGATGACGCTCCGTCTCTTTTTATTTAAGGGGTCAAGTTATAAGTGGGGAAGCGCACCGAAGGGGCGGATGTTTCTAACATTGTATAAAGGAGTTGAGCGTTATTGATGAGTAAAAGAAACAGAAAAACAAGTAACGCGATTTGAAACCAGCGCTTGTTTGCAAAATCTTTCCATGCGAGGGCGAAGAAGAGGATGAGGGCGTAGGTCCAGTTGGCGGAGTAGAGGAATACGTCCATGCCGTAGGTAAGGTGAAGCGAAAAGTTGAAGAGCAGAATCAGGATGAAGGTTAGAAAGAAGCGGTTGTCTTGTTTGAAAAAGTTCTTAAGAAAGAGAAATCCGCTGAAGGCTATGAGGCTCATCCAAACATATGCAAGGAATGTGTTGAGGCTGGTATTGTAGGCGGCGAGAAGCATGGGGTCGCCGTCTATGGCGGCGCGGAACATCCATGTTTTGACGAAGGGAAAGCCGTCGTCAATGATGAGCGGGTTGGGAGCGACGACGCTATGCAAAACCATCACCCGCCCAAGTAAATTGGCGCGTTGCAGGTTGATTGGGAAGGAGTTTTTATCTTCGCCTGTGAGTGTGGCAAATTCCCAAAAGTAAGGTTGTGAATTGGGATAAATAAAATTATTAAGCGCCGATAGCGGCGCAATAAGGGCGAGGATAATGACGCCATATTGGATTAATTGTTTTATATCGCGTTTGATGAAGAAGTGGGCAATGACGGTTTGGGCAATGTTTGAGACGGTAATTCCAAAGGCAACCAGCCCAGTGACGACGAGGGCGGCGAGCGGTTTGTCGGTAATTAATAAAACGAGGAAGAGCAACGCCGTTGCCGATAAAAAAATGTAGGTTTCTATAATTGAGCCAAAGGCAAGTTGCGTAGAGGATGCGCCGAATATAGCGGCAATGATTAAGGCGTACCCGTCGTTTTGCGTTAGGCGTTTGACGAGATACCAAACTAAGAAAACGCATAACGCGCCAGCCAGCGCATTGACAATGTATGCCGCAAAGAGCATATTGCCTTTTAGAAGTAAGGAAATTGTAAAAACGATTGGGCGAATGACGATTAAGACGTAGGGGTGAAAGGGGCGGTAGTAGTAATCGGCGTAGTTTTCTGTGCCAAAGCGGTTGCGGTATAAGTTGCCGTCTGCGTCGAAGAAGATGTCGTCTGCGTCGTATTGCGGTTGGTTAAAGACGACGCAGAAAAACGCATATACGCAGAAGAATAAAATCGAAATTAGCGCTCCGTTTATATGTTCATTGCGCCATTGATATAGGCGGGTTTGTTGAATGTTCTTCTTGCGCAACCATGCAAGCGCCCCAAAGGCGGCAGGGAAAGAGAGACAGGCGGCGCTAAAAAAGTAAATAAGGGCGTTCCCCTCGATTTGGTATAAAGAAATATCTACAATACTAGGGAATTGCGCGGCTTGTTTTACCAGCGCGAGTAGGAAGATGAACAAAAATATAAAAATAGCGCAAGCCAACGCGGTTTGAAACGGCTGAGATTGAAAATCATCTTTGAGTTTGCCCAGCAAATCATATAAGCAACAAGCGGCAAGGGCGTGAAGCAAGAGCGTAACAAAGAAAACTTCAATGTTTGTCGTATAAAAATTATTCAAAAAGCCGATGAGGGGATATACCAGCGGCGCGGCAAAAAGCCATGAGAAGACGAAACGTGTATTCATCACCGAATGTGTAAAGCGGAAGCGCCGAGCATGGTTAAGATTAACTGTGAATTATTGACGCATAGTAAAACGATAAAACCCAATAAACACATTTGAAACCAACGTTTTCCCGCTAATTCGTTCCATGCTAACGCGAGGAAGAGAACCAAAGCGTACGTCCAATTGACGGAATAGAGGAAGACATCTTTGCCATAGCGCATGTGAAGCGCAAAATTGAAGAGCAAGATAATAATAAAGGTAAGCGAGTAACGATGGTCTTGTTTGCGAAGGTTTTTTAGGAATAAAGCGCCGCCTAACGCTAAGAATCCAAGCCAAGCGTACGCCGTGATATTTTGTAAAAGCGTTTCGTAATTTGCCAGTCGCATGGGGTCTTTCTTAATGGCGGCGCGGAACATCCACACTTTGAGGAATGGGATTTCCTCTTTGAGGAGTAAAGGCTCAGGCGCGACAATGCTGTTTAATATCATTACCCGACCTAAAAAGTTGGCGCGTTGTAAGGTCGGCGGGAATTGATTATGCCCTTCGCCTTGATAGGAAGTTAAGTCCCAAAAATAGGGTTGTGAATCGGGGTAGATAAAATTATGCAATAGCGTGAGTGGGACAATAAACGCGGCAACGAGACATCCGTAAATGATGAGTTTTTTAATATCGCGTTTTATAAAAAAATGCGCGAGCGCCGTTTGCCCAAAATTTGAAATGGTAATGCCAAAAGCAACCAGCCCGGTAACGACCAAAGCCGCCATTGGTTTCTCTTTCAAAATGAATACGATAAATATCAATGCGGTTGCGGCTAAGAAAATATACGTTTCAATTAAAGAGGCGAAGGCAAGTTGCGCGGCAGACGCCCCAAATAACGCGGCAATTAATAAACTATAAAATTCATCGGTTACAAAATGTTTTATAAAATACCAAACCAAAAACACGCACAGCGCGCCTGCAAAAGCGTTTAAGGCAAACGCGCCATACAATGCGTTGCCCGCAAAAAAAATAGAGAACATGCTCACCAACGGGCGAATGACGATTAACACAAAAGGATGAACGGGACGAAAATAATAATCGCGCACAAGGTCGCTGGCAAAACGCCGCCGCCACAGAAAAGCGTCTGAGTCGAAGAAAATATCGTCCACGTCAAACGCGGGTTGGTTAAAAATAGAAGCGAATAGAAAATAAATAGAAAAGAATATTAAAGATAAAACAATGCCGTTTTTATTTTCGTTTATAAAATGTATGTTTTTGAAGACGGGAGCGCTAACAATAAATATGAGGGCGGCGGAAATTGCCCATTGATAGAAAACCAGCCGCCTTGTTTGCGCTTCAAACAGACTGGGAAATTGCTCTGCCATCTGAAGCAGACTCCACGCCCAAACAGCCAGCAAGGCAAAGACAATCGTATGAAAGGGAAACAAACGCGGCTGAATGGCTTTCAATTTAACCGCCGCTGAGATATGGGGCAAGCCCGCTTAAGAGGATGGATAGAAAACGAACATTATTCGCAAACATCGCCAGTAAGAAAACCGCCATGCTGGTTTGAAACCACGCCTGCGAGGCTAACGGTTTCAGCGAGAGCGCCACAAAGAAAACGAGCAGAAAGGTCCAATTGGCGGTGTATAAAAACAGTTCGGTGCCGTAGTTCATGTGTAGTAAAAAGTTGAAGGCGAGCCCGCCCAGTATCCCGTAGAGTAGAGGCGTATTTTCTGAGCGTAGGTTTTTTATGAATAGAATCAAAGAAGTGAATAAGAGAACGCCCCAAACGATGAGGGGCAGGTTCGCCAGCCCTTCATACGAAGCGATGGCTCCGTCTTTTTCGTTATAGGTTTTGAAACTAATCAATGGGTCGCCAAAGGGTTGTAATCTTTGCCCTTCAATTGGGGTGGGCGCGAGGATGTTATACAAAAACATATTGCGCGAGACCATTTGAGCGCGGAGGGCTAGGTTTTCTGTTTGGGCGGTGTGCACCGGGCGGGAAAATTGCGCCTCAAACAAAATATCTTCTGGCACCCAAAAAGAGGATTGATTGCCGGGGAATAGCATGTTGACAAAAGCCGTTAGAGCAATTCCTGCGGTTAATACAATCATTCCATAATACACCAAACGCCAAAAGCCAAACTTTTTGAAGAATAAGGCTATCATGCTTTGAGCGATATTGGTGACGGTGATTCCAAACACCACTAAGCCCGCTGGCACAAGCACAGAAAACCTTTTTTCGTTCGCTTGAACAAGCAAAATAAAAAACACGAGCGACGCCATGCCAAACACATACGTTTCGGTGACGGAGCCAAACAGCAAGTGAGAAGCGCTTGCCCCTAGCAGCGCTGAAAAAATAAAAGCGTGGGTGTCGTTTTGCACGGCGCGTTTGATAAAAACCCACGCCATGAAGACCGCCGCGCCGCTGGTCAGCGCCATGCCAAGCATGGGGGCGAGAAACCATTTATCCGCTAGGAATAAACCAATGAAGCGCACAAACGGACGGATGGTGATGAGGGTGAGCGGGTGTACGGCGCGGTTGACGTTGTAGCCCTCTGGCAAACCTAAAATGGCGAACCAGGGTCCGGCGTCGGCTTCAAAGATGATGCTGTTAAAACTAAAGGTGGGGTGGTTGATTGCGCGCGCCAGCATAAGGTTGATGAAAAAGAAGGCGACGCCTGCATAGACCCCGACAATGTTTTCTTTGATAAATGCAAATAGTTTTGTTTTGCGAAAGGCTTCGTACCAGCCGCGTTTTTCAATTTGCTCTAAAAGGATTAAGCCCCATGCGCCGCTGACAAACGCGCTGGAAAGATACACATCAAACCAGTTGGGCGAAATTTGGAAAAAGCCCGCTTGAAACATGCTTGGGAATTGCAAACATGCGTAAAAAATAACGCCGACAAAAACAGGCAGGGTTAAGACGAAAAAGATATTTAGGCGATGTTTGAGAAACCCATGCCGCAACGACCAAGCGACATGGCGCATGAGGTAGTAGCCCGCTATGTTGAATGGAATCGTCCAAAGCGCTACTGTGGCCATGAGATGATATTTGCCTTCTAATGCGCCGGCGATGAAGCCGATGAGTATGTAGAGAAGAACAAAGCTTAATAAAAAACCCGCCGCATATTGAAGGTTAAAATATTTTTTTTGAAGGCGTTCTAAAGCGGGGATAGACGGCAACATTAAAGAAAAAATAGCAAAGGCATAGGCGCTTGTTCCCAGCCAATAAATGCGAGACGAGCCAACGGATAAGACTGTTTCTGCGGCGGCAATGAGCGAGAGGATGGCGAAGGTAATTAAGGTGTATCGGTTTCTTTGTTTGAGCCAATGGAAAACTTTAGGGTAAATTTCAAAGAATAAAAATCCGATAGCCAGCGTGGGAACGGCGACCAGCATGAAACGGTCAATGCTGTTTTCGTATTCGGTGTAGCCAAAATAAATAACGGCAGAGGGAAAACTAATGGCAAACGCAATAGATAGCGATACCCCCGCTCTGAAGAGCAAACCCAATATGTTCATTAAAAAAATCTCCAACGGTGTGTGCGAGCGGGAAATTTTACTTCAAGTTTTGCACAAGTTGTAGAAATTCTTTCCATTCTTCTTCAAAGAAATGAACGGTGACGTTGTTCATTTCCACATGGTAGGTGGTTTCCCCGTCGGGTTCTTCGGCTTTCCAAGCGAGGAAGTTTTCTGTTTCGGCGAGGGTTTGCGTTTTGGGTTCGTGGTTGTTGTTCATGAAAAATCTCCTAAAAAATTTATCGCCCTAAGGCGAGTGGGGGCGTGTTTGTGAAATGTTGAGGGGTAGGTTAAGGTTTCTTTTTGAGGCGCAGGCTGAGGTCACGAAAGAAGCGGCGAATCCATACAAAAAGGCGCGAACCAGGCGGTGGCGCGGGATGTGGTATTTCTTTTTCGGGGAAAGGGTCTAAGTCTAGCATTTTACGCATGACATAATTCCACAGTAAGACGGCGGTGGCGAGTAGTGGGGCGGCGACGACAACGCCCAGTAAGCCGAATAGGTTGGCGCTGATGATGGCAGCGACAAGGACGGCGGCAGGGTGCACTTTGAGCGCGTCTGAAAGGATGCGCGGGGAAACGATGTTGTCGAAGATTTGGTCTATGAGCAGGGCAATGACTAAGACAAGCAGGGTGTAGTATATGGGTTCTAAATCGAATAGTTTGTAGGTTTGAAAGTATGAAATGACGATGAGGATAATCCAGTTGACGGCTGGACCGACATACGGCACGAAACGCGCTAAGCCGGCAATGAACGCAAGGGGAACGGCGTAGTGTACGCCAAGTATGGTTAATACGGTGGAGTATACAATAACCGTGAGAAAGAAGATGATAACTTGCCCGCGTAGGAAGGCGTTCCAAATTCTGCCTAGTTCGCGGCTGAGGCGGGCAAAATCTTGTCCGTAGCCGGGAATATCTATGGAAACCATACGCTCGCGTAAGCCGCCGCTTTCGGCTAACACAAAGTATGAGACGAGAAGTATGAACAAAGTCCAGCCAAGAAAGTTTGCGGCGCTGCCCGCCACTGTGCTAAGTAAGGCGCCTGTGCGACTGAACAGGGGCTGTACCATGCTTAGGGCTTGTTGGCTGAGGTCGCTGAGGTCTAAGGCGCTGAAGTCTAGGGTGAATATCCAAAATTGGTAAGTTTGCCCTGAAAGGCTTTCGATGAGTTCGGGGAGTCTTGTGAGGGCGTCTTGCACAATGACAACGAAACTTTGAATTTGTTGCACTAACCCCACGCCGCCTATAGTGAGCAAACCAAGTAAGATAAGGACGATGATAAAGTAAATACTCGCTACTGCCGCGCCCCATGAAAAGCGTAGTTTTTTTTGGAGAAAATCGGCAATTGGGTGAAACAGATAAGCCAATGTGAGGGCAATCATTAAGGGAGTGATGATGAATTGAAACTTGACGAGCAATGCGCCGGCGATGACGGTAATGGTTAGCGCCACGACAAGTTTGGTGTTGGTTCCCCAAGCGGGAGAGTTGGTGTGGTTTGTTTCAGTCATAGGATTTCCATTCCGTTTTTTTGGATTGTATCAAAGATAAGGCTTTTTATAAATTGTAATTGATAAAATGACAGTTCGCATCGTCTTGAAGGCGCGGCTGTAAAAATAGACTTGCGTTACGAGGATATTGAAGAGGTTTTGCGCGAGGCAAGCGATTAAAGAAAAACGCCCCGCGAATGTTGCGGGGCGTAAGGGTTGAGGCGTTTTAACATCCAGATAAAAAGGGGAAGAACACGCACCAGCGAAAGGTTGCATCTACCCACCAGAAGAACCCAGCGCATAAACACAGGAAGAGAAGTGCGCCAAGCCCAATGAAGATGGGCGCCATGTTTCTTTTTTGCCCTGTTGCGGCGGGGGCGGCATAGCCGGGGGTGGGCGGGGGGGAATACGATTGAACGGGAGGAGCGGATGGAACTGCTTTGCGCGATACAGCCACTGTCGCTCCCGCGTCGGCATTAATCGCATCAAACATGAGGACGATTTGTTCGCCTAACGAAACGACATCCCCAGCCTTTAGCACCACTGGACCCGCCAAGCGTTGACCGTTTACAAACGTTCCATTGGTAGAGCCTAAATCGTCAATGACGTATTTGCCGCCTTGAAAGGTAAGGCGGGCGTGTTTGCGTGAAACTTCCGCGTCGTTAACGGCAACCGCGTTGGATGAATCGCGCCCAATCGTGAGTTGTTCGCCTTCGAGGGGAAAAACTACGCCAGGGGTAGGTCCCGACCTCATTACAAATTGAAATTGCGCCATTCTCTTCCTCCAAAAATAATTTCAAATTAATCTGGTTTAGTTTATATCGTTCAAGCGAAAAAGTCAATTCACACTTAATGACTAAGTTATTTTTTCTTTATGGATTTTTGGGTTTCAATGATATTTTCTTCACGCGGAACGGTCTTTCCGGAACGCGGTAAATATAGAATAAAGGCGGTGCCAACGCCTGGCTTGCTTTTAACTTCAATACGCCCGCCATGCCCATAGATGATTTGTTTGCAAATGGATAATCCTAACCCGGTGCCTGAGGCTTTGCCTTCATGCTCGCGCACGCGATAAAATTTTTGAAATAAATGCGGCAACGCTTCTTCTGGAATGCCAATGCCTGTATCTTGCACAAAGATAGCCGTTTCTGTTTCTCGCGATTCGGCGCGGAGCATGACCGTTCCGTTGGGGCGGTTGTATTTGATGGCGTTGCTTAATAAATTTAGCAACACTTGTTTGATTTTGTCTCTATCGGCTTCTAATAAGGGTGAGCCCTCCGGCGATTCAACTCTGATTTGAATGTTATCTTCCAGCGCTTTTGAGGCCATCACGTCTTTGCATTCATACAATAAATCGGCAAGGCTGAAAATAGTCTTGCGGAATTGCACGCGCCCCGATTCTAGCCGCGCCAAATCTAAGAAGGAAGAAGCCAAGGCGTTTAATCGCATGGTTTCATTATGAATGTTGGTGACAATTTGGTCGCGCTGTTCTTGAGACATTTCCGGGCGCAGTAAAAGATAAGTGGCAGTGCTTAAAGAAGAAAGCGGCGTGCGTAGTTCATGCACAAATTCCGAAATTAAGTCGGACTGTTGGAATAGGCGCGTGTTTTCAATGGCGACTGCGGCTTGCGCGCCCAGCACCAACAGCATCGATTCGTCGTTGTCGGTAAATTTACCGCGATGTTTATTTAGCGCTTCTAATACGCCGACAATTTTATTTTTGGTAATTAATGGAACGCCTAATAAAGATTGGGTGGTGAGGCCGGTAATGGCTTCTACGTTGGAGTAAAAGCGCGAGTCTTCGTGGGCGTTGGTAATGCGGACGGGTTTGCGGTTCATCACAATCCACCCGGCAATGCTTCCGTCTAACGGCACGGTAATTCCGCGCCGGGTAGATTCATCCATATTGGTTGAAACTTGAAAATACAGTTGGCGTGAGGTTTCGTCGTATAACAAAATGGAGGCGGCTTCTGCGCCGCTGATTTCAGCCGCGGCGTGCACAATGCGCGAGAGCAGGATGTCTAAATCTAAGGTGGAGGCGAGGTCGCGGGCAATATCTACCAGGCGGCGGTAGCCATCTAATCTTTCGGTTTTTATCTCAGCCATAGAGCGCTCTCTCTGTGATTGCAGGAAGAATGGTTGATACGTCTTCTGAAAAAATTACGTCAGCCCGAACGTTAATGTAGGTGGGCGCGTTGTTGATGATGATTAAATGTCCGCCGCGGTCTAATGTCTGCATTGGCAACCCTGCCACAGGCAAAACTTCTAATGAGGAGCCAGCAACCAGCATCAGGTCAGATTGACGCGCTTCTGTCTGCGCTTTGTGCCATGCCGCTTGCGGGAGTTGTTCCCCAAATAAAATGACGTCGGGTTTTAATATCTGTTGGCATTTAGGGCAGTGCGGAATTTCTCCTGTTTCCACAAACGGGGCAAGGTAGGGTTCGGCGTTTACTTGATGATAACACTGAGTGCAGGTTAAAGTTTGCATCGTTCCGTGCATTTCAATTACAGTTTTTGAACCCGCTTTTTGGTGAAGCGTATCAATATTTTGGGTGAGGATAGATTTGAGATAGCCTTTTTTTTCTAGCGCGGCTAGCGCGAGGTGAGCGGGGTTGGGCTTGGCATAAAAAATTTGATTGGCTAATGGGCGAAACCATGCGAAAAATTTTTCGGGATGGGTGCGAAAGGTACTCAGAGAGGCGACTTCTAGCGGCTCGTCTTTTGACCATAAGCCTGAGTTGGTAGACCTGAAATCTGGAATGCCCGACGGGGTAGAAATGCCTGCGCCGGTCAAAATCACGGCATGTTTGGCTTGGCGGATTAAGTCCGCGGCGAATTGAATGTTGGTTTGCGTTTGTAATGAAAAAGAACTCATCGCGCCTTTTCGCGCTGGATAATGGAGTCGGCAATTTTGAGGAATTGCTGCGAGGTCATACTGCTGGGTTGTGAAATAACGACTGGAGAATGAACGCGCATTGCTTGTAAGAATAATTCTGGGGCTGGCGTAATGGTTGCGGCAATGGGATGCCCAAGTTGTTCTTGCACTTTGTTGGCGGTCATTTGCGCTTCGCTTCTTTGACGGTTATTTAATATAATGGAGGTTGTATCTGGCGTAACGCTTAATTCTTTAAGTTCATTAAGTAGAATTTTTGTATGCTGAATGACGCTAGGCGTGCCTTCTAATACGATAACTCGTTGGTTGCACATCAGCAAAAGTTTTTGCGCATACAGCGGTAAACCAAACCCTAGGTCTAGCACAATGAAACGGGCAAGGGAAGATAGTTGAACCACAACCGCTTCAAAGTTTTTTACTTGCGCAGTTAGGTTTACATCGCGCGGGTTTTCCGAAGCCAGTAAAAGTTTTAAGCCTGAATTGTGCGAAACAAGCGAAGTTTGCACTTTTTCTCTGGTAATTTCTGCAATAGAAGTTTGCAACATTTCTGTCAGCGCGGTTTGGCTGGGGATGCCTAAATCCATGCCTAAAGTGCCAAGCCCTGGCGTGAGTTGAGCCAAAACCACCTCCGCTTGGGTGCGTGTGAGCAAAGCGGCGGCAAGGTTCGAGGCAACGGTAGATACTCCTAACCCGCCGCGCGCCGATATCACGCCAATCACATATCCTTTTTGTTCGGCTGGCGGCAGTTTGATTTCGCCCGTTTTCTTCTTTGGGGCGCGCGCTAATAAGGTACGGACATGCGCTTGTAATTCAGTTGGATGCGTCGGCTTGGTTAGGTAATCGTCGGCGCCGACTTCAAAACCTGTCACTTTATCGTCAATTTGCGTTTTTGCCGTGAACATTAAAATAGGGATGGTGGACGTGATGGGATTTTTGCGCAAACGACGCGTTACTTCGTAACCATCCATATCGGGCATCATGACATCTAACAAGATTAAGTCTGGCTTTTCTGATAAGGCTTTCTCTACCCCTTGTGCGCCGTTTGAAGCGGCGACAATCTGATACCCTTGGCGTTGTAACATAAGCCCAACCAAGCGCAGGGTATCCAAATCGTCGTCCACTACCAAAATTTTTTCAGCCATGTTTTCCTCTATGCATCATCCAACCTATTATAATGGACAAGTTCTTATATTTCGTTAACTTCATCATGCTATAATCTTTCTTGCAAACGGACGCTTTTTAGTCCGAGCCATCTTGGGGA
Organism: Anaerolineales bacterium; assembly: GCA_034434495.1. GTDB lineage: Bacteria > Chloroflexota > Anaerolineae > Anaerolineales > Villigracilaceae > Villigracilis. The sequence goes on from DAOTZE010000032.1 coordinate 419,036, forward strand.
TGACAGGCTTCGACGGGAGAGGCTGGTTCCGAAATGCGAGCCGAGAGCGTACCGAACTCGTAAAATCAGTACAAAAATTCAAGTGCCAACAAAAGCACTTCATACGCTGCTATGCCCCTCGCCGCCTAGTGTGGCGAACATAACAGTATGACATCTTAGGATGTCACGTCCGCCGGCGCCCTTCACTATCGGGTGACGGACCGGGCGAGACAAAGATAGTGTGCCGTGCATGATTCTGCTAAATGCACGAAAGACAAGCAGATGGTCACAGGTTTACTAGCCCGCTGAGATGCCTGTGATGACGAAAATCAGCAGGCTACGCTCGTAGAGTTTCGAGAGTCGAATCTTTCGGACGCGGGTTCTTTAACAACTGAATAGAGCCCCCTTAATGGGTGACCATTAAGGAAAATCTGGCTTAATCAGGGAATGCTCACTGACAGAAATGTCAATGCAAATCCTGAGGGGTGAACCCGAAAGGGAAAAGCCCTGCATCGACTCATAGGTTTCTAAGTTACTCTGTAATATGAAATACTAGGGTAAAGAGAAGAAGGTCTCAATTAATGCTTGTTTTCGCTCAGCCATTTCTTTTGTGTATCTTCCGTTTCTCGGAGTACAAGCAATATAATCGTCGAGCAACAAATCAATTCGCCTTATCTTTCTTTCAATAATAAGATATGGTCGAATAAGTTTGAGAAATTCAAGCGATTGGCGGTCGGTTAATCGCCAGTCATAAGAGACTGAATGGTTTGACTTCCGTGGTTGTTTTGTAACAATACTTCCACCAAATCGTTTCTGACACCAAAGAACAACTTCATAATCAGTAGAGGCAATGGATACTTGTGGCGAGTGGGTACGGTTACTACGGTGGCGAACCAATGTAATCGAACCTTCACCGTCAAATAGACCTGCAATGTAAGGTAATTCTTTATCAGAAACCATAATTTACTCTCTTTACAACACGCCAGAGGAGTGAACGCAATCACTTCAAGAGATAGTCAGCGCCATGCGAAAGCATGGAATCAACGCGTCGATTCCCGCCATCTCCACAACTTCGACCAGCAATTATACCGCTGGTCGAAGCCGCTTAACCGCCTTAACAAATATTACCCATAGGCATTATTCAAGAGCGTCTATTACACGGAGGTAGTATTATGCAAACCGCAAAAAGATTCGGCTTATCAGCATTGATTAGTTTTCTTCTTATTCTCCCATTGGCTCTCATGGAAATTGTGAACAGAAGAAACTACAACGAAGATTTTCCATTCATTTTATTTTCCTTCTTATGGTTAAACTTATTTGCTGTTACCTTAATTTTATTGCCCATTGCGCTAAACAAACGGATAAAACAAGACAACGCACATTCAAATCTTGAACAAACGCAAACATTATTCACAAACCCAAAATCGTCCCTGACGATTAGCCTCGCCCTTATCTTATTCATTGCCATTCTTTCGGTATTATCTTTTATTGGTTTAATTCCTAACGAAATCAGCGCCGAATCTATATTTGTATTTGGAATTCAAGTTCCAAGCGTATTCATCGCCTTTGGATTTTATTTGCTCCCAATTATTTCAGGCTATATTGCCAGCATGCCAATTATCAGAACTTTACAATCAGGCGGCGCTCTATTTGCACATCCTATTCATTTAGTCATAGTGGTTGTTATTTCATTTCTATTTACAGCGGGCGCTATCAGTTTAATCATAGACCAACTGCCCTGTTTTATGGGCGTTCAATTCTGCGATTAAGTAGATTGTGTTATAAAAAGGGGCATGAAAAAATATATTCTTATTGGATTTTCTATCCTCATCGCCGCCTGCAATATAGGAGTTCAACCTCCTGCAACTGAATCGCCAGCGACACAAACGCCTCTCCCCACCCTTCCGCCTGCCACAGCAACTGAAACAGTTCCCCCCTCCCCAACCGCCCCAACGCCCACACCCGAACCTCCGCCTCTATATTTCACAGATGAATTTACTTCTGCATCTCCGTATTGGAAATTCCTACAAACAGGCGGAGACAGCGCGCCAACAACATCTTTTCTTAACGATACGCTACAAATCTCCATCTCCTCGCCAGATACATGGCTCATCGGCATCCACAACGCGCATACCTATAACAATGTATTTATAAAAACCAAAGCCAATATCTCTCCCACAGGTTCGTTTGGATTAATTTGCCGCTACAACGAAAATGGATGGTATGAATTTAATATCTACAGCGATGGAACTTATAACCTCTTATATGGAAAACACCTCACCGAAGGCGTTGCCAGATACATTCCCCTTAGCGCAGAATTTAGCGGACATATCGCGCCATCGAGTGAAATAGGCTTGCATTGCCAAGATAATTCTCTTTTACTTTATGTCAATAATAATTTAGTGCGAAGAATAGACGTAACAAATTATGGGTTAGGCGAAGGGCAAATAGGGATTACCGCCTCCTCTGTTTCAGAGTCGCCTGTGAGCGTAAATTTTGAGTGGGTACAAGTGAGTCAAGAATAACAAGGCATTTTGCCAATAAAATTTCTATATTTCGTTAATAATTTTCTTGCACAACTGACTTAAGATTAGGGGCATAAAAACATTGTCTCGTCATTGCGAGGCGACAATACCCCCGAAACAACCTTACGATGAAGTGAAAGATTGCCTCGCTACGCTCGCAATAACGTAATTACGAAGGAGAATTAAATTATGGGCAAAATTATAGGAATTGACTTAGGCACAACCAACAGCGTCGTCGCCGTTATCGAAGGAGGCTCGCCCACCGTAATTTCAACGGCAGAAGGCGGGCGGCTTTGCCCCTCAGTGGTAGCGTTTAACAAAAACGGAGAGCGCTTAGTTGGTCAAACCGCCAAACGCCAAGCGGTTATCAACCCAGATAACACAATCTACTCTATAAAAAGATTCATTGGGCGTCGCTTCGACGAAACCGCCTCCGAGCGCGCTATGGTGCCATATCAAGTAGTGCAAGGACCAAGCGGCGACGTGCGCGTGAAGATTCCCGTCACAGGCAGAGAATATTCACCCCAAGAAATCAGCGCAATGGTGTTGAGCAAATTGAAGGCAGACGCCGAAGCGTATTTAGGCGAACCTGTCACCCAAGCGGTTATCACCGTCCCCGCTTATTTCAACGATAGCCAACGTCAAGCCACAAAAGACGCGGGCAAAATTGCCGGGCTGGAAGTGTTAAGAATCATCAACGAACCGACCGCTTCCGCCCTCGCTTACGGCTTAGATAAAAAGAAAAACGAAAAGATTCTCGTCTTTGACTTGGGCGGCGGTACGTTCGACGTATCGGTGCTAGAAGTAGGCGAAGGCGTCATTGAAGTAAAAGCCACCAACGGCGATACGCACTTAGGCGGCGACGATTGGGACCAAAAAATCACCAATTGGGCGGCGGATGAATTTAAGAAAGAACAAGGCATTGACCTACGCCAAGACCGTCAAGCCTTGCAACGTTTGCGCGAAGCCGCTGAAAAAGCGAAGATTGAACTTTCAACCGTAATGGAAACCGAAATCAACCTGCCATACATCACAGCCGACGCCAGCGGACCCAAACACCTGCAATTGAAATTAACTCGCGCCAAATTTGAGCAAATGACCGAAGATTTATTGCAACGTTGCCGCAAACCGTTTGAAGCCGCATTAAAAGACTCTGGCTTAACCGCAGACCAACTCGATGAAGTAGTGCTAGTGGGCGGTTCAACTCGTATGCCAATGGTTGTGGATTTAGTCCGCAAATTAACCAACGGCAAAGAACCGAACAAAGGCGTGAATCCCGATGAAGTAGTTGCCATTGGCGCGGCGATTCAAGGCGGCGTGCTTGGCGGCGATGTGAAAGACATCTTACTCTTAGACGTTACCCCGCTTTCTTTAGGCGTTGAAACAATGGGCGGCGTGATGACCGTGATGATTGAACGAAACACCACCATCCCCGTCCGCAAAACGGAAGTGTACTCCACTGCCGCAGATAATCAAACCGCCGTTGATATTCATGTGTTACAAGGCGAGCGCCCGCTTGCTAACGACAACATGAGCCTTGGACGGTTTAGACTAGACGGCATTCCGCCTGCCCCGCGCGGCATCCCGCAAATTGAAGTGACCTTCGATATTGACGCCAACGGCATTTTGAACGTCACCGCCAAAGATAAAGCCACAGGCAAAGAACAAAAAGTGACGATTACCGCTTCTACCAACTTAAGCAAAAGCGACATTGAACGCATGGTGCAAGAAGCCAAACAAAACGAAGCCGCCGATAAAAAACGCCGCGAAGCGATTCAAGCGAAAAACGACGCCGATAACCTCGCCTATCAAATTGAAAAAGCCTTGCGCGAATTGGGAGATAAAGTCCCCGCCGCCGAAAAGGCTTCCATTGAAACAAAAGTCAACGACCTCAAACAAGCCGCACAAGGCGACGATGTTGAAAAAATCAAAAAGTTAACTGAAGAATTACAACACACCTTCCATGCTTTGAGTCAACAAATGTATGCACAAGGACAAGGTCAGCAACCGCAACCTGAAGGCGGACCCGCCCCACAAGACGGCGATGTGATTGACGGCGAAGTAAAAGAATAAACGTGATACGTAATTCGTAAAACGTAAGATGCGTCATCCTGAGCCGCGCATTGTTTTTTGCGGCGAAGAATCTTTACAACAATCGTAGAAACCCTTCATATTCGCTCAGGGTAACGCATAAAATTAGTAATACATAAAAGACTCTGTTATTAAAAAAATAATAGAGTCTTTTTGTTTTATAATCATTTTATGAAAAACCTAATAAACAAGTTAAAACAAATCAATAAAAAATGGTATATCCCAATTGGCATTCTACTTGCCATAGGTATTTACTTCCTCCCACCCGTTCACGATAGATTATCCCCTCGCATTAATTTACTTCGCACGCGCATCGTCTATTTTTTCAACCCGCCCAGCGAAGCGGTTTTTCAACCAAGCGAAGGAAATCCATTAACCGTTGAAACCGCAGTCGGAACGGCTCGCGCAGAAATAATGCAAACCCTCACTCCCGCTTCCACTTCTACGGTGAAGCCTGCTTCCACACCTCAACCGACGGCTACGCCCGAACCGCTTCCCGAGTCCGTCATCCTCGACGGCGTTGTGTATGTAGACCAACATAATCGTTGGAATTACTGCGGACCTGCAAACCTAAGCATGGCATTAAACTTTTGGGGCTGGGACGGCGACCGTGACGATGTGGCGATGGTCGTCAAACCCGGCTCGCCCGATACAAGCAAAAATTTTATCGAGCGCGGCTTACCCGATAAAAACGTCATGCCCTACGAATTGGTTGACTTTGTCAATTTCCAAACCACAGAATATCGCGCGCTTTCGCGGCTTGGCGGCGATATACAACTAATCAAAAAACTCATCGCCGCAGGCTTTCCTGTGGTGGTTGAAAAAGGCTACTACGAAAGAGACTACACCGGCAAAATAGATTGGCTCGGACACTACCTCTTCACCACAGGTTATGACGATGAAAAAGGCGGCTTCATTGTGCAAGACGCCTACCTCAAACCCGGCAAAGATTTACTCAGCCCCTACGAAGAATACATAGACGGCTGGCGTTCTTTCAATTACTTGTTTATTGTCGTTTACCCCATCGGGCGCGAAGCCGAAGTACTAGAACTGCTCGGACCCTGGGCAGATGAAACATGGGCGGCGAATCACGCTTTAGAAATCGCAGAACGAGAAATTGAAGAACTAGAAGGCAACAATTCCTTCTTCGCCTGGTTCAACAAAGGCACAAGCCATGTGGCGCTATTTCAATATGCAGATGCCGCCATTGCCTTTGACCAAGCCTTTCGCTTATACGCCAGTTGGGATACAGAACTCGGCAATCGCCCCTTCCGCATGATGTGGTATCAAACAGGACCATACTTTGCATATTACTATTCCGCCCGCTATCAAGATGTGATTAACCTAGCCAACACAACCCTCAACGACACCATTGCAGAACCCACCCTTGAAGAGTCGCTCCTCTGGCGCGGGCGCGCCTACTATATGATTGGCGATACCCAATCTGCTATTGAAGATTACCGCGCCGCGCTTCAAGTCCACGCCAATTGGTTTCCTGCCGTGCAAGCGCTGCAAGAATTGGGTATTCAACCATGAAGCGTCTACAACCTTCAAACCTTCCAAAGAAATAATTATGAAAATCCTTCACTTTGCCGACGCGCATATTGACATGGCAAACTATGGCAAGCACGACCCTGCTTCTGGTTTGCCGTTGCGCGTTTTAGACTTTCTCAAATCATTAGACACAATCGTTGATACGGCGATTCAACGCCAAGTAGATATGGTCATCTTTGCTGGGGATGCCTACAAAGACCGTTCTCCATCGCCGACCTTTCAACGCGAGTGGGGTAAACGAATTATGAGATTATCTCAAGCACAGATTCCAACTTTGCTGTTGGTTGGCAATCATGATATTTCTCCAGCCATCGGGCGGGCTCACGCATTACAAGAATTTACCACCCTGCAAGCCCCCTTTGTAAAAGTGTTAGATAAACCCAACTTACTAAAACCAAACGACTTGTGGAACTTGCCCCTGCAAGTGATTGCTATTCCTTGGATCGCCCGCTCTGGATTCATGGCGGCGACAGGCGAAACCGACGCCAAAGAAGCCTTCTCGCGCATGGAAGAAAATATCGGCGAATTAATTCAAACGTGGCTAGAAGAATGCGACCCGTCTTTCCCCGTAATCCTAACCGCCCACGCCTCTATCGAAGGAGCAAAGTTTGGCGGCGAAAGACTGGTCATGTTAGGAAACGATTTAGCGCTATCGGGCAGTTTAGTAAAAAACCCAAAATTCAGTTATGTGGCGATGGGTCACATTCACAAACCGCAAGACGTAAACGAAGGCAACCAACCCCCAGTCATTTACCCAGGCTCCATTGAACGAATAGATTTTGGCGAAATTAAAGAAGATAGGTTTTTTGTTATCGCAACCATTGAAAAAGGAAAAGATACAAAGGTAGAATGGATACCCCTCACAGGCGTAAGAAAATTTATAGACTGCCGAGCGGTTCTCACGTCTAGCGAAGAGGCGATGAAATTCCTCAAAGAACAACTGCCCAAGCCCAAAGACATGTCAGACGCCATCGTTCGCTTCACCATTGAATACCCAAGAGAATTTGACGCCTTGATTGACGAGCCAGCCTTGCGAAAATATGCCGAAACGGCGTTTGAATTTCATTTAGTCAAACGCCCGCAAAGCGAAGCGCGTGTACGCATTCCGCAAGGGCAAACAGTGAGCAGTTTGAGCCCGCTCGATTTACTGGAACAATATTTCGCTTCCGCCAAAATAAACAACGCCGATGAATTAAAAAAATTAGCCGCCGAAATCATTAATAATAACGAAGTGGACAAAGAAACAAACACGGCAGTAAAATAGCGATGCGCAATCTATAACCGCAAGTCTAAACTCTTAATATTGAAGAGGTCTTATGTCCGCTCAACATTCGCGTTATCGTTGGTTTGTGGTGGTTGTATTTTTCTTTTTCATTTTGTTACATCAAACCGATAAATTGATGATTGGTTCTTTGCAAGTGCAAATTAGCGAAGAATTTCAAATCAGCAACACGCAATGGGGGTTGGTTAATTCAGGCGCATTAATTGTAGCGACTGTGTTATACCCTGTGTGGGGGTATTTATACGACCGTTATGCGCGCGCTAGATTATTAGCGCTGGCTTCTTTTATTTGGGGAGCGACCACTTGGCTAAACGCCATGGTGCGAACCTTCGGCGGATTTTTAGCGACTCGCGCCTCTACGGGAATAGACGATTCTTCTTACCCGGGCGTTTACACACTGATAGCCGATTATTTCGGTCCAAACCTGCGCGGAAAAATTTACGGCATTTTGCAATTGGCGCAACCGCTTGGATATTTACTTGGCACCATTTTGGCATTAATGGTGGCGCCGGCAATTGGCGGGTGGAGAAACGTTTTTTTCATCACAGGCGGTTTGGGCTTGGTGATTGCTCTCTTAATTTTTTTCTTTGTCAAAGAAATGCCGCGCGGCAAAGCCGAACCCGAATTTGAAAACATGCCCGAAATGCAAACGTTCAAATTCTCATGGTCAGAAGTAAAAGAAATTTTCAAAAAGAAGACCATGTGGTTTGTCTTTTTACAAGGGTTTGCCGGCGTGTTCCCTTGGACGGTGATTACCTACTTCTTCTTCGGCTATCTGGAAAGAGAACGCGGCTACGACGCCGATAGCATTTTATTTACCATGGCGCCCGTCATTTTGATTTTAGCCGCAAGTTATTTCATCGGCGGCTCGCTAGGAGATTTTGCCTTCAAGCGCACCAACAAAGGCAGAATTATCGTCTCTAGCATTGGCGTGTTAATGGGCGCAGTCTTTATGTACTTTGCCTTAAACACGCCGCTAGAAGCGCGAAACCAATTTTTTATTCTCATGTGCCTCACTGCCGTTTTCATGGCGCTCTCATCGCCAAATGTCATCGCCACCGTCTATGACGTTACCGTGCCAGAAATCCGCTCTACGGCGCAAGCCACTTCCTATTTTATTGAAAACGCAGGCGCGGCGTTTGCCCCCATCATTACCGGCATGATTGCCGATGCCATTGACCTAAAAACCGCCATCCTCCTCATTTGTACGGTCGCTTGGGGGTTATGCTTCCTCTTCTACCTTGGAGCCATCTTCACCATTGATAAAGACGCGAATGATTTGCGAAAACAAATGGGCGAAAGAGCAAAATCTATGTAACAAATTGACGGCAGACGATAGACCGCAGACCGTTTTTATCTCCCATCGTCTGCCGTCATCGGTCAGATTTTCCAATGGTATAATCCCGACGCATTTCTATACCGCAAGGGTACTATATATTTTGTAAGGAGAACGTGTATGTCCGGTCATTCTAAGTGGTCAACCATTAAGCGAAAAAAAGGAGCGGCAGACGCAAAACGCGGCGCCATCTTCACCCGCCTTGCGCGCGAAATCACCATTGCCGCGCGAGATGGCGGAGGCGACCCCGAAACCAATTTTCGCTTACGCCTAGCGGTTGATAAAGCCCGCGCCGAAAACATGCCCAAAGAAAACATCGAACGCGCCATCAAAAAAGGCACAGGCGAAGACAAAGAAGGCGGCGGCTTAGAAGAACTCGTCCTCGAAGGATACGGACCAAACGGCTCCGCCATTATGGCAGTTTGCCTCACCGATAATCGCAACCGCACCATTTCAGATGTGCGCCATGCCTTTAGCAAAGGCGGCAACATGGCAGAAGCGGGCGCAGTGGCATGGCAATTTGAACGAAAATCGTATTTCTCTTTTCCAGCGAGCGCCATGTCGTTTGATAAAGCCTTTGAACTCGGCATTGAAGCGGGCGCCGACGATGTGATAGACAGCGGCGACACAATTGAAATTTACGGCGCAGTGGAATCGTTCAAAACCATCGCCGATGCGCTTCACAAAGCCAACGTGCAACCTGCCGAGTCGGGATTAAGTTTCGTCCCCAAACAAGAACTTGAACTCGGCGTAGAAGAAACCTTACAAGTGATGAAACTCATCGAAGGACTAGAAGAATTAGACGACGTGCAAGACGTGTATCACAACGTCAAGATGAGCGACGAAGCCTTAGCGGCGCTTGAAAACGCTTAATCAAATTTCGGAAGTCTCAAAGACTTCCGAAATTGATTTAATAACATGACCCTCGCATTAGGAATTGACCCCGGCACGGCAACCACTGGTTATGGATTTGTGCGCCTCACGCCCAACGGGCAACTGGTTGCGGTTGCCTTCGGCATCATCTCCACCGACAAAGACGAAGCCCCAGCCCTGCGCCTTGAAAACATCTATAACCAACTCAATAAGTTAATTAAAAAATACAAGCCCGAAACCGCCGCCGTAGAAAAATTATTCTTCGCGCGCAACGTGACCACAGGCATTGCAGTCGGTCAGGCGCGCGGCGTGGTTTTATTAGCCTTACAAAAAGCAAACCTAGAAATTTTTGAATACACCCCGCTAGAAGTAAAACAAGCCGTATCGGGCTATGGCGGAGCCGACAAAAAACAAATGCAAGAAATGGTGCGAACGTTATTGCAGTTAAATCAAATTCCCAAGCCCGACGACGCCGCCGACGCCCTCGCCGTTGCCATTACCCATTTGAACACAAAACGATATTAACTTACCCTTCCTTCATCCAGCGCTTCACCGCTTCGCGCGGATGTTGATACCGTTCCATCAACTGTAAGAGACTCTCAGGCTCGGCATGGCTGACAAGCGCCGTGCGATGCTCAGAAAAGATAAACCCTTCACGCACGGCATGGTCTATGGCGTTGAGTAAGGGGTTGTAATAATCTTTCACATTCAACAAACCAATCGGTTTTTCATGCGCGCCTGTTTGCGCCCAAGTAATCGTTTCAAATAGTTCATCCCATGTGCCAAACCCGCCGGGCAAAGCAATATACCCCTCTGATAATTCGTGCATTTTGGCTTTACGCGCGTGCATATCGGGGGTAACGTCCATGCGGGTTAACCCCGTATGCGCCAACGCAGGCGTATTCATAGGCGGAATAATTACGCCAATCACCTCTCCGCCCATAGATAAAGCGCCATTCGCCGCTTCGCCCATCAGCCCTGTTTTACCGCCGCCATATATCAACCGTATCCCTTTTGAGGCAAGAAGCCTGCCGAGGTTGAAAGCCGCCGCCTTATAGTCGGCGTGAACCGCATCGGATGAGCCGCAAAATACGCAAATAGATTTCATTCGTTTAATAAGGCATTACCTATAACCGCCCCAAAGGTTTCCTACCTTTTAGGGCAGCATATCTTCTTTAATCGGCTTTATTCAGATGAACAAGATAGGCTTCGACCATTAACAAATTCTTTTCGCCTGCGCGTTGAATGACGCTGAGCAATTGGTCCATCTTATTCACTTCTTCCAGTTGCTCGTCAATAAACCATTGTAAAAAGTTTTGAGCAAGATAATCATTTTCCGCGTTGGCAATATCCATTATTCTTTTAATTTGCTCGGTCACTTCTTTTTCCCAAGTTAATGCGGCTTGCACGGCTTCTTCAGCCGATGAAAAAACCGCCTTAGGCGCGTTCACAGCGGGGATATCTAATTTGCCCTGCGTATCTAAAATGTAATGCACAAATTTAAGCGCGTGTTCTTTTTCTTCATCCGATTGCTCAAAAAACAGTTTAGAAAGCAGGTTTAACTTTTGAGTTTGAAAATAGCCAGCAATGCTCAGGTATTGTAAAGACGCGCCAAATTCATTTCCAATTTGCTGATTCATGGCTTTTGTGAGCGTAGGGCTAATCATCATAAGAGTCTCCTTTGATATGGGTATATTATAAGTCAAGGTTCGCTAAGTAATTATCTGAAATAGTTATAAATTTTTTGCCGCGCAAGCCGTTATCCTTGCGGAGAGCATAAAGTTGCTGCCTGAAAACTGACCCCCAACGGCAGGTTAGAATTTTGTTAGCGTGAATTTTATACGCTTGACATTCAACAGGGGCAGGTATAAAAATAAAGCCCATGGAGTATAAAGACTATTATAAAACCCTCGGCGTTGACCGCAAAGCCAGCGCGGACGCTATTCGTTCGGCGTATCGCAAATTGGCTATGAAATATCACCCCGATAAAAACCCCGGCGACAAAAAGGCTGAGGAGAAATTCAAAGAAATCAACGAAGCCTATCAGGTTTTAAGCGACGACCAAAAGCGCGCCAAATATGACCAACTCGGCAGCGCGTATTCCAGCTTTCGTGGGCGCGGCGGGCGCGCCAGCGACTTTCAATGGGATGATTGGTTTGCGCAAGGCGCAGGGTCGCGCGGCTACCAAAATGTAGATGACGTTTTCGGCGGCGGAGGCTTTGGCGGGTTTTCCGACTTCTTCCGCACAATTTTTGGCGAAGCGGTTCGGTCTTCGGCTTATCATGCCGCGCCGCAAGGGTATGAGCAAGAAGCGCAAATTACCTTCGACGAGGCGTATCATGGCACAGTGCGCCAAATTCAAAGCAATGGAAAGAAACTAAATGTAAAAATCCCCGCTGGGGTTAAGACAGGCTCGAAGGTTCGAGTGGCAGGCGCAGGTCCAGAAGGAATCGATTTATATCTGGTCATTAACGTCCAACCAGATAGTCGTTTTGAACAAGATGGAATTAACCTCACCACCACAGCGCCGGTCAGCGTGTTTACGTTGATTCTCGGCGGCGATGCCGATGTGGAAACGCCTGCGGGTAAAGTCAAATTAAATATCCCGCCCGGCACACAGCCCGACCAAATCTTCCGTTTGGCTGGGCGCGGAATGCCCAATTTGAAAGACCCAAAAACAAAAGGCGATTTATATGTGAAGTTAAAAGCGCAAGTGCCAAAATATCTAACCAGCAAACAACGCGAGTTAATTGAAGAAGCTTCAAAAATCAAATTTTAAGCGACCATAGGCAGGGGATTACAAACTCGACCTATCTCAAAGGGTTCTTTCGGAAAGCCTTTGGGCGCTAGCGCGCATGATAATATTGATAAAGGTGACATGATGAAAATGAAAAGAATTTTGATTGCGTTTCTTATTTTATTGTTAGTCAGTGCGGCATGTCAGACTTCATTTGTTGAGTCGAATCAATCTGCCGAGCCGACGGCGGTTGTGCAAGTTGTGCCCACCATAGCCCCTGCCAACCCAGCCGTCGCCAACCCTGCGGCAGGTCAGCAAGAGAGTTTGGTAAGTTTATATGAAAATGTCAGCCGCGGCACGGTCGCTATTCTCACCGATATTAGTTCTGGCTCCGGCTTTGTGTACGATAACGCTGGGCATATCATCACAAATTATCACGTTGTAGAAGGGGCAAACACGATAGAAGTTCGCTTCACCTCTGGCTTTATGGCTTATGGCGCCGTGATTGGCACAGATTTAGATTCGGACATTGCCGTTATCAAAGTGGATGCGCCCGCTTCGGAATTATTCCCGCTTCCGCTCGGCGATTCAAACTTGTTGAAAGTTGGTCAGACCGTGGTAGCCATTGGCAACCCCTTTGGCTTAGAAAGCACGATGACAGTTGGCGTTATCTCGGCGTTGGGGCGCACCTTAGAATCTATGCGCGTTAGCCCAGATGGCGCGGCGTTTAGCGCGGGCGATATTATTCAAACCGATGCGGCAATTAACCCCGGCAATTCTGGCGGACCGTTATTCAACTTGAACGGCGAAGTGATTGGCATTAATCGCGCCATTCGCACCAACAATTTTACAGATGGCGGAGAGCCTCTTAATTCAGGCATTGGTTTTGCAATTTCTATTAACATCGTTAAGCGCGTTGTGCCTTCCTTAATTTCACAAGGCAAATACGATTACCCGTATTTAGGCATTGCCTCTACCGATTTGGTCAGCCTCGAAATGGTGGAAGCGTTAGGTCTCAACCAATATACTGGCGCATATATTACCAACGTTGTGCCAGGCGGACCTGCAGAAAAAGCCGGCCTGAAAGCAGGCACACGCCCCACCAATATCCCAAACCTATTAGCAGGCGGAGATTTAATCATCGCCATTGACGGCAACCCCACCCGCACCTTTGACGAAATGCTGGCATATTTGCTCAACAATAAATCCCCCGGCGATACGGTCGTCCTCACTGTGCTGAGAGATAATCAACCCTTAGATGTGACGGTTACATTGGATAAGAGACCCTAAACAAGAAACTCCGAGATTTTCAAAATCTCGGAGTTCTTATTTATTACCCAAATCTCTCTTCGCGCCACACGTCCGCCCGATTATGATACCCCGCCTGCTCCCAAAAACCGCGTTTATCGCGCGGCATAAATTCTAAAGACCGAAGCCACTTTGCCCCTTTCCAAAAATACGGCGTTTCCAACTCTTGACCAGGGATAAACCCCACCACCCCGCGCAACGGATATCCATGGTCGGCATCCAGCGGCTCGCCGTTGAAATGAGTCGCCAGCAAAAAATTATCTTGCAAAACAACTTCCAAAGGTAAGTTCACTGTAAACCCGTATTCCGCATGTTGCATCACGTGCGAAGCGGTGGGTTTAATCTTAAAAAAACCTTGCTCCACCAACATCCGCACCGAAACGCCCTCCCACACAGTATCAAACTTACTCCACCGCGTCACACAATGAATATCCATCGTAATTTTCGTGCGCGGCAACTGATTAAACTCCGCCCACGTCCAGCGCTTTTCTTCTTCCACTTCGCCCCACACCCGAAAATCCCAAGTCGTTGGGTTAAATGGCGGCACAGGACCATAATGCAAAACGGGAAACTTCAGCGTCAGCGATTGGCCCGGCGGCAAGCGCCCTTCTGAGCGCACACGCTCTTCCTCTTTTCTCCTATCCAAACCTTCAAATCCAAACATAACTCACCTCGCTCCAAATCGTTTCAACGCTACATAGACACATCAACTTGCAACAATGTTACCAAAAGATAAATAATTTCTTATTTAATTCCTAAAACCTCAATGCCGTTTTTTTCTAAGACGCTTCGCAATAACTTTGCATGGTCAACCGCGTGCAAATTGTCTCCATGCAAGCATAAGGTGTCCAGCCTGCCGCCCGCAATCAAAGTCAAAGCATGGCGCGCAACTTCATCTGAAGATTCAATCACCGCGCCAAGCATATTTCTCGCCATCAAACTCCCATCCGAATTATATCTTCTATCAGGAAACCCCTCCCGCGCAACGCTTAATCCCAACGTGATTCCCGCCTCCACCAACTTTGAGCCTGCCAGCCCAACCAAGCATACGTCTTCGCCCACGCGTTTGACCGCCCGCGCAATGGCTAGCGCCAAATTCCAATCCCGCGCCGCCTGATTATACAAAGCCCCATGCGGCTTAACGTGCTTCAAGTTTGCCCCTTCTTCTTTAGCGATTTTCGCCAACAACTCAATTTGATACAAAACAACTTTCTCCGCCTCTCCTAAAGAAAGATTCATTTCTTTCCTTCCAAAATTTTCCCTATCTTCCCAACTTGGGTGCGCCCCAATATGCACGCCAAATCTTTTCGCCAAGCGAATCGTTTCGCGCATTGTATTTTCATCGCCTGCGTGAAAGCCGCAAGCAATATTCGCAGAGGTGATGAAAGGCATAAGGGCTTCGTCGTTTCCCATACCTTCGCCGAGGTCGCAGTTTAAGTCTATTTTCATTTCACGCGCCAAATTTCCGAAGTCTTTAAGACTTCGGAAATCTCCTTAAGTTTCTCTCTCGCTTCTTCCACGCTCACTTCTCGAAACTTTATTTTACTCTTCCCCGCCTCGCATTGCGCCAGCACGGGCAAGTGGGCTGTAATCACATGAGCAATTTTAGGGTAGCCGCCTGCGGTTGGAGAATCCGCCATCATCACAATCGGCTGACCGTCATTTGTAATTTGAATACTGCCCATCGTCATCCCTTCTGAAATCAATTCGCTTCTATCATACGATAAAACCTCTTGCCCTTCTAAACGATAGCCCATTCTGTCAAACAATTTGCTCACTGTATATTCGCTTTCAAAAAAAATGTTATCAAACCGCTCCCGTTGCGGACCGGCAACCGCCTCAATCGTCGGCGTTTGGCTATAAGGTACAAATGAACGAGCCGAAAAATCTCGCGCGGCAAGTTTCATCAATTCACCCTTTGGCGTGCCGCTTGGCAAAACATCTCCCGCTTGAATTGCGCGCCCAAGCCCGCCGCGAATATATGTAGAAGAAGAACCTAAAATGTTTGCAGAAGCAAACCCGCCGGCAATCGCCAAATATGCCCAATTGCCGCCGCTTGTTTTTTTAATTTGCACAACCCACCCCGCCCGCACATAAAACGATGTCCACAAAGGAAACGTCCACACATAATTTTGAACCTCAAAGCCGGCGCCTGTCGCCGCTAACACACAATCGCGCTTGGCGCGAAACGTAATATCGCCCAAGCCAATTTCAAGAACTGGAGCGTTTTTAGAATTGCCTGCCAATTGATTTGCAATTTGATAGGCAAACCAATCCATCGCTCCAGAAACAGGCACGCCAAAACGTTGAAACCCCTTTCTGCCTACATCTTGAAACGTAGCGCTCCCCAAAATCTCAAGCGCTTCCAGCATTATCGCCTTCTTTCATCGGAATAAATTTCACCGTATCGCCAGGCGAAAATAAAAACGGCGTAGCGCTGTTTGGGTCAAACAACTTTAACGGAGTCCAACCGATGATATGCCAACCGCCCGGAGAATCGAGCGGGTAAATTCCCGTTTGAAACCCTGCCACCGCTACAGAGCCAGCCCGAACCAAAGCGCGAGGCGTTTGTAAACGCGGCATGTGCAGGCGTTCGTCTAAAATGCCCATATACGGAAATCCCGGCGTAAAGCCCATCATATAAATTCGATATTCTTTTTCCGAATGAATTTGAATCGCGTCTTCGATTGAAATGCCTTTTGAGGCGGCGATGATTTCAATATCGGAGTTTGAAGCGTCGCCGTATCGCACTGGAATTTGATGCCTGCGCCCTGTTTCTTGAGGGGTTTGACTTAATTGATTCATTTTTTCTTCCACCAACGTTTTTATTTGGCGAAACGAAAAATTCAACGAATCGTAATGAATTAATATCGTGCAATAAGCGGGGATAGTTTCGAGAACGCCGTTTGTATTTTGCAATAAAGCGTTAAGCGCATGTACGCGTTGATTGATAACAGGGGTAATTTTATCGCCCAACTCAACAAGCAAAGCGGAATCGCCAAGCGGTTTGAACATTTTTACAAATGAAAAATTGAAATTGATTCGATATGATAGGTTTGCGGAAATAAATCGAACGGCGTCACTTGCTTAAGGGCGTAACCGCCGCGAATTAATCTTGCGGCGTCTCGCGCTAAAGTGGCTGGGTCGCACGAAACATAAGCGATGATTTGCGGTTTAATATTGATGAGCGCATCCAAAGCGCGTTTTTCAATGCCAGCGCGCGGCGGGTCAACAATGCAATTAATGGGTTGATTAAGTTGGGTAGAGAGAATTGGGAGAATTGATTCGGCGGCGCCCTCGTATAAATCCACGTTGTCAAATTCGTCTAAATTGAAGACAAAATCTTCACAAGCCGATGGAGACGATTCTATGCCGATGACTTTTGCATATTGATTGGCGAAAATTTTACTAAACAAACCAACGCCGCAGTAGATATCTAGTAAAGCGGTTGGTTGATTGGTCATTGGTAATTGGGTCATTAAATGCTCTGCCATTTTCTCCGCCATTTTTGTATTGACCTGAAAAAACGAAGCGGCAGAGACTTTGAAAACCTTATCTAAAACTTTGATGAAGATATGGTCTTGCCCGGCAAGGACAACGGGATGCTCTTGATAAAGATGAACGACCGAAACATCGGCTTCGATTTCCAGTTCGGGCGTTTCGGCTGATTCCGATTCGAAAACCAGCATCAAATCGTTTTCTTCGCCCGCTCGAAGCGAAACGCGCTCAATGTTTAAGTTTGGTTCAAAATTTAGTTCTTTCCAAAACGAATCAATTTCTTGGTCTGGCAAATGACATTCTTCAACGGCAAAAGCGGAATTTCCTTTTGAATGGATAAAGCCCAACTTACCTTCATTCGTCAAATGGAATTGAATGTTGTTTCGATAATTCCATTGATGAGGCGAAGGAATCATATCTTCGACTGGCGGGTTTTCAATTTTTCCAATTCGTTGCAGCTGGTCTCGCAAGATTTCGGTTTTAATTTGCAATTGTTTTTCGTAAGAGATATGTTGATAATGGCACCCGCCACAGCGCGTAAAATGCGCGCATTTGGGTTGAATACGCCCTTGAGAAGGTTGAAGGATTTTGAGGATTTCGCCGCGCGCGAAGTTTTGTTTTTCTTGCGTTAATTTAACGCTCACAACCTCGTGCGGCAACCCAAACGGCACAAACACCGCCCGCCCATCGGAAAGTCTGCCTATGGCGTCTCCGCCGTAGGTAAATTTTTCAAGCGTAATTTCAACCGTTAAATCGGACATGATGTGAAGCGACCGTCCCGAAGGTTTTTTGTTGCAACCTTCGGGACGTTTTTTTTATACAAAGTTTTTATTTATTATTTCAAAATAAAAGAAAGCGCCACTAAAACCGCAATAAAAAAGCCCGCCAATATGCCAATGCGTTTGAGGTCTTTCTTAATCAGGCTGTAATCGGGGTTGAATTCAAATTTTTGCGGAGGTACGTTTACCGCCGCTTGAGTCGGTCGTTTATTTTTCTTAGCCATTTTTTCTCCTAATTTATTTTTTGCTCTTTCCGCAGGGCGGTTAGGTGAGCGCGTTTAATTTTGCAATCTTCCAAAAACCACAATCCGTTGGTTGTTGACCAAGTAAGGGTAACACGAAATCAAAGTGATGGTCGGCGAGCTAGTGGGCGCCATTACTTCAACAGCGGTGGGTTCTACTAAAACGGTTCTATCCACAATATATACAAATTGGCGTTGTTGGGTGTAAACGATAATTTGGTCGCCTGGCACAAGCCTATCTAAATATCGAAAAATCTCGCCATACACGTCATTATGAGCCGATAAGACCAAATTGCCGTCGCGCCCGGGCGCGGCAGAGCCAATATATTGACCCACGCCTTTTTTCAGTTGCTCCCAACCGTCGCCTTGCACGACGGGCGCATCTACATTAATAGCGGGGATTTGAATGCGCACGGCTTGGTCTGGCGCGGCGGTTGGCACAGGCACATTGGCTAGCGACTGCATAACAGGCAATAGATGAGCGGGTATTTCGGCTTCGTTCGGTCTGGTATTGCCGTTTGCGTCAGGCGGGGTATGCCCCGATGGAAGCACCACTGCCATTACCAAAGGCGTGGGCGTAGGCGTTGAAGGGTTTAATGCGGCAACCACTTCATTGTTTAATGTTTGCAATAAGCCAATGCCGTTTAAGATGACCCCCACCAAACCAATCACCGCTAAAATTTCTACGCCTAGCAAGAGCCTATCTAAAAACTTTCGGCGTGGGTTTGCTGGAAGCGGCTCAGGCGAAGTGTCTGCGCCTGAAACGGTATCAATCACAGGGGCAGATGGAGGCGCGTCGAACCCCAAATCGGGAGCGATAGAAACGACTCGTCCCGTGCGGCGATAATGCTCGAGTCTTTCTTTACGCGCGCCGCGTCTTTTTTCGACGAGCAGCCTGCGTAATTCCTCTACGCTTAATTCTTCGGGGATTTTTTTTCTTGCCATCGCGTGGCGATTATACCTTATGGAAATGCGGCAATGGAATTTTGTTTTGTTATGGTAAAATCGCCTTCGCAATATTTGGAGGGATGGCCGAGCGGCTGAAGGCGCATGTCTTGAAAACATGTTTGGGTCACACCAACGTGGGTTCGAATCCCACTCCCTCCGCTCGGATGACAAATAAAAATAATGGGAAGGTGCCAGAGTGGCTGAATGGGCTCGCCTGCTAAGTGAGTGCTGGGTAAAACCAGTCGCGGGTTCGAATCCCGCCCTTCCCGCCACAGAAAACACATTCAGAAATGGATGTGTTTTTATTTTCCAGTCGCGCGCCTCCATTGAGGAGATGATATTCGAATCCCGCCCTTCCCGCCACAGAAAACACATTCAGAAATGGATGTGTTTTTATTTTCCAGTCGCGCGCCTCCATTGAGGAGATGATATCCCACAAGGGGACGATGTTCGAATCCCGCCCTTCCTTATTTTATTTTCTTCTCCAAATCTTGGATATGCTCTAACTCGTGCATGGCGATTGCCCGCGCCCGCCAATATACCGACTCTTGGCGCTGTTTTCCCTCTTCTCGAATGGTTTTTGACCATTCAGCCTCTTTCAAGCCTGATAACACTCTTAGTAAAATTTTTCTGCGTGTTTTGAAATAGTCTAATAAGTCTGAAAAGTCTAACAAGTCGAAGCGAGTTAACTTTCCCCAATCTCGGTCGGGATGAACATCCGCAAAGAAAGGTTCATGGCTCAACAAGGCTTGATAAATCATTTCGCTTGATTTTGCTTCGCCATTGATTAAATGAGTCAAATCTTCTGTAAATGACCTTTCGCCTTTTCCCAACGGTTCGCGAAGTTTTTCTTTCGATAAGCCTTTACTTAATGCTTCTAATCTCTTCGGCGTTTCAGTTAATATTTCTAAAATTTTAGAAATATTTTCAGGGGTTTGGTTGGTGGAAATGCGTTGCTTCATTTCTTGGCAGTTAACGCTTTATACTCTTCATGCTTTTGAATCCACGCCGCAGCATACGAGCAAATCGGAATCACACGCAGAGATTTCGACTTGGCGTATTCCATAGCAAATTGAACCAACTTGCCTGCAATGCCCTGACCTCTTAAATCGGGATGGACTCCGACATGGGTAATGGCAAACGAATCTTTATCTTCAATGTAATCTAGTTTACAACCTAAGCCGTTAATCCATGTTTCAAAGCGGTTTTCGGAGGCGTTGTTGATGATTTCGAGCGCTTCTAAGTTAATAGTCATTTTTCTTTTCTGCAGGGGCGACCTTCCAATGTTTATCATGTGCCTTAATCAATCCTAACGGGTCGCCCTTACGATTGATTCTGTTTCATCCTTGCAATTACAGCCATATATTCCATAATAATTTTCAAGCCGGCAAACACCGTCGCTTCAGAAGGGTCAAGCGGCGGAGCGATTTCAACCACATCCAAACCGACTAAAGATAACCCTTGCGCGCCTTTAATCAAAGTCAACACATCCCGCGAACTTAAACCGCCAAATTCGGGAATGCCTGTGCCTGGAGCATAAGCGGGGTCGAGGCAATCAATGTCTAATGAAATATGAACCGCATCGCAATCGTTGAGGATGTTATAGACGCTATCCGCCACATTTTTCATACCGCGTTCGGCGACATCCGCCGCCGTATAAACATGAATGCCGCCGTTTTCAATTAAGTCAATTTCTTGGTCTTCCCAAGAACGTAAACCCACCATACAAACATCATGCGGTTCAATTCCAAATTCTAAAGCGCGTCTCATTGTATTGGCATGTGAAAGTTTTGAGCCGTCAAAAAAATCACATAAATCAGGATGAGCGTCAATCCATAACACGCCGAGGCGTTGGTCTTTATATCTTAATCGTTGACCTTGTAGAATCGGAATCGTAACTGAATGGTCGCCGCCCATGAGTATCGGCATGTTGGGAAGAGTCGCTACACGCTGGCGAACCAACTCAAAGTCCGATTCGGGATGCGTAATTTTTATATCGCCCAAATCGCAAACCGTTAAATCTTTTAATCGCGTTCTATCTTCGCTAAACGGCGTAACATGATGCGACCAATATCGAATTCGTTCGGGCGCGCTTGCCGCGCCTTTTCGCGCCGAAGCCAGGCCGTCAAACGGAATGCCAATGACGCTGAAATCGGCTTCTTCGGGCGTTAGGTCTGGGCGATGCAAATCGCCCCACATTGTATGATTGCCATCTATTGCCATGTTCACTCCTTTTATTATTTTATCGTTAAATAAAAACAGCAGTAGGGGCGACCTACCACTGTTTCAGAAGAAATTAATTAATCGTGACGGGTCGCCCCTACAAGTAATTAATCCGAATTGATAAACGCAATCAATGCGTCAATTTCTTCTTTCGTTAAATCTAATTGCGGCATTTGCGAATTTGAATTGACCGAAGTTGGGTCTTTCAAACGCATTTCTAAAACTATTGGGTCAGCAGAAAAGTTTGATAAATTTGTTGCGCCTGCCACATTAATGGTCACATATTCAGAACGGCTCGCGGCTTTGCTGTTGTAATGACAAGTGATGCAACCTTTGGCGATGAATAAATCTCTGCCATATTCAACTTGCGCTGCAGATGATTCAATCGCTTCACTGGATGATGATTCATTTTGCGCTTCAACTGCAGGGACGCTTGTTCCTACTACTACCGTGAGAGCGAGTCCTATCATCAAACAAAGCGCTGTAACGCCCGCCGCAAATTTACTTTTCCGTTGCACTGTAAAAAACAAACTGACCAAGCCAATTACAAATGCGGCAATTGCAATTATAAAATTTGGCAATGCGGAAATTTGCGCTGTTGATTCGGTCACAGGTTCGCTAACCACTGCAACTGACGGCGCGGACACAATTAACGTTGGCATTTTTTGTTGCATAGAAAACGCTTCAATTGTCCAGTTCCATTCGCCTTCTTTGGGAAACGTCAAAGTCGCTGTGTAATGGCCGGGTTTCCCTTCTTCTTTGGCAGCGATTGTGAATTGTTCATCTTTATATAAATTCGCAGTGATGATTGGAGTCAATCCAGTCAGTGGGGTTTTGCCGTGTTGCAACACCGTGAAGCCGATTGTAAATTCTTCACCCGCCACAACATCTGTCGGCAACTCATCCAAAGTAATAACCGCCCATCCGCCAGCAAAAACGGGGATTGTGAAAATCAATGTAAGTAGGAATGCCAATCCAATTGCGAGTTTGGTTTTTGAAAACATATCTGCCTCCTTGAGCGATGTTTGAAGTCATACACCGCTCAAAGTTGGCAGGTTCCAAAAAAGGGAGTAGAGAACAGAGATTAGTTATTAGTAATTTGACTATGGAATGGGTTGCAAATTCTCTGCAATTAAAATTGCTTCTTCCATGCTTAGATGTGTCTCTAGGCGATAGGTGATAGTTCCATCTGTCCAAATTAATACATTGCCTTCAATCAAACGAGTAAATTCCACTTCATAACGGTTAGACAGAATTAATGGATAGGGTCCGACCGCCCAAACGGCTTTGTAATTGTTTACGCTTGTTTCTTGTAAAACTGTGGGCTGTATTTTTTTAATTGCCCAATTTCCATTGGGAATAAAATGCAAACTCAATTCCACGCTTTGCGGTTGAATTGGATTCATCCAAACGAGAATCGTAATGTAGCCTTCTACATCTTGAACAAAAACATAATCAGGTTCGTCGAAGTTTTGCGGCAATAAAATTGGATAATCTACTTGTCGTTTTGCTTCGTCAAGCGTTGTTTCGCCGAAAACGGATTCTAATAACGGAATCATAGATGGCGCGGGCGTGATGGTTGGAATCAATTCTTCTGTTGGTTGCACATTTTGCGGAAAGATTCTCACAACGCCAATTTGAAGAAATTCAAGAATCGCCGCACGCACTGGCGGAATTGCAAAAAGGCTGACGAGTAAAATTAAGATGAGGGTCAATGACCAAGCCAAACGTCTGGAAATGAAGCGAGGTTGACGAATCTTCTTCATCACATCAGCAGAAATATCAGGCGTGGATGGATAATCCAATCCTTTTGAGAGAGAAGAAATTTTTTGCTCAAACTCGTTCATGCTTCATGTCCTTCAGAAAGAAACGGAAAATCTTTTTGAATCACATTTCGTAATTTTTCTATCGCGCGATTCAAACGTGATTTCACTGTACCTTCTGCAATTTGTAAAACATCCGCCGTTTCATTCACCGATAAATCCAAAAAATATCTCACATAAATAATTTGCTGGTCTTGAAAATTTAACGTTTGCACGGCTTTCCATAATTCATTGGCATCATTATTTTGTGAATTTTTTTCTTCAAGATTCTTTGGTGGAATTTCATTTTGAAAAGCACGTTTCAATGCAGAAAAATATCTGCCTGCCGAACGACGACGATTGCTTGCCAAATTGGAAGCAATACTCAACAACCAAGGGCGAAATGGGCGCGTTGAATCAAAACGCTTGAGATGATTCCAAGCGCGTAAAAATGTTTCTTGGGCAACATCTTCTGCATCGTCGGGGTCGCCAAGAAGTAAATAGCAAAGCCTAAAAACCGCTTGCTGATGCGCCTGCATCAACGGCTCCCAAGCCGCCTCGTCGCCATGTATGGCGCGTTGTATTAGAGTTATCTCATCCAAATAAGCCTCTGCAGAGGTGATTTTCATACACTATACACCGTCAAAATGAAAATCGTTCCACGCCGTATTGACCCGCTTTCTGTTTGCTTTTACAATGCTTTTATGCTTGTGAAATTTGCAGGATTTTTTCGCCCCGACCACGACCCTCCGCTTCAACCCTGACTTTTGTTTGGTTCTTGAACCTCGGCATTTTCTTAACTTGAGCCGGAGTGCGTCGCGCACACATTAGCAGAATCAAAAATAAGATAAATTAATTTGCTTGACAAGCTTATCTACTGCAAAAAGCGCGACGCACCCTTTGTAACCTAATTGGAGGACCCCATGAATACCCCGTTTGTTTCTAAACGCGCAGAAATTTATAAAGACGTTCCAGACGAAAAATGGAACGATTGGCGCTGGCAGTTAAGTCACCGTATGAACAGCGTTGAAGATATTGAAAAAGTTTTACCCCTCACCGATAGCGAACGCAAAGCCTTACAAACCTCTGGCTTATTCCGCGTAGATATTACGCCGTATTTCATTTCCTTGATTGACCCGAACGACCCGCACGACCCCATTCGCAAGCAAGTGATTCCAGTGGCGGAAGAAATGGAATCGTTTACCGCCATGATGGAAGACTCATTGGCAGAAGACCGTCACTCGCCTGTGCCCGGCTTAGTGCATCGTTACCCTGATAGGGTGTTAATGCTCGTCACCACGCAATGCGCCTCCTATTGCAGGTATTGCACACGCTCACGCATCGTCGGCGACCCTGGACAAACGTTTAACCGTCAAGAATTTGAAATGCAAATTGAATATCTCAAAAACACGCCGCAAGTGCGCGATGTGTTGCTTTCAGGCGGAGACCCGCTTGTGTTAGCCCCCAAAGTGTTAGAAGAATTGCTCTCTCGCTTACGAGAAATTCCGCATATTGAAATCATCCGCATTGGCTCGCGCGTGCCGGTGTTTATGCCAATGCGCGTCACCCAAGAATTATGCGATATGCTCGCCAAATATCACCCCTTGTGGATGAACATTCACGTCAACCACTCTAACGAAATCACCAAAGAACTCGCCGAAGCGTGCGACCGCCTAACGCGCGCCGGCATTCCGCTGGGAAATCAAGCCGTGTTATTGGCAGGCGTGAACGATAACGTGCATATTCAAAGAAAACTCGTGCATGACTTGGTGCGCATCCGCGTGCGCCCATATTATTTATATCAATGCGATTTAGTCGAAGGCGCGGGTCACTTCCGCACGCCCGTTGGCAAAGGCATTGAAATTATGGAAGGCTTACGCGGGCATACATCTGGGTACGCTGTTCCGCAATATATCATTGACGCGCCCGGCGGCGGAGGGAAAATCCCCGTCATGCCCAATTACATGATAAGCATGTCAGACCATAAAGTCGTCTTGCGAAATTACGAAGGCTACATCACCACCTACGAAGAGCCGACCGATTACGTCCCATCCGACGCGGCGCAATATAAAGGCATCAAACGCCCAGAGCCAGGGCAAGAAGGCATTAGCGGGTTATTAGACGGAAAAGATATGTTCATCAAACCCGAAGGCTTCGACGAATTACACGACCGTCACGGCGTGCAGCACCGCCTCAAAGACGAAAACAAATGGAAACCTTTAGGAATCGGCTCAGGCGAAAACGCAGAATGAATTACAATGAAGAGGCGGCACAGCCGCAATAAAGGAGATTTTGTATGCAAAAAACTTTTACAATCTTATTGACGCTGGCGTTTATCCTATCGGCTTGTATTCCTGGGCAAACCCCACAAGATGTCGAATCAGCGGTCAATACGGCGGTTGCGCAAACCATGCAAGCCAACGAGCAAATTGAGCAAGCGGTAAACCAAACGTTAACCGCGCAAGCGCCGCTTGCCACGCCCACTTTAGAAGTTACCGCCACGCCCGAACCGACCTTTGAACCATTAATCATTGTTACAGATACTCCCTTTACCGTTCCCACAAATACGCCCATCAAAAGCGGCGGCGGGGGTGGGGGCGGCAGCAGCAGCGGAGGAAACAGCGGCGGTAGCACAGGCTCCGCTTATTCCTGCGCCATTATTGCCGAAAAACCATACGACGGCGCCACCTTCAAACCGGGCGATACGTTTGATAAATCGTGGACTATCAAAAACACCGGCACCATGACTTGGGACGCCTCATGGGATTTTGAATACAAAAGCGGCGACGATATTTCTCCCAGCCCCAACTTCACCATTGGGCAACAAGTTCCGCCCGGCGGCACAATTACCATCGTCGTAGATATCCTCGTCCCCGATGTTCCCTACAAAGATAGCGGCAAAGTGTTAGTGATGACTTGGTCGCTCAACAACGGCACGCACTTCTGCACGCCCTACGTCGCCATCACCGTCGTTCCATAAAATTTTTACCGTTTTCATCATCAACAGGTCGCAGTATGTTCTGCGACCTGTTTGCTTCTATCGCCTGAAACAAATCTTATTGTCAATAAAAATTTTATCGTTATAATGAAGCGACAGCAAACGTATGACTAAAAACCAAAAAATCACATCAACCCTCATCCTCATTTTTTTCACGCTCGCTTGCGTTCCAACATTGCCAAGCGCCTCAACGCCCATACCAACGCTTGACCCAAACGCCCCACTCACTGCCATTGTAGAAACAGCGCGCGCGGCGGCGACTCAAACCGCCCAATTTGCGCCTCCCACTTTAACGCCATCAGCCACGCCAACCCGAACCCCTCCGCCAACCGATACAGTCACCCCCACTTTCATCTTTCTTTTGCCCACCAGCACCGTGCCGCCTACACAAATTCCCGCTGGCAGTTCAGGCTTAACGTTAGATTGTCAAATCCTCTCGCAAGACCCTCCCCCCGACAAAATTTTTGACAAAGGCGCTGTCTTTACCGCCACGTGGGTTGTGGCAAACGTAGGCTTAAATACCTGGCCCTCCGATAACTCTGATTATCGTTACTCCAGCGGAGATAAACTTCATTTGCAACCGATTTACGATTTTGAGAAAAATGTCGCCGCCGGCGAAACCGTGACCTTTTCTGTGGCAATGCAAGCGCCCAATGAAGTGGGGCGTTTTTCTACCGTTTGGCAAATTGCAATTGGCAAAGAACGCTTTTGCTCTATGCAAATTACCATCATCGTCGGTTAAAAAATAAACGCCCCGCTGTTTCTTTGAATCTCAACCTGCGGGGCGTTTTCTGTTCTGTCGTTTAACTTCGCAACTTTGCGCCAAGTTCATGCTCTAAGCGCTTCACTATTTTGTTGCGAATCGCCGCCGCTTCGGAATCGGTTAGGGTTTTATCTTCGGCTTGATAGGTGAGGTTATACGCCAATGATTTTTTACCCGCGCCGATTTTTTCGTCACGATACACGTCAAACAAACGGACATGGCTCACGCTTCTTCCGCCCGTCTGCTTGATTAATGCCTCCACACGCTCAGCTAACACCGATTCATCTACAATAACGGCAATATCTTCGTACACAGGCGGGAATTCTGAAACGGGCGTAATACCATAGGTGGGTTGGATTTCGCGCATGATTTCTACATCAAATTCCGCCACTAAGACGGGCGCGTCGCCCAGTTCGTATTTTTCTTTGACGAGTGGGTGTAATTCGCCAAACACGCCGATTGTTTTATCGTGCGCTTTTACTTCGGCGGCTTTGCCGGGGTGCAAGTGGGGAACAGATTCTATGGAGGCGTAAGAGATGTTTGAGAGGCGCAACCCGCTAAACAGGAGTTCGAGGCGTCCTTTCAAATCATAAAAATCAAATTGGGTTGTATCTTTCACATCCCATGCGCTTTCGTTTCGTAAGCCCGTCATGGCGAGGGCAAGTTTACGCGGTTCGTTGGGTAAATCGTTTTTGTTGGGTTCAAACACGCTTCCAATTTCAAACATTGCAAACGAATCGCGCAAGCGAATATTTTTTTCAAGCGTCTCTAACACTGCGGCGGTTAGGCTTCTGCGTAAAACGCTTTTTTCCGGCGCAATAGGGTTTGCAAGTTGAACATAATCATTATAGTTTGCAACGCGCGCTTCTTTTTCAATCGAAGTCATGCGATAGGTGACGATTTCTTGAAAACCAAGCGTGGTTAGCAAATCGCGCAGATGTTCTTCCCATTCATGCGCGGGGTTGCCAACCTGCGGGGGAAGGGCGTCAGCCATAGTTGTGGCGGGGATATGGTCGTAACCGTAAATGCGGGCGACTTCTTCCAGCACATCGGCGAGACCCACCACGCCTTCTGAAATATCCATGCGATGGTTAGGCGCGGTCACTTGTAAGACGTTATTTTTAATTTCGCATTTGAATTCAAGTTTGGTAAGCAAATCGGAAATTTGCTGTAAAGTTAAATCAATGCCTAATAATCTTTTTACATCGTGCGAGGTTACGTCCACAACGGAGTCTTTGGGTTTGAGCGGGTATTCGTCAATGAAACCCGGCGCGATTTTTCCGTTTGCCCATTGAGCCATGTAATACAAGCCGAGTTTGACGCCGCGCTCTGCCATAGCGGGGTGAACGCCGCGTGAAAAACGGAACGACGCCTCAGACGGTAAATTATGGCGTTTGGCGGTTTTACGAATGTTGATGTAATTCCACGCCGCGCCTTCGAGCAAAATATGTTTGGTTGTATCGGTGATTTCGGTTTCAGAGCCGCCCATGACGCCGGCTAAACCAATGGAGCCTTTTTCATCGCATACTAAAACATTTTCGGGCGATAAGGTTCTTTCATTGCCGTCGAGCGTGATTAATGTTTCGCCGGCTTGTGCGGCGCGGGTGATAATTTTGATTTTCTTTTTGCCAGCGCGGGCTTTGAGCGCGTCGTAATCATAAGCGTGAAGCGGCTGACCGAGTTCTAACATGGCGTAATTGGTGGCGTCCACCACGTTGTTGATGGCGCGAACGCCCGCCAACCTAAGCCTGCGTTGAATGTGATATGGGCTTGGTTTAATTTCTACATCGCGGATTAATCCCACAGTGAATCTTGGGTTGAGTTCTGGGTTGGTGATTTCAATTTCAACCAACTCATTTACAGGTTGAGCGCTTTTATCGGCTTGCGGCGTTCGGTCTGCAATCTTTAATTCTCTGCCGGTAAGCGCCGCCAATTCTCGCGCAATCCCAATCACATTGGCGTTACGAGCCATGTTGGGCAAAATAGAAATATCCAGCACGGCGTCGCCCATGTAATCCGCCAGCGGCATTCCAACTGGAGCGTCGTCGTCTAGCAGAATAATGCCCTCGTGTTCAGCCGAAATGCCCAATTCTTTTTCAGAGCAAACCATTGAATAAGACTCAACGCCGCGAATTTTGGCGCGTTTGAGCGTCATCAATTGCAGTCCTTCGGCATGACCGTCATATAGCGTTGCGCCTTCTTTTGCATACGCAACTTTGAGCGGTTTTTCTAACTTACCTGCGCCTTTGAGATGAAAAATATTCGGCGCGCCCGTGAGGACAACTTGGTCTTGTTGACCGTCGTATAAATCCAGCAGCGTTAACCTATCTGCGTTGGGGTGCGGTTTTACTTCCCGCACTTCCGCCACGACAATTTTTTCTCTATCCCAAGCAATGCCATTGGTTTTGAATTCGTGCTTTTCGCCTTGTTTGTAATCAGGCATTGGCAAACCGACATACAAAATCTCATCCACTTCCATGCCAGCCAGCGTGAGTTTGCGGGCAATCTCTTCAACAGATAGTCCTTCAAGATTGATAAAATCTCTTAACCAAGAAATAGGTATTTTCATATTTCACCTTTTTTCACCACAAAGCGTCACGAAGTATCACAAAGATTTTTAATCTTTTCCTTTGTGTTCTTTGTGGTTATTTTTTAGAACTGCTCTAAAAATCTGACATCATTACCCCAAAAGTAACGAATGTCGTTAATTTTATTTCGCAACATTAACTGGCGTTCGGGACCCATGCCCCACGCAAAGCCTGAGTAAATTTTCGGGTCATAACCCCCGTTTTGCAACACCACAGGATGCACCATGCCGCACCCTAAAATTTCAAGCCAGCCGGAATTTTTGCAAACCTGACATCCCTTGCCGCCGCACACAAAACATTCCACATCCACTTCGGCAGACGGTTCGGTGAATGGAAAGTATGAAGCGCGAAAACGCAGCCGCGCGTTTTCGTCAAACATCCGCCGCACAAAATCGGCAATCGTGCCTTTCAAATCGGCGAAGGTGATGTTTTTTCCAACCGCCAACCCCTCCACTTGATTAAATTGAATTTCAGAACGCGCCGTAATTTGCTCATAACGAAAACACATGCCGGGCAAAGCAATCCGAATCGGCGGCGGGTCTTGCGGGTTTGTTTTTGCAAATTGCCTCATCGCATGAATTTGCCCAGGCGATGTATGCGTGCGCATCAAAATCGGGTTGTTTGCCCGCCCGTCGGCTTGAATAAAAAACGTATCTTGCATCTCGCGCGCGGGGTGGTCTGGCGGAAAATTTAATAACTGAAAGTTATATTCATCGGTTTCCACTTCGCGCGAAGTAAACACCTGAAAACCCATCTCCGCTAAAATAGCTAACACGCGGCGCAATTGCTGTGTGGATGGATGAAGCCGACCAATAGGTTTCGTGCGCCCAGGCAACGTCACATCTAACTTTTCTTCTTCTAAAGATTTCGCCAGCGCGGCATGTTTCACCGCCTGAGATTGATTCTCAAACTCGGCTTCTAACTTAACCTTTACACGGTTCGCCGCCGCCCCTACAACTGGTTTCTCATCCTTCGGCAGTTTCCCCAATTCGGCAAACACATTCATCAGCGGCGAACTGCGCCCAAGATTTGCCACCCGCCACGCTTCCAGCGCAGCGGCATCTGTTATAGACTTTAACGACTCCAATGCAGATTTTTCGATTTCGTTTAATTTCTCTAACATTATTCTCTCCATGTTCCGTAAGGGCAAGGCATGCCTCGCTCTTACATAATATATACAAACAAAAAATCTCGTCCCAATTTTTGGGACGAGATTTAATTCTCGCGGTACCACCCAAGTTAGCCTACATAGGCTCGCTCTGCGCCGACGAACATCAGCCTCTCAGATAACGTTGAGAAAAGACGGTTCAGACTACTAAGAAACGATTCACCTGAACGGCTCAAGAGGGAACTTCAACGGGTTTTGGTCGAGCGCAATTTCACCACTTGCTTTGCGCTTCTCTGGCGGCTTCTGCCAGTTTACTTTCCTCTGTCGTAGCCTTTATATGAATTGCGGTAATTATCTGCGGAATTGAAACCATGTCAAGGTTAAGAATTAAGTCGAAATATAGAATCAATTTGAACCCAGCGTGAAGCGTTATGTCGCTTTGACGAGTTGGTAATTCCAATAAATTCGTTCGCCATTTACAAAACTATTGTAAATTTTTGTGCCTTCCACTGCGGCGAACATTTCCATAGCGTTGCGCAAAAATTTTGGCGCAAGTTTATGAACCAAAGCGCGATACCGCTCGCTAGTCAATTGAAGCGCGCGCACCACATGCGGCGTGATATTGGTTTTGGATTTAATCTGAAAGCCAGCGCGCGTTATATCCTGTTCAAGGCGAAGGGTATGCTCGGGCGTGCGAAAATCGGCATAAAGCAAATGACCGTTTTGACGCAACACACGATACGCCGATTTGAAAAAAGCGTCTTGGCGCGGGTAACAATGCGAAGCCTCCACATTAATCACGGCGTCAAAATGGTTTTCGGGGAAGTCTAAATCTTGCGCGTCGCCCACGCGAAAGTCAATATCTAAATGCTTATAATTTTTTTTATTGCGTTCAATCGCTTTTGGGTTTTGGTCAATGCCTGTGTAGGTTTTGGGTTGATGATAGCGCTTGATGAACGAAGCCCCGCCGCCATGCCCGCAACTGACTTCTAGCACGTCTTTGTTTCTTAAGTCCGCGCCGCTTGCCACATGATGATACAGTTGAATCGCAGGCCTGTTGATTTCATCTTCGGCTTGTAACTCAAGCATATTGCCTTCGGGCGGCATGTAACCATAATTCAGAAAATTCACTGGGTCGGCGCCAATTCTCCCGCTAATGTATTGATACCAAACTTTCCAAAAGAGTTGTTGAAGCGACGGCATGTCATCCTCCTGATTGGATTTGAAACGGACGCTTAATCTTTCCCTTCCCATTCTTTCATAAAATCGTCTAAAAACTTGACCATGATTGCGTGTCTTTGTTCCGCCATTCGTTTTGCGGTTTTTGTGTTCATTCTATCTTTTAGCAATAATAACTTTTCGTAAAAATGATTGATTGTGTCGCTTTGGCTGTTTTTATATTCCTCAAAGGTTTTGTGCAGGTGGGGTTTGGCTTCGGGGTTATACAGCATTCTATTTTTGTAGCCGCCATAAGCAAAGGCGCGGGCGATTCCAATTGCGCCAATGGCATCGAGCCTATCTGCGTCTTGGACGATGAAGCCTTCAAGAGACTCCATTTTATTTTCTACATTCGCGCCTTTGTAAGAAATGTTTTTGACGATATGGCACACTTTGTCCGCAATGCGCGATTCGACGGAGCAAGAATCAAGCCAAGCCCTAGCGCGAAGCGGCGTTTCATCTTCTGACTGATTAAATTTCCAGTCATCTAAATCATGCAATAAAGCGGCGAGTTGAACGATGAATGAATCCGCTTTTTCATGTTCGTTGATGGCGAGGGCGTTTTTCCAAACGCGGTAAATATGCCACCAATCGTGACCCGACGAATCGTTTGCAAACTCTTGTTTTATGTATTCGGCTGTTTTTTGAATGATGTCGTTTTGATTCATGCTTCTATTTTCTCACAAAAATAAATCGGGCTATAAGCCCGATTTATTTTGAAATCTTCTGATGTTAGCCTGCGCTTTCATAAGCGGATTTAATCCAAGCGATGAGTTCGGAATTGACTTCTTTCGCATCGCTGACATTAACAATATAGTTGCACATGCTGCCTGCGGGTTGTTCATTCAACCGAGCGTTTTTCTTAAGACCTTTGATATTGATACCAACCTCAAAACGTGTGTTGGTTTTGGGACCAATCATCGCAAATTGTTTTTTTCTTCGCAGACTCACATAGCCCTTCTTTGGCGCAATTTCAAATTCGCCAAATTTGTTAATTTCTTTCATCAACTTTTCGTGAATGGGTCGAAAAATTGCTTTGGCGCCAGAATAAATTTCATCCAGAACTGCATCTTCCGATTTTCCTTTTGCCGCACTCGCGCCATCAGATTTAAGCGCTATATGCGTTAGCGTGTTTGCGTCGCCATGCCCTAAGCCTAATTTTTCCATAAGCATCGAACGAATTTCGCCATGTTTGCTTAATCCGCTTTTTTTGATGAATGCAGAAAGTTCTGCAAGCGACTTTCCTGTTTTCTTTTGAATGTTATTGATTTGAGTTTGAACGGCTTTATCTAAAGTGTTCATGCTGAACTCCCTACCTCCACAAGCCAAGTATAAAGCCAATCAATGTGAAGTAGATAGTAATGAATCCGCCGTTGATAAAAATATATTTCCAAGATTTTTGCTCAAACAAAGCAATGATGGCAAAAATCAAAGCGGACCATCCAAAGCCAGCAAGGAAACCTGCTGTGGCCCCCCAAACTGCATCAGTCGCCGAGTCGCCGAGGAAGAAGGCAAGGTTATAGGAAATAATGAGAGAAAATAGAAAGGCAAGTCCATACGTTTTGGCGGGGTTTTGTTTGGCAAGTTGTTCTTCTGTGAGTTTTGTTTCAGCAAGCCAGCCTTTGTAAAAAAGAATTGGCGAATACCATAATGCTCCCAATGCCAAGTTGAAAATAGCGCAAACAAAAACGGCGAGGTGATTAATATATAAATTTTCCATGATTTACGTCTCCTGTGAGATAGATTTGAGCATAATCATATTGGAGACGAATAGTTGCGTATTGTAAAAAATTTACCTGATGGTAGGGGCGAAATGAAAATAACTTGAGTAATTTTGAAGGGCGCCCCTACGTTTATGCAACAGGCACATAATTCAAAGCATCGGTCTTCTTGTTTAGATATTCATTGGGAGTAAAACCAGAAAACTCTTTGAAATCGTGAATGAAATGCGATTGGTCGTAAAATCCGCATTTGTGGGCGATGAAAGACCAATCGGATGAGGTATCTGATTCAATTTCGAGAATGGCATTTTGAAAACGCAAGACTTTCATGTATTGTTTTGGAGTTAACCCCACTTGCGATTTGAATAAATGAATAAAATGTTTTTGGGAATATCCAATTTCGTCGCTGAGTTTTTCTAAGCAAAGTTGATTTGGCGATTTAATCATTTGTGTAATGGCATAGTCAATGCAACGGGAAAATGAATCGGGGTGTAAGGAATTAAACCCTGCGCGGGATAAAAGAAAAGTTTCAGTAAGCAGAAACATGCGCCCCGTAGATGAAGAAGCGAGTAATTGCTCGCGTAAATCTAAAACGCTGTATCTAAAAATTAAATCCGCTTCGAGAACATGGTCGCTGATTTCGTTCATCGGCAATGGATAAAATGGAAAACCTTTGCCTTTACGAAAGGCAATCACCAACATGCGGCTGCCTTTACCCGATGGAATCGTAATTGGTTTTGTTCGCACGCCGCTGACCCAAACTCGTTTGCAAGTTTGAATTTGATTTAATGTTTGGTTATGATAAATGGCTTGCGGCGTTTCATTTAAGTTGATGATGATTTCGGTGTTGCCATCGGGAAGAAAACGGTCTAAGTTATGCGTAGGCGATAGACCTTCATAATAAAAAATACGCTCAACATAATAATTGAGCGGAAAACTTGGAATATGAGATTGAAAAATCATGGGGCAAGCTCCATGATTTGATTATAGAACAAATTTTCTTTTCAGGCAATGATGATTTTGTTTATATATTCAACGAATCTAACAAACGGAAAATGAGCAACGCTGCGCCAATGCCGCCGAAAATTAATCCCATGCCTCCGAGCAGTAATGGCAAGAAATATAAATTCATCCATTTTTTAATGCGAGCATTTTCAGGGTTCGCAGGTTCGTATAAAACGTCAATCGTTTGCCCTTCTGTAAACATTGGCGGGTTGCTCGATAAACTATCTTGTTTTTCAACCAATCGCCCTTCAATGGTTTTGAATTGATACACAGGCGAATACCCCCCGCCGCCCTCCGAACTACGACTATACACCATGCGAATCACCGTGCCTTTTACTTCTTGCGCGTTGCTTATAAACATTCTCGTGCGCGCAAAAAGAAAAGCGGCAATCAACGCCATCACGCCGCCTATTAAACTAAACGCAATTCCAATTATTAAATCAGCGGGCATCGTTTCTCCTTTATTCAATTCGTTCCCAAAGCAAAATGCCAAAGGTCACTTCGCCGCCCACCTTAAACGTAGGCGTGCGTAATTGCAAAAGATTTTCTTTCAATTCATAATAACGAATTTGCTCCGTGCCTTCCATATTTGGGAAAATTGACCCCTCCACGCTATGAATAATGATTCCCTTTTCTCCATCCACTCGATATGTTCCAAAATAAGAAATCGAACCGCGATAACTCGCCAGCGTTTCTTCCACCGTGCCTTGTTGTTGGTCGGCGATTTGGAATTTAGGACGGTCAACCCGCATCAACTGCACCGAGAAACGATTCGATTTTGTGTAGATGAAAGACCCGCGCGCCTCTTTCCCAAAGGGATAGATGATTCTGTTCCCTGCGGCTTGAAACTCAAACCGAAGCAGTTTCCATACGCCAATAACCGAATGACTCATGTCATCTTCCCTAACGATAAAAGAACGCCTGCGCCACAAGCAAAGAGAAAGCAAAGGCAATTGCATATAAAAAGCCGCCCATTATAGCCCCTGCCAAGACAGAAACGCCCACCGCCGCAACCCTATTCCAATTATATTTAATCATCAGAAATGTCGTGAATCGCCCAGCCAACGCGGCAGATACAATTGCCCCAACCACGCCGCACACGCCTAAGACGGTTAAAGCCGCGCCGCCTTCCCTGCCAGTAAAACCATTCAGCGCCACAACTGCAATAAAAAATACGAATACGCCTATGAGTAGCAAAACAAAAACGCTAATCCCTATGGAAATGATAGAAAGGGTTTTATTTGTCATCAGTTGATTATATCGCGTTGTTTCCCTTAAGACGTTCCAAAGGTTTTCGTCTAAGCCGCCATTTGGAAAGAAAACTATTATTCTTTTATTAACCTCCCCCTTCTTCCAGTTGACCAACGCCCAGACAGGTTTTATAGTCAAACACGTTAAACTTGTTAGGCTTTAAGGAGATAAATTAATGAACTATTACGGCTGGTGGATGTCTATGCGGCAAGGGGATGAAAAGCCTCAATTAACGCGCGAACTTTTATTACGGGTCTTAAATTATGCAAAACCCTATTGGCGGCATATTGCGGGTATGCTGGTAACCATTACGCTCACAACAACTTTATCTTTGCTCACGCCCTTAATCTTTCGTAACATGATTGACGTGGTAATTCCCGCTAAAGACGTGGAGCGCTTAATCGTTTTAGGCGCGGCGTTGCTGCTCATTCCAGCCCTCTCGGGCGGCATTAACGTCATTCAACGCCGATTAAACTCAACGGTCGGCGAAGGCGTGATTTTTGATTTGCGCTCGACGCTCTTTGCCCGCCTGCAAAGAATGTCTTTGAGATTTTTCACCAACACCAAATCGGGCGAATTAATGAGCCGCCTAAATAGCGACGTCGTCGGCGCGCAAAACGCAATTAGCAACACCATCGTCAACATCGTCACCAATATCATTGAAGCGATTGCGTTATTAATCGTTATGGTTTCATTGGAATGGAGATTAACATTAATCAGCGTTTTGATTTTGCCGTTTTTTATCATTGCCGCGCAACGGCTAGGAAATATTTTGCGCGAAATTGCCCGACAATCTATGGAAACAAACGCGCAAATGAACGCCCACATGAACGAAACGCTCAACATCGGCGGGGCATTGTTGGTTAAATTATTTGGACGCACCCTAGAAGAAGAAAAAAGATTTCGCGAACGCGCCGCAAACGTGCGCGATATTGGCATTCGCCGCGCCGTCATTGGCTCGACCTTTTTTGCCATTGTCGGTTTAGTCAGCGCGGTCGGCACGGCGCTGGTATATGGGCTGGGCGGTTACTTCGTCATCACCGATGTTTTCACAATCGGCACAATTGTCGCCTTTGGTTCATATCTCGGAAATTTATACGGCACGCTTCAAGGCTTGGCTGGCGCGCCCGTTGAATTTTCAACCAGCATGGTTTCGTTTGAAAGAGTTTTTGAAATCATTGATTTGCCGCAAGAAATCACCGAAAAAGAAAACGCCATTGAATTAAAAAATGTCAAAGGCAAACTTGAATTTGACAACGTTTCGTTTAACTATCATATTGATTCGTCTTTATTATTGAAAGAAGTTAAACGCTACGGCAAGATGGAAAATGTAACAGCCGTTTTCAGTGGGGCGAATGATTCGGGAAACAGAAACAATCGTCAACAAGATGGAAGCGCATCAGACTCAGGGACAGTTGATTCTCGCGAAGCGTCCCAAGCACGAGACGTGGCTTTAGAAAACATCTCCTTCACCGCACAGCCCGGGCAATTAATTGCGCTCGTGGGTCCATCGGGCGCAGGCAAAACCACAACCACCTATTTGATACCAAGATTATACGACCCAACCAGCGGGGTTATTCGGATTGACGACTACGATGTAAAAGATGTAACGCTTGATTCGTTGGCGCGCGCCATCGGCATGGTGACTCAAGAAACATATTTATTCCACGACACCATTCGCACCAATTTGACCTATGCAAAAATGGACGCGACCCAAGCGGAAATTGAATCTGCCACGCGCGCCGCAAACATTCACAACTTCATCATGGACTTACCCAACGGCTACGATACGATTGTTGGCGAAAGAGGCTACCGTTTAAGCGGCGGCGAAAAACAACGCATTGCCCTAGCGCGTGTAATTCTCAAAGACCCGCGCATTTTAGTCTTAGACGAAGCCACCAGTCATCTCGATAGCGAATCTGAAGCCTTAATTCAAGAAGCGCTGAAACGAGTGATGGCTGGGCGAACATCCATCGTCATTGCACATCGCTTATCCACAATCCTCGCCGCTGATTTAATTTTGGTCATGGATAAAGGAAAAATCGTCGAACGCGGAACGCATGATGAGTTAATTGCCATGAACGGCTTATATGCCCAACTATATGAAACGCAGTTTAGGGGAGAAAAAGTTTAGCCCCACCCACGCAAAGTTTCAATATCGGATTTGGGGGAGGCGTCCGAAGGACGGAGGAGGCGCTTGACAACTTACTAACTAGTAAGTAAAATCTCATCAATGGTCAAAATCGAAAACTCTAAGCGGACAATCCTCAATCTAGCCGAATCCCTTTTGCAAGATAAAGGGTTCAACGGATTCAGTTATGCCGATATCTCCTATCAACTTGGGGTGAAGAATGCCGCCATTCATTATCACTTCCCCAGCAAAGAAGATTTAGCATGTGCTGTTATTCAACGTTATCGTGAACGTTTCAAGTTATGGATTAATAACTCGCGCGTCAAAGATTTAACTCCCCAAGAAAAGTTAGATTGGTTTTTTAGCATCTACTCCAACTTCCGCGCGGATAATGGAAAAGTATGCTTAGTCGGTTCGTTGGAAGCGGAATTTAATTCGATACCAGAAAGTTTACAAAAAGAAGTGGAAGGTTTGAATAAGGAAATGTTGGCATGGCTTGAAACAACGCTTAATGAAGGCAGAGAAGCGGGCGCGTTTCAATTTAATGGAACGCCTGCCAGCAAAGCCGCGTTGATTTA
Organism: Anaerolineales bacterium; assembly: GCA_034434495.1. Lineage (GTDB taxonomy): Bacteria > Chloroflexota > Anaerolineae > Anaerolineales > Villigracilaceae > Villigracilis. The sequence goes on from DAOTZE010000032.1 coordinate 457,574, forward strand.
TTCCAGCCTGCAGGGCGCTTTGCAAATGGCTCGCGCTTTAGGAACGAAAAAGTTTAAGGAAGTCATCGAGCAGCATAAACAAGATTTGCTCGTCTAATTTTTTTATCATCAAAACTTACTAAGTGGTAAGTTTTTTGGGGTAAAACGCCCCGCAGGTTGCGCTTAGCAAATAAAGCCATAACACAAACCTGCGGGACGGTATGCAAATAAAAGGAGAAAAAATGTCTGTCGTAACACCCACAAATGAAATGCAAGTTATCGTGAAAAAAGTATATAAATCTTTTTTCACGCCGAATAAGTATGAAGTCAAAATGCAGGATGAAGAAATTTTGAAAAGCGGGAACAACTTCAAGGTCAAGCATGAATCGGGGGAGTTGGCTGTCACCGCTTGGGGTGATGAGTCAAACCCCAAAGTTTTGCTCATGCATGGTTGGGGCGGCGCGCGCGCGCAAATGACTGGGTTTGTGTACCCTTTGCTGCGGGTGGGTTATTTTGTCGTGGCGTATGACCAACCCGCGCACGGTGAATCGGATGGGGCGCAAACAAATCTTTTGGAAATTGCGCCGACGATGGATGTGATGTTAAATCAATTTGGAAAATTTGATGCGATTCTCGCTCACTCGTTTGGGACGTTGATTACATCGTATGCGTTGGTAAAAAGAAATTTTCCGTCTCCTGCTAGGCTTGTATATTTCGGCGCCTTAAATCGTCTTTTAGACGCCTTTCCGCGTTTTCAAGCGCTTGCCAAACTGCCCGACCCAATTATGAACGGCTTATATGAAATGGTTAATGAAAATTTTGGTAAAGGCGTTTTAGAAGAAATTGTCAATGAAGAACTTGTTAAGAAAATAAATATCCCCGCTTTGGTATTTCATGACCGTTCTGATGAAGTGACCCCTGTGGAAGATAGCCGCGCAATAGCAAACGCTTGGCCTCATGCGCAATATATTGAAACCAATGGCTTGGGGCATCGCGGCGCGTTGCAATCGGCGGATGTGCATGAACAAACGATAAGTTTTTTGAAGAAATAAACTAAGAGACTAAATTTGTAAAGTTTGGTCTCTTTATAACTTTATTATTTTTCTATCGGATAATTTTCTTTTTCCATGCCCCATTCTGCCCAGGAGCCGTCATAGACGGAGAAATTTTTCTCGCCCGCTTGGTCTGCGGCTAAGGCAAGAATGCAAGCGGTGACTCCCGTTCCGCAATAAAATATTTTCCGATTATTTTTGTATTTTTCAAACATGCTTTGCAATGCGGGTTTTGATTTCATTTTTCCATTTTCAAGTACGGAGGCGAACGGCATGTTGACGGCGTTGGGGATATGTCCGCTTTTCATGTTAGGGCGCGGTTCTGGCTCGGTGCCTGCAAATCTGCCTGCGCTTCGAGCGTCAAAAATCGTGAAGTTTGAATTGTGAATTGAATGTAGGACATAACTTGAATCAATGAATGAATCAGGTTGGGGATGAGATAAAAAATCGCCGCGTGAATCAGGTTTCCCTTTAAGAGTCGCGGCGGTTTCATATCCAGCGGAAATCCATGCGGGCAAGCCGCCATCTAAGACGGCGACATTTTCATGCCCCATTGCGCGGAACATCCACCATGCGCGCGGGCTGGCGTAAATGCCAACGTTATCATAAACGACGATGGCGCTATCTTGACGGACGCCAAGTTTTTGCGCTTCATCTTGAAAAAATTCTGGCGTGGGCATCATGTGCGGAAGCGCTGTGTTGTGGTCTTTGATTTCGCTATCAAAATCAAAACGCAATGCGTTGGGAATGTATGTATCTTTGATTGCGTCGCCAACATTGGTAACAGGTTTCATGCTGGCATCCAGAATGATTAAATTTTCAGCAGAAAAATTTTCTTTGAGCCATCCCACAGAAACAAGCGAGTTTGTAATTTTTATTTTTGCCATATTTCACCGTATTTATCTTCTATTCTAACCGTTAAATTCCAGGCGTTAATTAGGGGGGTAATGGCTGATTCCGTCCGCCACTTCAACGCGATTGCGCCCATTTTGTTTGGCGCGATATAAAGCGGCGTCTGCCGCTTCGATGACGGCGTTTATCTTATCGCCATGTTGAGGATACACCGCCACACCTAACGATAAAGTAATGGGCGGTATGTTTTCTATTTGGATATTTTGGATTTTATGGCGAATTTGTTCAGCGCGTTTTTTTATAGATTCTAAATCAACGTCTGGGATGATGAGGAGAAACTCTTCTCCGCCATAGCGGCAAGGAATATCTTCGCCTCGTATTTGACTTTGGAGGAATCTGCCGACTTCGCGTAAAACTTTATCGCCAGCGCTATGCCCAAAGGTATCGTTGATGCGCTTGAAATGGTCAATATCGAGCATAACGATGCCTAAGGGATGAAGCCGTCGCGTGGCGCGGCTCACTTCGCGTTTTAGCATTTCTTCCATATAGCGGCGGTTGAATAAACCTGTTAACGGGTCGCGAATAGATTGTTGTTTTAAGGATTCGCGTAATTGTGCGTTGGCGATAATCAGCGCCGCCAAACTGGCAAATAAGCCGCCAAGTTTAATCTGGTCTGAGGTAAATTCGTAATTTGGTTTGTTTCTAGCCAGTCCTAACACGCCGATGCAGGTTTCATTATTCAAGATGGGAAAAGCCGCCGCGGCGTGAAGTTCAAACTCTTTATAGATTTCTTTTCGATGAGCCCAAGTGGAGTAATCGTTTAAGGTGATAGGTTGGCGCGTATCAAACGCCTGCCATGAAAGCACGGCTTCCGTTCTCTTCATACGCTGACCGATTAAATACAGGCTATTTTGCGTGGCGGCGCGAACCACAAGCGTATCGTCTTCCGCGAGCATAAACTCAGCGTACGAAGCGTCTAAAAATAAGGCGGAGGATTTTACTAATTTATCTAGTAACTGATTTGTATCTTCTAGTTTGAGCAAATCTAAGGCAATTTGATGCAAATGCGAAAACATTTTGTTAAGTAAACTGATTTCTTGATTTCTTTGTTCAATTTCCGCCAGCGTAGCGGAAAGTTTTCGATTAAATTCGCGTAAGGCGTGTTCGGATTGTTTCTGTTGGGTTATATCCATCATTGCGCCAATCATGCGGTGAGGTTTTCCCATCTCATTACGCAACACATAAGCGCGGTCTATGACGTCGGCGTAGGTTTTATCCATGCGCTCAAAACGGTATTCGTTTGACCAAAAATCTAAATCATTATCAAATATATTTTGCAACGACTGAATGACTTTGGTTTTATCGTCAGGGTGGATGCGTTCTAAACGCCATTCATGGTTTGTTTCCACGCTTTCGGGGGGATAATGAAATACTTTTTGCAGACCCGCGCTCCAGTGAATATGATTTGTGTTTAATTGCCAATCCCAAATAGCGTCTTTGGTGGCTAACGAAGCCAACCGAAACATTTCTTCGGATTGATGTAACTTTTCATACGTCTGCGCGCGCCCAATGGCAATAGCGGCTTGCGCGGCAATGGCTTCTAGCCAGTTTACTTCTTCGGCGGTAAAGTCTGGTTGGTCGGGGCGGTTGATGACGGTCATCGTGCCGAAGGCTTCTTCTTGGTAATGAAGAGGCAGTACGACAATACAACCGCAATTCGTTTCGCGGCGGCGAATTTGCGCTTGCAAGCCTTCGCGCGGGTCGGGCATGTCTTTCGGTGAAACGGCTGGTTTTAATTCTCGAATTGCCCAGCCGCTTAACCCTTCCATTAATTCGCTATATGGCACGTTATCAATAATATTTTGCGCGCCAGGTCCCGCTTTAACTAAATGCGTAATTTTTTGTTCTTGATGATTAATGATGATGAGAGTGGCGCGGTCTGCCGAGAGGGTGCGTGAAACGGTATGAATAATAGACTGCAAGACATCGGTTAAATTGCTAAAATTAATGACCGATTGCGTCACCTCGTATAAAGCGGAAATCAATTTCAAAGAAGATTCTAAAGAATGGGTGCGTTCTAACACCCGTTGTTCCAAGTCCATGTTCAATTCATAAAGTTGCGCCTCGGCGCTTTTTCGCTTGGTAATATCGTTCGATAAAATAAATAACCCTTCTTCTATAGGTTGAATACTCAGTTCAAACCAACCAATTGAGCCGTCGGGGTAAATAAATTTGTTTTCCATTTGGTAAGAGGTTCGTTCATCCATACAGTTTTTTAAGACGGAAAACAAATGCGTGCGTTCGATGCCCGGATACGCCTCCATCATGGTGCACCCTATTAATTTATCTTTGGTTTCGCGCCCTTGCAATGCCGCCTTGTCGTTTACATACAGATAACGCCAATCAAAACCAATAATTTGCGCCCCTTCCATCATATTATCTAATAACCTTCGGTAGCGCTCTTCACTTTTATGCAAGATGTCTTCAGCACGGATACGTTTTATACCCACAAAGGCGAGAATGATAAAAACAATGATTGCAAAAAAACGATTTGTAACCGATTTCCACGGCTCGACGCTAGTGGGCGATATAAAATACCCCGCTATCGTTAATAAAATAGAAATAACGACCGTAAGATAAATAATTTTATAATTGCGAGAAGATAACCCCAGTAAAATGGCCCCTACATAAAGAATGGCTTCGCCAACCCCTTGCGGCGTAACGATTTCAAGTAAAAAAATGAGAACGGTGAGTACGACAATCCAAAACAATGGTATTTTGATTTTGTTTTGCGGCATAAACGTCCTCCAATAGGGGTAAGCGTTTACAAAACAAGCCGTATCCCCAAAGATACGGCTTGTCGTTTCTAATCTCTACTTATCTAGTCTCTATCTTTCAATCAATCTTTCCTGTCACCATCGCTAGCTTTAACTCTCCAATTGCCTTCGTGATTTGAATATCTCTTGGGCAAGCCTCGGTGCAATTATACGCCGTGTGGCATCTTGCCGTGCCGTTGGTTTCGCTCAAAATATGCAAGCGCTGTTCTGCGCCTTCGTCGCGGCTGTCAAAAATAAAACGGTGCGCCGTCACCAGCGCCGCTGGACCGTAATACTCATCATTTGCCCAAAACGAAGGACAGGACGTGGTGCAAGCCGCGCACAAAATACATTTTGTCGATTCGTCAAACCGCGCGCGTTGTTCTGGAGATTGCAAACGTTCGCGCCCGTTTTCAGGCAAAGGCGAATCATTAATCAGATACGGAAGCATCTTTTTATAGTTATCAAAAAACGGGTTCATGTCCACAATTAAATCTTTGGCGACCTTCAAACCCATCAACGGTTCAACGGTGATGTTTGCGCCTACGTCTCGAATTAACGTTTTACAAGCCAACATATTGCGCCCGTTAATACGCATCGCATCAGACCCGCACACGCCATGCGCGCACGAACGGCGGAACGATAAGGTACCGTCTTTATGACCTTTCACCAATTCAAGCACATCCAACACGCGGTCATTTTCATGCGCTTCCACTGTGTACGTTTCGTAATGTCCACGTTTGTCTTTTTCGGGGTTGTATCGAAAAATTTTGATTGTAACTTCCATGTCTTGTAATCTCCAAAATATTACTGCATTTTGACCATAAACCGCCGACCCTTGACGTAAAACGGTCTGCGGTCAAAGAATTAATATACCCGCGCTTTGGGCTTATGCTTTGTAATCACCACAGGTTTATAGGTAATTTCTAACTTACCGTTTTTCTTTGTAATCAACGTATGCTTCAACCAATTTTCATCATCGCGCTCGGGGTAATCTTCGCGGGCATGACCGCCGCGCGATTCTTTTCGGTTCAACGCGCTTGCCGCCACCACTTCTGCGATTTCAAGCATGTTGCTTAATTCCCATGCGTTCAATAATTCGGTGTTAAAAATCTTACCTGTATCGCTTACCTTAATTTGTTTGAAGCGATTTTGTAACTCGCGCACTTTTTCTAAAGCGAAGGTCATATCCTTTTCATTGCGATAAATACCCACGTCTTCAAACATTACCTTTTTCATCTCGTTCGATATATCGAACGCATTTTCTTTGCCCGACCCATTCTTTAACGCTTCTAACTCAGCCCTGATATTTGCTTCTGCGTCCTGGGGCATGTTCGTCCATTCGGCATGTTTTGCATATTCAGCCGCCTTCAAACCAGCGTGCTTGCCAAACACCACCAAATCTAATAACGAATTTGTACCCAGCCGATTCGCGCCATGCACCGAGACGCATGCGCATTCGCCCGCCGCATACAAGCCCGGAACGGTCGTGCCTTTATCGTCTATCGTCACTTCGCCATATTTATTAGTCGGAATTCCGCCCATAGCATAATGCGCGGTGGGTTGAATCGGCATCATCTGAGTCACAGGGTCTACCCCAAGATAGACGCGGCAAAAATCCACAATATCCGGAATCTTTTTCAGGACGGTGTCGCCCGTAATAACGTAGGGAGAACCGTCTGGGTTTGTTCTTCCATCTAAAGCCGCATATTTATTCACGGTCTCAGGGCGAATATCTAAATAGACATAATTTTTTCCATCAATGCCGCGCCCTTCTTTAATTTCTGTATAAATCGCGCGGCTGACTACATCCCGCGAGGCTAAATCTTTCACCGTTGGCGCATACTTGGGCATAAAGCGCTCGCCCTTGCCGTTGATTAATACCGCGCCCTCGCCGCGCGCGCCTTCGGTAATGAGAATGCCTAGTTTATAAATGCCCGTTGGGTGAAACTGAAAAAACTCCATATCTTCCAACGGTAACCCTTTTCGCAATAACATAGCGCAGCCGTCGCCAGTATAAACATAAGCGTTAGACGTAACCTCAAAAATTCTGCCATACCCGCCCGTTGCAAACACAACCGCTTTGGCATGGAAGGTATGCAATTCGCCTGTCGCTAATTCAATGGCGACAACGCCCGCCGCTTTGCCGTTTACCATAATGAAATCAAGAACTTGAAATTCATCAAAAAACGTAACGTTGTTTTTGATACACTGCTGATACAACGTCTGCAAAATCATGTGTCCCGTTCTATCCGCCGCATGCGCCGCGCGCCGAACGGGTTTCCCCGTCTCATTATTCGTATGCCCGCCAAACGGGCGCTGCGAAATTTTCCCCTCAGGCGTTCTATCAAACGGCAACCCCATGTGTTCCAATTCAAGCACCGCGTCAATCGCCTCATTGCACATGAATTCAATGGCGTCTTGGTCGCCTAAATAATCAGACCCTTTCACCGTGTCGTACATGTGCCATTCGGGCTTATCTTCTTCATAATTCCCCAACGCGGCAGAAATACCGCCCTGCGCCGCGCCGGTATGCGAGCGAGTTGGATATAACTTACTAATCACCGCAGTTTTAGCGTTGCGTGAGGCGTACAAACCAGCCATTAACCCTGCGCCGCCCGCGCCGACTACAATTACTTCAAACTGATGAACTTTTGCCATGAAAACTCCAGAATGAATCGCAAAGGAACGCTAAGAAAAAAACTTTTGTGCGCCTTAGCGATAAAAAATTTATCCAAACCAAATTACATAAATGCCGATTGGAACGATAATCACAAACGCTAAAATATTCCAAAAGCGAATCCAACTGCGTTGCGATGGTTTTGCAAAATAATCGTCCAAAATCACCACCACGCCATGCACGCCGTGCGCCGCGGCAGTGAAGAAAAACCCGCTGGCGACCAATCTCCAAAACGTCGTTTCATAAGGCGAAAGGTCTGGCACGTTGGTATAAGTCACATGCCCGGTATTGGGCATAAGCGCCCAACGCAACACTTCCACAAAGCTCATATCGTTTTGCGCGCCCATAATCAAAGCGCCCACAATGCCGATGAAAATAAAACCATACATCGCCAACGCGGAAAGGCGCGTGAACAACCACATGAACGTTTCAAAACTCATGCCGCGTTTCGATAAAGGCAACGTCCTTGCTTTTGTTTGCATTAACTTATCCTTCCCATTGCCGTTGTAATCGTGGTGACGACGGCAAAGCCATACGTTAAAATAAAAATAATCCACTCTATCAAAATGGCTTGCCGATGATAGGGGATTAGTTTTTGCGGAAACAAATCTAAAATTGTAATTCGCATACCGTTGATAAGGTGAAATAAAACCCCAAACATAAAAACAATTTGAAACGGCGGGCTGATGTAAATATCATTTATCACGTCTCCAATTTGCCAGCCCTGCATTTCGGTAAACGTCGCCAACACATGCGTTGTAACAAAAATCGCCATCATTGCCCCGCCAATTCGATGCAAAATAAAAGTCAAATATGGTCCTTGCCCCTTATACTTTAGAGCCGACGAAAGACTCACGTTTCTATCGCTCATCCAAACCTCCATGAGATTAATTTCTTTATCTCGGATATTTTACCCGCGAGGCGAACAAATTGCAAATTAGAAACCCTTTACAAATTTTAGACACGCCGCTGCGGACTTAAATTCTAATGGCTTCTGCGCCTCAGCATAAATCTCCCCTCGTCGCAAACCGCAAAGAGAGCGCTCATACGGTATATAATATTTACAGAATAGGAGAACAATATGAAAACCCAAAGCGGATTAGATTTTATTGAAATCGAAGAAGGCACAGGCGCACAGGCTGAGGCGGGGAAAACCGTATCGGTGCATTACACAGGCAAATTTCAAGATGGAAGCGTTTTTGACTCATCCATCTCTAGAGGCGAGCCCATTGAATTTACATTAGGCGTTGGTCAAGTCATCAAAGGCTGGGATGAGGGTATTGCCATGATGCGCGTGGGCGGCAAGGCGCAATTGATTATCCCGCCAAACTTAGCCTATGGCGAGCGCGGCGCAGGCGGAGTTATCCCGCCGAATGCGACGCTTGTGTTCGACGTTGAGTTAGTAAGCGTGAAATAAAAAAAGTCGGGGCTTTCCAGTCCCGACTTTTTCATTTATTTCTTCTTTTTCTTTGCTGTCTTTTTTGCGGCTTTCTTTTTCGTTGCAACTTTTTTCTTCACAACTTGTTTCTTAGCGCTCGTTACTTTCTTATCCATCCACTTAATGACTTCTGTGCCAAATTCTGAGCACTTGACTTCTTTTGCGCCTTTCATGTTGCGCGCAAAATCATAAGTGACCGTTTTGGCATGAATTGCGCCTTCCATACCTCGCACTATTAAATCCGCCGCCTCGTCCCAGCCCATGTAACGGAGCATCATCTCGCCAGAGAGAATCACAGAGCCTGGATTCATCTTATCTAAATCGGCATATTTTGGAGCAGTTCCATGAGTCGCTTCAAAAATTGCATGCCCCGTTAGGTAATTGATGTTTGCCCCAGGCGCTATGCCAATGCCGCCCACTTGCGCGGCGAGCGCGTCGGATAAATAATCGCCGTTGAGATTCATGGTGGCAATCACGTCGTAATCTTGCGGGCGAACTAAGACGTATTGCAACGTAACGTCTGCAATCGTATCTTTAATCATCAACTTCGATTTCCACTTGCCGTCGCCGTGCGTATCCCATAAAGCCAAGCCCGCTTCTACTTCTTTTTTAATTTCATCTTGTTGAGCGGGGGTCATCATATCAAAGCCAGGGTCGACAATTTTTGCGTTGCCTTCAATATCCAAATCGGGGTTTCTTTCTTTATTTGAAAGAATCCACGATTCGCGTTCGGTCACAATCTCATTTCTAAATTCGCGTTTGGCGAGCGCATAGCCCCATTCTTTGAACGCGCCTTCGGTAAACTTCATAATATTGCCTTTATGCACTAAATTCACCGAACGGCGTTTGTACTTCAAGGCATATTCAATCGCCGCGCGAATTAATCGCTCGCTGCCTTCTTTTGAAACAGGCTTAAACCCAATGCCAGAAGAATCAGGAAAACGAATTTTTCCAAATTCTTTTGGAAAATGTTCTTTCAATAAATTCTTAAACTTTATGTTATCTTCCGAGCCGTTGGCAAACTCAATGCCTGCATAAATATCTTCCGTATTTTCGCGGAAGATAACCATATCTACCAGTTCAGGCTTATGCACCGGCGAAGGCACGCCTTTGTAATATCGCACGGGGCGCAAACAAACGTACAAATCCAACATTTTTCTTAGTTGCACATTCAAAGAACGAATGCCGCCGCCTATCGGCGTCGTCAGCGGGCCTTTAATCCCAACCAGAAATTCGGTAAAGGCTTCCACCGTTTCATCCGGTAGCCAAGTTTGAAACAACTTAAAAGATTTCTCGCCCGCATACACTTCCATCCAATGAATCTTGCGCTTGCCGCCATAGGCTTTTTCCACCGCCGCGTCAAACACACGCTGCGAAGCGCGCCAAATATCGCGCCCTATGCCGTCGCCTTCTACAAACGGAATAATCGGATTATCGGGAACGTTCAACTTCCCATTTTGTATTGAAATTTTTGCGCCGTTCGCCGGCACAGTAACATTTTGATAACTCATGCTTTCCTCTTTTTATTTGCTTTCATCGCCGTTTTTTTTGACGATGAACGTTTATAAAATATCGGCTGGATTATATCACCCTGATAACCTTCCGCTTCTCTCTTGACCTGATTCTTAATTCTGTTTCATCAACATTTCTTACCCGTTTGCTTGTTTACCTGTATACTGTACCCATGATTAAACTTCCCGGCTTAATTGACCCTCACGTTCACGTCCGCGAACCGGGGCAAACGCATAAAGAAGATTGGGCAACCGCAACGCAAGCAGCGCTCGCTGGCGGAATTGTCGCCATTCTTGGAATGCCCAACACGCAACCGCCTATTTTTGATGAAGCAACCTTGAATCTCTCGCTAAATTCCGCAAAAGGCAAAGCCTATTGCGATTATGGTCAATATCTCGGCGCAGGACCTGATAATGCGGATAAGGTCGCCCGGCTGGCAGGCAAAGCCGCTGGTTTGAAAATGTATCTCGATTCTACGTTTGGCGAATTACGCCTCAATGATATGACTTTATGGTCTCCGCATTTTCAAACATTCCCTAAGCGTTTTCCAATCGTTGTGCATGCCGAATCGCGCACGATGGCGGCGGCGATTTTATTTTCTTCTATGTATAACCGCCCAATTCACATCGCTCATGTTTCATTGAAAGAAGAAATTTTATTAATCAAAGCCGCCAAAGAAAAAGGAATTAAAGTAACCTGTGAAGTTTGCCCGCATCATTTGTTTCTTACTACTCCCTCACCCAATGGGAAAGGAGAAGGTAGATTAGAAGTCCGTCCGCGCCTTGCCGCTCAAGCAGATGTTGATGCGCTTTGGGAACATTTAGACGTGATTGATTGTTTCGCCACAGACCACGCCCCCCACACGCTTGAAGAAAAAGATTCAGAGAATCCGCCGCCTGGCTTTCCCGGGTTAGAAACAATCTTCCCGCTTCTATTTACCGCCATAAGCGAAAAACGGCTAACCCTAGACGATTTAATTCAACGTATGCACACGAACCCAAAGAGAATATTCAACCTGCCTGAACAACCAGAAACGTGGATTGAAGTAGATGAGAATGAAACATACGAAATCAAAGCCGAACATCAATTCACTAAATGCGGCTGGACCCCCTTTGAGGGTTGGAAAGTAAAGGGAAAGGTAAAAAAAGTTGTTTTACGCGGCAAAACCGCTTTTGAAGATGGGAAAATTTTGGTCGAAGCAGGGTACGGGAAGAACGTTAGAGAATAATTCTCATCGCCGGCAGGCTTACCGAGAAAACCGTCGAGGCGATATTATCTCTAGTGGTTTATAGCCCATCGCTAGAAAACGCCTAACGCTTAACCTATCCGAAATGTTAGCCTGCCTGCCCACATTTTGGAGTATCTGTTTAGACAACCAACCTTCCATCTCTCCCAAAACTGTGGATAACTGCCCTAGAATTGTGGAAAACTAACCAAGTCTGTGGATAGTAGGCTCATTTATGAGAAAAAATGTCAGACAACTTAATAAAGCCATACCCCTATATATGGGGGGCGCTTTTTTATCCGCCCGAAATATGGAAAAGTCGGTTAAAGTTCGTCAGTCGCTATAAATCAATGTGGATAAGTTATCCAAAAAATATCCACACAAAAAAAATGTCGAGGTTCAACGCTCAACCCCACCCTTAGGGTGAAGCGTTGGAGGGCATCCAAAATATAGGGTTGAATTAAATCGGTATTTATTTATCCACAGTATCCACAGTGCCTACTAATATTACGAATCCATAAGAATATTACCAATACGCTTGATTCTCTTATACAATGCGCTTTGTAAATTTGTCCTTCTTTATAACAACCTTGGGAGGTTGCCATGGATATGATCAAAGTTTCAGCCAACTCCCGTACTTCGGCGGTAGCAGGCGCAATTGCCGGAGTGATTCGCGAACACAAACGGGCAGAAGTGCAAGCCATTGGCGCGGGCGCAGTGAATCAAGCGGTTAAGGCGTTGGTGCTTGCGTCAAGTTATCTCAAAAACGATGGGATTGACGTAACGTGCGTCCCTGAGTTTGTAGATGTTGAAATTGACGAAAAAGTTCGCACGGCGATTAAACTCGTGATTGAACCGCGCACGCCAACTTCAACAGCCGCGTAATTGTATAACGTCCTGTAGGTTTCTTAGAGTCATTACATGATTCTAGTTTAACCTGCAGGGCGCTTTCCTAGCGGGGGTATAATTTCAAAGCGGATATTGCGCTTCGCGCCTACGGGGTACTTGCCTCGCGCGCGTGAGCGGGGTTTTTCCGCCCAAACAGTCTCATGGTCGCTCAACATAAATTTCCACGCCTTGCATTGGTTTTGATTTTGCTCATCGGTTTGTGCGCAGGTCTCTTCGCGCCAAAGGTTGAGGAAGCAGAGGCGAAGCCGTTAGTACAAACAGCAACAAATATCGTCATTAGTGAATTTCGATTTCGTGGCGATGACGGAGGAGATGACGAATTTATTGAGCTGTATAACCCAACAACTTCACCTATTGATATTAGCGGATGGCTGATTAGAGGGTCTAATAATGCAGGAGTATCTAGTACAAGGGCAACTATCCCAACAGGAACTATTCTTCAAGCAGGGCAGTATTATTTGGTGGCGCACACAGGGTATAGCGGTCCAACGCTACCCGACTTAACTTACGGTACGGGGATTACGGATGATGGCGGAGTTGCAATTACTTTATCTGACACAACTACAATTATTGACCAAGTGGGCTTAAGCGCTGGCTCTGCATATAAAGAGGGAACAAATCAAGTAGCGTTAACAACAAATGTTGATAGGGGATATGAACGTAGACTTGGAGGTTCTTTTGATAGTTGTGAAGATACAAACGATAACTTTGCAGATTTTCAATTAATAAATCCAAATAATCCACAAAATAGATTTAGCCCTAATAGTCTTTGCGGCGTTCCCGCTACTGCAACCCCAACTCCCACAAATACCTTCACGCCAACTTTTACGCTCACTCCCACCAATACACCCATCTTTTCACTCACGCCCTCTCTCACTCCTGCCCCCGGCGAAGTCATCATCAGTGAAGTGGCATGGTCTGGCACATTAGCCACAACCAATGATGAATGGATTGAGTTATACAACACTCGCTCTACGCCGATTGACTTAACAGGTTGGCGTTTAGTGAGCGACAGTGGAAGCGTAGATATCGTCCTAAACGGCATTATCTCTGGCAATGGCTTTTTCTTATTAGAACGCGCTAGAGAATTAACAGTCAGCACTGTGACTGCAAATCAAATCTATACAGGGGCGCTTTCTGACGCGGGTGAAATTTTAAGATTAAGTAAACCAGACGGAACGCAAATTGACACCGCGAATAGCGATGGCGGAGCATGGCCAGCAGGCAGCGCATCTACAACGTTTTACAGCATGGAAAGATTGATTAATGGAACGATTGTCGCGCCTGATACGTCACTAGGTTGGGTTTCAAATAACCAATCTACCACTTGGTTTGCGCTTGATGCGGCTAATAACTTAATACGAGGGACGCCTGCAAGCCCAAACTTTAACTTCATTGCCACGCTTACGCCCACTCAAACTTCCACTCTAACCTCAACCCCCACGCGCACTCCCACGCCTTCGAATGTCCGTTCCGTCATCATCAACGAAATTGCATGGGCAGGCACGGCGTCTGGTCTGGCGGATGATGAATGGATTGAGTTGTATAACCCCACCAGCGCGGCTATCAACATCACAGGTTGGCGAATCGCCGCTTCAGACGGTACGCCAAACATCACCCTCAGCGGCGTCATCCCTGCCGGCGGATATTTCTTACTTGAAAAAGACGACGATAATACAGTTTCAAATATCCTCGCCGACCAAATTTATACCGGCAACGCCCTATCGAACAGCGGCGAGATATTGCGCTTGTATGACGGCGCAAACAGAGAAATTGACGCCGCGAATGAAAATGGCGGCTCATGGCCCGCTGGAAGTTCATCCACCTACGGCACAATGGAGCGGATTGCAGGCACAGCCGATAGCGACAGCGCCTGGGTGACCAATACGGGCGTTCGCCGAAACGGCGTTAATGCCAATGGCGGCAATATTTTAGGAACGCCCAAGAATCAAAATTCGCCAGGTCCCACCCCCACGCCGAGCAGAACCAACACCCCCACGCGCACCCCCACGCCTTTCCCAATTGATGCGCGCCTGATTATTAACGAAATTCTCGCCCGCCCCAAATTCGATTGGAATCAAGACGGGCGCACAGACGTTTACGATGAATTTATTGAAATCAAAAACCTAAGCCCCATTGACGTGGAGATGCAAGGCTGGCGATTAGATATTGGAAACGGAACGACGGTATTTTCGCTCCCTAACGCCGTTTTGCGACCAAACGAAAGAATCGTGTTTTACAGCGCTGACACCAACCTTTTACTAAGCGACGGCGGCGAAACGATTCGCCTGATTAACCCCAGCGGAAAAATTTATGACGCCTATACTTACGTTGTGGCTAAAGAGGCTGACCATTCTTTCTGCCGCTTGCCCGACGGCAATGTATATGGCGGCTGGTTTGAAGATTGCCTACCCACGCCAAATTTAAGCAACACGCGCGAGGGCAAAGTTCCCGCCTTGCCCGATGGAAATGAAGCAACAGTGTGTAATCTGCCCGATACGATTCCCACCGACTTTTTCTTTGCCGAATGCGGCGGCTATGGCGCCAATATTTGGAATCCGTTGTATTGGGATACGCTTTTCAAAATATTGATTCAAAACAACACAACCAAATGGGAAGCATTTATAGAATAAAACATGGAATCATTTTTTTCATTTTTAGAAAAACGAGTGGATGATGTTTCATCGCTTTTATGCGTTGGACTTGACCCTCACATCTCAGACCTTGAATCTCCTACTGCCGCTTCTGCGCTTAAGTTCTGCTTGAATCTTATCAACCAGACATCTCGCTACGCCTCCGCATATAAACCCAACGCCGCTTTCTTTGAAGTCTTTGGCGCTGAGGGATGGAACGCTTTGAAAGAAGTCGTTTCAAGCGTAAAAGAAGAATCCTATAAACAAGGTTCAACTATCCCCGTAGTCCTTGATGCGAAACGCGGCGACATTTCATCCACTGCCGAGGCGTATGCCCAATCCGCGTTTGAATCGTTAGGTGTAGATGGCATCACCTTGAGCCCATATCTTGGAAAAGATTCAATCGAGCCATTTATTCAAATCAGTGAAAAAGGTGTTTTCATTTTGTGCAAAACAAGTAATGCTGGTAGTGGAGATTTGCAAGATGTATCTGTGACGGTGGACGGTGGACGGGAGACGGTCAATGGACTACGGTCTACGGTCGTTCCATTGTATTTGCATGTTGCCAAACTTGCCGAAGCATGGAATGAAAAAAATAATGTAGGCATTGTGGTTGGCGCAACACATTTGGATGCAATGAAAAAAATCCGTGAGGCTGTGCCAAATTTATGGTTTCTGACTCCCGGCGTTGGCGCGCAAGGCGGCGACTTAGAATCGACAATGAACGCTGGTTTACGAAAAGACGGCAAAGGCATGTTGATACCAATTTCGCGCGCTATTTCACGCGCGAATAATCCCGCCAAAGCCGCCGCCGATTTACGCGATGAGATGTTGCGGCTTAGCATTAAGCGCTTCGGTTGAAACGCCTCAAAATTTCTCACGTCCCCCCAAAAGAACCATGACAATTAAATAATGTGGATTATAATTTTGCAAGCGTATGGCACAAGCGAACCCCACGAATAACAATAAAGTAATTCCAACCCATGTCGCCATCATTATGGACGGCAATGGACGCTGGGCAAAATCTCGCGGGTTGCCGCGTTTGTTTGGGCATCAGGCTGGCTCCAAAGCCGTCAAAAAAATTATTTTGGCTTGTCTCGAACGCGGCATTAAGTTCCTTACGCTTTACACATTTTCCACTGAAAACTGGTCTCGCCCGATTTTTGAAGTGAAAGGGTTGATGAATTTAATCGGCGATTATATAGACCGCGAAGCGATGAAATTACACAAATTAGGCGTGCGGTTTCGGCATTTAGGGCGAATTGACGACCTGCCCGAATTTTTGCAAGAAAAAATTCGCAACGCCGTAGAACTAACCTGTAATAATTTGGGCATTACCGTGTGCGTAGCGTTAAATTATGGCGGGCGAAACGATATTGTAAATGCGGTGAAATCTATTTTAGCAAGCGGCTTAAAGCCCGAAGAAATTAACGAGCAAAAAATTGCCGAATATTTAGGCACGCGCGGAATTCCAGAGCCTGATTTGGTCATTCGCACCAGCGGAGAAAACCGCCTCTCTAACTTTTTGGTGTGGGAAACCGCCTACAGCGAATTATTCTTCACCCCCACTTTATGGCCCGACTTTACGCCCGAAATTTTAGACCAAGCCCTCGAATCTTTTTCTAAACGCAAACGCCGCTTCGGCGGGTTAGACGATACAACCCAAAACTTACAACCCGCGCTTGAAACATAAATTCTCTCAATTCTAGAATCGTCGAATTCCCTCAATATGCCCAACTCTTCATCACAAACCACGACAAAAACTTTCCCGCCTATGTCGTGGTTGGCTTTATTTAATCAGCACGTTTATTTATCGCGCTTCGCGTTTACGTTGTTTGTGCCGTTGATGAGCGCGGCGACTGTCGCGCCGAAACAACTGCCTGAACTTAATACTTTACTCGTTCTTGTCTTCGTCGCATGGGGGTTTCACATGACCTTTTACGGCATGAACGATGTGACGGATTATGAACTAGATAAAGTGTTAGGTCGCAAAGACGATCACCCTTTAGTGCGAGGCGAGATGAGTCGCCGTACAGCATTAATCATCACATTAATGCATACAGCGGGCGCTTTAATTATCGAGTTGTTATCAGGCACAACCATACGGTTAATGATTTTATTAATCATCGCTTTGGGCGGCGTAATCCTCTATGACGTTTTCAGTAAAAAAAATTCTTTTCCGCCGTTCACCGACGCTGTTGAAAGCGTTGGTTTCATTGCTTTATCTTTATACGGCGCAGATAAAGCGGGCGACCCAAACGCCTTATCCATTATTCTTGCTATTACGTTTGGCGTGTTTCTCAACTTTATCACGGGCTCGTTTCTCGGCATTGTGGATTTGCGCGGCGATTTGAAGGGCGGCGCATTCACAACGCCCATTTGGTTTGGCGCGCGCCCTATTGAAAATTCCGAATTATCTTTTATCCCGCGCGCGCTTTCAATATTTGGAATTTCGCAAATCGCTTTGCTTGTCGTTTTGAATCTACTGCCGCTTCTTCGCAACGACTTTAAGTATCAGCAACCATTTTTATCTATCATCACAACGATTAATATTATCGTCAGCCTCATTATGTTTGGATACATCACCCGCTTTTTGATTTCAGGGGTCAGATGGCAAAAAGCGCCTCGTGATATTGACCTCGACCTGCTTGCCGCTTATTCGGTTTTGATTCTCGCCGTCAGCTATTACGCTTATCTTTCCCCTGCATGGATTATTACTTTAGCGATTGCGGTCGCAGCGCCGTTGATAATTAGTAAACTGTTAAAATAATTTCTTAACCGCAGACCGCCCTCAGACGGCTGCGGTCAAATCTTAAGGAAAAAACATTTTGAATCAACAACTCTCTTCTCTCGCCGATAACCTACTTTCCGCTGGCTGTATCAAGTTTGGGAGTTTCACACTGAAATCAGGCTTGATATCGCCTATTTACATTGACTTACGTCACATCATTTCACATCCAAAATTATTGTCGCAAGTTGCAGAATCTTACCAATTACTAATTACCAATCTCCAGTTTACAAGAATCGCAGGTTTACCTTACGCCGCCATTCCCATTGCCACCGCTATTTCTTTGCAAGGGAATTACCCAATGATTTATCCGCGCAAGGAGACCAAAACCTACGGTACAAAGGCGGATATTGAAGGTGAATATCATGCGGGCGAAACGGTCTTGATAATTGACGACCTCGCCACCACAGGTGGAAGCAAGTTTGAAGCGATTGAAAAATTAACCAGCGCTGGGTTAATCGTCAAAGATATCGTTGTTTTGATAGACCGACAATCTGGCGCAAAAGAATCGTTAGGTCAGGCAGGTTACAATTTACACGCGGTGTTGACAATCGCTGATTTACTAAATTATTGGGAAGAAAATGGAAAAATAGAAAAAGATAAAATTGAAGAAACAAAATTATTTCTTCAAAATTCGAGGTGAACATGCAAGACCCATTAACTCAAAAAAGTATGAAACTCGGAAGCGCCATCGGCGCAATCTTTGGCGGCATTTTAGGGTTTGGACTTGGCGCAATCACACTTTCGCTAAATGGAATACTCACTGGCTCAATCCTCGGCATTCTGCTTGGAATTTTGACAGGCATATTAACTGGATATGTAACTGCAAAAACTGCTGGAACTACAGGCGGCGTGAGCATTGGCGCATATACAGGCATGGCGTTTGGAGCGTTTTTTGGGGCGCTGCTTGGCGCGTTGCTCCCCGCTTCGCTCAAGGCGAATATTCATACCGAAACCATGCCCATCTTAGACGCCTTAACGCGCGGACGTTTTGAAACGGCGGTCTTTTTCAGTTTTATGCTGTGTATTTTGTGTATGATGATTGGCGCATGGGTTTCGGGAAAAAATTTTATTCCAAGAGAAATCAGTAAAAAATCATAAAAGTTTTTTCAAGGCGAAAGCATGGAACTGAAAACTTACCTCGAAGCGTTATACGATTACAACTACTGGGCAAATAAAAGATATATTGCCGCAGCGGAGACCTTACCCCCCGAACAACTTTTTTACCAACATGGGCATTCATGGGAAAGCGTGCATGCCGTTTTGGTTCACATGATGAGCTCAGAAAGAATGTGGCGCTTGCGCTGGCTGGGCGAACCAGCGCCCGCCTTAAATGCAAACGATTTTCCAGACGTCGCTTCCATCAAAACCTATTGGGTAGATGTGGAAAACAATATGCGGCAATTTATTCGCCAACAAACGGAGCAAAGTTTATTGAAAGACGTTTCTTACACAAACCCAAAAGGCGAAACGTTTACCTTGCCTTTGTGGCAAATGATGGCGCAACCGCCCAATCATAATACGCATCATCGCGGCGAATTGGCGGCGATGTTTGCTTTGATGAATGCGCCGCATCCCGAAGAAGAAATTGTACAATACTTTTTGACGAAAAGCGGACAAAAAAATTTTGATTGATACAATATTCGCCCTAGCCGCCATACCCATATCTGGGCATACATCTTCGGCGGCGTATTTTTGATAATTATTCCCGCGCCAAAAACGGCGCAGGCAGCAGGATAGTAAATGTATCGTCTTCTTCGTCCGCTTCTTTTCACGCTTGAGCCTGAATCTGCTCATCAATTGACTCTGCGCTTGTTACAAGCGGCGGGAAATTTTTCGCTTTTCAATGCTTTGCTAACGCAAATTTATAAGGCGCAGGCAAAACCCGTGCAAGCCTTTGGTTTCACGTTCAAAAACCCAGTTGGCTTGGCGGCTGGCTACGATAAAAACGCAATCGCTTTGGCGGGGCTTTCGGCATTGGGGTTTGGTCATATTGAAGCCGGCACGGTGACGCCGCTGGCGCAAGCGGGGAACGCTAAACCGCGCATGTTTCGTTTGGAAGAGGATGAAGCCGTGATTAATCGGATGGGGTTTCCAAGTTATGGCGCAGACTATGTACGAAGAAAGCTCAAACCGATTGAAAAAGCCACGCCGATAAGCAAATTGTTATTTGCCAGGTGGCGAAGTTCCCATATCGTTTTAGGCGTTAACCTCGGAAAAAACAAATCCACGCCGAATGAAGAAGCCGTGTTCGATTATTTATCGCTGATTCAGGCGTTTTCAGAATATGCCGATTATTTGACGATTAACGTCAGCTCGCCGAACACCGTTGGGCTGAGAGATTTGCAAGGCAAACATGCTTTGGCGCGTTTGTTGTATCAAATTGACGCGCAAAGGAAGATAGAGGAAAAACGATTCGAGAAGAGAATCCCAGTGTTGGTTAAGTTGGCGCCCGATTTAACCGAAACGGAGTTGAGCGACGCTCTTGATGCGATTCTAGATTCAAAAATGGACGGGGTGATTGTTAGTAATACAACCGTGTCGCGGGATGGGGTTAAATCTTGCCGAGGGGTTGAATCGGGCGGGTTGAGCGGTAAGCCGCTTTCCCCGAAGAGCGAAGCGGTTCTTCATCAAACCGTAAGGCGGGTGAATGGGAAAATTCCCATTGTGAGCGTGGGCGGAATTATGAATGCTGATGATGCAAAACGCCGCCTTGAGGCTGGGGCGACGTTGATTCAAATTTATACGGGGTTGGTTTATGAGGGACCTGGGCTGGTGAAAAAAATTTTGAAAGGAATTATTTAGCGGGTCTTAGGGCTGGCACGGGGGCGTCGTCGCGCAGGGTGAAAAAATTTTCTGGCAAGGGCAGCGGTGTGAGCGCGCGTTCGGTGGAGAGGGCGTCAATCGGTAGATAATATAAGTTGATGATGCCTTCTGTGCCGAGCCGAATATCTTGAAAAGCAAAGAGAACATGCGTGCCGTCGGGGCTGAAGGTTGCATCGCGGTAGCAGCAATTGCCTTCGTAGGGGGCGAAGTATTCAAACTTGTGGGTGAATGAGTTGTAAAAAAGCAAATCGCCAAAGCCGCCGTTGCGTTTGGGGCTGTTCATAAAAAATAGTAAATCGCCGTCCCATGAGTAATTTTCAATTACGTCGTTGAAGTCGAAGCGCCCAAGCGGGAATTCGTCTAAGCGAATCGGTTCGGCTTTGTCGCATTGGGTGATGTCTATGATGCGAATGGTATCCACGCGCACGCCGCCTTTATTGGCGAGGTATTTAATTGCCAAGCGCGAACCGTCATCGGACCATAATGCGCCTTTCACGGCTAATTCGTTGTAAAAGATGCAACCGTTCATTTCTAACAAATGATTTCGATTGGAGACGGCGCTTAACTTTTGCGGGTCGTATGGCACAACGAATAATTCACGGTTGAGGGTTAATGCCGCTTGTGCGCCGTCTGGCGAAACTTGAAAGGAGTCAAAAAATTCCGCCGCCTGATAACTCATAATCACTTCTTCGCGCAGGGTTTCAATATCTACCGTTTTGACGGTTTTGCCGCTCATGTAAAGAATGGTTTTTCCGTCGGGTAACCATTGCAGGTTAAATTTTGGAACGCCGTCGTTGGTCACCGCTTGCAATTCGGAGCCGTCCACGTTCATAATCCAAATATCGCCGCTTTTGACGAAGGCGATTTTATCTGCGCCGCCGATGACGGGCAACGCGGATGTTGGTTGCGTGGGTTCAATGGTTGGCGTGGTTTCTCCTGCGCTCGGCGGTGTGGCGGTTACTTCAATGACAATGGGAACAGGCGATTCAACTTGTGAGGCGGTCGTCGGCGATGGTATTCCCGCTTCGCGGTTAGACGCCAACATGCCGTTGTTCAGTACAAAATATCCACCGCCTAAGGCAACGACTCCTAACAAGCCTGCAATGAGTAAGGTGGGTAACAATTTTTGTTGCGCAGCGCCTGTCGGTTTTTGGGCAACGGCAGTTTTGTTATAAGGCGAGGCTTTAACCGTAGCGGACGATTGCCGTTCGGGCGGGGTTTCTCCCCGAAGAAAGGCTTTGATGGTTTCAACCAGTTCAACCGCGGTCGAGAAGCGGTCGTCTTTATCTTTTGCCATCGCAGTGGAAATAACTTTTTCCATCCACACGGGCAAATTGGGGTTGGCTTCTAAAATGCGCGGCACAGGTTCGGTGATGTGTTTAATCGCCAAGCCCAAAGGCGTATCGGCTTGATAGGGTTGTTTGCCGGTCAGCATTTCATATAAGATAACGCCGAGCGCATAAATATCGGTTCTTCCATCCACCGCTTCGCCAGAGGCTTGTTCGGGCGCCATGTAAGCGGGCGTGCCGATAATGGCGCTGCCTGTTACGTTGGTCGCTTCGCCTTGTGAAAATTTTGCAATGCCAAAATCGGAAATTAATGGCATGCCTTTGCTGGTGAATAAAATGTTGGCGGGCTTTAAATCGCGATGCACAATGCCTTTGGCGTGGGCTTCGTCCATGCCGGGGGCAATTTGCTCTAGTAACTTTACGGCTTCTGGAATGGTGAACGTTTTTTCTTTAATTTTTTCAGCCAACGAACCGCCGCCCATGTATCGCATTACAAAATAGGGCTGGTTATTTTCTTCGCCTACATCGTACACGGGGACAATGGCAGGGTGTTCGAGTTGGGCGATAATCTTCGCCTCGCGCTCAAAGCGCAAGCGAAATTGCGGGTCGGCGTGGAGCAGCTCGGGCGGCACAAACTTAATCGCCACTTCGCGTTCAAACAGCGGGTCGTAGGCTTTATACACGGTGGCAAAACCGCCGCGTCCTAATTCGGATTTAATTTCGTATCGCCCAATTTTTTCGGGGATTGCCATAAGTAGCCTCTAGTATACCTAATTGCTCAGCGCGCAGGCAAGAAAAAAGTATTGCAAAATAGTATTTTTATGTTGTTCTGCCGCAAGCATAGACAAGTCATTAATCAACAAAATTCTAATAAGATTCTGAAAGGTTGAATCGCTTGTCTTGTGGTAGGATTCGGCGCAAGGTAAAAAACTATGGAAGAAAAAATTACAATTATCGAAGGTCCGCCCCCCGTCTTTGAGCATGTGAACGATGGCTGGGCAATGGGGCTGAACGAAAGCCCGCATTTATCTGTGCCGGCGCTTACCCGCTTACGAACGTTTAACGGCAATGCGCTGGTTGAGCGATGTTACAACGCTTGGCATAACAAAAACTCTATACATTTACACTATCGCAACGAAATGGGGTTGGAACAAACCGCCCCAATTCTCGCCGCGCGAAACGTAGAAACGCCCGAAGGGCAAGTGTTATTGCTATGGGTTTATTTAGACGGCGAAGCGGTTGAATACGAAACCGATAGCGGGGATGACGACCAACTAGACGATGAAAGCGACAGTCCCTTCTAAAGCGACTGTCGCTTTATTTAGCAGACACTATGACAACGCTTCTTTCCTCGCTTCAACATGGTTGCCTTACCCTTACATTCTCTCGCCCTGAGCGCGCCAACGCCTTCAACTTAGAAATGATTCAAGCCTTACACAAAGCGCTTGTAGATGCACAACGCGATTCGCAAGTTCGGTGCGTGGTAATTACCGGTTCGGGCAATACGTTTAGCGCTGGGCAAGATATAAAAGAAATGCAACAAGGCGAAGCAATTTCATACCGCGAACATTTAGATAAAACCTACAACCCATTAATTTTACAAATTCGTACTATGGGCAAACCTGTGATAGCGGCGGTTAATGGGGCGTGCGCCGGCGCCGCGTTTGGAATCGCTTTGGCGTGCGATTTGCGAATTGCAAAGTCATCGGCGTATTTTACGGTGGGTTTCAGCGGCATTGGGCTAGCGCCCGATTCGGGCGTTTCGTTATTTTTGCCGCATTATATCGGGTTAGGCAGAGCGCAGGAATATTTCTATTCCAATCAAAAAATTTCGGCTCAGTTGGCTTATGAATGGCGTATGGTGAATCTGGTAGGGGGGTTTAACTTTCAGGCGTTGATTAAGCGAAAGGCGGCAGAACTGGCTGAAGGTCCGCAAGAGGCGTTTGCGTTGGGCAAACAAGCGTTTAACCAAGCGGTCTTTCCAAATTTAGAGGCGGTCTTAGCCAACGAAGGCGTTTTGCAAGAGCAAGCGGGCAAATCGGCGAATCACCGAGAAGGCATTCAAGCGTTTTTTGAAAAGCGTAAACCTAAATTTGTATAATCAAAAACAATCATAAAACAAAAGCCATATTGACTTATTAACAAATCTCATGGTAAAGTTTAAGCGATGATGACTCACGGTCAGTGTTGGAACCAGTGTGCTTCATAAATACTCTTGCAAAGCGGGCGCTCCCTAGCGGAATGCCCGCTTATTTTTTTCTAACTTAGGAGACTTGTGT
This sequence comes from Anaerolineales bacterium, assembly GCA_034434495.1. GTDB lineage: Bacteria > Chloroflexota > Anaerolineae > Anaerolineales > Villigracilaceae > Villigracilis. Next base: position 481,852 of record DAOTZE010000032.1, read on the forward strand.
ATGGCAGGAAAAATCAATGCGTTTGACATGGCGCAAATTCAATTTGATACGGTTGCAAAACTGTTGCAACTGGATAATGAAATTGCGCAAATTCTACGTTGGCCCCAACGAGAATATTCTTTCCGTATTCCCGTGCGCATGGACGACGGCACGTTAAAAGTATTTCAAGGGTTTCGCGTGCAGCATAACGACGCGCGCGGACCAAACAAGGGCGGCATTCGTTTTGCGGCGGATGAAACGTTAGATACCGTTCGCGCTTTAGCGACATGGATGACGTGGAAATGCGCCGTGGCGGACCTTCCGCTGGGCGGCGGGAAAGGCGGCATTGTGGTAGACCCTTCCACATTATCTACCAACGAAAAAGAATCGTTATGTCGCGGTTGGGTGCGGGCTATGTGGAAGAATATCGGTCCGCGCAACGATGTGCCAGCGCCCGATATTGGCACAACCCCGCAAATGATGGGCTGGATGATGGATGAGTATTCAAGGCTGGTTGGTCAATACACGCCGGGCGTTTTCACGGGCAAACCCGTTGGCGGCGGCGGCTCCTTAGGCAGAACAGAAGCCACAGGCTTTGGCGTAATTTACACCGTGCGCGAAGCCATGAAACACATCAACCTTAACCCAAAGAACTCTGTCGCCGCATTACAAGGTTTTGGCAACGTCTCTCAATATGCCGCGTTAGGGTTTGTGGAAATTCTCGGCGGCACGGTGGCTTGCGTTTCTTGTTACGACCGTCACGACAAAAAAGCATACACCTATAGCAAAAAAGGCGGCGTTGACCCGCGCTTCTTAATGTCCATTGTTGACCAATACGGCACGATTGATAAACAAAAAGCGCTAGACTCTGGTTATGAAATTACAGACGGCGATAAATGGCTTGAAGCCGATGTGAATGTGCTTATCCCCGCCGCATTAGAGGGGCAAATTACCGGCGATACGGTCAAGCGCGTTTCAAAAAACCTAAAACTCGTCGCCGAAGGGGCAAACGGTCCAACCACGCCCGAAGCCGATGAAGTCTTCAAAAAGAATAATGTGTTTGTCATTCCAGATTTTCTGTGCAATGCCGGCGGCGTGACCGTTTCTTACTTTGAACAAGTGCAAAACGACGCCAATTATTACTGGGAAAAAGACGCCGTGCTTCGCCGCCTAGACGTGAAGATGACCTCCGCTTTTAATGCCGTTTTGAATCGCAGTTTAGAAGAAAAAGTATATATGCGCGACGCCGCCTACATGGTGGCGATTGACCGCGTGGTAGAAGCGATGAAACTACGCGGCTGGCTCACAGGCAACGCCTAAACCTAGAGGATTAGAAATTAGAGGATTCATTTACAAATGAATCCTCTTTTTGTTTAATCGCTTCTTCGCCGACTTTGAAATTAATTCTGCTTTCCTCAACTTTTTTCTATCTTCAACATTTGATACAATCAAAATGAATACTAACTACTTTCACTATGAGGTTTTATGTCTAAGCCAACTTTCAAATGGGACGACCCCTTTTTGCTCAACGACCAATTGACAGACGAAGAGCGCATGGTTCGAGACGCTGCGCGAAAATACTGCCAAGAGAAACTTATGCCGCGCATTCTGGAAGCCAACCGCAAAGAAATTTTTCACCGAGAAATTATGAACGAGATGGGAAGCCTCGGGTTGTTAGGCTCAACCATCCCCGAAGAATATGGAGGCGCGGGGTTGAATCATGTGGCTTATGGGTTAATCGCCCGCGAAGTGGAACGAGTGGATAGTGGGTATCGAAGCGCCATGAGCGTGCAAAGTTCGTTAGTGATGTACCCCATTTATACCTATGGCACAGAAGAACAACGAAAAAAATACCTACCCAAACTTGCCAGCGGCGAATGGGTGGGGTGTTTCGGTCTCACCGAACCCAATCACGGCTCAGACCCTGCTAGCATGGAAACGCGCGCTAAAAAAGTTGACGGCGGGTATATTTTGCACGGCAACAAAATGTGGATTACCAATTCGCCGATTGCCGACGTGTTTGTAGTGTGGGCAAAACTGGACGGCGAAATTCGCGGATTTATTTTAGAAAAAGGAATGAAGGGGTTATCTGCCCCCAAAATTGAAGGGAAGTTTAGTTTGCGCGCCAGCGCCACTGGCGAAATTGTGATGAATGAAGTGTTTGCGCCTGAGGAAAATGTATTGCCCAATGTTTCGGGCTTGAAAGGTCCGTTTGGATGTTTGAATAAAGCGCGTTATGGCATTGCCTGGGGCGCCTTAGGCGCGGCGGAATTTTGTTGGCACGCGGCAAGGCAATACACATTAGACCGCCCGCAATTCGGCCGCCCGCTTGCCGCGAATCAACTCATTCAATTGAAATTAGCCAACATGATGACTGAAATTACTTTAGGTTTACAAGGCGCGTTGCGCGTTGGGCGGCTTATTGACGAAGAGAAAGCCACGCCTGAAATGATTTCATTAGTCAAAAGAAATTCATGCGGCAAAGCCTTAGAAATTGCCAGAATCTCTCGTGATATGCACGGCGGTAATGGAGTCTCTGATGAATTTCATGTCATTCGTCACATGATGAATTTAGAAGCGGTCAATACTTACGAAGGCACGCATGATATTCACGCGCTCATTTTAGGCAGAGCGCAAACGGGAATTCAAGCGTTTTCGTAAAAGCAAACCGCCAACGATAGACCGCAGACTTTTTGTATTTATCGTTTGCCGTCCGTCGTTGGCGATTTTATTACAACTGACAATATCGTTCTACGCGCTTGCCGATAATCGCCAAACTATCTGCCCAGAATTTTTTCGTGCGGATGTTAATGCCAAACGTATCCGCCAAGTCGGCGGCGCGCGCCTCGCCAGTGGACGCCAACAACTTTTTATAAGCAGGCACAAATTCTTCGCCGCGTTGTTGATAAATTGCATACAAACCCGTAGCAAACAACAAACCAAACGCATACGGATAATTATAGAAAGAGAAGCCGCTGGCGTAATAATGCGGTTTCCACGTCCACATATATTTTTGTAGATACTTTTCGTCTAAGCCTGCGCCGTATGTCGCTTTTTGCGCGCGTTCCATAATGTCGTTCAAATCGTCGGCAGAGAGTTCGGCTTGCGCGCGCCTTTCAAACACTTCTTTTTCAAATAGATAGCGCGAATAAATATCCACAACCACTTGCGAGGCGTTGTTTAATTGCGCTTCCAGAATAGATAAAACTTCTTGCGGGTCTGTGGTTTCTTTCAACGCCGCTTCGGTGACTATCGTCTCGCACATGATGGAAGCGGTCTCTGCCAACGTCATCGGCGTATTTTGTTGAATAGGAGTCTTATTGGCTTGATAAGCGCATTCATTATGAAACGCATGACCCAATTCATGCGCCAGCGTGCTGACTTGGTCAAATGAACCGTCAAAATTCATTAAGATGCGGCTTTCTTTAACACCTTCTACGCCCATACAAAACGCGCCACCACGTTTGCCTTCGCGTTGTTCAGCATCTACCCAGTTATTATCAAATGCACGTTTTGCAAATGTGCCAAGTTCTGGTGAAAATTTATTGAAGTTATTCACGATGAAATCACAAGCCTCTTTCCATGAATACACTTTATCGGTTTTGCCCATCGGAGCAAACAAATCCCACCAGGCTAATTTTTCTTTGCCTAACAACTTGGCTTTGTGTTTGAAATATTTTTCAAACATCGGAAAGGAATCTTTCATGGCGTCGAGCATGGCATCCAATGTAGCGCGGTCAATACGTGCAAAATCAATTGAAGCGTGAAGCGCGTCTTCTCGTCCGCGTTTTTTATCCAATGTTAAAGTTTCGCCTTTCACGCCATTCATACAAGCCGCCAACGTTTCTTGCACACTTTCCCAGGCTTTATTTTCGGCTTCATACCCGCGTCGGCGTGTGGCTTCATCTGGATGCGAACGCAAGTTAATCAATGCAGGCATCGGCAACTTTTGAGTCTTGCCATCTAATTCAAAATCAACAGACATTTGAGAAGTCACTGTCCCTTGTAATTTGCCGAAGGCGTTACCCCCACTCAAGGTCAGTTCTGCGGCGAGAATTTCTTCCGCTTCACTCATCAAATATTTGGATTGCTCCGCCGCTTCATTCAACGCAAATTCATGCGCTTGCGCGGAAGCATTTACCTTCGCCGCTTTTTTGATAGCAGGTTTACCTAATGTGCCAGCCCAGGCTTGAAACTTGGTGTTGAGAATATTTGCTTTGACAGCAATCTGCTCATATTCCGATTCGATTCGTTTGGCTTCTTTGTTATGAGAATCAGTTGAAACGAAAGAAGAAATATATGGATCAAGTGTGCCAGAGAGTTCAAAAATTTTATTGAAGCGCTCTACCGCTTCGCCGAGCAATTTACCAAGTTTCTTTGAATCTGTTTTGGCATTGGCTTTGCTGGCTTTGGCTAAAAACACTTCCATATCATCCAACAAAGTTTTATATTGCTTAATTGCATTTTTGAATTGCTTTGAATCAAGCGCAGGGTAGACGTTTGTCAAATCCCAGTGGGGTGCGGAAATGGTCATTTAGATCTCCTTTTTTGCTGAGTATACGATAAAAGAAGAATCAAAGAAATACTTAATTTTCTTCGCTGATTTGTGCAGTGCGTATTGGTTTAAACATAATTGCTGAAATAGAGGCAATAACTAAAATTATGCCTGCAATTAAATATGATATACGAGGACCGTATAAATCTGCCACGATTCCTGATAGAAAAGTTGCAATACTTCCTGTAACCATGCTACCAATACCTAGTGTAGCCCACACCCTTCCCCGAAACTCTTCGCTAACCTTTGTATCTACTAATGCAAAAATTGGTACATGTATCATGGAAAGCGACCCTCCAATAGCAAAACGTAATACCAAAGCCAAAGGAATAGAGGTAACTTGTGAAAATACTATAGATAAACAGCCCCATAGAAAAGAGGCTAATGCAAAACTTTGACCTGGGTGTTTATTAAACCAAGTGTTGTAACGTCCAATAACAAAACCACCAACAAACCCTCCAAGTAATGAGGCGGTGGAAAGATACCCATATAACTCTGACCCACCGCCTAATGATTTTTCTGCAAAGATTGCGTGAACGGGCCAAGTAAATGCTGCACCAAAATCAGTAGATGCAAATAAAATAAATAAGCCAATTAACACAGGGATTGAACGAATGTACCTCCATCCAGAGGTTGTGTCTTGAATAAAAGTAGGAATAGTTAGTTTATCTTCCTTTACTTTCTGTGTAGAAGGAGGAAGTTTTATCAGTCCTAATAAGATAGCTGATAAAAAGAAACTGATAGCATTGATAAGAATTGCGGTTTGAGTTCCAGTAAATGCAATCATTACTCCACTAAATGCTGTAGCCGATGCCTGTAAAAAACGAGATGAACTTACGCTTAAAGATCGCCCGATCATAAGTTCATCTTTTTGTAAAAGGGTCGCTATAAGAGATTGATATGAAGGTGTGAAAAAAGCAGAAACTGCTGTCAGTATAAAAGTTATAGTGTAAATAAGCCAAACATTAAAAATACCAACAAAAATGCTAAATATAAAAAATAATAATATAATACCTCTTGTCAAATCGCTAATTATCATAATTCGACGACGATCCCATCTATCAGCTATAACGCCAGCTATAGATCGAAAGATTAAACCACCAAACACATTAAAAATTATGTTCCCACCAATTTGTAATGCTGATCCGGTTTTTTCAAGAATGAACCAATTAATTGCAAAAAAATATATTACATCACCAAAAAGCGAAATATTTTGACCAACCCATAACAAAGTAAAATTACGATTGTGAAGAACGTCACTGTAGGTTAGTTTTTTTTGTGAAGCGTTCAATGCCATTACGTTTTCTCCAATATTAGATTTTTTAATTCTAACCCTTCAATCAAAGCATATACTTCTTCCATTATTTGGTCTGTTGGGGTTGAGAATTGAAATGCAACTTTTGTAACAATTTCTGAACAGGATGCTGATCCATCGAAAAGATTCCAAATTGCAGTGCCAGTTACATTTAATATTATGATTTTATCGGTGACCGAACTTATGATAGCCAAGCCGCTTTCAAGCGGTTGGACTAGTACCGACTCACTGCGTGTAAAGATCTTATTTGTAAGAGAGTTCATTTCAATCCATTTGCGAAGATTTAAAAGTTTTTATCAAGTGCGCATTAAGAAATAATGCAAATCGAAATAGATAGCAAAATATACGATGATTTAATGTTACAAAATATAAGGATAAGAAAAACTTTTTTGTATAATCTTCATTGATTATTAATGTATATTTACGCATAGACAATCTAGCTATTTGAAATGATAACTTTTGAAGAAAAACAGAATCAAGTGCTACAACTTGTTTATTTGCTCCGTAACGTATTTGTACTATCTTACCAAGAATAGAATCTAAGTTGACCCAACTAGCACTGATTTCATTTCTAGAAATAAAATGATCCGCAATTTGAAGAACTTGTCGCTCATTTTTTTCCAATCGATACCCACATGCCCTATGTACTAGCAGGAATGGTAGATTTGGCTTTGATACAACTATAAGATCACCATTACGAAAGGTATAAGGGTTAGACCATTCAACAAGTAAATTAATATCCCCATCAAAAGACGGTGACATACTTTGCGTATCCACTAAGCGCACCCAAGAATATTTTTCATTGTTAGCGCGTGATATGGCAATGAGTTTTCGTAAATCAGCCAAATTGCTGAGAATAAAAGATGGGTATTTAGTGATATTCATCGTAAAAATTATAGGGACATCTTGAGTGAAGACTATTTATTTAACCTAATATTCTTACAAAGTTTACGCACTACATGTGGTCGTTCCAAGAGTCGTCAGTACCTGCAGTTGCGCAGACCAAATCAACATTGGCTAATTCAGCAATTTCTTCTAGACTTATTTCTACCATCTGAGGTGTTATCCATTCGGTATTCATAGTTTTCTCCTTAAGTTAGTTTCAAGATGTCCCTGCAATGCTCACGATTTATATCTAAATTAGCAAATTTTCTTTGCGTGGTATTCTTGACACAAAAGACCTGACTTTCGTTGATGAGTTACTAATTCGATTCGATAATTGATCAAACTGAATTCTTACGGACACATTTACACATAATTTCATAATCAAAATATCTTGAACAGATGAAAATTCTAGATTTGAGTCTTCATTTTTTAACTCGTGTATTTGGAGAGTGAAAATATCTACGTCTTCTTGAACGAGTGTGAAATTTCTATTCAACAATGCTCTTAAGTCATCTAATATTGGCAAAACACTAATTCTCTTTCCTTCATTCAAAACGATTTGGTCTGTAATTCGCCCTTCAATTTTTTTCAATTGCACAGGTAAGGCTCTTTTGCATTCACATGATGAAGAAATAGATACAGTAGCTAAATCCCCGGTTTTATATCGAATTAATGGCGATACATAATTGCATAAATCTGTAATTACAATTTCACCTATTCCACCAGCATTAACGGGTTTGTTTTCCGAGTCTAAGATCTCCACAATTAAAAAATCAGAGTTTGTGTGTAATTTTTTACATTGACAACATTCAAACGCAATTAATGCTGAAAATTCACTTCCGCAATACACATCAATAACATTGCTTCCTGTCAATTTCTCTATTGACGTTCTTTGATGGATGTCAAGCTTCTCTGCAATACTAACAAATAATTTAGGGGGTTTTACGCTACTTTTAGAAAATACAGCCTCAGCTAATAGTTGTAATTGATGCGGTGAACCTACTACTACATTAATATCCATCTTATGGGCAAGTTTAGGGTTTTCCATAAATTCAAAAACTGAAGCAAAAACCCGCTTAGACAAGAACTGTAATGGTACAGGCTGGATGGACATCGGTGTTGTTTTGTTTGAGTGAGTAAACAAAATCGTACTACCTATCGGAATGCAGTTATCTCGTAAATATCGCAGTATTGTTAAGTCATTGTAGACCAAAGCGGTATTATCCTTAAAACGAAAAACCGGAGTGCCTGTTGTTCCTGAACTTTTCGACAAACTAGATGGGCGACTAACGCTACTAATTAACTTTTTATAACCACATGCTTGTAATTGAGTTTTATCAATTAGGGGTATGTATGGCAATATATCTTTTTTATAATTAGATGGAATTTCAGCAATTCCTGCTTCATGCCATAGAGTTTGATAAAAAGGAACAGTCTTAATTGCATGTTGAAGCAACATGGTTAATCTCTTTTGTTTGTATTCTTCTAATCCCTTAATATCATATTCTCTATGGTAAGTACTGATATAGTTACTTGCCATAGATATTAGTCGCTTGAATTCGTGTGCTGATAAGATTGAGCCGACACTACTTATGATATTTCTGGTTTTTGTATTTAGCATGGCAGATTTACCTCCCAATTATTTTGAATACATTTATTTATGGTATTAGTAAAAATATTACCCCCCCCCCTATTAAAATTGTCAAGAGAAAAATTAATTAAGCAGATTAGCATAATTCGAATTTTTGCAAGATTCTTAAGTCCATTTTAGTAGTAAAGTTAACCTACGGAGGCATCCCTTATGAAACAAGATAAATTTCTGACAGGCATTCTGATTGGCATTGGCGCGTTGATTGTATTGGCGTTGGCGCTGTTTTTTACACGACAAGACAACCGCGATTATGTTTCAGACTCAACCCCCGAAGGCGTGGTGCATAATTACGTTTTAGCGGTGTTAAACAAAGATTATGAAAAAGCCTACGGCTACCTTGCAGATTTGGATAACAAACCAACCGAAGAAGAATTTCGTCAATCGTTTTTGAATGGCATGGTTCACCCTGAAAATGTAGGCGTGGAAATTAGCGACGTTGAAACGATTGGTAACGACGCCACAGTGCATCTCTTAATTTATTATTCTTACAACGACCCATTCTCTAGTCGTTATGGAAGCCCAGACCGTGCAAATTTGGTCAAACAAAATAGTGAATGGAAGTTAAGTTATATGCCGTATAACTTTTGGGATTACGCCTGGTATCAAGAGCCATACAATCCGTAGTCAGGGATACAGGTAAACATGAAAACTATTAGACGACTTTATTTTTACGCCATCGCCTTCATCAGCGTCGAAGTGACGCTATGGGGCATTATCAGTTTGCTTCGTTCTGTCGTGAATCAAAATGAAATCACATCGGGAACAACTTCATTGGCGCAAGCCTTATCTTTAATTCTTGTAGGCGTGCCAATTTTTCTTTTTCACTGGCTATGGGCGCAGAGCGTATCTGCCAAAGACGATGAAGAAAATAGCGCAACGCCGCGCGCCGTCTTTTTGTATGGCATGTTATTGGCTACATTTCTGCCAGCCATACAAAACTTTTTGGCGCTCATCAATCGCACGCTTTTATCTTCCGCAAATCTTTACGAATATCGCGCCTTAGTCGGCGGCTCGCAAACATGGTCCGATAACTTAATCGCCATCGTTATCAATCTACTCATCGCCGCATATTTTTGGAACATCCTCAAACAAAATTGGAGCAAACTTTCTGAACCAGAAAACTTTGCAGATGTTCGCCGCCTTTATCGCTTCATTTGGATGCTCTACGGTTTGTTGATGACCACCTACGGCGCGCAACAAGCCTTGAATTTTGTATTTACTTTAACTTCAAACGTGCTTGGAGAAATTGGACGCGAGACGGTCATCAATGCGATTGCATTACTTGTGATTGGCGCCCCAATTTGGTATTTCTCTTGGCGCATCTTACAAGACGTTCTACCTGATTCTGCTGAACGAGACTCTTATCTACGCCTCGGCGTTTTGTATTTGCTCACCTTAGGTAGTGTGATTATCGTCCTCTCTGCTGGCGGAAATTTGATTTATAAAATCCTTTTGCAGATTCTTGGCGAATCAAATGAAGGTACAAAATTTTTACATGAAATTGGCGGACCGATTTCATTAGGTCTGCCGTTTGGGGTTGTTTGGGCATATTACGGAAAATGGCTGGGTCGGCAATTTACATTTGACGAAAATCTTCCGCGCCGAGCTGGCAAGCAAAGATTATTTTATTACTTGCTTTCATTTGTAGGGCTAGCCGCTACTTTCTTCGGCGTGATGTCATTACTTTCTACAATTATTGATATGCTCACATCCAATACATTTTTTGGGATTGGGAATTTTGCTTCATCAATATCAAGCGCTATTGCTTCATTAGTTGTCGGCTTGCCACTGTGGTTGATGACTTGGCGACCGATGCAAATGCAAGCCTTACAAGTTAACGATGCAGGCTACCACGCGCGCCGTTCGGTGATTCGTAAATTCTATTTGTATTTAGTTTTATTTGTGTCTGTCATCGGCGGCATGATTGCGGCGGGTAATTTGGCGTTTCAATTAATCAGCGCCGCATTAGGCGGCTCTGCAAGCAACGCGCTTGATTCATCTCTTGATTCTTTACGAGCCTTGATATTATTTGCGATTTTGGCTTGGTATCATCTTTCTACTTTACGAAAAGATACAGAATCAAAAGCCGATGCGTTGGAGGAAAAACAATCGCATTTCAATGTTTTGGTTTTTGACCATAATGGGCGCTTTGGCGAAACAGTCAAAGCGATATTTGCAAAACGCGCGCCAAAAATTCCAGTGACAATAGTTAATGCAAATGAAAAATTATCAAGCGATGTAAAAGCGCAGGCGATTGTTTTGCCGGGTTCATTGGCTGTCAATACGCCGGAAAATGTCGAGGCGTGGATAAGGTCGTTTCGCGGAAACAAGTTGATAGTCAGCGATGAAGCGGCGGGCGTGTTTTGGATGAACGATTACGAGCAGACCGCAGAGGCGGCGAAGTCTATGGCAGAAGGGCAAGAAATCCGCCCGCAGTCTGCCCAAAGAGTCGCATCGGTTTGGACGTATATCGCTTATGTGTTTGCGGGATTATTTGCGTGTCAATTGTTGGCGATGTTGTTGCTGTTTGGGGTTTCGATGGTGACGGGATTTTAGCCGCGGCGCTTCGCGCCTCAAAATTTAAACTCTGTCTGTTTTCAGACAGAGTTTTTTATTTAAGGGATTCCGATATACAAGGCGCGACGCACTCCATAAACTTAATGATATACTTTCACAAAAAATATTTCGAGGCGAATTATGAAAGTAACTGTCCTACAAGAGAATCTAGCTCGTGGGTTAAGCGTTGTTTCGCGCGCCGTTTCGCCGCGCACCACCTTGCCTGTTTTAGCGAATATCCTAATCGCAACCGATGAAGGTCGTTTGCGCCTTTCCGCTACGAATTTGGAGTTGGGCATTACTTGTTGGATACCTGCCCGAATTGATGAAAACGGCTCAACGACCGTTCCGTCTCGCACATTCTCCGATTTGGTGAACACTTTACCCGGCGACCAAGTGCAACTCTCGCTTGATGTAAAAACGCAAAACTTGCATGTTAAGAGCGGCTCGTCGAATAACGATATTAAATGTATTGACGCGCAAGAATTTCCGCCATTGCCTACGCCCGAAATGAAAGACGCGATTCAATTAAACGTGGCTGATTTCAAAGAGATGATTCATCAAGTGGCGTTTGCCGCCTCAACCGATGAAGCCAGACCCGTATTGATGGGCGTGTTGATGAATGTGGAAAAAGATAATGTGACGATGGCGGCGGCGGACGGTTTTCGCTTGTCTGTTCGTAAGGCGCAACTGGCGCAAAAAGTTTCTAACCCGCTCAACATTATTATTCCAGCGCGCGCATTAAATGAATTGGCGCGCGTTGCCACCGACCCTGAAGAACCGATTTATATGGTTGTGCCAAAAAATCGCGGGCAAGTTTTATTCCGCGTTAAAGATGTGGAAGTGGTTTCGCAATTGATTGACGGCACATTCCCAGACTATCATCAAATTATCCCGCGCAATTACAAATCGCGCACGTTGGTTTCAACGGCGGCTTTGCTCAAAGCCTGCAAACAAGCCGAAATTTTTGCGCGTGAAGGCTCAAACGTCGCCCGCCTCGATATTAAAGAATCAAAAGGCGAAATGCAACCCAGCGAAGTTGAAATTTCCGCCACTTCGGAAGAAACCGGAAAGAATGAAACCATCGTCGAAGCCACCGTGGACGGCGGAAGCGTCTTAATCGCATTCAATGTTAAATTTTTACGCGAGGCGCTAGAAGTTATCAAAACGCCCAATGTAGCGTTAGAAACGTCTGCGCCAAACGCGCCGGGCGTTATCAAACCAGTGGGCGATGATAATTTCTTACACGTCATCATGCCCATGCATTTAGGATAAACACAAATGAGCGACGATGAGTCGCTCATTTTTTATTTTATCAAAAACAGAACATTTGTTCTATTTTTGATAAATCGCTTCTTTTTCTTAATTTATGTTTGATTCTGCCGCCCCATTTTTATTTTCATCTTCCATATTGTTTTTAAGTTTGCGTTCTTTTACAACGCCTTGCGGCGAATCTTATATTGCAAACAAAACATGCAAAACAATGTCGGTTGAAAAATGAGCAATCATCGCAGACTCAAGCCCACGCGTTTGATATAGCCACCCAAAAATGATTCCCCCAAGTGAATTCAATAAGATGATTCGAATCACTACCAATGTAGTTAATGCTGGGAATATTGCCGCCGCAGCGGGCAAATGACCAACGCCAAAAGCAACTGCGGCTAAGATGGTTGCGCTCCATAACACGGTTGCGTTTGCTTTGCCGTCAACAGGTTTAACGATGAATGAACCAATCCATGCCAGCAGCGACATAAAAAATAACCGTAGTTGAAGTTCTTCGGTAATGCCGCCGTAAAACGAGGCTAAAAAGCCTTGCCATGCTGGCGGCTTGATGTTGTTTGGTATCGGGCTGAGCTGTTCGCCTAAATCTTTTATCAACAACGGTTGAAAGACATACGCGTCTAAAACGATAATCAATACGCCTGCCATTACGCCTGAGAGGACGCTAATGAGCAAAATGCTTTTTATTTTTTCAGCGATTGATTCTTTATTCAGCCATGTTTCAATGATTGGCGCGCCAAGCCCAATCCGATTGGCAAGCCATAATCCAAGCGCGGTTAAAATCCCTACAATGACTGCGCCTTGCGTAATTTGAAGCCCAAGCAAAATAGGCAACGGGATAGGCAAATCCATATTTTGAAGCGTATCGCTTTGTAAAGCGAGCGTGTATGGAATAATCGCAACCACGCCCAATGCGCCCGCTAACCATAAAATCAAAAATAGTTTCCAGTTAAAAGGTTTTATCATTTTTCTCCTAAGTTTCATGTGAAACATTACTGTGATGTCGTTGCGAACCGCCCTCGCTTTTGCAGATGGCTTCGACTTGTAGAACAACGCTCAGGCGCTCAACCAGCACGCTTGCCGTATTCTTAGTTGAATCGCGGCATTGAACGTTTGCGCACCGTTTCGCGTGTGAGCGGACGTTTGGCAATGATATGAAGGTTGTTGTAATGCTCAAACGGCGCGACTGAGACAACTTCCCAGCCTTCTTCGCCCCATTGGTTGAGAATTTCTTGTATCTCTTCCATTTTGACGCCTTTCCAAAACCCGCCGAAGGTTTCGGCGCGATATTCCCATTTTTCAATTTCGCTTGCCATTGCGTTTCTCCTTAATGTTTTATGCAAAACATTGATTTTGAAAGTCATCCTGAGCGAAAGCGCCGCCAAACGCGAAGGCGTTGTAATAATCTTGACGTTCCTTCGCTCAGAATGACAAGTTATGCTTTCGTTTCGCTTCGATACAGTATATATGAGTAAATTACCAGAAACAAAACTGACGCTATGAGCGGAACAAACATCAACCAAAAGGCAGCCGCGCCGCCAAAGAAACTTGCAACGAGGGCAAATGCCCCCGCGAGCATAAACAGGTTGCCTCCAAGACGATGCGTTTTATTCCAAACCGAATCGCTAGAAAGCGTCCACGGAGTTCGAATGCCGATGAAAAAATTTCGTTTGGCTTGTTTGAGCATGTATCCAATGAAAATGAACAACGCGCCAAACGAGGGCACAAGCGCTTGGCTAAATTTGAAATTTTGATAGCCAAGATTCCAAACCAGCGTGAGCGCGTGAACATACATCATGAAGGCAATCATCAACACAATAAACAGGTTGAACGCGCCGCGAAATTCTTCGATATTGGCTTTGAGCGGGTCTATATTAGGAAGCGTGATAAACAACCCGAACAAGCCCAATGCGACTAGCGGCATGAGAAACACGCCCAAAAATTTTGAGGTGTAACCATCCGCTTCATCGTTCACGTTCCAGTGCGAAGCCATTTGCTCGGGCAATTGCTCCCAGAACAGGAAACCCGCCGCCAGCCCAACTGCAATAAAGGCTAGAACAAGAATGATGGTGGTTTTTGTTTTCATTTTTTCTCCTTTAAGTTTCATGTGAAACCTTGAGTTGCAGGGGGTAACCTTTGAATTTCAACCTGAAACTTACGAACTATCCTTTGGTAAATTATTTTGCGCCATCGAAACCATGCCGCTGATTCCGCCAAGATTCATCGTATCTACTGCGGAGCTTGGCACAATGACCAACGCGCCTTTTTCTTTTAACCCTTCAAACAGCATGTTCATCGCGCGTAAGTGCAGCGCGGTAGGGTTGTTTTGATACGCCTTTGAAGCCTCTGCAAACGAAGCGGCAATTTGCTTTTCCGATTCGCCTAAAATTACGCGCGCCTGACGTTCACGCTCCGCTTGCGCTTGACGAGACATAGCGTCTTCCAAATCTTGCGGAATGACAATATCTCGAATTTCAACGGATTGCACAGTCACGCCCCAAGGCGTTGTGCGTTCGTCTATCACGGCTTGCAGTTCTTGGTCAATCGCGCTACGCCCAATCAAAATATCCGCCAGCATTTTTTTGCCGATGATGTCGCGCAATGCGGTTTGCGCCGCCCAATCTACCGCCGCGCGATAATCTTCCACTTCTAAGGCGGCTTTTTCAGCGTCCCACACCACCCAAAACAAAACGGCGTCCACATCCACAGGCACAGTGTCTTTTGTCAAAGTTTTTTGCGCGGCAAACGGCGATACCATCACGCGATGGTCAATCCATGCGGCAATTGTATCTACAATTGGAATAATCCAAAATAAGCCGGGTCCTTTCAGCCCAATGAATTTTCCGAGACGCAACACAATCGCTTTTTCCCATTGCGAAGCGACTTTTAATGCGAACAAAATATATATGGCAAGCATGGTCCAAAAAGCAACCCAAGCGCCGAGCATCGCATCGGAATATATCCCATCGCCAAACGCCACGCCCAATACGCCAAGTAATAAGAATACGCCAAACAAAGTTCGTGCAATGGGCGGAATATGTTGGTCGCCTTGTTTTTTATTTGACTTAATATTTTCTAGTTTCATAGTTACATTCTCCTTTTATGACTCTTTCGCTTCTTGTTTAACCTTCAACCTGCCTCTCACTGTTTGACTTATCTCTTGCGCCGAAAATCCTAATCGTTCGGCTTCATTGATAAATCGTTCCGTTAGCGCAATCAACGATTCACGCTTAATCTTTTCTGCCGTTTTAGGCGATGGAAGTTCTGTGATGAATGTGCCGCGTCCTTGTTGCGTTGAAATAATCCGCGCTTCATCTAACATACGATAAGCCCGCGCCACCGTGTTGAAATTGACCCGTAGCTCTTCCGCCAATGCACGCACAGTGGGCAACTGGTCGCCTGGTTTCAAAATTCCGTTGGCAAGCTGACTTTGCACTTGCTCAACGATTTGGCTATAGATAGGCAATCCAGAGTGAAAGTCTAAATGAAGGGTGAGTTTTTTATTAGCCATCAGCTCTCTAATAATTGTACTAATTGTATCATTGTATGAATTGTAGCGCTTAAGGGCGTTTTGTCAAGTTAAAAAAACGCGCCGCAAGTTTCTCTTATGTTTGAGGCAAAGAAAGAAACCTGCGGCGCGGTTAATTGTTTGCGGCGTTTATTTTTTTACTTTTATCTGTCTCATGGCTTTTGCCAAACGCTTGATTCCTTCTTCAATATCTTCTACAGGTTGAGAAGCAAAATTAAGTCGCAGCCATTCCCGCCCATCTTTATCGTCTATAAAGAAAAAATTTCCGGGCGCAAACGAAACGCCTTCTTTACAAGCCAAAGGCAACAACTCATCGGCATACGTTTTTTCAGGTAAGCGCAGCCAAATGAATAAACCGCCGCTGGGGATATCAAAGGAAACTTTAGGGGGCAAATAATTTTTTATTGCATCCGCCATTACATCGCGCCTTTTACGAAAGGTTTGGCTAGTGCGGTGTAAATAAGTTTGATATCGTCCGACGGTGACATAAGCGTCTAGCGCGCGTTGAATTAAAGTAGAAGTCGCTAAGTCGCTGACGCGTTTGAAATTAAGCAGACTATGATACACGGGACCATCTGCCACAATAAAGCCAACCCGCAAGCCGGGCATGAGCATTTTTGAAAATGTGCCAACGTAAATGACTTGACCTTTTGCGTCTAACGCTTTGAGCGAAGGCTGAGCGCGGCCTTCATACCGTAAATCGCCCACGAAGTCGTCCTCTAAAATCGGAACATTGTACCGTTCGGCAAGCACAATCAACTCGCGGCGACGCGGGCTGCTCAAACAAGTGCCTGTTGGGTTATGAAAATTTGGAATGGTGTAAATTAACTTCGGATGATGTTGTTGTAAAAGTTTTTCAAGTTTTTCCACTTGCATTCCATGACGATCTACCGGAATGCCGATGATTTGAAAACCAAGCGCGCGAAACAAATCTAGCGCTACGGGGTAGGTTGGGTTTTCCACTAGGATAACGTCGTTGGGTTTGAGTAAAACTTGCGAAACTAAAAAAATAGCTTGTTGCGAGCCTGCGGTAATTAGAATACTTTCTGCATTGGTTTGCAACCCCTGACTAGCCAGAATGTGAACAATTCCTTCGCGTAATGGAGCATACCCGCTGCGTTCGCCGTATTCCAGCGCTGAAATTTGGTCGCGCCGCATAACAGATTGCAACACTTTGCGAAATTCATCCGCTGGGAATTGGCGCGTGTCGCTGATGCCGCTGGCAAAACTGATGGGGTGTGGATGTCCTGCTTCTTGTAAAAGAACGTCTATCAGGTCAAGGTTTGATGCGGTTTCGTTGGTTTGAAAATTTTGTTGCCACAGGGGTAAATCTATATTGTTATTTTGTTTTGCAGGGCGTTGAATTAAAGGTTGCGGTAAAACATAAGTGCCGCTCCCCATACGCGAAAAAACCAACCCTTCGGCTTCTAACAGGGCATAGGCATTTTCAATGGTGGCGCGGTTCACTCCCAAATCATGCGCCAGTTGACGGTACGCAGGCAGGCGCGTATCGGCGGATAACTTGCCAGAAAGAATGGCGTTACGCAAATAATTTCCAATTTGTTGGTATAGCGGGGTTTCACTTTCACGGTCAAGCGGGATGCGCATTTTCTCTCTATCTACGCCATATTGGCATGGTGAATATATCATTAAAATATCCAAGCGGCGGGTAAAGAAACGTTAAAAATCAAAAATTGGACGGGTACTTAATAACATTTATTGGCTCTTAACCTAGTCCAATTTTTGCCTACAATTAAAATAATTGAAAAAGTCTTAATAAGGAGTTCAAAAAATGGAAGCGAAAACTGGAACATGGACAGAGAAAAAAGGGTTAGCCCAAATGCTCAAAGGCGGCGTGATTATGGATGTGGTGAACGCTGAACAAGCCAAAATTGCCGAAGACGCCGGCGCGTGCGCGGTGATGGCGTTAGAGCGCGTCCCTGCCGATATTCGCGCCGATGGCGGCGTAGCAAGAATGTCGGACCCTGATATGATTTTGAAGATTATGGATGCGGTGACGATTCCTGTAATGGCAAAATGCCGCATTGGTCACTTTGTGGAGGCGCAGATTTTGGAAGCCATTGGCGTTGATTACATTGACGAATCGGAAGTGCTAACGCCTGCCGATGAAGAACATCATATTTTGAAACATAATTTCAAAGTTCCGTTTGTTTGTGGGTGCCGAAACATTGGCGAGGCGTTGCGCAGAATTGGCGAAGGCGCGGCAATGATTCGCACCAAAGGCGAAGCAGGAACAGGCGATGTGGTTGAAGCGGTTCGTCATGCGCGTTCTGTGATTGGCGCAATTAAACAATTACAAACGATGGGCGATGAAGAGCTAATGGCATTCGCCAAAAACAACGGCGCGCCGTACGAACTGGTCAAAGAAACGAAAGAATTAGGGCGTTTGCCGGTGGTGAATTTTGCGGCAGGCGGCGTTGCCACCCCTGCCGATGCGGCTTTGATGATGCAACTCGGCGTGGATGGGGTATTTGTCGGTTCAGGCATTTTCAAATCTGGCGACCCTGCCAAACGCGCGCAAGCCATTGTGAAGGCGGTGACGCATTACCAAGACGCTTCTATCCTTGCAGAGGTCAGTAAAAACCTTGGCGAGGCGATGGTCGGGCGCAACGCTGTGCAAATTCCTGAAGCGGAAAAGTTAGCCGTGCGTGGTTGGTAAATAGTAGATTTCAGATGTCAGCGATTAGTAGTTAGCTAAAAGCTGATTGCTGAAAGCCAAGAGCTGAATATGAAAATAGGCGTATTAGCATTACAAGGCGATTTTGCAGAACATATTGCCATGCTGAAAAAAATCGGCGTGGAAACGGCGGAAGTGCGCCTGCCTAAACACTTAGACGGTTTGGACGGGTTAATTATCCCCGGCGGCGAATCCACCACCATTGGAAAATTGGCTGTAGCGTATGATTTGATGAAACCGTTGCAAGAATTTGGAAAATCGAAAGCCATGTGGGGAACGTGCGCTGGCGCAATTTTCCTCTCTAAAGATATTGGTCGAGACCAGCCTTTGCTTGGATTAATGAATATCAAAGTGCAACGCAACGCTTTTGGCAGGCAGGTTGATTCGTTTGAAACAGATTTAGAGATTGATGAATTGAAAAAAGCCACTGGCACGAACCATCCGTATCATGCGGTTTTTATCCGCGCGCCGATTATTGAATCGGTGAGCGGCAATGCAAAAATACTTTCGCAATTGGAAGATGGAAGAATCGTTGCGGCGCAAGAGGGGCATTGGTTGGCGACTTCGTTTCACCCAGAATTGACGGATGACGCAAGATTTCACGAATATTTCATTTCCTTAGCGTCTTAAACGCGCACGTTCGTGTGGAACGTCCCGAAGGTTTGCTTAGAACCTTCGGGACGTTGTGCGCTTCATTTATAATTGCTTACTATGCCTGTCCGCGCTTTAGATTTTTTAGATTTGCCGACCGTTGCGCGTTATCGAAACGACGTGTTAACGCTCGATAGCGCGCGCGCCTTGACGCGCGGGCATCCCTTAGGGGCGATGGGGTTGTTGGCGTATATTAACCCAGCGCGGCATTTATACGCGGCAATTTCAAACGGCGGAGAAACAACTTTATTAGGCGGCGTGATTCACACACGCGGCGAGACGTTTGCAAAACTTTTGTATTTAGCCCCGTCTTCTAAACTCGACGACCCGCAATTGCCTGAGTTAATTGAACACCTCACCAAACAAGCCGGCGAGTGGAAAGCCTTACACGTCATTGCCGAATTGGATGAAACCAATCGCGCCTTTCCATCGTTAAGGAAAGCGGGCTTTTCCGTCTATGCGTGGCAAAGGCTGTGGGATGTGAGTCAGGTTCAGGAAACAGAATCAAACCTGCCCGGTAGTTGGAGGCGTATGGCGTCCATTGACCTAACGGCGGTGCAAAATTTGCATTATCAAATTGTGCCGCAGTTATTGCACCCTATCGAGCCTGCGCCCAATCGTCCCAGCGGTTTTGTGCACGACGAGTTGAAATGCTTTGCCAATATCACATCGGGCATGTATGGCATTGTGCTAACTCCGCTCATTCATCCCGATGAAGACGATGCGGCGGAAAAAATCATTTCGTTAATAAAATATGTTTCAAACGGAAATCGAAAAATGTATTTGAATGTGCGTTCGTATCAAACTTGGTTAGAACCTGTGTTAGAAGATTTAGGCGCAAAACCCTCGCCGCGCCAAGCGGTGATGGTGAAACATTTGGCGCGTTTGGTGAAAGAAGGCAAGCCTGCGCGCATAATGCCAAACAACGCCGGCGTGCAACCTTCGCGCATGAGTAGGATTAAGACGGATGAGTAATTGGTCTGCGTTTAATTTTGGCAAAACCATCGGCGCGGTTAGCGACGGCGGAGTGATTTTATTTGACGAACAACATACCGACCTGGCGCGCATTACCTTGAAACGGAGTAAAGATTTTATAACCGTTTCATTAAACATTTATGGATGGATGGACCATACCCGTTTCTTTCATTCCGATACCGACGCGCAACGCGAATATCGCGCCATGCGTTCGGCTGTGAGCGGCGTGTTAGATTTAATTGATAACGAAGCCAGCGATTTGAAAGTTTGGGAAGCCATCTCGGAATTTGTCAGGCGCTTTCCGTAATCTATTACTCTGGCAGATGATGTTCAAAGTACGCGGTCGCAGACCGCTCATTGGAGAAAAATGTTAAAGGCTTTAATTTTTGATTTTGACGGTTTGATTCTCGACACCGAAACCCCCGAAGTGACCGTTTGGCAAAATATTTATAAAGAATATGGATTTGAATTGCCCATTGAAGAATGGAAAAAAACAGTGGGCGGATATGGCATTTCGACTTTTAATGCGGCGGAACATCTTGCGCTTCTTTCTTCGGGGAAGGTGGATGCTGTTTCTTCAACTCTTCGCTACCGCCGCGAGTCAGACGCGATTATTCACGCCAGCCCTATTTTGCCCGGCGTGTTAGATTTGATTCATGAAGCCAAATCTAACGGGCTCAAAGTAGCCATTGGGTCCAGTTCGCCGCACTCATGGGTTGATGCGCACACGCAGCGACTCGGCATTTATGATTTATTCGACTTCATCGTCTGCCAAGACGATGTGGAAAAAGGCAAAACCAAACCGCACCCAGATATTTATTTGAAAGCGTTAGAGAAGTTACAAATCCAAGCCGATGAAGCGGTGGTGTTTGAAGATTCGCCAAACGGCGTTTTAGCGTCTCGCCGCGCTGGTATCTTTGTCGTTGCCGTGCCAAACGGATTAACGGCGCAGATGAATGTGCAAGGCGATTGGACGGTTTCTTCATTAGCGGAAATTAAATTGCAAGACTTAATGGCAAAAGTTTCACATGCTTAAGAATTTCTTTTGGGCGGCGCTGATTCTTGCAAACGGGCTTTATGCTTGCGCCAGCCCAACGCAAGCGCCAATAGAAATAAGCTTCACCTCCACGTCGCCGCCTACGGCTGTTCCCATCCGCACTGCTGAAATCATCTCAATTGAAGATAGCCCGTTGAAAACGTCAATCATCGAAGCGGGAGAGTATATCGTGCGCCAACAAATCGCTAATGGAGCGTTGGCGTATCAGGTGAATATTCTTAATGACGATAGAGCCTACGCCCCTTCGGATATTCGCTTAATGGCGGGCGTTGGCTCGCTTTATACGGTTTGTAGAGTTTCGGGCGATTCACGCTATTGCCATTCGGCAGACCTTGCTTTGAAGCATTATCTTGAAAATCTAGTTGGCGACCCTGCGCGTTTTACAGGCACATGCTTCTATACCAACGGCGGATGCCCGCTAGGCGGCGCGGCGCTGACCATTGATGCAATTTATAAACGTTGGCAAGCCTCTGGAAGTTTTACGCTTGAAGATAGAAATTTAATTTCCACCGCCATAGACTTAGGCTATTTCATCGTCTCCATGCGCAAACCTGAGGGCGGTTTCTATCATTTGTTTGACCCGCATTTTGGCGGCACAGCCGATGCGGAGTATTTCGTCGCATCCTTTAATGGCGAAAGCCTATACGCTTTATTGCAACTTTATGAAATGACCGAAAATGCGTTTTGGTTAGAACAGGCGCATGAGATTAATGATTTTATGATTGCGCAACCCATCGCCGAAGACCATTGGCACGGCTACGCATTTGCCATGTTTGCCCGTTTAGATGAGTTGAGCGTAGAAGAGCAGGCTTATGCCAACGATATTGCGAATACCATTATCGCTGGTCAGGTTCGCTCGTTGAATCCAGCCAATAGCAGCATTTCCACCGCCACAAAAATTGAGGCGCTTTCATCTATTGCCCAAGCGCTGTATCTTTCGGGCGCAGAGCATGAACGGCTAGACCGCGACATTCGCGCATTTATTACATTTGTATTAGCGCGGCAGTTGCCTAACAATAATTGTAATTTTGAAATCACCGATGAAATGATAAGAAAATATAAAGGCGGAATTTTTAGCAGTTGCGAAGACCCCTCCATTCGCATAGACGGCGTGCAACATTGGATAAACGGAATCGCCGCTTTTTTGGAATATGAGGGTATGATTGAAGCAAAATAAACTCCCCGCAAGTTTGAAGCGAAATCAAAATCGGATGAAAAAAACTGCGGAGCGTTATCAAATACAAATGGAGAAAAAATGAGCGTTGAAAATATCAAATGGCAGAGTATTGTCTCAAAATATGCGCGCCCCGATACATGGCGGAGTGTATGGCAGGTCTTTAACTCTGTCGTTCCATTTTATGCGCTGTGGTATTTAGCGTATCGCAGTTTAGAAATTGGATATTGGCTGACTTTATTATTGACAATCCTCGCCGCGGGATTCATGGTGCGGATGTTTATCATCTTCCATGATTGTTGTCACGGTTCTTTCTTTAAGACTAAGTTGGCAAACGACCGTTTGGGTTTGTTGCTCGGCGTGGCAGTGTGGACTCCCTACTTCCACTGGAAACATTCTCATGCTATTCATCACGCCACTGCCGGCGATTTAGACCGACGCGGCATTGGCGATGTGTATACGATGACGGTTGAAGAATATCTTGCCGCGCCATGGTATAAAAAAATCGCTTATCGCATCATGCGAAACCCGCTGATTTTGTTTACCGTTGGCGCGTTGATTGTGTTTGTGTTTGCGCATCGTTTTTGGGAAAAAGACGTGGCGGGCAAGCGTGAAAAAAATAGCGTGATATGGACGAATATCGCTATTCTCGCTTTTATGGGTTGGACGATATATCACATCGGCTGGCAAGCGTATTTATTGGTTGAAGTTCCTATTTTGCTGATGGCGTGCGGGGCGGGCGTGTGGCTATTTTATGTGCAACATAACTTTGAACCCACTTATTGGGAACGACACGCCAATTGGGAGTTTTTTAAAGCGGGTATGGACGGTAGCTCGTTTTATAAATTGCCAAAACTGCTCCAGTGGTTCACAGGCAATATTGGCTTTCATCATATTCACCACCTCAGCCCGAAGATTCCAAATTACAAATTAGAAGAATGCCATAATGAAAACCCAATATTCCAAATTGAGCCGCTGACCTTCAAAGATAGTCTGAAGTCTTTATACTTCCGTTTGTGGGACGAAAAAGAAAAAGCGCTGGTAGGGTGGAAGGCTTTGAAAAAGTATAGAATGCAGACGCAAGATAATAAATAACTTGTCCTAAGCAAAACGCCCCGAAAGTTCTCGTCATTTAGGTTTATTTTTCGTCTAAACCTTTGGCGCGTATCGTGAATAAATAAAAAAGAGGCGGTCGTCTTCAAGGCGACCGCCTCTTTTAACTAACAAGTCGTTTCAATGATATATATAACCTCAATGAGTTCGTCTAAAGTTTTATAAACGTCGTCAGCCGTGATTGGCTCGCTTATAGGAAGGTTGTATTGCAAACGGACTTTCGCTTCTTCTTCAATTGCTTTTTTGTGAATGGGCAGACCTTCTAAAAATAAATTTTCACGTTTACGAACAAACGCCAACATGGCTTCTCTTGCAGTAGCCGAAAGCCATTCATATTTAAGTTTGGCTCTAAACGCCGAGTCAAACGTTGCGCTCAAACCGACCAACCCTCGATTACAGTACGCGTAACCTTGTTTTGGCTCTTTCATTTGAACTTCTACGCTAATCGCCAGCGCGCCGCTTAGGGTTACGCTGTTAGAAGAAATTGTGCCAACTGAGCCTTTATCTATATAAAATTGATGATTACGGTACGCTCCCCAAACGCGATGCGGGCGCTTTGAATCGAGCCTTAAATTCATTTGCTGCGATAATTGCAAAATGATTAACTCAAGATTCGCTTTTTCTTTTCGGCTAGATAAATTGGCAAAGATAAAAACCCCACCCGCCAAGACGCCTATAAAACAGCAACCGAACACAAGTATTGCCCATTCTCCGTCCATTGGATAACTCCTGCCTGAAATTATACGCCTATCGCCTTGTGGATGAAGTTATGAAATTAAAAAAACTCACTCTTAATTAAGGGTGAGTTTTTAATTTCAAATTCTGTTCGTTATTTGCTGCGCTTACACAACCTTCTCTCTCATTACCGAACTAATATAATCCATAATAGAAACGACAATCGCGATTGCCAGCATTTGCGCGCTGGCGTCGCGGTAATTTAATAGGTTGATATTTTGTTGTAACAAAAAGCCGATACCACCGCCGCCTACAAACCCGATAATGGTGGACATGCGCACGTTAATATCCCAGCGATACATGGTGTAAGAGATATAAGGCGGCACAATTTGCGGGATAACCGCATAAATGATGGTCTGCAAGCGGTTTGCCCCCGTGGCTTGAATCGCTTCTAGGGGACCTGCCATAATGCTTTCTACTTGTTCGGAATATAATTTTGCAAGCGAGGCAATGGTATGCAGCGCCAAGGCTAGCGAGCCAGCAAATGGACCAATCCCCACCCATACTACAAATACAATCGCCATGACCAACGCTTCTACCGAGCGTAAGGTATTAAAAATAGTTCGAGAAACATAATAGATGATTAAACCGCTGGGAACAGGGTCGGACGGTTTGTAATATAGGCTAAGCAAAAGCCCAAACGCGCCGCCTATTCCTGCGGCGTAAAAGCGATACAAATCAATATCTTTGAATTGATATAACCAGTGCAAAACCGCTAAGAAGAAGAGCGCTAAAACGGCGCCCGCCAAAATGGCTAATACAAAATGGAGCGGTTTTGCAAAGGACGCCTTGCTGCGGTTGAGCGTTTCGCTCCAGCGGGTTGCTAGGCTATTCAAGACGCCGGCGCCCGCTATCGCCGCGCTTACGGTAATAATCATGTTTAAGATGTCGCCCAGATCTCGAATGAAGAATCCAAGAAAGCCAAAACTTCCAATCGCATTGCCTAAAATAGTTCCTGCGTTTAAGGCGGTAAAGGAAAGTAGGTATAACGTTAATACAAACAAAAACGCCAAAGCGAAAAGGGCGACCAATCGTGAGATTCTTAATCCGAAAGACGGCGTTTGAATTTCTTGTTGCGGCAAAGCCCAACTTACGCCTCGAGCAATGATTGGCGGAAAAGCCGCCAGACAAAGCAAAACCGCTACCCAATTATCAGCCATTAAGTTTTTAATTTGTTCCGCTCCGTTTGCCACTTGCGCGCCGATATATAAACCAATTGGGATTAATAAAATGGATAAAGAAATCCCTGTGAGCGTGCTTTTAATTTCTTTCATCAAATTGCGCGCGGCGAAAAAGCTTAAAGGAATGGCGAGTAGCACGCCTAAAGTGGTGGCTAATAAGGCAAGGAAAACCGTTTCAACGATTTTGTCCCACGTTTCATAGGCGGTTCTGGTTAATTGCGGAGAACCAACGTTGCGCCGAGTAATAGCGACAATTTCATGCGGTTCTTCGCTGGGGCGGTTGGGTAATAAAACTTCCGCTTCAAACTGACCAAAACGATCTACTTCGATGGTGGCAAGTTGTAAATTAACCCCGCTTTCGTATGGCACAAGGTTAAGCGGACCACGAGTGACAGGCTCAAAATTAAATCCTTGCACAAGCGCTTTGGTGCGCGGCTCGCTGCAAGAAGGGGTTACAATCATGTAGGGTTGAGTTGTATCTTCAGGCAGCGCAGGCTCAAACCCTTCGGGCGGGCATGGAATCATCACCTGTACGCGCACTTCAAATTCTTCTTTTTGATATTCAAACAAATTAGGTCTTGCCAATGCGCGCAAGATGCGAAAGAGCTGTTCTTGTCTTCGCTCCGAGCGCGTCTCTTCAAGATTTACTTTTGTAACTTGAAACCCATAAGCGTAAACGACCAACCCTAGCAAAATCAATAAGCCCAGCCTCAAAGAGCGAAAAGGATTCGGTTTATTATTTTTCATCTCTTGTTACCCTACTCGTTCGGCGTCGCGTCCGTAAATTTCTTTAAATTTTGTATCGTCAATGTCTTGTGGCAAGCCGTCAAACATTAGGTTGCCTTCGTTTAGCGCCACCACACGGTCGGCGTATTTATGCACTAAATCTAAAAAGTGTAAACTGCATAACACGGTCACGCCGTCTTCTTTGTTGATTTTTTCTAAATATTGCATAATGCTGTGAGCCAGCACAGGGTCTAAACTCGCTACGGGTTCGTCTGCCAGAATCATTTCTGGGGTTTGCATCATCGCGCGGGCAATCCCTACTCTCTGCTGTTGACCGCCGCTTAATTCATCGGCTCGTTGATTGGCTTTTTCGGCTATGCCTACTCTTTCGAGTTGTTTATAGGCGTTCTCAATGTCGCTCTTCGGAAACCGATTTAATAAACTCCAGGCAGGGTTCACATACCCCAACCGACCGGCGAGGACGTTTGTCAAAACGGTGGAACGATGCACCAAGTTGAAGTGTTGAAAAACCATGCCGATTTTACGTCGGATGCGGCGAAGTTCTTCATCCGTAGCGGCGGTGACGTCTTGATTGTTCCAAAAAATTTTTCCAGAGGTGGGTTCAATTAGGCGATTGATACATCGCAGCAAAGTGGATTTGCCCGAACCGCTTAAACCGATGACCGCTAAAAACTGACCTTTTGGAACGTCAAAGCTGACGTTACTTAAGGCGCGTACGCCGCCATCATATATTTTTGTGAGGTTTTGAATTCTTAACATGGCGTTCACCACCAGAGAATGGGGATTATGAGTTGAGAGATAAAATCACGGACGAGGAAACTCCCTCGCCCGTGATTTTTATTGCATTTATTTTTTTATTGACCAAGACCTTCAAGGGTTAAGCCAACGGCTTCTACCATTTTGCGAACCACATCGTATTCGGCGTCGGTGGCGGGTTCAATGCCGGTCCAACCGTAAAAGTCTTGATTGCCCAGCGATTCATTCCACGCTTCGGTTTGAGAGAAGGCAACCAGCGCTTCTTCAATTTGAGCGCGCAAGTCTGCAGGGAATTCGGGACCGAAAGACAAGGTGTCGTTTGGAATATCGCCCGAGATGGTTAAGATGCGTACTTTTTGAATAATATCTGGCGCTTCAGTGCGCACGCCGGCGCGGGCGTCTAAAACGCGATAATCGGCATTCGGTCCACAGAACAGGCGTGAACCGTCAGCGTTGGGCGCGCAGCTATCTACAAATTCATCGGGAATGTCGGGATGTTCGCGCGACCATTCAATACCGCCTTCTGGCGCTAGGTAGGGGCTGTAGAAGGAGGTGGCGAAGTCAACTGTGCCGTTGTAAAGCGCGAGAACGGCGCCGTTGTGGCTTCCGCCGGTTTCTACGGGTTCAGGGGTAATGCCTGCTTCTTGGAACATAATCAACGGCACCATATACCCAGAAGTGGAGCCTGGGTCTCCGTAGCCCCATTTCAAGCCGTCTAAGTCTTCAATGGAGTCAATGTCGCTATCGCGTGGGACGAGGATTTGCGCCCAGTACACCGAGTGACCAAAGCGCACGGCTTTGAAGGCGACATCTACGCCGCACAGTTGGCTGGCGAGCGCATACCCAAGACCTGGGATGAAGCCCATCGTATCGGCAGGCGAGGCGCACATTTCTTCGATGGTGGCGGCGTATGAAGTCGGCACTACCACTTCAAAGGTTAAGCCAGTCGCTTCATTCAAAGCGTTTGCCAACACTTCACCGCCAGTGACGATGACTTGGGCGTCTACCGAAGGAACAAACAATACTTTAATTGGATGTTCAGGCGAGCCGATAGCGGGCGCTGCTTCTGTGGGTTCGGGAGTTGGCTCTTCTGTGGCAACTTCGGTGGGGGCTTCGGTTGCCGGCGCTTCTGTGGCGGGGGCGCCGCAGGCGCTGAGAATCATGGCAAAAGTAACCATAACGCTCAGCAAAACAAACAAGTAACGTTTATTCATAGTTTCTCCTCTTTCTATAAAGTTTGATAGTCGAGCGACAACACTTCAAATGATACCTCATGTTAATTATGTTAACAAGTACGTTTTCTTAAAATATTTGATTAGACAACGCTGCGGCATGATTTGTCTATCTTAACCTCATCGCAAGAATAAAGCGCTAAGATTATGTAAAATTCCAGTTAACAAAAAGCAGTCATTCTGTAAACGACTGCTTTTTCAATGAGTTACCTAATTCTCTGTGTGTTGCTCGCCATACAACTTGCGATGCACCACGCTCAACGCTCTCACCTGTTCTGCCGCATGATAAGACGACCTCACCAGCGGGTTAGACTCAACCCACTTGAACCCAATTGAATAACCATATTCGCGCAATTCGGCAAATTCTTCCATCGTGTAATAACGGTCAATCGGCATGTGTTTTTTGCTGGGTTGCAAGTATTGACCAATCGTCAAAATATCCACGCCCCAACTGCGTTGGTCGCGCATCACGGCTTTCACTTCATCCATCGTCTCGCCCAACCCAAGCATAATGCCCGATTTCGTCAGCACTTCGGGGTCAAGTTTTTTGGCGTTCGATAACGTTTTCGCCGCCCAATCATAATTATCTTGCGGCTGCACGGTTTTGAATAAACGCGGAACGGTTTCTACGTTATGGTTCAAAATTTCAGGCCGGGCGTCCATTACAATTTTCAACGCCTCAATACTGCCTTTGAAATCTGGAATCAAAACTTCAACAGAACAACCATGTTGTAATTCGCGAATTCTGCGAATGACCATAGCAAAAAGCGGCGCGCCGCCGTCCTTTCGCTCATCGCGATTGACGGAGGTAATCACCGCATGATTCAAATTCATGGCTTTCACCGCTTGCGCCACGCGCTCGGCTTCACCCCAGTCCATCAAGGCAGGTTTGCCGTGTTTGATGTCGCAAAAGGCGCAAGTGCGCGTGCAAACGTCGCCAAGCATTAAAAATGTGGCTGTGCCGCTTCCCCAACATTCGCCCAAATTGGGGCACATGGCTTCTTCGCAAACGGTATGTAAAGATTTTGAGCGCATTAAGTTTTGAATGCGTTCATAATTTTCACCCGCGGGCGCGCGCACCTTAATCCACTCTGGGCGGCGTAAGGGGCGCACATCTGTCGCGGGGATGATTCTGTCTCGGGTTGGCGTAGCAGGCATAAGGTCCTTTTTGATGCGAATACGAAAATCTTATTTCTTTTTTACAATCAATCTTAATCCACGAACTTCGACGACTTCAATCAAATCGCCCTTACGAATCGATTCTGAATCTTTGGCTTTGGATGCGCTCCATAATTCCGATTCTACTTGCACTTGCCCCGCCTCTTTTACAGACGTTTTGGCTGTTCCTGTTTTCCCAATCAGACTCTCGCGCCCAACTTGGATGGCGTTTCGCAAAGCGCGGAGCGCAAACATTAAGATAAAGAAAAAAATTAAGCCCAAAAAGATTCCGGTGACAATGACCAACGGAACAGACACTCGTTGAAATTCAGGCGTGCCGGGCGAATTGAATAACACCAATGCGCCCACAATAAACGAGCCGACGCCAGCGGCGGTTAAAGCGCCATGTGCGGCGGCTTTAATATCTAAAATAAATAAGATAAAGGCAATGATTAAGAAAATGAAGCCAAACCAATTAATGGGCAACACGCCCAAGCCGTAGGTCGCTAATGTTAAGCAAACTGCGCCAATGAAACCTGCCACCCAACCGCCAGGCGTTGATATTTCAATTAAGATGGCTTGCACGCCAATGGCTAATAAAAGAAAAGCAATATTGGGGTTGGTGAGCAATAACAAAAGCGTTTCAATAAAACTCATGTTGAGCGTTTGCTCTTGAATATTTTCTGTATTCAAAACGCGCTTGCCATCGTCCATTTGAACGGTGAAACCGTTTAATGCTTGCAAGAGGTCTTCTGTATCGTCGGCAATAAAATCAATTAAGTTAACTTCTAAGGCTTCATCGGCGGTGACGGCTTTGGCTTCGTCAATCATCAATTCCGCTAAGGCAAGCGCTTCTTCTCCGCGTGGGGTTACATACGGGCGAATAGCGGCTTTGATGAGTTCTTTCGCCTTCCTGTCCGAAGTCGAGTCTAAATTTTCACCTGTGTTAGCGATGGGGCTTGCCGCGCCAATGGACGTTTCTGGCGCCATGGCAGCGATATGCCCTGAGAGGGTAAGCATGGCGCCGGCGCTTGCGGCAATGGCATTGCGCGGGGCAACGTAAACGACAACAGGCACATCGCTTGCTCGAATGGCCGCCATAATTTCTAGCATGGTATCCACGCTTCCGCCGGGCGTATTGAGTTGAATAACAATCACTTCCGCGTTGATTCGTTCGCCGCGTTCAATGCCGCGTTTGATGTATTCCAACATCGGCGGCATGATGGGACCATCGGCGGTGAGGATGAGGGCTGTGGGGCTGTTCCCCTGCGCCAAAACAGGCAGAACGAAAGTCAGAAGCGTAAATGTAATCAGAAGAACGCGAGCGATTTTCATCTTCAAAGATTATAACTCAAAGAAAAAAGGCGGCTTGTTAGCCGCCTTGAATGGTGAGGTAAATGGTTCGAACGCTCAGAATAATGATTAATGTGCCTACAATAATCATCAATGTTTTGGCTGGCAATTTTTGAGCGAGCCGCGCCGCGAGAGGCGCGGCAATGGCGCCGCCAATTAACAACCCCAAAATAATTTGCCAATATTCGCCAAAGCGCAATGCGATAATAAACAAAATAGATTGACCCAGCGCCACAAAAAATTCTGTGAAATTCACTGAACCAATTGTGGTCAGTGGATGTTTTCCGCGTGCAACTAATGTTGAAGTTACAACAGGTCCCCAACCACCACCACCAACGGCGTCACAAAATCCGCCAAACAAACCGAGAATACTAATGCGTGGTCCGTGGTATTCATCTGGTTTTTTGCGCGGAGTCATGGTGAAGGCTTTATAAATAATCACTCCGCCCATTATCAGCAAATATGCCGCCACATACGGTTTGATGACATTCCCGTCAATCGAAGTCAGTACATACGCGCCAACAATTCCGCCTAATACGCCTGGAATTAGCAAACGGCGGACAAGTTTCCAATTGACATTTCCAAGTTTCCAATGTGAAAAACCGGAGATTCCCGTCGTCACTACTTCTGCCATGTGCACACTAGCCGATGCCGCCGCAGGCGGGATGCCTAAACTTAATAAAAATGTATTTGAACTAACGCCATACGCCATACCTAACGCGCCGTCTATCATTTGCGCCAAAAACCCCACAAGAATAAACAAGATGATGTTTGTTTCCATGAAGATGTGCCCTTCTCAAATTAAGATTCGACTCTACAATCGGGAAGAACACGAGCGTGTTCAACGCTGAAGATTATAACTGGAAAGTCTAAATGGGCTTTGGATATCCCCGCTTCTTTCATCGGGGTGGCAGATTTGGCAGGGGAGGCATTTTCGCAAGCCGCCGCCCATGTCTGTAATGCACAGAATAATACAAGCGTTTGTTTTTTCACGGTTTAACTCCTAAAGTTTATACACAAAACCTATCAATTTAGTAGGATTTAAGGGTAAAAAATAAACGCTTATTCTTCTAAATAAATCCTAGTAAGTCAGTAGGAATTATTGGTAAAATCATAATTCAGCCGCTGAATTATGTCAAGAGAGAAACTAACAAGTTCGACGACCGTTTAAGGTGAGTTACAATATACAACCGATAGGATAAATTAGAAATGAAACTCACCACCCGCAGTGAATACGGATTGCTTGCCCTCATTTACCTTGCTCGCCATGAAGGCGAGGGCTATATTTCTATTGAAACAATCGCTAAAGCGCAAGGGATTCCGCCTAAATTTTTAGAGCAATTGATGCTAGCATTAAAGCGCGCCCGTTTTCTTAAAAGCGTCAAAGGGCAAAAAGGCGGGTATCAACTTGCCAAAAAACCGAATCAAATTTCCCTTGCAGAAGTGATTCGTCTGTTTGACGGCGCGCTCGCCCCAACCGAATCCGTCAGCGAAAATTTTTACGAATCAACCCCCATCGAAAAAGAAAAGCGCTTGACCAAAGTCTTCAAAGACATCCGCGACTACATCTCAAACAAGTTAGAAAAGATGACCATTGCCGATGTAGTCTAACGCCTTATGAAAAAACTTTTTATTGTTATCGTCTTATTTCTCAGCGCCGTTCTTATCGCTTTAAGCTTTAGCGAGCTAGAAACCATTTTACTAACTTTACAAAAAGCGCATCTTAAGTATTTTTTACTCGCGCTGGTTATTCAGTCCATTTGGTTTATTGCCACTGCCAGAATGTATCAGTCTATTTTTCATTTGCTTGGCATGCATGACGACGTGCTAACGCTAACTCGCATGGCGACCGCCGCAACGTTCATCAACATTGTCGCCCCCACAGGCGGGGCAGGCGGGATCGCCTTATTTGCTTCTGAAGCGCACCGGCGTGGACATCCCACCGGAAAAGCGACCGTCGCCGCCGCCTTATTCCTTTTGCTTGACCAAGCCGCATTTTTAGCGATTCTCGCCCTTGGCTTATTGGTTCTATTCCGCCGCAACGATTTAGATGTGGGCGAAATTTCAGCCTCTTTATTTTTACTCATCATTGCCATTGCCTATGCCTTTACTTTATATCTTGGCTATCGTTCCGCCGAACGGCTGGGAAACTTCTTAGCAAAAATCGCGCGCGGCGTAAACCGTGTCGTAAAATTTTTGGGCAAAGAAAATTACCTCAGCGAAGCCCGCGCACATGCCTTTGCTCACGAAATTGCCGACGGCTTTTCAGGGCTAACCGAAAAACCCTCCAGCCTAATCCGACCGATTTTATGGGGCGTCTTAGATAAAGGCTTGCTCATGCTCATTCTCGTTTGTTGTTTTTTAGCGTTTGAAGTGCCTTTTTCCAGCGGCACAATTGTTGCCGGGTTTTCATTGGCGTATCTTTTCTTAATTGTTTCGCCCACGCCCTCTGGAATTGGCATTGTAGAAGGCATTATGCCGATTGCATTAACATCGCTAAATGTCGATTGGAGTCAAGCGGTTGTCATTACCTTAATCTATCGCGCCGTTACATTTTGGTTTCCGTTGGCGGTGGGGGCTTGGGCGTTTCGCTCTTTACATCAAGATTCATAATGTTCGATTTATTAAATTTTTGGAAACAAGATTTAGAGTTCTCGTCTAACATCTCGGCATGGAAAACAACCCCGCCTCGCCCGCCGCACACGCTTCCTTTTCCTAACGAGATACCCGCTTCGCTTCGAGAGGCATTGTCCACGCTTGGAATTGCTTCGCTCTACGCCCACCAACATTCCGCATGGACTCATGTTCAACAAAATAAGAACATTATCTTATCCACAAGTACAGCCAGCGGAAAAACGCTCGCCTACAACTTACCTGTTTTATCTGCCATCATTCATCATCCTCAAACCCGCGCATTATATTTATTCCCCACCAAAGCCTTAGCGCAAGATCAATTCTCTAATCTCCAATTTTTTCAAGCGTCCATAACGAATTTGAAATCTTCAATTTACGATGGCGACACTCCACAATCTCAAAGACCTATAATTCGCAAAACTTCCAACATTGTTTTATCAAACCCAGATATGCTGCACACGGGCATTCTTCCGCACCATGCCAATTGGAGCGAGTTTTTTTCAAACCTAAAATTCATCGTCATTGACGAAGCCCATACCTACCGCGGAGTCTTTGGCTCGCACGTCGCCAATGTCATTCGCCGGCTCAAGCGCGTGGCAAAATTTTATGGAGCAAATCCGCAATTCATTTTGGCATCTGCAACGATTGGCAACCCAAAAGAACTAGCGCAGAAATTAATCGAAGAACCCGTTGAATTAATTGATAACGACGGCTCATCCAAAGGAGAACGTCATTTCATTATTTACAATCCGCCCGTCACCGATGCAAGTTTAGGATTAAGAAAAAGCGCCATCCTCGAAAGCGTGCGATTAACAACCGATTTACTTAAACACAATATTCAATCGGTTGTCTTTGCCCGCACTAGGCGAACCGTTGAAATCATCTTAACCAATCTCCAATCTCTAATCTCCAACTCTCCAATTCCCAATTCCCACATAAGAGGCTATCGTTCTGGCTACCTCCCAGCCCAACGCCGCGAAATTGAACAAGGACTTCGTGACGGAAGCGTTAGAACTGTTGTCGCTACCACGGCGCTTGAACTTGGCATTGATATTGGCGGGCTAGGGGCGGCGATTCTCGTTGGCTACCCCGGCACAATTGCCAGCGTGCATCAACAAGCGGGCAGGGCAGGACGCGGAGATTCTCCAGCCGTTTCGGTTTTAGTCGCCTCGCCCAACCCGCTCGACCAATTCCTTGCCCATCATCCCGAATATTTTTTTGGGCGCTCGCCCGAACATGCTCTATTGAACCCCAATCACTTGTTAATTTTGCTAGAGCATATTCGCTGCGCCATGTTTGAATTGCCATTTCAAACGCAAGAATCATTTGGCTCATTATCTTGGGAGTTGATAGAAGAATATTTACAATTTTTAGTTTCTAATCAAGAAGCGCATGTATCTAATGAAAAATATTATTGGATGAAAGACCAATACCCCGCCGCAAATATCTCGTTGAGGTCTGCTTCGCCGCAGAGTTTTATATTACAAACCGCCGCAGACGATGGACGACCAATTGTAATTGGAACAGTGGACGGCGAATCGGCTCATTGGATGATTCAC
This sequence comes from Anaerolineales bacterium, assembly GCA_034434495.1. GTDB lineage: Bacteria > Chloroflexota > Anaerolineae > Anaerolineales > Villigracilaceae > Villigracilis. Next base: position 516,626 of record DAOTZE010000032.1, read on the forward strand.
CCAGGCGCCATTTACATGCACGAAGCCCAACAATATTTTGTGCAAGACTTGAACCTGGAAAATCGAGTCGCTCAACTTGCGCCTGTCGGTTTAGATTATTACACCGAAGCCCAGCAACAATCTGAAATTCAAGTTTTGAATCAATTTGCTCAAACCGCCGTCCTCGGCGGCGAAAAAGGCTATGGCGAGATTCAAGTTACAACGCAAGTGGTTGGCTTTAGAAAAATAAAATGGTTTACCAGTGAAACGCTAGGTCAAGAACCTTTAGACTTACCGCCCTCTCAATTGCAGACCACAGGGTATTGGTTAACTTTATCTGAACAAACGGTGAATCGCTTAAAAGAACAGGGCGCTTGGACGAACTCTCCAAACGATTATGGACCAAACTGGCAAAAGATAAGAGAAACCGTCCGCGCGCGAGACCAATTTACCTGTCAGGTATGCGGCGCGAAAGAAATCAATCGCCAGCATGACGTGCATCATAAAATTCCCTTTCGCACATTCACATCAATTGAAGAAGCCAATCGTTTGGAAAATTTAACAACGCTTTGCGCCCGGTGCCATCACAAAGTGGAACAAAACGTTCGCATCCGAAGCGGACTGGCGGGTTTAGGTTTTGTATTAGGAAATCTTGCGCCGTTATTTTTGATGTGTGACAATCGTGATTTGGGTATTCACATAGACCCTGCATGGTCAGTCGCCAACGGTCAGCCGTCAGTGGTCTTATATGATTTAGTTCCCGCGGGGATTGGGTTTAGCCAAAAACTTTTTGAGATACATGATGAATTGATTCAACGTGCATACGAATTGGTGACTCAATGTAAATGTCACGATGGTTGCCCATCATGTGTAGGTCCAGGCGGTGAAAATGGCGGCGGTGGAAAAAATGAAACGTTGGCGATTTTGAAGCAACTGGTGATGCTATAATTAATTTAGTAAATAATGGCTGGTAGATTTTTACACATCTATTGTGATGAGTCACGCCAAACCGCAGATCGCTATATGGTGATTGGTGGTTTAATTACCGTGCGTGAAAATGAAGAGTTATTTCTTCAAACTATGAATTTATATCGTCAAAGCAATAAAATGCTTAGTGAATTAAAATGGACAAAAGTTTCTGATCAAAAACTAAATGAATACTCTGCACTGATTGATTTATTTTTTAGTGTGAATCGTGCTTTTCATTTCAAATCAATTGTGGTGGATACGCAAGAAATAGATAATCGCCGATATAACAAAAGTGATGCCGAGCTAGGTTTTTACAAAATGATGTATCAGTTTTTGTTACATAGTTTTGGCGATTACCTTAAACCTGATGATCAAGCTATTATTTATTTGGATTATCGGAACACGTCAAAATATAAATTATCTACACTAGCCGCAATACTAAACAATGGCTTGAAGAAAAAATACAATCTTCCTACTGCACCGATTAAAAATGTTCAAGCATTAGATTCAAAATCCAGTAATTTTATTCAAGTAGCTGATGTGTTAATGGGCGCTATTGGTTATCAAATGAATGGGGCTCATACTAGAACTGTCGCCAAGAAAAGTAAAATTTTGTTAGCTGAATATATTGCAAAAAAAGCAGGTTTGATAAACCTTCAGCAGCCTACCCCCCGAAGTCAACGGCACTTCTCAATTTGGCATTTTCATTTTCGAAACCCCGCTAAAAAGTAAAACGCCTCAAACCCTACGCCCTTGCAGGCTACTCTTAAAGAGTTTCCGTAACATCATTACGGTTTTCAGGTTTGATGGCGTTCTAGAATTATTATATAACAAGATTTAAAAAAGTTCCTTAGAATTTACCAAGAAATTCGTATAATAACCTTACAAAATTAGATTTTTAAAGCCTGTGAGGTCTAATATCTATTGAATTAGAGGAAAAATATGAAATCGAAAATCACCTTCGTTTGTGAACATGGCGCGGCAAAAAGTATTATAGCCGCATCATATTTTAATAAATTGGCAAATGAAAAAAGATTAAACATACAAGCCATTGCACGCGGAACGAATCCTGATGAAGTTTTATCTCCAAAAGCAATTCAAGGTTTAGCGGAAGATGGCTTACAAGCAACCGAATCAGTTCCACAAAAATTACTTACAGAAGAAGTTAAATCTGCGCAAAAAATTATTACATTTTGTGAGTTGTCAAAAGAATATCAACAAGGAATTGAAATTGAAGAATGAAATGATGTTCCACCCGTCAGTGAAAGCTATAAAATCGCGCGTGATGCGATTCTCCAAAAACTTAATTCGCTCCTCAAACAATTACTTACTGTTCACTAGCCACCATTCACTATTCACCATTCACCATTCACTATTCACTATTCACCATTCACCATTCACTAATTACAACCCATGAACCTCTCCCTCCTCCAACTCTTCCTAAAATTCCTTCGCTTCGGATTTCTCGCATGGGGTGGACCTGTTTCACAAATCGCCATGATTCGTCAAGAACTTGTGGAAGAAGAAAAATGGATAACGCCCGAAAGATTTAATCGTGTGCTGGCTGTCTATCAAGCATTGCCAGGTCCCGAAGCGCATGAGTTGTGCGTTTACTTCGGCATGATTGCGCGCGGTCGCATCGGCGCATTTCTCGCGGGTCTTGGCTTCATGCTTCCAGGTTTTATTTTGATGTTCGCGCTTTCATGGTTTTATGTTGCTTACGGAATCACATCACAACTTTTTCAATCCGTTTTTCTTGGCATGCAACCCGCCGTTGCCGCGTTAATTATTCGCGCCATTCATCGCATCGGAAGCCATGCCCTTCATCAAAATAAATGGCTTTGGACGATTGCGATTCTTGCATTCATCGCTCAATTGCTAGATGCGAATTTCTTAATCACACTTTTGATTTCAGGATTCATTTTTACATTTGCTGAAAAAGGACAATCACGCTTCGCGCTTACGGGGATACTTGTTTCTGTTTCAATCAGCATTTATTTTCTCTTGAACATTTCTCCCGCGTCACAAACGATTCCCGATGCACAATTCACATCAACCAATTCTCCCAATCCACTCATTCTCCTTTTCTCTGGTCTCCGCGCTGGGCTTTTAACCTTCGGCGGCGCCTACACCGCCATTCCATTTATTCAACATGATGCCGTTGAAGTGGGACGTTGGATGACGAACGCTCAATTTTTAGATGGGCTTGCTCTATCAGGTCTATTACCCGCACCATTGATAATTTTCTCAACTTTCGTCGGTTACATCGGCGCTGGAGCATTGGGCGCAATTGCCATGACCATTGGAGTCTTCGCCCCAGCCTTTTCCTTCACCATGATAGGGCATGATTATTTAGAAAAACTTATTGAAAACAAATCTGCTCATGCATTTTTAGATGGCATCACAGCAGGTGTGGTTGGATTAATCTCAGCCACAGCGATTTATATTTTGATTGAAACTATTACAAACATTCCCGCATTCATTATTTTTTCTCTTGCTCTTTTAGTTTTGTTTATTTCCAAATCCAAATGGGCAGTCGCTTGGGTGGTTTTAGGCGCGGGATTGTTAGGGGTGTTGTTCTAAAAATCAAAAGACCTTACATAGTCAAGTCTTTTGATTTACTTTCTTAAGCGCTCTTCAAACTCTTTCAAATCCACTCGCGCAGTCATATCTAAATTTAATGGCGTTACCGCTACCATTTGTTTTTTTCTCAGCACATAGGCGTCGGTATCTTGGGGTTCGTCGTCGGGTAATTCTTCGTGGCGGTAGATGATGCCGCCAGGCTTATCCCATGAATCTCTTTGCGCGGGAATGGGAGCGTAATATCGCTGACGAGATAATCTCGACATTTGCCACCCAGTTTGAGGCGTGGCTTGACGCGGCACTTCCACTTTGATTAAATCTACGCCTTCGGATAATTTTTTTTCTAAGAGTATTTTGGCAAAATAAGCGGTGAAATATCCAGCGGCGCGAAAGTCAATTTCATCCGAATGAGAGAGATGATAACTGGTATCTGTTTCGAGCGAAACGGCCATAGCGGGGTAACCCATGGCAGCGGCTTCCATAGCGGCTCCCACAGTGCCAGAAATGGTGATTCCGAGACCGACGTTTTCGCCGTAATTAATGCCCGAGACGATTAGGTCGGGTTTATGCGGGACGATTTCGAGCAAGCCATGCAACACCGCTTGTGCAGGCGAGCCGCCAACGGCGAACACATCCCATTCTTGACCAATGACTTGCATTTTAAGTTTTTGAATAATTCCATCGGATGTGCTTGGGAGGCTGCGCCCCATTGCTGTAGATTGTTCACGCGGTGCGGCTACTGTGACAAAGCCCACTTTTGCAAGTTCGCCTGCCGCCGCCCATAAACCTGGCGAGCCGATACCGTCGTCGTTGGTTAATAAGATATGCGGTTTGTTCTTTTTCATGGGGTTGATTATAAATTATCTTGCAGAGACTCAGCGAACCGATAAAAAGTGAAAACCATAATATGCCTCGTTGCGCCCCTACGCTTGTAAATAAAATAAAAAGAAGCGATTCTTCGCTTCTTTCCTAATGGCGCCCTCGGACGGACTCGAACCGCCGGCCTATTGCTCCGCAAGCAAACGCTCTAATCCACTGAGCTACGAGGGCATGATTTAATTAAGCGGAGCGTATTGTACTGTAAGGTGACGCTATTGGCAAGGCGCTGAACTATGTAGTAAAATTCAGCCCGTTCTTGTCATGCGGGAGTCGCCAAGTGGTAAGGCATCAGCCTTCCAAGCTGATATTCGCGGGTTCGAATCCCGTCTCCCGCTCTGGTTGTGTTGAAGGTTGCAGGTCAAAGGTTCAAGGTTGGTTTGAAGCTTTCAACTTGCAACCTTCAATATTTCAATATAACAGGGCCCGTGGCGCAGCGGTTAGCGCAGGCGACTCATAATCGCTTGGTCGTAGGTTCGAATCCTACCGGGCCCACACTTCTCATTTATTTTGCCGCAGATTACGCTGATTTCACGGGTGAAAAACCCGTTTGCGTTTGTGTAATTCGCGGCTGTTTTTTTACTTCAACTGCTCTTTCAACTCATCATAAATCCCCGGCGTAGAGGCAATAATTGATAACGGCGCGGAGAGATAATCATCTCTCCCATCCACAGCCGTGACTTTTGCGCCTGCTTCTTCACAAATTAATCCAGCCGCGGCGATGTCCCACGGCTTTAATTTAAATTCCCAAAATGCATCAAAACGACCTGCGGCGACATAACAACCGTCTAACGCGGCGGAGCCGAGCCGGCGCACGCCTTGTGTCTTTTTTCCGAGTCGTTCAAAATATTTGAAGTTATCTAAATCGGTATTCCATGTGTCATACGGAAAACCCGTCACCAACAAACTTTTTCCTAATTCAGTTGTATTTGAGACATGAATCTTTTTTCCATTCAAGAATGCGCCTTTATTTCTTTCAGCAGAAAACATTTCATCCCGCAATGGGTCATACACAACAGCGTGAGACATTTTCCCGTTTAATGCAAACCCAATGGAAACGCAAAAGATAGGAATATGATGAGCGTAATTCACTGTGCCGTCTAATGGGTCAATATACCAAAGGTCTTCGTTTTTACCTTCAATGCTTCCCGTTTCTTCCGTCAAAATATGACCGCCGGGGAATTTAGAAGCGATTTCATTTAACAAAAACGCTTCGGAGGCATGGTCTGCTTCGGTTACCAAATCAATGATTCCCTTGTAATGAATCGTATGGTCTGTGTTATATCCGTCTCGTAAAATTTTTCCCGCTCCGCGCGCTAACGTTTCAATATCAGATAATGTTGGTTTCATACTTTTTCTCGTTGCTTTATAGAGTGCGTCGCGCTTCACTGCTAACTTTTGCGCGACGCACCCCGGTTTGTTTTACCCAGCCCAAATACGGCGCCCCAGCGCCGATAACGCAAATTCTACGGCGAGTTTGGCTGTTTGATTTTGTATATCTAAAATCGGATTCACTTCTACAACATCCATGCCGATTAATTTTCCGGTTTCAGCAATCATCTCGCAAGCCAAATGCGCTTCACGATGCGTAATGCCGGCAGGCACAGGCGTGCCAACGCCCGGCGCAAATTGCGGGTCGAGCCCGTCTAAATCAAACGATAAATAAATTCCGTCCACATCGCGGCTCACGTGTTCAATCGCTTTTTCCATCACAGCCACCATGCCAAAGCGGTCAATTTGCTCCATGCTCAACACCAGCGCGTTTGCATTGCGTAAATTATCTTTTTCGCCGGGGTCTAAATCGCGCGCGCCGACAATAGCAACTTTATTGGGGTCAATCACTGGAATCGTTTCATCCCATAATTGCACTAAACTTTTATCGCCATAACCCGTTAATGCCGCAAGGCTCATGCCGTGAATATTTCCCGATGGAGTAGTTTTATCGGTATTGAAATCGGCATGGGCGTCGAACCAGATAACGCCGATTTTTCGATTACGCGCCGCGCCGCGCACTGAACCGATAGATAGAGAATGGTCGCCTCCGATAACTAAGGGAAAACTGCCGCGCTGAATGGAAGTGGATACTGCGCCTGAAACTCTTCTCGACATCGGGACGATGCAATCTAAATACTTCAACTTGGGGTTTTTAATCGTACACATTTCAGCGATGGGAACTTCAATATTGCCTTCATCTTGTACGGTATAACCTAAGTCTTCTAACTTTTTTTGTAAACCTGCATACCGAATGGCGCTAGGACCCATATCCACGCCACGGCGGTCAGCCCCTAAATCTATCGGCACGCCGATAATGTCAATTTGCATTTTTTTAATTCTCCATAAATAAGTTTGTGTCATGCGTGAGCCACGCTTTTGTTTTGTGATGAAGCGCCTCCACGATGATCTCAGAGTGACGCCGCTGAATATACCGTCACGCGATTTCTACCATTTGCTTTCGATTGATACAAGGCTTGGTCTGCCAAATTTAGCGCCGCCTCGCTAGAAGCGGCATGATTTGGGAAAGTGGCCACCCCAGCCGAGAAAGAACTCTTAATCGTTTGGCTTTCAAAATGAATCTTCATCGCTTCAAATTGTTTTCGTAATATTTCGGTTCTTTCGTAAGCCGCTTCGGTTGAAGCGTTTGGCATGAGAATTACAAATTCTTCGCCGCCGAATCTGCAGAGCAAATCGGTAGCGCGTACATTATCAGATAAAAATTTTGCAAAGGTTTGCAGTACAAAGTCTCCGCATTTATGACCGTAAGTGTCGTTAATCTTTTTGAAATAATCTATATCCAAAATAATAAACGATAACGGCGAATTGTCGCGCACGGCTTGCGCGGTTTCTTTTTCTAGCGTTTCTGAAAAGAATCTGCGGTTAAATAACCCAGTCAAAGGGTCGCGGATGGCTTGTTCTTGTAATTGCGCGCGTAGCGATTCAACTTCTTCAATTTTGCCCCATAAAATTTCGTTCATATCGGTTAAGTCGTTTTCAGCTTGTTTTCTTTCGGTCACATCGTGAGCCACAATCGCTCTGCCGCTCAACGCGCCATTCGTTTTATTTTTTATAGGAATCACCATTAATTCCACAATGCGCATTGGGTCGCCGGGCAGGGTCACTTCTTCGCGCGTTTCTTCGGTGACCAATATACGATTCAAAAATTGAGGCCATGCTTTGAAAATTTGCAATGGGTCTTTGCCTAGCATATCCTGTTTTGAAATGCCAGTCCATGTTTCGGCGACTTCGTTCACGTCTGCAATTAAATCATCTGCGCCCAATACCACCACCAATTGCGGAATGTGGTCCATGACAATATCACGAGCAAGCGGAATTAGGTTTTGAGTTTGTTTTTTCATGTAATAAATTTTCTTACTCTTGCAAGGCGCGCGACCTTGCAAGTAATTTTTATAACCAAATTATGCAGTCCGATAATACCCCACATCCACAGAATAAATTTGCCCGCGTTTAACAACTTGTTTTACTAAATTTGTCCCATAGCGGTAACCCAATTGACGATAATCTGATACGGATAGAATTAACATATCGGCTTGTTTGCCAATTTCTAACGAGCCGACCACATCCGCTTTGCGAATGGCATGCGCGGCATTAATGGTGGCGCAAGCAATGGCTTGTGCGGGCGTTATTTTCATCGCGCGGCACGCCAGCGCGATGACAAATTGCATCGACTCATTCCATGTGGTGCCGGGGTTACAGTCTGTGGCTAGGGCGAGGATGGCGTCTGCTTCTATAAATTTTTTCGCGGGGGTGTAATTTTTTTCAGCCAACCCAAAAGGCGTACAAGGCAATGAGACCGCTACTGTTTCTGATTTGGCTAACGCCTCAATATCCGCATCCGACGTGACCACGAGATGGTCGGCGCTGGCGGCATTTAACTCTGCCGCAAGTTTTGCTCCGCCGAGGTTATCAAATTCGTCGGCGTGAATCTTAAGCGGAAACCCCAGCGAACCTGCCGAAGTTAAAATCTGACGCGATTGTTCGAGGGTAAACGCTTTTGTTTCGCAAAATACGTCCACAAAAGGAAGCGGTTTGCTTGGGGCATGAGTCTCCCACCATTCTTTTAACATTGGCAGGGCGATGTTGGTTATCTCATCCACATAACCTTGTGGGTTGTCTTTATATTCAGGCGGAACAGCGTGCGCGCCTAAATAGGTGTAAGAAAGTTCGACGGGCGTTTCATCGCTTAACGCCAGCAAGGTTTTTAGCAGACGCAATTCCGTTGCTGTATTTAATCCATATCCTGTTTTGGCTTCGGCGGTGGTTGTGCCGTTGCGGAACATTCGCATTAAGCGCGGGCGGGTTTGCGCTATGAGCGTTTCGATGCTTGCGGCGCGCGTGGCTTTGACGGTGGATAAAATGCCCCCGCCTTCCGCCAAAATATCTAAATACGATTTGCCAGACATTTTGAGTTCAAATTCGTTGGCTCTATCTCCCGCCCAAACAATGTGGGTGTGTGGGTCTACAAAGCCTGGCATAACAACGCAACCGCCGGCGTCGAACGTTGGCTCATCAGGATAAGCCTGTCGTAACTCATCTGTTTTTCCAATGGCAATGATTTTTTCATCTCGAAACAGAATCGCCCCGTTTTCGATGATGTGCAGCGCGCCGAGCGTTTTCCCGCGTTGTGGACCGCCCGCCAAAGTAAGCAATTGAGAAGCAGAATGAATGAGCATAAAATCACCGCTAAGGTTGTAATAGGGGTATTTAACCACAGAACGGCTTTATATGTATATATGGACTTGGGCGTGGATAAATTTGAACAACCGCTAAGCCTCAACGGCTGGCGGCTTGGAGATTTTGCATCTTTGCGTTTAACCCACTTCACCTACAAATTATTCATTCCTATGGACTTAACAAGATTGCAAAATAGATTGATATTCCTTTACTTCTTTTATACAATAAATATACTAGCATAACTTGCCTTATGCAGAACCTCATTAAGGCTCTCGGCATAGTGAGGCGTTTTTCTGCCTACCCTTCGGGGCGATGCATAACGCTAGCGGCTAAATTTATTCAAGAAAGGAGATTTAAGGCATGTTCTTTTCACCTAAAGAAAAAGGTCAAGGTCTTGTTGAGTATGCTTTTATTCTTGTACTGGTCGCCATCGTCGTTATTGCCGCCCTGCTTATGCTGGGTCCCGTTATTGGCAATACCTTTAGCAAAATCAACTCAAGCCTTTCCAGCGTGTGAGTGTTAAAAATTTTGTTAGGAAAGGCGTCGGTTAATACTTGCGGTTTTTTCTTTTCATCGTACAATAAATATATCTCAGGCAGGTCTTCCTGAGAAATTTATGAGAAAGGAGAAAACCGCTATGTTCTTTTCACCCAAAGAAAAAGGCCAAGGTCTTGTTGAATACGCTTTGATTCTTGTTTTAGTCGCTATTGTTGTTATTGCCGCGTTAATGGTTTTAGGACCTGTGATTGGAAACGTATTCAGCAAAATCAACTCTAGCCTGAGGAACGTTTAATTCCCCACAGTTCGGTTAGAACTCATTTACTACTTGCGGTTTTTTCTTTTCGTTGTAGAATAAACTTATCTCAGGCAGGTCTTCCTGAGAAATTTATGAGAAAGGAGAAAACCGCTATGTTCTTTTCACCCAAAGAAAAAGGCCAGGGTCTTGTTGAGTACGCTTTAATTCTTGTTTTAGTCGCTATCGTTGTTATTGCCGCGTTAATGGTCTTAGGACCAGTGATTGGTAACGTATTCAGCAAAATCAACTCTAGCCTCGGCTCTGTGTAAATCACTATTAGCCGTACCCCCAAAGCTCCGCCGTGAGGCGGGGCTTTTCTTTCTTGTAAGGAAATGCTAACATAACTGTTAGGCAATTAGCCTTGAGAAGGCTTGCATTTTTCGAGATGAGAAGTAAAATGTAAATAGTTCAGAGAATTCGCTCTGATAAACATTGAAGAAAGGAGAAAACCAACATGTTATTTTCACCCAAAGAAAAAGGCCAAGGTCTTGTTGAATATGCATTAATCCTCGTTTTAGTTGCCATTGTCGTTATTGCGGCTTTGATGGTTCTCGGACCAATCATTGGTAACGTCTTCAGCAAGATTAACTCCAGCCTCGGCACTGTGTAATTTCTGCACAGCGAAAAAGAAGCCCCGTCGTGAGATGGGGCTTCTTATTTTTTTTCATATACCCAAATTAAACCTTCTCTATCAAATGCAACCGCTTGCCAATGGGGCAGTTCAAAAGCGACCGTAACCACGCGTGCGCCTGCCGGCAACTCGCTTTGCAGTTTTTTCTCTAACCGCTCGGCAAAATGAGATGTGAGATACGCAAAGACGACATCCGCTTCTTTTAAGTTCGACTTAAAAAAATCTCTCGCTTCAATCTTCACCTTCGGCTTGATTCCGCTTCGGAGGCAGTTTACCCAACTGATAGCGCACTGTATGGGACCGACTTCCACGCCCACCGCCTTTGCGCCAAATTCTTTTGCCGCAATGATGAGAACTTGCCCATGCCCGCAACCCAAATCGTAAAGCGTTTCGTCTTTTTTTAGATTCGCCAACTTCAACGCCCGGCGAATACGCTCTGGGCGGCTGGAAATGGGCGGCAAGCCATACCATGCTGGCACAAGCGTATATAGCAAAGCCAGCGCTAAAGCCAAAACCGCAACAATAGTGAAGAAAATTTGCATTAACTTCCTTTTTGCATTCTCCACAACGCAAGCAAGCCTAAAAGGTTAAACCCAACGGCAATTAACGTCACGGCTAAAAACCCAAACTGCTGATAAATATACGCCGCGAAAAACGCCCCAATTGCCCGCCCAATAGCGTGACCTGTGACGTTTAACGATAACATCGTGGCGCGGGCAGACGGCACAAGTTCCGTCATCAATGGAATATGACTCACCATAATATATTCAAACGTAATGTAAAACCAAAACAACCCAACCAATGCGCCTGTTTGCGTTTGCCCAAGAATGGGGAGGAGAATCAAAGCGCCCGCATTGGCAACCAAGCCTAGAGTCAGCGCGAGCGGTTTGCCTAATCGGTCGGTGGTGAGGGCAACGAGTCCTTCGCCGCTTAATTCTGAAATCCCAATCACCGCCGAGGCGATGGCGAGCGCAAAAATTTTTAATCCAAACGAATCTTCAAGCCATACCCCAAAAATTACATTAACCAATTCATTGGCGGCGCTGGCAAACAAGGCAATTGAAATTCCCCACATTGCGGCTTTCGATGAAAATACCGCGCGAAACCCCTCCCGCGAATTAACAACAGGTTCGTGATGAGCGTCTTCTTTGGGGACGATGCGCCATACAATAAAAAACGCCAACAGCCCCAGCGCGGTAAATACGGGGAACGGCGCCGACCAACCATAACGGTCTATTAAGAACCCGACCAGCGGCACGCCAAAAATAAAAGCAAATGACCATGCGACTTCTGTGACGGCTAATGCCGTGCCGCGTTTGTGATAGGGTATCCGGTCGCCAAAATACGCTTGCATAGACGGGTCAAAGATAAATTTTCCAATCATTGCAAACATAAGCGCGAGAGCCAAAGTCCAAAACGATGGGAAAACGGCGACGATGCCCATGCCCAATATAAAAAATGAAATTCCCATCAGCAAGCCGAATTTTCTGCCGCGCCTATCGGCGATGGGCGCAAAGAATGGGCTCAACGCGCCCACCAGCGAACGCGCCGTCATTAACAAGGAAAAGGTTTGTAAGTTTACGCCCACGCCATTTGCAAAGGCTGATAAAAATGGATACACCATTCGATGAGCCGAATTGAGAATGGTTCTTAAAAACATGAAAATGAGGAGTTGAATACGCATGGATTTGATTTCCGTTTTTTTATTTTTTGCTCACATTTTAGAAAACGCTGAATTGTAACGCATTCGCGCCGTTGCTTGACAAGTCGTCTCCGCATAGAATACACTGGCAAGTATGCCGCATGAATTAAACAACTCACAAGAATGGCACGCGCTTACTAGCGAGCAAGTTCTTCAACATTTGCAAGTGCATGATGAAGGATTAACGACTGCAGAAGCCGAAAAAAGATTAAAACATTATGGGCTAAATCAATTGCGCGAAGCCCCGCGCCCTGGTTTTCTGGCTTTGCTGGGTCGGCACTTAAGCAGTTTTGTCGTCATCCTCTTAATCATCGCTTCTGTCATTTCTGCATTTCTAGGCGATTATGTCGAATCCATTGCCATTATGCTCATTGTGGTTTTGAATGCGGCGCTTGGCATTGTTCAAGAACAACGCGCGGAACAAGCCCTTGCCGCGCTAAAAAAACTTGCCGCGCCAGATGCGCAAGCGCTTCGAGACGGCGCGCGAAAATCTGTGCCTGCTTATAACTTAGTTCCAGGCGATATTGTGTTTTTAGAAGCGGGGAATTTTATCCCAGCCGATTTACGCTTGCTGGAAGCGGTTAATTTACAAGTGGATGAATCCTCGCTCACGGGCGAATCGTTGCCTGTGCAAAAGAACGCCGCCACCGTATTAGAAAAACAAGTGCCGCTGGGCGATAGAAAAAACACGGCGTTTATGGGCACGCTCGTCACCTATGGGCGCGGTCGCGGCGTGGTGACCGATACCGGCATGTTGACGCAACTTGGTCTTATCGCCGCTATGCTACAAAATGTTGAAACCGAAGAAACGCCCTTACAAAAACGATTAAATCAACTTGGCAAATCATTAAGCGCAGTCGCTTTGGTTTTAGTAGCTGTGGTGTTTGCGGCGGCTTTAACCAACACCACAGCGATTAATCAATTGTTTACTCATCCGTTTCAATATATTGAAACCTTTGCCGAAGAAATTACGGAAATTTTTATCGTGGCGATTAGTTTAGCCATTGCCGCTGTGCCAGAAGGACTGCCCGCCGTTGTGACGATTTCGCTCGCCTTAGGCATGCGCGAAATGATTCAACGCCACGCGCTCATTCGCAAACTCTCTTCGGTAGAAACGCTTGGCTCTGCCACAGTGATATGTTCGGATAAAACGGGAACGCTCACACAAAATGAGATGACCGTCACCCGCCTCTGGGCTGACGGGCAATTTGTTCACGTCACTGGAACAGGGTACGCGCCTGTGGGCGAATTTCAAATGGACGGTAAAAACATCAATGTAGAAAATTACCCCGCCATTCTTTCTACATTGTGGCTTGGATTATTAAATAACGACTCGCTGATTGAAACCACCGGCGAACATGAATCGTCCAAAACCTATCGTATTGTAGGAGACCCCACCGAAGGCGCGTTGCTCGTCGCCGCCGCCAAAGCGGGGGTGGTGCATTTAGACATTAAAGAAGCCTACCCGCGCGAAAATGAAATCCCATTCGACTCGGAACGCAAGCGCATGGTCACCATTCATCACATCAGCGACGCAAACGCCAACGACTTCTCTCCATTTCATGCCCACGGCGAGCAATATCAAGGTTTTGATTTGGTGGCTGTTAAAGGCGCGCCCGATATTGTGCTAAATCTATGCACGAGATATCTGAATCAAAACGGCGAACCTGTTGAATTAAGCCCAGAAGCGAAAAAGAAAATTTTGCAAGCGAACGACGATATGGCGCATGACGCCTTGCGCGTTCTCGGTTTTGCTTATCAAGTCGTAGAAGACGTGCCTAATCCCCCCGCAGCCGTCAAAGCGGAAGAAGTGGAAAAAGATTTAATTTTTGTCGGCTTGGTCGGCATGATAGACCCCCCGCGTGAAGAAGTGAAACCCGCCTTAGAAAAGGCGCGGCGCGCAGGCATTCGCACCGTGATGATAACGGGAGATTACCCAAACACCGCCAAAGCGATTGCCGAATCGATTGGCTTATTGCGCGCCGGAAAAAAAGTTTTAACAGGCGCTCAATTGAATGAAATGGACGATATTCAATTGAGAAATATCATCGAAGATACCGATGTGTTTGCCAGAGTCTCGCCTGAACACAAAATGCGCATTGTGGACGCCTTACAAGCCAATGACGAAGTGGTTGCCATGACGGGCGACGGCGTGAACGATGCGCCTGCCATTAAACGCGCCGATATTGGGATTGCTATGGGCATCACTGGCACAGACGTCGCCAAACAAACTGCCGATATGGTTCTCACCGACGATAACTATGCCAGCATTGTCGCCGCAGTGGAGCAAGGCAGAATTATTTACAGCAACATTCGTAAATTCGTTTTCTTTTTGCTTTCATCAAACATCGCCGAAATTATGATTATCTTTTTAGCCATTCTCGCTGGTTTGCCCGCGCCGCTGACCGCTATTCAAATTTTATGGCTCAACCTCGTCACCGACGGCGCCCCCGCGCTGGCGCTGGCAATGGAAAAAGGCGACCCCGATATTATGAATCGTAAGCCGCGCGCAAAAAACGAACCCATCGTTAATCGCCCGATGAGACTTGGCATGGTTGTTCAAACCATAACCCAAACAGGCGCAGTGTTAACCGCTTTTATCATCGGCTTGAGTTGGCATGTAGAAGCGGGCGCAAGCATTCCGGCAGGCGCGAGCGTTTTATCTTACGTTTTGAATCATGATTGGCGCGGCGTGGACGTTCAAACTGCGGAGACGATGGCGTTTGCGACGTTATCGCTGGCGGAACTGTTCCGCGCTTATACGGTTCGTTCAGAACGCGCCTCACTCCTACGGGTGGGCGTTTTCTCCAACCGCGCCATGCAATACGCTTTTGGCTTTTCGCTGATTCTGTTAGCGCTGGTTTGTTCTGTGCCGTTTTTGCAACCGATATTCAACACGCACGCTTTGACTTTCGCCGAATGGGGCTTGGTGATTGGTTTCGCGTTACTCCCCGCCATTGCCGAAGAAATAACAAAATACTTTTTGCGTAAAATGGATATATAAAGAATACCCGCCCCAACGCCTTTAGTAAGAAGCGTATAAAAAATTTTTTACTTTTTATCCAAAAACAAGTGCATATTTCTTAAAATTTTTTTCCACTCGCTCTCCGCGTTGATTTTTCTCCTAATTTCGCTGGCGCGATGTTTCATGGCTTGTATCACGCGCTCGTCTTCGCCGGCGTCTAACCAAAAGCCGTGGTTATGTTCCGTGCAAGCCTCTAGTTTAAGATTATATAAACGATATTCAAATTCTTCTAACCCTTTTCCGCAATGCGGGCAGGGAAAATTCGTTTTCGATTGAAAATGAATTAATGAACCCTTGCGCTCATCGTCTGCAAAGGCGGTGTCTTCCAATTTATCCAATTCTTGCGAATCTAACCACATGCCCCAACATTGCGGGCAAACTTCCACATCAAACATCGCCTTATATGATTTTTGAACCAGCTCTGTGCGGCATTTTGGACAATTCATATTGCTTTCATCGCGCAGACGACCTTTCTTCGTCCACAGCGCTCTCCTGTTTCATTACATGACTTACCAAATCTTCAACCAAAACGTCATTAGGCGTTAAAGCCATCCATAACAAAAATTCCACATTGCCTTTCGGTCCGAGCAACGGCGATTTTATTAAGCCTTGCAAACCAAAGCCTTCGCTCTGAGCGAAAGATAACACATCTTTCAAAACTTGTTTATGAATTTCGGGGTTGCGAATCACACCGTCGCCTTTAGAAACGTCTTTTCTCCCCGCCTCAAATTGGGGTTTAATGAGGGCGAGAATATTTCTTTCTTCTTTCCTCCTCCCTTCAGGAAAAGAAGAAAGAGGAAACGCTTCAAACCACCTTCGAGCGACTGGCAGTAAAACTTTCAACGAAATGAACGAAGCGTCTATAACGGCGAAATCAATCGGCTCAGGCAGCGCTTCTACAAAACGCGCATTGGTCTCTTCCATCACAACAACGCGCGCGTCGTTTCTCAACTTCCAATGCAAAATGCCCTTGCCCACGTCAATGGCATACACTTTTTTCGCGCCATGTTGCAGTAAACAATCGGTAAACCCGCCGGTAGAAGAGCCGACATCCGCACAAACAAAATCTTTCACATCAATTTCAAAGGCAGATAACGCGCCTTCTAACTTTTCGCCCCCGCGCGAAACATACCGCGGTCCCGAGGCAACCGTTATCAAAGCGTCAGGCTGAACGGCGGTAGCAGGCTTTAACGCCACCTGCCCTGCAATGCGCACTTGCCCCGCCATAATCAACGCTTGGGCTTTCGCGCGCGAATCGGCTAACCCTTTTTCCACCAACAAAACATCTAAACGAACTTTCGACATGAAAATATTGTATCAGGTAAAATATCCTCATGCTTTCCGCCTTAATCAAAACCATGCGTCCGCGCCAATGGACGAAAAACATCTTCGTCTTTGCCGCCCTCGTCTTTGACAAACAATTATTTATCGTCGAGTCGTTTTCGCGCACGTTAGCGGGGTTTATTTTTTTCTGTTTAATTTCCTCTTGCGTTTACATCTTAAACGACATTGTGGACGTAGAAGCCGACCGCAAACACCCCGAAAAGAAAAAGCGCCCCATTCCTTCTGGCAAACTTCCTCTCAGCGCGGCATGGAGTTTTATAGCGTTTTTTGTCGCGGCGGCGGTTATCGGCTCTTACTTTCTCAATCTCAAATTTATGGGGGTGGTCATTGGTTATTTTGTTTTGAATATCGCCTATTCTTTGTGGCTTAAGCATATCCCCATTTTAGACGTTCTCATTATTGCCGCAGGCTTTGTCTTGCGCGTTCACGCAGGGGTGACCCTCATTGAGGTGGAGCGCTTCTCGCCATGGTTATATGTATTGATGACCTTGCTTTCCTTATTTCTCGGCTTTGGCAAACGCCGCGCCGAACTTGCCTTGCTGGCGCATGGCGCCGGCTCGCATAGAAAAGTGTTAGACGGCTACACCCTTCCGCTCCTTGACCAATACATTATGATAGTTTCAGGCACCACATTGGTTGCCTATTCGCTTTACACCTTTTCAGCGCCCAACCTTCCCGATAATCACAGCATGATGCTCACCATTCCCTTTGTGGTATATGCCATTTTTCGTTACCTCTATCTCGTGCATGTCGAACATGCAGGCGGCGCCCCCGAAGAAATTTTATTATCCGACCGTCCTTTTCAAATCTCCATGTTTCTTTGGGCTTTAGCGGTACTCGCCGTTTTTTACCTCTCGTGAAATCATCCGCCCCCGGCAAAATTATTTTATTTGGCGAACATGCCGTTGTATATCACCGCCCGGCGCTTGCTGTGCCTGTCAATCAAGTGCAAGCGGAAGCGGAAGTGTTAGATTCCGATTCCGCTGGCGTTTGGATTCACGCCCCCATCATTAACCTGCACGCCGAACTTTCCACGCTTCCGCCTAACCATGCAATTGGTTCAGTCATTCGTCAACTTTTTTCTACCTTTCAACTCTCTTCTCGCGCTGGCGAGAAGGGCGGAATCGCAATCAATATTTCCTCAACCATTCCCATCGCCTCGGGGCTTGGTTCTGGCGCGGCTGTTTCCGTCGCCTTAATTCGCGCCCTTGCCGCTTTCTTCTCGCTTTCGCTTACAAATAATCAAATTAATGAAATGGTTTATGAAGCTGAAAAGATTCATCACGGCACGCCCTCAGGCATTGATAACACCGTCATCACTTTCAATCAACCCGTCTATTTCATAAAAGGTCAACCGATTGAAACGTTTGCAGTCGGAAAACCTTTTACCATCGTCATTGGCGATACGGGCGTCCCCGCGCCCACCAAAGAATCGGTAAGCGACGTTAGAAAATTATGGTTAAGAGATAACAACAAGTATGAAAACATCTTCGATGAAATTGGTCAAATTTCTCTCATCGCGCGCCGTTCCATTCAAAGCGGTAAGCCTGAACTGCTCGGCGAATTAATGAATGAAAATCATGCTTTGTTACAACAACTGACCGTTTCTTCGCCTGAATTAGATACGCTGGTTTTCGCCGCGCGCGAGGCTGGCGCGCTCGGCGCCAAACTCAGCGGCGGCGGCAGAGGCGGAAATATGATTGCGCTGGCAAAGCAGGCAGAGGCGAAGCAAGTGGCGGAGTCTTTAATCAAAGCGGGGGCAAAGAATACAATCATTACAGAGATTAAATAGTTCTTATTCATTTGTAGGGAAATCGTTAATTAGGCGTGGGCTAAATTTAATTTTGGCGTTGTAATATGCAGGTAACGGAGATAAGCATGAAATATAAAAATTTCGTCATACAAATTTTAGTTCTTCTGCTTTTAATTATTGCGGCTATTGGCGGATATTCGTTCGGAAAATCCGCGCCGCAAGTTCAAAATTCTTATCCAAATTATATTCCGCCATTAATAGAACTGGATGCGCCGCCTCAAACTGTAAACGGCATGACCGCCAAACTCGAATCATATTACGCCGACGGTTTGCGCTTTGTGTTTGTCATTAAAGTGACGGGAGAAAATAACGCCTATATTTGGGATAACGTTTCTCTCGCCGATGCTCGCAATCAATTTGTAAACGCCAGTTATTCACTAAGCCCGATGGAGAACGATTTGTCTTTGTTTTATGTGGATATGGCATTGGAGACGCCGCATTCAGCCGAAGCGTTTACGGGGAAATTATCTATAGATATATCTCCTATGTCGTCAGAATTTGAAAGCGCAAATTCATCGCATTTTGAATTTGAAATTCAAATTCCAGTAAAGCCTGTGACGATATTAAGCCCAAATCAAGTCGCCAGCGCCAACGGCGTAAACATGTTGCTAGAAAAAGCGATACTCTCGCCGGCATTTACTCGGTTATATATATGTTACAACAAACCCAGCTCCGCCGATTGGATGATAGGCGGAGGCGCGCGGCTCACAATCAATGGGCAACAAGGTAGTTTGCAAACATATAGTTTGTTATATGATTCAGAACTTGGCGATATGGGAAAAAGCTCAGAACCAAATTGGTCGCCGCCGATTGAAACAGGCAGATGCGTAAAACTAGGCTTTGCGCTTGGAAGCGAAAACCCCGCGAATATTCAATTAACGATTCCAACGCTTGACCAATCTATCCCCGAAGCGATCCCTGAAGATGAACTACAAGCCGCTCGTAAAACGCTCTTATCGCAAGGCATTGATATAGATTGGCAAATCACGGCGTTTCCTGAAGGCGGCGGCATGTCGGGACCTGTTTACAATCAACTGCCGGCAGGGATGACGGAAGAAGAAGCGTTTCAAAAATTGATTCAAACCTTAGGCTACATTCATCAAGGACCTTGGGAATTTACCCTGCAACCGTAAAAACAAAGGCTCTCTCAGAAATAAAACCTGAGAGAGCCTTTTTCCTTCATTCTCTATAACTCTTTCGCCCTTCTTTCGATTCTATCTTTTGCTCTAGCAATAAACTCGCCCAACGAAATATTATTAAGCTGGCTACCATCGCGCACGCGTAAAGAAATTTGCTCAGTCTTCATTTCATTATCGCCGACCACAATCATGTATGGCGTTTTCATCAACTGCGCCTGACGAATCTTCGCATTCATCCGTTGAGACGATACGTCGGCATGAGCGCGAATTTTATGCTCGCGAAGGATTCGAGCGATTTTTTCCGCATATTCATTTTGCGCGTCTGTAATAGAAATAACGCGCGCTTGCTCAGGCGAAAGCCATACGGGGAAGTTGCCGCCATAATGTTCTAACAAAAAGCCGATTAACCGTTCATGCGTAGAAAGCGGCGCGCGGTGAATGCACAGCGGAACTTCATCCTGACCGTCTTTATTTGTAAATTTCAAATTGAAGCGGGCGGGTTGAGCAAAATCCACCTGATTGGTGGCAAGCGAAAACTCGCGCCCAATCACGCTCCAAATTTGCACGTCAATTTTCGGACCATAGAACGCGGCTTCATCTTCCGCCTCCACAAACGGCACGTTGCCGTTCGTCATCGCGCGGCGCACCATGTCTTCCGTTTTTTGCCATAAGCGCGGGTTATCTACATATTTTTTCCCTAAGCCCGCTTTGCTATGCAAACTTAATCGCATAACATATTTTTCAATGTCGAATAACTTAAAATATTTGTAATACAAATCAATCACGCCCATAAATTCTTCTTCAAATTGCTCTTCCGTAACGTATAAATGAGCGTCGTTCATTTGCAACGAGCGCACGCGCATCAAACCAAATAACTCGCCCGATTTTTCGTAACGATACACCGTCCCATATTCGGCGAGGCGCAAAGGCAATTCGCGATACGAGCGCCCCTTTGAACCGAAAATTTTATGGTGCATGGGGCAATTCATCGGTTTAACGTAATACTTCACGCCTTCTAATTCCATTGGCGGGTACATGCTCTCGGCGTAATACGGCAAATGACCAGACCGTAAGAATAAATCTTCTTTCGTTAAGTTTGGCGTGCGCACGCGCACATACCCTGCTGCCTCTTCCATCTCTTTGGCAAGTTTTTCCAACTCTTCAATCATCACCCCGCCGTTGGGCAGCCATAACGGTAAGCCAGGACCGACTTCATCGTCAAAGAAAAAGATTTCTAAATCTTTACCCAGTTTGCGGTGGTCGCGCTTTTTCGCCTCTTCTAGCTGACGTAAATATTCTTCCAACTGTTTTTTATTTTCCCACGCCGTGCCATACACGCGTTGTAATTGTTTGTTATTTTCATCGCCGCGCCAATACGCGCCCGCTACCGACATTAACTTAAACGCATCGGGCTTAATTTCTTTTGTATTTTCCACATGCGGACCGCGACACAAATCTACAAACGTATCATGTTCATAAACCGAAATTTCGGGCTTTTCTTTAAGCGGATTCCCATACTCATCCGTTCCGCCTTTTTCAAGCCCTTCAATTAATTCCAACTTATACGGCTGGTCGGCAAAGATTTTTTTCGCTTCTTCCGCCGTTACAACCCTTTTCTTAAACTCATGCTTGCCTTGCACAATCTGCCGCATTCGCTTTTCAATCGCTTCTAAATCTTCGGGCGTTAGGCTGCGCGGCAAATCGAAATCGTAGTAAAACCCATTTTCCACAGGCGGACCAATGGTAATCTTTGCCTCGGGGAACATTTCCATCACCGCTTGCGCCATCACATGCGCGGCGGAATGCCGTATCTTATACAAATACGAATCTTCATACTTTTCTTGTTGATTTAACATACTTACATCCTTTCTTCTGAATCTCTCAAATACCATAGAAGTATAGTTATATTTGAGAGAGGCGTCGCTTTAGCGACGGTGGGAAAATAAAACAAAAAACTCTCATCCACAACGGGACGAGAGTCTATACTCACGCGGTTCCACCCGATTTATATTAGTTTACTAATTTACCAAACTAATATATCTCATAGACTGATAACGAAGTCACCCGTTCAACTTACTTGCTGACAGCTAACTGCTGAAAGCTTTCTGCATTCCGCTCGCAAGGGGTTTTCTGTAAAACTTTCTGGAAGAAACTCTCAACCGACGGCTTCTTCTCTCTGTCAGATATATTTTACATACTCGTCTTGGTCAATGCGTTTTAATAATTACTATTTACTGTCCTTGTGGGCGAGATAGGACTCGAACCTACGACCTTCGCGATGTCAACGCGATGCTCTAACCAACTGAGCTACCCGCCCGAAGGACTGACATTATACCCACTGCCCCTAAAAATGACAATGCTCGTGTAAAAGAGGCTTTGAACAATAACAAAACCACTAAGCCTCAAAGGCGGCGCCCTAGTAGTTCATGCACAAAACTAACCGCTCCCTGTATACTTAACCCATGCCCTCCACCCTCCCCATCTTGCGCGCCCGACGTGAACGCAGATTAAACCAACAAAACAAAAACGAAAGCCGCCAGCGTGGGTTTATTCTCAGCGTTGGAATTATCCTATCGCTTTTGCTTGGTTTGGTCATCATTCTCGGCGCGTTTGCCTACGCCGATATTACACAAGATTTACCCTCTACCGAAATCTTGCCGCGATTATTTAACCCGCCCGATGGATTGTTACTGCAACCCACAAAAATTTACGACCGCACAGGCTTACAATTACTGACAACTTTTTCGCCAAACGATTCTCCGCGCCGATATATTCCCGTCAGTGAACAAAACCCGCAGCACATTCCGCAAACTTTAATCAACGCCGTTATCGCCGCATTAGACCCGCAATTTAATCGCCATTCAGGTTATTCACTTGAAGGCTTCGATAATCCAGATTTACACCCAACCATTGCGCAAAAACTTGTTTACGATTTTTTGTTATACAACGAATCGCCAACCACCCAACGCGCCATTCGTGAAAGAATTTTAGCGGCGCAAATCACCGCTCAATTTGGGCGCACACAAATCATCGAGTGGTATCTCAACTTTGCAAACTTTGGCAATCACGCCTACGGAGTCGAAGCCGCGTCTCAGCTATATTTTGGCAAACCTGTGGAACAACTCACCCTAGCCGAATCGGCAATTCTAGCCGCTGTCGCCGAAACGCCTGCGCTGAACCCACATAACGCGCAAAACGTGGCTTTACAACGCGGGCGCGAAGTTTTATATATAATGAACGAATTAGGGCTTGCCAGCAACGAAGCGACCGCCATTGCATTAGCCGAAACGCCCCTCATTCAACCCGCGCCTCAACCTACGGGGACGTTCGCTCCTGCTTTCGTCAACATGGTCTTAACCCAACTCGACTCGCAAATTCCGCGCGAACGGCTTGAACGCGGCGGCATCACCATCATCACAACCTTAGACTATGAATTACAAAAGCAAGCCGCATGCGCCACCGAAGTCTATGCAACGCGTTTAGCGGGGTTAGAAGAAGAAAACATAAATTGCGACTCGGCAAGGTTATTACCTTCTCTTCCGCCTGCCGCCACATTTGCAGATTCATCCGCCAGCGCTATCGTCCTAGACCCAAACACAGGGCAGGTGTTGGCGTTGGTTGGCGAAACCAATCAAGGCGTAGAAACCCCGTTGACGAGCGCTCATCAGGCTGGGTCGAGTCTTGATGCGTTTGTGTACCTAACAGGATTCACGCGAGGCTTGAGTCCTGCCTCGCTGACGTGGGATATTCCATATCCAGCGCTCAACGCCCAAAACTTTGATAATGAATTTCATGGACCGATGAGATTAAGAACCGCGCTCTTGAACGATTATCAAGTTCCTGTGGCGCTGTTAAAAAACCAGATGGGGCTTGAAAACGTCATTGATATTGCTCGTTCGTTTGGCGTTGATTTGAACGACGACGTTTCTTTATTGCAACTTGCCAGCGCCTATGGCGTGTTTGCCGCTCAAGGCGTGCATTTTGGTCAAACGATAAACGCTGAAATTGCGCCGGTGACTGTTTTGCGCATTGAAAGCGTAAATCAATCTCCCATGTTCGATTGGTCTATTCCGCAAGCGCAAACCGTGATTACGCCCGCCATGGCGTATGTGATGACGCATGTGTTGAGCGATGAAACGGAACGCGCTAGCGTGTTTGACGTGAACAGACCTGCAGGAATCAAAGTTGGGCAAACGTTTAACGGCAAAGACGCTTGGGTGGTGGGCTACACGCCTTATTATGTTGTGGCAACATGGACTGGAGTAAGAAATGAAAATGATTTAATCGCGCCGCGTTTTCCAGCCGTGTTGTGGAATGCCTTGATGCGAACCGTTTCGCAAAATAAACCTGCCGATGGCTGGTCGGCGCCGTTGGGCGTTTCGACTATTACCGTGTGCGACCCTTCGGGTTTGTTGCCAACGCGCGAATGCCCGAACTTGGTCAGCGAAGTTTTTTTGAACGGCAGCGAGCCGACACAAGCCGATAATTTATATCGTGAGTTTGCTATTAACCGTGAAACGGGTTTATTAGCCACGGTGTTCACCCCGCCTGAATTAATTGATAATAAAATTTATTTGGTGTACCCTGATGAGGCGAGAGCATGGGCGCAAAGCGCGGGGTTTGATATTCCGCCTACGACGTATGACGCGATTCAAGCGCCGCCGGTGAATCCGAATGTGAATATTACCTTCCCCGCTTTGTTTGCGGATGTCAGCGGCGTTGTGCAAATTATTGGCACTGCTTCGGGAGAAAATTTTGTTTCGTATCGTGTGCAGGTGGGCAAAGGCTTAAACCCGCAAGAGTGGATTCAACTCGGCGGCGAATATACAACGCCAGTGGAAGGCAATCTTTTGGCTGAATGGGATACGACAGGGCTAAGCGGTTTGTATGCTGTGCAGTTGATTGTGACGCGCGAAAATCAAATTGTAGAAAGCGCCGTGATTCAAGTGACAATTGGCGAATAACGCTTGGTTTTTCTCTTCTCTAACCCATGCTTATCGCGCCAACACTTTTGCCATGTGATAATACTCTAAGTTAATCCGATGTTTGTTATTAATCACGTCTTCCAGTTGAATAAAATCTACGCCTTTGCCGCGCAAGCCCGTCATCACGCCGTGCGTGCCTTCTACCAACGCTTCGACCGCTTTCACGCCAAAACGAGAAGCCAGCAAACGGTCGTAAGCAGTGGGCGAACCGCCGCGTTGAATGTGACCGAGAATCGTCATGCGAGTTGTAAAGCCCACGTCCATTTCATCAATTTTTGCGGCTAAATCGGTCGTGCGGATTCCGGACCCTTCGGCGTTGACGATAATGGCATGGGTCTTACCGCGTTTATAGGCGTCTTCCACTGCCGCGGCAATTTCATCGGTTGTAATCGGCGCTTCTGGAATCAACACCACTTCTGCGCCGCAAGCAATACCCGCCATAACTGCCAAATATCCGCTGTTGCGCCCCATCGTTTCAATGAGAAAAGCGCGCGAATGAGAAGAAGCCGTATCGCGCAGTTTATCTACCGCGTCCATAATTGTGTTCATGGCGGTATCTGCGCCAATGGCAATGTGCGTGCCATAAATATCGTTGTCTATGCTGGCGGGAATGCCAATCACCTTTACGCCTTTTTTTGATAAAGCGTACGCGCCGTTCATAGACCCCTCTCCGCCAATCACAATTAACGCATCCATGCCCGCTTCATTCATCTTGCGGATGGCGTCGCGTTGACCGGCAGGCTCCATAAACCGTTTGCTTCGGCTGGTTAACAAAATTGTGCCGCCGCGTTGTAAAATTCCGCCCACGTCGCGCGCGCCCATCTCATGAAATTCGCCGTTGATTAATCCCTCAAACCCATGCGTTACCCCAATTACATTCATATTATTAGCTAAGGCGGTGCGCACTACCGCGCGGATGGCGGCGTTCATGCCTGGGGCGTCTCCGCCTGAGGTTAAGACTCCAACTGTAAATTTTTCTGCCATTTTATTTCACCTAAATTCATAAGCGTAGACCGATGACGATAGACCGTAATTCACTTTCTACCGTTCACAGTCTATCGTCTACTGTCTCTTAATTACAAATGTATCAAAATCTCTTGCAACCACCGTATTCTCAAAAACTGTTTGCGCTTCGGCTAACACGTCTTTCCCGCGATAACGGCGCGAGATATGCGTCAGAATTAGTTTTTTAACCCCCGCCTTTACGGCGAGTTCCGCCGCCATTTTTGCAGTGAGATGCGAAAATTGCTTTGCCATGTCCGCTTCTTCATCTAAGTAAGTGGACTCAATAACCACTGCATCGGCGTCTTTGCAAACGTCTATTAAGTTATCAATTTTACCCGCATCGCCGACGAGGACGAGTTTACTGCCGGGTTCCAAGTCTCCAAGCACAAGGTCAGGCGTGATGCGTTTTCCGTCAGGCAAGGTAATCTCTTTTCCGTTCACTAAATCACGGCGTTCTGGTCCAAACGGCACGCCCAGTTCATTCGCTTTATCTGCCAAAAATGGGCGGCGCGCTTTTTCTTCAAACACATATCCCAAACTATCTGCTCCGCGATGAAACACAGGAAAAGCGGCGACGGTAAAATCTTCCGCCTCAAATATCACGCCGGGTTGAATTTCCACTAGGCGTAAAGGCATGGGCGGGGTTTTCCCTCTTAAAACCACGTCATATAAAAGCGTGCGCACCCTTTCGAGCGTGCCTTTGGAGCCGTAAATTTCAAATTCCTCAATCGCTTCCCAACGTAAAAAAGTAGAAAGCAAACCCGCCAACCCAAGAATATGGTCGAGGTGACCATGCGTGAGTAACACGCGCGTTAACCGCTTAAACCCTTTACCCGATTGCAAAATTTGGCGCTGCGTGCCTTCGCCGCAATCCACTAAGAATCGAAATTCATTATGAGAAACGATATGACCGGACAGCCCGCGATGTGCCGAAGGCGCCGATGCCGATGTGCCGAGAAAAAGAAGTTCAAACAAAGCGATTCCTTCTTAACCACGAAGAGGCACAAAGCGTCGCAAAGGATTAATAGAGAATCTTTGTTTATCTTTGTTTCTCTCTGGTTAAAAGCGTTGCAATTGTACCTTAAGAAAAACAGACCATTTGTGCTATAATCTTTTTTAGCCTTTCGCCGTCACGTTTTTTTTTCAAATCGCGTTTCAATGAATTTCTTTTTCCAAAAAAAACCTCCCCAAAAAAGTAAAAAAAATTCCGGTAAAACCCCTGCCATAAAAAGAGGGGGCTTGCCGCAAAATAAACCTGCCTCCAAACCGCAGACGCCCGAACCCATTCAACATGAACCCACTTGGTGGGAAAGACTTTCGCCTGAAAGAAAGTTAGACGTTATCGGCTACATTCTTATGGCGGTCGGCGCAATCATTTTATTAGGCTTAATTTCAGCCAACCGTTCAGCCATTGTAGGCGGCATTATATTTTTTGTGGCGCAACTATTTGGCTGGGGCGTTTACATTTTACCGTTTGGTCTTATGGGCTTTGGGTTGTGGCTTGTCATTCGCAAAATTGAGCGCATCCCGCCGCTCACCATAGAACGCGCAATCGGCAGCGTGATTCTTTTTCTTTGGCTGCTTACCCTATTACATTCATTCACCGCCACTGCCGAAACAGCCGAAGCCGTCGCATTAACCGGCGCGGGCGGCGGCGCATTGGGCGGCTTATTTCAACGCATCCTTTGGGCGGGGCTTGGCTCGGGCGGCGCAATCATCGCCTTATTCGCTTGGCTAATTATCGGCGTCGCCATCACATTAGATAAACCTGTCGCCGAACTTTTCTTTTGGATACCGCCATGGATAGCCAAGATACGACAACGCCTTGCGCCTCCATCTACGACGGGGACGCCCGATTCTGTTTCCTCTAATGGATTCACCCCCATAGATTCTTCTCAACTTCCGCACCCTCAACCCGCCAACGCCGCGCCTGCTCAACCGATTCAAACCCGCAGCGGCGCAGCCGTCATCGAATGGAAACTGCCAGAGATGACCGACATCTTAGACGCCGGCAATACCCCCTCCACAAATGACGAATACATCCAACAACGCGCCCGATTAATCGAAGAAACGCTTGCCTCATTTGGCGCGCCCGCGCAAGTAGTGGCCATTAGCCGCGGACCGACCATCACCCAATTTGGAGTTGAACCGTTATTCATCGAAAGCAGAGGCGGCGTACGCACCAGAGTCCGCGTCAGCAAAATCGCATCGCTATCTGATGATTTAGCCCTCGCCCTCGCCGCGCCAAGAATCAGAATTCAAGCGCCCGTGCCAGGACATAGTTACGTTGGCATCGAAGTGCCAAACGACGAAATGGCAATGGTCGCCTTGCGCGATATTTTAGAAAGCGAAGTGTATAAAAATTACAAACGCCCGCTGGCTTTTGCCTTAGGGCGCGATGTGGCAGGCATGCCAAACATTGCCAGCATTGAAAACATGCCGCACTTATTAATTGCAGGCGCCACAGGTTCAGGAAAATCGGTTTGTGTCAACGCCATTTTAACGTGCATGTTGCTCTACAACACCCCAGACGATTTACGCCTAGTGTTAGTTGACCCCAAACGCGTTGAACTCACTGGCTACAACGGCGTGCCGCATTTACTCGGTCCCGTCGTGGTAGAAATGGATAGAGTCATCGGCGCATTACAATGGATGACGCGCGAAATGGACAAGCGTTATCACATGTTTGCCCAAGTTGGCTCGCGAAACATTGTAGATTACAACGCCAAAATGAAATTACAAGGGCAAAAGAAATTACCCTACCTTGTCATCGTCATTGACGAATTAGCCGACCTAATGATGATTGCCCCCGATGAAACGGAAAAAACAATTACCCGCTTGGCGCAACTTGCTCGCGCCACAGGCATTCACATGATTCTCGCCACACAACGCCCCTCAGTAGATGTGGTGACGGGTTTAATCAAAGCCAACTTCCCCGCCCGCATCGCCTTTTCCGTCGCCTCCAACACCGATAGCCGCGTCATCTTAGACCAGCCCGGCGCAGAAAGATTGCTCGGGCGCGGCGACATGCTCTACCAAGCGCCCGATGCCCCCGCCCCCGTTCGTTTGCAGGGCGTGTTCGTGTCAGACCATGAAATTCATAAATTAGTAGATTTTTGGAAAGCGCAAGCAGGCGGCGCAAGCCCCTATGCCGTAGCGGGCGCCGCCCCCGCAGAATCAATCCCTGAAAATGCGCCGCTGAAACAAGCCCCCTTATGGGAAACCGCAGAAAAAGTGGAAGGCGACCCGCTCTTCGACGAAGCCGTAGCAATTATCCGCAAAGAAGGGCGCGCCTCTGTCTCCATGTTGCAAAGAAGGTTACGAATTGGCTACACCCGCGCCTCGCGCATTGTGGACATGATGGAAGATAAAAAGATTGTCGGTCCGCCCGAAGGCGCAACTCAAATGCGGCAAGTGCTAGATTATGGAAACCAACCACAACCCAAAATTGGCGACGATTAACGAAAGGATTGCTGAGGTAATCCTTTCATTTTTATCAAATCTCCGATTGTGATATTTAGCATAAACGCGAGTATAATCTCCATAACGATTGATCGGAGGAACGATGACAGAAAAGAAAATCAGAGTTCTCGTTGCCAAACCCGGGTTAGATGGTCACGACCGCGGCGCAAAAGTGGTTGCCCGCGCCTTGCGCGACGCCGGCATGGAAGTGATTTATACAGGCTTACGCCAAACGCCCGAAATGATAGCCGAAGCCGCCCTACAAGAAGACGTAGATGTGGTTGGGCTTTCGGTATTATCGGGCGCACACATGGCGCTCGCCCCGCGTATTATGGAACTGCTCCGCGCAAACGGACAATCGCACGTCAAAGTATTTATCGGCGGTATCATACCCGATGAAGACTTAGCCCGCCTCAAAGAAATGGGCGTGGCTGGCGTGTACGGACCTGGCGCCTCTACCGACGATATTATTCGAGATATTAAAGAAACCGTAGCAGGTTAATATTCGGCACAGAGCGGTTGCTCTGTGTTTTGCTCTTAAGGCAAAGCCGCGCAGAAGCCATGCATACAACTCTGCCAAAACGATACGGCAACCTAAACACAACTTTTACATGACCATCACTCAATCCATTCTCAACGGCGACAGACTCGCCCTGGCGCGTCTGCTCACAAAAATAGAAAACAACTCTCCCGAAGGACGCGAAGCGTTAATCGAATTATTTCCGCATACGGGCAAAGCCCATCTCATCGGAGTCACAGGCGCGCCCGGCACAGGCAAATCTTCTTTAGTCAATCAACTTGCATTACATTATCGCAAAGCGCAAGATAAAAAAATCGCCATCCTCGCCGTAGACCCATCTAGCCCATTTACAGGCGGCGCCGTGCTGGGCGACCGCGTGCGTATGCGCGATTTATCGGGCGATGAAAAAGTTTTTATTCGCTCTATGGCAACGCGCGGTTCATTAGGCGGGTTGGCGCAATCCACCGCCAACATGACCCAAGCCTTTGACGCCGCAGGGTTCGACATCATCATCATCGAAACGGTGGGCGCAGGTCAAAGCGAAGTGGATGTCGCCAAACTCGCGCACACCACCATCGTTGTCGAAGCCCCCGGGCTGGGCGACGATATTCAAGCCATCAAAGCCGGCATTTTAGAAATTGCCGATATCCTCGTCGTCAACAAAGCCGATAGACCCGGCGTAGAACACACAGAAAAAGCCTTAAAGTCTATGCTAGAGTTGGCGCACCCCACCGAAAAAACATTCCGACATCATGGAAAATCTATGAATGTGGAAGCCCCCAAACAACAAACAAACGAAAAAATATGGATTCCGCCGATTCAAAAAACAATCTCCACCGAAGGCGTTGGAATTCCTGAACTCGCAACCCTGATTTCAAACCATAAAACGCATCTGCTCTCCGGGGAGGGCTGGTCTGCCCGCGCAAGAATCAGGCTTCAAGTCGAAATGGAATCGTTAATTCACGAAGCGCTGATGAATCGGTTTCGTCAAGACGTATCAAAAGAAAAATACGACGAAACGTTTGAAAAAGTTTTTCAAAGAAACCTTTCGCCGTACGAAGCCGTCAAAATGTTA
The DNA here is from genome assembly GCA_034434495.1 of Anaerolineales bacterium. GTDB lineage: Bacteria > Chloroflexota > Anaerolineae > Anaerolineales > Villigracilaceae > Villigracilis. The sequence continues at coordinate 547,219 of DAOTZE010000032.1, forward strand.
ATGAACGGAAGGCGCTCATGAGCATACTATATAGCGAACGAATTCGGCTGCGCGCCGTAGAGCGCGAAGACATCAAACAATTTCACGAATGGCTCAACGACCCCCAAGTGACTCGCGGTTTGGCGTTATACCTTCCCCTCTCTATGGCAGACGAAGAAAGTTGGTTCAACTCGCTCGCCCACAGAAACCCGCATGAAAAACCTTTTTCCATTGAAATAAAAAAAGGAAAGAATTGGGCATTAATTGGCAATTGCGGCTTTCATAGCATAGAAGATGTAAACCGCTGCGGCGAAGTGGGCATTGTGATTGGCGATAAAAACGAATGGAACAAAGGCTACGGCGCAGAAGCCATGACCTTATTGCAACGGCACGGTTTTGAAACTTTGAATTTGAATCGGGTATATTTACGAGTATATGCCGATAACGTCCGCGCCGTCCGTTCTTATGAACGCGCAGGCTTTACGCTAGAAGGACGTTTACGCGAAGCGGTTTACAAACACGGCAAATATGAAGATGTTTTAATCATGAGCGTCTTACGCTCAGACTGGTTTAAGAAAAAACAAAAATAAAATGCGGCGCCTTGCAAGGCGGATTATAAACTTTAGGAGAAATACTAAATGCACCATGTTCATCACGACTTGAAAGTGTACGGCGGAATTAAACTATTCGGCGGCACTGGCACAAAAGAACTCACCCAAAAAATCGCCGACTATCTCGGCTTGCCTGTGAGCGCGCACGAAGTCATTGAATTCCCAAACGAAAATTTATTCGTCAAACTCAAAGGCAGTGTGCGCGGACAAGACGTGTACCTAATTCAAACCACCTCATCGCCTGTGCATCGCAATTTGATGGAACTGTTAATTACCCTTCAAACCCTGCGCTTAGACTCTGCCGCGCGCATCACCGCCGTTGTGCCTTACCTGTGTTATGGGCGCTCCGATAAAAAAGACCAACCGCGCGTGCCGATTACCTCCCGCCTCGTGGCGGATATGATAGAAGTGGCTGGCGCAGATAGATACATGACCCTCGACCCGCACGCCGGGCAAATTCAAGGCTTCTTTTCTATCCCCGGCGATGTATTAACCGCCTCACACTTATTGATTGACTACATCAATAAAAACATTCGAGACAGTATGCAAGACCCTGTGGTCGTTTCGGTAGATTTAGGCTTCGCCAAAAAAGGACGCAACTATGCGGCGGATATGAACATGCCCATTGCCTTTATTGAAAAACGCCGCCAAGGCAACGACGCCAAAGCCGAAGCGCTGACCTTAATCGGCGAAGTGGAAAACCGCGACGTCATCATCGTGGACGACGAAGTGGATACAGGCGGCTCTATTGCCCAAGCCGTACACCTCGTCAAAAGCAAAGGCGCGCGCGATGTGTACCTCGTGTTTGTGCATACCATCCTTTCTGCCAACGGCGCAGAGCGGCTCGCCGCTTTACCCATCAAACAAATTATCACCACCGACACCGCCCCGCTTTCGGAAGAAAAACGAAAACACCTCGAAGGAAAAATCACCATCCTCTCCGTCGCTTCATTATTGGGCGAAGTGATTAAACGCGCGCACGAAGGGCGCTCGGTAGGCGAGATGTTTAATGAGTAAGGCGTAATTCGTAGTTTCCTTATGCCTGAACTCCCCGAAGTTGAAACCGTTGCGCGCAGAATAGAAAAAGAGATTACCGGCAAAACCATCGTCTCTGCCGATGTGCGCTGGGCGCGTACGGTGGCTTTCCCCGCTCTTAAGACATTCAAAGAACAAATCAAAAATCAGAAGATAAAAAGCGTTTCACGGCGGGCAAAATACCTCATTCTCACTCTCGAAAATTACAATCTCCTAATACATTTGAAAATGAGCGGCGATTTAACCGTGAGAAAAGGTAAAATGCGGATTGAAAAACACGACCGCCTCATTCTTGACCTCAAATCGCCCGGCGGCGGAAGCGCCTACCTCGCCTTCAACGACACCCGCAAATTCGGCAAAGTTTGGCTTACCAACCAACCCGAAACCATCTTAGGCAAACTGGGTCCCGAACCTTTAGAAAAAACCTTCACGCCGCAATGGCTGTATGAAAATTTGCAAAAGCGAAAACGCCAAATCAAGCCATTGCTGTTAGACCAAACCTTTTTGGCTGGCGTTGGCAACATCTATGCCGATGAGGCTTTGCATAAAGCCAAAATCCACCCACAGGCGTTGACCAATTCTATTTCACAGAAACAGGCTGAGGCGTTGTATGAAGCGATTGTATCCACGCTTAAAGAAGGCATCCGCCGTAACGGCGCTTCGATTGATTGGGTATATCGCGGCGGCGAATATCAAAATTATTTTCGCGTATATGACCGTGAGGGCGAGCCTTGCATGGTATGCGGCGCAACAATAAAAAAGATTGTCGTTGCCCAACGCGGCTCTCATTTTTGCCCAACTTGCCAAAGGTTGAAAGGAAGCAAACATGGAACTTAATTTTGCAATGACCACCATCCCTACTATTTTGTTGTGGGTAATTGGTTTGGTTGTGTTTAGCGTTGGCGCATTGCTGGGTTATGTAAACATGAACATTGACGCGCGTAAAAAAATTGACGCGATGGAAACCAAAGCCGAAATTATCCGCGCTGAAGCCGAAAGCAAACTTGCCGAAGCCGAAAAAAAATTAGAAGAAGCGCAAACATTACGAGCCAACCTGCCCGGCGGCGTGGATGTGGAAAGTTTGTTGCGCCTGAAAAAAGAAAATAACCGCATTATCGCCGAAATGGACGGAAAAATTTTAAGCGGGGCATTGCCGCCCGAAGGCAAAAAACGTTTGATAGAGTTAATTTCGCACTTGCGCCCCTTTATCGAAGGCGCACAGCCCGCCCCAACCCCTGCGCCAAAACCTGAAATAAAAACTCAACCGCCTCCGCCTGCCGCATTAACGCCTGTTTCGCCCATCGTAACCGAAGTTAAACCTGTGTCTATTCTCGCGCCTAGCCAGCCCAAAAAACTGGACCCCGAACAAGAGTTTAAGTTATTAAGCATTGTGCAACAAATTGATTCGGTATTGCAGAAAAAATTAGCGGGTACGCCGTTAGAAAACGCCGGCATTCGCCTGCAAGAATCGCCGCAAGGCTCGGTAGAAGTATATGTGGGTTTGAAAAAATACGAATCGGTAGACGATGTGACGGATGAGCGGATTAAATCTGTCATTCGCGCCGCCATCGCCGAATGGGAATCGAAGTATGTGCCGGGGGCGTGATTCAAAAAAACATCCCGAAGGTTTTTATAACCTTCGGGATGTTTTTATTCCTCGCTAGCGGTTGTATCTTTTCCTAAATCGGGCAGGGCAGATTCAATCTCATCGGGGCTTTGCCCAGCCTCTAACCTGTCAACCACTTCGTCAAATTCGGGGGGCAGGTCTTCGCCTATTTCGCTTCCCATTTTTCGCATCATTGCGCCGAGGGCTTGGGGGTCTTTTTCTAATTGTTCAAAGCCGGCAAAATTTTCAGCCATATTTTCCATACGGCTTTCTTCAGATTTAGCAATGCGCACTTTGGTCATACGGCGGCGGACGTTTTCGCTATTACAATGGGCGCAAAACACCTTTTTTTTGCCGTATTCGCTGAACGTCATAAACACGTCGAAGCGTTGATTGCATGAGTTACAAACAAAATCATAAGTAGGCATACTTATATTTTAATCGAATCGCGCAGAAGTCAAGCGGTTCATAAATAGGAATGGGGCATTTGGCGGGGTAAACACAAAGACGTGACATAAAATTCGCCATACCCGCTTTTGGTACAATTGACCTATGGCTTCTTTTGAACTCCCCCAAAAAAATCCGTTGTTAATCGTTATCTCGGGTCCATCAGGCGTGGGCAAAGATTCAATTGTGCAACGTATGATTGAAAGAAAATTCCCGTTTCATTTTGTGGTCACCGCCACCACACGCGAAAAGCGCGCAAACGAAACTCACGGTAAAGATTATTTTTTTGTCTCTAAAGAAGAATTTGCGCGTATGATAGACGAGGACGAGTTGATTGAATATGCAATTGTATATGGCGATTACAAAGGCATTCCCAAAGCGCAAGTGCGCGAGGCGCTGGCAAGCGGTAAAGACGTGGTGATGCGGCTTGATGTGCAAGGCGCAGAAAGCGTGCGAAAACTTTCGCCCGAAGCGTTGTTAATTTTTATCACGTGCGAAAGCGAAGAAGAATTAGAACACCGCTTGCGCGAGCGAAAAACCGAATCGGCTGATTCGCTGGCGCTACGCATTGCAACCGCGCGTAAAGAATTACAACGCATTGACGATTTTGATTATGTGATTGTGAACCGCGATTTTCACTTAGACGATACGGTGGAAAAAGTGCGCGCGATTATTGCATCTGAACATTTGAAAGTACACCATCGTAAGGTGAATTTATGATAGAACCCCCCCGCGCTTCTTTGCCAGACCATGAACCTGATTCTGCAACTCGGCATCTTCATGTGCAAATGCCGTCTTTACCGACCATCGTCACCTATGGATTAATTGGCATTACCGTATTTTTTTATGTAATGCAAATGTTAAGCGCCGCAATTTTGGGGTATGCCATTTATCAGATGGACTGGCTGGAGTTTTTCGGCGCGCGCATTAATTCTGCCATTCGTGCGGGCGATTATTGGCGTTTTATTACGCCTGTGTTTTTACACGGCTCATTAGCGCATATTTTTTTTAATATGTACGCTTTGTATTCCATCGGCAGTTTGTTAGAACGGCATTTAGGTTACATTCGATTTTTGGCTTTATATTTTCTTTCCGCGTTTGCGGGCAACGTTTTTTCATTTTTATTTACAGGCGATAACGGATATTCGGTGGGGGCATCTACCGCCGTATTTGGGTTAATCGGCGCGGAGTTGATTTTCTTTTACCAAAACCGCGCGTTGTTCGGTTCGTATGCCCGTCAAGCCATTAGCAACATTGTGTTTATCATCGGCATTAACTTATTCATCGGCTTAGCGCCCAATATTGATAACTGGGGCCATGTGGGCGGGTTGCTGGGCGGGGCAATGTTTGCTTGGTTTGCCAGCCCGCTTTGGGCAGTGACGGGCATTGCCCCCGACTTGATATTAACCGACCAACGCGAGCCGCGAGAAATTTTTACAGGGGCAGGCGTTGTGCTTTTCATTTTCGGCGGTTTAGCGGCTTGGGGATTATTTTTTAGGTAAAAAATAAAACCCCCATCTCCAAAGAGAAGGGGGTTTTTATTAGGCTAACTCACATGCGCCAAGCGAGGGTCAAGCGCATCGCGCAGCCCGTCTCCGATTAAGTTAAACGACAACACGGTGAGCATAATCATAAAACCTGGGTAAAACACGAGGTGCGGCGCCGTGAAGACTTGATTTCGCTCCGCGCCCAACATAGAACCCCACTCGGGCGTGGGCGGTTGAGCGCCTAACCCTAAAAAGGAAAGCGCGGCGGCGTCTAAAATGGCGGAGGCAATCCCTAGCGTGCCTTGCACGATAAGCGGAGTGAGCGCGTTAGGCAAAATGCGCTTGAATAAAATTTGAAAATTACTGCCGCCTAAAGCGCGCGTAGCGCTGATGTAATCCATTTCTCTTACCGAAAGAACCGAAGCGCGCATCACCCGTGCATACGATGGAATAGAAACAATGCCAATGGCAATGAGCGCATTAATCAACCCAGGTCCTAACACGGTGACGATGGCAATGGCTAATAACAAAGACGGAAAGGCTAATAGCACATCCATAAACCGCATGATGATATTATCCCACCAGCCGCCCACATAACCAGCCACCGCTCCAAGAATTGTGCCGATGATAATAGCGAAAGTTACGGTAGAAAACCCAACCAGAAGACTGAGGCGCGCCCCGTAAAGTAAACGGCTGAATTGGTCGCGCACGTTTCCATCAATGCCAGCCAAATGTTGCGGCTTTTCAGGCGAGCATCCTAATAGATGAATACAAGGTTTTTCTCTCGCTACTACGTCTTCTTTTCCAATTAATACCTCGTCATATCCATACGGGGCGAGAAATTCGGCGGTAAGGGCGATAAAAATTAAAACGCCGAGAATAAACATCCCCACCAAAGCGGATTTTCGCCGAAACAATCTACGCCAGGTAATTTGCCACAGGCTAACCGATTGAATAGAAATTTGTTCTGCGTCTAAAGTTGCAATTGTCGCTGTTTGATTTGTCATGGGGTATTAATCCAGCCTTATGCGAGGGTCTAAGTAACCATAAGAAATATCAACAATTAGATTGATAATAACGTACATTATGGCTATCACTACCGTAAACGATTGAACAATTCCATAATCGCGCGCGGTGATGGCTTCAAACAGAGTTCTTCCAAGCCCCGATAAACCAAAGACCGTTTCAGTAAGCACCGCCCCCCCTAATAAACTTCCTAACGATAGCCCGATGACAGTGACAATGGGAAGCAAAGCGTTGCTAAACGCATGTTTAACAATCACGCCTAACCTTCCTAATCCTTTGGCGCGGGCAGTGCGAATATAGTCTTGCCCTAATACGTCTAACATGGCAGACCGAGACATGCGCGCGATAAGCGCCATGGGAATAGTGCCAAGCGCTAAAGCGGGTAAGATGAGATGTTCAGTTGCGTCTCGCAATAATTCCCAATTTGAGGTCAATAACGCATTCAGAATGTTCATGCGCGAAAAGAAAACCAACACGCCCGCCCAAAAACCGCTTTCTGGAATCACCCAACCCCACACTTCAAAAAACGGGTCGTCTGGAATGCCGGGACTTACCCTGCCTGAAGGCGGAAGCCAAAACGGCGTATCTTTTAACACTAAGGAGAAGAAATAAATCAGCATTAACCCCAGCCAAAACACAGGCATCGAAACGCCAATGTTCGCCCAAACCATAGTCAGAACGTCTATCCATGAATTGTGTTTTACGGCGGAAATGACGCCTAAAGGAATGCCTATCAGCACGCTTACCAATAACGCGGCAAGGCTGAGTTCAACGGTGGTTGGCAAACGTTCAATCAATAAGCGCGTTACAGGGACATTCATTCGAATTGAATTGCCGAAGTCGCCTTGCAATATCTCGCCGATATAAATAAATAATTGCTCATGAATTGGTTTATCCAATCCTTTATCTTTTATAAAACGTTCGCAAACTTCGGGAGTGGCTTTTTCGCCGAGAATCGCTTTACAGGGGTCGCCGGGGATAACCCGCGCAATGACAAACGTGACAATTAAGATTCCAAATAAAACGGGGATAGAGGCGAGAATTCTGCGGATAATGTATTGTGCCATGCAATTGACCTTGTTAGGAATACGGGATGGCTAACTAAGCCATCCCGTATTGTTGTATAAAAATCTTACTACGGCTTATTCACTGGGTTTATTCATCAAGCCCCAGAGATAGTCATAGTATTCCCAAGCGTTGGTATTGCCCTTGTGCAGCGGCGATGAAGCGTCTAAGCCCATGGTAAATGTGGCCACAACATCGTTCGCGTCAAAGGTGGTGCCATCGTGGAAGGTAACGCCTTCGCGTAAGGCGCAGACCCACACGGTTAAGTCTTCGTTAGGTTCGCAAGAGGTCGCCAATGCGGGTTGAACGTCTGTGCCGTTGACTTCATAAGAATACAAGGCTTCGATAACTTGTTCGCACGCGCGCAATGATTCGCCGTCGGTTTCGTCGGCGCAGAACAAGCTAATCGGTTCGGCGTTTTGCATCCATACGAACACATCGCGTCCGCCTGGGTCCATCACCGCAAAGTATTCATTGCTCAATGGGCTGGCTTGTTGATTCGTTACATCGCTGCGATACGCCGTGCCTGAACCGCCATGCGCCACAGGAATCATAGGCACATATTCGCGAATAGCGTTGTTCGCTTCTACATAAAGCGGCTCCGCTTCAGCTGGGTCGGCAATTTGAGCGGCTTCCGCTAACGGTTCAAAGTAAGTGGGCGATTGTACGCCAAATTGCGGGTTGGCTTCGCTAAAGTGGAAATCTAAGAAGTTGGTGACATGGGGATAATCTGCGCCCCAGCCTAATAAGTAAATACCGTCTAAGCGACCAGCGGTCGATTCTTCAATGAACGCGCCAGATTCCATCACCACAATTTCAGCGTCAATATTGAGGTTTTCTTTTAATTGGGCTTGAATATCTTGCGCCACATTGCTCACTTGCGGCAAGTAACCGCGCACTACATCACGATAGTAAATTTTGGTTGAGAAACCGTCCGGGAAACCAGCGGCGGCTAATTGTTCGCGCGCGGCTTCTGGGTCAAAATCATACCAAGGATCGCCGACACAACCATTAGCAATAGCGCATGGCGTAAAGTGAGAAGCCACTTCAGAACCGGGAGGATAGAAAGTATCTACAATGCGTTGGCGGTCAATGCCTTTAGCAATCGCTTGGCGCACATCTTGATTATCAAACGGCGCAAATGTATTGGTAAACCCAATATAAAATACGTTTAACGCGGGGCGTTCATTTAACGAAAGGTTCGGGTCATTCGCTACTGTTTCAAAATCGGTTGGACCTACATTATCAATGCCGTCCACCGTGCCCGATTGTAACTCAAGCAAACGAGCCGCAGATTCGGAAGACCAGCGGAATACCAAAGTTTCGGCTTCTGGCGCATCACCCCAATAATTCGGGTTGGCGGTAAAGGTAATGCTTTCGCCGCGATTCCACTCGCTAACCATATATGGACCAGTGCCAACAGGGCGTTCTAACCCTTCAGTCGTGCGGGAGGTTTCGCCAGCGGTGGCTTCAATCCATTCTTCAGGGTAAATGCCATACACGCCAAACGCAATCTTGGATAAGAAAGCAGGGTCTGGTTGGCACAAAGTGAAGGTCACTTCATAACGCGCAGTGGCTTCCACGCTCTTAATAATGCCTGTGGAATCGCAATCTGGCGCGCTTAATACCCTGCCTTCAAAATCGTCAACGACTTCTGTTGGCGCTTCGGTGGCGGGGGCTTCCGTTGCGGGCGCTTCGGTAGCAGGGGCTTCGGTTGGGGCGGGAGCGCCACAAGCCGCGAGCGCCATGCTCACAAGCACAAACAACGAAAGTAGAACATATAACTTTTGTTTCATACGGTTCTCCTCCGATTGAAATAGTGTTTCATTTTGCCGCGCAAAATGTGAAGAGATTATACTACCTAATATAAATTTACTGGCAACCCTATTCCATTTAACCCCACCGCAGTAGGGTCTTTTTGCCAAATCCCAGCGACTTTTTCCCCGCATTTTTCACATGTTCCCTCCCCCGTAAGATGATATTCCAACACGATATACCCGCGCCTCTTTACAACGGGATACCTGCATCGCGGGCAGTGAGTATGTTCATACTCCCCAACCTGACCGGGCAAATTGCCCGCATATACATACCGCAAGCCCGCCTCACGCCCAATCTCCGCCGCGCGAATTAACGTCCGCGCGGTAGTGTTTTCAGGTTCGGTCATTTTATAATCTTTATGAAACGCCGTCACATGCCAAGGAATATCTTTAGAAATACTCGCCAAAAAATTCGCCGCATCCCATAATTCTTCATTTGCATCGTTGAACCCCGGAATGGTTAAAGTAACCACTTCCACCCATAGCCCTCTATCATAAGCGCGTTTGATTCCGTCTAATGTATGTTGTAACACGCCGCCCAACTTGCGATAATTTTTATCGCTCATACATTTCAAATCCACTTTATAAGCTGAAAGATACGGGCTGAGATATTCCATTACTTCGTCGGTATTATTCCCATTAGAAACATACGCGCACATCAAATTGTTTTCTTTGGCTGCTTTAAAAATTTCAACAGCCCATTCGCTTGTAATCAACGGCTCGTTATAAGAAGAAACCACCGTGGAAGCGTTTGTCTTTTTAGCGAACTCCACCAGCGTTTGCGGCGTAATCTCCCGAATCAACCGCTCAGCCACATCCGAAGCGGGGTCGCGCAACGCTTGCGACGTTAACCAATTCTGACAATACCCACAATGATAATCACAACCTAACATACCAAAGGTTAAAGCATTCGTGCCGGGAAAGACATGCGAAAAAGGTTTCTTTTCAATTGGGTCGCTTTGTAATGCCGCCACATACCCATGCGGCGCAAATAATTTTCCACCCTTATTAAACCTTACCTGACAAATCCCACGCTTGCCTTCTCGAATTAAACAACGATGCCCGCAAGCAAAACAACGCACAGCCTTACCTTCGAGTTTTTCATACAACTCGCCTTCCACCGTCAAACCATCTAATCGTTTTGCCAGCGAACTCATATTTGGACTACGGACTTAAGTCCGCGCTCCTTTATAATACAACCATGTTAACCATCGTCATTCAAGCGGGCGGGCAGTCGTCTCGCATGGGCGAAGATAAAGCCCTCAAACCCTTTCTCGGCAAACCGTTGATTCAACGTGTGATGGAACGCCTTAGCCCGATTGCCGATGAATTAATTGTAACGACAAATCGCCCCGATGAGTATAGATTCCTTAATACGCGCCTCGTCTCCGACTTGATACCTGCTCGCGGCGCGTTAGGCGGACTCTACACCGCCGTCGCTTCTGCAACGCATCCCTTTGTGGGAGTCGTCGCTTGCGATATGCCCTTTGCAAGCAAAACGTTTTTTGAAAGGGCAACCAAGTTGATGGTCGAAGAAGAAGCGGATGTCGTCATCCCAAAAATCAAATCTGAAGAGTCGCAAAAAAGTGGCGGATATGAACCGCTTCATGCCTTATATCGCAAAGAAACTTGTTTACCTGCCATTGAAGATGCAATCCAAAAAGATTTATGGAAGGCGATTGCATGGTTTGGCAAAGTAAAGGTGCGCGATGTTTTGGAAGATGAGATGAAAAGCATTGACTCATCAGGTTTATGCTTTTGGAATGTGAACACGCCCGAAGAGTTTGAACAAGCGAAAAAAATCGCTTTACAGACAATAGACGATAGACCGTAAACTGTTGAAAAGACGGCCTATCGTCCACCGTTTTTCTTAAAACTACTTCTTAAGAGGAAACCGATCTATGTTAGATATTAAAAAAATTCGCGCGCAATTCCCAGCCCTAAAGCGAAACGCCATATTTTTCGATAACCCCGGCGGCACGCAGATTGCGCAACACAGCCTTGACCGAATCAACAGATATTTAATTGAAAGCAACGCCAATCACGAGGGGGCGTTTGAAACAAGCGTAAAATCTGACGAAGTGTTGCACGAAGCGCATGAAGCGATGAAAGATTTTTATCACGCCGCATCCGCCAAAGAAATTATCTTCGGCAACAACATGACCACGCTCACTTTACATATCAGTCGTTCCATTTCCCGCGAGTGGAAAGAAGGCGATGAAATTGTTTTGACTCGACTCGACCACGACGCCAACGTTACGCCCTGGGCGTTAGCCGCGCAGGATAAAGGCGTAAAAGTCAATTGGGTAGATTTTGATATAGAAGATGGCACATTGAAATTAGATGATTTGCAAAAAGCATTAGAAAGAAAACCGAAATTATTGGCAGTGGGTTATGCCGCTAATTCTTTAGGAACGGTGAACCCCATTTCTGAAATTATAAAAATGGCGCATGAAGTAGGCGCGCAAGTGTATGTGGATGCGGTTCAATATGCGCCGCACGGACCGATTGACGTGCAAACCTTAGATTGCGATTTTTTAGTTTCATCGGCGTATAAATTTTTTGGTCCGCATGTGGGCATTTTATATGGCAAACAAGAGGCGCTCGAAAAATTATTCGCTTATAAAGTGCGCCCCGCTGCCAATACGCTCCCCGGCAAGTTTGAGACGGGTACACAAAATCATGAAGGCATTGCTGGCGTATTAGGCACAATCGAATATTTTGAATGGATTTCAAAAGAGTTTGGCGCAAAATATGTTGAAGGCTTACAAGAAGAAGGATATATAGGTCGGGGCTTGGAATTAAAAAAAGCGCTCACCGCCATCCGCGCCTATGAATTTGAATTGAGCCGCGCTTTGCTTACCACATTAGAATCGATTCCAAACATTCAAATTTTCGGTCTTACCGACCCGCGCCGTTTGGAAGAACGCGTTGCCACCTTTTCATTCCGCATCAAAGATATTCCTCCACGCAAAATCGCCGAAGAATTAGCCAAAGAAAATATTTACGTTTGGGACGGAAATTACTACGCCATTAACGTCACCGAACGATTAGGCTTGGAAGATAAAGGCGGCATGGTGCGAGTGGGCGCGGCGCATTACAACACAATTGAAGAAGTGGAAAGATTGGGAGAGGCGTTAAGGAAGATTGCGAAGCGATAAAGCAATATGTCATTCTGCCTGTGCCGCGTTCTTGCATTTTGCGGCGAAGAATCTTTGAGATTATCTTAGAGTCCCTTCGCTATCGCTCCGGGCGATATTTTAGAGATTATCCAAAACTATAATCTCTAATGGTTCAATAGAATTTTGACCATTCCCATACAAAACCTTTTTGCCCTGAATCAAACTTGAAGAAACCGCTTGCGGACTTTCAGAAAAATTCGCCAGCACAACAACTTCCTTACCTTTATACCTTCTTACAAACCCAAGCACATGGTCGTTGCCGGTGCGCAAAATTTCCAAATTGCCGCCGGCAAAGGCTTGGTTCTTTTTTCTCACCTCAATTAACGTTTGCAAACCCCGAAAAACTCTGCCTTCAATCGTTTTTGAGTTTTTTCTTTTTTCATACTTTTTCCAATCCGCTTGCGGGCGATGCACCCAGCGGCTATCGTAGGCATGAGCAGGGTTTTGCATATAACTATAATCGTTCAACGTTCCAATTTCATCGCCTAAGTAAATTAATGGAATGCCGCCGGCAAATAAAACGATTCCATGAATCAATAAAATTCTGCGAATCGCCAATTCAATTTCCGCTTCGCCTTCTTCGTTTAGCGCTTTTTCTAAACCCGCTAACGAAGCGCATGTGCCGCTAATACGGCAATCGCCGGTTATTAAATTTTCTTGAAACGGCAACCCGCGCGCAAAACTCCCTGCAAAGCGCCCGCGATAAAACTCATTCAAAAACTTACGATGGTCATATCCATTAATGCCCAGCGCGGCGGCGTCTTCGTCTGAAAACGTCCAACCAATATCGTCATGCACGCGCACATAATTTACCCAAGCCGTTTCGGGGTGAATCTGAAAGCGCGTATCTAACGCTTGCGATAACAAACGCACTTTTCTAGTCGCCAATGAATTCCACAAGAGCGCCATAAGCAATGGGTTATATGAAATTTGACATTCGTTCGGCGAAATATATTTCACTACATCGTCGGGGTGCACAATCGCTTCAGACTTAAAAATCAAAGCGGGCGATGCGATTCGCGTCACCGCATTAAACGCTTGAATTAAAGTATGCGCCTTCGGTAAATTCTCGCAATTTGTTCCTAGTTCCTTCCAAATAAACGCCACTGCGTCTAACCGCAACACTTCCACGCCTTGATTGGCAAGGAACAACATTTCTTCCGTCATGCGATTAAACACAGCGGGATTGGCGTAATTCAAATCCCATTGATAAGAGTGGAAAGTCGTCCACACCCAATGCGGATTTTGCGCGCCTCTTTTCTTAATTTGAATTGGCGAAAACGCCCCAGCATGGTCTCCATCTGGAAATATTTCTCTCAATGTTTTTTCGTAGGCGTCGGGCATGGTTCTATCGGGAAAGATGCGATAAAAATTCATAAATTCTTCATCGCCTTGTTTCGCTTTTTGCGCCCACACATGCTCATCCGATGTATGATTGAAGACTAAATCCACCGCCAAACTGATGTTTGCTTTTCGTAAATCGCGCGCCAGCGAAGCCAATTCTTTCATTGTTCCTAGCGCTGGGTTTACTTCTCGATAACTGCTCACGGCATAGCCGCCGTCGTTTTCGCCTTTGGGCGCTTTGAACAACGGCATAAGGTGCAAGTAGGTTAAACCAAGTTCTTTGAAATATGGAATTTTCGACTTAATCCCCTGAAGGTTTTTAGCGAACAAATCTACATAGCACACCCCGCCCACCATTGTATTCGACTGAAACCAAAGCGGGTTTTTCTCTCGCGCTGTATCTAATTTTCTTAAATCTTCGGGTCTATTAAGCCAAGATTTTGCAATGCAGGCGATTAAATCTTCAAGATGATAAAAGAAATCATACTGGCGGCTATATAGTTCGGCGTATCGCTTAAATAGCGGCGTAAAGTTTTTTTTCAAGCGCCGCTTAAATTCACCCCAATTTTTTTCTTTTGCTATTTCGTTTTTAAGCGTCTCTTCAAGGCGCGGTAAAATTCTCTTTAGAGTTTTATCCGCTTCTTTTTTTATTACGCTCTCGGCTAAGTTTCCGCCGCCGAGCGAAGCGGTTTGAGCGAGGGGGGGGATGTGATTGTGTTCAATCATAATTTTGTTGATACGCCGTTTCAGCCAGCGCCATGCCGCCCATCACGCCAGAGCGGGCGCCTAAGCCTGGATGAACGATATACGATTGGATGTTTTCAAGAATGAAGGGAGATTGGATGTAGCCGTTGATGAGGGCTTGCGTCTTGGCTTGGATTTTAGGCAAAAGATGAGGAATAGAACCAATGCCGCCCCCAAGAATGATGCGTTGGGGTGAAATCACATAAGAATAACTGGCTAAGGCTTGGGCGATGTAATCGGCTTCTAAATTCCATGCGGGGTGATGTTCTTCCAAAGCGCCGCCGCGCGCGCCCCATCTTTTTTCAATCGCCACGCCCGAAGCCAAGCCTTCAAAGCAATCTTTATGAAATGGGCAAACGCCTTCGAATGAATCTTTTTCTAAATCATGTTTGACGGGGATATGACCCATTTCTGGATGAAGCAAGCCGTGTAATAGTTTTCCTTCGGCAAACACGCCCCCGCCAATGCCTGTGCCAACGGTGAGATAAATAAACGTATGTAAACCCTGCGCCGCGCCCCAACGCCATTCGCCCAGCGCCGCGCCGTTTACGTCGGTATCAAAACCAATTGGAATGTTGAATTCATTTTTTAACATGCCGACTACATTTGCATTCGTCCAATGTGGTTTTGGCGTTGGCAAAATGTATCCATATTTTTCTGATGTGGGGTTTGGGTCTAGCGGACCGAAACAAGCAAAGCCAATGGCGGAAAGTTTTCCTACGGTTTTTTCTTGTGTTTTGAAAAAAGCAACGACTTGCCTCATGGTTTCGCCGGGCGTTGTGGTTGGGATGCGAGTCTCTGCTATTATGTTTTGAGATGCGCCGATAGCACAAATAAATTTTGTGCCGCCGCCTTCAATACTGCCGTAGATGTTTTTGGTTTGCATGTTTTGCGCTTTCGTTCTTTGCGGGCGCTTGCGCGTTGGAAATTTATTTTTCCATTTGCAACCAAAGGTAAGCGTACGGTTGCAAAGTGAGTTCCTGATTGAACAGGCGCGAGTCGCCGGCAAATAAATCAATGTATGATTTTTGATATTCCGAAGGCAATTGTACCTTTTGCGTAGAGCCGCTTAAGTTATTCAAAATTAACATGGTGTCGCCTTCGTATTCGCGGATGTAAACGGCAACGGCTGAGTTGCCCGTTTCAATCCATTTCATGTTGCTGCTTCCAAAGGCGGCGTGTTTTTTGCGAACGGCAATCATCTTTTTTATGGAGTGGAATAATGAGTTTGGGTTATTCATTTGGCTTGCGACGTTGATGTGTTTGTAATCTAACGCGCCTTTTACAAATTCTGAAAAGGCTTTGCCTGTGGTGAAGCCGGCGTTGGGAGAGTCGTCCCATTGCATAGGGGTTCTCACGCCGTTTCTATCGGGCAGGTCTAAATTATCGCCCATGCCAATTTCATCGCCATAATAAATGATGGGCGAGCCGGGCAGGGTGAACAATAAAGAATTGGCTAACTCAATTTTACGATGGTCGTTATCTAACAATGGGGCAAGCCTGCGGCGAATGCCTAAGTTGATTTTCATGCGCGGTTCGGGCGCATATTGCTCCCACATCCATTGTCGTTCTTCAGGCGTGACCATTTCTAGCGTTAATTCGTCATGGTTGCGCAAAAAGGTACACCACTGGCAATTTTCTGGAATTGGCGGCGTTCTTTGCATAATGTCTTGAATATCTACAAAGTTTTCTTTTTTCAATGCCATGTAAATACGCGGCATGACGGGAAAATGAAAGCCCATGTTGAATTCATCGCCATCGCCAAAATAGGGGCGCACATCTTCGGGCCATTGATTGGCTTCACATAACAAAATCCGACCCGGATAGTTATCGTCTATAAATTTACGCAGTTTTTTTAAGTAGGCGTGCGTTTCTGGCAGGTTTTCGCAATTGGTGCCTTCGCGTTCAAACAGGTACGGCACGGCGTCGGCGCGAAAACCGTCAATGCCGAGGTCGAGCCAGAAGCGGGCGACGTTTAACATTTCTTCTTGCACTTTGGGGTTATCGTAATTCAAATCGGGCTGTGAAGCGTAAAAGCGGTGCCAATAATATTGACCTGTTTTTTCATCCCATGCCCAGTTCGAAGTTTCTGTATCTACAAAGATAATGCGCGCGTCTTTATATTTTTCGTTTGTGTCGCTCCACACGTAATAATCGCGATATGGCGAATCTTTGCTGGAGCGCGATTGTTGAAACCAAGGGTGCGCGTCGGAGGTGTGATTCAACACCAAATCCATAATGATGCGAATGTTTCGTTGATGCGCTTTTGCAATTAGTTCTTTCAAATCTTCCAGCGAGCCATACGCCGAGTCTATGTTGTAATAATCCGCAATGTCGTAGCCGTCGTCTTTTAATGGGGAGGGGTAAATAGGCATGAGCCAAATACAATCAACGCCGAGCGTTTGTAAATAATCTAATTTTTCGGCAATGCCGTGCAAATCTCCGCGCCCGTCGCCGTTGCTGTCCTTAAATGAGCGCACGGAGATTTGATAAAAGACTGCGTTTTTATACCAAAGATTTTTATTCATAGGTTTAAGTTATCAATACGGTTTTATATGATGATTTTGTTTTGTTGAATGAGATTCTGATACCAATACGCGCTTTGTTTCGGCGTGCGCTTAAAAGTTTTATAGTTCACTCGCACCAAACCAAACCGTTGAGTGTAACCGCGTTCCCATTCAAAGTTGTCAAAAATGCTCCACACAAAATAGCCTTTTACGTTTGCGCCCGCTTGAAGCGCTTCATGCACGGCTTGAATGTGCGCTTGTAAAAATCGAATGCGGTCAAAATCGTTTACAAATTCATGTTCGTCGGGTTGGTCGGGCATGGCGCAACCGTTTTCTGTGATGTAAATCGTTGGGTTGCCATAATGTTCTTTGAGGTGCAAGATTTCATTTTTTATGCCTGCGGGGTGAATGCCCCAATTCATTTCGGTTCTGCCCCAACCGGCCGCCGAATATGGCGTGAGCCGCGCTTTGTTTAATCCGCCAAAAATATCAAACGACACTAAGTCGGTGTTGTAATGATTCAAGCCAAGAAAATCAATGGAGTTATGAATTAATGTCAAATCGCCGGCTTGCACTTTGGGTTGATGCGCGCCAATATAATCGAACAATCGTTGCGGATACGTTCCCTTGAAGACAGCGTCTAAGAATAAGGCGTGCGTTTCATCATGCACGCGTTGAGTTGCCAACGCATCTTCTTCGGTGGGGGAGGCTGGTACGAGACCGTTCAAATTGAGAATCAGCCCAATCTTGCCCGCGTAATTTCCTTGCCGAAAGACTTGCGTCGCCTTGGCGTGCGAAAGCAACAAATGGTGCGCCGCTTGATAGGCTTGCGAGTAATCGCAGATGCCCGGAGCATGAATGCCATGAGCATAGCCTAAAAACGCGGCGACCCACGGCTCATTATGCGTTGCCCAAAAATTCACTCTATCGGCTAATTTATCAAAGACAATGCGGGCATACTCGGCAAAATAATCTGTCGTATCTCGATTCGCCCATCCCCCCTTATCCTGTAAGGCTTGCGGCAAATCCCAATGAAACAAGGTCGCTTTGGGTTGCACGCCCGCCGCGAGCAGTTCATCTACAAGTTTAGAATAAAAATCTAACCCTTTTTGATTAACCTTACCAAAGCCGTCTGGAAGAATGCGCGTCCATGCCACGGTGAATCCGTAACAAGGAATCCCCAGCGCTTTCATAAGCGCAACGTCTTCTTTGTATAAATGATAATGATTGCAAGCGGTATCGCCATTCTCCCCATTGAGTACATGGGCTTGCCAACGGGTAAATCTATCCCAAATGCTTTCGCCTTTTCCATCTTCGTTATATGCCCCTTCAATTTGGTAGGCTGAGGCGGCAACGCCCCATAAAAAATTTTCAGGAAATTGATATTCCACTATGTAAGTATCCTTTATAAGAACCGCCAAGGGTTTTACGCTTGGCGGTTTGAGTTTTATTGTCTTCACCTTCTCTGCTCTCATTAAGAGAAGCGAAAGATGAGAGAATTGATGAAATTATTTATCCCTTTACCGAACCCGCTAGCAAGCCGCGCACAAAAAATCTTTGCAAAGCGAAGAACACGGTTAAGGGAAGAATCATGCTAATAAAAGCGCCCGCGGTGAGCAAATGCCAGTCTTGTCCTTTTTCGCCAACAATGGCGGCAAGCGCCATCGTAAGCACGCGGTTTTGTTCGCCCAAGAAAATCAACCCTACGAGGTAATCGTTCCACACCCATAAGAATTGGAAAATGGCAAACGAAGCCAAAGCGGGAACCGATAGCGGCAAAATTAAGTTCGTGAAAATTGTAAAGTGAGAAGCCCCGTCAATAAACGCCGACTCTAAAATATCGCGCGGCAATTGATTGATGTAATTGAACAGCAAATAAATTGCCAATGGCAAACCAAAACCAGCATGAGCCAACCAAATGCCCAAAAAAGTGCCATTAATGCCAAGTTTTGTGTAATCCTGCAAAATTGGCACAAGCGCAATTTGCAATGGCACCACCAGCAAAGCCACTACAATGGTGAATAAAAACTTACGGGCGGGGAAGTTCATCCACGCAAAGCCATACGCGGCAAAAGCGGCAATTAAAATCGGAATAATAGTGGCTGGCACAGCCACGGCAATTGAATTAAGAAACGCGGCGCTTAAATCGTTACCCTGCCGCACAATTTCATTCCCGCTTCCGTCTTTGAAGCGAATTTCTTTCCCTGAAAGCACGTTGATATAATTTTCAAGCGTTAAATCCGTTTCAAACCATTGCCACTGTAAGGTTTGCACGTCAATTTGGCGCGTGCGCTTATTGCCAAACCAAGTTAACTGTGTGCCGTCGGGCATGAGCACGCCAGCGCGCCATTCTTCAAACGTGCGGGTAACGCCATTAACCGTAATCGGTCCGTCCACATCTACGTCTTCTGGAATTTTAATTTCGCCCGTTTTGACGTATTCCCGATGCGGAAACACCGTCCACCAGCCTGATTGGAAAATATTTTGGCTATTCCGAAACGAAGTTACAAAAACGCCTAAAGTTGGCACAATCCAAATGATGCAAATCAGAATCAGAACAAAATTCACAAAGAAATTTGATAATTTCTTTTGACGGTCGAGGCTTGTTTTTTTGGTGTTCATTAGAACGCTCGGCTTTCTCTGAATTGTCTCAGGTTGTAAATCATCACGGGAATCACGGCAACGAGGAGAATGACGGCAATCGCAGAGGCTTGTCCGGCGTCGCCATAGGTGAAGCGTTGCAAATAAAATTCGTTGGCAATCACATTTGTGCCGTTATTTCCGCCGGTCATCACGCGCACAATGTCGAACAATTTCAAACTGAAAATAACAATCGTCGTGGTGACGGTAATTAATGTCCCTTGAATAGAAGGGATAATAATTCTGAAAAAGATTTGAAACTCGTTTGCCCCGTCAATACGCGCGGCTTCCAAAAGTTCGGCTGGTATCCCTTTGATGGCGGAAGAAAGAATGACCATAGCAAACCCAGTTTGTAGCCATACCATAATAGCAATTAAGAAAAAGTTGTTCCAAGGCGGTATCAATAACCATGGTTGCGATTGCCCCCCCAACGCTAACACAATTGCATTCAATAAGCCGATTTCGGAAATGCCCGATCCTTCGCCTTTGTAGGTATAAACAAACTTCCAAATTACGCCGGCGCCCACAAACGAAATCGCCATCGGCATAAAAATAATCGCCTTGTAAACCGCTTCATACTTACTTCGGTCTGCCAACACGGCGATAATTAACCCTAGCCCGACGCAGAAACTAGCGCCAAACACCATCCATAACAAATTATTGCGGAAGGCTTCTAACATCACGCGGTCTGTAAACGCAAAGACATAGTTATCAATGCCGTCAAAACCGTCGCCGTTTGGTCCGCGAAAGCTTAGAATTAATGTGCGAAAAACAGGAATTGCCAAAAACCAAAATAGCAAGGCAAGCCCAGGACCAACAAACACAATGGGCTGTATGCGCGCCGCCCATTCTTCAGGAAGCAATTCCACAATCCAATTGGCGACCGTATAAAGCAAAGCCACGCCGCCAACGCCCCATACAATGGCAAAGACCACAATCACAATTTTTGAAACCGAGGCGTCTCTTAAGAAAAGAAACCCTTGTTGTAGCAAGAGCAACGTAAGCGCCATCGCGCCGATAGCGAAAACCAATTGTAAGGGCTTAGAAGATTTCATGGTTTCACTCTCCTGAAATGAATTTGTAGAGGCGCATCATTCCAAACTTGGAATACAGCGCTGCGCCTCTACATTTTATACACCGATAGAACACGCTCTACAAGTCGTTTTTTTGAATAAAACCCTGCAGAGCGTGCGATTACTTATTCAGTGGGCCAAGAAGCGTCAATTTGCTGTAAGGCGGTGTCTAAATCAATAGAACCGCTGACGTAATCCGTCATAGACTTCCAGAACGAACCAGCGCCCACCGCGCCAGGCATCAAGTCCGAACCGTCAAAGCGGAACGCAGTCGCGTTCTTTAACGTTTCAGCCACTTTGCGGGTGACAGGGTCGCCGTACCAATCTAAATCGGAATCGTTATGCGGAGAAATGGCGCCGCCAGCCTCAATCCAGCCGCGAAGCGATTCGCCTGTGGAGAAATATTGCATCACGGCGCGAACTTCTGGGCGGTCGTTGAACATGGCGTAAATATCGCCTGCGCCTAACACGGGTTTGCCGTATTGCGGGTCAATGGGCGGAAGGTAGAAGAAATCGTAATCTACGCCGGGTTCCAAGCCTTCTGGGAAGAAGGAAGTAATAAAGTTGCCTTGACGATGTAACCAGCATTTGGGCGGGTTTTCAAACATCGGCGCGGGCGCATCGCCAAAGAAGGTGGTTGGGATGGATTGTCGTCCGCCATACACATACGCGTCATTGAACCAAATATCGGTTACGTATTTCAAAGCGTTGCGCACTTCAGGAGAATCAAACTTCAATTCGCCTGCTACCCATGCGTCATAATTTTCCAATGAAGTCGTGCGAAGCATGGTTTCTTCTAACCAGTCGGTCATTGTCCAACCGGTTGCGGCGCCCGATTCAATGCCAATGCACCAAGGCGTATCGCCGTCGGCGGCAATTTGCTCGGTAAGTTGCATCATCTCTTCCCAAGTTTCAGGCACGGTGTACCCAGCCGCATCAAAAGCCGCTTTGGGGTAGAAGACAAACGATTTACCGTTTGCGCGCGCCCAAATGCCGGCCATAATAGGTCCATCGGGACCTTCCATTGTTCCCATTTGTAACCATGAATCAATGTAATTTTCAGCCAGCCAATCGGGGTTGATGACTGTGTTGACGTCAATCACTTTCCCTTGAGCGACGAAAGAAGCGAGCAAACCGGGTTGTGGGAAGTCCACAATATCGGTCACTGTGCCGCCTTCCACCGCCACGCGAATAGACGCTTCAAATTCTTTTGAGCCTGAGTATTGAATATCAATGCCCGTCGCTTCTTCAAACGACTTAATCGACTCTTCAAAAATCACAGCGTCTGCGTCTGTGAAAGGACCTGACATGGTAACGACCGTGCCGTCATACATGCCAGCGTAAGCGTTCGCTAATTCTTGTCCTTGGGGAAGCGGTTCTACGGCTTCAGTAGCAGGTTCTTCTGTCGCCGCAGGTTCTGTAGAAGCGGGTTCTTCGGTTGCGGCAGGTTCTTCTGTTGTCGCGCCGCCGCCGCACGCTGTTAAGAGCATAGCGGCTACTAACAATAAGGCAAGCATTTGCCAAAGTGTCTTTTTCATTCTTCTCTCCTTGAGAATCTAAAAGTTTGTTACGAAAATTGTAAAGGGAAGGGGGTAGTCAATTTTGAAGGGGCGCCTCCTTTTGAAAATAGGTTTGCACGAATTGACCAAAACTTGAAAGCGTTTTTATGAAAGCGCTTTCATAAATCAGTATAGCACAACTCTTTTTTAAGTCAATCGTTTTTTAAGAACGATTCTGGATATATTGAGAAAAAAAGCACAATTAAGCGCTGGCGCGTTCAATGAGGGTTAGCGGTAAGTTTACATGTTGTAAGGGTCGCCCATGTTCATGAATGCGCGACAATAAAATTTCAACCGCCAACCTGCCCGATTCGTCCAAGTGCTGGCTAATGGTAGTTAAATCTACATGTTCAGCCACGTCAATATCGTCAAACCCAACCAACGCCACATCATCGGGAATCTTAATGCCCAATTGACGCGCCGCTTTCATCACTGCCAGCGCCTGAAAATCAGACGCGGCAAAAATGGCGCTGGGCGGTTTGGGCGATTGTAATAGCTCCAAAGCCGCTTTTCGTGATTCTGTTTGCGTATATGGCGCAGAAACAATATGCGCTTTGGAGATAGGAAAGCCCGCCTCTTGTAGTTTTTGTTTATAACCTTTCAGGCGCGAACGAACAGGGTGTATTGAAAATCTTTCAGGCGGTTCAACATCGCCGATAAAAGCAAATGTCTTATGCCCTTTCTTAATGAAATGTTCCGCCGCTAAACCGCCCCCATATTCATCGTCTATCAAAATACTGTTCATCTCTCTATGGTTATATTCGATTAAGACCGTTTCCATGCTGTTCGCCGATAAGCGTTTCGCGTCTATATCTTCAATCGCTAAAGACATGATAATTAACCCATCTACATTCTTCATCAATGGAATAGATGAAAGATGACCTTGTAAGCGCTCTGGCGCATCGACAGGGTAAATGACTAATTCATAATTCGCTTTGGATAAAGCGGCGGCGGCTCCGCGTAAGCGCTGCACAAAAGAAGGCGCGGTGAAAAACGGAGTTAACACGCCAATACGACCTGTGCCTTGCATTGCCCATGCGCGGGCTTCGGCTTTTGGCACAAAGCCCAAGCGGTCTATAGCGCTCATTACCTTTTTATGCGTTTCGGGGCTTACCTTATCGGGCGAGTTTAAGACGCGCGAGATGGTGGCGATGCTCACGCCCGCTAATTTGGCGACATCGTAAATCGTAGGCGTTTTTTTCGTAGGGGTCATTTTCTGAAAGCCGTATGAAAGCGCTTTCAGTTTAGCATAAAAATCATTCTTGTTCTAGTGGGGCGAAAATCTAAGAGAGGATAATTTTATAAGTTAAACACAAAGACGCGGAATGGCGTAGCCGCTTCGTGGTTGTTCAAAACTCGCTTTTTTACCCGCCCTCGAAAATCTTATTCTAAACAATTTCTCATCAAAATCTACATAAATCTCTTGCCCTTCATTCAATATAGTTGAAAATAAATTTTCACGTTTCAAAACATAAATTCCATAGGCTTATCTAGATTTTGATTTGTGTCGTCGCTATACTGGCGCTTCGTTACTAAAAATATACAAGGATACATACATGTTTAACAAAACCAAAATTTCAATTTTATTTTTTATTGCCACGCTAGTTATTTCAGCCTGCGCTTCTCCCGCTCCCCAAGCCGCTCAGCCCACAGCGGCAGACGTGCCCGCCGTTACCGAAGAAGCGACAGAACCCTCCGATGCCGCTTACCCTATTGTTATCGCTCACAAATTTGGCGAAACCACCATCGCCGAAAAACCAGAGCGAATTGTATTGGTTGGTTTAACCGAACAAGATGCCTTACTGGCTTTAGGAGTCGTTCCAGTTGCCACCCGCGAATGGTGGGGCGAGCGCCCAGGCGCAATTTTTGAATGGGCAAAAGACGAACTCGGCTCGGCAGAATTGCCAGAAGTTTTACCCAGCGCCGAGCTTAACTTTGAACAAATTGCCAGCTTAAACCCAGACGTCATCATTGGTTTGTATGCAGGGCTCACCCAAGAAGAATATGACACGCTCTCTAAAATTGCGCCGACCGTTGCGCAGCCAGCAGAATACCCCGATTGGGGAATTCCGTGGCAAGAACTTACCCGCACAGTGGGCTTAATTGTCGGCGAATCGGAACGCGCCGAAGAACTTATTGCCGAAGTGGAAGCCAAATTCGCCGCCGCGCGCGAGGCGCACCCCGAATTTGCAGGGAAAACCGCCATTGTCGTTTCTTCTTGGGGCTACCCCGATTCGTTTTGGGTGTACAGCGCCAAAGACGTGCGCGCTCAATTCCTTACCGAATTAGGCTTCAATTCATCGCCCACGTTTGACGAAATGATTGGAAACGAATTTGGCGCCTCAATTAGCCGCGAACAAGTGGATTTATTAAACGAAGCCAACGTAGCGGTATGGTTTGTAGAACAGGACGAATTATCCGACCCGCTATATCAACAACTGACTATCAGCCAAGAAGGGCGTAACGTCAGCATTAATTCGTATGAGCCGTTGGCGTTTGCTTTCTCATTCAATACAGTTCTTAGTTTGCCCTATGTGTTAGACGAACTTGTTCCGCAGCTTGCCGCCGCAGTGGATGGCGACCCCGCCACCGTTTACGCCCCATGACGACTCACCCTATTGAAGAGACATTCGCCAAGTTGGCTTCGCTTCGCCCCGACCGCCAAACTTGGTTGCTCACCCAAACCGACTCTCAGCCCGGTTGGCTTTCCGCCGCAGACCTTGCGGCGGAAAGCTCGCCTCATATTAGCGAGTTAATTCAACGCAGTTTATCTCAATACAAATCGGAGAGTTTACGCCCGCCGGCTATGTTGTGGTTTGGACATTACGCCTACGCCCTTGAGGCGATTGTTTTCGCCTGCTTTTTGATAGAAAGACGAGCGCCTGACCTTTCGCCTAAAAACATTCAACTCCGTTTTGATAAAACAGGCGAAGTGGAATCGATTGCATGGGTAGGGCGTTCTTTTGCCGCATTGCCCGACGATAGCCACGCTTTACATTCCGATTGTATTCTTTTGCCGACGCGCGAAGCCTTGCGCGAATATATGCACAGGCAGTTACTAGAAAACTTTGCCCCGCTGATTGATTCTGTTTCGGCTTTCTCTTCATTGGGGAAGCCCGGCTTGTGGGCAATTGCGGCGGATTATTCTGCGTATGCGTTTACCACGCTGGGCGAAATGATGGGCGATGAATCTATCGGCGTGGAAGAAAGCCGACTGTTTTCAGCGACCAAGTCGAAGTTAAGTGTGAAGCGGAATTTCATCCCCATTGAACATATCGGTACAACGCATTATCTGTTAGACCGCGCATCTTGCTGTTTGTATTACAAAGTGGAAGGCGGCGGGTATTGTCATTCATGCCCGCACCGCCCAATGGAAGAACGCATTGCGTTGGTGAAGCGGCATATAGAAGAAGAACATGCAGAGGCGGAGCATTAACGATGGCTGTGCAAATTTCTAACATGACTAGAACCCATGCGCCGAAACCGATTTTGATTGGCGCATTACCGCTTTGTATTGCCGCGTTGATATTTGCCGCCGCGGTGAGCGTGGCTTTTGGCGCGGCGGATATTACCCTGCAAACGGTTTGGGAAGCGATTGTTTCTTTTGATAAGACAAATGCAAATCATCTGATTATTCAAACGTTACGTTTTCCGCGCGTATTCACCGCAATGTTGGTGGGCGCGGCGCTCGGCGTGACGGGCGCAATTATGCAGGGGCTGACGCGCAACCCATTAGCCGACCCTGGCTTACTTGGGATTGAATCGGGCGCGGCGTTTGCAGTTGTGATGGGTATCTTTGTGTTTCATATCACCTCGCTGCCGGTGTATGCCGTGTTTGCGTTTGCTGGCGCCACATTAACCGCTTTGGCAGTGTATGGGCTTGGCTCGCTGGGGCGAAGCGGCGCCACTCCGTTTAAGTTAACCATTGCGGGCGCGGCGTTTTCTTCTTTGCTAAGTTCATTAACGACTTCTATTTTGATGTTCAATCAACGTTCGTTAGACGAAGCGCGTTTTTGGCTGGCGGGTAGCGTGGCAGGGCGCGAAATGCGTTTGGTGTTAGAAGCCGCGCCGTTCTTCTTCGTGGGGTTGGCGGCGGCATTTTTATTGGGCAGGCA
This sequence comes from Anaerolineales bacterium, assembly GCA_034434495.1. Taxonomy (GTDB): domain Bacteria; phylum Chloroflexota; class Anaerolineae; order Anaerolineales; family Villigracilaceae; genus Villigracilis. Next base: position 573,456 of record DAOTZE010000032.1, read on the forward strand.
AATGACCACGTTATCTATGGGCGAGGAGATTGCGCGCGGATTGGGGCAACATGTGCGCCGTATCAAACTCGCTTGCGCCGCCGTTGTGATTTTGCTGGCAGGTAGCGCGGTTGCTTTAGCGGGACCAATTGGCTTTATCGGTTTAATCATTCCGCATGTGGTGCGCATGTTTGCCGGCGTAGATTATCGTTGGGCGCTTCCATATTCCGCCTTGCTTGGCGCCGTCTTTTTATTGCTTTCTGATTTAGCCGGCAGAATGCTGGTGCGTCCGTTAGAAATGCCTGTCGGCATTATGACTGCCGCGATTGGCGGTCCCATCTTCATTTACTTGGTGCGTTGGAAGGTGAAACGATGAAACCAGAAATTCCTTGGGCGGTTTATCAAACAAAATTTTTCTCTCTGCGTTTAGACCGCCGCGTTCCATGGATATTATGTTTCTTATCCCTCGCCGCGCTCATTCTTTTTGTTTTGCATATCGGCGTTGGCGAATATTACATTGCGCCATTCGATGTGTTGAACACTATCTTAGGCAAAGACCTCGGCGATGAAAATTATCGCTTTGTGGTGATGGAACTGCGAATGCCGCGCGCTATATTGGCGTGGTTGGTGGGCGCGGCATTGGGCGCTTCGGGGGCAATTGTTCAGGGACTCACGCGTAACCCGCTCGCCTCGCCCGATTTGACGGGCGTCACCGCAGGCGCAAGCGCCGCCGCAGTTGTTTTCATTGTTATCCTGCCGAACACGCCGCAAGGTTGGCTTCCGTTGGTCGCCTTTGCTGGCGGAATGTTTGTTGCCGTTCTTTTATATCTATTTGCATGGCGCGGCAATGCTTCTATGTCAGGCGATTCGCCTATTCGATTAATTCTGGTGGGCATTGGGTTATCTGCCGCGTTGGGGGCGTTCGTCTCATTTGCTTTAACGTTTGGCGAACTTTGGTATGTGCAGAACGCTATCATGTGGTTATCGGGCAGCGTATATGCCAGCGATTGGGCAGACATCCGAAGCGTTTTTCCATGGATTTTGATTTGCTTGCCTTTGGCTTTTTTAACAGCGCGAGATTTGAATGTATTGAACCTCGGCGAAGATATTGCGCATGGCTTGGGCGCGCCCCTCACGCTCAAACGCGGATTTTTATTGTTACTCGCCGTTGCTTTGGCGGGCGTAACCGTGACGGTTGCGGGCATTATTTCTTTTGTTGGATTAATCGCCCCGCATCTTGCCAGACGTTTAGTCGGCTCGCTGCATGAAGGTTTAATTCCCGCTGCGGCGTTTGTTGGCGGGTTGGTCGTGCTCCTTTCCGATTTAGTGGGGCGCACGTTCATGCCGCCCACTGAAATCCCCGTTGGCATTGTCGTTTCCATTGTCGGCGTGCCGTTCTTTTTATATTTATTATGGAAGCGAGAGAAAGTATGAGCGTTTTACAAGCGGAACAATTATCTTTAAGTTACGAATCTGTCCCAGTTATTGAATTATTAGATTTACAAACTCCATCGGGGCAAATCACCGCTTTGATTGGACCCAACGGGTGCGGCAAATCCACTTTATTAAGAGGACTTGCGCGTCTGCTCAAGCCTCAACATGGTTCTGTTCTCCTCAACGGACTCGCCATCCATACCGTTCCCACCAAACAACTTGCCAAAGAATTAGGCATTCTGCCGCAATCTCCTACTGCGCCTGAAGGAATCACCGTGCGTGAATTAGTGGCGCAGGGGCGGTATCCTCATCAGGAGTGGTTTCAGCAATGGAGCGTGGGAGACGAAGAAGCCTTGCAAAAAGCATTGACCCTAACGCATTTATCTTCTTTGTCTGACCGGGTTGTGGATACTTTATCTGGCGGGCAGCGCCAGCGCGCATGGATTGCTATGGCATTGGCGCAAGAGACCGAAATCCTTTTGCTAGACGAGCCGACAACGTATTTAGACCTTGCTCATCAATTAGAAGTGTTAGATTTGCTGGTGAAACTGAATCAAGAGGGTAAAACCATCGTTATGGTCTTGCACGATTTGAATCATGCCGCGCAGTACGCAAATCATTTGGTGGCGTTATCGGCTGGGAAAATTGTAGCGCAGGGCAAACCGAATGAGGTGATTACCGAAGCGATGGTGAGAGACGTGTTTCAGGTGGAAAGTCAGGTTATTTCACACCCCATCACAGGGCTTCCGTTATGTTTGCCGTTGCGACGCGCATTTAAATCACAATGAAATGAGAAAAAAGATGAAACGTTTACATTTTATCTTTATATTACTAATGGTTAGTTTAATTTTCGCTTGCGGCGGCAACCCTGAACCGTTTCCAATTACGGTGCAAGAATCGGGCGATATGCGCATCGTCACGCATCGGTTTGGGGAATCGCAAATTCCGTTGAACCCACAGCGGGTGGTGGCGTTAGGTCAAGAATATATGCTGGCGGATTTATTAGACGCGGGGATTCATGTGGTGGCTTCAAACGTCAATTTGATAGATATTGCAGGTTTTGAGCAAGGCGAGTTGGAAGATATATATCTCTTCCTCGCTACCGAGCCGAATTTAGAAACGATTGTTTCGCTCAACCCCGATTTAATAATTGGAGTGGATTACTTTATTCAACGAATCGGCTATAACAAACTTTCAGCTATTGCGCCGACTGTGGCGGTGGATACCGAAGGCGAATGGCGCAGGACGTATGTGGAAACTTTGTCGGTGTTTGGAAAGGCTGACGAAGCAGAATTAAATTTGGCGGCGTATGAGGCGCGTGTGGCGTCGGCAAAGGCGGAATTGAAGGCAAACGGGAAGTTAATTTCAGTTGGCACAATTTATCCTGATGAATTGCCAGCCGCATGGGTGACTGGACCAACCGCCGTGCCGCAGTTGTTGATTGACTTGGGCTTTACATTGAGTCCTTCATTGGAACAAGCGCGAGAATTTAATCCCAGAGACGGGCGCATTTTTTTTAGCATGGAGCGCCTCGATTTGTTTGCGGCGGATACTTTGATTTTGCTTCAATCGAATCAAGTGGAGGGCGAGAGCGACTCGCTGGCAAAGGCGCAGTTAAACCCATTATGGGCGGCGCTGCCCGCTGTGCAAGCCAATCGCGTGTTTATTTTAGACCGTTTGGGGTACCCAGGTTTGCGCGGACGAAATATGTTATTAGATGATTTGTTGGCGCTGTTGAGCCAATAATTTATTTACAAAACGCCCCGAAGGTTTCTTGAAAAATCTTCGGGGCGGCGTATTTTGAAAACGTTTATTGTTTCGGTTTGTTAAGTGGGGTTTTTAGAGGCGGGAGTTTATTGCCTTCGCCTCTTTTGGTCACTTCTACCCAGATGGATTGCGATAGTTCGTAACCAATAATATGGTCTTGCGGCTTCATTTCTAAACGCAAGGGTCCTTTAAATGGCGCGCAACTGAGTAAGTGAAAGGATTTGCCCGGCACTAGACCAATTTCGGCGATGTAGCGCAATTTATCTGCGTCGTGCGTGCGCACACGGCTGACGATACAATCTGACCCGGAGGGAACGTTGACGAGCGGTTCGTCTTTGACTTGGGGCATGATGCCTGTTTTGGATGGAATCGGCTCGCCGTGCGGGCAACGGGTGGGGTGACCTGCCAGTTCGTCCATTCTATCTTCCAGTTCGTCATTCACGCCGCGTTCAAACACATCGGATAATTCATGCGCGGACGCCCAATCATATTTCATAACTTTGACTAAGAAGACTTCCGTTAGCCGATGGCGGCGAATGGAGGGCATGGCGATTTTTTCGCCGGCAGACGTCAGGCGTACGCCTTTGTAGGGTTCGTGAACCAAGTATCCGCCTTTGTTGAGGCGTTTTATCATGGTAGAGATGGCTTGGGCAGAGGCGTCCACATGTTCGCTTAAAAGCGAAAGCGGCACCTGTTCATAATCTTGTTGCAGGCGGTAGATTTCGGCGGCGTACCTTTGCATGGCGGGGCTAACAGCCATAAATTTTACTTAAACTCCATTTTGTATAATAACTATATATTTTTCTAGTTTATTGTGGGCGAATTATACTATATGGAGTTTGCTAAAGATGAGGGGCTTTCCATTTTTTGATGATACGCTCAAACGGCGGGCGGATTTTATTTTTGTTGTTCTTGAACCATCCTAATTCTGCCCGCACGGCTTGCTCTTTGAATTCGGTTGAACCCCAAATGAATGAGCCGCCGATTATGCCGACTAAGACCGAACCCCAAGCGGATGGAATGAATAATGAGGCGGTTAGCATGAGAATACCCGCTAACAAAAAGTAGGGCCACCATAAGTAGCCGAGAAATCTTTCTCCGTAAATGACCCACACAAACCCTAGCCCAATGATGAGCAAGGTAATACTGCCGACTTCAATGCCAAAGGTGTTCATGTTATGCCGTTTCCGTTTCTGCGCTGGTTGAAATTTCGGGGTGAGCCTGCGGCTCTCGTTTCAGTAAATCTTTTACGGTGGCGGAAGGATATTGGCGTAATATCTCCGCATGGCGCGGATTATCTGGGTTGGCAGGAGCATGCCCTTGTTTGATGCGATGTTCTTGACGGTAAAACTCAAGCGCATCCCATAAAAAGGTGACTGCGAGAATGCCCCAAAAACTAGAAAGGGTCAGCGAGTCGGTTTGTAATGAGGCGACCAAACAAGCCAATGCAATGGCAGTACAAATCAAAATAGGCGGGATAATAGAGCGTACTTTTCTTTCTGTCTCGCGCACCATAACATGCCCAAACCAAATGGCGAGAAATGCGGTTATGCCGGCGACTAGCCCGATGATGTTCATTGATAAATCTCCGTTGCGAAGATTGTATATTTGTTCATTTGTAAGATATAAACTTCTAAACGGATTATTAGGCAAAGTTGATATATCTTTAGATAGAAGCGGGAACTTAAATTAATAACGGATGAAAATTTTTCAATTGGGTTGAAAATAAATCGCAACGGGATATGTTGGAGATTTATTTCAAATATCTGGATTCTCTTGTTTTTCAAGGCTATACTTCGCGCCGCAAACGAGCAGGAAGATTGCGGTTTGTGAAATCGTTATCTCATAAAGGAGTTTTAGATGGTTCGTACTCGAAAGTTATTTTTCGTATGGTTGGCGCTAGCGCTCATAGTCAGCGCCTGTGGAGGCGCGGCGCCAGCCGTCACCGAAGAATCCGCTCCAGTAGCGGAAGCGACTCACCCCGTTACCGAAGAAGCGGAAATCTCTGGCGATTTGGTGATTTATTCAGGGCGGTCGGAGCCGTTGTTTCAACCGGTAGTAGATGCGTTTCGGGCGAAGTACCCGAATGTGAATGTGTTATTGAAGGCGGGGTCTAATAGCGAGTTGGCAAATGCGTTGATTGAAGAACAAGCCAACCCGCAAGCCGATGTGTTTGTGACGACTGAATTGTTTACGATTCAATCGTTGGCGGCGCAAGGAATCTTTCAGCCGTATGCGCCAGCGGGCGTGGAGAATATTCCCGCTGAATTTGTAAGCGCCGAAAATTTGTGGACGGGGCTAACGCTGCGCGCGCGGGTGATTATGTATAACAAGGATTTAGTCGCCGAAGACGAAGCGCCCACTTCTATTTTTGATTTGACCGACCCGAAATGGAAAGGTCAAATTGCGGCGGCAGGCTCGACGAACGGCGGTATGCAAGCGCAGATTGCGGCGATGCAGCAAGCGCTTGGCGATGAAGCAACCGCTGAATGGTTAAACGGATTAATTGCGAATGAAGTTACTTTTTTTGGCGGGCATACGGATGTTCGCAAGGCGGTGGGCGCGGGAGAATTCAAAATTGGTTTAGTGAATCATTATTACTATCATTTGCAGTTGGCTGAAGGCAGTAACGTGGGCGTGGTGTACCCAGACCAAGCCGATGGCGAAATTGGTTTAATTGTGAACGCCACTTCTGCCGCGTTGGTCAATGGCGCGCAACACCCACAAGCGGCGCAAGCCTTTTTGGATTTTCTCATTTCAGAAGAAGGGCAAAAGATTTTTGCCGAACAAAATTATGAATACCCCTTGTTGGCGGGCGTTCCATTAAAAGAAGGCGTGCAACCGTTAGAAAACTTCCGCTTAGCGGATGTGAATATGGCGCAAGCCTCGGCAAATTTTGACGCGACATTTGATTTGATGGAGCAGGTTGGTTTGCCTTAGAGAATTAAACAGAGAGTAAATAAAATAAACCTACGAAAATAATCAATATTCAGATTTGACAGCAGGCGGCAGACCGCAAACAGCGGTCTGCCGCCAACAAACTCTGTGGTAAAAATAGTTTACTTTTGGTAAATCATTTGCGAACACTACGCACAAATTTTTCTTTTTATAAATTCAAGACAATGATTATCAGCCCTCGGTTATTAATTTCCGCAGGGCTGGTTGCCTTGTTTGTAGCGATACCATTAATATATATTTTCATTCGCGCGGCGGGGGCAAACCCAGAAGACTGGCAGAGATTGTTACAAACCCGCATTTGGACATTGCTTGGCAATACGCTTTTATTAACGCTATCTGTGACAACGGGCGCATTAATCGTTGGGGTGAGTATGGCATGGTTTACCGAACGAACCGATTTACCTGCCAAAAAAATTTTTCGTTGGTTATTAGCCATGCCGTTAGCCATCCCTGCTTATATCGGGGCAATTGTGCATTTGGCAATGCTTCGTCCGCGTGGCGGATATGTGCCGCAAATTCTGGCGAATCTTTTCGGTCAAGAAATTGTTACACCCAGCCCGTTTGGTTTTTGGGGCGCCACGTTTATTCTGACATTCTTTATGTATCCCTATGTATATTTACTAAGCGCCGCCGCGTTTCGTTCGTTGCACGCCTCATTAGAAGAAGCCGCGCGCACGCTGGGGCGAAACCCATTTCAGACATTATTTCAAGCCACGTTGCCCGCTTTGCGCCCAGGCATTACGGCGGGCGCATTATTAGTGGCGTTAGATATTTTGGCGGAATACGGCGCTGTGGCTTTATTACGATATGAAACCTTCTCTTCCGCCATTTTTATTCAACTTTCGGGTCGCTACGACCGTTCATCCGCTTCTGTTTTAAGCGGCATTCTCGTAGCGTTTGCTATTTTGTTGTTGTGGAGCGAATTGCGCTTACAGGGGCAATCTCGTTTTACGCAAGTCGAATCGAATTGGAGGCCCGCTTCTTTATTTCATTTAGGCGCGTGGAAGATTCCGTCTTTCTTCATCGTTTTAGGCGTTGTCTCAATTAGTTTGCTCATTCCTACCATTGTTTTATTGATTTGGAGTATTCAAGCCTTGTTAGACCCCGAAACATTGACTAAAATTTTTTACACAGGCTCGCAAGGCTTGGGCAGTTATGTTTGGAATAGCTTGTGGAGTTCGGGTGTAGCGGCTTTAATTGCCGTGATTTTATCTATTCCAGTGGCATTGCTGGCGGTTCGTTACCCAAATCGCGTATCGCAAACGATTTCGAGAATTTGTCAGGTGGGGTATGCAATTCCGGGCGTGGTCATTGCATTAAGTTTAGTCTTGCTGGTCAATCGGTTTCTTCCGTTTTTATATGGCACGCCGTTTATTGTCGTCATGGCGTATGTTTTGCGACACATGCCGCAGGCGGTTAGGTCAAGCGAATCGGCGCTGAAGCAACTATCTCCCACGTTAGAAGAAGCGTCGCGCACGTTGGGGCGCACATCTATTCAAACTGTGTTTCAAGTTACTCTGCCGTTAATTTTGCCAGGTTTGCTAGCGGGTGGTTCATTAGTTTTTTTAACCTCGCTCAAAGAATTGCCTGCTACATTATTGCTTCGCCCCGCTGGGTTTGATACACTTGCCGTGCGCGTATGGGCATGGGCAACCGATGGCTTTTATGTGCAAGCCGCCCCCGCCGCATTTGTGTTAATTTTCATCTCAGCATTGCCGTTATATTTTCTGTTACGCAGAGAACAAATTTTTAGATGATGCGCAAACCACGCCTTCCCCGCATGGACGTAAACGTCCACGCTATCCTTACCAAGCCGACTGAAAGTCGGCTAGCCCGCTAAAGCGGGCTTGGTATATATATTGCGGATACAAAATACAAATTAAGATTGCCAAGTAAATAAAACAATTTTCAAATGACCACTCTTCAAGTAAAAAACCTTTCTAAAACATTTCGCGGCTCAGAATTTTCGGCTGTGAACAATATTTCCTTTGAATTACAAAATGATGAAATTTTGGCGTTGGTGGGTCCAAGTGGGTGCGGCAAAACGACCACCCTCCGACTCATTGCTGGGTTAGAAAGACCCGATACAGGCTCAATCTTATTAAATGGTAAAACAATCGCCAGTCCATCGGTTTTTATTCCGCCCGAAAAACGCGGCATTGGCATGGTGTTTCAAGACCATGCCTTATTCCCGCATCTAACGGTTTTTGAAAATGTCGCCTTTGGCTTGCGCGGAAAAAAACAAAACGAGATTCGCTCCACCGTCGGCGAAATGTTGCACATGGTGGGTTTGCTTTCTTTTTCAAAAAGATTTCCGCACGAACTTTCTGGCGGAGAACGCCAGCGTGTGGCGTTGGCGCGCGCTTTAGCGCCCAAACCTGTGTTAGTCCTCATGGATGAGCCGTTCAGCAGTTTAGACGCAGACTTAAGAACAGAAGTCCGCGAGCATGTGCGCCGCATTTTGAAAACCATCCAAGCCGCCGTTGTCTTTGTAACGCACGACCAAGACGAAGCGCTTTACATGGGAGATCGCATCGCCGTCTTACAAAAAGGGCAATTAGAACAAATTGGAAACCCGCAAGAAATTTTTCACGAATCAAACACGCGCTTTGTAGCCGAATTCATGGGCGACAGCGATTTTCTCAAAGGCAAAATAGTCAAAGGCGGCATTCAAACCGAAATTGGATTAATCAAACAACAAGTAGATTTACCGCTTTCAACGCAGGTGGAAATTGCGCTTCGACCCGACGATATTAATTTTCACATTGACGGCAGCGGCAACAGCTTAATCATCGAACGCTTCTTTCGCGGACCGTTCAACCTGTATCGCTTACGTTTAGACTCTGGTCAAATCCTCCACGCTTTTACCGAACACACCCGCATCCTTCCAGTGGGTGCGCGCGTGCAAGCCTACATTCATGCAGAACATCCCTTGAATATTTTTTCATCCTAACCTCCGCATTTGCCCGCGCCAACGATGTGAATAAAACCATTTCCCTTTCGCCCAAAAATCATCAACTTCATTGAAAAACAAAATCAGCCGAGATTAATTCAAAGTTTATCTCCACCGCTAGATTTATATAGATTTGGAACATATACTCCAACCATTCTATTAATGGAGAGTAAAAAAACATGTTTCAAACCTCAGTAAATCTCAGTCCCGATATGACCGCTGAAGAAAGAACCCAAGCCATTCGTGAAGCCTACAACCAAGACCGCTCACAAATGACCTTGATGCTCGCCTATCAATTAAAAGTTCAAGAAGTTGAAATCCTACGCGCCTTACAAGGCGATACCGCCTACGAACTGGACGCCACCCGCTGGGAAGAAATCATCCGCGCTTTTGAAGCCTTAGGTCCGGTGACGGTTATCGTCTCTAACGGCGCAACCACCATCGAAGTCTTCGGGCAATTTGGCAAATTCTTCAATAAAGACGGCTTCCTCAACATCCGCACCGAGACGCTTGATATGCACATTCGCGGCTGGGAACTAGCCTCCGTCTTCGCCTTCAAAAAACCGAGCCACCTAGACAAACACGAATCGCTCAGTTTCCAATTTTACGACCGCCGCGGCAACTCCGCCTTCAAAGTCTTTCTCAACTTTGACAAAGCCCCCACGCCCGAACTCACCGCGCAATACAACCAACTGATTCAAAAATTTGGTAAATAGAGAAGCAAGCATGTAAATAAATAAACAAGTAAACAGGAAGATAAGAAGAAATACATCGCCTGTTTACTTGTTTCCGTGTTTGCTTTCATTTTACACTCATAAATCTCTAGCCAAATTCTATATAAACTTACATTGACCTGCTTCCATCCAAATATAGAATTGCAATTACCAATCTCTAATTCTCTAATTCTCTAATCTCTAATCTCTAATCTCTAATCTCTAACCCCCAACCATGCTCATCAAACGCCTCCAAATCGCCCTGATTCACACTGCCGTCGCCATGACGCTCGTCCCCATCAACAGCACATTAAACCGCGTCATGATTTTCGACTTAGGCATTTCAAAAACGCTATTTACCATGCTGGCAATCTTTCCATATTTGCTTGCGCCTATTCAAGTTGCCATCGGCTCATTTTCAGACCGCAACCCAATGTTTGGCTACCGCCGCACGCCATACATTCTTGCAGGTTTAATCCTTTGCGTGCTTGGCGTTGCCGTCTCGCCGCAAGTCGCCATTCTCATTCACGATAACTTCGCCATCGGCATCATTGTCGGCATACTGGCTTTTGGCGCGTGGGGCATGGGCTACAACCTATCAGCCGTTTCCTACTTTTCACTCGCCACCGAAATCTCAGGTCAAAAAGGACGCGGCGCCACCATTGCCACCATGTTCTTTATGATGGTCTTCGGCTTGATAGCCACTGGAATCACGTTAAGCAGATTAGTCCCCGAATATGACCCCGACGCTTTATCTCGCGCCTTCATCATCGTCGCCGCTTCCGCTCTCGCTTTAGGCTTGCTCGGCATTTTCAAGCTTGAATCTCCCGCCAGCGACTCCGCTCCCCAACATCCATCAGAACATTACACTGTCAAAGAAATGACAGCCGCCATCACCGCCAACCCAGTGGCGAAAATATTTTTTATATATTTATTATTGCTCCTCGCCGCCATCCTAAGCCAAGACGTTCTACTCGAACCCTTCGGCGCGCAAGCCTTTGGCATGAGTTTAGAACAAACCTCGCGCATTGTTTCCATTAGCAACGCCTTCACCTTAATCGCCTTTGTGGTAGCGGGTTTTATGGAAGGGCGCATACAGAAAAAGGTCATCGCCCAAATTGGCAATCTTGGCGCGTTGTTTGGCTTTCTTGTCATCATCGTTAGCGGGTTCATACAAAATCTTTCGGCATTTTATCTCGGCATCACCCTGCTGGGGTTTGGCACGGGCATTTCAACCGTTGCAAACTTATCGCTCATGTTTGAACTCACCGTTCCTGAAAAAGTCGGTTTATACATTGGCGCATGGGGTTTTTCAAACGGGCTTTCGCGCCTCACAGGCTTGCTCATGGCGGGCATTGTCGCCGATATTGCCACCTCCATTTCAGGCAGTCACTTATACGGCTATTTAATCGTCTTTAGCGTCGAAGCGTTGATGTTATTGGTCGCATCCATTTTACTCACCCGAATTGACGTGGCAAAATTCAAAAAACAAGTGGAAGAACCCTCGTTTACGGATAAAATAGCCATAACGGCTGAATAGCATAAAAACTCAAAGACGAGGGCGCTTATGAATGAATGGCTTTCTTTAAGCGATGCGGCAAACTTATTAGGCGTGCATCCCAGCACCGTGCGGGTATGGTCCGATAAAGGAATTTTGCCCGTGCATAAAACGCAAGGCGGGCATCGTCGCTATAAGCGTAATGAAATATCGCTGTGGGCAGAATCCAGCTTCCCCTCCAAGTTTGACGCGAATCAAATCATGCAAGAAATTATCCGCAGTTTGCGAATCCAAATTTCAGAGGGAAGTTTGGAAGCCGAATCGTGGTATCAAAAATTAGACGAAGAAGCGCGCGCGCAATATCGTTTAAGCGGGCGTTCCATTTTTCACGGCTTAATGAATTACCTTGCCAGCGAAGGCGAAGACGCAGAAACCGAAGCCTACGCCATTGGCTACGAATACGCCTCGCGCGCCAGACGGTATTGCCTCAGCTATGTGGACGCCACCTGCGCCTTTTTATTCTTTCGCAACGTGTTAGTGGAATCGATTATCAAAATTTGCAGCGAAACCAAAATGCCTATCCCTCAAACTTCCGAGTTATACTCAAAAATACACAAATTTACAGACGGCATTTTAATTAGTTTACTGCAAACCTATGAAACGCTAGAAATCGCCAAGAGATAAACGAACTTTATTCGATAACACAAAACCGCCCAAAACATTTAAGCCTTCGCTCTTACCGCAACGGTAAGAGCGAATTTTTATAATAACTTACCCTTTTACAACAGCGCATTTCTTATTAAAAAAGAAAACCATGCGTTATTCTTCCTCTCTTGATTGCTTGCATCATCATTCTTGCTGGTTTATACTTGCGCTTATGCCAATTCCTGAACAATTTGGGCGTTATGTCATCAAAGCCGAACTCGGACGCGGAGGCATGGCAACTGTATATCGCGCTTTCGACCCGCGTTTCGACCGCGAAGTGGCATTAAAAGTCTTACCGCGCGAAATGTTACACGACCCGCAATTTCGCTCCCGTTTTGAAAGAGAAATTAAACTAGTCGCCTCATTAGAACATCCATCCATCGTCCCCGTGTACGACGTAGGCGACGAAGATGGACAACCTTACTTTGTCATGCGCTTTATGAGCGGCGGCTCTTTAGCCGACTTAATCGCCAAAGGCAACATACCGCTTGCCGAAACCGCCAACATCGTCAGCAAAGTGGCGCAAGGGTTAGCGCACGCTCATCGCAAAGGCATTATCCACCGCGACTTAAAACCCGATAACATTTTATTTGATGAAAACGGCGACCCGTTTATCTCAGACTTTGGCATTGCCAAACTCACAGAATCCAGCGGCAGCCTCACAGGCAGCGGCGTAATTGGCACGCCCGCCTACATGAGCCCAGAACAAGCGCAAGGCAAAGATATTGATGCGCGCAGCGACGTTTATGGGCTAGGCGTCATCATTTACCAAATGCTCACGGGGCATCAACCTTACAGCGCCGATACGCCTATGGGCGTAGTCGTCAAACACATCACCGAGCCTGTGCCTGAAATCCTACAAGACATGCCCGAACTGCCCATTGAAGTGGATGAATTAATCAAAAAGGCAATGGCAAAAGACAAAACCAAACGCTTCGAAAACACCATTGAACTCGCCAAAGCCTTAAACAAAATTGCGCACGGCACAGAAGGCGACCTAACCTTCAGCGCCACTTCCTCCATCAGAAACCGCATTAACTCAACCACCATATCGCCCGCCTCGCGCAACCGCATGGGCTTTACTGTAGCGGGAATCGTCCTTCTTGTTGCCGCAGTGGGGTTTTTCTTAATTCGCAATCAACTCATGCCGCCCGAACCAATCACCTCTGCCGCCACTACACAACCGCCCACCTTAACCGTAGCGCCAATCACCGAAACCTCTGCCCCACAATTTGCCCCAGCCTGCTCTGCCGATGCAACCTTCCCCACCCCCGAAGCGCGCCTAACCGATAACCGCTGTTTACAAAAAAACCCCTATGCCTTATTCGCCATCCCAATAGACGCCACTTTTGAACTTCTCAACCCAGAAGGCTCTTGCAAAGTAGAAGCCACCGACGGCGGCAGGCAAGTCATCTCATGCACAGGCCCCGACTTCCTCCCTGCGCAACTCAAAGTTTGCTTGCCTCCCCCGCTTACCAACGAAGAATTAAACCAATGCTCCCCCGACTCCACATTCGACTCAATCAACCAATGTTGCGTAGCAATTCCGCCGCAAGACGCAGGCTGCACCATCGTCGAAGTCCAACTAAAAGGCTGTGAATAAACATCGGGCGCAAAGCCCGATGTTTTTATCAAAGCCAATGATACAATAACGACATGGGAACACTCTATCTCGTAGCCACCCCCATTGGCAACCTTGAAGATATTTCACCCCGCGCGCTTCGCCTTCTCAAAGAAGCAAAACTCATCGCCGCCGAAGATACGCGCCACACAAAAATTTTGCTCGACCATTTCCAAATCAAAACCCCAACTACCAGTTACTTTGAACACAACAAAATCAACAAACTAAAAGCAATCCTCGACGCGCTTTCGCAAGGCGATGTTGCCCTTGTTTCAGATGCAGGCATGCCAGCGATTAACGACCCCGGCTACGAATTGGTCAAAGCCGCCCTCTCCGCTTCGTTCGACGTTCGACCTGTTCCTGGACCCTCAGCCCCCATCTCCGCCCTTGCCGTTTCAGGCTTACCCACAGATTCATTTTTATATCTCGGCTACTTACCGCACAAAAAAAACGAACGAAAAAAATCCCTCGAACAAATTTCCGAACAACCTTACACCCTGATTTTTCTCGAATCCCCTCACCGCCTGCTAGACTCGCTCGCCGACATTCAAGACACCTTAGGCAACCGCCGCATTTGCATTGCCCGCGAAATGACCAAACTCTACGAAGAATATTTTCGCGGAGATATTACCGAAGCGCTTGCATATTTCAAATCCAAAGAGCCGCGCGGAGAATTTACGCTCGTGATTGAAGGAAAAAAAACCGAAGACCGAAGACAGTGGACGGAAGAAGAAATTTTGAAAGTCATCAAGAAAGAATTGAAGAAAGATAAACCCACAAAAGAGATTTCAGCCGAACTGGCGCAGGCTAGCGGTTGGAATAAAAAAGAAATTTATAATTTGATTAATAAAAGCAAAAAATAGGAGGTCACATGTCGAACGAATCAAAAACACAAGAGAAAGACGAAAAGCAAGACAAGCCAAAAGATAACATCGTCACCAGCAAACATTTGGTGAAAATTGGCGGCAAGACAATTAAGTACACCGTTACGGCGGGAACAATGGTGTTGAAAGAAGAAATCATAGATAAAGAAAAAGACGCCGAAGTGGAAAAACCGCGCGCGCAAATCTTCTTCGTCGCCTACACCCGCGATGACGTGAAAGATAAATCAAAGCGCCCAATTACATTCTCCTTTAACGGCGGACCTGGCTCCTCCTCCGTTTGGCTGCACTTAGGCGTATTAGGTCCGCGCAGAGTTGTATTGACGGATGAAGGTGAAATGCCCAAACCGCCATTTAAATTAACCGATAACGAATATTCCGTTTTAGATGAAACCGATTTAGTCTTCATTGACCCCATGAGCACAGGCTTTAGCCGCCCGGTAGAAGGCGAAAAATCTAAAGAATGGCATTCGTTTACCAAAGACATTCAATCGGTGGGCGATTTTATTCGTTTATACACAACGCGCTATAACCGTTGGCTTTCCCCAAAATTTTTAGCGGGCGAATCCTACGGCACAACGCGCGCGGCGGGGTTATCAGGCTATTTGCAAGACCGTCACGGCATGATGTTAAACGGCTTGATGTTAATTTCCGTTGTGCTAGACTTTACAACGATAGACTTCAACTACAACAACGATTTGCCGTTTATTTTATTTACGCCAGCCTATGCGGCGACGGCTTGGTATCACAATAAATTAAATTTCAAAGCCCCATTAAGAACCGTTTTGAAAGAAGCGGAAGAATTTGCAAAAGGCGAATACGCCGCCGCGCTGCTCAAAGGCGCGTCTTTAACGCCAGAAGAACGTGAAAACATCGTTCAAAAACTTTCGCGTTACACGGGCATTTCGGAAGAATTTATTCGCCGCAGTAATTTGCGAATTGAGGATAGGCACTTCTTCAAAGAATTATTACGCGAGCGCGGAAAAACAATCGGCAGATTAGATAGCCGCTTCACCGGCATTGACCGAAGCGGAGTGACCGAAACGATTGAATACGACCCGCTCTTCGCCCAAGTGAACGGACCTTACACCGCCGCGTTCAACGATTACATTCGCACTGAATTAAAATTTGAAACCGATACGCCTTACGAAATTTTGAGCGAAAAAGTTTGGAGGAATTGGTCCTATAGCTATTTTCAAAACCAATACGTCAACGTCGCCGAGACGTTACGGCAAGCCATGACGTTCAATAAATACATGAAAATTTATGTCGCCAACGGATATTTTGACTTAGGCACGCCCTACTCTGCCACCGAATATACCTTTGACCATCTCGCCTTAGATGAATCGCTGAGAAAAAATATCAGCATGTACTATTACGAATCGGGTCACATGATGTATATTCACATGCCTTCGCTCAAAGCCATGAAAACCGATTTGGCGAAATTTATCAAAGAGGCGAGTTAAAATAAACTTCGGCAGGTTTTAACCTTTCGGAAATTTAAAGGTAGGAGCATTATGTTTTATTTCACAGTTTGCGTTCCAATGTTTGTGTGGGTCATTGGGTTAGTCTTTGCAATTGCGCGTTGGAAAAAATCGCCGCGAAAATCTATTTTAGTGTTAATCGGTTTGAGCGTTATGTTGCTTGGCGGGGTAACCGATATTATTCAATATTACATCACCGTCAATATGACGGCGTCTATGAACTGGGTGAGGTTTTTAAGAATCTTCCCATTGGTCGGAACATTTTTTGATTTAGCGGGCTGGATATTGTGCCTTATCGCAATCTTCATGGAAGATAAAAAAGAAAACGAAACAAAATAATTATTAAAGTATAAGCGCGTCGCGCTTCATAGATAAGACGATATGCTTTCTAGCGAGATTTCGTGACGAAAACCGTTTTCATTAAGGTGAAGCGCGACGCGCTCTACAGGAGAATTATGAACTTAGACGATTTAGATTACTTCAAAAAATTAGATACCCTCAACATGCTCGGCGAAATTGATAATTTACCAAATCAATTGAGAGAAGCGTGGGAATTAGGCAAGAGTCAGCCATTACCTGAAAAACGAAATTATCAAAGCATTGTGATATGTGGGCTTGGCGGTTCAGCCATCGGAGCAGACTTGGTCGCCGCGTATGTAGCCTCCACAATATCCATACCTATAATTGTGCATCGGGATTATGGTTTGCCCGCCTTCGCCAAAGGAAAAGATGTTTTAGTAATTTGTTCGTCGCATTCTGGCAATACAGAAGAGACGTTAGATTCTTTTAGCCATGCAATTGCAAATGAATGCGCTGCGGTTGTTGTATCCACTGGCGGCGAACTTGCAAAACGCGCAGGCGAGAAAAATATTCCAGTTTGGAGATTCAGCCATAACGGTCAGCCCCGAGCCGCTGTAGGTTTTTCATTTGGCTTGTTGTTGAGTTTAATCAGCAGAATGAATTTAATTCCAAACCCAGAAAATGACTTAATCGAAGCAGTTGAAGCGATGAAAACATCGCAAGAACATTTGAAAGCCGCTGTGCCTGCGGCGAATAACCCCGCCAAACGATACGCCGGGCAATTAATGGGGCGCTGGGTGACGGTGGTGGGCGCGGGGGCGCTGGCGCCTGTGGCGCGGCGCTGGAAAGGACAAATTAACGAAGTGGCAAAAGCCGCCGCCAATTTTGAATTCATCCCTGAGGCGAATCACAACACTTTGGCTGGCACAATTAACCCGCAACAAACATTGAACGCCCATACCATGACTTTATTCTTACGCGCCGCTTCCGATAATCGCCGCAATCGTTTGCGTTCCGATTTAATGCGGCAAACGTTTATGCTCGAAGGCTTAAATACCGATTTTGTGGACGCACGCGGAAAAAGCGCCCTCGCGCAGATGTGGACGTTGATTTTGTTCGGCGATTACATGGCGTATTATTTAGCCATGGGCTATGGCGTTGACCCAACGCCTGTGGAGGCGCTGGTGAGATTTAAGGAAGAGATGGCGAAAAAATAAATAAATTTCTAACGAAAGACAAATTGAGTTGACGTCGTCTAGGATGATGTCAACTCAATTTTTTAAGAAGAAAGATAAAATGACTCAAACACAAATCTCAGATAAAACTGATTTTTCGCTTCATCCCGACGTGGGAGTTGGCGCTGTTACTTTAACAGTCGCCAATCTTGAGAATCAGATTCGCTTTTATCAACAAGCGCTCGGATTCAAACTTCATTCGCAAGCGGGCAATACCGCCACGCTTGGCTCCAAGAAGAACGCTTTGGTGCATCTCATTGAAGAACCCAATCGTAAAAAATATCGCGGCGTGACGGGCTTATATCATTTTGCGGTGTTATTCCCAAATCGAAAAGAACTCGCTATTGCCATTGCCCGTTTATTTGCTTTGAAATGGCGTAATCACCCCACCGACCATATTATGACTAAAACAACCTATCTCGACGACCCAGAAGGCAATGGCATTGAGTTATATTGCGAATCGCCAGAAGACGGCTATTGGACATTGAAAGACGGCAAATATGAAACCCGCCGTAAAGACGGCTCATGGAGCGACGGACGCGAACCGCTGGATGTGAACGCTTTGTTTAGTTTATTGAAAGAAGATGAAGATTTAAGCGCGCCTGTGCCGCCTGAAACAAAAATGGGACATGTGCATTTACACGTCCGCGATGTGGATGAGGCGGTAGATTTTTATCATAACGTGATTGGTTTTGATGTGATGGGCAACGTGCGAGATTTTCAAATGGCGTTTGTCTCTGCAGGCGGCTATCATCATCACATTGGATTAAATACCTGGCAAGGGCGCGGGGCGCCGCCGCCCCCAGCCGATGCGGTGGGTTTAAGATACTTTACCGTTGAGTTTCCAAATCAACAATCTCTAAATGACGCCATCGCCAATATTGATAAAGCAGGCGTTGCATATAACAAAACCGATGAAGGCGTTTTGTTATATGACCCATCTCAAAACGGCGTGGTGTTGAAGTTGAGATAACCAAATCATGTCATTGCGAGCGATTGTTACGAAGCAATCTCATAAATTTCTTGTCGAACTACTTTTAATTGAGATTAATGTTAATCAATATAATTCGACAATATGCATCTAAATTTCTCTAGCGCAAACGAACTGAATCCGTTAGGCGATGAAGGCGCAAATGAAGTTTGTATTGCAAACATCAGCCCGAAGGAAAGAAAGAAGCGATTAGATTTTGCAATCCGCTATTTTGTTTTCACAGGCGTACTTCTTATCGCCTTATTGGTTTTAGATGTCAATCCACTTTGGCGTTTGACTTTATATTTACCATTGGCGGCTTCCACTTCTAGTTTCTTTCAATGGCGAGATAAAACCTGAGTGTTGCTTGCTCAGCGCAGTTTGCGCCACATGACGGATAAAAAAGAAAAAATTGAAGATGAAAGCGTAGATGCGCAAATTAAGAAACAAGCGCGAAAAGTAATCATCAAAGGAAATTTGGTAGCTTTGGGGATTATCATACTGGTAATGTTGATACCATAATATTGGGACACGGCATCGCCGTGTCCTTTTATTTTCAGATAAAAAATGTTGGGGTTCAAAAAACCAAATTCAATTTAATTAAGAAGCGGGTTTACATCAAGTTATAATCAAGTTATGAATATCTTAGTCACCAATGATGACGGCGTTACTGCCCCTGGACTTTTAGCCCTTGCCCAAGAAATGCGAAAACTTGGCAAGGTGACTGTGTTTGCGCCTGATAAAAATTGGTCCGCTTCGGGGCATGTGAAAACGATGGAGCGACCGCTTCGTGTGCGTGAAGCGACGCTGGGCGATGGAACTTCGGCTTTTACTTCCGATGGAGCGCCTTCTGATTGTGTAGCGCTGCCGTTGCTGGGGTTGTTGGGCGAAACATTTGATTTGGTGGTTTCGGGCATTAACCCTCATGCCAACATTGGGCATGACATCACCTATTCAGGCACAGTCACTGCCGCGATGGAAGCCGTGATAAACGGCGTGAAAGGAATTGCCGTTTCGCTGGATTCTCCCGATGGATTCAAAGGCGCGTTAGATTACTCAACAGCGGCTGTGGTGGCGAGGCGTGTGGCGGAAAAAGCGATTGCCGATGGCTTGCCAAACGGCGTTGTGGTGAACGTCAATGTGCCGTATTTGAAAGAAAATGAATTGAAGGGATATATGATTACCCGTCAAGGATTGCGCGTGTATCGTGATGAATTAGTGACGCGTGAAGACCCGCGCGGCAGACCCTACTATTGGATTGGCGGCGAAGCGCCGACAGGCATTGATGAATCGGGGACTGATTTTGGCGCGTTGAAAGCAGGTTATGTTTCTATTACGCCTTTGCAATTGGATTTGACGAGTTATAAATCTATGGATGCGTTGGGGAAGTGGAAGTTTTAGCGATTAAAATTAGAAAAGTAATTGTCAATCTCATTTCGCAATTCAATTCCAACCCTCTCAAAGCAGTTTAACAGTTCTTGATACGCGCCGTCTCCGCCTAAAAAATCCCAAAATTCGTTTGCTACTTTTAATTCATTTGGTAAATCTAACATTCCTTTTAATGTCCATCTTTGATATGGTTCTGGTTCATAAGGATTATAAGGAATTGCTATGCAAGTGTTGATTTTAGCGTTTGGGTATTGAGCCAGCTTAATTGCGCACCACTCTAATAAAGTTCGTTTATGGTCTTTGAAACTGCTGACGTTAGGTTTTACGGTTTTTATATCGAAAAGGTACATTCCATATTTCTCATCTTGAATAAACAAATCTGCCTTTACAGTGGCAATTGAGTTCATGCTTCCTTTTCGACACACGGCTCGTATTTGTTCTATTTCTTCAAACTTGTTCGCTTCTTTAGAAGCGACGCTCAAATTATTCATAATGCTTTGGATGGCCTTTTGAGCGCCTTGACTAATCTTATTTCCAGGAGAGTGTTGCGCTTCGGCATGGTCAAAACGCGTTTGCGCAAGAGCGACGGCAACGGGTTCAAAAATAGAAGCTCCAAAACTCGTATTCAGAGAGTGAATGAACGAGTATAAAGCCATACGGTCTTTGCCCAAGAGCCGAAAGTGAAAAGGCATATGATTTGATTCAGGTTTGTAATTTTGAAGTTTCTTTCTTAAACTATCGCGAATGGTATCCTCAATTCGCTTAATACTTTGTGCAGATAAAGGCATGTACGACCTCGTTACTTGGCTTTTAGGTGAAATATAGTTTCAGAATAAGCGGCTTTATCTTTTTCGGTTCGGTTTAATACAGGCCTTCTAAATTGGTTAATAATTCTCATGCCAGCGCGTTCGGCAATTTCTGGGTAGAGATTATATTTATCA
This sequence comes from Anaerolineales bacterium, assembly GCA_034434495.1. Lineage (GTDB taxonomy): Bacteria > Chloroflexota > Anaerolineae > Anaerolineales > Villigracilaceae > Villigracilis. The sequence continues at coordinate 594,284 of DAOTZE010000032.1, forward strand.
TTTGCCACGAGAAATACATTGTAATTTTCAGCCATAAATTTTTGGCTATTAATCAAAACGTCTGAAACGCCAAGGATATAAGCCGCTCTGGCTTCTTTTCCTTGCCCTTTGTTCATCGCTCCGATTTCTAATTCGTCTTGACGATTAAAACCAAACAACTCGTAGGCATACGCATGTTGCTCGTGATAATCAATTAAACCGACATACGGAGGGCTTGAAAAAATCCCGCTAATTTTTTGTTTTTTTGCTTTTTTTGCAAAAGCAGGTTGTTTATTTTCAAGGCTCGCAAAAATATCAATATTCCTTGAATCGCCAACCAAACAGTATTGATGAGTGTCTGTCCTCAATTTATCAAATTTGACCAATCTTTCAATCGTATCTTTGCTGTATCTTTCCCACCAATTCAAAATAGAAAATAACGGTTTGCATATCTTTCCATGTTTCGCACAGTAATAAGTAGCCGATACAGGTTCCAGCAATGTGCCTAAATCTGCATGGGTTGTAGCGCGGCAAGAGCGAATTGTTCTACTCAAAATAATTTGAATCGCCCTTTTTGTGGCAAGGTCCGAAATTTGGTTTACTAAACCAATAACAAAATCTATTTCTTGACGAACAGGATGCAAATACCATTTGTCAAGAAACCCTTTATCTTGATTTTGGATTAATTGTATTTTGTATTTCTTAACTAACCGCTTATAGATAGATAGAAATTCAGCCTCTTTTTCTTTTGCGTATTTTTCTTCGTCAATTAATTTCTTTTGAACCTTATATCTAAATTCTGGAGAAGGAAAATAAGCGTTATTAAATTGGTATAAGGCTTCTAAAAGGCTTTGCTCAAATTCTATAATATGTATTGAGTCGATAAACGTTTTGAGCGCCTTAGTGATTCTTATGATTTCTTTTTGAACGTTAACTAAATTATGCTTTTCAACTTTAATGTTGCTGATTAATGCATTAAATTCAGAGACGTCAATTCCAATAGCGTGGATACCCAACTCGTTTGCCTGCACTAAGGTTGTGCCGCTGCCGCAAAAAGGGTCAAGTAAAATATCGCCCGCTTGAAAATATGTCTCTCGCTTAAATTCATCCGTATGTCCATCAATAAAATATTCAACCAATTGCGGGATAAATTTGCCTTTGTATGGATGCAACCTGTGAACATGCTTCGTTGTATCGGATTCTTTTAAGTAATCAAAAGATAACGCCCAGTTAATGTCCTCTCCCAATTCCGCCTTCCAATGAATCTCGCGCTTGCCGAGGAATGAATCGTAGTATTTTATTAATTCTTTTTTTGAAACCTTTGTAGCGCCATTCGCGCCATACTTTTTGATGCGTCCATATTGAACAAGATAAGAAATATTTGAGGCGGTTACGTTTTTTTTCAAATATGCCGTAGCCCATTTGCTGGCTTCTGAAATTGTAAAAAATTCTTGTTCTTCAAGGGGCTTCACTTCTCTTAACATTTACATAACTCCTTGCCAAATTATACTCCCCTCTTGAGTATTATAATTACCGAATGAACTTCCTCAAAAAACTCTTCTTTTCCCCGCAACCGCAAAGAAACGACTTCACCTTCACAGTCAAATGCAAACGCTGTGGCGAAGAGATTCACGGGCGCATTGACCTAATCAACGACCTCAGCGTTGAATATGAAGACGATAACGAATTTTATTATTCACGCAAAGTTCTCATGGGCGAAAATCGCTGTTTTCAACGCATTGAAGTGCATTTCAAATTTTCAGCAAATAAAACTTTGTTAGATAAAGACATCTTCGGCGGCGAATTTGTTGAAGAACGATAAAGTGCGTCGCGCTAAACCATATCGCATCATCTCCCAAAGCAAATAAATCCTTATTATGAATAACTCCATTAACAAAAGCGCGCCGCACCCTTTACAAATTTTATTTATCATACTGCTTGCCATCTTCTTAATCACGCAAGCAATTTTTTCTTTGCAGTGGCCCCTCACGCACGACGAAGCCCCCCTATTTTACGAAGCCTTCCTCATGCAAAACGGAAAAATCCCCTACAAAGATTTTTTCGACTTTCAAATGCCAGGCAGTTACATCGTTTATTATTTACTCGGCGTTATCAGCAACTTCGGTCCACTTCGCATCCGCATTTTAGATTTACTAATTCTCATCACAATCATTTTCACTGCCTATCAAGCATTAAAAAAATTCGGTCACATCCCCGCATTCACAGCGGGCATTTTATTCGCGCTTCAATATATATCGGGCGGTCCATCGCTCTCATTACAACGTGAATATTTAATTTTGATATTTCTCTCGTCAGCGATTTTTATCTCGCTTCAAGATTCTCTTTCTAACAATCACCGCCTCATACTTGGATTTCTATTTGGTCTTGCCGCGTCAATCAAACCTCACGCCGCCATCGGACTCATCCCCATCATTCTCTTTGACATTTTCCCGCTTCGTGATTCTTCATGGTTAAAAAAAATATTCTATTACTCAATTGGCTTTTTGATTCCAATTTTATTCATCATTCTATGGCTTACATCCACAAACGCACTAACTCCATTTCTTGACATTGCTCTCAACTACTGGAGTTTATATTCCCAAATCAACGGCGAGTTAGTGATTGTATCTAGCGCAGAAAGATTATCTTACATACTAAACCTCGTCTGGCGTTTTGGCGGTCATGGGCTTTGGCTTATCCCAGCGGCATTTGCTATGTATCTCAATCGAAATAAAAAGACATATCTGCTTGCCAGCCTAGCCTTGTGCTATGCAATTTATCCCGCTTTCACTGGTCAATTTTTTGCATATCATTACATTTTATTTCTTTATTTCATTATCATTTTGGCGTCATTATCAATTTCAAGTTCCAAGTCTCAGGTCTCAGGTCTCAAGTCTCAGGTCTCAGGTCTCAAGTCTCAAGTCTCAGGTCTCAAGTCTCAGGTCTCAAGTCTCAAGTCTCCAATTTCCAATTACGCATCGCTTTTTTTCTTCATCGTACTTCTTTTTTCCATAAAACCATCCCAAACCTTTCTCCGCCAACTCAATAACCAACCCATCGTCACCTCGTCTGACCGCGCAATTGAAATCGCAAAGTTTCTTGAACAAAATATAGAAGACGGCGATGTAGTTCAACCGCTCGATTGGACAGGGGGGACATTGCTCGCCATGCTTCAAACTCGCACACCCATTGCCACAAACTATGTATTTGATTTTTATTTCTATCATCACATTTCAAACCCCTATATTCAAAATTTGCGAAACGATTTTATGAATCAATTAATAAAATCTCGCCCGCGTTTTATCATTGAAGTCACATCGGCAGATAAGCCTTGGGTGGGCGGCGACGATACAACTCGCGTTAAATTCCCTGAATTACAAACTTTCTTAGACGAAAATTATTCCATTACAATTCAAAAAGATGATTACATCATTTATGAATTGGACAATAGACCGTAGGCAATTCTCGATTATGAAATATTTACAGCAAATTTCCATTCTTTACATAACTTTTCCATTTATCCTATTTTGTTTCGGATGGTTAAGATTATCTATTGCAATTCCTATTTCACTAATTATCTTATACACACTTTACCAACTCTTAAAACAGTCTCAAGTCTCAAGTTTCAAGTCTCTAATTCCCCAATCCTCTAATTCTCAAATTACTATTTACTTCTTGTTAATTACCTTCCTCTGGCTCTTTTTCTCTGGCATTGGCGGCTACGCCCTCCAAAATTGGGACCATCACTGGCGTAACGCCGTTTTCCGCGACTTAATCAATGTTGATTTCCCAGTCTATTACGCCCAGCCTGAAACAGGTCCAATAAAAATGTTAGTCTATTATGTGGGCTATTGGCTTCCTTCTGCAATTGTTGGAAAATATTTTGGTTGGGAAGCGGCAAATTTGTTTTTATTCTTATGGTCTTGGCTTGGAATTATTCTTGTTACTCTTCAACTTAGTAACTTTCTTAAAACTTCACCAATTAAAATAACTTTGCTTTTAATATTTTTCAGCGGCTTAGACGCGCTCGGCGTTTTACTTTTTCCACAAGAATATCCAAATTTATTTCCTGCGGTGACTCATCTTGAAATCTGGTCGGGAACTCTGCAATATTCGTCTTTTACAACGCAATTGTTTTGGGTTTTTAATCAAGCCATTCCTGCGTGGTTGTGTATTACGTTAATTATGGAATCAAGTGGCTTGTCACTTGAAAAGCGGGAGCAAGCTCCCGCACTCCAAATTTTTGTTTGGTCTCTCTGTTTTTTCTTCGCCCCGCTTGCATCTATTGGATTATTTCCTTATCTATTAATTGAAATTTTCAAAAAAGAAAACCTAAAATCTTTATTCAAAACTCGCTATTCTCTAATTCTCTATTCTTCAATCATCATCTTTCTTCTTTCCTTTTTCTTCTTCTCTTCCAACGCCGCCGCCCAAACTCGCGGATTTCAATTTATTCCATTCAAAGAATTTATTTTTTTCTTTTTACTCGAAGGCGGAATTTTATGGTTGTTACTTTCGCCAATCCAATATCGAGACCCGCGCTGGATGGTCACAGGCATTTTGCTCATCTTCATTCCATTCATCCAAATCGGCTCAGGTCGAGACTTTGTCATGCGCGCATCTATCGCGCCATTGTTTTATTTAATGATATTAACTGCCGAAACGATTTTCAATACCGCCATCTCAAAAAAATTGTTAATTACCATTTGCCTATTACTTCTCATCGGCGCACTCACTCCACTTTATGAAATCAATCGCTCAATTTATAGAACTTATGAATATTATTTTATTTTGGATGAAGAACAACGCCTCACGACATTGCCCCAGCCTGCTACTAAGATTCAGCCTGCTGGTAGACTTGAAGCGGAGCATCCAAACAGGTTGGTTGCCGATGAAATCGTCTCATTAGAATTTATACAAGGCGAACTGGCTGAAAATTTTATTGCCAACGTTCGGCAGACGTTGTATTATCAATATCTAGCAAAAAGGTAAATCTCATGCCGTCTTTTTCTTCGCCGCCGAATCAACAAAGTTATTATGAAGAAGTGTGGATGATTGTGCGCCAAATTCCGCGCGGCAAGGTCGCCACCTACGGGCAAATTGCAAAAATGATTCCGCCGCCCAATGGCGTGGAGATTGAAGCGTACAAAGCCTTTGCCCCGCGCTGGGTGGGCGGCGCTATGGCCAACTGCCCCGACGACGTCCCTTGGCAACGTGTAGTTAACTCGCAGGGCAAAATCAGCGAACGCGCTGGGGCTGAGAGACAGCGTCGGTTGTTGGAGCAGGAAGGCGTTAGGTTTGACGCGAACGATAAAATTGATTTGAAAATCTATGGATGGAACGGGTCAAACGAAGACCAAGCCATCCAATCAAAATTATTGTAGGAGTGATGATATGACAACCGAAAATTCAAAACCCTCTAATTTAGCGCTCGCTTCAATCATTTTGCCCTTTATCATTTTGTTGGTTTGGTGCGTTTATGTCGTTGCCTTTGGCGTGTTAACCGAAAATACGACGGATGAGGCGTCGGGGTTTGCAATGATATTTGGCGGCGGAGCGTTAATCAGCGGCGTGACGATATTGCTTTCGCTGGCAGGCGTGGCGCTGGGCGTGATGGCGCTGCGAAAAAACGACTCAAGAAAAAAAATGGCGATTGCAGGTTTGATTATCAATTTATTATGCTTGCTCCCTTATATATTGATGCTGATATTTTTATCCACCTTTAGTTTTTCTTAGTTTTTTAATTCAACAATCAATGTATCCAAAGCCAAGTCTAATGTGGCTTGGCTTGTTTTCACTTGTTCGTCAATTTGCAATAGATGACGATAAATATTTTCTAGCGACTGCATGGAAAAGCGAGCGGCTTGCCCGGCGGTTTTTTCCGCCACATACGGATGCACGCCCAAAGCGCGCGCCACATCATCTTTGTTGCCGCGTCCGTCTAAAATTTCGCGGGCTTGAAGCAATAAGCGAAATTGGCGCACCACCATGCCCCACAAGGCGAAAGGGTCTTCATTTTCTAACAAACGATGCAATAATTTTTGCGCGACCTTTCCATTGCCTTGCGACAGCGCATCTACAAAATCAAATACGCTTTGTTGCGATGTGACGATACAAACCGCTTCCACGTCCGACGTTTTAATTGCTCGTTCCCAGTTGACATATGCCAACAGTTTAGCGATTTCCATCCCCGCCTGACGGGTATCCACGCCTACCATTTCAGCTAGTTTACTAGCGGCGGCTGGCTCGATTTGCCCGCCTTGATGTTTTGCCTCGTTCACAATCCAACCAGTCATGTCTCTTTGTTTGGGGAGAAAAAACGCCTGAGTTTTGATTTTGTCTGAATTTTTACTCGCCCATTTGATGAGCCAATGTTTTTCCGCTTCTTTGGGTTCAACCAATTCATAAATGACAAGTTTAGCCGTATCGGGAGTCTTTTCTAAAAATTCTAAAAATTTTTTTCTTGCGGCAGGGTGATTAAATTTGCTCGATGGATTTTCAAGCAACACCAATCGCTTTGGCGCAAGGAAAGGCATTGCATTAACTGCATTGTTCAAATCATTTTCTGTCATGGCGCGCGCTTCGAGACGGGTCGTGTTCATGCCTGCAGTGGTTGGGTCGCTGAAATCAGACTCGAAGTCTTTTAGTTTGCGCGCGATGGCAAACTCGTCATTGCCATGAAGGAAAAAAATGTTTGGCATAATTTTTTAACCACTAAGGGTCACGAAGGAACACTAAGAAAAACCTTTGTGACCCTTTGGGGTGAATCATTTCGTAATTACGCGATGCACGCCTTTGCGGACGTAGATAATATCTACAATTTGTAAGTTACCCAAGCGGGCTTCGGTGGTGATGTGTTTTTGCAGCCAAGGTCCAAGCGGTTTACTCACGCTAAAGCCTACAAACGCAAAAAGCAATGCAAATGGAATGAGCAAGAATCGCCAAAGGGTAGATTTTGTTCCACGAAGCGGCAACCAAGCCAACCCTGCGGAAAGAAGCGCAGTGGTCGCTAGATTCGTTCCACAGCCGGGATGAATCGCTAAACTATGTTCGCCGGCGTTTAATCGAATGTGCGCTTCGGTCACGCATTCCCAAATGTCTTGCGTGTTCAAATTGCCGAGCAAATAAAAACCAGTTGGGTTCGAGTGACCGGCCATGCGTTGCGCGGGGTGTTTGCGCGAAAGCAAATGAATGCTGGCATGTTCGAGCGCATGGTTGCGGCGGGTTTCGAGAATGAGAGGTAAATCTAAAATCATTTGTAGTCCTTTTATGCCACTGCGTAAATTTGCTCTAGCATTTTTGCAAACTCGCCCGATGGACGCGGCTTGAGAATTTCTTTTCGTTCTTCGCGCGTGAGCGAGTGCATTAATAAATATTGCACGGCGTATTTTCTGAACAAGCGCGAGCCGTCTTCATCGCCGTAAAATTCAACGCAACGCGCTAAATGCTTGTGGATTAAGTCTTGCATCATTTGCGGCGTTACTTGTTCGCGGTCCATGCGAGAAAAAATCCAAGGGTTGGCGATTGCGCCGCGACCAATCATCACAGCGTCTGCTTTGGTATGATTTTTCATTCGGTCAATATCGGCGACTCTTTTTACGTCGCCGCTTCCGACCACTGGAATTTTTACGATGGACTTGACTTCCGCCACTGCATCCCAATTTGCTTGACCAGCATAGCGTTGTTCTTTGGTGCGCCCGTGAATGGCAATCAACGAGCCGCCTTCTTCTTCAACAATTCGGGCGATGAGTTTATAGTTTTTATTTTTATCCCAACCCAAGCGAATTTTGCCCGTAACCGGGACCTTTAGATGTTTTACTAGTTTTCGGAATGTGCGGGCAATGGTTAATGGAGAGGGCATCATACCCACGCCTGCGCCTCTATCTGCAATCGTTTTGGCGGGGCAACCCATGTTGAGGTCAATAATGTCTGGATTTAATCGCTCGATTTGCAAGGCGGCTTTGAGAATCAAATCGGGGTCGTCGCCGTAGATTTGAAACGTCATCGGGCGTTCTGCCTCTTTGAAGAATAATTTTTTGGCTGGCTCTTTTGACCTGCTGAGGATTTTTTCCACTTTCACAAATTCGGTATAACTCATTGCCGAGCCAAGTTCGCGGCATAAGGAGCGGAAGGGCCAGTCGGAGTAGCCGTCCATTGGCGCGAGGATAGTATCCCCGTAAATGGGGATGTTTTTGATGTAGAAATTAGGCGTCTTGCTCTCGTTCATAGGTTGCAGAGTATAACAAAAAATTAGCCCCTAAAGGTTTTCAAAGCCTTTAGGGGCTATAACTTTACGCAGGTTGTTTCTTCAACAATTCCAAATACTGCTTTCTAAATTTATTAACCTTCGGCGAAATCACCGCCATACAATACGGCTGGAATTTATTGTTGACGTAATATTCTTGATGATAATCCTCGGCGATATAAAAATCTTTAATCGCTTCCACTTCGGTCACAATCGGGTTGTTAAAAATCTTTTGCGCGGTTAATTCCTTAATTAAATTTTCCGCAATTTCTTTTTGTTCTGGCGTGTGATAATAAATGCCCGAACGATATTGTGTGCCAACGTCTGCGCCTTGACGATTCAAAGTGGTTGGGTCGTGAATGGCAAAAAACACATTCAAAATATCGCGTGTAGAAATCACGGCAGGGTCATAAACAATTTTTACCGCTTCGGCATGACCTGTCAGCCCTGTGCAAACTTGTTTGTAACTTGGGTTTGGCGTATGCCCATTGGCATATCCCGAATCCACCGAAATGATGCCTTTAACCTCATCATACACCGCTTCTAAACACCAAAAACACCCGCCTGCCAAAGTAATCGTTTCATAATTTGTATTCATAATAATTTCTCCTTTTCAATGCCCTAGATGCGATGGAATTGAGAAATATGCTTAAGAGAAAATAATAGTTTTGATAAATTCCCGCCTCTTTTTTTTTGACCTTCAACCTGTCGCCTGCAACCTGAAACTTTATCTCATCCCCGACACGGTGATTAACCCATTAACTACGTTTACGTTCATTAACCTTAACCCGGGCATTTGTTCGTTGATATTTTCAATCAGCGTTTGGTTGAGCCACGCTTCCATTTGCCCTAATAAAATATCAGGCACGGTTTGCGTTCCAATTTGCATTGAGGTAATTTCAATATACGGCAATTGATTCTCATCAACGCTAATTTCACCGACAATCAACGCAGAGGTGGAATTTTCATTCCCGTTCACCATTCCCCAAATTTGCACCTGACCGTTGCGTAGGAATACTTGCACGTCGCTTAGCGGCAAATCGGGGGTTTTTTGTAGTTCCATCGCCAACCAAGAAGTGACCTGCTGTTCGGTAATCGTAATGGAAGAAAGCGAGCCTGGTTGCGGGAGGGCGTTTTCAAGCGTGGTTTTTGCTTCGGCGGCGGCTTGCGGCGAAATCATAATTTCATTGCCGGGGCGTTCGGGCGCGCCTTCCATTCCATTTTCTGCATTTTCTACGGCTAAACCAATTAAGGCGTTTACCAATTGGGCGTATTGCGGGTAATTTTGGTTCACTTCTTCTAACGTTTGCGGGGCAATTTCTTCCGCAAACGAGTTGACGGAGATAGTTGGGGTAGCCAACGGGAGGATTTTTGCAAGTTGAGAATTTGGGTTATTCCGCGCCATGGCTAAAGAGGTCGCCGCAAATAGCGCAACCGCAAACACGGTTATCAGAACCGCGCGTAGTTTGCTCGCCAGAGGGGGGCGCTGGGTTTGAAAAGGCGTGGTATTTTGCTTATTGGGCAAGGGCAATGTGGGGCTGGCGGGGGTTACGCGCATCAACCCAATTTTGGCTTCGGTATGATTGGGGTTGAGTTTTAATACTCGTTGATAGCACTCGCACTTTTTTTCTTTTTCTTCTACAATTTTTGCCATCAACATCCACCCCGCTTCGTCTTTTGGGTAAGCGGAGAGGTACTCGGTTAAATATTTTTTAGCCAGTTCGCGGTTTCCGCGCTGGAAGGTGTAATCGGCTTGTTTGAAAAGTTCTTGCTTGTTCATGGAGTAAGAACGTCCCGCAGGTTTTGCATCACTTAAAAAGCATGAATCAAACCTGCGGGACGGTGTAAAAAAGATTATATTGTTGGTTCGGCTAATGTCTCGCCGTCTTTTTCAAGCGTAATCTCGCCGTCGTCATTGACGATAATATCAATCGTGTCGCCGTGAGCGAATTCGCCGGAGAGTAATTTATCCGAGAGGGGGTCTTCCACTTTTTGTTGGATGACGCGGCGTAAGGGGCGCGCGCCAAACTCGGCGTCGTAGCCTTGTTCGGCAAGCGAGGATAATGCCTCAGGCGAGGCGACCAATTGAAGGTTATGTTCTTTGAGGCGTTCTGCCACTTTGTCTAATTCTAAAGCGACAATCTTTTGAATATCTTCTTTGTTGAGCGAGCGGAAAATCACCGTCGCGTCTAAGCGGTTGATAAATTCGGGGCGGAAGGCGCGTTTGAGCGATTCGTTTAGTTTTTTGCGCATTTCGTCGTAAGACAATTTTTCTTCGGCGGCTTCATCGCGTTTGAGGGCGAAGCCTAGCGAGGTTTGGCGTTTTATCACGTCGGCGCCGATGTTGGAGGTCATCACGATAATCGCGTTGCGGAAATCTACTTTTCTGCCTTTTGCGTCGCTGAGGTGTCCTTCTTCCATAATTTGTAAAAGCATATTATGGACTTCAGGATGCGCTTTTTCAATTTCGTCAAAGACAACGATGGAATAAGGGCGGCGGCGCAGGGCTTCGGTTAATTGGCCGGCGTCTTCGTAGCCGATGTATCCGGGCGGGGCGCCGACCAAACGCGAGGCGGTGTGGCGCTCCATAAATTCAGACATGTCGAGTTGGATGGCGGCGTCTTCGCTGCCAAACATAAATTTGGCAAGCGCTTTGGTGAGCTCGGTTTTGCCAACGCCCGTTGGACCTAAGAACATGAATGAGCCAATGGGGCGTTTAGGGTCTTTGAGCCCAGCGCGCGCGCGGCGCACGGCGCGAGAGATGGCCACAATTGCGTCGTCTTGACCAATGATGGCTTTGCGGAGTTCGTCTTCCATTTTGAGCAAGCGTTGCGATTCTTCTTCGGCAAGTTGCATAAGCGGAACGCCCGTCCACATGGAGACGACTTCGGCAATATCTTCGGCAGAAACGACTGGGCTGTTGGCTCTATCCCAGCCTGTTCGTAAGCGTTCAATTTGTTCGCTTAAGTCAGATTCGCGTTCTTGCCATTCGCGTAAGTCTTCTTGGTTGCCGTCTTCTTGCGCGAGGGCGCGGTTTTGACGCGCCTGCCGCAATTGGGTAAATAAATCTTTTGCGTGTTTAGCGGCTTCGCTTTTATACATGCGCACGCGCGAGGAGGATTCGTCAATCAAATCAATGGCTTTGTCGGGCAAAAATCTTTCTGTTACATACCGTGAGGATAAGTGCGCGGCGGCTTCGAGCGCTTCATCTGAAATGACTAAGTGATGATGTTCTTCGTAGGCGGGGCGAATGCCTTTGAGGATTTGGATGGTCTCTTCTTCGCTGGGTTCGTCCACCTGAATCGGTTGGAAGCGACGTTCTAGCGCCGCGTCTGATTCAATGTGTTTTCTGTATTCGTCCATAGTGGTAGCGCCAATCACTTGCAACTCGCCTCTGGATAAGGCCGGCTTGAGGATATTCGCCGCATCTACCGAGGAGCCAGCCGCGCCGGCGCCGACCAGCATGTGAACTTCGTCAATAAATAAAATTGCGCCCGATTGTTTTAATTCATCAATAATTCGTTTGAGGCGTTCTTCAAACTGACCGCGATACATGGTGCCAGCCACCAATGAGCCAACGTCTAATTGCAGTAAGCGTTTGTTCATCAATGGGGCGGGGACGTCGCCTTCGACAATTCGTTGCGCAAGCCCTTCTACAATGGCGGTTTTGCCGACGCCCGGCTCGCCAATGAGGGCGGGGTTATTTTTTGTGCGGCGCGCCAAAATTTGAATGACGCGTTCAATTTCCATTTGCCTGCCGATGACGGGGTCGAGTTTTTTCTCTTCGGCTTTGGCGGTTAGGTCGGTGGCGAGTTGGTCCACCAAGGGGGTTTTCGGGTTTGCTCCGCCTGAGGAACTTCTTCCCGCGGGGGCGGCAGGCGTAGGCGTGGAAGAAGAAGCGGATTCGTTCAACACGCGCCGAGTCTGCCGGCGAATTTGGTCAGGCGTTACGCCTAATCTTCTTAATGCTTCCATTGCCACCGATTCAATACGAACCAAGCCAAGCAAAATATGTTCGGTGCCAATGTAATGATGCCCCAACCGGCGGGCTTCATCTACGGCGTATTCTAGGGCTTGTTGGGTTTCGCCGCTTAATTCAATTCTGTTGGGGTCAAAGTTGGCGGAGATGCCGCTAATGCGCTGCACTACTTCGCGCACTCGGTCAGAGGTCATCCCCAATTCGCGCAATACACGCCCCGCTACGCCGCCTTCTTCATCCATTAATCCGAGCAGTAAATGCTCAGTTCCAATACTATTTTGGCGCGCGCGTTCCGCCTCTGCATGTGCGAGAGAAAGAACACGCCTTGCACGCTGTGTAAATCTTTCCATACCAGCCATAATTTTTCTCCTAATATCTTAGCGGGGATTCTACCAAAAAGCGGGGATACGCGCGTAGGAAAAAAATTAGAGTTTCCTTACGTTTTGACCTAGACAAATGGATAGGCTTTTTATTGACTGTGCGCTTCTTCTTTGATTTATGCTTGTTCCCGCTTCATCGCCATTTTCTTACGCCCCATCATCGCGCGGGGATGAATCCCCGCGCTAGCATTGCAAAGCCCGCTCAAGCGGGCTCAACCTATACCAATAGCAAGATAGATCTTGCGGCGCTTACATCTTCCTCGCCACTAAATAAAAATCTCCCAACAAGCCTAACATGGAATGCGGCGTAAGGACTTCGACAATGAACCCTGTTTGTTTGAGATAATCAATCAATTCGTCTTTACGGAACATCTCATCGTAAGGATGCTCGACAAATCTGCGAGAAATTTTTCCGAAGAATGTTTCAAAGGTTTCAATTGAAAGTTCTTTGATAATGAGCAAGCCGTTCGGTTTGATAATTCGGCGCAATTCGTTGAGCGCTTTTTGCCAATTGGGGATGTGATGAAGCACGCTTAATCCAATCACGGCGTCGAATTCGTTATCGGCAAATCGAAATGCAGTCGCGTCGGCTTGTTCTACAAGGATGTTTTTGCCGTTTGTTTTTTTCTTCGTAATTTCGACCAAGCGTTCGTCGTATTCTGTGGCGATGAATTGACTTGGCTGGAAATATTCGTAAATGAAGCGCGTGCCGATTCCGTTGCCGCAACCGATTTCTAAAATTTTTTGACGAGGCGGCAGTTGCGAAATTTCTTGCAGGGTTTGCACAATGCCGCGCAGATAGAGTTTTCTGCCGAAATCAAAGTTCATAATCCAATATTCAAGGCGGTTCATTTTCATAAGAGGGCTTTTCCTTTCGCCTGCGCGCCCAACAAGGCGGCGCGAGGAGATACGCTCACAACCACAAAGTAGCCATGTTGCAAGCGTGCGTTAGCGCTTTACGCGCCAACGAGCGCCGCACATGCGATTGCGAAGTTTGCTTTACGCTGGAGGCGAGGTCGTTATAAAAGTGTTGAGTTAATTCAGAGGCGAGGGGCGAGGCGTTAATTTGTAGGCATGTTTCAAAGTTGTGTCTTAAAGATTGCGCTTCTAAATTTGCCGAGCCAAATAACACATTCTGGCGATTGTTCCATGCGACTTTGGTGTGCATGGCATTGCCGATATAGCGATACACGTTTGCCCCCGCCTCAACCAATTTGTGGACATGGAGATAGTTGGCGTAGTCTAGCGGGCGAAAGCGCGTGCGATGCGAAAATAAAACGTTCACTTGCGCGCCTGTTTTCGCTTTTTGGCACAAGGCGCTTAAAATTTCTTTGTCGGGTAAAAAACTCCAAGTGCGAATGTAAATATATGCGTCGGTTTCTGAAATTAAATTGAGAAAGGCATGGCGAACATCGAAGCGTTGATGCGGCACGGTTAGGAACAAACGGTCTGCGCCAGCGGTGAGGCGCGTGGCGTCTAAGCGGCGCAAAGCGCGATTTCCGTTTTTTGAGTAATTAAATAAAAAATCATACAAGTCGTGAAAGGCGTTTCCGAAATTGCCTTCTATTTTTAAGTTTGCGTCAATCCAACGGGTATAAAAGTCGGCGATATTCGAGCCGCCCATATACGCGATACGCCCGTCAATGGCGATGAATTTACAATGCAAACGGTTATTAATTTTGAGCGGCGGCGCGGGGCGAAACACTTCCACTTGAATATTTTGTTTTCGCAACCCATGCACCAGATGGATATTATCCAATACGCGTTTGCGTTCATCCCACACTTCGCCAATTTCATCCACAATGAGGCGCACGCGCACGCCCATTTTCGCTTTTTGAATGAGAACTTGCGAAATTTTCTCCGCCCATTCGCCTTGCACAAAGGATAGAAAAGAAATCGAAATAATTTCTTGCGCGTTTGCCAACTCGGCGATTAAGTTTTCATAATAGGTTTGCACATTTGTAAAAAGCGTATGCCGATTCGTCATTTTATATCCGCTAATTGTCAAAGGCTCATAGACTGTCGCCTATCTATTATCTCCATCGCCTTGAATTTTGCCGCGCGCTTGCCTATCTAGTAATTTTTCGATATTGGCTTGAGCGACTTCGTCTAAGGAGAGATTTAACTCCGAACAGATTTGAGCGATATACCAAAGCACATCGCCTAGTTCAGATTTCAGCGCTTCTTTTTCCGCTTCGCCAATGACTCCATCTTTATCTCTAAATATCTTCTTTATCTTCCCTGCAACCTCCCCTGCCTCATTAACCAAGCCCAGAGTCGGGTAAATGACTCTATGCCCAATGACGGGGTATTTTGCGGTCGCGCGCGATTTTTGTTGGTAGTCGGTGAAGTTCATTATGATTAACCTAATACTTTCTTATATACTTTTTGATGTTTAATTGTGTATTGTAATGTTTTTAGCCCGCGCGGGGATAAATCCCACGCGCTATAAATACAAAGCCGGCTTAAGTCGGCTAGCCCGCTTTGGCGGGCTTTGTAAAAACCGCATAGACGTTTACGTCCATGCGGGCAATATTTTCAAGAATTAAATTCTTTCGCCAACTTTTTCCACCAGTCGTCTTTTTCTTTTGGAACAAAAGGCGTGTATAAAGTCAGCCTATCGGCAATGCCGTTGTATTTTTTCTTCAAATCGCTTGCCAAATTTTCTTGGCTTGTTAGCAAACAAAATTCGCCTAACATTTCATCGGTAATTAACATCGGCATTTCAGCCCATTCGCCTTTTGCCGCAAAGGCAGATAATTTCTCCGCCGTCTCTCCCCAGCCGTGCAAATCCATGACGGCTTTGTAAGAAGGCGTGCTGGCATAAAATGCAATTTGCATGCGGGCAAAGGCTTGTTCTTCTGGAGTGGTGGCAACAAACGCAGTGACAGAAACCGAAATATCTTTTCTGTTTCTATTTTCTTTTTGTAAACCTTCTTCAATGCCTGTTAAGATGACTTCATTCAAGTACTTGGCGCTATGAAACGGATGGGCATGAAAGCCTTCGCACAATTCGCCGGCGAGTTTGGCTAACTTTGTATTGACCCCCGCAATGTAAATTGGGATATTGGGATTTTCAATCGCGCCTGCATTAAAAAAAGGCGACATTAAAGTTATCTTGTAATATTCGCCGCGAAAATTTAACTTTGCTCCATTTTGCCAAGAATCCCAAAACGCGCGGATGACTTGAATTTGCTCGCGGAGTTTTCCCGTCACCGATTCAGGCCACGGCATTCCAAAACGCCTCTCGATATGCGCCTTCACTTGGGTGCCAAGCCCCAGCAGGAATCTCCCGTTAGACTGGGCGGCTAAGTCCCATGCGGTGTATGCCAAGTTGGCGGGAGACCGCGCAAAGGAAACGGCAATCGCCGTCCCGAAGTTAAGAAGCGATGTATGTTCTGCAATTAAAGCGCAAGGTAAAAATGGGTCATGCTGCGTCTCTTGAGTCCATAGCGCGTCAAATCCTATTTCTTCGGCGGCTTTGGCAATGGCTGGCACATCTTTAAGGGCAACAGGGGGAAGGGCAGCGTCAAGTTTCATGTTTTAACGTCAGTTTGGGATAATCGCCATGAAGGCTGGAATTTTACGCTTAGAATCGTTGGCGCAAAACCTTCGGGGCGGGTTAAGTATAAAGCGAAACAAGCGCACAAGTAAATAGCAAAAATAAAACCTCGTTTTCACGAGGTTCGCTTTATCGCTTTTTAAGCCTTTTAACTTTCCAAACTCAAAACAAACCCATATAACTCGCGGCTTTCTTGTAACCAGATGTTGGGCAGGGTGGTTCGTTTGAGATAACGCACGATGCCGTCTTTATCAATCACTAACGAAGCGGTTCGTTGAAATAGCCAAAAATATTTTTCCAATTCATATAAGTGATACACAGCGCGTTCCGGGTCGCATAGAATAGGAAAGGGAAGTTTGATGGCTTGTGCGTATGCTGTGGCTTGTTCAACGTCTTCGCCTAAAATTACCAATATCTCTGCGCCCGCTTCTTTGAAGTCGTTATACATTTTCCCCAATTGAGAAACGTGCGCTCGGCATTGCCAGCAACTCGTCTCGCGGATAAAAAATAGAATCACGTTGGTCTTGCCGCGAAAATCTGAAAGTGAAATCTCCTGCCCGTTTGTAGCCAACAGGCTGAAGGTAGGCGCGAGCGAACCGATTTTTGCTTCGATAGTGTCAAGTTCCATTGCCGAATCCTGAAAGTTGCTTTTGGTTAATAGATAACAAATCTACCTTTTTGTTTACCTTAGGGTTTGCTTACGCGCGCCTTACAAATTTTCAAACTCGCCGATTTTCGTCCGCCATTCTTGGGGAACAGGAATAGGTTTTAGTCCTTCATAATCAAATGTAACCAAAACGATTTTGGCTGTGGCGGATATTTTGCCCGTTTGGGTATTAATGACCGCTTGTTCTGTAGTGAAAGACTTATTGCCAATTTTCGTGGTTTTCATTCCCACTTTAATAGGGTCGCCATAATGGGTGGTGGCGTGATAGGTAACGTGAATATCTGCCACAATCACGCCCACTTGCATAAAGGATTGGTCTTTGCTAAATAACCCTAGTTGAATGAGGTAGTGAATGCGGGCTTGTTCAAAATACGTTAGGTATTTGGCGTTGTTTACATGCCCTTGTGGGTCTAAGTCTTCATAACGGACTTCGGTTGGGTGGAAGAATTTATATTCGCTCATGGCGAAATTATATTCGTTAATCATTTCTTTACCAAATGTAAACTTCCAGCATGGGTATAATTTGAGGTATGCTCCCCGATTTACAAATGAACGACCATTTAAGGCTGCGAAAGCCCCATCCCTGCGGCTCATACGAGTGGACGGTTGTCCGTTTGGGGGCGGATATTGGGCTTGAATGTAAAGGGTGCAAACATCGCGTGATGCTGACAAGGCGCGAATTAATAAAACGCATGAAAATCAATCTATCAGAAAAAGAACGCCAATCTGCATCGAAACCCACGTTAGACTCGTAAACTAAATAATCTTTTCGACCGCTTGGAGAATTCATGGAACACACAGAACATATTGGCTCGCTTCGCATTGGATTATTTACAGACACCTATGCGCCGCAAGTAAACGGGGTTTCGATTTCTTTGCAATTAATTTCTGAGGGATTGAAAAAACGCGGGCATCAGGTGACGATTTTTGCGCCAAAATTTCCGGGCTATAAAGACGACCAGCCGAACGTCATGCGTTTGCCTTCGTTAAAATATCTGAATAACCCGCCCATTTACGTCGCCGTGTTAGGCACGCCGCGCTCCACATGGTCGCTCACCAGAAAACATTTTGACGTCTTACATGCGCACAGCCCGCTGAGCGTCGGTTTGCTTGCGTACCTCACCGCTTCTACAAAACGTTTGCCCTTAATTTACACGTACCACACATCCATTACCGATTACACCCATTACGTCAAATTTATTGGCGGCACAGGGTTAATGAAACGCGCCGCCGCATGGTTTAGTTCGGCATCCACCAACTTAGGCGACCAAATCGTTGTGCCGTCTCCAAAATTTTATCGTTTGCTCATGCAACAAAAAGTTCGCAAGCCGATTCATATTATCCCTAATGGTATTGATTTATCTAGTTTCAAAACGGCAAAAAACGCTGGGGCTTTGCGAAACAGGCTGAAGGTCAGCGCGGAGGCGCCGATTTTGTTAACCGTCGGAAGAATGGACCCAGAAAAACGCCTCGATTTCATCATTGACGCTTTTGTTCAAATTTCACATCAAATCCCAAACGCCCAACTGGTATTTGCCGGCGATGGCAGCGCCAGAAAACATTTAGAAGAAAAAGTAAATGCGCTAGACGTAAAAAATAAAATTCACTTCTTAGGCATGGTGAATCGAAATGATTTGCCCGATGTGTTGCATGACGCTACGATATTTTTATCGGCTTCAACCACCGAGGTTCACCCAATTTCGGTAATCGAAGCCATTGCCTCGGGGTTGCCGCTGGTGGCAGTGCAAGACGAAGCCTTTGAAGGCATGATTGAACATGATTTGAACGGTTATATGACGCCGCTAGACGTAAACATATACGCCGACACCATTATCAAGTTATTGCAAGATAAGAAGAAACTAGAAGCGTTTGGCAAACGCTCTGCCTTGCTTAGCGAAAAATACTCTATTGAAGGACAAGTGAAAGCGCTAGAAAAACTTTACACCGAAGCCATTTTACAAAATTGGCGCGGCAACTTTATTTCGCGCATGATTCCAAAAGAAATAAAAGAACTCAATAAAATTCCTGGCAAAATAACGCAAGAGATAACAAAAATTTTGCCAAAACGAAAAAAGCAATAAGTTTTACACACAATCACTTATTTACAATTATGACCGCAGACCACGGACCGCCGTCTACGGTCAGCGGTCGTTTGCGAGGGGTTATAATTCATCCGTTATGCCTATTTTAGACGCACACATGCTCGAATTTATCAGCCGCAGCCCCGAGCAAACGCGGCGGATTGGAATGCGACTCGGCGCTTTGTTGCAAACAGGCGATGTAATTTGCTTACAAGGCGAACTTGGCGCGGGAAAAACTACATTTACGCAAGGCATTGCGCAAGGCTGGGGTTCATTAGATTCAGTTTCTAGCCCAACGTTTATTCTAGTCAATCAATATCGGCGGGCAGACGGTCGCTCCATTTTTCATTTAGACGCGTACCGCCTCGACTCTACGGGGGAGGCGGAGCAACTCGACCTCGACAGTTATCTTAATGAAGGCGCGCTGATGATTGAGTGGCCCGAGCGTTTAGGAAATTTAATTCCGCCAGAAAATTTGTGGATTACGCTTGAACATCTCTCTGAAGAACATCGCCAAATGAAATTTCATGCGCGCGGCAAACGCTATGACGAAATGTTAGAGACCATTCGCGCCGCTCTGTTTGGAGGAAAATAAAGCATGTTATTAGCGATAGACACATCCACAACGCAAGTGGGGCTGGCTTTGTATGACGAAAACGAAGTTATTGCCGAAATGATGTGGTCTTCCAAACAGCATCATACAAGTCAGGCGGCTTCGGCGTTATCTGATTTAATGAAAAGATGTAACCTCACGATGGAGAATGTGCAAGCGCTGGGCGTGGCAATTGGACCAGGCTCGTTTACGAGTTTGCGCGTTGGTTTATCTTTAATCAAAGGCATTGCCCTTGCCCGAAATATCCCCGTGGTTGGCGTTCCAACGTTAGATGTTATTGCGTTCGCTCAGCCGTTATCTAAAAAGCCGCTGATTTCAGTCTTGCAAGCCGGGCGCGCCAGATTGGCTTTCAACGTGTATCAAAATATCAAAAAGCAGTGGCAGGCTGAAGGTTCGATACGAAGCGGGACGGTGGATGAGTTGTTAGGTCAAATTGAAGAGTCGACTATTGTGGCAGGCGAATTAACATCGGAACAAAGGAAAAAAATATCAAAACATAAAAAGGTTTCGTTGGCTTCGCCTGCCCAGTGCGTCAAACGCCCATCTATATTAGCCGAATTGGCTTGGGCGCGTTGGCGAAAAAACGATGTGGACGACGCCGCTACGCTTGCGCCAATCTATTTGCATGTAGCCGGCACGCCGATTCATTGAGCGAAAAACGCCTCGAAGGTTCAGGTAAAGCGACGCTGTTTCCTTCGAGGCGAATTTGTTTTAGCCGCCGCTTTGAGCAAAATGAAGAATACCGATTTATTAGGTCTGTTCATTAGAAAAATGACCATGAATGATTTGGAGCAAGTGGTTGCAATTGACCAAGCCTCATTTTCATTGCCATGGCCCCCGCGCTCTTTTCAGTTTGAATTGACCGATAACCCCGCCGCGCGTTGTTGGGTTGCCGAGCGGGATGGAAAAATTGTAGCCATGATTGTTAGTTGGTTAATTTTGGACGAATTGCATATTGCCACCATTGCAACGCACCCAGATTTTAGAAAACAAGGCATCGGAAAAACGTTATTGAACCATGTTTTGAAATCGGCTAGAGAAGAAGGAGCGGCGCGCGCTTTTTTGGAGGTGCGAGCAAGCAACCGCGCGGCGATAGAAATGTATAAA
The DNA here is from genome assembly GCA_034434495.1 of Anaerolineales bacterium. Lineage (GTDB taxonomy): Bacteria > Chloroflexota > Anaerolineae > Anaerolineales > Villigracilaceae > Villigracilis. The sequence goes on from DAOTZE010000032.1 coordinate 614,897, forward strand.
AGATTTGGTTTTATGGAAGACGGACGGCGCAAAGAATATTATAAAGATAATCATGAAGACGCGATTTTGATGACGTTAAATGATTTGAGTCGTCTATAATTATAGAAAAATTATGACTGCCGAACAAACCCTTGCCAAGATTGCTACCGAAGTTGCAGTATGCACAAAGTGCGCCTTGCATGAATCGCGCAAGAAGGCGGTGGCGGGCGAGGGACCGGCAGACGCGGAGATTATGTTTATTGGCGAGGGACCGGGCTTTCATGAAAATGAGCAGGGCAAGCCGTTTGTGGGCGCTTCAGGCAAGTTTTTAGACCAGTTGCTGGCGCAAGCCGAGTTGACGCGCGAAGAGGTTTTTATTTGTAATGTAGTAAAATGCCGCCCGCCGAGCAATCGCGACCCATTGCCTGAGGAATTATCGGCTTGCGATGAATATTTGCAAAGACAAATTGAGGCAATTAATCCAAGTATCATTGTCACGTTAGGTAGAATTTCGATGAGTAAGTTTTTGGGCAATGTGAAAATTAGCGCGGTGCATGGGCAAATGCAACAAGTCGGCGAGCGCTTTGTGATTGCTATGTTTCATCCTGCGGCGGCGTTGCATCAGCCTGCTTTGAAGCCGTCTATTTTGGCGGATTTTGCGAAGTTGCCGAATCAATTGGAAGAAGCGAGACGTGCGTTAGGAAGAAAATCCGCCAAGAGGAAAGAATCAAATTCACAAAAGGCTGAAAAGCCAAAACAAATGAGTTTGTTTTAAGAACGAACGCCTTGAAGGCTTTTGTAAAGCAAGGCGAAAATAAAATCTTCCGCCGCCGAATATGGCGGCTTGAGCAAAAGAAGGAAAAATGACGATAAAAGAATCTCTGATTAAGAAATTAAAGAATAAAGACGCCAAGATGGCAATTCTTGGCTTGGGGTATGTGGGTTTGCCGTTGGCAGTGGTGTTCGCCGAGGCGGGGTTTCATGTCACAGGCGTTGACCCAGATGGGCGTAAGATTGAAGCGATTAATAAGGGGCAGTCGTATATTCCAGATGTGAAAAATGAAGCGGTGGCGAAGTTAGTCAAAGCGGGGAAGTTATCCGCCACAACGGATTTTTCTGTGTTGAAAGAAATGGACGCGGTGAGTATTTGTGTGCCTACGCCTCTTCGTCAAACGGGCGACCCTGATATGTCGTTTATTATTTCCGCTACTGAAGAATTAGCGAAGTATATGCACAAGGGCATGGTGGTTGTTTTAGAATCAACAACCTACCCCGGCACCACGCGCGAGTTGTTATTGCCCAAACTTAGCGCAAATAATGATTTGAAAATTGGCGAGGATTGGTTTTTAGCGTTTTCGCCAGAGCGCGTTGACCCAGGTCGTGAAGATTACACTACGGTTAATACGCCCAAAGTGTTAGGCGGCGTAACGCCTGTGTGCGGCGAAGTGGCTCGAGTGTGGTATGAAGGCGCGATTCAAAAAATTCATTATGTGTCCACTGCCGAAGCGGCAGAGATGGCAAAATTATTAGAAAATACGTTTCGCATGATTAACATCGGTTTGGTGAACGAACTGGCGATTATGTGCGAACGACTCGGTATTGATGTGTGGGAGGTGATTGACGCGGCGGCGAGCAAACCTTTTGGCTTTATGAAGTTTACGCCGGGTCCTGGTTTGGGCGGGCATTGTATTCCGATTGACCCCTTGTATCTTTCATGGAAGATGAAATCGGTGAGTTACAATGCGCGTTTTATCGAATTGGCTTCTGAAATTAATACGAATATGCCGCGGTATGTCGTCAGCCGATTGATGGAAGCCTTGAATGATAGAGGCAAAGCCTTGAAAGGCTCGAAGGTGTTGGTGTTGGGCGTGGCGTATAAACCAGATATTGACGATATGCGCGAGTCGCCGGCGTTGGATGTGATTGGTCTGCTTAAACAAAAAGGGGCAGAGGTGAAATATCACGACCCGTATGTGCCGCGCTTGCATCACGAAACCGAAGGATGGGAAATGGACTCTGTTCAAGAGATGATAAAAGAAGTTCAAGAAGCCGACGCTGTGATGATTGTGACTAATCATAAAGCGTACGATTACAAATCTATTGTAGAGGCGGCGCAATTTGTGTTCGACACGCGCAACGCCACGGGCGCATTTGCAAAAGAAAACGAAAAGGTTGAAAGACTGTAAACATGGCGCATTATTTAATGACCGGCGCGGCAGGGTTTATTGCCGCCCGAACCGCCGAGATGTTATTAGAACAAGGGCATAGCGTTGTCGGCGTAGATAATATCAACGACGCCTATGACCCGAAGATAAAAGAATATCGCTTGAAACGGTTGCAAGCGTATTCAGGGTTTACGTTTCATAGGTTAGATATTTCCGATAAATCGATTATTGACCGATTTAAGCATGAACGATTTGACGCGGTGATTAACCTTGCCGCGCGCGCGGGCGTGCGCTATAGCGTAGATAACCCCTGGGTGTTTGTGGAAACGAACATGATTGGCACGCTCAACATGCTTGAATTATGTAAACAAGCGGGGGTGAAAAAATTTTTAGTTGCCTCTACTTCCAGTATTTATGGAGAAAACCCGCCCTACCCAACGCCGGAAGACGCCTCTAGCAGCGAACCGCTTCAGCCGTACGCCGCAAGCAAAAAAGGGGCAGAGGCGATGTGCCATGCCTATCATCATCTATACGGAATTGACGTCAGCATTCTGCGGTATTTCACGGTGTATGGTCCCGCAGGCAGACCCGACCTCGCGCACTTGCGTTTTACGCAATGGATTAGCGAAGGCAAGCCTGTGCGCGTAAACGGCGACGGCAACCAATCGCGTGGGTTTACTTATATTGACGATATTGCGCGCGGAACAATTTTAGCGCTAAAGCCGCTTGGCTTTGAAATTATCAACCTTGGCGGGCATGAGGTGATTTCGATTAATGACCTCATCAAAATTATGGAAGATGTGATTGGTAAAAAAGCCATTGTGCAATACGGTCCGCCTAACCCAGCCGATATGATTACCAATCAAGCCGACGTGACCAAAGCGGGACAATTATTAGGGTGGGAGCCGCAGTTTAATATGCGTCGGGGCGTGGAAAAACTGGTCGAATGGTATAACGCCGAACGCGAGTGGGCGAAAGATATTTTAACGCCGTAGGTTTTACGAATTACGGTTTACGATTTTCGTAATTCGTAATTCGTGATTCGTAATTTTATGAATTTTCTTTCCAAATTTACATCCGACCCGCTTTTCACAAAAATTATTCGTTCAAGTAGTTCGCTATTAAGCAATAACGCCATCGCTTTGGGATTAAGTGTGATTCAAGGAATCATGGCGACGCGTTTGCTAGGTCCTGCGGGCTTTGGGCTAATTGGCGTGGTGATGGCGTTTGCCTCCACAGTCAATAGTATTTTTTCTTTTCGAATGAGCGAACTCGTTGTGAGATACGGCGGCGAATATTTAAACAAAGACGACAAACAAAACGCTTCAGCCTTAATCAAGCTTGCTAGCCTCACCGAAGCGTTTGTTTCGCTTTTGGCTTTTTTTCTTGTCTTCGTTACGGCAACTTTAGCGGAAAATTATTTAGCCAAAACAAATGATGCGGCATGGATGTTCACAGTGTATGCCGTTGGATTGCTCGCTAATTTCAACGCGGAGACAGCCGCCGGCGTTTTACAAATTACCGACAAAATTAAATTACAAGGCGTCATTAATTTAATTCAAGCGCTTGTTACCACATTAGTTATTGCAGGGGCGTTTTTCTTTAATGGGAACATTACCGTCGTGTTGATTGCATATTTAGTCGGCAAATCTATTATGGGGCTTGGGTTATTTATGGCGGCGCAAATTCAGTTGAAAAAAAGGCTTGGCGGAAATTATTTTCAAACCTCAATTTCAAATTTGAAAAATATAAAAGAAATTATCCATTTTGCATTTAGTTCAAATATCAGCGCCACAATTATCAAGATTTTCCGCGAGAGTGAATTGATTTGGGTTGGGTTATTTTTAGATACAACCGCCGTTGGGTATTATCGCGTGGCTTATACGATTACGCATTTTCTCGCCATTCCCGCCGACCCGTTCATTGCAACGACATTCCCTGAGATTAATCGCTTGGCGGTTGAAAAAGCATGGGGTAAATTAAAAAGTTTTCTCCGTAAAATCACGGCTTTTTCATTCGCTTATAACATTTTGCTTGGCTTTGGGCTAATTGTTTTTGGGAAATTTATCATTTCGGTTTATTCAGGCGATGAATATTTGAGCGCTTACCCCGCTTTGGTTGCATTAACCGTTGGGCTTGTCTTCAATTACATTTTATTTTGGAATCGTCCGTTATTGCTAACGCTGGGTTTGCCGCAGTTTCCCATTTATGTCACTTTGATTGTCGGTTTGATAAAACTGGCTTTATCGTTTTTACTAGTTGCAAGATATGGCGTCGTTGCGGCGGGGGCGTTGCTTTCGTTTTATTATATTGCGAGCGTGGGTATAATGGTTTGGCGCGGAATTGTAAAAATTGGGGAATTGGAGAATGAGAGATTATGAAAATCGCTTTAATTACCAATTCGCGCATTCCATCATTAACGGCGAATTCGATACAAGCCATGAAGGTGGCTCAGGCGTTGATGCAATTGAATCATGATGTGAGGATGTTTGCTCCGAAAGAAACTGAACCTGTAACTCACGCTTCACTCCTCACGCATTACGGATTAAAACTTGCGCCTGAAATCCAATTCTTTCCATCTATAAAAAATTTCAAGCGCTTAGATTTTATTCTCCATGCCCAACATGCGGCAAAGAAATTTGGCGCCAATTTAATTTACACATGGCTTCCGCAATCGGCTGTATTGGGGGTATGGTCTGGCTATCCAGTTGTTTTAGAAATGCACGCGGATAATTCAGGTCTGCTGGGGGCGTGGTGGATGAGACAATTTTGGAAAGCAAAAGGCAAGAAGTTGATGACGGTTACAACGCGGGCGTTGAAACAGGCTTTGGAGAAATCGAGTAGGTTGAAGTTCAGCGATGAAGCGGTTCTTACCGCGCCGAATGGAGTCGAGTTGGAGAGATATGCTCAATTGCCGAGTCCATCTGAAGCAAGAAATCAATTAAATTTGAAACAAGGATTAACTGTCGGATTCACGGGGCATATTTACGCGGGGCGCGGCGCAGATTTGTTGTTTGCGTTGGCAAAGCAAATGCCAAACGTCAATTTTTTGTGGGTGGGCGGCGCGCCTGAGTTGGTTGAGTTTTGGCGAAGTAAATTGAATGAAGAACGTGTTTTGAATGTGACGATGACGGGATTTGTGAACCATGATGCGATTCATTTATATCAAGCCGCATCGGATATTTTGTTGATGCCGTATTCGAGTTCGATTTCTGCGAGCAGCGGGCAGGATATTGCGGAAGTGATTAACCCAATGAAGATGTTTGAATATATGGCGGCGGGGCGCGCGATTATTTCCGCCGATTTGCCGTCGATTCGAGAAGTGTTGAATGAGGGGAATTGTGTTTTTGTAGGAGTTGGGAATTGGGAATCGGTAATTAGTAATTGGAAATTGGAAATTGAGAAGTTGCTTGCGGATGAATCGTTACGCATGAGGTTGGGAAATCAGGCGCGGAAAGATGTGGAGAATTTTAGTTGGGTGAAAAGGCAAGAGAGGATATTGAAACCTATTGTTTAGGTGATTTTCGTTTCATAAAACAATTCATTTCAATTAAACCGCCGTTTTCCATGCGCGATACGGTGGATATATTGAATAGCTCAAAGCCTGCCGACTCGTACGCTTGCAGCGCCTCAAGATAATGCGGCATGCCTTTGTATATAGGCTGAATGGAAATTTCGGATTGTATGCCTTGGATATAGTCTAAACATCCAGAAGCGCCATTGAAAACTTCCAAGTCAAACCCTTGTGTGTCCATTTTCAAGAAAACTTTTGGCGTGTCTATCCCTTGTGCCAGAGTAGGGAATATATCATCTAAACGATTCACTTGAACTTCTTGATAGCCGATTTCTTTTTCATTGTTAGACGATTCTAGGAAGGAACTATATACGCTTTCTTCATATACATGGATTTTCATGATTTTTTTTTCTTTCCCCAAGGCCATTTGATACCCTTGCCAATTTGAATCGGACGAAAATCTGTGAGAAATATATTCAAATTCTTTTTGGAGCGGCTCAAATGAAATGAGCCGCCCGCGATACCCAATCGTTCTTATATCGTTTACAAAACCGCCCCGATTAGCGCCCACATCAATCACGCAATTAATATTCAAAGCGCTTAACAATTGCTTCAAATGGATTAACTCATACAGCCGTTCAAATGAACGCTCCGGCGGCGAAACCCCTTTTGTCATTAAGCCAACCGCCATTTTTTTCAAAAACCCAGCCATTGTTCCTCCATGCGTATATAAAGCCCTAATTGCCCCTTTGTAACTGGCGCCCCCCCTGCCGCTCCAAAGGTTAAGAACCTTTAGGGCAATTTGCATAAGCGAATCTATAAGATTATATATCAAGTTACGCAAAACACATTAATTTGAAACCTTTTTGCTTATAAGGCGTATGTTTGCCAGAAGGAGCGACACCATGCGCCATGATATAGCGTCGGATAATTAAACTTAAGCGCGTTCCGCTAATTTTAAGAAAGGCGCTTTACCCATATTGACAAGTCGCCTCTACAACTAAAAATCTCTCGTTTATCTTGTACCCTTCATGGGTATAATAACGAGAGATTTTTTATTTAAGGATGCGCCTATGAAACAGCGGCTTCGATTCTTTCTCGTTTTGATTGTTATGACGATGGCTTGTATTCTACCCGCGTCGCCAAACGCTTCGCTTCCTACGGTTACGCCTGATACTCGACTTGAAGATATGGTTGCCCTTACGGTTTCTGCCGCGCTTGAAATGACTCAACAAGCCCAACCGACTCCAACGCCAACGCCCACTCAAACCGCAGAACCCACTCCCACCTCCACGCCCGAAGCGGATTCATCGGGCAGTTCATTAACAAAAAACGAAGACGGCTCTTCCACTTTTATAGACAATCTAGGGAAATATCAAATCACCGTTCCGCAAGAGTTCCTCGCCATGCGCATCAATCAACAAGAATTTTTAGACGCATGGCTACTGCCCGAATCCTCAAACCCCGCCGTGCAAAATCAATTAAACTTAATTCAAAAACAAGACCCCAACTTCTTTCGCTTATTCGCATTTGACTTTAACCAAGAGCATATTGACGGCGGATTTGTAACAAACATAAATTTTTTGTGGGATGGCGAAGAGCTATCATTAGAAGACGAAACGGGAATGACCGACCTTGCAGGCGCATACGCCGAGCAATTGCCAAATTCACAAGTGTTATCCACTGAACTAATTACATTAGAAAACGGAACGCGCGCGGGCATCATCACATCAAACATGCCAGCCGTTACATTAGACGGCGCAAATATTGTGGTGTATCAAAAACAAGCCTTTTTTGATTTGCCCGCCGGGACGTTGATTATTACCTTATCTACCACCGAAACATGGCAAGAGACGATTGAGCCGCTGTTTGACGCCATGCTAGAAACTTTCAACATCGCCGAATAAAAGGAAATTTTTATGACCTCTCCTCGCATCATTCGCGCGCCGCGCGGAACAGAACTGACTTGTAAAAACTGGCTCAGCGAAGCCGCCTATCGTATGATTCAAAATAACCTTGACCCTGAAGTGGCGGAAAAGCCCGAAGAGTTAGTGGTGTATGGCGGGCGCGGAAAAGCCGCGCGAAATTGGGAAGCGTTTGACGCCATTTTAGAATCGCTGAAAAATTTAGAAGAAGACGAAACGCTATTAGTGCAATCTGGAAAACCTGTGGTTGTTTTCAAAAGCCATAAAGACGCGCCGAAAGTCTTAATCGCCAATTCAAACCTTGTGCCACACTGGGCAACATGGGAAAAATTTGACGAGTTAGATAAAAAAGGGCTGATAATGTATGGGCAAATGACGGCAGGCTCGTGGATTTACATTGGCACGCAAGGCATTTTGCAAGGCACCTATGAAACCTTTGGCGCATTAGCAAAACTTAAAGGCTGGGGGTCGTTAAAAGGAAAATTTGTCTTGACCGCAGGGCTTGGCGGCATGGGCGGCGCGCAACCCTTGTCTATTACAATGAACGAGGGCGTAGGGCTAATTGTTGAGGTGGATAAAGAGCGCGCCGAACGCAGAAGAGCCATTGGCTATGTAGATTTAGTGGTGGATACGTTAGAAGAAGCCATGACACTAGTGGAGGAAAATAAATCCAAAGGCAAGCCCATTTCTATTGGCTTAATTGGCAACGCCGCCGATGTGTATGACGAACTATTCAAACGCGGCGTGATTCCAGATGTCGTCACCGACCAAACTTCGGCGCATGAAGCGTTATTCTATGTGCCAAGCGGGTTAACCGTCGCGGCGGCGAACGAATTGCGAACCTCGAATCCAGAAAAATACAAAAAGATGGCAATGGATTCTATGGCTAAGCATGTGCGAGCCATGTTGAGTTTTCAACGCGCAGGCGCAGAAGTGTTTGATTATGGCAATAACATTCGCCAGCAAGCGTTTAATAACGGCGTGAGCGATGCGTTTGAATTTCCGGGCTTTGTGCCTGCTTATATTCGCCCGCTGTTTTGCGAAGGCAAAGGACCCTTTCGATGGGTGGCGCTCTCCGGCGATAAAGAAGATATTTACACAACCGATAAAGCCATTATGGAATTATTCCCCGAAGATGAACATTTGCATCGTTGGCTGACAATGGCAAAAGAGAAAGTTCCGTTTCAAGGTTTGCCGGCGCGCATTTGCTGGCTAGGGTATGGCGAACGCGCCAAAGCGGGTTTGCTGTTTAATCAATTAGTCGCCAGCGGAAAAGTGAAAGCCCCAATTGTGATTGGGCGCGACCATTTAGATTCCGGTTCTGTGGCTTCGCCAAATCGTGAAACGGAAGCGATGAAAGACGGCTCCGATGCAATTTCAGATTGGGCGATTCTCAACGCCATGATTAATGCCGTCGGCGGCGCCACGTGGGTTTCCTTTCATCATGGCGGCGGCGTAGGCATGGGTTATTCTCAACATGCAGGTCAAGTGATTGTTGCAGATGGAACGCCCGAAGCCGCCAAACGATTAGAAAGAGCGCTAACCACAGACCCCGGTATGGGCATAGTCCGTCATGCCGACGCGGGGTATGAAATTGCAATCAAAGCCGCGAAGCGTCATCAAATCAAAATGCCGATGTTGAAATAAACCAGACCGCGCACGGCAAACAACCAACAAGGTTTATCGGCGGTCGCTAGTCTGCCGTCTATTTTGGAGTTTTCATTCTGAAAAAACTTTTACCTTTCATTTTTATTTTAATGGTTGGATGCAGCCCCGCTTCGACCGTGTGGGGCGTCGCTTTCACGCCCACGCCTCATCTCAATGCAGACGGTGTTTTGCCAAGCCAAACGCCGGCAGTATTAGCCAATAACATTGTCGTAGAAATCCAAACGATAGCGCCGACCGCCACCATTACAAAAACGCCCGCCCCCACCGCCACCATTACGCCAACGCCCATTCCATCGAAAGCGGATATTAAACGAGTCATCATCATCAGTTTTGACGGCTTGCGCCCCGACGCGATTGATAAAGCGCCCATGCCCAACTTAATTGAATTGCGTGATAACGGCGCGCATTCGCCACTCAACGCAAGAACCATTGATTACCCCGCCACATCGCCTAGCCATGCTTCTATGCTCACCGGGTATTGCATGGAAGACCATGGCGTTATTTACAATAAATTTTTTCAGTACATGGGCTACGCCAAAGGAACGGATATTTTTCAACTTGCCCACGAAGCGGGCATGAAGACGATAATGATTGTTAGCAAAGATAAATTGCGCCAAATGGCTGAACCTGAAACGACCGATGTGTTTGAAGTCGCCTATGGCGAGCCAGCCATTCAAAGAGCGGCGCTTCCCTATTTGCAAGAAGATTTTGGGTTGATGTTCGTCCACTTTGCGGGCGGAGATAATCGCGGACATAAATACGGTTGGATGTCGGGCGAGTATTTCAAAGTGCTACGCGAAGGCGACGCCGTGCTAGGCGAAATGATAAAAACGCTCAAAGAAAATAATTTATTTGATACGACTTTATTCATCATCACCTCCGACCACGGCGGGCATGATAGAAACCACATCGGCTTGTTGATTGAAGATTATCGCATCACTTGGATTGCTTACGGTCCGGGGGTGGTGCAAACCGAAATTGAACGTCAGTTATATACGTTTGACACCGCCGTCACCGCCGCGTATGCGTTGGGCTTTCCGCTTCAGCCCGATTGGGACGGCATTCCCGTTTACGAAATTTTTGGAGAAGAACCCCTCCAAACCCATGACGGCTATCCATGCAAAACATGATTCGATATTTTTATGTATTCATAAGCTTATGCTTAATCGCTTGTGGACAAACCGCCTCTTTTTCTACCCCAATTGTTGATTCTGTTCCCTCAGCCACTGCCTCGCCGATTCCTTCCGCCGCCCCGCCCACACAATCTCCAAGCCCCACAGTCACCGCCACGCCGTTGCCCGCCGTAAAGCGCGTGATGATTATTTCATTCGACGGTTTACGCCCCGACGCCATTCAAGCCGCAGAAATGACAAACTTAATCTCCTTTATGCAAAACGGCGCTTATACCCTAAACGCGCAAACGGTTTTGCCCAGCCTTACCTTACCCGCGCATTCTTCTATGTTAGTAGGCACATGCCCAGCCAAGCACATTGTGCGTTGGAATGAATACGTGCCAGAAAACGGTTTTGCCTTAGGAACGGATATTTTTGATTTAGCGAAATCTTTTGGTTTGCGAACCGTATTTGTGGCTGGCAAAGAAAAACTCCGCCAAGTGACCGAACCCGATAGTACCGATTTTTTTGGCTTTGTGGATTCAACCGATAAGATTGAGGACAAAATTTCGCTTGAAACGATGGCAATCGAAGAAATTCGTAAAGATTTCAATTTAATGTTCTTTCATTTTCCTGATGGAGATTTAGCGGGGCATAAAGACGGTTGGATGTCTGCCGAGCAATTATTCGCTTACAAACGAGACGATGAAGCCCTAGGCTTGATAATTGAAGTGATGAAGAGCCGCAATATGTACGACGATACCTTATTCATCATCACCGCCGACCATGGCGGGCATGACACCACGCACGGAAGCGATTTGCCCGAAGATATGACCATTCCCTGGGTCGTTAGCGGACCGGGCATTTCGCCAACTCAATTACAAACGCAAGTGTATATTATGGACACAGCCGCAACCGCCGCATTTGCTTTGGGCTTACCCATTCCGCCCGAATGGGAAGGGCAGCCCGTGTACGAAGCCTTTGGCTTGCCTTTTGACCCTTTGCGAACAGGAGGATGCACAGGCGCGCCGTAGTTCAAATTTATAAAACGAAATGAGGAAGCGTCTAAATCTGAAACGCTGGCAAAAAAGAGCAGACGCTTTTAGAATTAGAATCAACTTCCCCGTAGGCGCGAAGCGGCAAGTCTGATAAATCTCTTATCATTTTTGTAATTGACAAGCAACTTATCTAAGAGTATTATCGTAGAGTTTGAATGTAGGGAGTAGCCACCCAGTAATGGGTCAGTCTTGCCGTCAATCCAGAGAAAACACTCTCGGCAGGCTGTATGTGTGAAAACACTACTGGCGAGACTACCACGATTACCTGTCGTGGGGTCTCGTTTTTTGTTGCCTCACTACATGATTAAAAGGAGTAACATACTATGGTGATGGAAGAATCAATATGGCTGTGGGTGGGTTTTAATGTATTTGTTTTGTTTTTACTCGCGTTAGACTTGGGTGTCTTTCACCGCAAGGCTCATGCCGTTTCGATGAAAGAAGCCCTCATTTGGAGCATTATTTGGATTTCGCTTTCGTTGCTGTTTAATCTCGTCATTTACTTGTATTGGGATGTGATGGTGCCAAACAGCAGTTACACCAATGGCGAAGCCGCGTTGGCGTTTCTGACGGGTTATTTGATTGAAAAATCATTAAGCGTAGATAACATCTTCGTCTTTATTTTGATTTTCTCTTATTTCGCAGTGCCAGACCAATATCAACATCGCGTTTTGTTCTGGGGGATTCTCGGCGCGCTGATTATGCGCGGCACATTAATTTTAGTGGGCAGCGTCTTGCTTGATACCTTCCACTGGATTATTTATGTCTTCGGCGCATTTTTGGTGTTTACAGGCATTCGCATGGCGCGCCAACAAGACGAAGAATTGAAGCCCGAAGAAAACCCAGTGGTTAAATTTTTTAGGCGCTTTGTGCCAGTAACGGAAAACTATGAAGACGATAAATTCTTCATCCGCCGCGCTGGAAAGCTATTCGCCACGCCTCTTTTCTTAGTTTTGCTGGTGGTGGAAAGCACCGACTTGGTTTTTGCCGTCGACTCTATCCCCGCTATTTTTGCTATCACCCGCGACCCATTCATTGTTTACACCTCAAACGTGTGCGCCATTTTAGGCTTGCGCGCTTTGTACTTCTTGCTCGCCAACGTGATGCATCAATTTGAATATCTCAAACTTGGTTTGGCGGTTGTGCTTTCATTCATCGGCGTTAAGATGCTGTTGATTGATTTGTATAAAATCCCCGTAGCGGTTTCGTTGACGGTGGTGGCTAGCGTGCTGACCATTTCTATTGTAGCTTCTATACTCAAAACCCGCAGAGAAGCCAAACAAAAGGTTCGTGAACGCGCAAAAGCGTAATAAACCGAAAGAGGCAGTCGCTGAAAAGGCAACTGCCTCTTTTTTTCTTTCGACGCCTGCCTTAAGAGGGGGAACAAGATTTTACGCTGTATCTCATACAAGAAATTTATGATTAGTCTCTAACCCTTGCCTTGACAAAAACTTAACTCAGGCGTAAAGTTAAGCCCGCTTAACTAAAAAGAAGGCTTAATTATGTCGAAACAAATGAACCAAACGCTGCGCGAGTGGATGGATATCTTCATGCATCGCTCTATGCGCGGGTGGGTCCAATACGCCAAGTCCACTGGGCTTTCTATGCCGCAACTGAGTATTCTCATGCAATTACATCATCAAGGTCCATGCGGCATGTCGCAAATCAGCGAGCGTTTTGAAATCTCCAACGCGGCGGCGAGCCAATTGGCGGAAAAACTTGTGCAAAGCGAATATATTGAACGCGCCGAAGACCCAAACGATAGGCGCGCCAAAGTGTTGCAACTCACTCAAAAAGGCAAAGACCTAATCAACGCGGGCGTGGAAGAACGCTATCGTTGGTTAGATGAATTAATCAAAAACCTTTCGGCGGAAGAAAAGCGCAAAGCGCTAGAAGGGTTACAGATTTTGACCGAAGCGGCGAATAAGATGCAAAGTAAAGCGTAACAAGTTGCGAGATGCAAGAGACGAGTTACGAGTAATACGCGCTTTGTAAAACGTAAAATTCCACAAAAATTTTCTTGATTCCCTACAAACATCCTCCACAATCTTTGACTATATTTGCCAGACCGTTCTTCGCTATCCCCTAATTACTATTTACCAAAAGGAAACCTATGCAAGCAACTCAATTTCGTAGAGCGACTCAACGTCGCACGCAAAACCCGCAAGCGCGCGGCGCGATTGGGCGGGCGATTCGCTATTTATTTCGTTACAAGTGGAATGCCGCGCTTCCCTATTTATTTCTAATTGTCGCCACCCTTTCGCAGTTAGCGGTTCCGCGCATGGTGCGGAATATTATTGACGCCGTCACCAGCGGATACATCGCCGACCAAATTTTACAAGCCATAGATAAAATTCCAGCGCAATTTATCAGCGTGGCGCTGCCGCAGATACTCGAAGCCACAGGCAAAGATTCAAGCCTCACGCTGGAACAACTCAAAACGGCGTTAGAAGCGGATGTCTCCAATGCGCCGCAGACGTTAATCAACGCGATTCTCTTTATCGTCCTCTTTTCCGTCTTGCGCGGGGTTTTCGCCTTTTTACAAGCCTATTGGGCGGAAAAAAATTCGCAAGCGGTGGCATACGATTTACGAAACGACCTGTACGCCAAAATTCAACGTTTATCGTTTTCTTATCATGACAAAAATCAAACGGGTCAATTAATGATTCGCGCCACCGACGATGTGGAAAAAGTGCGTTTGTTTATTGGGCAGGGGTTGGTGCAATTAATCGCCTCAATCATTTTATTAACAGGCACATTGATTATTTTATTTTCAACCAACGTAAAACTTGCCTTCACCGCCTTGCCGATTTTGCCAATCGCTTTGATTTTATTTTTAGCGTTTGGCGCGTTAGCCCAACCGTTATTTATGCAAGTGCAGCAAAAACTCGCCGCCCTAAACACCGTATTGCAAGAAAATTTAGCGGGCATTAAAGTAATCAAAGCCTTTACGCGCGAAAAAGAACAACAACAACGCTTCCAACGCGCGGCGGACGAAGCCATGAAGCAATCTATTGTGGTGGCGCGTTTATTCACATTCTTATTCCCATTGATTTTTATGGTGGCAAACATGGGGCAAGCCGCCATCTTAAACGTAGGCGGCAAAGAAATCATCACAGGCGCGTTGAGTTTGGGCGAATGGCAAGAGTTCTCGCTCTACCTGCTTTACTTATTTATCCCCATCGCCCAATTAGGGTTCATCATCACGCAACTTGGTCAAGCCTCCGCCTCTGCCGCGCGCGTGTTTGAAATTCTCGATACAAAATCAGACATTGTGGATAAACCCAACGCCATAAAACTGCCGAATATAAAAGGCGATGTGAAATTTGAAAACGTAACCTTTCGCTATTTTAGCGGCGGCGAGCCTGTGCTATCGAACGTTTCTTTTGAAGCGAAAGCGGGCGAAACCATTGCCCTACTAGGAGCCACAGGCTCAGGCAAAACCACCATTATCAATTTACTCCCTCGTTTTTACGACCCCAGCGAAGGAAAAATTACCATTGACGGCTACGACCTACGCGACGTCACCCTCGATTCGCTTCGCCGACAAATTGGCATCGTTTTGCAAGAGACCACTTTGTTTAGCGGAACAATCCGCGAGAACATTGCCTTCGGCAAACCCGAAGCGACCGATGAAGAAATTATCGCCGCCGCCATTGCCGCGCAAGCGCATGATTTTATCTCCGCGTTCCCTGAACAATACAACACGCAGGTTGGCGAGCGCGGCGCCACTTTATCGGGCGGGCAAAAACAACGCATTGCCATTGCCCGCGCCATTCTCCTCAACCCGCGCATTCTCATCTTAGACGACTCAACCTCCAGCATTGACCTTGCCACCGAAGCCGCATTACAAAAAGCCCTGCAAACCTTAATGAAAGGGCGCACATCGTTCGTCATTGCCCAGCGCATTAGCACCGTCATGAATGCCGACAAAATTTTAGTGCTGGATAAAGGCAAAGTCGTCGCCGAAGGCAAGCATAAAGCCCTTATGGAAGACAGCCCGATTTACGCAGAAATTTACAACTCGCAAATATTGGTAAACGAACATGAAAACAAAAAATATTAATATGCCCATCCGTCATAATCAGGAGCGCGGTCACGCGGCTCGCAACGGCATAAATATCGTAGGCGGTGCAAAATGATGCGCATGGATTTACTCAAACAAGAAACGGTCAAACCAACCAACGTTTGGAACACGCTTGCCCGCTTTGGCAAATACTTTGGAAGATTTTGGTATGTGCTTTTGCTCGCCGTCGTTCTCATCATCGTCTCTACATGGACGCAAGTCATGTCGCCCAGATTAACGGGACAAGCCACCGACTGCTTCCTCGTCCCCAATGGAGCAAACGCCTTCGCTTCTTTCTTCGGGACGGATGATTCTGCTTCGTCCACATCGGCTTCCGCCTGTTGGCTGATGAACGACCCAGCCACATTATCTGGCGCGCAAAAAATTATCGCCACCTTATACCGCCTAAATAACTTTGAAGCGATAGACCCCCTCGCCGCTACAGCCGATGAACGCATGGCGGGTTTATGGCGCTTAATTTTGATTATGATAGGCTTGTTCGTCTTAGGCGCAATCGTCACTGGCTCGTTATTCTTCGTCATGTCATGGACGGGTCAGCATGTATTGCGCGAAATGAAAATAGATTTATTCGAGCGCTTGCACAAACTTTCATTAAGTTACTACGCCAAACACGAAGCCGGCGACTTAATGAGCCGCATCACCAACGACACATCCGCTATTGAGCAAGCCTTTTCATTCGCTCTCGTTCAAGTACTCAGCGGCATTTTATTAATCGCCTGGACGGCGTACAGCATGATACGCGATAGCCTGCCGTTTGCCTTGCTTTCATTAGCCATCGCGCCGGTCATGTTCTTTGTCACCTATTATTTTTCCATGCAAGCGCGCAAAGCCTTTCGTGTGGCGCGCGAAGAAATCGGCTCCGTCAACGCCGAATTACAAGAGACCATCTCCGCCGTGCGCGAAGTGCAAGCCTTCAACCGCGCCGATGAAAATATTGAAAACTTCAAAGAAGTAAACGCCGCCAATCGAGACGCAAACATCCGCGCCGTTTCATTCACCTCTGCCTTAGCACCCGCCTTAGAAGCGTTATCTTATATCGCGTTAGCCATTGTCGTCGGCGTGGGCGGTTGGATTTTGCTAAACGGCGGCGAATTTATGGGAAGCGTCGTCACGCTCGGTTTAGTGGTCACATTCCTTCAATACGTCCAGCGTTTTAACCAACCCATTCAACAAATCGCCGTTTTGTGGACGAACATCCAAAACGCGATTGCGGGCGGCGAAAGAATCTTCAAGATCTTAGACGAACAACCCGCCATTGTAGATAAAACCGACGCCAAAGACATGCAAGAAATTAAAGGCTTGGTTGAATTTCAAAATGTGTCACATGAATATGAAGACGGCGTGCCAGTGTTAAAAGGCGTTTCGTTTACCGCGCAACCTGGGCAAACGTTCGCTATCGTCGGTCCGACGGGCGCCGGCAAAACCACGATTATCAATTTACTTCCCCGTTTCTATGACGTGACCGAAGGCGCCGTCAAAATTGACGGCGTGGATGTGCGCGATGTCACAGCCGAATCGCTGCGTAAACAAATTGGCATTGTTTTACAAGACACCTTCTTATTCAGCGACACCGTCATGGAAAATGTGCGCTTTGGCAAACCTAATGCAACGGATGAAGAAGTTATGGCGGCTATTAAACTCGCCAATGCAGATTCTTTTATTGAACGATTACCTGAAAAATATCAAACTGTTTTGGGCGAACGCGGCGCGGGGTTATCGCAAGGGCAACGGCAATTATTGTCTATTGCTCGCGCCGCATTAGCCAACCCGCGCATTTTGATTTTGGACGAAGCCACATCGTCTGTTGATACGCGCACAGAACGATTAATTCAAAAAGCGTTCGACCAATTGTTGGCTGGGCGCACTTCGTTTGTCATTGCCCATCGTTTATCTACCATTAGAAATGCAGACCAGATTCTTGTCCTCAAAGCGGGGCAAATCATCGAACGCGGTCAGCATGACGAATTGCTTGCGAAAAAAGGCTTCTATTACGATTTGTATATGAGCCAATTCAAAAAACAAGAAGAAATAGAAGAAGCGGCAGTTGCGTAAGGCTTTCTGGGCGCGTCGCACTTGATAGGCGAGATGAATCTAAACCCCTGTAGTGCGACGCGCTCCTAGAATTAAGCGAGCGGCTTGGTTAATTTAATATCTTCAGCAACTTCGTTGTATCTTCCAAAATTTCATCTGCCCCCATTTTTCTTAATTCATGCTCTTCGCCAAAACCGCATAACACGCCTACCGTTTGCGCCCCAGCCGATTTGCCCGCGCGAATATCAACGGTGGTGTCGCCAATCATCAAACAATTTTCTGGCAGAACGTTCATCTTCTCAGCCGCAAGAAAAATAGGGTCTGGATACGGTTTTGTATATTTAGCCGATAATCCCGTTACAATCACGTTAAAATATTTGGCTAAATCAAACTTTTCGAGAAAGCGCATGGTTGTTTTTTCGTCTCTCGCGCTGACCACTGCCATAGGATACCGCCCATATAACCGTTTCAGCATATCGTCTACGCCGGGGATGAGCAAAAATTCCTTTGCGTGGCGATATTGATGTCGAGAAATCCAGTTGATGAGGGCAACCATGTAGGCGTCCAAATGAAGCGAATCGGCGAAGGTGAGTAAAGCGTTGCCGGGGGCTTCCATCCACATCACCAAACGGCGGGCAGAGCGATGCGGGTCTTTGAAAAAAAAGCGAGGAAAAAACGTGGCAAATCTTTGAGTATATACATTATCGCTGTCGCTTAACGTGCCGTCCACGTCAAAGCACAGCGCTTTTATTTTTGGTACATTTAGGGGCATGGATTAATTGTACCAAAGAGGCTATACTTGAATTAGGAATTGATTGGGTTTATGACGACAGAAGCGCGCATGCGCACCTTACTTGAGTTGCTGGTTAAAGTCAGCCGCGAAGTTGCCACCGCCTTAGACCTTCGCACGGTGCTACAACGCTTGCTGTTTGCGTCTTTGCAATATGTGGGGGGCGAACGCGGCAGCATTGTGGTGATGGACGATAACGGCAAACCTGTGGACGCTACCATTGTGTATGGCAGGCAATTTCACGACCATACCACACAGCAATTACGAGAGACCGTAGAAAAAGGACTGGCGGGTTGGGTGGTGCAAAACCGTCAACCGGCTTTAGTGCCAGATACCAGTCAAGATATACGTTGGCTAAAACGCGCCGACGATGCCGTAGGGGCAAAATCTGCAATTTGTGTGCCGCTCATGGCGCGTTTCCGTTTAATTGGGGTGTTAACGTTGGTGCATCCTGTTCCCAATTCTTTTACCGAAGAGCATTTGGAATTAATGCAAGCCATTGCCGACCAAGCCAGCGTGGCTGTGTTGAATGCGCGTTTACACACCGAAACGCAACGCACCGCACGGATTTACTCTGCCTTAGCCGAAGGCGCGGCGGCGATTAACACCTCGTTAGAAATGCCCGACGTGTTAAGACGCATCTTGACTCAGACCATGCAGGCGCTACAAGTGGAAACAGTCGCTTTGGCTTTAGTAGATAACAAAGACGAACTGGTCTATCACGCGGCGGCGGGGAATAACTCTGGCAGCATCACCGGGCAAAGAGTGCGCGCCGGGCAAGGGCTGGCCGGCATTGTCATCAACGATAAACACGGCTTAGTGATTCCAAACGTACGCCTAGACCCACGCTTCACCGAGGCGGATAAGCTGAACGGCGTCGAGATGCGTGCGGTGGCTTTAGCGCCCATCCAAGCCCATGGAAAAGCCATCGGCGTATTAGAAGCAATCAACCCTACCTCTGGCGTATTTGACCCTGACGCTTTGGTGGTTATGTCGGGGTTAGGCAGTTTGGCTGGCACAACCATTGAAAACGCCACCTTGTTTGAACGCTTGCAAAAAGCGCATCAGCATTACCGCCAATTGTTTGAAGATAGCATTGATATGATTTTCATTACCAATTGTGAAGGGAAAGTGCTAGAAGCCAACCGTCAAGCGGTCAAGTTAAGCGGGTATTCTCTCGCTCAATTACAAAACATAACCATTGACCAATTGCATGAAGTGAATTGGAATAAAACAGGTTTGAATTTTGAGGCGCTAAAACAAGGCAAAGGGTGTAATTATGAATCAGGCTTGTTACGCCAAGACGGGGCGGCAGTGTATATCGAGGTGTACGCCCGCCGTGTAGAGTATGACAACGCCGAAGCCATTCAATGGATTATGAAAGACGTTTCAGCCCGCAAAGAGTTAGACGCATTGCGCGACGACATGACTTCTATGATTTTCCATGATTTACGCTCTCCATTGGGCAACATTGTATCGAGCCTGGAGATGATGAGTACCCTCATGCCAGAAGACGACACGCTCAATTCGATGCTCACCATTGCCAAAAATTCCACCGCCCGCATTCAACGTTTGGTCAACTCGCTGCTCGATATTAACCGTTTGGAGGCGGGGCAACAAATTGTGGACCAAAACTCCATTAACCCCGTAGATTTGGTGCGCGAATCGTTGCATGACGTTGCCCCAGGCGCCAATGCCCGTCAGCAACATATTGAAAATAAAGCCACTGGCGTTTTACCATTAATTTGGGTTGACCAAGACATGATTTACCGCGTGTTTGTAAACCTATTAGAAAACGCCATTAAGTTCACGCCCGTCAATGGGTATATTGAAGTGGGCGCGCAACCCACGCCAGACGGCGCTTTTGTAAAATTTTGGGTGAAAGATAGTGGAGCGGGAATCCCTGCGGCAGACCAAGAACGCATTTTTGAAAAATTTACCCGCCTGCGCGGCAAAAACAGAGTCGGCGGCTTAGGCGTTGGGTTAGCGTTTTGCAAATTAGCCGTCAATGGGCATGGCGGCGACATTTGGGTTGAAAGCGAAGTGGACAAAGGCGCTACCTTTTGGCTCACTTTGCCCGTCTCAAAGAAACATACCACAGGTCAACTCAAACGCGTGACAGGACGCCTAACCTTCAAACCAGATAAAAAATAATTCCTGAATTTGTAATTCAAAAACACACGGCTAGGAGCGATATGCAGGAAGTAACAAAACATATTTATATTGACGACCAATTTCCAGGAGTCACCTTAGGCGTTATCGTCACTCCGCGCGGATTAATTCAAATTGACGCGCCCCCTTCTTCAGAAGACGCCCGCACTTGGCGCGCTTCTTTAATGGGCTTAGGCGGCGGCATGGACCGCGTCCTCATCAACATAGACGCCCACCCCGATAGAACGCTCGGCGCCCGCGCGATGGATTGCATTGTGATTGCTCATGAAAAAACCGCGCATATTTTTCGCACTCGCCCTAGCGCCTTCAAAGCGCAAGGCGAAGAAACAGGCGCAGATTGGGAATCCATCCCAGGCTTAGGAAGCGTGCGCTGGGCATTGCCTGAAATCTCTTTTTCAGACCAAATGGCGTTTCACTGGGGCAACTCGCCCGTGTTGCTCGAACATCATCCAGGTCCTTCCAGCGGCTCTATTTGGGTGCATTTACCCGAAGAAAAAGTTCTATTTGTGGGCGATACGGTCATGAAAAACCAACCGCCCTTTTTGGCTGGCTCTAACTTAAAAGCCTGGCTTGACTCGCTCAACGAACTATTCGATTCAAAATACAAAGGCTACACTTTCATCAGCAGTCGCGGCGGCGTCATCACTCATGCCATAATCAAAAATCAATATGACTTTCTCAAACATGTTAGCGATAAACTGAATAAAATCACAACCAAAAAACCAAACCCGGCGGTCGTCGAAAAAATGGCTGCCTCTTTGCTCACATGGTTCAAAGCGCCCGCCGCGCGCCAAAAACAATTTGCGCAGCGCTTACGCTACGGCTTACTTCATTACCATGCGCGTCAAAATCATTCCGCTCATCCTTCTATTGAAGATTAATGAACGCGCCTCAACCGCTCCTTAAACTCACCCGCGCAAACGTTATCGAATCGCAACATTTCGGCTCCATCGCCATTGTCGACTCAACGGGTAAATTACTTCATTCTTACGGCGACCCACACACGGTCGCTTTTTTACGTTCATCCGCCAAACCATTTCAAGCGCTGCCGTTTGTTGAACAAGGCGGGGCGGAATATTTTAGATTTACCGAAGCGGAACTTGCCATTTCATGCGCCTCACACGAAACGGGGCAACTGCATCTTGACCTGATACATTCGCTTCAAGTGAAAATTGGGATTCAAGAACAACGCCTGCAGTGCGGTCCTCATCTTCCAAACGACGCCAAAAAATTGCGCCAAGTCATTCAACAAAATATTAAACCAACGCCAAACTTTAATAACTGCTCTGGCAAACATACCATGATGCTTGCCTTTGCCAAAATGCGAAACCTGCCGCTGGAAACGTATTTAGAAATTGCCCACCCCATTCAACAAGATATTTTACAAACCATTTCAGAAATGTGCCTGATTGATAAAAATAAAATTGAACTTGGTATAGACGGCTGCTCTGCCATTAACTTTGCCATGCCCTTATACCATGCCGCGTTGGGCATGGCGCGCTTTGTGGACCCGTTTGAATTAGCGCCTTCCAGAGCGAACGCTTGTAAAAAAATCGCCGCCGCCATGCTTGCCCACCCTGAGATGATAAGCAACTTCGGCGAATTTGATTGCGAACTGATGAAAGCCAGTCATCATAAAGTCATCACCAAAAGAGGCGCAGAGGGCTTCCAAATTGTCGGCGTGCCAGCGGGCATACTTCAAGAAAGAGGCGTAGGCATCGCCTTCAAAGTCACAGACGGCGATAAACCCAGCATGAATGAAGACCTTGTTTTCACTTCGCGCGTGCGCCCAGCCGTCACGCTTGAAATCTTGCGGCAGTTAAACGTATTGAATGAAGCCGAATTAAAATCTTTAAGTAATTTTGGACCGAGCAAAATTTTGAGAAATTACGCAGGCATAGCGACAGGCGCATTAACGCCTACATTTACGCTATGAAATAAAACGCTTAATCAACGCCGATATAAATGATGAAAAACCTCCAAACCCGCGCAATCAAAATTCACGAAACATTATTAAAAGCGTTTGGCGAACCAATTTGGCGCAACCCATTACCTGCCATGGACGAGTTGGTTTCTACGATTTTGTCGCAAAACACAAACGATATCAACCGCGACCGTGCCTTTGACGCATTACGCGCAAAATTTTTAACATGGGAAGCGGTGCGAGATGCAAAAGAAAAAGATGTGATAGACGCGATTAAACCTGCCGGCTTGGCGAATCAAAAAGGTCCGCGCATTCAGCAAGTGTTGAAAGACATTACCAAAGAACGCGGCTCATTAAATTTAGATTTTTTGAAAGACCTATCGGTGGAAGAAGCAAGAAACTGGCTGACGAAATTTAACGGCGTGGGTCCAAAAACTGCCGCGATTGTTTTATGCTTTTCATTGAACATGCCCGCCTTCCCAGTTGATACGCACGTTTACCGCGTGACGGGAAGAATCGGTTTACGACCTGAAAAAATGAATGTCGAGCAAGCCCACCCGCACCTCGAATCCATCTTTCCGCCAGAAACGTATTACGCCGCACATTTGAACTTAATTCGACTAGGACGAGAAGTGTGCCAAGCGCGTAAGCCGCGTTGCCTTCATTGCCCAATTAATAAGTTGTGCGAGTATAAAGCGAAGACGAAGTGATATGGAAAGTAGAAAGCGGGTTAGAGAAGGTAGAGTTTAGTAAAATAGTCGTTATGCAAAAACCTCCCGCCAGCGTTGCCTTAGATAAACTACATATTCCGCATACAATCTTTCATCACGAGGGTTCTGTTGAATCGTATGAGCAAGCGGCAAAGGAGAGAAACCAGCGCGTTGGGCAGGTGGTGAAATCTATTTTGTTTCGGGTGAGGGAAAATGAATTTGCTTTGGTTTTGGTAGCGGGACCAAAACCGATTTCATGGAAGATATTGCGGAAAGTTTTAGGTCGCTCACGAATTTCAACGGCGACGGAAGAAGAAGTGTTAGAAACGACGGGGTACAGAGTCGGGACGGTGAGTCCGTTTGGGTTGAAGAAACAGGTTCGGGTGTTGATTGACGCGAATGTGCTGAAGGAAGAGGTTGTTTCCACAGGGTCGGGCGTCCAAAATACAGCCATTGTTATCAAAACGTCCGATTTACGTTTGGCTTTAAAAGATGCGGAAGTTGTTGAATTAATAAACGGAGAATCAGAATGAGCGAAAAACAACGTATTGTCAATTTTGTGGAAAATGAATGGGGGACGTACGTAGCAAGATTTAATCGTTTGCCAAAAGATGAAGGCGTGCGGCGCGTCAATGAAGAAGGGTATGAAACTTTTCAAGATATGTTGGCGCATATTATGGAATGGTGGACGGAAGGCATGGGGGTTATTATGGCGATTGCCGAAAAGCGTGAATTTGAACGCAAGAAATACGATTTTGACGCCTTCAACGCCGCCGCCGTTGCAAAATATAAAAATTGGAACGAAGCCGAATTTTTAAGTTTGTTTGAAGAAACCCGTTTGGGCGTGGTCGCCGATTTGAAGAAAGTGGATGAAGAAGTATTTGCAAATCGGCGCGTGCAGGGCTGGGTGCGCGGAATCTTTACGCATCACGCGCGGGTGCATTTGGTGGCATGCGGAAAATTTATTGCGTTAGACACATTAGAAAACGAATATTCAAAATGGCTTGAAAAATTTGACGCTTTAGAAAATAAAGATGAATATTTACAAAAACAAGGTTTTGAACGCTTTGAAGATATATTGGCGCATACCATCGGTTGGTGGGATGAGGGCGTGAAGGCGATTGAAGGCATTAAACGCGATAAGAACTATGTTTATGAAGAACCCGACGTGGATTCGTTTAACGCCGAAATTGTGGCAAAATATAAAAGCATGAGCCCCGATGAGACGCGAAAAGTTTTTGAACAAAAACGAAAAGCGATGATTGAATTTGTAAAAAGTTTAGACGAGAGTTTGTTTGAAAATTTAACCGTAGAACGTTGGCTGGCGGCGGATGTGGTGGAGCATTTTGACGAACACGATATGTAAGGAAAACCATGATGGAACATATTGTTTATCTTGCTTTGGGCAGTAATTTAGGGAATCGGTTAGCGAATCTCAAAAACGCCATTTCGAACTTGACTCCGCAATTGGACGTGAAGAAAAAGTCGCCGGTGTATGAAACGCCGCCGTGGGGCTACGCCGACCAGCCCGCGTTTTTGAATCAGGCGGTGATGGCGGAAACGTATTTAGCGCCCGACGATTTGCTCGCTCACCTAAAGCGATTAGAGACGGCGCTGGGGCGCACGCCTACATTTGCAAACGGTCCTCGAATCATTGATATTGATATTTTATTTTACGATAACGCGATTATTGATTCTCCGCCTTTGCAGATTCCACATCCGCGTCTTCATCAGCGGGGGTTTGTTCTTGTGCCTTTGAATGATATTGCCCCTGAATTGATTCATCCTACTTTAGGAAAATCTGTTGGCGAGATGTTATTGGATGTAGATAGATTGAATATTGTTGAGTATAAAGGCAAGTAATTAGACAGTGGACGACAGACCGCAGACTACAACGGTTAAAGAATATGTCATAATAAGTAAGGACAATATATGAGAATTGTTCGTTATCAAAATAGTGAAAATCAAATCGCCTATGGCTGGATGTTGGAAGATAAAATCGGCGAAATTCAAGGAAATATTTTTGGCGAATATCGCCGCCGCGAAGCGAAGACCCCCGTCAAAGAGTTAAAACTGCTTGCGCCGTGCGAACCAAGCAAAATTGTATGCGTGGGACGGAATTATGTCGAACATGCCAAAGAGTTGGGCAATGAAGTTCCCAAAACGCCGTTGATATTTTTCAAGCCGCCTTCCTCTATTATTTCGCACGGCGATTCAATTATCTTGCCGCCGCAATCGAAACAAGTGGAGCATGAAGCCGAGTTGGTGGCGGTGATTGGCAAACGCGCTAGGCACGTCACCGCAGAACATGCTAAGGAATATATTTTCGGTTATACCATTGGCAATGACGTGACCGCGCGCGACTTACAAAAAAGCGACGGTCAATGGACGCGCGCCAAAGGGTTTGATACATTTTGCCCGTTTGGTCCGTGGATTGATACAGACTTTGACCCGTCTGATGCAGTGGTGACATGCCGCGTGAATGGTCAAATGCGGCAGATGGCTTCTACCCGCGATATGGTTTTTAACGTGGCTACATTGATCGCTTATATTTCATCTGTGATGACGCTGGAGCCTGGCGATTTAATTTTCACAGGCACGCCCGCTGGCGTGGGTGAATTGAAAAATGGGGATGTGGTGGATGTGGAAATTGAAGGATTAGGGAAGTTGAGTAATTCGGTAAAAAGTTAAGCATAGAGGCGGAGATTATCGCCTCTATACTTTTTGTGGTTAAATTGAACTCAGGAGCGCGCTATGTCCACAACTGAATTTCAAACCTTCCTGCAAAAATATCCCACTTACAAAAATACAGAATCAATAGATTCGCTTCGCAAAAAAGAATACGCTCGCCTCGACGCTGGCGAGCATATTTATCTCGATTACACAGGCGGCGGCGTTTACGCCGAGTCGCAAATTCAAAAACATCAAAAACTTTTAATGGAAAATGTTTTTGGCAATCCACATTCAACCAACCCAACTTCGATGGCGGCAACGCATCTTGTGGAAGGCGCGCGCGAATACATTCTAAAATTTTTCAACGCCAACCCAGACGAATATCTCGCCATCTTCACGCCCAATGCCAGCGGCGCGTTAAAACTGGTCGGCGAGTCGTATCCCTTTGCAAACGGTCGTTATCTTTTGACGTTTGATAATCACAATTCGGTGAATGGGATTCGAGAGTTTGCTCACGCGCGCGGCGGCGACGTGACGTATATTCCCGTCATGTTGCCCGATATGCGCGTGGACGCTTCACAGCTTAACGCCGAGTTGAGCAAACCGTCTCCACATGGGCATAACCTTTTTGCATATCCGGCGCAATCCAATTTTTCTTCGGTCAAACACCCGCTGGAGTGGATTGAACTTGCGCATTCTCACGGCTGGGATGTGTTGCTTGATGCGGCGGCATTTGTTCCGACAAGCAAATTAGATTTAAGCAAAGTCAAACCCGATTTTGTCCCAATTTCATTTTATAAAATCTTCGGCTACCCCACGGGGATTGGCGCGCTGCTTGCAAGAAAACCTGCCCTAGCAAAATTACATCGCCCTTGGTTTGCAGGCGGCACCATTACCGTCGCCTCTGTGCAGGGCGATAAATACTACCTCGCCGACGGCGCGCCCGCCTTTGAAGACGGCACATTAGATTACTTAAACATCCCCGCCATTGAAATTGGTCTCAAACATATCGAATCTATCGGCTATGACGTCATCGGCGAGCGCGTTAAAACGCTCACAGGCTGGTTGTTAGATAACTTAACGGCGATGAAACACAGCACAGGCAAGTCGTTGGTTCAGGTGTATGGACCAACTTCCACCGAAGGCAGAGGCGGAGCGGTCACTGTTAATTTTTTTGATAAAGACGGCAACATCTTCGACCATCGTTTTATCGAAAATGAAGCCAATAAAATTAATATCTCGCTTCGCACGGGTTGTTTTTGCAACCCCGGCGCAGGAGAAGTGGCGATGGGCTTATCGCGCGTAGAACTAGACGTGTGTTTTACGAACCCCAGCCACCAAAGCCGCCTTTCGCAAGATGATTTTCGTTTATGCTTTGACGGCAAATCTACCGGCGCGGTGAGAATCTCTGTGGGCATGGTTACGAATTTTAATGATGTGCAAGCGGTGTTATCTTTTGCGAGAGGGTTGCTCCAATAAAATATGAACGGGCAAATTCGCTCACAAATCAAATCAGGCATGACCGTGTTGATTGTCTTAAAACAAGACCAACGCACGGGGAAATTAACGCAAGGCATCGTCAAAGATATTTTGACGAAATCGCCCAATCATCCGCACGGCATTAAAGTTCGGCTTACCAACGGTCAAGTGGGGCGGGTCAAACAAATTATCGAAACCTAAAATGCCCGAAACCATCTCGGGCATTTTTATTTCACATGCTATACTCACGAATAAAAGTTGGTTGAGGTTTTATATGAAAAGATTTTCGCTTGGACTCATGCTTCTTTTTGTGATAACCGCCTGCGGCGGAAACGCCGCGTCAGACTCGCCTGCGGCTGACCTGCCCGCGCAACTTCCCCCTTCGCCCGAGCCGTTCTCCTCCTCGCCCACATTAGAAAGCGCGGAAATTCCAACGCCCGCTTGCATTGCGTTTGAACCCACTCAAGAGGATATTGACCGCGCGCTTTCGTTTACAGGCAAATTGTTTGAAACGCAAGATTGGGAACGCACTTACACGGTCGGAACAGATAAAGTGACAGTGACATGGTATAGCGAAAGACTAACCGCCATTGCCTATTTGGAGGCTTTAATTTTCCCGTGCGGTTATGAAGAATTAGACCTTGATTATTATTTTAGCGTAGATAACTGGGTAATCATTTTTGGGAATTATCAAAGCTACGAATATGTAGATGAATGCCGTTTAGATAGCGGCGTGCGTTTGTATCAATTTATCACGGTTGACCAAGGCTTTGAATACGATGTGCATTAT
The DNA here is from genome assembly GCA_034434495.1 of Anaerolineales bacterium. Lineage (GTDB taxonomy): Bacteria > Chloroflexota > Anaerolineae > Anaerolineales > Villigracilaceae > Villigracilis. Next base: position 642,971 of record DAOTZE010000032.1, read on the forward strand.
TGGGTGGCGAATGATACGGATACGCGCGTGATTTCAATGATGTTGGTTATGCCGATTGAATCGCAAGATTTAATTGAAGAATTTTCTTATAGTTTATTCCCGCAATTACCAGATTGTTAAGAGAATACTATGACATCTAAATACGATATTCTTTTTCAGCCCATTAAGATTGGACCCGTTACTGCGCCAAATCGTTTTTATCAAGCGCCACATTGCAATGGATTTGGCTATCGAAATCCGCAAGGCATGGCGAAGATGCGCGGTATGAAAGCCGAAGGCGGTTGGGGCGTGGTTTGCACGGAAGAAACTGAAATTCATTACACCAGCGATTTATCGCCATATTTTGAAGGGCGCATTTGGAGTGATGATGATATTCCTGTTTGGCAGTTGATGACCGAAGCGGTTCATAAACACGGCGCATTAGCGGGGATTGAATTAACCTATAACAGTCATGATGCCGCGAATTTATATTCGCGTGCAGCGGCATTCGCGCCTCGTTCTATGGGCATCACGGGCGGCGGCGGATACGAACCCGGGCAAGCGCGCGCGGCGACAAAAGACGATTTGAAACAAGTCCGCAAGTGGCATCGCAACGCGGCGATTCGCGCCAAGAAAGCGGGCTTCGATATTATCTATTGTTACGCCGCGCATAACATGACCTTGGCGTTTCATCTTTTATCAAAATATAACGATAGAACCGATGAATACGGCGGCTCACTTGAAAACCGCGTGCGCTTTCTGCGCGAATTAATTGAAGATACAAAAGAAGCAGTCGGTGATACATGTGCAGTTGCAGTTCGCTTTGCTGTAGATGAATTGCTCGGCGATGAAGGGATGCAACACGACGGCGAAGCCCCAGAGATTATTTCTATGTTGGCAGAACTGCCAGATTTGTGGGACGTGAACTTAAGCAATTGGGCAAACGATTCAATCCCCTCGCGTTTTGGCAAAGAAGGTCACCAAGAAAAATATATTGCTTTTGTAAAAAAGTTAACCTCCAAACCCGTTGTCGGCGTTGGGCGATACACCTCGCCCGATTCAATGGTCTCTGCCATTGAGCGCGGCATTATGGATATGATTGGCGCGGCGCGCCCAAGCATTGCCGACCCATTTCTTCCAAACAAAATAAAAGAAGGACGATACGACGACATCCGCGAATGTATCGGATGCAATATCTGCGTCACGGGCGATACCCGCTTTGTGCCAATTCGTTGCACGCAAAACCCAACGATGGGCGAAGAGTGGCGGCGTGATTGGCACCCAGAAATAATTGCGCCGAAAAAATCAAACGATGAAATTCTCATCGTTGGCGCTGGACCTGCAGGGCTAGAAGCGGCTCGGGCGTTGGGTCAGCGTGGGTACAGAGTCATTCTCACCGACGCGAAGCGTGAGGCGGGCGGTCGTGTCGCGCTTGAGGCTCAGCTTCCAAATCTAAATGAATGGCGGCGCGTCATTGATTGGCGCATCACGCAAATCAAGAAAATGAAAAATATATTTTTCTATCCATCCAGCCCAATGAACTTGCAAGATGTTTTAGAAGCAAATGCTAAGCATATTATTTTGGCGACAGGCGCAACTTGGCGGCGCGATGGAGTGGGGCGTTATCTTCAACAACCTGTTCAGGGCAATGCAAACATTTTTACGCCTGACGATTTGATGAACGGAAATTTACCCACTGGCAAAGTTTTAATTTATGACGATGACCATTACTATATGGGTGGCGTGCTTGCAGAATTACTTGCAACGAATGGATGTGAAGTTACTTTGATGACTCCTGCGCCGACCATTTCAGCATGGACAGAATATACGTTGGAACAAAACCGCGTGTATAAACGATTGCTTGATTTGAATGTGACTCTGTTGCCTCATCATACGCTCGCTTCGCTCTCCCCTCAATCTGTTACAGCCACCCATATTATCTCTTCCGTTGAGCGGACTTTCGCGTGCGACGCAGTTGTGATGGTGACCGATAGAACGCCAAACGATTCTTTGTATCACGAACTTAAGCCCGCGCTGGCGGAAGGAAAAATAAAATCATTGCGAGTGATTGGCGACGCCGAAGCGCCGAACATTATTGCTCAAGCGGTTTTTTCTGGTCATCTCGCGGCAAGAGAATTTGATGAAGTTATTGACCCAGACGTGACGCCGTTTAAAGTGGCGCGTCACATTTAATCTCATGCGAATCGCTCTCTCAGAATGACAGGATAAATAAAGTGGTACAATAGATAATATAAATAAACGCCCAGTCAGCGGCGAAGTTAGTGAAAATCTAACACTGTCGCGCAACTGTGAATTAGCGTTTAGCATTTAGCGCTTAGCATTTAGCCTTTCGGCTAATAGCTAATAGCTGAAAGCTAACAGCTAAAAAGTCAGGTCGCCCGCTCTGGTCGGTTCTACCACACTCTCGCGGAAAGGAGGTGGAGGACGGCTTCTGTTTGGATTGCCTCTCCAACCTCCCCAGCCTCGGCTGGGGATTTTTGTTTCACTACATCAAAAAAACCTGACAGGTTTAACACTTTATTAGGAGAAGAACATGGTACGAAAAATTTTTATATTCGCTTTGCTCATTGCAATGCTCGCCGCCTGCGCGCCAGCCTCTACGCCTGCGCCAGAAGCGGAAGTAACCGAAGCGCCCGCTACCGAAGCGGCGGCGACGGAAGAACCTGCCGCCACAGAAGAACCCGCTTCGACGGCGTTAACTTTCACCGATGGGTTAGGTCGTGAAGTGACCTTAGAAGGTCCCGCGCAAAGGATTGTCACCCTTGCGCCGTCGTTAACTGAATTGTTCTTTGCTGTGGGCGCTGGCGGGCAAGTGGTGGGGCGCGATGATTTTTCTGATTACCCTGCCGAAGCGTTAGATATAACCAGCATCGGCTCGACGTATGGACCGTTGAACACCGAAGCGATTCTCGCGCTTGAACCAGATTTGGTCGTTGCCGCTGGAATCAATACGCCAGAGCAAGTAAAAGCCTTAGAAGATTTAGGCATTACGGTTTACTACTTAAATAACGCCGCAACGTTTGAAGACTTGTACGACCAAGTCCGCTGGGCGGGGACGATTACAGGTCACGAAGAGGAAGCGAACGCGTTAGCGGAGTCGTTAGCTGCGCGGGTAGAGGCGGTTGCAGAAGCGGTATCTACGCTGGAAGAAAAGCCGACAGTCTTCTATGAAATTGACGGCACGGATACATCTAAACCGTGGACGACTGGACCCGGCACGTTTATGGATACGATGATTACCATGGCGGGCGGAATTAATATCGGCGGCGTGTTGAGCGAACCGTACGCTCAAATGAGCGTGGAAGAGATTGTGTTACAAGACCCCGATTTTATTATTTTGGGCGACACGTTGTTCGGCGTGACGATTGAATCGATTGCTGAACGCGCAGGCTGGGCTGATTTAACCGCCGTGAAAGAAAATCGCATTTTTGCTTTCGACGATAACCTTGCCAGCCGACCTGGTCCGCGTTTGGTGGATGGTTTGGAAGAGTTGTTGAAAATTTTGCATCCTGAGTTGGTTGTGACGCCGTAAGTCTCTCCGCCGTCCCGAAGGTTCGTTTAACGTAATTCTTTCCAAAGAACTTTTAACCTTCGGGACGTTTTTATGCCATGCGCCCGTATCTTTTCTCTTTTTCCTTTCTTATCATTGCTTTGCTTGTGAGCCTTGCCATCGGTTCTGTGTTTTTACCTTTGCAAGATATTTTCGCGGTGATACAAGGAAACGGTTCTGATTTAGCCACGAATATTTTATGGAATATTCGTTTGCCGAGAACCGTGCTGATTGCTTTAACGGGCATGGCATTAGGCGGAAGCGGCGCGGCGTATCAAGGTTTGTTTCGCAATCCGTTAGCGGACCCATATTTAATTGGCATTGCATCGGGCGCGGGCTTGGGCGCGGTGATTGCCATGAGTTTTGATAGAGCGTTTTCATTTTGGGGGTTGATGGCAATTCCGCTGACCGCCTTTATCTTTGCGTTGCTCACGGTGGCAATTGTGTATTTTTTAGCCCGCGTGGGGCGCACTGCGCCGATTACCAATTTGCTCTTAGCGGGCGTAGCGGTTTCTTCGTTTACAACGTCATTGATGTCGTTCATTATGCTTCGCACAGACGGCGAATTACGCCGCGCCATGAGTTGGCTGATGGGCGGTTCGATTCAATTGGGTTGGGAATTTGTGGCTACCATTTTGCCTTATCTCTTAATTGGCTTGGGCGCATTGCTTTTTAGCGGGCATGTTTTGAACCTATTGCAATTTGGCGATGAACAAGCCCAACAACTTGGGTTAAACGTCTCGCGCGCAAAAACAATACTATTAATCATGGCGTCTATGGCGACCGCCGCCGCCGTGTCTTTCGCTGGGATTATCGGTTTTGTCGGTTTGATTGTTCCGCATGTGATGCGCTTATGGTTTGGCGCCGACTATCGCAAACTTGTGCCGCTTTCTATTCTGTGCGGCGCAAGCGCATTATTATTTTCAGACGTGATTGCCCGCGTGGTATTGGCTCCGCAAGAATTGCCCGTTGGCGTAGTCACCGCATTGGCAGGCGCGCCGTTTTTTTTATGGGTTTTGCGCCGTTCTAAAACGCAAGGATTATGGTAAACGGACGATAGTCTATAGACAGTGAACGGTATGAGTAAATGGTCTGTGGTCTATTGTCTATTGTCTATGGTCTATGGTCTAACATGAAAGGAATGAAATGAAAAAAGGATTATTAATCGTCAACACGGGCGACGGCAAAGGCAAAAGCACCGCCGCGTTTGGTATGGTCTTTCGCGCGTGGGGTAGAAATTTTCGCATTTGCGTCATTCAATTTATCAAAGCGGAAACGGGGCAATGGGGTGAAATTAAAGCCGCCAAAAAATTAGGCATTGAATGGCACACCACAGGCGATGGGTTTACATGGCTTTCTAAAGATATGGATGAAACCATTGCCCGCGCCAAACATGGTTGGGATTTAGCAAAAGAAAAAATCGCCAGCAATCAATATGATTTGATTGTGTTAGATGAATTCACTTACCCATTGATTTACCAATGGCTGGATACAAACGAAGTGATGGAATGGCTGCGCCTCCATCGTCCGCCGAACCTGCATCTCGTGATTACGGGTCGCTCTGCGCCTCAGGCGTTGATTGACGAAGCCGATTTGGTGACGGAGATGACTCCGATTAAACACCCATTTGAGCAAGGGATTGTGGCGCAGGCGGGAGTGGAGTTTTAGATTGCCGACAACTGAACGCCGTCATTCAAGATTATGAACATACCAACTATCACTCCTCTCAATCAACCTGCCATGCAAGCCGCGCGCGAACGGCAAAATCAACTTACCAAACCCGCTGGCAGTTTGGGACGTTTGGAAGAACTTTCGATTCAATTGGCTGGCATTACTGGAAAAGAAATTCCGCAGATAAAAAATAAAGTCATTGTTGTTATGGCGGGCGACCATGGCGTCGTCGCCGAAGGGGTTAGCGCGTACCCGCAAGAGGTGACTCCGCAAATGGTCTTGAATTTTCTACATGGCGGCGCGGCGATTAACGTCTTGGCGAATCATATCGGCGCGAAAGTTGTGGTGGTAGATATGGGCGTCGCCGCTGAAATAGATACGGACGATAAAACACTGCTTCGGCGAAGAATCGGCTGGGGGACGGGAAACATGGCTCAAGGTTCGGCAATGAAGCGTGAGCAGGCGGAAGAAGCGATTCAAAGCGGAATCGAAATCGCATTAAGTGAAATATCCAAAGGGGCAGATATCATCGGCACAGGCGATATGGGCATCGGCAATACGACTCCGTCTGCTGCGATTGCCTGCGCGTTGATGAACGCGCCTGCTGAAAAAATCGCTGGGCGCGGCACAGGCGTGGATGATGACGGGCTCAAACGAAAAATTTTTGCGATTGAAAAAAGTTTGAATGTGAATCAACCAAATGCCAACGACGGTTTGGATGTGTTGTCGAAAGTGGGCGGCTTTGAAATTGGCGGGCTGGCGGGCGTGATGATTGGCGCGGCTTCTAAAAATATTCCTGTGATGGTGGATGGGTTTATTTCCACCGCCGCCGCAATGATTGCCGTGAGCATTGCCCCCGCCTGCAAAGATTATTTAATTTTCGCGCATCGTTCCAAAGAAAACGGACATGCTTTGATGTTGGAATGGCTCGGCGTAAAACCGTTGCTCGATTTAGACATGCGGCTCGGCGAAGGCACGGGCGCGGCGCTGGGAATTTCATTGGCTGAAGCCGCTTGTAAAATTTTGGGCGAGATGGCGACATTTGGCGAAGCAGGCGTGAGCGGAAAGGATTAGTAAAAAGTAGATATGAATTCAAAGTGAAGCGCCAAAAGAAATTTATTATAACAAGCCGACCGCCGACGACTAACCGCAGTCTGTGGGTCTGCAGTCGGCGGTCAATATTCTGAAGGACTTTCGCTGATTTATTGAGTTTACCTGTTTACTTTGTTTACCTGTGTTATGACGTATATTATCGCCGCATTTCAATTTCTAACAATTTTTCCAACCATCATCAAACGTATGTTTACATCGCAAGAGATGGGACGCGCCGTGGCATGGTTTCCGTTGGTTGGAATTGTTTTAGGGTTGTTCTTGTATGTTGTAAATTATCTTGCTCAATTAATTTTCCCTGTTTCCGTTTCAGCCGCAATCACTTTATTTGCATGGATTATTTTCACCCGCGCCTTTCATCTCGATGGCTTTATGGATACTTGTGACGGTCTTTTTGGCGGGTTCACGCCCGAACGCAGACTCGAAATTATGAAAGACTCGCGCATGGGCGCATTTGGCGTGGCGGGCGGAATTTTAGTTTTGCTGACGGAATATTCCGCGCTTCAATCTTCCGTCAATTTGTTTGCCGCGCTGACGCTTTCTACTACGCTCGGGCGTTGGGCATCGCCGCTTGTGATTTACGCTTTCCCTTATGCCCGTGAAGACGGGCTGGGCATTGAAATGAAAAGAAATGTCCGAATTCAAGAAGTCATCATCGCTACATTGATTTCAGGCGCACTTTCATTTTGTGTATATGGTTGGATGGGTTTTTTGCTCATGCTCATTTCTGCTGTAATTAGTATTTGCATTGCTCTTTATGCCATGCGTTTACTCAACGGATTAACGGGCGATATTTATGGAACGGTCACAACCGCTGTTGAAATGTTTGTGTTGATTTTTTTTACAATTAATTTATAAACGATGAAACTTCTCCTTGCCCGTCACGGACAAACCGATTGGAACATCGCTGGACGTTATCAAGGTCAGAGCGATATTCCATTAAACCCAACAGGTTGCGAACAAGCGAAACGACTTGCCAAAAGACTTTCCGCAGAAACGATTCACGCCGTTTATTCCAGCGATTTATCGCGCGCCAAAAACACCGCCCAAGCCATTGCAAACATTCATCAACTCCAAGTTCAAACCGATTCGCGCTGGCGCGAATTAAACTTTGGCGAATGGGAAGGCATGACATATAAAGAAATGTCGGCTCACTCGCCCGCGTTATTTGAAGCATGGATGATGAACCCGCGACATACACCCACGCCCAATGGCGAAACATTAGACGAATTATCCAAACGGGTTGCCTCCGCGTTTGATGAAGTCAAAAACAAACACAAAGACCAAACCGTGTTGGTCGTTTCTCATAGCGGAGCGTTACAAGCGCTTTTAGCAACCTTGCTCGGCATAGATTTGAATCGGTATTGGCAATTCAAAATTTCGCAGGCTTCATTAAATGAATTACAAGTTTTTCCCGATGGCGTCGCATTAAGTTTATTGAACGATACAACGCATCTTTTATGACAGCTAAAGTATTAATGATACAAGGCAGTAGTTCCTCTGCTGGAAAAAGTTTAATCACAACCGCATTGTGTAGAATTTTTGCGCGTCGTGGAATTAAAGTTGCTCCATTTAAAGCGCAAAATATGTCTAACAACGCTGCTGTGTGCGCTGATGGAAGTGAAATTGGTCGCGCTCAAGCCTTGCAAGCCGCCGCCGCAAAACTTGAACCGACTGTGGATATGAATCCTGTGTTAATAAAACCCGAAGCCGATTCGCGTTCACAAATTATTCTTATGGGGCGCGCATGGCAAACGCTTAAAGCAAAAACATATTATGAAAAGAAAGAGATTCTTTGGGAACATGTCAAAGCTTCATTAGATCGTTTGCGAAACAGCCATGAACTTATCGTCATAGAAGGCGCGGGCAGCCCTGCCGAATTGAACCTCAAACGCGGCGATATTGTCAACATGGCGGTTGCAAAATATGCAAATGCGCCTGTCTTGCTTGTCGGCGATATTGATCGCGGCGGAATCTTTGCTCAATTAATTGGCACACATTTTCTTCTTGAACCTGATGAACAAAAACTCATGCGCGGTTTTATCGTTAACAAATTTCGCGGCGACTTTTCTCTTTTTGTGGATGGCATTCAAATCATTGAACAAAAATCAGATGTGCCTGTGCTGGGCGTGATTCCATACATCAAAGATTTATATTTGCCTGATGAAGACGCCGTTTCGGTAGAAGTCGCTTCACACTCAGCCAAACCCGCTTCGCCATCCCAAACAGATATCGCCGTTATAGCGTTGCCCCGCATCTCCAATGCAGATGATTTTGATTCGCTGCGGGCAGAACTAAACATTCATATTCGCCATATTGATTCGCTTGAAAAACTTGGAAACCCCAATGCCATCATCATCCCTGGCACAAAAAGCACAATAGCAGATTTGAATTGGCTTCAAGAAACAGGACTTGCAAATGCAATTATCCAATTTGCAAACAACGGCGGTGAAGTCGTTGGGATTTGCGGCGGCTATCAAATGTTAGGGGAGACGATTCATGACCCATATCACGTTGAATCACAAAAAGATTCTGTTAATGGATTAGGTTTATTGCCAGTCAAGACGATATTTGCAAAAACAAAATCAACCTATCAAATAAAAGCGACGATATTAAAGTTTGAAAATCTTACAAATGAAATAATTCAAGGTTACGAAATTCACATGGGCGAGACAGAGAGTCAAACTCAATGGTTGGAAATTGATTCTCGAAACGGCGAACAAGTTTCAGTTAAAGATGGAAGCCTTTCGCCTAACGGAAAAGTTTGGGGTTGTTATATTCACGGATTATTTGCCAACGACTTGTTTCGTCATACTTGGTTATCTCGTTTGGGTTGGCGCGGAGAAGTTGTTTCACAATCTGTGCGTTTTGAAAATTCATTAGAAAAATTGGCGGATGTTGTTGAAAACGCTTTGGATATGAAAAAATTGGAGAAAATTATATGGGAAAGTTGATGTTCATTTTGGGCGGCGCACGAAGCGGAAAATCATTCTACGCTCAAAAACTGGCAGAAGCCTCTGGCAAGGTTGTGACCTTCATCGCCACCGCCCAAGCGTGGGACGATGAAATGAAAGCGCGCATTCAAAAACATCGCCAAGACCGACCAGCAAAATGGCAAACGCTTGAAATACAAAAAAATGTTTCCGCTTATTTGCTTCAACATCCGCAACAAACTGAAATTTATTTGCTAGATTGCGTCACTTTGTTAGCCAGTAATATTTTCATGCAATTCATCGAAGACGACTTAGTAAATGAGGCAACGGCAAAAATTGCATTAGAAAATGAAATCGCCGAATTAATTAAATATATTAATGAACATAATGAGGAATGGATTATCGTTTCCAACGAGGTCGGTTTGGGGCTTGTCCCGCCGTATCAGATGGGGCGTGTGTATCGTGACTTGTTAGGTTGGGCGAATCAACGCTTAGCGAAAGAAGCGGATTCAGTTTTGTTTTTGGTGGCCGGCGTTCCGATGAAAGTAAAATAAATGACAATGATTCAAATTCAAAAAATCAATTTAGAAAATAAACATCTGGTAGATAATTTTGACAGAAAATTTACGGTCAAAGAAAAAATCGCTTTAAGGATGGAAGACGGAAACTTAACATATTCTGTTATTCCAGTTCCGCCTTATGAAAAAGAAATCCCGGTAGATGAAGTTGAAGATATAGATTCTTTTATTGATAATGATGAGAAAATAATTTTTCTCGCATTTGTCAATGACCAGCCTGCGGGTCAAATCAAGATGATTAAGTGGTGGAATGGATATGCTTACATTGATGATTTGATTATTGCGCCGCAGTATCGCGGTATGGGTGTAGGGAAAAGCCTAATTGCAGAAGCGGTTCGCTGGTCGAAAGAGAAGCGTTCTCCCGGCATCATGCTTGAAACGCAAGATGATAACGTCGCCGCTTGTCGGTTATATCAGTCCTGTGGTTTTGTTCTCGGCGGCTTTGATAAATTTACATTCAAAAATATCAAGCCGAATGAAATTGCATTATTTTGGTATCTGGTGTTCTAATGTTAAATATAAAAAACCTTTTCGTTTCTTATAACGGGCGCGAAATTTTGCATAATGTTTCGTTTGACGTAAAAAACGGCGAAGTGGTTGCGTTAATTGGGCCCAACGGCGCGGGCAAATCCACGTTGATTCGCGCCGTCAGCGGGGTGATTGAATCGCGCGGCGAAATTCAAACCGATGGAAAAAATTTTCATGCGATGAATCCGATGGAACGCGCGCGTTATGTTGCGGTTGTGCCGCAAGCGATTTCACTGCCGCCTGCGTTTTCAGTTTGGGAAACGGTGTTGATGGGGCGCACGCCGTATTTAGGATTTTTAGGCAACGCTTCAACACATGACGAGGAACTTGCCCGCCAAGCCTTGACTCGCGTCAACGCCTTAGCGTTTTCTGAACGGCGTGTGGGCGAGCTCTCTGGCGGCGAACAACAGCGCATTTTGTTAGCGCGCGCCTTGTGCCAATCTACGCCCATACTTTTATTGGACGAACCGACATCGCATTTAGACTTGCAATATCAAGTGAGTTTATTGGAATTGATTCGCGACTTAGCCAAAGAAAATAATTTGGCGGTGTTAGTCGCCATGCACGACTTGAATCTCGCCGCCCGTTATGCAGATAGAGTTGCATTGATGGTGGCGGGAAGTATCAAAGCGCTTGGCACACCAAAAGAAGTATTACAGCCAGAAATTATCTCAGATGCCTATTGTTTGCCTGTGCAAGTGGTCAAACATCCGTTTTTGGATGCGCCGCTTGTGCTGCCGGAAAGTAATATCAACGAACGAAATAAATAATGGACACAACCGCCCCAATCGCCACAACCGTCCACCGCAATGTGGACGGTTTGATTGTTCCCGCTAATTTCCCTCCCAAATGACCGCCAACCCATGCCCCAAGCGCCATCACAAGCGCAACTGTCCACAAGACCTGACCCGAAAACAAAAAGAAAATCGCCGCAGCAATGTTGACCGCGAAAGCCGCTGCCTGCTTTAACGCATTGAGCCTTATTAGCGAATCTTCAATGGTTAATCCCAATGCTGAAAGGATAATCACGCTCAAACCTGCGCCGAAATATCCGCCATAAATAGAAGCGATACCAACAGGGAGCCAAGCGATTGCTTCAAGATTGGAGGGATGACTTCGTTGGACTAACCATGCTCGCACGGGTTCTTGAATGGCTAATAAAATTGAAGCGAGCAAAATCAAATAAGGGACAAGTTCGCTAAATAATTTTTCGCCTGTTTGCAAAAGTAAAAATCCGCCAAATACCCCGCCGAGCGCGCTGGCGGGAATCAATAACCATAGACGATTCTTTTGGTTGCGTAAATCATTCCATTGAGCGAGCGTCCCGCCCAAATAACCGGGTGATAATGCTACTGTGTTTGTAATACTTGCCGAAATGGCAGGTACGCCTAAAAATGTTAATACTGGAAATGTAATTAATGTCCCGCCGCCAGCAAGTGCGTTGACTGCGCCTGCCAGCAAGGCGGCGATTGCGATGAGGAGATAATCAAAAGGAGAAAGCATCGGTTAAGTATAGCATTCTTGACTCTCTTCGTTTCAAGGCGTATAATCTCGCCATTCAGAAGGAGTAAGCAATCAATTTTCTGACAGAAACGAAGGTCATGGGCTGAAAACCTTCACAGAAAAAAATTGCCGAAGTCGTCTGAATCTAATTGCTGAAGAACATTGATAATTACCAATTACCAATTACTAGACCAGCACGGGTCAGCCCGTTATAGCGAAATCAAGCGCGTTTTTAGTAACTAGTTAACTACTCAACAAAAAAACTAGCCGACTAATAACGAATTGAGGTGGTACCACGGAGTAAATACTTCGTCCTCTATTGGATGAGGTATTTTTTATTTTAAGCGCCAGAGAGTAGAGAACAGAAATAAGAAAAACTGTTCGCTGATTATCTGCTCTCTGCGACGAAGGAGCAATCATGACTAAAGAATTACCCAAAGCCTACGATTTCAAATCTACCGAGCCGCGCATCTATGCCATGTGGGAGGCGGGTGGATTCTTCAAGCCGCATAACGACCCAAACAAGCCAAATTTCGACCCCAACGTCAAACCCTTTGTCATTGCTATTCCGCCGCCGAATGTGACGGGCGAATTACACATCGGTCACGCTATGTTTGTAAGCGTGGAAGATTTAATGATTCGCTATCACCGCATGAAAGGGTATTCCACGCTTTGGGTGCCAGGCACAGACCATGCAGGCATTGCTACGCAACTCATGGTGGAAAAAGATTTACTCAAAAATGAAGAAGTGACCCGCGAAGAACTTGGGCGTGAAGAATTTGTCAAACGCACATGGGAATGGAAGAAAAAATATGGCAACATCATCACTACACAGATTCGCAGACTGGGCGCTTCTTGCGATTGGGATAGAGAACGCTTCACGCTCGACGAAGGCTTGAGCGCCGCCGTGCGAGAGGCGTTTGTGCGCCTGTACGAAAAAGGTCTTATCTACCGTGGACCGCGCCTAATCAATTGGTCGCCTGGGCTTAAAACCGCAGTCTCTGATTTGGAAGTGGAATATAGCGAAGAAGATGTGCAATTGTATTACTTCAAATACATGCTCAAAGATTCAGACGAGTTTATTCCAGTAGCTACCATTCGACCTGAAACCATTTTAGGCGATACGGCAGTGGCGGTTCACCCAGAAGACGAACGATATAAAAAATATATTGGCAAAACCGTGATTGTGCCGATTTTGAACCGAGAAATTCCAGTGATTGCAGACGAATACGTCAGCATGGAATTTGGAACGGGCGCATTAAAAATCACGCCAGGGCACGACCCGAACGACTACGCCATTGCGCAACGCCACAACCTGCCGATTATTTCGGTGTTAGACGTTCAGGCGAAGGTCAATGAAAATGGGGGCAAATATCAAGGTCAGGATAGGTTTGAAGCGCGAAAAAATCTGTGGGCGGATATGAAAGCCGCAGACTTAACCATCAAAACGGAGAACTATCGCACAACCATTCCACGCTCACAACGCGGTGGAGAAATTATCGAACCGATGATTTCAGAGCAATGGTTTGTTAAAATGGAATCGTTAGCAAAGGCTGGGCTAGACGCCGTGCGCGATGGACGAATCAAAATTGTGCCTGAGCGTTTTGAAAAAATATATTTCAATTGGCTTGAAAACATCAAAGATTGGTGCATTAGCCGCCAATTGTGGTGGGGGCATCGCATTCCCGTTTGGTATTGCGAAGATGGACACATGACCGTGACTCGCGAAGACCCAACGCAATGCGCCACATGCGGCTCAAAAAATATTCGTCAAGATGAAGATGTGTTAGACACTTGGTTTTCATCTGGCTTGTGGCCCTTTTCCACTTTAGGCTGGCCCCAACAAACGCCCGACCTACAATATTTTTACCCAACTTCTTACATGGAAACGGGGTACGATATTTTATTCTTTTGGGTGGCGCGCATGATTATGATGGGGCTTGAGTTTACAGGGCAAGCGCCGTTTCATACGGTTTATTTACACGGGCTTGTGCGCGATGAGCAAGGACGAAAAATGTCTAAGACCACAGGCAATGTGATTGACCCATTAACCGTGATGGATGAATTTGGCACAGACGCGCTTCGCTTCACGCTTCTCGTTGGTTCTACGCCCGGAAACGACACCAACGTGGGCGTTAAGAAAGTGGAAGCGAATCGTAACTTTGCAAATAAATTATGGAATGCAGGAAGGTTTGTCATTTCGGCGATTGATAACTTGACCTCAGATAACCGACCTTCGTCAGCGGGCAGCGGTCAGAATGTTGCGCTTGCCGATTCTTGGATTACCGCCAAACTTAATAAACTCATCCGCAACGTGGAGCGTCAATTCCAAAACTTCCAATATGGTCAGGCTGGGCAAGAAATTTACGAATTTATCTGGTCAGACTTTGCCGACTGGTATGTGGAAATTGCCAAAGAGCAAATAAAGACGGCAGACCGTAGACAGCAGACGGTGGAAACGCTTGCAAAGGTTTTTGATTCTTGTTTAAGATTGTTGCACCCCTTTACTCCTTTTGTAACAGAGGAAATCTGGGGGCATCTTCACAGTGCATTAAGAGAGTCTCCAATCTCCAATCTCTGTAAAGACTGGACCACTGCATTGATTACCGCTAAATTCCCAGAACCGACCGAAGAAGAATCTTGGGAATCAAAATCCATTGCGGATTTTGAATTGATTCAAGAAATCGTGCGTGGAATTCGCAACTTGCGTTCTGAAAAAGGTGTTGCTCCATCTAAAAAGATTCCCGCAAGTATTTCCGCTGGAGCAAAAACTGAATTGATAAAAGAACAATCTCAAGTGATTGCTTGGCTTTCAGGCTTAGACAATTCACAATTCACTATTCACGAATCGCTCAAAGATAAACCGAAAGATTCCGCGGCGCTCGTGGTTGGCTCGGTTGAAATTTATTTGCCGTTAGCTGGCATGGTAGATTTAGCCAATGAAAAAGCCCGCCTTGAAAAAGAACTCAAAGAAGCGGAAAGCCATATTCAACGTTTGGAAAAATTATTGAACAGCGATTTTGCCAACAAAGCCCCCGCCGCCTTAGTGCAAAAAGAAAAAGAAAAACTGGCAGGTTATAAAGATACTGCCGAGAAAATCAAAGCGCAATTGAAATAGATGACGCTCATCGTCTCCAAGTTTCTCAATCTGCGAGACGATGAGCGATAAACGCAACCCGCCTTGCAATAAGACCGCATTATCATATATAATAAGAGAAATAAATTAAATAATAACCTTCGGGGCAGGGTGCAATTCCCGATCGGTGGTATAGCCCACGAGCCTGTTTAGGTACATCGCTTTCCTGCTTGGGAAAACGGGCATGATTCGGTTCAATTCCGAAGCCGACAGTAAAAGTCTGGATAGAAGAAGGTAAACAAGACTCATGAGAGTCTGATTCGATTTAAGTCCCCGAAAACATGAAACGTTTTCGGGGTTTTTCTTAATCGCTTCAGACTTAACGTCTGTCTGTTTCCGCGCCTCGAACATGATTTTTGTTTGAGGCTTTTTTATTATATGTAGAGGCAAGGCATGCCCTGCCCTTACGAAAAAAAAATTATGAAAACATCTTTATCTCGTTTCTTTGGAATACTCTCCATCTTATTATTCATCCCGCTATGGGAGTTAATTGTCCGCGTCAGCGACTTGCCGAAATTCATCTTACCCTCTCCATTGGACGTATGGACTCGCTTCCTTAAATCATTACATGACGGTAGTTTGCTCTACCACACAGGCATTACATTTATAGAAGTTTTACTCGGTCTATTAACAGGGACTTTATTTGCAACTATTGTCGGCTACATGCTTGCAAAATCTCGCGCGCTTGAAAAAATCTTATCGCCTTATCTTGTCGCCAGCCAAGCGATTCCAGTTGTAGCCATTGCTCCGCTGTTAGTAATATGGCTCGGAGACGGCATCCTCTCCAAAGTGGTTATTTGCGCATTGATTGTATTTTTCCCCGTATTAATCAACACCATTGTCGGCGTGCGCGCCGTCTCTGCGCCGTTATATGATTTGATGAATTCCCTCCGCGCCACGCGTTGGCAAATTTTACTCAAACTTGAAATTCCCGCTTCGTTGCCCGTTTTGCTTGGCGGGTTACGAATCGGCGCGACGCTTTCAGTCATTGGCGCAATTGTCGGCGAATTGGTAGACGCCGAACAAGGGCTGGGCTTTTTATTACAACTCGGCGATTTTCAATACGATACGTCTATGGTGTTTGTGGCGGTGTTTATGTTAATTGCTTTGGCTTTGCTTTTATACGGCATGGTCACAGGATTAGAAAGAAGATTTTTGAAATGGATGAAATAACAATACAAGACCTATCAGGTCTAAAAATAAAAAGGAGACTTTATGTATAAAAAAATATTTTCACTCATGCTCGGGTTCATGATTCTGTTGACGGCGTGTAGCGGCTCTCAGGTCACGAATGAAGCGGGAACGTTGCAAAAAATTAAATTGCCTATGGGCTACATCCCCAACATTCAATACGCGCCATTTTATGTCGCGGTAGATAAAGGTTATTTTGCCGAAGAAGGAATCGAAATTGAATTTGATTACTCATTTGAAACTGACGGCGTAGGGCTAGTGGGCGCAGGCGAATTGCCGTTTGTGGTGGCTTCGGGCGAGCAAGTGTTGCTGGCGCGCGCGCAAGGGCTGCCTGTGGTGTATGCTTTTGCTTGGTATCAACAGTTCCCCATTTCAATCGTCACTGCGGCGGAATTAAACGTGAACGAACCCAGAGACCTGCGCGGAAAAACAATCGGCTTGCCGGGCTTATTTGGCGCAAATTACATCGGCGCGCAAGCCCTGTTATTCGCCGACGATGTCAATCCAAATGAAGTGACATTCAACGCCATTGGCTTCAATCAAGTCGAAGCGTTTGCCAGCGGTCAAAGCGACGTGGTGGTGGTTTACACCGCCAATGAACCCATTGTGCTGCGCTCGCAAGGCTTTGACTTAAATGAACTGCGCGTGGCAGATTATGCGCAATTAATTGCCAACGGCATTGTGACCAACGAAGACACAATCGCCAACAACCCCGAATTAATACAATCGTTTACGCGCGCCTTTGCTAAAGGCATTGCCGATACAATCGCCAACCCCGAAGAAGCGTATCAAATTAGTTTGAAGTTTGTAGAAAATTTGAAAGACCAAGATAAAGACGTTCAAATGCAAGTGCTAACCACTTCGATTGAATTTTGGCAGGCGGAAAGAATCGGTTTTTCCAACCCGCAAGCATGGGAAAACATGAACGAATTGTTGGTGAAAATGGAATTAATTCCTGAGCCGATTGATTTGAGCCAAGCGTTTACAAATGAGTTTGTTCCTTAATCGTATGGGCGACCCGTCAGGATTGTTTATAGCCTTGATAAAAAATGGTGGGTCGCCCATACCTTGAAAATGAAAAATACTAAACCTGCTCTTTCCGTAAAAGATTTATCTATTGTTTTCGACGATGAAAACAATTCGATTCACGCGCTTGAACGGATTTCATTCGATATTCAGCGCCGCGAGTTTGTTTGTTTTCTTGGTCCTTCGGGTTCGGGTAAAACCACTTTGCTTCGGCTGATTGCAAACTTAATCAAGCCAACGTCGGGCGAAGTGAATTTTCTGTTTGGGCATTCGCCAAAAATTGGCATGGTGTTTCAACAACCTAACCTCATGCCTTGGCGCAGCGTGATAGACAACATCAAACTTCCGCTGGAATTGGAAAGCGACGCTCACGCCCACGAAAAAGCGTTAGAGATGATTCGTTTGGTGGGATTAACTGGCTTTGAAGACGCTCTTCCGCGAGATTTATCGGGCGGCATGGCGCAGCGCGTCGGACTCGCGCGCGGCTTGATTCACGACCCCGACATTTTATTGCTTGACGAACCTTTCGCCTCGTTAGACGCATTAACCCGCGAAAGAATGTGGACAGAGTTATCAAACATTTGGCAAACCAAACAGAAAACAGTCATCATGGTGACGCATTCGATTAACGAATCGTTATTCCTTGCCGATAGAGTTTTAGTCCTCACCCAACGCCCCGGCAAAATTAAACTAGATATCCCGGTGGATTTGCCTCGCCCGCGAGATGAAGAGATTCGTTATACGAGCCATTTTGGAAAGTTAGCGAAAAAATTACGAAGCGCAATTGAGTAAAACAACCTTCGGAAGCCTCAAAGGCTTCCGAAGGTTTGTCGTTCTCTTTGTATAAAATGCGCCCATTCAAACACGCCGTCTTTCCGTAATTTTAGCGGGCAATTTCTGCGCCTTCGTCAATTTCCGTCGCTTAAGCGCGGTTGATGAGGCATAACGTTTCTCTTCGCTACACTTTTGGCAAATCTAATAACAAAACTTCCGCCAGCAATCTCGCATTAACGTTTCTATCCATCTTCTCCAGCGTAGATTCGAGGCGGCGCACAACTTTTCGCGCAGAAGATAAATCTAACCTGCCTGCTAAAAATTCAATTTCCATGTTACGGTCAATATTCGTCAAAGCGCTTTCAGCGCCAGCCACGCGAAGCAGAACATCGCGCCAATAAGAAAGCCAAACTAAAACCGTTTGCCGCATTGAGTCTTTATCTTTAGAGAGTTTATCGGCGTAAGAAAATTTTTCCACCCGAGAAGCGGGCAATAAGGTTTGTAAATCGTTTAGGCGTTCTTCTCTCTTTTCCAGTAAAGAGGCGTCGTTGACTAATTTTCTTGCGTATCCCGGTCTGCCGCCTGAAATATGAGCCAGTAACCGCGCTTGTTCTTCTTCCGCCCCGCTTTGCATTAAATCGGCGGCGACCGCTTCCATAGGCAAGGGGCGTAGCCTCAAAATTTCACAGCGCGAAATAATGGTGGGTAATAATTGCTCTGGCGTTTCGGCGGTTAGAATCAAAACGGCGTGAGCGGGGGCTTCTTCTAACGTTTTCAGTAATGCGTTAGCGGCGTTATCGTTGGCTTCGTGAAAGCGTAAGAATAACGCCACGCGATATTTCGATTGATAGGGTTTAAGATTTAATGTCCGTTGCACTTCGCGGATTTGGTCCACCTTCAAAACCCCGCCTTCGGCTTCGGCTTGAATCACGGTTAGGTCGGGGTGCGCCATACTTTCGATTTGCTTGCAAGTTTTACAAGTAAAACACGGCATTCCTGCGCCGATGGGTCTTTCGCAATTTAGCGCTTGGGCAAGCCGTAAAGCCAGCGTTCGTTTCCCTAAACCAGGCGCGCCAGCAATGAGGTAAGCGTGACGAACGTCGTTGCGCGCCACATGCTGGCGAAGCATATCCACTGCCCATTCATGTCCGAGGAGATTCCAATTATCCATTTGAGGTTAAGTATAAAATATCAGGGTTCAAGGAACAAGTTGAAGTCAAGCGTGAGGCGTAATTTGTGATGCGTACATCTAATCTCTAATTCTCTAATCTCTATCGCCCGTTCTTAAGCGAATAAACGAATCGTATCTTGCTTGATGAATTTTATTTTCTTTGAGCGCTCTTAACACGGCGCAATTCGGCTCGTGTTGGTGCGTGCAGTCGCTAAATTGACATTGCGAAACCAAATGTTTTAATTCAGGAAAATAAGCGTCTATTTCTTCGGGTGCGGTATCCCACAGCGCTAAACTTTTCCAACCCGGCGTATCGGCGACGTAGCCGCCTTCGTCTAATTTGAACATTTCGCGGGTGACGGTGGTATGTTTGCCTTTATTCATTGCCGCGCTTACTTCATTCACTTTCAAACCTAAGCCGCTTTGAATTGCGTTAAGCAAACTGGATTTTCCAACGCCGCTGGGTCCAGCCAAAGCGCTGATTTTGTTTCTTAATATTTTTTTTAATGCGTCTATGCCGACATTGTTTTTTACAGAAGCGTAAATTACACGATACCCAATTTCTTCATATAAACCAAAAATTTGTTTTGCGTTATCCGCTAAATCAATTTTATTTGCCACAATAATAGGGGGGATGTTTTGTTTTTCGGCAATGACTAAAAAACGGTCGAGCATTTTTAATTTAGGGTTTGGCTGCGCGCATGCGAAAACAAAAACGGCTTGGTCGAGATTGGCTAACAACACTTGCTGATATTCGCCCTGCGGGCGCGGGTCTAAGCGTACTAAGGCTTGTTTGCGCGGTTCGACGCGCTCTATCACCCCGCTTTTATCGGGCAAAATTGTTATCTCAACATGGTCGCCTAACGCGGCAATATCGCCTTTGGCTTTGCCTTGCTTTAACTTACCGCGTAATTGACAAACCACAATGCCCTGGCTGGTTTCTACCCAAAAGAAACCAGATTGCGCCTTGATGATTAAGCCTTGAGTTTTGTTTTCTTTCAAAAAATAATCCCTATACTGATTGACCTTAAGCGGCGCGCGGTAAACCCGCGCGCCGTTCTTTATGGACTAAATATTCCGCCGCCCGGAGGGGTTGGTGTGTATGGCGGTAAACCAATTTGACCAAACTCATAAAATGGTCGTTGCGGGCTTCCGTAGTAATATGTTTCCACTAGCGCCCTAAATAACGGCACGCCATAGTCGGACCCTTGCCCCACATTTTCAACAATGACGGCAATGGCAATATCAGGTAAGCCCGTATTGGCGGCGTTATTGGTGTAACCTGCAAACCAGCCATGCGGAATGCCGCCCTCGTTATCTGCGGTGCCTGTTTTGCCCGCCACAGAAAACTGCAACCCGCGAATGTTGTTATACGCTGTGCCGCGTGGTCCGGTGACCATGAACAACGCTTCTCGTAAGATTTCCAAATTTTCATCGCGTAACGGAAGCGTGCCGTTCGCTTCAGGTTTGAAGACGAGAAGCGGGTCGCCGTCTACGGGTTGAATTTTTTCTACAATTTGCGGGCGATATAACGTGCCGCCATTTGCAATTGCCGCCATAAACCGCGCCACCTGCAATGGAGTGACTAACACCTTTCCTTGCCCAATGGCTTGATTCACCGCCTCTACCTGACTATCAGGGTCTAAAATTTGCCCTGCTTCTTCGGGCAATTGCTCAATGCCAGTGGGCGAGCCCAACCCAAAAGCGCGCGCCATATTCGCAATATCATTTGGGCGGTTGAGGGTTGAATATAAATCATTGCCAATGTGCCAAAAATATGGGTTGCATGAGCGCATCAAACCTTCTTGCAGCGTTAATAAGCCTGCAGGTCTAGTGCGCGAAGTATTACAGGCTTCGCCTCTGGCAAGGGCTTGTTGGCAAAAGTCATACGTCCAGTCGTATAAGATTCGGTCTGGCAATTCTCGAAATTCATACTGACAATCATAAGTCGTGTCTTTTAAGTAGGCGCCGCTTTCTAACGCCGCAGAGAACGTGATAATCTTAAACACAGAACCCAGCGGGTATTGCCCTTGTGTGGCGCGGTTGAGCAACGGTAAATTTTGATTATTCAATAAATTCGTCAAACCCACATTGTTGGGGTTGTTCGAGTCAAAATAATTTGGGTCAAAATCTGGGCTAGACGCCATAGCGATAATTCTGCCCGTATCCACTTCCATGACCACAATTGCCCCGCGGAAGTATTCAATCGCCGCTTGGGCGTAATATTGCATATTATTATCAATCGTCAAATACACCGAAGCGGCTGGCTCTGGGGCGCTCTGACCTAACGTGGTTACAATTTGCCCATTGGGGTTTACCACGCGTAAAACGCCGCCATGTTTGCCGGCTAAATAATCTTCTGCCCATTGCTCAATGCCCGCCTGCCCAATTCTCTCGCTGCCGTTATACCCCTTGCGGCGATATTCGTCATATTGCTCTGGTGAAATCGAAAGCGTATATCCCACCGCTTGAGGCGCCAGCCCCGTTTGTGCATAGTAACGCGATTCATATTCTTGCACCACCAGCCCGCCGGGGTTAATTGAAAGCAACCTTTGGGCTTCTTCGCGAGTCGCCTCGCACATGGGCAAATACCAACCAGGTCCTGCGGCGTCTATCTGATTTTGAATATTCAGCGGGTCAAAACCGCACAGCAACCCCAGCTCGGCGGTTAATGTGCCGCGTAAATCTGGGTCAATAGCGTCTGTTTGAATGCCAAACGCCAACGCGGCAGATTGAGTCACAATCGGCAAGCCGTTACGGTCGTAAATATCGCCGCGCGCAGGCACGCTATATTCCATCGCCAATTGATTCCCGCCCGCTAATTCAGGCAAAATTAAACCATCGTCCCATTGCGCTTTCCAAGCGTAATTTTCATTCACCAAGCGCATGGTGATTTCGCGCGTTATATCGCCCGCTAAAACCGTTTTATAGGTAACGGTATATTTCACTTCGGCATTGCGCGGGCTAATTTGAGAAGAAAGGATCGTCGTCTCAATGCTCGCCGCGCTCATTTCATTCAAAGCGTCATTCCAGCGTTTTGAAAAATCTTCTAACGAAATTGCGCTTTGACTCGCTTGTGAAAGCATAGCGTACATACTTTCATAATCGTCTTGTTTTAACGCCTCAAAAAACGCATTGACCGCCGCATCCACATTGGGTGCAGGCGTCACTTCCACCTTTGCCGTAGGCAAGGGCGTATCCGTCGCAAAAATTTCCGAAATGCCCCCACCTTGATTGGAAGCGCAAGCCGCTAGGATCAGCGTTGCAAAAACAAAATATAACCAACGATTTAACTTCATTCTTTTTCCTTTAGCCTTCTCAAGTTCAAAACTTCAGAAGGCTTGTCGTTCAAAATTTCCTTTGTCGCATGACAATCATAACTCAAAAGCGCCTGACACTTCATCGGCACATCGGCGTTTGGAACAATATCAAATTCTCTTAATCCGCGCACAATATGGCACATGGGCAAACCCATCACGCTTGCGTAGCACCCGCTTAAAAATGAAACGGGATGAAACCCCGCATGTTGAATAGCATACGCGCCGGCTTTATCCATAGGGTCGCCTGTTTTGATGTAAGCCGCAATTTCATCATCGCTATAATTTCGCATCGGCACATCGGTAATACACACATCGCTGACCAGCTTTTCATCGCTGACGCGATAGATTGCAATGCCCGTCATCACCTGATGATTTTTTCCGCGTAATTGTTTTAATATTCTTTCAGCGTCAAATTCGTCAATCGGTTTGCCTAAAATTTCTTGACCGTCTACCACCGTTGTATCCGAGCCGATAATCACCGCTTCTTGCTTGACCTTCGACCTGATAGCCAGAGCCTTTGCCTTTGCCAATCTTGATACATACTCCCGCGCCGACTCATTTTCCAACGGCGTTTCATCTACATCAGAGACGATGACCTCAAAATTCCAGTTCCCCAGCGCAAACAATTGCCGCCTGCGGGGCGAAGCGGATGCGAGAATCAAATCAATCACGCGAAAGATTCTATCACAGAGAGTTTTTATGAATTAATAGCGGATAAGCGATAAAAAAACTTCCAAAAGGAATACGTAACGGCAATTCTTAAAATGGTAAAATCACAATAACCTGTCTAGGCAAACGGAGTAAACATGAACCAATTACAGCAACGCATTTTGAAAGACGGAAAAAACCTCGGCAATGGAATTTTGAAAGTGGATAGTTTTGTGAACCATCAGGTAGACCCAACCCTGATGGATGCCTGCGGGCGTGAATTTGCCAAGCGCTTTGCCAATGTGGGCGCAACCAAAATTTTAACCGCTGAAATTTCTGGCATTGCCCCAGCGCTTGCCGCCGCTATTCACATGAAATTGCCTGTGGTGTACGCTCGCAAAACGAAACCGATTACCATGCCTGACCAAGTGTATTTGACCCTTGCTCCATCGCACACCAAAGGACGCATGGTGGAATTGATTGTTTCGCCTGAATATCTCGCCAACAACGAAAAAGTGTTAATCATTGATGATTTTCTCGCCAGCGGACAAACCATTTTAGGTCTGGTGCGTTTGGCAGAAGCCTCAGGTTCTAAAGTGGTGGGTATTGGCGCGCTCATAGAAAAAATATTTGAAGGCGGGCGCGCGGCTTTATCGTCTTTGGGTGTGCCAATTGAATCAATTGCTTGCATTAAGTCTATGGATGAGGGGAAGATTGAATTTGTTGATTCATAGCCAAACCTCAAAATTTCAATGCTATAAATTTGACCTTTGACTTGCGACATATAACTTTCAACCTTCAAACATAAAACTTATGGACTCAATCGCCATCTTAGACTTCGGCTCACAATATGCGCAAATCATTGCACGGCGTGTGCGTGAATCAAATGTGTATTGTGAATTATTCGCGTGGGATGCTCCGCAAGAAAAAATATTATCTATTCATCCAAAAGGTTTTATTCTTTCAGGCGGACCAAAATCTGTTTACGAAAAAAACGCTCCATTCATTCAACAATTTATTTTCGATTCAAACTTGCCCATACTTGGTATTTGCTACGGAATGCAAGCCTTGACACATGCTTTGGGTGGGAAAGTAAATCCATCGCCCGAACGTGAATATGGGTTTGCAGAAATTCAACCCCTCGTCTCTAATTCTCTAATCTCCAACCTTTCTACCGTATGGATGTCTCACGGAGATAAAGTCACCGAGTTGCCGCAAGGTTTTATTTCATTAGCAAAAAGCCGAAACAGCCCGTATGCCGCAATGGGGAATTTGGAAAAGAAATATTTTGGCGTGCAGTTTCACCCCGAAGTTCAGCATACAAAAAATGGAATTGAGTTAATTAAACATTTTGTGGTTGATATTTGTAATGTGAATCCAAGTTGGACTCCCAAATCTATTATTGATGAAAGCGTGAAAAAAATCCGCGAGCAAGTTGGCGAACAAAAAGTTCTCGCGGCGGTTTCAGGCGGCGTGGATTCATCTGTTGCGGCGGCATTGGTGCATAAAGCCATCGGCGACCAACTCATTTGCATGTTTGTTGATACAGGTTTGCTTCGTCATAACGAAGGCGCAGAAGTTGCATCCGCTTTTCGTGATGGACTTGGCGCGGAATTAATCACCATTGATGCCAGTGATGAGTTTCTCGCTTCGCTCTCAGGGATAACTGACCCTGAACAGAAACGAAAAGTCGTCGGGGAAAAATTTATCCGCATCTTTGAGCGTGAGTCAAAGCGGCTGGGGAGTGATATCAAGTTTCTGGTGCAAGGAACAATTTACCCCGACGTAGTTGAATCGTCTGCCTCAGGGGATAGTAAATCTGAAAAAATAAAAACGCATCACAACGTGGGCGGCTTACCCGAAGACATATCATTTGAATTGGTAGAGCCGTTAAGAATGTTATTCAAAGATGAAGTGCGCTTGGTGGGCGAAGCCTTAGGCTTGAACGAACATTTAGTTTGGCGACAACCATTCCCCGGACCTGGACTCACTGTACGATGTTTGGGAGAAATTACGCCCGAACGCGTATCCCGTTTACGCGCGGCGGATAAGATTTTGCAAGATGAATTATTGAACGCAGGGTTTTTAGGCAAGCATGGAAAAGTTTCGCAAGCCTTTGCGGTTTTATTGCCAGTGAAATCAGTCGGTGTGATGGGCGACGGAAGGACGTATCAAGAAGCCGTTGCGATTCGGGCAGTGACGACCGATGATTTTATGACAGCGGATTGGGCGCGTTTGCCGCATGATTTGCTTGCAAAAGTGTCGAGCCGCATTGTGAATGAGGTGGAAGGAATTAACCGCGTGGTGTATGATATTACAAGTAAGCCGCCTGCTACGATTGAGTGGGAGTAGCAATTTACGATGAGCGTTTTTTGATTAAGTTCATTAGACCGCCGACGGCAGACTATGGTCTGGGGTTAGCGGTTAAGTAATTTTTGATGGGAAATTTTTATGAACTTTGATTACGGAAATATCTTAACTCGCACGTTGCAAATTTCTTGGAAGCATAAAGTATTTTGGGGAATACTAACTTTACCTTTGCTGGTTTCTTTTGCAATGTTTCCCGTTATGTTTTTGTTTCTCTTTTTCTTTGAAGAAAACCAAACGTCAGAAGTGAATGCTTTGGTTACGCTTGGCTTTTTCTTCTTTACTTTTATTATTGTGATTGTTTCAACGATATTACAGGTCTTTGCCCTTTCAGCGGTGACTTTAGGGATTGTGCGCGTTGATAAAGGCGAAGGTTCACTAAAATTTATAGATTTACTACAAGACAGTCGTGAATATTTTTGGCGTCAACTCGGCGTATTCATGATTATTCAATTCTCTGTCGGTTTAATCTTTGCGGCGTTCTTTGCGTTTGTTTTTGCGGCGATGATAGTCACAATGGGATTGGCTTCTTTGTGCTTACAACCCATTATCATTTTGCTGATGCCTTTGATATTTCTTGTTATCGGCGTTTTAGAAGCCGCGTATACCGCTGTGGTTGCCGAAAATTTAAGCGCATGGGACGCAGTCAGACGCGGCTTTGAAATTGTCCGCGACCATATTTGGAAATACATTATTATCACATTCATCGTTTATTTTGGCGTTACGCTTGTTTCCAGCGTTTTGACGTTTCCGATGTTTATTCCGATAATGGGTTTTCCAATTTTTGCAGAATCGGGAAGCGAGATGTTGCTGGGAGTCATGGCTTTATTTATTTGTATTTTCTTCCCAGTGATGATTCTTATCTCAGTCATTTCTCAAACCTTGTTGAAAGTTTCGCTTGATTTAACCTATTTACACCTCACACAGAAAGCCGAAAATCAGGTTATATTTAACGAAACAAACTCATAGGCTGTCACGCCCTACAAAGGAATCAAATATGAATTTCGATATTGTAGAAGTTTTCACTCGCGCAGGCAAAATCACATGGAAGTATAAAATCCTGTGGCTGTTTGGTATGCTCGCTAGTTGCGGCAGGGGAGGCAATGGCGGCAATTCAAATTCAGGTGACAGTAGCGGAAATGGCGATAATCCATTTTCGCCTGAAATGACAGACCAAATCGTTAATTTTTTTGAACAAGTTGACGCTTGGTTTGAACAAAACACTTGGATTATCTATGCCCTCATTTTGTTTGCTTTGATTTTGTTTGCTTTGCAAGTATTTTTATCTTTGGTCGGCACAGCGGGCTTAACGCGCGGAGTTGTCCATGCCGAAAATGGCGCAGAGACTATTCGTTTTGGCGAATTATTTTCCGAAAGCCTAAAATATTTCTGGCGGTTGTTAGGTTTATCCTTGATAATCGGTTTGCCAGTGGTGATATTTATAGTTGCTTTCTTTATCGTTTTATTTTTCTCCGCTCAAGGCTCTAACGAAGCGGCGCTTGGCGGAGCATTCGGATTATTCGCGCTTGTATTTTGTTGCTGTTTAATTCCGCTTATGATATTTCTTGGTTTTTATATGAATCAAGTTCAGCGCGCTATTCTCATAGAAGATATGGGGGTTTTTCCTGCCCTTGCTCGCGGGTGGGAAGTGTTTACAAAAAATATCATCGGCTTAATTGTGGTTGGTATTGTTCTCTTCGTTCTTAGTTTTATCATTGGCATCATCATCGCATTGCCTACGCTCCTAATCGTTGTGCCGCTGATGTTCACGCTTATTGAAGGCAACATTACCTCATGGCAACCGTTTATCCTTGCTGGCGTTTTCCTATTATGCTATAGCCCCATTGCATGGTTCTTGAACGGCGTATTAATCACATATACTGATTCGGTTTGGACTTTGGTATATTTGCGAGTTACAAAACCAAAAATCGAAAGCGACGCGATTATTTTCTCTGAAGCCAATGCGTAAGACCCTTTCAGTCGTTTTTAGTTTAACGCTTTTGTTGAGCGTTTTCACAAACGTCAACGCGCAACAAAACACAGCCACGGTCACTTTATACAATGTGGAGGCTTCTGCATTTCCAACGATAACTGGATTTGTAGATGTCTTCGACGCGCAGAAATTTTTCGCCTCTGGGCTTACGGGGGAAACTGTTACCGTACTTGAAAATGGTCAAACCCTTCCAGTTGATTCATTTACCGAAATGATGATTCCACTGCAACTGACTGTTGCAGTCAATCAAGGCGCGCCATTAGATGCGCGCGACGCCAACGGCATTTCACGTTTTCAACGCGTTGCCCAAGTGATTGCTCAATGGGCGCAAACCCGCCCTGCCGATTTACCCGATGATTTAAGTTTAGTCAGCCAAGCGGGTCCGGTTATCAATCATGCGCCTGCGGCGGAATTTATCACCGCTATTGGCGGCTTCAACCCAGATATGCGCGTTGCAGTCCCAAATTTGCAGTCCTTGGTCACGGCTTTAGATGTAGTCAGCGCGCAAACGCCGCGCTTGGGCATGAAGCGGGCAATTTTATTCATCACCCCTGAAATGACCGACCCCGCTCTCGCCTCAAACCTTGAGCCGATTATCCAACGCGCCATTCAAAACAATATTCGCATCTTTGTTTGGTATGTGGATGCAGACACGACTTTCGCCAATACCAGCGCCGCAATTTTTAATAACCTCGCCATTCAAACGGGCGGAACAATGTTCCAATATTCTGGCGTTGAACGATTCCCAGACCTTGAAACATATTTTGCCGGTTTAAGAAGAATTTACTTGCTTTCTTACACTTCGCGCATTAATGCGTCTGGCGAACATACCATTACCGTACAAGTGAACACCCCTTCATTAGGCGTAGTCAATTCAAATTCGCAAAATATTAATTTAAACATTCAACCGCCAAACCCTTTCCCCGTTTCGCCGATATTACAAATCACACGTCAAGCCCCAGCCGAAGACCCTTTCAACACGGAACTCCTTTTGCCAGAGACGCAAGAGATTGAAATTATCATTGAATTTCCAGACGGTTTTTCAAGACCATTAACCAGAACGACTTTATATGTGGACGGCATAATCGCCGATGAAAACACAAGCGAACCGTTTGACACATTTACTTGGGATTTAACGCAATACACTTCCAGCGGGCAACATCAAGTGATGGTTGAGGCGGTGGATATACTGGGGTTAAGTAAAACCAGCCTGCCGATTCCTATCACTGTGACGGTGATTAAACCCCCTAGCGGACCGATTGCCTTCCTTGCCAAATATCGCACGCTTCTAACGTTTGGCGCTATTCTTTTTGCAGGGTTGGCGTTGTTCGCCGTTTTATTAGGAGGGCGGTTAAGATTTTTATCTCTGCGCGCAGTGCAAGAAGAACGCCGCGCTCAAAATGACCCGCTCACTCAGCCTATTCCAACATTGGCAGAAAGCCCGATTGCCGCGGCGGAAAAAAGCAAAAAGCGAAAAACCAAGCCGAAGAAAACAGAGTCAGATTTGAAAGCGGGGAATGAAGCGAAAGCGTTTTTTATTCGCCTGAATGCAGACGGTCAGGCGGCGGCTGTGCCTCCCATTCCCGTCCACGCGTCAGAAATGATTTTTGGCGCCGACCCTGTGCAATGTACCCTAATTTTAGACGACCCCTCTATTTCGTCTGTCCATGCGCGTTTGCGTACGACGGACGACGGCGGCTATTTATTGCTAGATAACAATTCTGTAAGCGGCGTTTGGGTTAATTATGACGCAATCCCCCACGAAGGCTACCGTTTACGGCATGGGGATATGGTAAACTTTGGTCAATTGGCTTACCGTTTTATGCTTAAAACGCCTCCTATTCCAACGCCTCCCAAAGTGACTCATTTAATTGAAGAATGATTCGGACAACGCTTGCTCATTTACATATTGCCGCGCTTAGTCATGCGGGCGCTTCTGGCAAAAATAATGAAGACCGTTATGCGGTATCGTCGTTTCAACTTGCAAAAGACGACCCACGCCCTGCGGTGTTTGCCGTTGTAGCCGATGGGATTGGCGGGCATCGCGCAGGAGAGGTGGCGGCGGAATTGGCGGTCAATTATATTAGTATGCATGTGGCGGAGAGCAACGCCAAAAAGCCAACCAAAATTTTAGAAAACGCAATCCACGACGCCAGTCAAGCCATCGCTTCTCATTCTGCCGGCAAAGAAGACCAACAAGGTATGGGGGCTACTTGCGCTTGCGCTTGGATTATTGAAAACCGACTTTACACCGCTTATATTGGCGATTCGCGCATCTATTTACTACGGGGCAAGTATATTCAACGCCTGACGATTGACCATACTTGGGTGCAAGAGGCGTATGAAAAGGGGATTATCTCCAAAGAACAAATGCGCGACCATCCCAATGTGCATGTCATTCGCCGTCATTTGGGCGGGGTGAAATTGCCTGAGGTGGATTTTCGCTTGCGAATTGACAACAGCGAAAGCGATGAGGAATCTATTAATAATCAGGGCTTTCACCTTGAGCCTGGCGATACCATTCTCTTATGCACCGATGGGCTAACCGATTTGGTTTGGGACGATGAAATTCAACAAACGATTCGCTCGAAACGAGATTTGAAATCCGCCGCGGAGGCATTGGTGAACCTTGCGAATCAACGCGGCGGACACGATAACATCACCGTTGTTTTGCTCGCCATGCCCAGAGTGGAAGAAACCGTGCCGCGACGAAGCGTGTTGGGATGGCTGTTGGGAGATGAGTAAGTAAGTTACGAGATGCAAGAGTTGAGTAACGAGTAACAGGAAAAACTTGTTACTCGTTTTTTTATTGCTTATTGCTTTTCTTTTCTCTATCTAACCACAATTCTCTATATTTTCGATTCCAATCAATTAAAAATCGAAACGCAATGACCATGCCCCCGCCAATCGCAATGTAAAAGGCTTCATCGCGGATGTTGAATAGCCACAACACAGGGGCAGATAAAGCTCCCGCAAACACGCTTGCTCGCGCTGAATGACGAACCGTCAAAACTAAAAATATTAACAAAGCCAAACAAATCAAAAAGGCGAAAGGTGTGGTTGCTAACAACGAACCGCCAAATGTCGCCAGCCCCATGCCGCCGCGAAAGCCCGCGAAAATCGTCCAACAATGACCAATGACTGCGAATGTTGCAGTTAATGCAATGACCCAAACTTCACCAGAATATTCTTTCGCTAAATAGGTCGGAACAAATCCTTTCGTAATATCTAAAATCAAAACCAATGCGCCCCAGCCAAAGCCCGCTTGACGTATTGTATTTGTCGTCGTAGCATGACCAGACCCCGCCTCGCGCACATCCACGCCTTTGGCAAAACGTGTAATCCAAATTGAAAACGGGAGCGAACCGAAAAGATAACCTAGAAGAGGGAAGAGGAAATTTGTCATGAAATGTATAACCCAAAAAAGCATAATAAGTTTTATGTAAACGATTTTATTGTACAATCCATTCATGCCCTTGTTATGGATTTCAATTTTCTTTATTTCAGGCATTGCCCTCGCTCGTTACGTTTCTTTGCCTGCTTGGGGTTGGTTTTTAATTTGTATTTTTCTCTTTCCGCTTTCCTTCTTTCTTCGCTCGCGCTTCGCTCATCACGTATCGTTCATTGCTCGTTATTTCTTTCTTCCTACAATTTTATTTCTCGGCTCGGCTTATTATCAATTTCGTCAACCAAACATAGACGCCTTTCACATTGCTTTTTACAACGATAGAAATTATGAATTACTTATTACGGGGTATTTAGTCGAACCAGCGGATTATCGAGATACATATACCAACTTGACGTTAAGAGTCGAAGCGGTGGATACGGGCGACGGCGATTTTCCGGTGGATGGTTTCATCCTCGTGCGCGTGCCGCCGAATCAAATCTATAATTATGGGGAACGCATCCGAATACGCGGGCTATTGCAAACGCCGCCCGAAAATGAAGATTTTTCATACAAAGATTATCTTGCGCGTCAGAGCATTTATTCGTACGTCTCCAAAGCCGAAGTGACACGCCTGCCCGGCGACAACGGAAACATCATCTCAACTCAAATTTATAAACTGAAGTCAAAATTACTTGAAAACACCTATCGTTTATTTCCAGACCCCGAAGCCTCATTATTGGCAGGAATTTTATTTGGGGTAGATACTGGTTTACCACAAAAATTACAAGGAGCCTTCAAAAATACTGGCACGGCGCACATCATTGCCATTTCAGGTTTCAATATTGCGATTATTTCAGGTTTTTTGTTTTCTACATTCAAACATATTTTTAGCGAGCGTCTCAGCGCCGTTTTTTCCATCATCGGAATTTTTTTTTACGTCTTCCTTGTCGGCGCAGATGCGGCGGTGGTTCGCGCCGCCATCATGGGCGTTATTTCAATTTTTGCGCGTCAAATTGGCAGGCGCAACGCGGGCTTAAACTTGCTTGGCTTTGCGGCATTAATCATGACGCTTTTCAACCCATTAATATTATGGGACATTGGTTTTCAACTTTCATTTTCCGCTACGCTTGGTTTGATTTTATATGCCGAACCATTTTCACAATTTACTAAAAACCTCATTGCGAAATTTTCAAAAGGCGATATAAATACATTTACAAAAATCATCAACGAAAATATTGTTTTAACTTTTGCGGCGCAACTCACCGCAATACCCATTATGGTTTATCACTTCAATCGCATTTCATTCATTTCTTTTATCGCCAATCCGTTTATTTTGCCGGTTCAGCCCGCAGTGATGATAATTGGCGGTATATCCGTGTTTATTAGCTTAATCATATATCCAATTGGTCAACTCATGGCTTGGTTTGCATGGGCGTTTTTGGCTTACACAATTCGCATGGTTGAATTTTTTGATACCGTTCCAAACGGCGTGATGACCATAAGCGACTCTTCCTCGCAATGGGCGCTTTTGATGTATTTCCCGCTTCTTTTTTTGACTTTCAAATGGTCTGCCATCCGAAAAAGATTCTTAGCCTCATCCTCATCTCTGCGCGCCGCCGCATTGAGCGTATCCTTCACAATCGCATTTGTTTGCATGGTTATCTTTTGGCGCTCCTTCGCCACAGCGGGCGACGGAAGACTTCACATTGTCTTCCTTGATGTTGGTTCAGCCGATGCGGTATTGATTCAAACGCCCGAAGGACGAAATATCTTAATCAACGGCGGCGCCAGCGTTACAGAATTATCGGATGAACTCGGCAGACGGCTTCCGTTTTTTTCGCCGAAGTTAGATTGGCTCATCATTGCCTCTACGCAAGAGAATCAACTTGCCGCCTTACCGCGAATCGTTGAACGATACCCCCCAGACAATGTTTTGTGGAGCGGCAACCTTCAAGCCTCGTTTTCAGCCCAAACGCTAGACGCATATTTTGCACAGGAAGGCGTTCCAGTCGCCCGCGCAGAAGCCGGGCAAAAACTTCAGGCAGGAGAAAATGCGTACATCGAGATTCAGGCTGAAGGTCCGCGTGGAAGCGTGTTATTAATCGAATATCAAAATTTTCGCGCATTGCTCCCTATCGGCATTGATGAATCTACTTACGAAATTTTAGAATTTGGCAATGCCATTGGCGATGTGGACGTTTTGTTACTGGCTGATTCGGGGTACGCGCCGTCGAACCCTGCCGATTTGTTTGAAAATTTGACTCCGCAATTAATCGTATTGAGCGTGGCCGCAGGAGACCCAAGCGGTTTGCCTTCGCAAGAAGTTTTAGATTCACTGGAGGGTTTTTCTTTGCTCCGCACAGATAGAAACGGCTGGATTGACGTAAGCACAGACGGCTTTGAAATGCAAGTGGTTGTGGAGCGTGGGCATTAAGATGTCTCGTCTCTTATTAGCGGGCGGCGCAGAATTTGGCGGGCAAATGCGCGAGCCTGATTTGCAAGCCATAGAATTAGCGGGCGGTTTGGACGCGCCGATTTGCATCATTCCCACAGCCGCCGCGCCAGATAATAATTCCAAACGCGCAGGGAATCATGGCATACGATGGTTTCAAAGTTTGGGCGCAAAAAAAGTTTTTAGCGTAGATGTCATTGATTCAAACTCTGCAAATGATTCTTCGCTTGCCGCTTCTATTCGGGCTTCAAAATTTATCTATCTCCTCGGCGGTTTCCCCCGCTTTTTAGGCGAGACTCTGAAAGATAGTTTATGCTGGAATGCGGTCTTAGAGGTTTATCGAAACGGCGGGGTGATTGGCGGCAGCAGCGCTGGGGCAATGGTATTATGTGAATTTTATTATGACCCTTACGAACAAAAATTATTACAAGGATTGAATTTAATTTCAAACGCTTGCGTTTTGCCGCATCATAATCAGTTTGGGAAAACATGGGCGAAGCGGTTGAGAGAATTATTGCCAAATTCTGTTTTGCTTGGCATTGACGAAGAAACGGGAATCATTAATGTTGGCAATGATTGGCAAGTGTATGGCAAAGGCGAGGCGACGGTGTACCGAAGCGAATCAACCTTGAGCGTAAGAAGAGGCGGAAGGTTTTCGCTGATTGGCATATAATCAGCCAAACTGGAGCTGCCATGCAAGACGGTTTGCAAATTACAAAATCGGTTGAAGGCAAGGTGACGATTCTTCGCCTTGCTGGCGCGTTGGACGCGGCGGGCGAAGAGCGCGTGCTTGCTTTTGCCCGCGACGCGTACGACGCTGGCGCGCGTTTTCTTCTTTTCGATTTGGCGGATGTGAGCATTTTGACGAGCGCCGGTATGCGCGCCTTGCACAAAGTGTTCAAAATGTTTACGCCGCGCGAAGATATGTATAAAGTGAGCCATGTCAAAATGTGCCGCGCGCCGCAGGCGTTGTATCAAGCCTTGGGGGTGACGGGGTTTTTGCAAAATATCCCGCTTATGAATCTTTACAGGAGGCGTTGGATTCTTTTTCGTAATAATGCCGATTTACACGCTTGAATTTCAAACTCACATTCACGCTTCGCCCCAAGCGCTTTATGAGCATTTGCAAAACCCGCAAAATTTTATTGGGTTGCAGCCTTTATTAACGCAAGTTGAGCGGGTTCGCTATCAAGAAAAAGACGGCGTGCAAACCGTCGCCTATGATACGGTGGAGGCGTTTCGTTGGCATGGGTTGGTTTTATATAAAAACCGCATTCATGCGCAAACCGTTTTTACCCAACCGCCTTATCAATTTCATACGGTTGTGCATAGTTTTCCTAATATCGTCTTACATGTCGAATATCGTTTTACGCCGCAAAATGGGCAAACGCTCGTTCAAGAAATAACGCAAATTACGACGCATGCTTGGCTGGCAAAATTTGTAACCACACAAGCGGCAAAGGCGCAAACCGCATTGCTGGCGAATCTGAAAAAGCGAATGGAAAGTTAAGAACGCCGTCGGTTTGTTCCTAATCAAATTATCATATTGGCATAAGAAAGTTTTTTTACAATCGCCCTATCTAACTACACAACATAAAGCGCTAGCCGCTTCAGACATGAGGAGAACGTATGACCCACCCATTCAAATCTGTGCCAGTCAAATCGTATGAAATTACGCCAAAAGAAACTTATTTTTCCCGCAGAGATTTTATCAAAGCCGCAGGCGTAATGGCAGGCAGCGTCGCGCTCGCCGCGTGTGCGCCCAGCCTCGCCGAAGATTCTGAAGCGCAAGTCCCCGTCAACCCCGCGTATGTGGACGAACTCGGCGACCCCGCCAACACATTTGAAGAAATTACCAGTTACAACAATTATTACGAATTTAGCATTAACAAAGAAGCGGTCAAATCTCTAGCGGAAAACTTCACCGCCCGCCCATGGACAGTAGAAGTGTACGGTCTTGTCAATAAACCGCGCACCTTTGGCATTGAAGACTTGCTGAAATTATTCCCCCAAGAAGACCGAATTTATCGGTTACGTTGCGTAGAAGCATGGAGCATGGTCATTCCATGGCAAGGGTTTCCCTTAGCCAGCTTACTCAATTTAGTCGAGCCTACATCCGACGCGCAATATGTGCGTTTTGAAACGGTCTATCGCCCCGAAGAAATGAAAGGACAAAGCAGCGCCTTTTACCCCTGGCCCTACAATGAAGGGCTACGCTTAGATGAAGCCATGAACGACCTAACCATTTTGGCGACGGGCTTATACGGCGAACCCATGCCCAACCAAAACGGCGCGCCCATTCGTTTGGTCGTCCCATGGAAGTACGGATTCAAATCTATCAAATCCATCGTCAAAATAGAATTAACCGCTCAACAACCCGCCACCTTATGGAGTACCGTCGCCCCCAATGAATATGGCTTTTACGCCAACGTCAACCCCAATGTCAATCACCCGCGCTGGTCGCAAGCCTCTGAAAGGCGCATTGGCGAACTTACCCGCCGCGAAACCTTAATGTTTAATGGCTACGGCGAACAAGTAGCAGAAATGTACGCCGACATGAATTTGCAGTTGTATTATTAAATCCATTAAGTAGGGGCGACCTACCCAGAGAAATTAATGAAACTTGATGAACATTGACGGGTCGCCCCTATCTATTTAATATGAAAATTTTTTCTCGCTACACCCCCTTACAAATTTCAATTCATCTTTACGCTTGGTCGGCTCTCATTTGGATTGCCCTAGAAACGCTGATGGGCAGTTTTTCCATCAACCCGATTCAAGAATTAGAACAACGCACAGGTCGCCATGCTATTACACTGCTAACTTTATCTTTGCTTTGCACGCCGCTCAACATTATCTTCAAATGGAAAGAACCGCTCAAACGCCGCCGCACGCTAGGCTTATACGCCTTCCTGTACGTTTTCATTCACGTCTTAATTTTCGTAAACCTTGATTACGGCTTAGCGTGGAGCTTAATCGTTCAAACCATTTTTGAAAAACCATACATCGTCGTAGGTCTTATCGCGTTTCTGTTGCTTATTCCGCTCGCCGTCACATCGTTTGATATTTGGAAAATCCGCCTCGGCAAAAACTGGAAACGCCTACATCGCCTCATTTACCTCATCGCGCCGCTTGCCGTATTGCATTACCTTTGGAGCAAAAAAGGCGATATCCTCACCCTCTCAGGCGACATCGTCCGCCCATTGATTTATGGACTCGTGTTAGCGCTTTTCCTAATTGTGCGCATTCCCGCCGTAAAACGATGGTTCGCCTCTTTCCCTACGGGACGCATGATTCAAAACCCCAAACCGACTCCTCCCCCGAGCAAGATGAAATAAACTTAAGTGCGTCTGCAAAAAAGAATTAGAAAGGCTATAATCACGTCACTATGCCTACAAAAACCAAAAAACCAATTGACTTCATAGAAGAAGAACCGCTTGTTCAAGACCCTGAAAACACCATTACATTTAATCGCAACACATTTTTTTCTATATTAGTTGTAGTTGCCTTTGCGGTCGGCTTACTAACGGGTTATTTTATTTGGGGCAACCAAGCCGCCAACCTAGCGAATACCCAACCGCAAGCGCCAGCCGCAACTCAAGCCCCCACCTACGTCCGCTACGATATCGCCACCGAGGGCTACCCCAGTTTTGGACCTGAAGACGCCCCCATCACCATCGTCGAATTTAGCGACTTTCAATGCCCGTTTTGCAAGCGTTTTCATCAAGAAACCTACCAAGCCCTACTCGAAGCCTACCCCGGGCAGATTCGCTTCGTCTATCGCAACCTGCCATTAACCTCCATCCACCCCGACGCCTTCTCCGCCGCAGTGGCTTCGTTATGCGCCCAAGAACAAAACGCATATTGGGAATATCACGATAAATTATTTACAGGCGACATTTTAAGCAGAGACGTGTATATGCAATACGCCGAAGAATTAAACCTAAACGCCGAAGAATTTTCGGCTTGTTTAGATAGCGGCAAGTTCGACGACTTTATTCAACAAGATATGGACTTTGCCTTCAACTTAGGCGTTTCGTCCACGCCCACATTTTTCATCAACGGCTTAGCTATTGTTGGCGCGCAACCTTTATCTAGCTTCCAAACGATTATTGATAAAGAATTAGCCGGCGAAATTCCATAACCCATTCACGAGAGTATAAAAAACGAGTTGTGAAAAACGCAACTCGTTTTTTTTATTCGCCGCTCACCTTAAAACAACGCCATAAATTAATTCATAGTGGTAATATAAAAGAAAAAACTTTTGCGAGGGAAGCGCAATGAAAAAATTTGTAGCGATTGCCGGCAATATTGGCGTGGGAAAATCAACGCTTGTTAAAATGCTTTGCGACCAAATGAAGTGGGACCCATTTTACGAACCTGTGAATCAAAACCCATATCTAGCCGATTTTTACGCAGATATGTCCGCTTGGGCGTTTCATTCTCAAGTTTTCTTTTTAGCCCACCGTTTGCGCTCTCACTACAATTTAGCGCAACATCCTAATTCTGTCATTCAAGACCGCAGCGTGTATGAAGACGCGGAAATTTTCGCTTACAACTTATACAAACAAGGCAATATTTCAGATAGAGACTATCAAACCTATCGCGATTTATACGAAACGGCAATTCAATTCTTGCCGCCGCCCGATTTGGTGATTTACCTTCGCGCTTCGGTAGAGACCTTGCAAAAACGAATCAGCCAACGCGGGCGCGATTATGAAAGAAAAATCTCTTACGACTATTTACAAAACCTAAATGATTTATACGAATCATGGATCGAAAATTTTACGCTTTGCCCGGTGCTTGCCGTGCCAGCCGACGATTTAGATTATGTGGCGCACAATGGCCACTTGCGGTTAATTGCCTCAAAAATTGAGGATAAATTAACCGGCAAAACCGAAGTGGTCTTTGAAGCGGATGAGGTGGCAAGGGCGGCGGAAGATTAAATTAAGCTCCATGTTCCAAGTGTCAGGTTTCAGGTTTGCTTGATACTTGGAACTTGACGCCTGACGTTTCTTAGGCTTTCCCCAGCACCATCGCTAACAACGCCATTCTCACATACAACCCATATTCCATTTGTCTAAAATATGCGGCGCGGGGGTCGTCGTCGAACTCTGGGCTAATTTCGCCCACGCGCGGAAGCGGGTGCATCACAATCATTTCTTGCTTTGCGGTTTTCATTACCGTTGGGTCAATTACATACGCGCCTTTGACCTTTTCATAATCGGCGGGGTCTTCAAACCGTTCTTTTTGCACGCGCGTCACATACAATACGTCGGTTTCAGGTAAAACTTTTTCAAGCGTATCAAATTCCGCTTGTGGAACGTTTTTCTCCCCAATTTCATCCATCACTTCTTTGGGCATTTTCAAAATTTCAGGCGAAACATAATTCAATTGAATATTGGTAAACATGGATAATAACCTTGCCAACGAATGCACCGTGCGACCGTATTTCAAATCGCCTAACATCGTCACATTGACGTTATCCAGCCTGCCTAATTCTTCCATGATGGTAAACGCATCGAGCAGCGCCTGAGTTGGGTGCTCGCCTATGCCGTCGCCTGCATTGATAATTGGTTTCTTCGCCGCTTTTGCCGCAATCGCCGCAGAACCTGTTTCTGGGTGGCGCAGCACAATCACATCGGCATAACATTCGAGTGTCCGAATCGTATCGGGCAAACTTTCGCCTTTGGAGA
Organism: Anaerolineales bacterium; assembly: GCA_034434495.1. Lineage (GTDB taxonomy): Bacteria > Chloroflexota > Anaerolineae > Anaerolineales > Villigracilaceae > Villigracilis. The sequence goes on from DAOTZE010000032.1 coordinate 682,006, forward strand.
CGGACGAATATTTCACTTCATTAATCGGAATGACTGAGCCGCCTAATCTTTCCATTGCAGCTGTGAATGACGATGAGGTTCTGGTGGAAGGCTCGTAAAATAAATTCGCTAAAATTTTTCCTTTGAGCAAATCAAACGTCCCGATTCGTTCTACCATGCCGCGCATTTCGTGGGCGACGCCGAAGATATACTCTAAATCTTTGCGGTTGAATTGTTTGACGGAAATAATGTCTTTTCCATACCATTCGGCGTGTTTATTTTCTCCAAACGGCAGGTGAGGGGATTGTGAATGAGTGGGCATGTGTACTCCTTAGGAATTCGTAATCGGTAATTAGTAATTGGAGATGAGAGAATTGAACGTTATGTTTCAAATAAATGATTCGCTAACGGAAAGATATTAATCAACGGTTCTTCGTAGGGGTGAAATTTTCGGATTGTTTTAATCGCTTCGTTTACCAACTCGCGTTTGCAATTGACTTCGAGTTTATATTCCGCCACTTCGCTAATTTCGCCAACTTTGCCTTCAAACGGGTTTGCGCCTTCGGTTGGGCGGAAGAATCCGCGCACGGGCGTGAGCGCGACGCAATGGTCGTAATTGCCAATTACGCCTACGCCGATTTTTGCAAGTTCATCGCGCAGGCGCAAGGCGTGGTCTTGCGGTACAAAGATTTCAAGTTTTACGTCTGTAAAGTTTTGCATCATTCCTCTTTTGTAGGGGCGAGGTATGACTCGCTGTGATAGGTTGGGTTAAGAAAAAACCTGACAATGATTTGTCAGGTTTTGAGTTTATAAAGGCGTTTCATCGTTCAAGCCGTTTGCGGCGGCGATTTCTTCAAACATGATTTCGATTTCGTCTAAAAAGTGGTCTAAGCCTTGCACATGCTCTAGGAATCCATCTTCGAGTAAGCCTAAAGAGCGGCAGGCGTTTTGCCAAAATGTGAGATGGTCGCCGTTAAGCGTCTGGATAGATAATGTCCAGGTCCATAACACAAGCCAAAGCGAAGAGAGAGGCGTTTCGCTTGCGAGCATGGCTTTGATGGCTTTTTCGTAGTAATTCAAGCGTGCGGCGTGAATCGATTCATCTACGTTTGATTTTTTTGCGGCAACTTGAAAGGCAGATTTCCAATCTGAAAGCCAAGTTTGGATTTGGTCAGGTTCAATTTTGTTGGCGCCGAGCAAACCGTATACGCCTGCCGTCATGCCTGTTTTTTGCGCGGCTTCGGCGCGGGCGGGGAAGTCGAGCAGGAGCCTGCGGTGAAAGATGGGCGCGCCGTTTAATTCGGCGACGGCGTTGACGGCGTGGAACAGCGAATGTAGGTAGGTTTTGATTTCGGTTGGGCTGGCTTTGCCTTCAAATTCTGAAATTTCAAACCAAATGTTTCGCGCTTGGGTGAGCAAGGTTTTGCAGCGTTGCAGGGTGAGCGGGGGTTGTTCAAACTCAAAGCCTGCGCGTAAACTGGCTTGTACGAAATCGAAAAATTTTTCGCGTTCGTATAACAACATGGGGGCGTAAATTTCGTACCCTAGCCAAGGGGCGCCGCGTAATTCGCGGGGAGATTTGAATTCGTCTTTGGCGCGGTGGGTAATATCTAGGTGAAAATCGGGCGTAAGTTTTTTGAATTCGCGTTTTATTTTTGGTTCGTCTTTATGCACGAAAACTAAATCAATATCAGCTGTGCCGCCGAGCAAGGGGTCGTTGGTTAATAATGAGCCTGTTAGATATGCCGCAATGATATTTGAATCGTTATATACCCGTTCTTGAACGGTTTCTTTGGCAATACGGAGAAGTGATTCACGAGTAACGCGCATACATTCCTTTTTTATTTTTACCACAGAGAACACGGAGACCACAGAGATTCTTTTTGTTTCTTCCGTGAACTCTGTGCGCTCTGTGGTGAAAGAATCATTTCATTGGCAAACTTGGTTGAAACGGACTCAAGCCTAATGTTTCGCGAATTTTATTTTCAACCAACTTGATATGTTCTGTATTTTGAATAATATTTAATTCATTCGAATCAATTTTCAAAACAGGCGTATGGTCATACGGTTTTGAGAAAAATTCTTCATACGCCTGATTCAATTCATCAATATAACTTCGCTCCATCTGGCGTTCATACGGTCTATCACGCAATGCGATGCGATTCATTAACGTATCGGTGCTGGCTTGTAAATATACCAACAAATCGGGCTTTGGAATTTTTTCACCTAAGGCTTCATGCACGCGATGATACATATCTAACTCATCGCCTTTCAAATTGATTCCTGCAAACAAAGCGTCTTTTGCAAACGTGTAATCTGAAATTAAATTTTTTCCTTCGGCTAATACTTTTGGCACATTATTATTTTGTTGATGATAACGACTCAACAAAAAGAAAATTTGAGTTTGAAAGGCATAGCGTGCGCGGTCGCCGTAAAAATCAGAAAGGAACGGATTTTCTTCAAAGACCTCCAATAAAACTTCTGCATCAAACGTGTTTTGTAACATGCGAGCCAAAGTTGTTTTACCAACACCAATGACACCTTCAATAGCGATATACATAAATTAAGCATACCATAAAAAATATTTTCTCATTTTACTCTTGACAAAAAATGGGGGGGTAGAATAAACTAATCAATAATCATTCAAACAGGAGGGACATGATGAGAACAAAGTCCCAAACATCAAAGCATATTATCTATTCTATAATTGCAGTTGGATTAATGATTACTTTATTGACAAGTAATGTTAAGTTTGTTTCAGCAAAACCACATCAAAGCAACCCAGGCACAACTAATTTGGTGGCATGGTGGTCAATGAATGAAAGTTCTGGCGACCGCAACGATAGCCATTCCACTAATCATTTAGATGATATAAATGCTCCACCATCTCTACCTTCTGGAGCAGGCAAACAAGGCAACGCAGTGTTATATAATGGACAAAATCCTTCGGGACCTACCACTTCATTGGGCGTGATAGATAACCCTGAAATCAGCATGGGCGACATTGATTTTACAATTGGTGGCTGGATAAATATAGAACAGTTAGGTACGCTTCGCGCATTAATGGGTAAAGGACCAATGAGCGGAGCAAACCAAGGCTATGAATTTATTTTAGAATATGACTATACTCCCAACCAATTTTGGTTTTCAGTAGGCAATGGCACAAATTATGGCTCTATTACTCACTTTACGCCTTCAACCAACACATGGTATTTTCTCGTGGCATGGCACGACAGTGTGAATGACATGATTTACTTACAAGTGGATAACGGCACACCCGCCAGCGCTTCGTATGCGGGCGGCGCTTACGATAGTTTCCATAACTTATTTGTAGGGCGGGCAGGGGAATACAATGGTGGTCACATGGACGGCTTGATAGATGAAGCCTTTATTTACAAACGAGTGCTAACTGAAAACGAAAGAACATGGCTTTACAACAATGGCAATGGACGCAGCTATTCGGAAGTTAATCCAACTCCTCCGACTCCAACACCTACTATTACCTTAACTCCAACCATTACAAACACACCAACAATTACGTATACACCTTCCAAAACACCAACGCCTTCTCGCACGCCGACGATTACTCGCACGCCTACGAAAACCCGAACTCCAACCAGAACGAGGACTCCTACTCGAACTCCGACTCCGTCAAGAACACCAACGGCTTCAAAAACATATACTCCTTCTAATACTCCTACAAGGACTTTTACTCCAAGTAATACGCCGACGGTTACTAATACTTTTACACCCACTGCAACTCCAACAACACAAGTTCGTTGGTATGCGGGTAATAATCGTTTTGGTGCATATGGAATAAAGGCTGATATTTCTGCTCCTCCACAGGCACCTTATCATATAGTTGCTGAATTTAGTGGGCAATCAAGTTGGGTATCAATTTCTGCTCCATATTGGATGCAAGCGGGTTGGCGTTATTATGAAGGTTGGTCTGCTGCAAAACGATATACTGAGTGGAAAACAATTAATCCACCACCCGGGGAAACACCATATGACTTTCAACATCATGGTGATCATGCATGGGGTGATACAGTAGAATATCGGGTTGTTTGGACAGGCGGTACTATGTGGTGTGGATGGGTCGACTCTGTACAGCATGAGTGCTATGAGACACAATCTGCACCTCAGTACGTTCAAGCACGCTCTGAGGTACATGTCAGCAGCCTTAATGAATTAGATACTTATTTCTATAACGTTCAATATAAAGATGCTCTTAATGTTTGGCACTTATTTGACCAAGCCCTATGGGTTGAGGATGCTCCATACCAAGTTGATAAAATTAATTTTTATGAATATCATAATTATGGACCATAGCTGGAGATAAAATGAAAAATATAAAATTCTATATAACAATATTAGTGACTCTATTAATTGCGGTTTTTCTCCTTAGAGGATATATTCAAATTAAAGCCCAAGAAAATGTAATTTCATTTTTAGAAAGCCAACTTATTGAGAAAAATGTACCAATTGTAAAAATCGAATCACTAGAAATCTACCCTATACGACTTCAAGTTGTTGTTCAAGGTGAAAGTGAATTTGTTACTGATGCCGACAAAGAAAATCTACACTTAATTGATCGGGAAATAATTATATCTGCTAAAGAACAGGGATATTACATTGATAGTTACACTAAAATATTAATAGACCCTGAAGGAAAAGAAATATATAAAGTTGATAAGTATATTGATGATGCAAATATACAAAGTGAAATTTCAACTTTTGAAGCAATAAATTCATATCTTCCCGAAGAGGAAGTTGAAGCACTTATAAAGGTTCGTATAAACGAACTTATAAGTAAATATAATATAGCTCAATTAAATATTGCCTCTGATGTGTCACCTATAAACGATAGTAATAATGATTTTAGAACATTAAACATTAATGCAATTGTAAACAATTTAGACGAGGGATACTCTGTTGCAGGCTTAATCTTCCCCTTAGAAGGCACTACTATTCCAGAACTTAATAAGCAAGGTGCGCAAATTGTAATGTTTAAATTTGAGATATATAATAGTACTAACGATTTTCTATTCAGATACTTCTTTGATTTCCAGCTTCAATCTGGTAGATGGTCACATTCTGATATTTTCCCAATAGAATTATTTGGCTCACAACCTGCTTCTGCTCCACCTTTCCCTCCAACAGATGTGCCCCCAATATACACTGCTGAAGCAACTGCAATGCCTTCTGAAACCATAACTCCAACTCCATAACAAGTTATAAGCCTTATAAAGCCACATACTGTTTGTATGTGGCTTTTATTTTTACTCAGCAATTCCCTACGTTATAATTTATTTATGAGTCGTATCTGTATCACTCCGTTTGTGCAAGGCACAGGTGGCATGGCATCCTTCCGTTTGAAATTTGAAGCGGGATTAAAAAAACGTAATATAGATGTAACCTATCGTTTAGATGATTCTTTCGATGCGGCTTTGGTCATTGCGGGTACACGCTTCTTACCTGACTTGAAGCGGGTCAAGCGCCGCGGCATTCGACTTGTGCAAAGATTAGACGGCATCAACTGGGTGCATCGCATCAAATGGTCAGGGATTCGTTATACAACCCGAGCGATTTATGGCAACTTCATGCTTTCACTGATTCGTGAACGCTTTGCGGATAGAGTCATTTATCAAAGTCAATTTATCAAAACTTGGTGGGAAGATTGGTATGGCATTGCAAACAAACCCTCACAAGTGATTATCAACGGCGTGGATTTAGATGTTTACAATCCAAATGGCGAGCATGAAAGACCAGATACTGTCTATCGCATGTTATTGCTAGAAGGCAGTCTGGCTCGTGGATTAAATTCAGGTTTGTTTCATGGCGTCGCCGTTGCAGAAAAACTTGCCGAAAAACTCCCCATGGAAGTGGTTGTGGCTGGCGTGGTGGATGAGCAAACTCAAAAGAAATTGCAAAGCAAAGTTCCCGTTAGGTTTTTGGGAACGGTTGAGAGAAGCGAAATTCCAAAATTGATTCGCTCATCGCACCTCATGTATTCTGCGGAGATAAATCCGCCTTGCCCCAATTCGGTGATTGAGGCGCTGGCGTGCGGCTTGCCTGTGATTGGGTTTGATAGCGGTTCGCTCAAAGAATTGGTTGGCGATTCTGCTGGGGTCATTGTTCCGTATGGAGCAAACCCGTGGAGATTGGAAACGCCAGATATTTCCGCATTGGCTGAATCTGCAAGTGAAGTGTTGACGAAGCAGAATCAATTCCGAACGTCCGCAAGGAAGCGGGCAGAATCAGAATTTGGGTTGGATAAAATGGTGGAGTCATATATCAACGTGTTATTGGGATGATTATCTTGTCCCTTCATTTGGCATCGCATGGGGATAAATCCCCACGCTATAAATACAAAGGCGACTAAAGCCGCCTATCCCGCTTAAGCGGGATTTGTAAACATAGCGGGCATGGCAATAAATTAATTTTTTGAATGGAGATTTATATGGACAAAGAAATTCACGAATTTTTATTGAAACATTTACAAGGCATTATGAAAAATGATATTGCCTCGTATCACGAAACCACATCTGAGGATTTAACTTTATACGAATGGTGGGTGACGCCGCATCGTATTGACGGCTTGCCCTTTCACGAATTTATGATGACCTCAAATGCCGAACGCGGCGCCGTGTTTGGCGCGGAAGAAACAGGCAAGACGCGTTTTGATGTATCCAATTTACATATTCAAAGATATGGCGATACAGCTATTGCAAGTTATACCTTGTTGATTAGTACATCATCCAAAGACGGGGTGAAGGTCGCTTCGCATAATGAAAGCAGAGTGATGGTGAAAATAGAGAATCAGTGGAAGGTTGTGCATGTGCATAAATCGCCCGCCTATCAAGCGCCGCATGTTGGGTAAGAAACCGCTAAGGCGCAAAGAAGCAAAGCCTCAAAGATTTAATGGGTAGTTAATTATAAGGAGTGAAAATGGCAAACCCTATTGTTAAACCCTTATCAGATGACGATGAACGAATTGCTAAACTACTTGTAGATTCTGCCTTCAAAGTCCACAAAACATTAGGCGCTGGTTTATTTGAAAATGTATATGAACCTTGCTTTTGCCATGAACTTCAAAAACACGGATTGAGTTATGAGCGTCAAGTGATTGTCCCTTTAGTTTATGACGGTATTAAGTTCAGCGAAGGCTTTCGGTTAGATGTGCTTGTGGAGAAACGAATTGTTTGCGAAATCAAATCCGTTGATAAACTAGATAACGTTCATCTTGCTCAATTGTTAACTTACTTAAAATTAACAGGAAACCGTTTAGGTTTTTTAATTAATTTCAATGTCAATTTAATTAAGAATGGAATCCGCAGAGTAATTTTATAAAAACTTCGTAACTTTGTGACTTTGAGTCTTTGAGTCTTTGTGGTTAAAAAAACAACCCCTTCGCGACTTTGTGACCTTGAGTCTTTGTGGTAAAAAAAAACAACCCCTTCGCGACTTTGTGACCTTGAGTCTTTGCGGTTAAAAAAACAACCTCTTCGCGACTTTGTGACTTCGAGTCTTTGTGGTTAATTAAAAAAATGTCCATGAAATCTTCCTACAACTTCCTCTGGCTTTCGCTTGCATTATTTCCATTGCTTGCGCTTTCATTTATGTTATCCGTCCCTGCGCAAGATTACTGGTGGTACTTGCGTTTAGGGAAAGATATTTTAGAGCAGGGGGCAATCCCAGCCATAGATACCATGAGCCACAGCCGCGCAGGAGAGCCGATTTTTTATCAACAATGGTTATCTGCCATTATTTTTTATTGGGTCTATCAAATTGGAGATGCAGGGTTAACTTTTTTATTACGCGCCATATTAATCGGAATGACGTATGCCATGATTTGGTTTCTAATGCGCGCATGGTCTGGCGCGCGCGCAGTTACGGTTCTTCTATTTATTGTAGGTCTTTCCACTTCCAATAATTGGATGATTCGCCCGCAATTGTTTGCTTACCCGTTATTTTTATTATGTTTATTTGCAATCTATCAATGGCAAGAAAAAAACAACAAACTTTTATTTTTACTTCCGCTTTCTGTTTTGTTTTGGGTTAATTTGCACGGCTCGTTTATTTTGCCGTTTGTGTTGGCGGGCGCGGCGTTGGTATTTGGGAACGGCGCTCGCCGAGAAATGGGCTTTGCCATTGCGGCAATGCTTATTGCAAGTTTAATCAACCCGCATGGCGTGGGCGTTTGGGAATATTTATTTTTTATTTTGAACAACCCGTCCGATTATTTATTCAGCGTCGAGTGGCGCACGCCAACGAACGAGGGTTGGCAAATGAATATATTTTTCGCATGGTTGCTCGCGTTTCCCATCATGGCAAGTTTATCCAAAAATAAATTATCTCTACTCGAATGGATTTTATTTCTCGGCTTTGGCTGGCTTGCGCTTTCGGGGGTTCGCTATGTGATTTGGTTTATGTTTTTGCTGGCGATTTTCACATCCAAACTAATTGCGGAGTGGAGTCATCAATGGCTTGATAAACCGGTTGAGAAGATTAATCCGCGCCTCAATACAACGGTGGGGCTTGCGTTGCTGACCCTGCCGCTTTTGCTCACCCCCGGCATTCGTGACTCGTGGTGGCAAGACGCGCCCCCCCTTTACGAGTTATCAACCACGCCGATTCAAGCCGTTGAATTTTTGAAAAATCATGAAGAACTGCCGAACCCATTGTGGAATGATTACGCTTTTGGTTCGTATCTTCAATTTGCCTTGCCCTCCCGCCCCACATGGATAGATACCCGTATGTATAGTTTTTCCGTTGAGCAATGGCAAGATTATGTAAGCGTGACCAACGCGCAAGGTTGGCAAGAATTTTTTGATAAAGAAGAGATTAATTTGCTTCTACTTTCTCAAACCGCGCAACCTCAATTAATTCAAGCGGTTTCACGGTCTAACATTTGGTGTGAAGAATATCGGGATGAATATGCCGTCATCTTTTCTCGTTGTGAGGCGAAATGAAATTCAAAGGAAAACTTGCTTTACAACAACGCGTACTTCCAAGTTATCGTGTGCCGTTTTTTGATTTGCTTGCGAGTTACTGCGAAAACGGCATGACTTTATTTGCCGGCCATGCCCGAAGCGAAGAAATGATTACAGGCGGCAAGACGAAAGCCGCCACGTTGGTCGAAGCGCAAAATATCCATTTATTGGGCGGAAAATTTTATCTTTGCTATCAAAAAGGATTCGTCAACTGGCTTGAACAATCCAACCCCGACGCTTTGATTGTAGAAGCCAACCCAAGATATTTATCCACTCCTGCGGCTGTGCGGTGGATGCGTAAACGCGGACGAAAAGTGATTGCATGGGGCTTGGGCGCGCCGAAACAAAATAGATTCTGGGAAAAATTTGTTAGCCAATTTGACGGTTTGATTTCATACAGTCAACGCGGCGCGGAGGAATACGCTCGGTTGGGGTTTCCGCGTGAGAAAATATTTGTGGCGCATAATTCGGTTTCGCCAAAACCTGAAAAAATAGACGATAGACCGTTGACGATAGACCGTGCAACGATTTTATTTGTTGGGCGATTACAAAACAGAAAAAGAATCGACTCATTAATTCGCGCGTGCGCTGAAATGGAAACGCAACCCAATTTGACGATTGTGGGCGACGGACCCGAAAGAGAACATTTGCAAACGCTTGCAAAACACATTTACCCCAAAACTAATTTTATCGGCGCAAAACATGGGCTTGAGTTAAAACCATATTTTGAACAAGCGGATTTGTTTGTATTGCCCGGCACTGGCGGGCTGGCTGTGCAAGAAGCCATGAGTTACGGGTTGCCCGTCATTGTGGCAAAAGGAGACGGCACACAAGACGATTTGGTGAGAGAAACAAACGGCTGGCAAATTGAGCCTGAAAACCACTCCGCTTTGGTTGCGGCGATGAGAGATGCGTTATCTGACATGAAACGATTACGAGAAATGGGAAAAGAATCGTTTCGGATTGTTTCGGAAGAAATTAATATTGAAAAAATGGCGGAAGCGTTTGTGAAAGCCTTGAATTCGTAAATCGTAACGGGTAATTCCCTCCGCTTTCATTTTTTGTTCTACTTTCTTATTTCCACTTTATAATCTGCGCTATGAAAATTTCTGAAAATATACATTTACTGGGCGGTTTGCTCGGAGAAGTGATTTCTGAGTTAGAGTCGCCGAGGCTGTTTGAAATTGAAGAAAAAATTCGCTTGCTTGCCAAAGCCAGCCGAAACGGAGACGCAGAAGCGGCAAAAAAACTCCAACAAGAAGTTTCGGCATTAAAAAACGAAGATGCCCGCGTGGTGGCGGCGGCGTTTGCCGCTTATTTTGATTTGGTCAACCTTGCCGAAGAACATCGGCGGGTGCAGTTACTGCGCCAACGTGAAAATGAATCTTACCCGGCGCCAGTGCGAGAATCGATTGGCGAGGCGTTTGCAATTCTAAAGCAAAGAAACGTCAGCGCTGAGGAAGTCTCTCATTTATTAGAAAATTTATTTATCGAATTGGTTTTAACCGCGCACCCCACCGAAGCGAGAAGAAGAACCATTCTTTCGAATACGCAACGTATTGAAAAATTGCTCAATCAAATTAATCAAGAAGGCGTTTCGGAGCGCGAAAAAGAAGAGATTCGTTCCTCGTTGCGTAGCGCCATTTCCACTTTATGGCTGACGGATAGAAGCCGAACGGAAAAATTATCCGTTGCCGATGAAGTGAAAACAGGCTTATATTTTGTCGATTCGTTTTTTTGGAACGCCATCCCAAGAATTTACCGCGATTTAGAAAAAGCCCTTCAAACATATTACCCAGAAATAAAAATTAAAACTCGCTGGTTCAAACTGGCTTCATGGATTGGCGGCGATAGAGACGGCAACCCATTTGTCACGGCGGCGGTTACCGCAGAGACATTACGCCTGCATCGCGGGTTGGCGGTGGAAAATCATCGCAAAATGTTTCAAGAACTAGGCAGGCATTTGAGCGTTAGCTCCAACCGTGTTCCGCCGCCCGATGCGTTGCTGCGCTGGCTCGAAAAACGCCGCCCCTTCCCCGAGCATGTAGATTTTATTGAAAAACGATATGAGCGCGAACCGTATCGTTTAATGTTGGCGTTGCTGGCAAACGATTTAGCCAAAGCCTCGCGCGACGATATGGTGAAACACTTATTAAGCGATTATCCCCATGAAGCGCATTTACATGAAAACGACTTGCTTGAACCTTTAACCTTAATCCAACACGCGCTGCCAGCCAGCGTGGCGAACGACGAATTGCAAGACGCGATTCGCAAAGTGCAAATTTTCGGTTTGCATTCCGCGCGTTTAGATATTCGAGAAGATTCAAGCAAACTCAACTTTGCCTTAAGCGAAGTGTTACGCGCCTTAAACATCGAAGCGGATTTTGAACATTTGCCCGACGAGAAACGCATGGAATTACTGCTTCGATTATTGCACGAACCCGCGCCAAACCTTTCGCGTCACCCTGGGGTGACGGCGCCCGCCGCCGAAACCTGGGCGTTGTTTCAACTAATTGGGCGCGCCAGCGAAATTTACGGAAGCGAATTACTCGGTCCGTTTGTGATTTCGATGACGCACGCCGCCGCAGACGTGCTAACGGTTTTTCTGCTGGCAAAATGGGCGGGTTGTAAAACCGTTCCGCAAATTGCCCCGTTATTTGAATCGGTTCAAGATTTGAAAGACGCCTCCGCAATTCTTGAGTCGCTTTTTGCTTCAGAAATTTATCGCCAACATTTGCAAACGCATCATAACGAACAAATGGTGATGATTGGCTACTCCGATAGCAACAAAGACGGCGGCTACCTCATGGCAAATTGGGCGTTGTATGAAGCGCAAGAAGCGATTACGCAAACGGCGAAAAAACACAACATCAAACTTTCTATTTTTCATGGGCGCGGCGGAACGATTGCGCGCGGCGGCGGTCCCGCTCACCATGCCATTCGCGCGCAACCTGCGGGCAGTATCAATGGAAAATTTCGCGTCACCGAACAAGGCGAAATTATCGCCTCGCGTTACGCCAACCCTGCTTTGGCGCATCGGCATTTAGAGCAAATCGTCAGCGCGGTGATTCTGGCTTCGATTCCGCCAAAGGATGAACGCCCCATTCCCCCGAAGTGGCGAAGCGCGTTGAATCAAATGTCCAACGCCGCGCTTCAGACTTACCGTCAGCTGGTGTATCAGACCCCGGGCTTTATCCACTTTTGGGAATCGGCAACCCCATTAGACGAAATCAAACGCCTGCATATTGGCTCGCGCCCTTCATCGCGCGGAACGTTGGGGGCGGTCAATCAAATTCGGGCAATCCCTTGGGTTTTTTCTTGGATGCAAAGCCGTTTCAATTTGCCGAGTTGGTATAGTCTCGGCTCAGGCTTAGCCGCTATTGAAGATGAACCTTTATTGAAAGAAATGTATGCGGGCTGGTCTTTTTTTCAGACGCTGCTCAATAACTGCGAAATGTCTTTGCTCAAAGCCGATATGGGCATCGCCGCTTTATATGCAAACCTTGTGCCAGATAAAAAACTTGCCGATGAAATTTTTGCCGCCATTCGCGCAGAATACGAACTGACCAAAGAGTTGGTGTTGAAAATTAGCGGGCATACTTCTTTATTAGAACTTGAACCTGTCACTCAACAAGCCATTCAACTGCGTAACCCGTATGTGGACCCGCTAAACTATATTCAAGTGGAAACCCTAAAACGCTTGCGCGCGCTGAAAGACCAAGAAGGCGCGGAGGCAAAATCTTTACGCGAGGTCATGGCGTTGACCATCAACGGCATTGCGGCAGGGTTGAGGAATACGGGGTAATTTCGTGAAGCGTAACGCGCGATAGGTTCTTGCTGGTTATGTGGAATGACGCATTACCCATACTTTGGGGTATCGCCAATCATTTCCCAGCCTTTTTCTAAAGCGGCTTTTTTCAGTTTTACATCGGGGTACACCGCCACAGGGTGGTCGGCATGTTCTAATAGCGGAATATCTAAACTGGTATCGCCATAGGCGAAATCAATTTTATCTACGCCTAAGCGGCTTAACACTTGTTCAATCTTTTTCTCGTTGGTAACCAATTCGCCCACTAATTGAATGCGCCCGTTTTTAATTTCCACAGGCGTCCCAATCACTTGAGCGCCGATTTTTCTCGCAAAAGGTTCAATGAACGGCTCAACCACGCTGCTGGCAATATACACTTGCGCGCCTTGTTCTTTGTGTTTGACCAAGCGCGCAATCACGTCTTCGCGGCGTTTTTTCCATAAATCCTCCGCCACCCATTCGGAGATTTGACTTAGTTTTTCTTCATTAGCGTTCTTCACCAGCCCCAAACTATCCACCATCAGTTTTTGCCCCCATAGTTGCCAATCCATAAATCCGTTTTTTGCCAAGAAGTAAGAAGGCATAATCGAAAGCATAGTGAGGTTTGCTTGCAATTTGCTTTGATTATGTTTCACCCAATTGACCAACCCAATGAACGGCGAGCCGGTGGTTAATGTTCCCATCATATCCGATACGACAATCATAAAGTTTTATCCTCTGTTGAAAAAGGTTTTTTCAAAAAAACGAGCGTTAAAAATAACGCCAGCATCAGCGCATAGTATATATGAAAATCCCAACTTGGGATTAATAACAAGATAAGGATTAAAACGATGGAAATTAATGGAATAAGGATAAGCGCCAAACCTTTCTTTTCCGATTTATACAACCAATCTATTACGCCGACAAGCGGCAAGAGCAAATAACTTACGCCGTGTAAGTATAAATGCGGAGCGGTGAATGCGCCAAGTAAAACTGTAACGCTGATATGGTGTATATTAATTTTTTCGTTTTTTTTCCGCCACCATATACACATTGCAACAATAGACGCCCCCGCCGCGCTCCATGCCGCGAGGCGAATGAAATTTGTATCGGCGTTTGGAAATGCGCGCGAGACGAAGCCCAATAAGTTATACATATTAGACCAATCTAACCCATACGCCTGCGCTTCGGCATTAATGCGAAGCAAGCCGATGAAATCTTGAATCCCCCGATAGCTAAGCGTTAAAAAGGCATAAAGCGTAAGTAGAAACATTCCTATGGCAAACCACAAGCCTGCCCGTCGTTGCGAAGCGAAAAGAGGCAATGCCAATGCGCCTGCAATCGTTGGCGAAAGAGTCGCAAGCGCTAATCCTAACCCCGCTTGTATATCTTTTAATTTTAGCAAGCCAAACATCCATAATAATAAACCTAATAAGGTGTAAACCGTATCTTGTCCGCCTAATATGCTGATAAAGATTGGAAAAAACATAACGCTTCCAATTGCCCCAAGCCATGCAGAACGGGCATCCCAATTTGATTGAAGCAAGAAGCGCCTGATTAATTCCATACAGAATAATAGGACAATCAAATTAAGCGCCGACCAAAGGATATACGCTGAGACATAATCTTCGCCGGCAATGGCGGCTAATAAAAAATTCAAATGCGGCGGATGCGCAAATATCAAAGGCGCAGACGCTTCGCCAATCACCTCATTTTGAATCAAGGCTTGCGCCTCAAGATTGTAAACTTGTTGATATTCTCCCATGCGCATTAACCGCCCTGCGGCGTAAAAACTAATGAAGTCCATCGTTTTGATAGATGGGTCGTTTAATAAGCGCAGCCACATAAAAGCGTATAAGCATATTTGAACGCTTATTAACATCATCGCCAGTATATGCGCGATTGAACTTGATTTGAGTTTCTTCATAGTAAATTGAAGCGCTTCATACATGGTAACGATATGCAATTATTGCGCTGTATTTCCTCCGTCCACTAATAATAAATGCCCCGTCACAAAACTCGCTTCGTCAGATCGGGCTCCCTTTGACCTGCATTCTGCTTCGACAGTTTTCCCTAGCCCTGAGCGCCTGCTTATGATAATCAACCCTGCGCCTTCCTCTGCAAAGCGAATGGCAGCCGCTTTTCCAATTCCAGATGTTGCGCCTGCGATGATGGCAAATTTATTTTGTAATCTCATATAGGTTTTCTTCAAATTAATCCGTTGACTATGACCTGACTGATACAAGTATAATCGCCCTCATGGACAGCAAAACCCTCCACGTACTTGAATACCCAAAGATTTTGGAAAAACTAGCGAGTTTTTGCTCTTTTTCCGCTTCTATGGAATTAGCCCGAACGTTAGAACCTACCGATTCTTACGAGTTGGCGGTTTCTCGCTTAAGCGAAACGACCGAAGCCCGAAAAATATTATCGGTGCAAGGCGTAGGCGTAGGCGCGGCGCATGATATTCGCCCGCAAGCCGATTTGGCGGCGCGCGGCGGCGTGTTAGACCCACATGCTTTATTAGACGTGAAATCCACCTTAATTTCGTGCCGCGAGTTAAAAAAGAATTTTGAAAAAAAAGAAAAAGAATACCCCCGCTTATTCCAAATCGTAGCTGGCTTGCCCGAAACCTACGGCATCGTAGATGCAATTACAAAAATCCTCTCCGAACGCGGCGAAGTGTTAGATTCCGCTTCGCCGAAATTGGCGGAGATTCGCCGAAATTTACGAATCGCGCAAGACCGCCTCATGAGTCGTTTGCAAAAATATGTCACCGACTCAAAAACCGCGCAAATGCTGCAAGAGCCTATCATCACCCAACGCGATGGGCGTTATGTCATTCCGCTTCGCGCCGAGTTCAAAGGGCGAATCAAATCTATCATCCACGACCAATCTGCCAGCGGCGCCACTTTATTTGTTGAACCGTTGCCCATTGTAGAAGCCAATAACGAAATTCGCGAACTGCAATTGGCAGAACGCGATGAAGAAAGAAGAATCCTCGCCGAAGTTTCGGCGCTCGTTGGTCAATATGCTGTTGAATTAAAGTATGGCGTTGAAAATTTAGCCGTATTAGATTTAGCGTTTGCAAAAGCCAAATATGCGGACGAGTTGAAAGCGAGTGAGCCAATACTTTCCCAAACCTTAGACCATAGACCGCAGACTGCGGTCAACCGTCCATCGTTTACGGTCAAATTGATTCAAGCCCGCCATCCATTATTAAACCCGAACGATGTCGTTCCTATTGACGTAAACCCACGCGAAGGGACGCGCGCCATTGTCATTACGGGTCCAAACACGGGCGGCAAAACAGTTTCGTTAAAAACGGTGGGTTTGCTTGCGCTCATGGCGCAAAGCGGTTTGCACATCCCCGCGCAAAGCGGCTCCGAAATCCCATGTTTTCATTCTGTTTATGCCGATATTGGCGATGAACAATCTATCGAACAATCGCTTTCAACGTTTTCAGGTCATATCACCAACATCATTCGCATCCTAAAAGAAATTGACCATCGTTCCCTAGTCATCCTCGACGAACTCGGCTCAGGCACCGACCCGCAAGAAGGCGCGGCAATTGCCCGCGCAATTTTGAGCCACCTCCTAGACGTAGGGGCAATGACCTTTGTCGCCACGCATTACCCTGAATTAAAAACGTTTGCCCATTCGACAGACGGCGTGGTCAACGCTTCTTTAGAATTTGATATAAAAACGCTTCGCCCTACCTACAAGCTGACTCTTGGACTCCCGGGCAGGTCTAACGCCTTAGCCATTGCCCAGAGGTTGGGTCTGCCGCAAAAGATTATCGAAACCGCCAAAGCGGAGATTAACCCATTAGAGTTACGCGCCGATAAACTGCTCGACGATATTCGTAAAGAAAGAAACCGAACTTCTCGTGAAAGAGAAAAATTAGAAAAAGCCCGCGCCAAACTTGAAAAGCAAACGCTTGAACTTGAAAAACGGCTTGAAAAAATAGAAGACGAGCGCCGCGAAACGCTTGCCAAAGCCCGCGCCGAAGGCGAATTAGAAATCGCCGTGTTAAAAAGCAATATTGATTCATTGAAGAGTCAATTAAAGAAAGCGCAACAACCGCTCACTGCAATCAAATCTATTGAAGAAAAGATAGAAGAGATTGAAAATAAAACAACACAACCAATTGAAAGACGGCAGACGACAGACGGCGGTCAGCGGCCTATCGTCAATGGTCAAGGTTCAATAAAATTAGGCGAAAAAGTAACTGTAAGCGCGCTGAATGCCGAAGGCGTAGTGACAGCCATAAGCGAGTCTGATGCGGAAGTTCAAATCGGGACGATTCGCGTGCGGGCAAGGATATCGGATTTAATCAGAAATTCGAGTCAAGAGAAACAAGCCACAAGTCATGAGAAAACGCAAACCTCGTCGTCTCGCTCCTTATCACGGGTTACCGCTTCTCCCGGCATGGAAGTGGATTTACGCGGCTTGATGAGCGAAGACGCTTTAGATAAATTGGAACGATATTTAGAACAAGCCTATCTTTCGGGGTTGCCGTTTGTGCGAATCATTCACGGCAAGGGAACAGGGAAATTACGCCAAACCGTGCGCGATGCCCTGCGCGGACATGCGTATGTCAAATCGTTTGAAGAAGGCGGGCATACCGAAGGCGGCGAAGGCGTGACAGTTGCAAAGTTGAACGCAAGTTGATGTTGTATAATTCAAAAACAGGAGCCGTTTATGTCCATTGATGACGCCATTAAAAAGATGACAGACCTAATCAAAGCCGCCTGTGCCAGCGCCGAAGTCAAAGCCGCGAAAATGTCTGACGAAGAAGCGCGGCTCTCCGTTTATGCGCCTGCGGGGGATATGCAAAAAATTAAAGACGCCACCTTTCAACCAGCGATTGATATGTTGAATAACGACGGTATGGACGTGCAAGTGTTTGTCTATGATAAAGACGCGCCGCCGCTTAAGGGGTAGAGGGTTACAAGTTTTAGGTTGAAAGTTTGAAAGTTGAAATATTGAATGCAAGGGCGAGGCATGTATTGCCCCTGCGTTTTAATTATCTGTTGCATAGCGCCAAACAATATTTAACGCTTCCAAACCTGTCAGCCGCTGAATCTCTTGCGCTTCTTCAATCAAATAAATATCGCCTTGTAACGGGCGGTCATCGCGTGTGTATAATCCGCGATTCGGTAAACCCGAAAGCGCCCCCCAAAAATTCCACAACGGCAAATCAAATTCTTGAGCAAGCAAATACATATCCCGATTGATGCGATGGTCTAACTCACGGTTATCGGCTTTCGTAGCCAAAATCGGAACTACGCCCTTATCAATCAACTGCGCGATGATTCTTCGTAAATATTCGGTGTTACGCGACTCAAAATGCGAACCAATTTGAATAATCACAAACGATGGATTGTGAATCCGCAATTCGCAATCTACGGGGGTTTCGGCAAATGTGCAACCAAACCTGCCGCCGTGCCACTGTGTCCACAACAACGCGCCGGGCGTTGTACCGTCTTGAGCGGTGGGGCTTTCGCGATTGAACGAACCGGCAAAATGACTCACAGTCTCTTGTAATTCAGGCGAAAGACGATTCACTAAATTTTCATCCGTTTCATACAAACCAAAAAATTCATCAGGGCGCGCTTGGCAATCTCCAAAAACCGAAAAAGCATTCGGGTTATTCCCTAAGGTCTGACCATATTCATAAATCGCGCGGATGTTTTCAGTGGGTTCGGGCAAAATCGGCGCGTTCATCCATTCATTGGAGAGCGGCGTTTCGGTAGATAAATCTCCCGCGTTAACCTCTTCCGTCGCAGTGACAGTTACCCGCTGTGTCGCCGTCGCCTCTTCTGTGACCTCAACCTGACTCTGCTCCGTGACATCATATCTCGGCGTCGGAATCGGTCGTGATGGCGTGTTTGTTACTGAAATGCTTGGAGTCATCGTCACTTGTGGCGAGCAGGCGATGATGAAGATAAAAAGGATAATTATTTTTGCAAATTTCATGCGCCGAATCGTAACATAAGATAAAAACGGCTCCGTTCTACAGAGCCGTTCATTATGATGATTATAAATCATGTCTTAGCGGGCGCTAACTCTCTCCTCAACCCGCTCACGTCGTTGTAAGTAACATAGGCGCTTAAGTCCTTGCGGGTTATCCAGAACGAATCAAATCATTTCACAACCCACTAATTTATGCTAGACTCAACCAATCTCTAGTCTCCAATTCCCTAATCCTCAATTACTATTTACCAATTACAACCATGGAATCCCTCCCCTCCACCATCAACCCCCAATCTCCAGAATTCAAACTCAACGCCGAATATAATCGCGCGCTTGCGAAAGAACTAAAAGAAAGACTCAAAACTGTCCGCGAAGGCGGTGGAGAAAAATATCGCAAACGCCACGAAGAGCAAGGCAAACTATTTGTGCGCGACCGCATTGAACGCTTGTTAGACGTCAATTCTCCATTCCTCGAACTCTCCACCTTAGCCGCCTACAATTTATATAACAACGAATCGCCCAGCGCGGGCATCGTCACGGGCATTGGGCGCGTTGCCAACCGTGAAGTGATGATTATTGCCAACGACGCCACTGTAAAAGGCGGTTCGTATTTTCCGCTCACGGTTAAAAAACATTTACGCGCGCAACAAATCGCCGAAGAAAATCATTTACCGTGTTTATATCTCGTCGATTCAGGCGGCGCAAATTTACCCTTTCAAGACGAAGTCTTCCCAGACGCGCATCACTTCGGCAGAATTTTTTATAATCAGGCGCGCATGTCTGCCAAGCGTATTCCGCAAATTGCCGCAGTCATGGGTTCATGCACGGCGGGCGGAGCATACGTCCCTGCCATGAGCGACGAAGCCATTATCGTCAAAGGCGCTGGCACAATTTTTCTTGGCGGTCCGCCGCTCGTCAAAGCCGCAACTGGCGAGGATGTCACTGCTGAAGAACTCGGCGGAGCAGATGTCCACACGAGAAGAAGCGGAGTCGCCGACCATTTTGCAGAAGATGACGACCATGCCATCGAAATTTTAAGAAGCATTGTTGAAACCCTCCCACGCGGACACGTTCACACGCATCTTTCTTCGGTGGAAGTTGCTCCTCCAGAGGAGCCTTTATACTCGCCCGACGAATTGTACGGAGTCCTGCCGCGCAATTCCAAAGAATCGTTTGACGTCCGCGAGGTCATTGCGCGCATTGTGGATGGAAGTAAATTCCGCGAGTTCAAAGCGCGTTATGGCACAACATTGGTCTGCGGATTTGCTCGCATACATGGTTATCCAGTTGGCATCATTGCAAACAACGGAGTCTTATTCAGCGAATCGGCATTGAAAGGCACGCACTTCATTGAATTATGCGACCAGCGCGGAATTCCACTAATATTTTTACAAAACATCACAGGCTTCATGGTTGGTAAAGAATATGAAACAGGCGGAATCGCCAAAGACGGCGCAAAGATGGTTCATGCCGTCGCCACCACCCGCGTTCCAAAACTAACCTTAGTCATCGGCGGGTCGTTTGGCGCCGGCAATTATGCAATGGCAGGGCGGGCTTACGGCTCGCGCTTTTTATGGATGTGGCCCAACGCCAGAATTTCCGTCATGGGGGGCGAACAAGCCGCCAATGTTTTACTCACCATTAAACAAGACCAACTTGCCCGCGAAGGCAAACCCTTGCTCACAAAAGAAGAACAAGAAGAATTCAAACGCCCGTTGTTAGAAAAATACGAACGCGAAGGCAGTCCATATCATTCCACTGCCCGTTTATGGGATGACGGCGTAATTGACCCTGCCGATTCGCGTCAAGTGTTAGGCTTGGCTTTATCTGTTGTTTTGAATTCGCCCGTTGAAGAAAGAAGTTTTGGCGTTTTCAGGATGTAAAAAATATGCCTCACAAACCCTCAACCCCTCATCACTTTCTTGCCCAACTCGCTGGCAACTGGACGGGCGCATCCAAACTCTGGTTCGAACCAGATAACCTTGCCAACAATGCGCCCATTGTTGGAAGCGTTCAAATCATCTTAGATGGAAGATTTGCTTTGTTTTTATACCAATCTTCCATTCAGGGCGAAGCGCAACACGGTATGTTTACGTTTGGATTCAATACAAATGCCAATCAATTTGAAGCCAGTTGGGTAGATTCGTTTCATACCAACGATAGCATCATGTTTTGCACAGGCGCTGAAATTGAAAACGGCTTCCAAGTTCTCGGCAATTACCCCGACCCTAACGACGGACCCGACTGGAGTTGGCGCACCGAAGTAAAATTGATAGACGCAAATCACTTAATTGTCTCCGCTTACAACATCACCCCCGAAGGTCAAGAAGCAAAAGCCGTCGAAGCCACACTAACCCGCATCAAAAAATAACAAACCTCCAATCCTCTAATCCTCCAACCCTCCAATTACTAAACCCCTCACCACCCCACACCCAAAGGACTCCTATGAAACTCCTCATCCTCGGCGGCACAAGATTTTTAGGCAGGCACTTAGTCAATTCTGCCCGTGCGCGCGGACATGAAGTCACTTTGTTTAATCGCGGCAAAACCAATCCTAATTTATTTAGAAAAGTAAAAACCATCAGAGGAGATAGAGAAAAAGACTTAAACCAACTGGAAGGTCAGTGGGATGCAGTCATTGACACTTGCGGCTATGTCCCGCGCATTGTCAAATTATCCGCCGAAGCGTTAAAAGAAAAAGTGGAAAAATATGTTTTTGTCTCTAGTATTTCCGTCTATGCTAACTTTGCCAAAATTGGAATCAACGAAAGCGACCCCGTCGCCAAACTGGAAGATGAAAGCGTGGAAGAAATTACAGGCGAAACATACGGCGCATTAAAAGCCTTATGTGAAAATGTTGTGCAAAATGTATATGGAATCAATTCTTTAATAATTCGTCCTGGTCTCATTGTTGGTCCGCATGACCCAACTGACCGCTTCACATACTGGGTTAAGCGAGTTGCGCAAGGCGGAGAAATTCTCGCCCCCGATAGACCCGAAGCATTAACTCAACTGATTGACGTGCGCGACCTTGCCGATTTTATCCTCACATTAATTGAAAACGACGTTTCTGGCGTTTTCAACGCTACGGGACCCGATACCCCGCTTTCCTTTGGCTTACTGCTTGATACTTGTAAACTCGTCAGCGGCAGCGATGCAAAATTCAAATGGGCAAATTTAGATTTCATCCTTCAAAATCATATCGCCCCATGGAGCGATTTGCCCGCTTATCTCCCAGATGTCGGCGAAGATGTTGGTTTTTCAAAAATAGATATTTCTAAAGCCATCAATGCGGGTCTCAAATTTTCTCCTATCTCAACCACCATCAAAGATACGCTCGCATGGATAAACGAACTTCCAAATGATTATGAAATGAAAGCAGGCTTGAGTAAAGAACGCGAAAAAGAATTATTGAAACGCTTAAGTGAACAGTAAAAAGTGAAACGTGAGAGGCATTGATGAATTTTAATGACTGGGTTGAGAGTTTACCCTCTGCAATAAAAAATGATTCTTTATGGAAAATGGAGGCGTATCGGTTGGCTTTATTTGCAACAGAAATAGGTTGGCATGATGTAACTGAATTGATGAAAGATAAACGAACATTAGGAATTGCAGACCAGTTGCATCGTGCGCTTGGTTCAATTAGTGCAAATCTAGCAGAAGGATATTCTCATCACACAGGTAAATCACGCGCACAGTATTATAAACTCCACCATGTTTTGAAAGAAGAAGTTGTGAATCATAGAATAAATTTCTTAACTCAAATCATTAAACTTTTATTGACAATGGTTCCTCAACAACGTGGCAAAACATTATCTCTAAAAGAAGAAAAAGCCGATTATACAATTGATATTCTCAACAATATCCCTTTTAATTAATTTATGTTTCACTCTTCATTTTTCAAAAATCACGTTTCACTCATCATTCTTCAATGAAAAACACTCCTTCTTTTACCAAAATATTAATTGCAAATCGTGGAGAAATCGCAATTCGAATCGTGCGCGCTTGCAAAGAACTGGGCATAAAAACGGTCGCGGTGTATTCCGATGCCGATAAAAACAGTCAGCATGTGCAAGCGGCGGATGAGGCGTTTTATCTTGGCGACTCCGTCTCAAAAGAATCATATCTAAATATTGATAAATTAATCAACGCCGCGATTCAAACAGGAGCGAATGCAATACACCCCGGCTATGGATTTTTATCCGAAAACGCTTCATTCGCAGGGAAAGTTGAATCGGCGAATTTGACATTTATCGGTCCTTCAAGCGATTCGATTCGCGCGATGGGCGATAAAGCCGAATCAAAAATCTTAATGAAAAAAGCAGGCGTGCCAACTGTGCCGGGTTTTGAAGGGCTAGAAAGCGAAAAAGATTTTAGTAAAGCCGCAAAGGAAATTGGCTACCCTGTTTTGGTCAAAGCGGCGGCGGGCGGCGGCGGAAAAGGAATGCGCGTTGTAAATGAAGAAAACGAACTAAGCGAAGCCATTCAAGCCGCCAAGCGCGAAGCATTAAACTCATTTGGCGATGAAAGGCTATTAATTGAAAAATATATCGCCGATGGACATCATATTGAAATTCAAGTCTTTGGCGATACACATGGCAATTTGATTCATTTATTTGAAAGAGAATGTTCTGTGCAACGCAGGCATCAAAAAATTATTGAAGAATCGCCTTCGCCATTATTGACTCCAGAAATTAGAAATCGAATGGGTGAAGCCGCAGTGAGAGCCGCAAAGGCAGTTAATTATTACAATGCTGGCACGATTGAATTTATTTTCGACCCAAAAACTTCCGAATATTATTTTCTTGAAATGAATACAAGATTGCAAGTCGAACATCCTGTCACTGAATTCGTCACAGGCATTGATTTGGTTCAATGGCAAATCCGCATTGCGGCGGGCGAAAAATTCCCGTTCAAGCAAGATGATTTTATGCAGAGAGGTCATGCCATTGAATGTCGTATTTATGCCGAAGACCCGTCTAATGGGTTTTTACCCAGCACAGGCAAGTTACTGCAATTCATCGAACCACATGGTCCCGGTATTCGCGTTGATTCTGGATTCGCAAAAGGCGATGAAGTGACCCATTTTTACGACCCTTTGCTGGCAAAGTTAATTGTCTATGCTGAAAATCGGGAATCTGCAATTCAGAAAATGCAAAACGCATTGAAAGATTTTATTGTGCATGGCGTGGCGACGAATATTGATTATATGCAGGCGGTTTTGAGTCATGAAGATTTTGAAAAAGGAAAAGTCTCTACAAGATGGGTAGAAAAAAATTTCAATGAATGGAAACCTGCCGAGCCTGAAATCGAATCTTTACTCGCCGCTTCCCTTGCGGATTTAGTTTTTGCTGGAGCAAAACCACAATCTGCAATCGCCACTGAAACTGACCCGTTTAATCCATGGAAGAAGATAAATAGTTTTAGGAATTAATTGATGCAAAAAAACAAAAATATTATACTGACTGCGCTTTTTTTATTACTTTTTGTCTTTGTGTTTTTAGGCGTTGGGAAAATTTGGGACTCTATTGGTATTGATTGGAAAGAAACATTTTATCCAGCGGCGCGTGCAATCATGGATGGGAAAAGCCCATATAGCGTGCCAACTTTTAGAAATGCCCCATGGACAGCCTTCTTATTACTTCCACTGGCTCTGTTTTCTGAACATGTGAGTGGCATTTTGTTTTTTATATTTTCGGCTTGTATCTATGCTTGGACTGCTTATCGTCTTCAAGCCAGCCGCGTTGCATTAACTGCTTTCTTGCTTTCACCGCCAGTTGTGTATGGGTTACGAATGTTGAATGTGGATATTTTTGTGTTAATTGGCTTTACGTTGCCCGCGCCGATAGGTTTATTTTTTGCGCTTATCAAACCACAAATGGGTTTTGTTATGATTTTGTTTTGGCTCGCGCAAGCATGGAAGCAAGGAGGGGTAAAGAAAGTCATTTACACCTTTGCGCCAGTGACGATTGCAACGGCGCTTTCATTTTTTGTTTTTGGTAACTGGTTACAAGATAGGCAAGAGGATTTACTGATTTCTTTTTGGAATGCCAGTTTGTGGCCCTGGGGAATTCCAATTGGAGTGGTATTGGCGGCGCTCTCAATCCGCGACCTTCGAGAAGATTTTGCTATGTCCGCATCGCCATTTTTATCTCCATATTTAGCGTATCATTCATGGGCAAGCGCGTTGGCAGGGTTAATGCGCCGAGATTTTGAACTTGTATTAACCGTTATTGCGATGTGGGGCGTCGCTATCATTCGAGTTTTAGGATTTGGATAAAAATTGAAAACAACATTCAACACCCAAACCATTGAAATAAATCCATCAACTGATGGTTATGTCGCCGCGCTTGATGATAAAAATATCTTTATCAAAGTCATTCGCGTTGATTTGCAAAATAATAAAATGGAATTATTGATTGATAACAAGCGAGTCGTTGTTTATGTTTCATCGGATGGCGCAAAAAGATGGGTGACGATGAATGGCAAAACAATTTTGCTCACGAAAACATCGGGCGCGAAACAAGGCGTACGCCATGACCATGCTGGAGGTTTAACAGCGCCCATGCCGGGTCAAGTGAGAAGCGTGAACGTCAAAGAAGGAGATGAAGTCAAAAAAGGTCAAACGTTGTTGACGATGGAAGCGATGAAGATGGAAATTAAAATCCAAGCGTTGATGGACGGAAAAGTGAAGTCGGTGTTTGCCTCGCCGGGCGATACGGTGGAGCGCGAACAAATTTTGATTGAGATGGAGAATTAAATGGCTGGAAAATTTTTTGACGAACTTGAAGTGGGCATGAAGTTTCAACACGGCGGGCGGACTGTGACGGAAATGGATAATGTTTTATTTTCATCTTTGACAATGAATTCACAGCCGCTTCATATCAACGAAGATTTTGCGTCTAAAACCGAATTTGGAACGCGAATTGTAAACGGAATTTTTACGTTTGGTTTGGTGGTTGGGCTATCGGTTGCAGATTTAACCGACGGCACAATTATTGCAAATTTAGGATACGATAAAATTACGCACCCGCACCCTGTGTTTCATGGCGACACGATTTATGCGGAAAGCGAAATTATAGAAAAACGAGAATCAAAATCAAGACCCAATGCAGGGATTATAAAAATTAAGTGTGTTGGAAAAAATCAAAAAGGAACGGTTGTGGTTGAGTTTGAACGAACGGCGATGTTTTTGAGAAAAGAGTTATAGGTCAAAAGTCGAAGGTCAATGACTTGCAACCTGTGACTTGCAACTTTTGACTAAGAGGTTTTATGCGTTCACGAAGAGCCATTTTATACATGCCAGGCGACAACTGGAAGATGATTACCAAAGCCATCACGCTTGGCGTCGATTCGATATGTATGGATATGGAAGACGGCGCGGCGGTTAATAAAAAAGCCGAAGCGCGCCAAACCATTGCAAAGGCTTTGCAAGAATTAGACTTTGGCGAAAGCGAAAAACTGGCGCGGATTAATTCCGTTGGTTCAGGGTGGGAGAAAGACGATATTGAAGCCGTCTTGCCATATCACCCAGACGGCATTGTGATTCCGAAAGTCGAATCGTATGAGCAGGTTGAATGGGCGAGCAAAATTATCGAAGAAGCCGAATTGAAATATGGTTGGAAAGTGAATTCGATTCGCATTTTGATAGGCGTTGAAACCGCCAAAGGAATTTTGAATCTCAAAGAAATTGCGTCACACCCGCGTTTGGATGCGATAATTTTCGGCGGAGAGGACTTTGCCGCTTCGATTGGAGCGAAACGCACAAAAGAAGCGGTTGAATTGTTGTATGCTCGTCAAGCCGTGATTGTGGCTTGTGCCGCCAATGATTTGCAAGCGATTGATATCGTCACCATTGATTATAAGGACGAAGAGAACTTAAAACGCGAAGCGGAATTTGGCGCGCAATTGGGCTTTAGCGGAAAGCAAATCATTCATCCGATTCAAGTATCCATTGTGCAAAAAGCATTCACGCCATCTGAAGAAGAAATTGCGTACGCTAAAAGAATTGTCGAAACGTTTGAAGCAAGTCAAAAAGAAGGCAGAGGCGCGTATTCCTTAGATGGAAAAATGATTGATATGCCTTTGTTGAAACACGCGCAAAAAGTGTTGGCAAGAGCAAAACCGACCGCAGACCGCAGACAATAGACCGCCGACGGCTGGGCGGTGGCGGTCTAATACCAAAAATAACCAAAAAAGGAAAATACATTTTGTTATCCATCATCTACGGTCTTTTATCTGCATTTACTTGGGGAGCAGGCGATTTTACAGGCGGGCTTGCCGCACGCAAAGTGGGCGCAGCGCCAGCGGTTTTTTACGCTTCCATTGTCGGTCTCCTTTCGGTTTTCATTGCCGCCCTTGTTAGCAACGAAGCGTTGCCCTCGCTCCAAAGTTGGTTGTATGCCATGTTGGCGGGGTTCTTCGGCGTAATTGGTTTAACGTTTCTTTACTATGCAATGGCGCAAGGCACAATGAGCGTTGCCGCGCCCGTTTCGGCGGTGTTGGCGGCAACCTTGCCCGTGTTAATCGGTCTCATCACCGAAGGGTTGCCTGAATTTTTAACTTTGATTGGATTCGGCTTTGCCTTATTTGCGATGTGGATGGTTTCTCAAAGCGAGAACGGGGTGAAAGATATTTTGTCGCATCTTTCGGACTTGAAGTTGCCTCTGCTCGCCGGCATTGGATTTGGCTTATACTTTATCGTCATGCACCAAGCCACCAGCGATGGCGCATTGTTTTGGACAATGGTCGCCTCGCGCATAGCAAGCGTTTTATTTTTGTTTTTTTACATGCTCGTTAAAAAAATCTCATTTCGAATTACCGACCTTTCGTCGTTTCCGGTGATTGGGCTAAACGGCGTGTTAGACCTAACAGGCAATGGCTTTTTTATTTTAGCGGGTCAGGCAGGCAGGCTAGACGTGGCTTCAGTTTTGAGTTCGTTGTATCCGGGCTCTACTGTTTTATTAGCATGGGTCTTCCTCAAAGAGCGGCTCACCCGCAACCAATGGATTGGAGTGCTTTCGGCATTAATTGCGATTGTGTTGATGACAATCTGATTTGCAACAGAGCAATTTTCTGGCATTGTGGGGGCGCGGGCAAAAAATTCCATTTCTGATAAAATACTGCCTTGTGCTACAAAATTTCAGCAGGGTTAGACTACTGCTCGCAAAATCCAACCGACAGGAACATGTATGAATATCGTTATCCCCAAAGAGAATTCTGCTATTGAACTGCGCGTGCCAATCTTGCCCAACGTGGCGGAAAAGTTTGTTAAGAAAGGGGCAAAGGTTTTTGTAGAGTCTGGCTTAGGCGAAACGCTAGGCATCGGCGATGAAGAGTATAAAAAGGCGGGGGCAATGGTGGAACGGAATCGCAAAAAACTTTTCGCCGCTGGCGATATTCTTTTGCGTATTCGTAAACCCGAAATGAAAGATTTAAGTTTATTAAAAAAGAACGCGGTTCATATTAGTTTTTTAGACCCTTTCAACGAAAAAAAAATAATTGAAGAGTTGGCGAAGAAAAGCATTTCGGCGATTTCAATGGAAATGATTCCGCGCTCGACGCGCGCGCAAAAAATGGACGCATTAAGCTCGCAAGCCAGTTTGGCGGGCTATGCGGCGGTGATTACTGCGGCGGAGCAGATTCAAAAAATATTCCCGATGATGATGACGCCAGCCGGCACGATACAGCCATGTAAAGTGTTTGTCATTGGCGCCGGCGTAGCGGGTTTGCAAGCCATTGCCACCGCCAAACGACTCGGCGCAAAAGTGGATGCGTTTGATACGCGCCCTGTCGCAAAGAACGACGTGCTATCGCTTGGGGCAAAATTTGTAGAAATAGATTTGGGGGAAACAGGTCAAACCGCGCAAGGTTACGCTAAAGAATTAACGAAAGAACAACTTAATAAACAACGCGAAATGATGAAACAATATTGCGCTCAAGCCGATGTGGTGATTACCACAGCGCAATTGTTTGGAAGAAAAGCGCCGCTCATCGTCACCAAAGATATGATAGCCGCCATGAAGCCCGGCTCGGTGATTGTGGATTTGGCTGTTGAAAGCGGAGGGAATGTGGAGGGGGCAGAAGCAGGTAAAACCGTAGAAAGAAACGGCGTGAAAATCATCGGCGTTAAGAATATGCCCGCCAAAGTCGCTTTGAACGCCAGTCAAATGTATTCCAATAATTTATTTAATTTGTTGGACGAATTTTGGAATAAAGACACAAAACAATTTGAATTGAAATTAGACGACGAGATTATCCAACATTGTTTAATTACTCATGCGGGGAAAATCGTTCATCCAACTTTTGCGTCTGCGAAAAAATAAGGAGACCCCATGCAAATTGAATTGATTTATATTCTGGTTTTAGGCGGATTTGTGGGCTTTGAAATTATTCGCAAGGTAACGCCCACGCTTCATACGCCGTTGATGTCTGCCACAAACGCGATATCGGGGATTTCGCTTGTGGGTTCGCTCGTTGCCGCCGGCAGCGACCATCGCACCGCGCAGATTCTTGGGTTTATTGCCGTCACCGCGGCGACGATTAACGTGGTGGGCGGCTTTATGATTACCGAACGTATGTTGAAGATGTTTAAGAAAAAAGAGAAGAAGTCATCATGAATTATTTGACTGAAGTCGTTTACTTAATTGCTTCTGTTTTATTTATTTTAGGTCTTAAAGGGCTATCGCATCCTGAGTCGGCGCGGCGCGGAATGCACTTTGCCGAAATTGGGATGTTGCTGGCGATTATTGGCACGCTGGTGAGCGGGCATATTGTCACATGGGAATGGATTATTACAGGCGTGGCAATAGGCTCTGCCATTGGCGCGGCAATGGCGATTTTTATGCCCATGACAGCCATGCCGCAACGGATTGCGTTATCTCATGCGTTTGGGGCGCTGGCGGCTGTGTTGGTGGGCGTGAATGAATATATTGAAAAGGGCGTTTATCATCAAGAATTGACGACGGGCTTAATGAGCGCGATTGGGTTTGAGGTGTTGTTTGGCGCGCTGACGGTGACGGGGAGTTTGATGGCGTTTGGAAAATTAAGCGAGATTATCAAAAGCGCGCCCATTACATATAAAGGACAAAATTTTATTAATGTCACGCTGTTTTTTACGGCGGTGGGCATGTTTATTTACTTGATTTTCTTTCCTTATCAGACCGTCGTCTTTTATGTGATGATTGGTTTGGCGCTGTTGATTGGCGTTTTTATCGTTATGCCTATTGGCGGAGCGGATATGCCCGTTGTGATTTCGTTGATGAACTCATACGCGGGGTTAGCCGCCGCGGCGACGGGCTTTGCCATTAATAACAAAGTGCTTATTATTGCCGGCGCGTTAGACGGGGCTTCGGGCTTTATCCTTTCGATTATTATGAGCCAAGCCATGAATCGTTCGTTTACGAATGTGTTGTTTGGCGCGGTGGGGTCTAGTCAGGTGGATGCGAACAGTTTGGCGGAAGCGCGTCCCATCAGCCGCATTGGCATTGAAGACGCAAAATTTGTCTTAGAACAAGCGGATAGAGTGGTGATTGTGCCTGGCTATGGGATGGCGGTGGCGCAGGCTCAACATGCTGTGCGTGAGTTGAGCGATGAACTAGAGAAAAGAGGGATTGCCGTTGAGTTTGCCATTCATCCAGTGGCTGGGCGGATGCCGGGTCACATGAATGTATTGCTGGCAGAAGCGAACGTTTCGTATGACCAATTGCTTGAGATGGAAACGATTAACCCAACGATGGATACGGTAGATGTGTGTATCATTATCGGCGCGAACGACGTGGTGAACCCTGCGGCGCGCACCGATAAATCTAGCCCGATTTATGGAATGCCCATTATTGATGTGGATAAAGCCAAGACCGTTATCGTGATGAAGCGTTCGATGGCGGCGGGGTTTGCAGGCATTGAAAATCCGTTGTTTTATCAGCCGAATACGAAGATGTTATTCGGCGACGCAAAGAAAGTGTTGCAAGAATTGGTGGCGGAGTTTAAGAAATAAAAGCGGAAGAAAGACCACTTGCCTCAAAATTAATTTTGGGGCAAGTTTTTTATCGGTTTGCACGCGCAAGATAAATTGAATTACGGCGTGCAACTTACGCGAAAACTCGCTTGTTCGGTGACGGCATTAGGGGTGAGTATATGTATTTTTACCCAATAATCGTTTGCGGAATTGACTTGATAAAATTCATTAATGGCTTGCGTGCCGGCGCTTTCAAAAATCAATGTGCCGACGTCTGAAACGGCGCCGTTGCTGAGTTCCCATTTCCATGTGAGCAACGTGGGTCCATTGGCGGTGACTAGGGCTTCAAAGAAAACGGTTTGCGGGAATTGGCTGCAATTGACGTCAATTCGATTTGGCTCCACGCGCAATGATACATCGGTGATTTTGGCGGCGGTAGGTTGAACGATGGGTAAGATATTCGCTTCGCCGCTGACTTGAATCACTTCTGTGGAAACCCAGCAGAATGCGCCGGGGTTGCCGGGGTCGCGCACGTAGAGCCAAGAGATAGATTCATTTCTGCCAACGGCGCGCAAGGTTTTGCCTTGTTGAATTTCTGAGAGCGTGTCAAACACGGCGCCAGGACCTGAACGGCAATTAATTAATTCCGCCGTCACTTGCGCCAAAATTTCCACTGGGGTGGGCGTGAGGGTAAAAGTGGGTATGGGCGTAAGCGTGGCTGAGGCGGTAGAAACAGGCTCAGGGGTAGGTTGAGGCGCAGTTGTTCCCAAGTTACACCCCAGCGTGAGGGCGGAAATTAACCCAATTAGCAGGGTAAGGCGACGCATAGTTTCCTCCTTTGTCTTAGGCTCGGCGTTTGTTTATTTTAAGAACAATAAAGGTTATGGTTTGTTACGGGAGAAAACGACTTGGTAGGTAAAATAGTACCGAAGAGTGAGTTTCGCTTAAGTGCATGGCTTCCAAAATTGTTGGAATTTTTTTAATTTTTGTTAACTTGAAATTTTTAGGGTTATGCTAAAAATAATAAATTTATTTGGTAGGTTGTAAGTATGCGTAAATTGACTTATCTTTTCTTGTTAACTTTATATCTTTTTATGTTATCTGTTCCGTCGAGAGCGTTAGGGCATTTGCAGTCGGGCGGAGAGGCGGGGTACGCGCTACGATTTTATGGGCATGGCGTTGACCAGATTGACCGCGTTAAGATTAACTTGGACGCTCCTGAAACTTCTGTTGATGTGGGCGGGGATTTTACAATTGAATTTTGGATAAAAGCAAACTTGGGAGACAATACAAGCGGAACTTGCGCTACAGGCGGAGACGCTTGGACAAGCGGGAATACGATTATTGACCGCGATATATTTGGCGCTGGAGATTATGGCGATTTTGGAATTTCTTTATATGGCGGAAAAATTGCCTTTGGCGTAGCCAATGCGACGACCAGTCAAAGCATTTGTAGCGCGGCTGGCATTACAAACGCGACTTGGCAGCATGTTGCCGTTACGAGAACGCAATCTAGCGGTTTGATGCAAATATTTTTAGATGGCGTATTGCAAGCCAGCGCCATAGGTCCTACAGGCGATATTAGTTAT
The DNA here is from genome assembly GCA_034434495.1 of Anaerolineales bacterium. GTDB lineage: Bacteria > Chloroflexota > Anaerolineae > Anaerolineales > Villigracilaceae > Villigracilis. The sequence continues at coordinate 714,292 of DAOTZE010000032.1, forward strand.
CGCAATGGACGTTCTACGTCGTACTCACAAAGCGACCCATTTCTTGTATTTGGCGCTGAAAAGCATGATTATGACTCTGTGAATTATCCCTCGTTTAATGGTTTATTAGACGAGGTGCGTATTTCAAATATCGTTCGGTACACTGGCAACTTTACTCGCCCAACGACTCCTTTTACGGCTGACGCTTATACAGTCGGTCTTTATCATTTTGACGAAGGACCCGCCGGACCTTGTAATGGAACAACGTTAGATTCTTCCGGTTTTGCGAGCCATGGGGCATGTTTGTATGGCGGGGCGGGAACGGCGGGACCTTTGTATGTCGCTGATACTATATTTACGGCGGAGCCGACCGCAACGCCAACGGTTACATTAACTCCCACTGCGACAATTCCGCCTTTGCTTTCTGCCCCTAAAGCGCCGCGCACGATGTTTCGATTGTTGACCAACGACGCTACGCCCACATTAACATGGTTTGCGGTGAATGGGGCGGTAGAGTATGAAATTACGGTTGCGTCAGATAAAGAATTTACCAATATCATCTTAACCGACTCGGTTTCGACGCTATTCTATACGCCTATTGCGGCATTGCCAGACGGCGTATATTATTGGCGCGTAAGAGCCTTGAATACGTTATTGCAGCCGGGCAAAGCGAGTTTGGTTCAAACGCTTACAATTGATACGACCCCGCCGCCTATACCAACGTTAACTTCTCCGATGGATGGCGCGGTCTTAAGACGCGCTCCGATTTTACGTTGGGCGCGCGTGCCTAATGCGGTTCTGTATGAAGCGCAAGTTTCTGCAAGCGCAGATTTTTCTAGCCCCACAACTTATAGGCTTCGCGCTTCTTCTCGCCCGTTATCCGCTTTAGCCGATGGCGTTTATTATTGGCGTGTGAGGGCGCAAGACTCTGCTGGAAATTGGAGCGGTTGGGCGGCGTATCGTCAATTTGAAATAGATAGATGAAACGCCTTAGATGCGATAAGAAGAGACTGCCGCCGCCCAAGCGACAGTCTCTTTGATTATTTAACGATAATAGAAAAGGTGACGATTTGGTCTGGTTCTGTAGCGTTCATATCGGGCGGAAAGTACCCCAAGGCGATTTGCGCCTCGCCGCTAGAAACTGCTTTAAACGTCCATATATCTATGCCGCCAGACCCAGTGGCGACTGGTTCGTCAGCTTGATAATCTTTTGAAACAAATTCAATATTACTTAATTCGCCTATAATTTCCCAGTGATAACCTGTGGTTGGGTTTGATTCGATGACGATGTTAAACGTCTCGCCTGTTTGAACTTCAATCGGTTGAGACGGGTCTGTGAGAGTAGGTCTAGTTTGCGGGATGTTTGTCGGCGCGGGCGGGGTGGAACAACTTGCCAACACAATTGCAGTGCAGAGAAAAACAAAGATGGTTTTCATGAAAGCCTCCGCATAAAAGTATATCTGCTTTTATGAAAACAATTGCCGCTTTCTATTGAATAACGTCCCGAAGGTTCACAGCCTTCGGGACGTTTTGTTTATCTCTTCAGTGTCCGGTACTTCACCCGATGCGGGGTGAGGTCTTTGCCGAACTTTTCTCTCATCATCGTTTCGTAATCGGACCAATTGCCGATATACATCTTGGCGACCGAGTCGCCTTCAAAGGCGATGATGTGGGTGCAGATGCGGTCTAAGAACCATCTATCGTGGGAGACGACGAGCGCGCAACCTGCAAATTCTTCGAGGGCTTCTTCGAGGGCGCGCAGGGTGTTGACGTCGAGGTCGTTGGTGGGTTCGTCGAGGAGAATCACGTTTGCGCCTTCGGTGAGGGTTTTGGCTAAATGCACGCGGTTGCGCTCGCCGCCTGATAGCACGCCGACTTTCTTTTGCTGGTCGGAGCCTTGAAAATTAAACGAGGCGCAGTAGGCGCGGGCGTTCACTTTTCTTTTTCCAAGTTCGAGGAAGTCGGCGCCTTGCGAAATTTCTTCGTAAACCGTCTTTTCGGGGTCGAGTGTGCGGGTTTGGTCGGCGTAGGCGAGTTTGACCGTCTCGCCAATTTTTATCGTGCCGCTGTCGGGTTTTTCTTTGCCCGTAATCATTTTTAGCAATGTGGTCTTGCCTGCGCCGTTCGGACCAATTATCCCGACGATGGAGCCCGGGGGAACAGAAGCGGTAAACTCGTCGAGAATGAGGCGGTCGCCGTAGGATTTAGTCACTTTGTCAAATTCAAAAACTACGTCGCCGAGGCGCGGACCAGGCGGGATGTAAATTTCCAAATCTTCGCGGCGGGCTTCGGCTTCTTGCGCCAGTAATTTTTCATACGCGTTGATACGGGCTTGCCCTTTGGATTGACGCGCTTTGGGCGACATGCGAATCCATTCGAGTTCGCGTTCGAGGGTTTTTTGTCTTTTGCTTTCGGATTTTTCTTCAAGGCGAATGCGCTCTTGTTTTTGTTCAAGCCATGAAGAGTAGTTGCCTTTCCATGGAATGCCGTAGCCGCGGTCGAGTTCGAGAATCCAACCTGCGACGTTATCTAAAAAGTAACGGTCGTGGGTGACGGCGATGACGGTGCCTTTGTAGTCGCGCAGGTGATGTTCGAGCCACGCCACCGATTCGGCGTCGAGGTGGTTGGTGGGTTCGTCTAGCAATAAAATGTCGGGTTCGGTGAGCAGGAGGCGGGTGAGGGCGACGCGGCGCTTTTCTCCGCCTGAGCAAACTTTGATGGGCGTATCGGGCGGCGGGCAGCGCAAGGCGTCCATGGCGAGTTCGAGGCGATGGTCAAGATTCCAAGCGTCGTGTTTGTCGAGTTGTTCTTGCAGTTTGGCTTGCTCGGCAACGAGGGCGTCGAAGTCGGCGTCGGGTTCGGCAAATTTGGCGTTGACCTCATCGAAGCGCGCGAGCAGTTCTACAATGGGGGCAACCGCTTCTTTGACTACCTCGATGACTGTTTTTGTTTCATCGAGTTTTGGCTCCTGTTCGAGCAGACCGACGGTGTAGCCTTTGGATTGCGAAATTTCGCCGATGTAGTCTTTGTCCACGCCTGCCATGATGCGCAGTAACGTGGATTTGCCCGCGCCGTTTAAGCCCAGCACGCCAATTTTGGCGCCGTAGTAAAAGCCGAGCGAGATGTCGCGCAGGATTTGTTTGTTGGGGGGGACGACTTTCCCGACCTTGTTCATGGAGTAGATGACTTGGGTGGTTTCGTTGGACATAGAGATTAGATGATTAGAGATTGGAGAGTAGTGGGGCGTATTGTATCAGAGAGTGAGGGAAGGATGAATGAGGAATGAGGAATGAGGAATGAGGAATGAGGAATGAGGAATAATGAAGGATGAATTTTTAACCGCGAAGGTTTAAGGAAGATGAAAACCCGCTTCATTCTTAAATGGAGGTTGGTCGCTGTTTCGAGAGGCTTTGTGCTACGCTGTTTGCCCGCGCGGGTTATGCTGGCTTGCTTAATATTTTCAGCAATTTATGATTCGCAAAAAGATGATGTTTTCCAAATTTGGTGTCTTTCAATATTTCCATTTCCGCCAATTGAGTCAAATATCTGCTGGTTGTCGTGTAGTGCATGTTCAACTCGGCGGCAAGTTTTGTCGGCGTGATGATGGGGTAGGTAAACAGGGCTTCGACCAGGTCGCTGCTGTATATCTTTTTGTTTTCTGACCTGATTTGTTCCTTGATTTGCTCAAAAAGATTGATTATCTTTTTCAAATCGTTGCGTGTTTCCATCGCTTTTTTATAAAAGCCTTCAAGCATGTACTCAATAAACCCATGCCAATTTTGTTCTTTTGTCACAGCCAGAAGGTGTTGATAATAATTCGAGCGGCGCTGATTAATGTATCCGCTAATGTATAGAACTGGAAATTGAAGCAAGCCATATTGAATGAGGTGCAAAATCATCAGAATGCGCCCCGTCCTGCCGTTTCCATCACGGAATGGATGAATGGCTTCAAATTGATAATGAGAAATGATGACACGGATTAACGGGTCAAGCGATTCGTCCAGGGTATTGGCGTAATTTTCCCAATTCCCAATGAGGTTGGGAATATCGCTTGCGATAGGAGGAGTATATAGACTCTCACGACTGGCAAGATTGGCAATCTGATTTTGTTCGCGGCGGTATTGACCATTGCCATCGGGCATTAATCGCGACTGAATCCCTGTGATGAGCCGTGAAGACAGGGTGTATTTCTTCACATTTTCAAAGCCCCAATGCATGGCTTCACGATAGCGTAATACTTCCTTATCGGGCTGACGTTGTTCCGCTTCGGGAAATAATTGCCATTGAAGCACATCTGCAAGAGTGGTGTTGATATTTTCAATGTTGGAACTGGCAACCGACTCGCGGATAATAGCGGGGGACATGAGCAGCAGCGGATTCGGAATTTGTCCGCACGCGCCCTTCAACTCCGCCAATTCCACGCGCGCCTTGATAAGCAGATCGCCAAAATCGGTGTTTGCAATGACTTTTTGGGGCGGGAGCGGCGCAAGCCTGTGAGGATATGTTGGATCGAATGACATATTGAATGCAATATATCAGTTTTTGTTGTGTTTTGCAATATATCAATTTTCGGTTTCGAGGGGCGTTGTGCTACGCTGTTTGCCCGCGCGGGGATGAATCACCCGTGCTATTTTTACGAAGTCCGCTCGAAGCGGACTGAGTTTGTGTGAGAGTTTTGCCAGTTGTTTCATCATGAGGAACATCGTTGTCTAAGCAAACAATGAACAAGATTATGCTATACTTAGAAAATCGTTCATGGAATAGTACTACCCTCTCCTCAAGAAAGGGGTTCGCGGCATGAGTAAAAAACCTGTTTCCATTGTTGAAAACCTCCAAAAGAAAATTGAAATTGCCCAAGAGTCTGTGTCCAAGTTATCAGACGAATCCTTGAAAGCCATTGCTTTCCAGGTTGTTTTAGAGACTCTTCTAAAGGCAGATGAAATCCCAGACTTTACAGCAGAAAAAATTATAGACACTCCCAAAGATGCGAAAACACCAATACAGGAGAAAAAACCTTCACTAAAAGGTTCAAAGGGGCGTATTGAAGCTCTTATCGAAGATGGTTTTTTCAACCAAAAGAGGACAATTGGTGAAATCAAAGAGGCACTAGAAGCGCGCAATTGGTATCATCGTGCGGAAGAACTAAGTCCGCAGTTGATTAGGCTCGTAAAAGAGAAAAAACTACGTCGCATAAAGGAGCCAGAAAAAGAAGGCGGAAAGCTAATTTGGCGTTACTCCAATTGGTAGGGAGCAATGATGCCAAAGAAGAAAAAAATTGCAAAACCTGTCGAATTAACGCCTGCTGAACAGTTAGGCACATTTCTTATTGAAGCAGAGACAGTTGTAAGGAAGGCAAAAAGTTCCAAGAAGTCGGTTAAGGGTGATAATGCGTATGCTGAGCAGTTCCACAATGCACAGACTCAAGCAATGAGAATTTTCAGAGAGATACAAACGCAGGTTGCTCCTGTTGCAGACGGTGCATTGGGGAGAACTGTCAATGATGTGGAAAAGGAATTAGGGTATTTCTTCGACCCAAGAACGTCTGATTCGGACAGACGAGATTTACGAAGACATGTTGATATGTTGGTCAGGTCTGAAATCGAACCTGCTCTTAAGTCAGTCAAATCTCTTGGTTCAGAGTTTATTCCGCTAGAAATTGTAACTGGCACTCGAGGGTATATCTTAAATGTAACAAAACAGGTTAATGGTTGCTTTCAATCTGACTGTTTCGACGCATGCGGTGTGATGCTAAGAAGATTACTCGAAACACTAATCATAGAAGCCTATGAAGAAAAAGGCTGGGAAAGTGAAATTAAAGATTCGAGTGGAAATTTCTTGATGTTTACTGACCTTGTTTCTAAATTGGTAAATAACTCAAAAACTCGTGTGGGCAAGACTACTCGCAAGGAACTCCCAACGATTGCTCTAGTTCTAAATAATTGTGCACATAATCGTACATTCAATATTAGCAAGACACAACTTGTACAGTATCAAGCAACCATAATCATTGCATTACAGGAACTTATAAGCCTTTGGGATATTCGTAAACCTTGATAGGGAATACATAAAGGAAGAAAATGAACGGCAATAAATTTGATGTGCACGAAATTAATAGTTCTGATGGGATGGACTTACTTAAAAATCTGGCGCACAGAGGCGATATTGTGTTGCTTGCAGGCAGCGCGATTTCATTGTGGGCGCCAACTTGTATTCCTACTGGACAAGGATTAACGCGGGATGTTGCAAAACTCTTAGCTGAACAAGCCAGAATGCCAGATAAGACTGATCAAATTGTAGAATATATAACATCAACGCCGTTTGAATATATAAACAATCAATGTCCAAGAGTGGATGTTTTGGCTAAAGTACTTCCGCCTCTTTTCTATCCTAAGAAACCTAATGCTATCCATAAGGCAATAGCTACACTCGTCCAAAAGAAAGTTATTTCTTCGATTGTTACTACAAATTACGATAATGCTCTTGAGGCTTCTTTTCCTAACAAGCTTATTAAGGTCGTGATTAATGAATTTGACTTAACAACAATTCGTTCTGTAAATAAGATACTGTTCAAGATTCATGGAAGTGCGGATCCTAAAAACTCTGAAAGCATGGTGTATCAATTAAGTCAGGAGGGAGAGATGGCTAAGTGGAAAAGAAGGATTCTTAGACAGTTGTTGCGTGACAAAACTTTATTGGTGATGGGATATTCTGGATACGACTTTGAGATTTGTCCAGAAATTATCTCATCTCATGTCAAAAATGTCATCTGGATTTCCCGCGACCCACCAGAAAAAATCAGCCACAATGCAGAGAGAGTTTTGATAGCAAAGAAAGGCACTTTACTCGTTGGGGATTTACAAGATGCATTACTCGCTCTCGGTTCTACTTTCAAAAAACAAAAACCACGATTTATGGATTCAAGTTTGAGAAAGATTCTTTCAAGTAATCTCACAAAAGCCGAATTGCAGCTTTGGGCATGTCGAGTTTTGTCTCCGCCTGGTTATGCTTCTTATGCCGAGAAAATAGCAAGGAAGATGTACGATGACTCGATGCCAGATAGTATTGAGCGAGGTCTTTCAAGCCTTTATCTTGGTGATGCGCTTTTTTCAGAAGGCAGATACATAGAATCATCCAATTACTTGAGAGAAGCCTCAAATATTTTCTTGCAAAATAAGCAAATTAACGATTTCGTGTCATCTGAAGCAAAGGGCGTAGACGCGCTAAGATGTGCAGGGCTAACCAAGCAGGCACGTCAGCGACTGACAATTGCAAGAAACACATTGGCTTCTTCAAGTATCAAGGATTTATTGCAACTATCAACAAAATTAGATTTGCAGGAAATTTTGATCGTCCGTGAAGAATTCGGTAGATTGGTAATATTGAGTCGCCTTTTTCCGTTTATTTTCAACCGCAAAGAACAGGAAAAAGTGGCGGTTGCGAAAGGACTACTAAAGAGTGTCACTGCTGTATCTGCAAAGCACGGACAATGGCATGATTTACAGCAATGCAAAATGTGGGCAAACAGGTTGGGCATTGATTTTTCAGAGATATATAAGGGTTCGCTTAAGCCCCCTGAGGATTTATTTGGCTGGAAACAATTAGGTCATAAAGTGCCTGAAATGATGGCGATTCGCGATGCTCTGTCGAAGAAGGGAAAAAGTGCTGTAAACAAAGACGATGTTCTGAAACATATTGATATTGCAATTGATATTGGGTGTAATCCTGAGGTGTGGAAACTCTCTCTGGCTTTTTACAAACACTTCCCAAGTATAAAATTCTTACTGGACTGGCGTTGGCTAGTTGCATTTATGAGATGCCAATATAGCCCATTAATGAGAATTATCAAACTTGGATACGAGCAATACAGATAGTTTTGTCAAATCCAAACGGGAGAGGGGTTTTGGTGTGACCTATTCCCCCGCCCCTCCCTTCAGGGAAGGGGAAGAGGGGTCGGTTGATGGGTGTGATGACTTTCCAAGACAAGGTTTTGTTTCATATTGGTTTTAGCCTCTCCCTATTTGGGGAGACGGGAGAGGGGGTTGCATGGGGTAAAATCTCGTTATGCCAGTCAAGAACATCATCCCAGGTCAAAAAGTCACCAAAGCAAAACTGCAACGCGCGAAAGAATTACGACGTGAGATGCCGCCAGCCTGATTTACACGGGCGTCAACCGGCGCGCAGGCGAAGACGTGGGCTTATATGACACGGTTTTAAGCTCGCAGGATTATCGCCTCATAGAGTTTGAGAATCAAACAGAACATAAAGTTAAATAGATTATTTATCTTAGAGAAAATGATTCAAATGCTTGCTAATAAAAATATTCCTCACCCCTTCAGCCTCAAAGTTCAAAAGATTGCCATCGAGTCGCCAGTAAACAGAAAAAAACTTGATAAAAGACATCATATCAAGTTATATCAATTTATTCGCCTTTCCCTTATTTTGCTCATAACCGCTTGTTCGCCGCGAAATACACAAGGCGAAAATTGGGTTATTCTCACTGAAACCCAAGCGAGAGCCACAGGCGTTGCCGAGTGGTTTGCCAAACCGAATGAACCGACTGATTATTGGACACCCGCCGAAAATCATATCCTTATCATCGAAAGCAAAACGCCTTCTTTCTTAAGAGAAACCTCCAACGCGTTTGTCTTTTCAGAACCGCCCCTATGGGAAAGACTTGATGAATACAAGAGACAATACATCGGCATCATCATAGGCGAGCGGAAAATCATTTACGCCAATTTCTTTTGCAACAGTTTTGAAACCGACTGGCGCAAAGAATTTGTCTTTGTCTTAGACGGCGGGAACTGCTTTTTTCAATTTATGTATGACTTAAACACAGGTGAGTTTTTTAATTTACAAGTTAACGGAGAGGCATAAAATATGCCAACGCGCTACTCCTCCGGAAAAATCACCGTATTAAACCCCAACGCCGCAAAGAACTTAATCAAATACGCCTCGGCGTTGCGTTGCGCTTGAACCAAAATACCGTCTTCCAATGCCGCCTTCAAAATTTCCTGCTCGGCGGTTTGGCGGGCAAGCGTCTCCAAATCCACCTCGCCTTTAGTAAGCAGCCCCGTCTCACGGTCATACACATAAGACTTTTCATTATCCAACGTAGCGATAAAAATTTCCGCAGGCGGCAAATTGACGTATAAAACAGAGCCATCGTAACGCATATCTTCCGGGCGCAACTTTTCCATATCAATCCCGGCAATCACAATCCCGTGCGCCACAAACAACAACCTATCGCCAAACGCAAAACCGAACGTCCCCTGCCCAACCTCGGCGGTAATCACTTTTTCCACGCTATATTGAATCGTCTCCAAACGCGCCAAAGCGCGAATCTCATTAATATAAGTCACTGGGTCAGGGATAATCGTCGGCGTAGGGTTTGCCAATAGCGCCACTTGCGTCTGCAACGCCTGATTTGCCTGATTCACCTGCTCAAACGGCTGTTGCGCCGCCGCCGCAGTTTCGCGCACCGTCTCCACAATAAAATACACCCCCGCCGCCAGCACGATCAAAATCAAAAAAGACATAATTGCGCTAAATGTATTTTTCATTCGTATCCTTTCGACAACTTATTTTATTATATTATGATTACGCCCAACCCATGAAAAAGATACTCATTATTCTTGCAATTTTATCATTTGGATGTTCCTTCCCTATACAGATTCTCCCTGCGGAGGCGCCCCGCACGCCCCAACCGACCCCTGCCCCCACACAAACGCCTCAACCTACGGGCGAAATTGGTTCTCAAACCAATCCTTTAATTCTCGCCTTAGCCCCTTCCCCCCGCCCAACCGATTCAGTCATCTCAGCAGGCGACGTGATTTCAGCATACATTCAATCACGCACAGGCTACCGCATTGTGACGGTGATTCCAGTTAGTGAAAATGCTCTGCTTGATGCGCTTTCAAAAGGCAACGCGCATATCGCCTCATTATCGCCCTATGGGTATGCCATTGCCTATCAACGAAACGATGTCGTTGCTTTATTAGCCAGAGTGCGCGAAGGACAAATCTTTTACGGCGCGCAAATCATCGCCAACCGCGAAAAAAACTTCACGCCGTATTTTGACGAAACGAAAAACGAAAACACAGCCGACGCAGCCTTCGCATTGAGTCAATTTCAAGAAAAGAAAGCGTGTTGGAGCGACCCTGCCTCCCCATCTGGGTATGTGATTCCGCTGGGGTTGTTGAAACAGGCTGGCGTCCAAATAAGAGGCGAAGCCTTTCTAGATAATCAACCCAGCGTGGTGCGCGCCGTCTATGCCGACGACATCTGCGATTTTGGCGCCACCTTTATTGACGCAAGAACCTCGCCCATCTTAGAAGCCGATTACCCCGACGTGATGGATAAAATCAAAGTGATTTGGCGCACCCCCAATATCATTCCGTATGAAAATATTGTCATCTCCGCCGATTTACCGTTTGAAATGCGCCGCGTCATCCAACGCGCCTTCATTGATTTCGCGCTCACGCCCGAAGGAAAATCTGCCATGCAAACGGTGTATGGCTTTGACGAAACGCAAGTAATCGAAGATTCCGCTTACGCAGAATTTATCGCGCTGGTAAACGCCTCAGGCTTAGATGTATTGAGTTTGATAGAATAATTAAACTGTGGACAGCGGGCTTTACGCCGTTTACCGTCTATTGTTTGCGGTCTATGTCAATGTTACAACGAATGATTAAATTTCTCTGGCAGGCGTTTGTCGTTGCCGCTTTCGCTTTATTCTTACCCAAAATTTTATTTTGGATGTTCGCCCAACCTCGAACCTATACAATGGATAACGTCGAACCAACCCGCGTAGCCATTGTGTTCGGCGCAGGCTTATTGCGCGACGGCTCGGCGGGCCCCGTCTTAAGCGACCGCGTTCAAACTGCGGTTAACTTATACCTACAAGGCAAAGTGGAAAAATTATTAATGAGCGGCGATAATCGTTTTATCGAATATAACGAACCCGAAGCCATGCGCCAATACGCTTTAGAACGCGGCGTGCCAGATGAAGATATTGCGCTAGATTATGCGGGCAGAAGAACGTATGACACTTGTTACCGCGCCAAACATATTTTTCAAGTAGACGAAGCGATATTGGTGACGCAGGAATTTCACATGCCGCGCGCCTTATTTTTATGCCATTGGTTCGGCATAGAGGTGAACGGCGTTGAGGCGAATAATCGTGATTTTTCAAAACGCTCGCGCGCGTTTTGGGCGTTCCGCGAATTGTTTGCAACTTTCCAAGCCGTGTGGGATGTATTCATCGCAAAACCTTTGCCCATCTTGGGCGAGCCGATACCCATTGAATAATTTTTATAACTGAGGGCAAGAGCGCCGAGAACCCCCTTTGCCTTCTCCGTAAATTCCGCGTATTGTGCAATAAAAGATTTTATATAGGAGTTTTTAAATAATGAATCGTGAAACCGCCTTAGCCCTTGTGCATGAATTTGTAAAAAACGAAAGTTTGGTTCGTCACATGTTATCTGTCGAAGCCGCCATGCGTTTTTACGCCGAAAAACATAACGAAGATATAGAAACTTGGGGGCTGATTGGTCTGCTCCATGATTTTGACTGGGAAATTCACCCCACGCTGGAGCAACATCCGCAAGCAGGCTCGCCAATATTAAGAGAAAGAGGCGTGGACGAAGAAATCATTCAAGACATTTTAAGCCATGCCGACCATACAGGCGTGCCGCGCAACACCTTACGCCGTAAAGCCATTGCCGCATGCGACGAGGTGACAGGATTGATTACCGCCGTTGCATTAGTGCGCCCCTCTAAATCGTTATACGATTTAGAAGTAAGTTCAGTCAAAAAAAAGTGGAAAGATAAAGCCTTTGCCGCAGGCACAAACCGCGAAGAAATGGAACACGCCGCAAAAGAATTTGGCGTGGAATTGTGGGAACATGTGGATAATGTAATTCAGGCCATGCGAAAAATCGCGCCCGACTTAGGATTGCAAGGAAACATCTCTATATAGCGATTATTGCTAACGCAAATATAAAATTTCATTTTCCTAATTCCCTTTATAATCTTCCCTTATGATTCTCGTCACCGGCGCCACTGGTTTTATCGGGCGCGCGCTCATTCGCCAACTCTCTTCTATTGGGTATCCCCTCCGCGCGTTGATTCGCCCCTCGCCGCGCACGCCTCGCCTTCCCAAAGGCGTGCCAGTGGAAGTGGCGGTCGTCTCGTTAGCCGATACGCGCGGCTTACGCGCCGCTATGCGCGATGTGGAAATTATTTTTCATTTCGCCAGCGCCGAACATCAAGGCGCACACGGAAATTTGCAAGCAGCAGATATTCAAGGTACACAAAACTTAGTCGAAGCCGCCGCAGACGCAGGCGTAGAGCGAATCGTTTATTTAAGTCATTTGGGCGCGGCAAAATCCTCCGCTTACCCTGCTTTCCAAGCCAAAGGCTTTGCCGAAGAAAGTATTCGCAATGGAAATGTGCCTTACACCATTATTCGCACATCGCTGGTTTACGGCCCTGAAGACCATTTCACCACCGTTTTGGCAAACTTAATTCGGGCTTCGCTTGGCGTATTCCCCATCCCTTCTGGAAAAAGAACCGTCGTGCAACCCGTTTGGGTAGAAGATTTAGTCACCTGCTTATTGTGGACAATTCAAAAAGAAGAAACATTAAACCAAGTTTATGAAGTTGGCGGGAATGAATTTTTTACATTGCCGCAAATTATCGAAATCATTATGGATGTCACCCGCAAAAGAAGATATTTACTTCCAATTTCGCCCATTATGCTTCGAGGCGCCACGCTGTTTCTTGAAAGCCTATTGCCTAACTTCCCCGTCTCCTCCTTATTTTTAGATTACTTCGCCGTCAACCGCACAACCGCCGTCGACTCCATGCCGCGTTATTTTGGTCTCATGCCCGCCCGTTTTTCATATCGCTTAGATTATCTAATCAAAAAGCGTTGGTATCAAGTTCTTTGGTCTTCTATGACAGAAAGATTCAAATCAAGAGGCGGATAAACGTTGAAATTATTATTACCCGCCTGCATTTATTAACGCCTCTCTCAATAAACATGAAAAAATCAAACTACAACATTCGCCTGCTCGATACGCCCGAAGAATTGCGCCTAATCGAACATTTGCAACGTGAAGTTTGGCAAGGCTCTGAAACAGACGTTGTGCCAATGCACATGTTAATTACCGCTGTGCATAACGGCGGTTTCGTTCTCGGCGCGTATGACGATGAGCAAATAATCGGCTTTGTGTTTGGCTTCCCAGGTTTAGAAAAAACGCCCGACGGTCCACGCGCTAAACATTGCTCGCACATGATGGGCGTTCACCCAAACTATCAAAATAGCGGCATTGGCTTTGCGCTCAAACGCGCACAATGGCAAATGGTTCGGCATCAAGGTCTCGACCATATTACATGGACATACGACCCGCTTCTCAGCCGCAATGCTTATCTCAACATTGCCAAACTCGGCGCAGTATGCACAACGTATCTTCAATCGGAATATGGCGAAATGCGCGATGGATTAAATGTAGGCTTGCCTTCCGATAGATTCCAAGTAGATTGGTGGATTAATACCAGACGAGTGGAAAGAAGATTAAGCAAACGCTCGCGCCCGACTTTGAAATTAAGCCACATTGCCCGCAGTGGGCTTCGACCTTTTTATTCGCTTCAAACCCTCAGTGGAAATTTGCTCAAACCGCCTGAGCATTTGCCTCCCTTCAACGATAGACTCCTGCTTGCCGAAATTCCCGCCGACTTTCTCGAATTAAAAAATAAAGACTTCGCCCTGGCGCGCGATTGGCGCTTCTTTGCCCGCGAATTATTTGAAACCGCCTTTGCCAAACAATACATCGTCACCGATTTTGTATACGACAAAAACGAAAATAACCCGCGCGGCTTGTACGTGCTCACTCACGGCGAAAGCACGTTAGATGAGTTTGAGTAATAAAACCCTCCCCGATTTGGGGAGAGGGCAAATTAAACCGCATGAGACGCCCTTGCGGACGTCTCAGCGGTTGGATGGGGGGAGAGGAAACGAAACCTTGTATTTTTACAAGGACTACCTCCGAACAGAAGGGGGAGCGTTATGCTGATTACGCTCCATAGCGCTCATGCCAATCGGGTGGTAGGTCGGTTCGGGGCGATTGACATAATTGCTCGGTAAGGGTGTGGGGCGCGGCTTAGGCATTGGGCGTGGGTAATTCGTCGCGGGTGAAACAGGTTGAACGTTGCGGGGTTGAGGCGATGAATAAGTCGGCTCGTTTCGATAAGCCGAATATCGTGCGCTGGCATCTGCAAGCGTAAAGAGCCTATCGCCGGCAATTGAAAATGTTCCAATCAACAACACGCGAATGAGCCACACCATGCTGGCGACAAAGATGGGAACCGCTTTGGTCATTGTTTCTTGCCCAATCAATGCGCCGCCTTGAATGTTGTGATTTTGAATGGCTACTGAAACGCCCCACCAGGTGAGGATGGCGTTGAAACCTGCCGCCAATAACCACGCGCCAAACAAGTAATACACTTCGGCGGGTTCATCGCGCCCTTGTTCAGGGGTGAAGATGCGAGCGATACCGGCAAAGTCAATGGCGCAGAATGCAAACGCCAGCATGGTTGCCCAGCGCATGCCGGCAAATTGCAAATCGCCAAGAATATCGCCAAGCGCAAACGAAGTGGCGCCGAAGTTTGAGATTTCAAACGCAATGAGCGCGCAGAGTAGAATACTCCCAAAAATTACGCCGCGTTTGAGCGAAGCGTTTTTGAGGAAAGAGGTGAGTTGAAAGTTGATTTTATGGTTCATGGAAAATCTCCTTTTGAGAACCTACATCAATAAAAAAACAAGTGTTCTTAATATAGAACACTTGTTCTAATTTGTCAAGTGGAATTTATTGCAGGAGAATTGCGATAACGCTTTTTTATTTGTCAACGTCCCGAAGGTTTGCAAACCTTCGGGACGTTGACAGTTATATTACTCTCTACTTCGCCCGCTGATTAACGAGACATAATATAGCACTTGCAAAATAGCGGTGACTAAACCTGCGACATAAGTGAGCGCGGCGGCATTTAATACGTTGTTTACGCCGCGCATCTCCTCTTCGGTTTGAATGATGCCGCTATTTGCCAACATTCGCTTCGCCCGGGCAGAGGCGTCAAATTCTACAGGCAAGGTGGCTAGGGCAAATACAGCGCCGCCGGAGAAAACCAACACGCCCAGCCAAGCCAGCCCTGTGAGGTTAAGTAATAAACCTGCCAAAATTAAAATCCAGCCGAGGTTTGAGCCGATGTTTACCATTGGAACTAAAAACCCGCGTAAACGCATGGGGAAATATTCTTCCGCGTCTTGTTGGGCGTGACCCAATTCATGCGCGGCAATGGCAAGCGCCGCTACCGAAGGCACGTTTGCTACGCCGTTGGATAAATACACGGTATTATCGCGTGGGTCGTAATGGTCGGTAAGTTCGCCGGGCGTGCCTTGAATTTTCAATCCCGTTAATCCATTCATGGAAATTAAGCGGCGGGTGGCGTCGTAACCTGTTAGCCCGCTGCTGGCGCGAATTTGACTCCACTTGCCGTATGCATGACGCACATACCATGAGGTGATTCCCATAAGAATAAAAGCGGGAATCATGAAGATTAAGTAGTTGATGTCAAAAAACATGTTACGCTCCTCTCGTTATTGACTAATCATTTCCAATAAAACTTCAACGGCTTTGTCGAGTTGTGGGTCTAAGCCGGCTTGTCTATCTTCGGCGGTCATTTCGACGGGGTAATCGGGCGTGAGCCCAATTTCGTGAATGGTATTTTCATTGGGGGTGAGCCATTTCGCAATGGTCACGCGCACGGCGCCGTTTTCGCCGGAGAGCGGAATCCAATTTTGCACAGAGCCTTTTCCATACGAAACCGTGCCGACTAATTTTGCGCGTCCTAAATCTTGCAGGGCGCCAGCCACAATTTCAGAAGCGGAGGCTGAGCCTTCGTTAATCAACACTACCATTGGGATATTCAGGTCTGTGGCGAGCCCGTTGGGCAAGGCGTTGAAGGTTTCGCGCGTTCCGTCGCCGTATTGTTCATATAAAATCACGCCTTCGCTTACGAATTGTGAAGCCACTTCAACGGAAGTTTGCAAATATCCCCCGCCGTTATTTCGTAAATCTAAAATAATGCCTTTGGGGTTTTGCGCCATTAAGTCTTGAAGGGCGGCTAATAATTCGGGCATGGTGCGGGTGCCAAAGGTGGTCACTTGAATATAGGCGATGCCGTTATCGAGCATTTCGCCTGTGGCCGCGGGAATGGTGATTTTTTCGCGCACAATGGTAAATTCAAGCGGGGTTTCTTCGCCTTCGCGCAAAATGGTTAATACAACCGTTGTGCCAGCGGGACCTAACACTTTTAGGCGCGCCACTTCGGCGTCTATGCCTGTCATATCTTCGCCGTTAATAGCAATCACTTGGTCGCCGGGCAATAAACCGGCGCGTTCTGCCGGCGAACCGGGGATGGGGCTGGTAATGGTTAGGTATTCTGTGGTGGTATCTACATACGCGCCAATGCCTTCGTATTCGCCTTCTAAGCCGGCGTTGGCGGTTTCGTAATCTTCTGGGGTCATGTAGGATGAATGCTCGTCGCCTAGCGCTTCCATCATGCCCTTAATTGCGCCGCGCATGAGGGCGACGTCGTCCACAGGTTGGTCAACATAATTTTCGTGGACAATGTTCCATGCCTCCCAAAACGGGACGAATAGCGTTTGTAATTCTTCAGGGGTTACCGATTGTTGCTCTGGCGAGGCGGTTGGCGGGGTAATTGGTTCGACTTCTTCCGCCGCACTAGGCAGAGAGATTGGGGCAATATTCCCCGTTACATACCCGCCGGCAAACGAACCGAGCATGACAATTCCAATGCCGAAAACAAGCAAAATTCCTTTAAGAGTGTTGTTCACATGAGCCTCCAATTGGCTTTTATAAGTATAACTTTATCATTCGGTGATTAAAGGTTGCTAAATATTGTATATGATTATTGTATGTAGGGCGATTGCTCTTTATGCGTTTTCTAAAACGCTTCTTAACTGACCCCAGTCTGTGAGGTGCGTGTCGGCATCGCCTGCGGTGAACGATTCGTGGTATAGAACGCTAAATAACCCTTGCGCTTTTGCGGCGCGGGTGGTGCGTTGGATGTCGTCAATCATCACGCATTTGCTGGGGTCTGTTTCGCCTGCGGCTTGCATAGCAATTTGAAACGATTCGGGCATGGGTTTGCAATAAGGGGCAAGGGCGTTTACGTCAATGATTTTTTGAAATAAATCGCTTAATCCAAGCGCAGATAAAACGCGTCGGGCATGGTGAATGTCGGCGTTTGTAAAAATCAGGTTGACCGTAGGCAGTGAGGCGATGATGTCTCGTAGGGTGGGGTTGGGGGCGAGGTATTCATGCAAGGGTAAATCATGCACAAAGGCGAGGAAATCTTCGGTATCAATGCGGTGGTGCGTTTGTAAGCCGCGCAAGGTTGTGCCGTATTGTAAAAAATATTTTTCTCGCAGGCTTTCCACTTCGTTTGGGGGGATGTTCATGCGTTCGCGCATGTATAAGCCGATGCGGGTTTTGATTTGTTTCCATAAGCCGGCGCTGGGCGGGTAGAGGGTGTCGTCGAGGTCAAAGAAAATGGTTGTAAATTTCATTCGGGCATTATAATCGCGTCATGCCTATTCGATTACTTTCTGACGAGGTCGCTTCGCAAATTGCGGCAGGTGAGGTGGTGGAACGCCCCGCTTCGGCGGTGAAAGAGTTGATTGAAAATTCTTTAGATGCGGGGGCGAAACAAATTTCTGTTGTGATTGAAGAGGCGGGCAAAGGTTTGATTGAAGTCGCGGACGATGGGGTGGGCATTCCTGCGGAGGAATTATCGTTAGCGGTGGCGCGCCATGCCACTTCAAAGTTGTTTCGTTCCGATGATTTATTTCATATTCAGACGCTTGGTTTTCGCGGCGAAGCGTTAGCTTCAATTGGCTCTGTTTCGCGCATGACGTTGACTTCGCGGGTTGTCTCGTCTAAGGAGGCGGCGCGGGTAAAAGTGGAAGGCGGGGCGATAGGTCAGGTTGAAACAGTGGGCGCGCCTGTTGGCACAGTTGTAAAAGTTGAACATCTTTTTTATAACGTGCCGGCGCGTTTGAAATTTTTGAAAACGGACGCGACAGAAAGACGCGCGATTGATTCATTAGTTACACGGTACGCATTGGCATACCCAAACGTGCGCTTCAAAGTGATGGATGGAAAACAAGTCACTTTGCAAACCGCAGGCGACGGCGATAGGCGCGCAATTTTGGCGGCTTTGTATGGCGTGGATGTCGCCAAGCAGATGTTAGAAACGATGGCGCAGGAGGATGGTTTTCGTTTGACGGGGTTTATTAGCCCAACATCGTTGACGCGTTCAAACAGAAGAGAGATTACATTTTTTATCAATGGGCGGTGGGTGCAAGATTCAGCGTTGAACACGGCGTTGTTGCAGGCGTATCATACATTGCTTATGGTTGGGCGCTACCCGCTGACTGTTTTGTTTTTAGAAATTTCACCAGAAGAGGTGGATGTGAATGTTCACCCAACCAAAGCGGAAGTTCGTTTTAGAAATCAGGATAAGATTTTTAGTTTTGTGCAGCGCTCGGTGAGAAAAACCTTATTGGCTTATACGCCCGTGCCGACGGTCTCTCCGCAATTGTGGGGCTCACGTTATGCGCCGCCCGCTGAGCCGCGAGAGATAGGGATAGATTGGTCTATTGCACACGACCAGACCGCAGAAGATAGACCGCAGACCGAAGAAAGCCATCAGCGGTCAGCGGTCAGCGGTCAAGAATCATTAAACACAAATGTTCCACTACTTCGTTTAATTGGTCAAATTGGGGCGACGTACCTCGTTGCCGAAGGACCCGACGGGTTGTATCTCATAGACCAACATGCCGCGCATGAGCGCGTGCTATTTGAAAAACTGATGGCACAACGCGAGAATAAACATATTCCAGCGCAAAGTTTGCTCTCGCCACAAGTCATTACCCTCCCGCCGCAATCGGCAAAATTATTATCCGAACAATTAGAGTCGTTAAATCGCTTCGGGTTTGAAGTGGAAGAATTTGGCGCAAACACATTTCAAGTGCGCGCTATCCCTGTTTTATTTGCAGGCGGCGACCCTGCCTTGGCGCTCAGGGCTGTGGTGGAAGATTTTGAAGAGGACGAAAGCCCGCTACAAACGGAGATTGAAGCGAAAATTGCAGGTAGAGTCTGTAAAAGGTTAGCAGTCAAAGCGGGGCAAGCGTTAACCACCGAAGAACAACGCAGTTTGTTAAATGATTTAGAAGCGTGTCAAAACCCGCGCACTTGCCCGCATGGCAGACCGACCATGATTCATTTATCGGTGGATATGCTTGAAAAGCAATTTGGCAGAAAAGGCGCAAGGTAGCCTTATCAAATTGCAAGGTTTTTTCTTTTTAGTTTTGTAAGGTTTTGGGATAAACATACATCTTTGCCCTACAATTAAATAATGCAAAACATAGCGGCTATCGTCGCCCAGCCTGACCTTGAAAAACTATTTGAGCGCCTTCATACCGCTATAGCGGTGATTGAAAAAGACGGCTCTTTTTTAGCGTGGAATTCAGCCTTTGAACCGTTCAAACAAACGATAAGAAACTCGTTGCCAACCCCCTTGATTGAAAAACGCTGGCAAGAAACTTTTCTTTTTGATGAAGACGCCTCAAAAGTCTGCGACTGTTTTTTGATTCCCGCTTCGCACGAACGGTTTATTTTGCTCCTTCAACCCTCAGCGCCAGACTTCGCCTCAACCCCACATATTGAAAAATTACATAAACAAATTAGACTCTTTCAACTAGAAAGCGAGTTTTCTAAGCAGTTGGCGCAAAAAAAACAAATTGAATTAGAAAGCGTGATGGCGCAAGCCAGAGAGGTGACGCAAACCGACCCGCTGACGTTTATTTACAACCGCCGCGCAGTCATTCGTGAACTGCAAGACGAGGTGATGCGCGCCGAACGATATAACGCTCATCTTTCCGTTTCAATTATTGATGTGGACTATTTCAAATCTATCAACGATTCTTTTGGTCACCCTGTTGGCGATGCGATTTTACAACAAGTGGCGCACCGCCTGCGAGACGGCATTCGCCACCCTGATGTAGTCGGCAGGTATGGCGGCGAAGAATTCTTAATTATTTTGCCTAATTCAGATATTCATGCCGCCGCCGAACAAGCCGCTCGCTTGGGGAAGATGATGCGCGAAAAACCAGCGCTTGTGAAAGAGCATGTAATTCAAGTGACGCTAAGCATTGGCGTGGCGCAATTAAAAAACGGCAAAGATACATGGGAAACCCTGCTCAACCGCGCCGATAACGCCATGTACGAAGCCAAGAAAAAAGGCAGAGATTGTTTTGTGGCGGCGGAATAAAAAACTCCCAATACGGGAGTTTTTTATTGTTATCTAAAGATTCCCAAAGGGTTGTAACTTGCAGAAAAGCCGGGGAACACCGCCTCTACATCGTCGTTGCCTAAGCGTTTGGCTAACAACTCGCTCAATACCTGACGGTAATCGGTGGTCACGGCTAAATCGGCGCTATCGTATAGTTGTTCATTGTTTAATCCGGGCCAAGCGCCGAATACCTGCCCGCCATTCACATTGCCGCCTAAGGTAAACATTACGTTGCCGTGACCATGGTCTGTGCCGTAGGAATCGTTTTGCACAAGCCTGCGCCCAAACTCGCTGACGACGACGACGGACAATTTATCGGTGTAGCCTGAGTCGAGGTCGAGGTAAAAATTTGCCAGTCCAGAAGCGAGGCTGCTTAGTAAATCTGCCATATAGCCGCCGTTGCCGTCGTTTTGATATTCATGCGTATCCCAGCCGCCAAAATCCACTGTGGCCACGCGCAAGCCGGCGTCTAGTTTAATCATTTGCGCCACCGTTTTTAATTGCATACCAAATTCATCGTCGTTATAGACTGCGCCGTTTGAGGGTTGATACCCGCCGCCTGAAAGCGGGCTGACAATTTCTAGCGCTTCTAACGTGCGCGCGCCTGCGCGGTGCAAAATGCTTTCGCCTTGATATAACTGTTTCAAGGCGTTGAGGTGCGAATCGCGCAAGCCGTTATCCCATAATGAAAATTCTTCAGGCGCGCTCAAACTGACGGTTGGCACAAAATTTAATAATGAGGTCGGCTGACCTGAGGTGGATAAGGCGGGCAAAATAGAAGAAATGCCGACCTTTTGTAAGTAGCGGGTAATCCAACCGGAGGCAACGCTTTTTGAGCCAGGCGTGCCTAACTCAATGTATTCTTGCGCGTCAAAGTGACTGCGTGTGTCCACGTTTAAGCCAACGGCATGGATGATGCCCGCTTTGCCTTGTTGGTATAAATCATAGAGCGGCGTCATGGCGGGGTGTAAGCCGAATTGATTGTTTAGCGGCAATAGGTCTGAAATTTTTATATCGGGTCGGGCTTTTTCATAATAGCCTCTATCGTCGCCGTCTATGGGGGCGACGACGTTTAATGCGTCCCAACCGCCGCGCAAAAACACCACGACTAACGTGTCGTAAGGATTATCTTGCTTGGCAAATGCAAGATTGGTTAGGCGCGCGCCGACCATTTCGGCAATGGCGGCGGAGCAACCTTGTAAGAATTGTCGGCGGGGGATGATTGTTTTTGGCATGGCGTATTTTCCTTTTTATACCTATATGCTCACCCTGAGGCTTTTTAGAGGGCTAGGGCGAGGGGCGTTGTTATTTCCATTGAAATTCGGGGCTCATTAAAATCACTTCAACCATAGCGGGCAATACATATTGCACATGGTCTTCGGGTAGGGGGTCATTCCAGCCGTAATTTTGCGCCATGACCTGAATGACGGCATTGCGGCTTGCTTCTGATAATGGTTGGTTCAAAATTCGGGTAATCCAAAAATCGGCGAGGGAGGCGGCGGTGCGAATCTCCGCCGGCGTTTGAGAATAGACATCGGTGCGGATGATGTTGCCTTGGTCATCGTCCATCCAGTTTTCTGTCAGCGCCACTGCGGCGTTCCAACGATATAACAGCGACATAGAATTTGCCCACGCTTCGCGCACATCGGGGTAGCCATCGGGCGAGCGGCGCTCAAAAAGACCTTGCCCCATTTGGCTTAACATCCAATGAAAACCGTTGGGGATGCGATTGGATTCTGAATGGAGGGCGCGCATCATGGAAACGAGCGCTTCAAACGGACGTTTGACTTTGCCTCCCCAACTTTGCTTAAACTCAGCCGACAGTAAAATCGTCTCCACCACGCGCTTCAATTGGTCAGGCGCGGAGCGGAATTCCATAAAGGCGTTTGCCGCCGCCTGAACAACAGAGTCAGGCGGAACGTCGGAGATGAAGCGTCTGCATAATTTGCGGGCAATGTGTCTTGCCGTTCCTGGGTGATTGGCGAGCAAATCTAGCACGTCTCTGCCGTCTTGCATATCGGGTTGGTCGGAGGGGATGTATTTTCCTAAAACGAGTTTGTTGAAGCGGTCATGCCAAGGTTTGTAGTAAATGAAATTGCCGCTTTTGCCAATTTCGTTTTCGTATTCGTAAATGTCGTCGTCCACGCGCCAGCCTGTAAAACACCGCGCCGCTTCATACACATCGTTATCAACGTATCCGATGGAAACGCCGTTGGCGTCTTTAGGAACGGCGTTGGGGTCTTGCACGCCTAAATAGTTTTCAGCGCCTAAGGTGTGTAATTCAAAAAGTTCGCGGGCAAAATTTTCGTTGGGTCCGGCGTCGTTGCTGTTATTTTGATTCAGGTAATACAGCATAGATGGATGCGTGGCGACGGCTTCGAGCATTTGGCGAAAATTGCCAAGCGCGTGTTTTCGTAAAACGTCGCGATTGTATGAAACCAATAAAGGCACGCCGTCGTCTTGCCAAAAGTACACGTTGAAGTGGTTGTGCCAAAAATCCGTCAGAATTTCAAATAATTGTTTTTTGCTATATACGGCGCGCAACAGGGTTGCGTCCACTAATTCGTAGGCGGGCTTGCTATACCATTCCCAATAGGCGTTATCGTTTGAGTCGTATTGATTGTTTACAATATGGTCAAAATATAATTGTTCGTGCGTTTTGTGTAAGGTTTCAAAGCCTGCGGCGTTGTAGCGGGCTTCAAATTCGCTATCGTCTATTGAGTCGGGGTTTAATTGTTGCGTAACAAAGTTGAATAAACGCTCGTCGTCGTTTGCGCCAAGCGAGTTGAAAACATCCACATCGCCTGGTCGAATGCCAAAGGTGAGACGATTCAAGGCGAGAATGGCAAGCGGGACGGAGGGAAGCGGCGTTTGCGCTTCGGGGTTGAGGACGGGGTTCTCTGTTGATTCAAACGGGACGCCGATTTCATTTTCGTTATTTGGGGCGCACGCCGCTAAGGCGGATGAGGCGGCGACGGCGGCGCTGAGCTTTAGAAAATCTCTACGGTTAAATTTTGGTTTCATCATGATAACCTCATGGCTGATGATGCAATTGTGCTTCTCTCCAGTAAGTTGAACTTTATCAACCGAAACTCAGAGGAATAGACTGACTGGATTATATTAAGGCTTGGTTGTTTTGAGGAGGGGATTTGGGTAAGATACGTCCAGTTGTTTTTGCAGTGGATTTAGTAACGTCAAATTTGCTGGCGCAACGTCCCATGCCGCCCGCTCCCGAAAACAACCCCCGCCACACCGCATGGATGTGACGGGGGCGTAAAGGACTTGCCGTTTTTATGCCCCTTCCCATCGTTCACGGAAGAACCCGCCGCAAACGCGCAGGCGCTTCCGTGACCTTCCGCCTACGGGCAGGCGGGAACGGTCACCACAGGCGGCAGACCTGTCCAGATTGTCGTGTCCACCCCTCCAGACCCATTCAACGCTGTGACAACGCTGGCGAGTTTCAAAGCAGACACGCCGGCGGTTCCGCCCGTCACAACCAGTCCATAACCTATATTGTCGATGTAACTGCCGCAGGTCATGGTCACGCTGCCCGTCGTATTCACAGACACGCCATTAGTGCCGTTGAAGGAGGCTATAGATTTCGTGACGCTGACATTTCCCTTGGACAAAATAGCCAGCCCTGCGAGTCCGTTGTACAGGAAGTTCGCGCCGGTGACCGTCACCTTTTGGGGCGTGGGTGCGGCGCTGTTGTTCAGGAAGGCGCCGTTGCCGAAATTATCGCTGGCGGTGACATTGCTCAGCGTGATGGCGCCGTTGGATAGAATACGCAGGCCATCAAGGCTGTTCAAATTGAAGGCATTGACGCCGGTGAGCGTCACGTTTTGAGGCGCGGACGCGCTGTTATTGTCCAGGAGGGCGCCATAGCCGTTATTATTGCTGGCGGTGACATTGCTCAGCGTGATGGCGCCGTTGGAGAAGATAAGCAGGCCGTCATCGCCGTTCCCATTGAATGTGTTGACGCCGGTGAGCGTCACGTTTTGAGGCGCGGACGCGCTGTTATTGTCCAGGAGGGCGCCATAGCCGTTATTATTGCTGGCGGTGACATTGCTCAGCGTGATGGCGCCGTTGGAGAGGGTATACAAGCCGTCAAGGTCGTTTCCATTGAAGATGTTGGCGCCGGTGAGCTTTACGATTCCAGTCCCGGCGGTGTTGTCCAGGTAGGCGCCATAGCCCTCAACGCCTCCTCCGCTGCCGTCTTGATTACTGTTGGCGGTGACATTGTTCAGCGTGATGGAGCCTTTGGAGAGAATTCTCAGACCGTCGCCGCTCGTTGTCGCGCTGCCGTTTCCATTGAATGTGTTAACGCCAGCGAGCGTCACGTTTTTGGGCGTGGATGCGGAGTTGTTGGTCAATAAAGCGCCAGTGCTGCCATTATTGCTGGCGGTGACATTGCTCAGCGTGATGGCGCCGTTGGAGAGGAGATACAAGCCCTCAAGGCTGTTCCCATTGAAGGCATTGACGCCGGTCAGCGTCACGTTTTGGGGCTTGGGCGCGGTGTCGTTCTTCAGGTAGGCGCCGGCGCCGCCATTATCGCTGGCGGTGATATTGTTCAGCGTGATGGCGCCGTTGGAGAGGATATACAAGCCGTAAAGAGCGTTTCCATTGAAGGCATTGACGCCGGTGAGCTTCACGCTGCCGGTCCCGGCATCGTTGTCCAGGTAGGCGCCATAGCCAACAGTGCCTCCCCCGCTGCCGTCCAGGTTGCCTTCGGCGGTGACATTACTCAGGGTGATAGAGCCTTTAGAGAGAATTTTCAGCCCATCGCCGCTCGTTGTCGCGCTGCCGTTATTGCTGAAAGTATTGACGCCGGTCAGCGTCACGTTTTTGGGCGTGGACGCCAGGCTGTTGTCCAGGAAGGCGCCACTGAAGCCATTACCGCTGGCGGTGACATTGCTCAGCGTGATGGCGCCTTTGGAGTAGATAGACAAGCCGTCGCCGATTGACGTCACGCTGTTGTTGTTGAAGGTGTTGAAGCCGGTGAGCGTCACGTTTTGGGGAGTGGGCGCGCCGCTGTTGCTCAGGTAGGCGCCAGAACCGCCATTATCGCTGGCAGTGATATTGCTCAGCGTGATGGCGCCGTTGGAGTAGACAGACAAGCCGACAAGGCTGTTCCCATTGAAGGTATTGACGCCGGTGAGCGTCACCTTTTGAGGCGTGGATGCCGTGTCATTGTCCAGATGGGCGCCGGACAAGCCATTATTATTGCTGGCGGTGATATTGCTCAGCGTGATGGAGCCTTTGGAGAAGATTTGCAGGCCGGTAAGGTCGTTTCCATTGAAGGTATTGACGCCGGTCAGCGTCACGTTTTTGGGCGTGGGCGCGGTTTCGTTATTCAGTTTGGCGCCGAGCCCATTATTATCGCTGGCGGTGACATTGCTCAGCGTGATGACGCCGTTGGAGGAGATTTGCAGGCCGGTAAGGCCGTTGCCATTGAAGGTATTGACGCCGGTGAGCGTCACGCTGCCGGTCCCGGCGGTGTTGTCCAGGTAGGCGCCGTTCCAGCCATTACCCCATGCGGCGATATTGTTCAGCGTGATAGCGCCTTTGGTGTTGACGCTCAGGCCGTCAAGGACGTTCCCGTTGAATGTGTTGACGCCGGTGAGCGTCACCTTTTGAGGCGTGAGCGCCGCGTTGTTGTTCAGGTAAGCGCCATGGCCGCTATTAGCGCTGGCAGTGACATTGCTCAACGTGATGGCGCCGTTGGATTGCACATACAAACCCATATCGCCGTTCCCATTGGCTGCCACGCTCGAGAGGGTCACCGTGCCGTTCGAACGCACCGTCAAGCCAGCTTTTTCATTATTGCTGAAATTGCTTAGCGAGACCGTGACGCTGCCGGTCGTGCCGGTGTCCTGATTATCCAGCCACGCGCCGTACACGACCGCCGCGCCGGAATTGCTGTTGTTGTTCACGTTCACGCGATTCAGAGTAATCTTCTTGGTAGTCTCGATATCCAATGCGGCGGAATTCGTGGAAGAACCGGTCGTCACGCCCGAAATCGTGATGTCGCTCAGGGTGATATCGCCCAGCCAGTTGATGATGGAAATGCTGCGTGTGAAGGTGGAAGGCGTGGCGGGATTGGTGACCTTGCTTCCGAACGTTCCGTTCCAGCCTCCCTGCAGCGTCAGCGAGAAGGTTTCCATGTTCCCCAACTGGGGGTCTGAGCCGTCGAGAACGATGGGTCCTGTTGAGGCGTCTGCCCCTGCCTGAATCCAAATCACGCCGTTGGTATTGGGGACTACGCCCGCCGTGCCAGCCATCAGGGCGTCCACCAAGGCTTTCAGGCTGGAAAAGGAATTTGTACACCCGCCTGTGCCGTTTTGAGGCGCAACGCCGACCGGGCACCAGACCGGGTCAACGAAGGCAATGATTTCCTCCGCCTCCTGAGTTGCCAGCGGGAGCGCTTCGCCCTCCGCATTGACCACCACCACGTCGGTGCCTGCGGGGACTTCCGAGAGCGCCTCGGCGGCTGCCGCTTCCTCCGCAGCCGCTTCTTCGGCAGGAGGCGCGTCTCCGCCGGAACTTGAAGCTGGCACAACGGCCGTTTCCGCTTCCTGCACCGAAACAGGCTGGGTCTCCGTTTGAGAAGCGTCCGTTCCCTCCTCATCGGAGGAAGCTTCCCCTGCGCCGCTCATGACCGGCGCATCCGTCCCCGCTGGCGGCTGTTCGTCATCCGCATACGCTGGGGTCGCCAGAAACGCGCTCGCGGCCAGCGCCAGAAGGAAGAGGAAAAGTAAATAGGAAAACGATTTTTTCATGTTTCTCTCCTTTTGATTTTATTAGATTTAAGTTTTGCAAGGATACAATTTACTTTGGAACACGCCTCCGCTATGTAAGGCGCATATTTTTACGGAATTGGATCGCCAACAATAAAGAAAGTTGGGGGACCAGCTGGCGGCTGCTGCGGCACTTTGCGGTTGCATACTTCAGGAAACCTAAGGCAGAAGATTGGTAATAAAATTTCATTTCCACCGCTCCCGTTTCCGCCTCCTCCGCCGTCTTCCGCTTCAACGATCTCCTCCACGACCGGCACATCCACTTTTACCGAGCAGCCGAGCGGTTCGGCGCCGGTGGCTTCAAACCCCAGCGGCACGCGGCAGGTGTTATCCATCGCCGCCAGCCCTTTAAGGGGGTAATTCACATTGCCCTTATCCGGCGAACCGGCTTCGATCTCGCTGATGGTATCGTGCGCGTAGAATTTGGTCACATCCAGCCCCTGCTCGGCGCTGATCGCAAATACATTCCACATGAACTTTTCATCGCCGCCTCTGAAAATCCACTTACGGTAGGCGATTTCAACAGTCGGGCGAACTGCCCCGCCAGACTCAGTAGAACCGACGCGAACCCATGCCAAATCAGGATCATTCGGGTGGATGTTCTGGCTCAGGTCAAAGATAATGCCTTCATAGCCGTTGCCTTCAAAGCCCAGGTCGGGGCGGTTGATGGTATTTCCGCCGATATCCGCGTTCAAATCGGCTAACACAACCACATTTTCAGCCGTAAAGGTGGATGAGAACGCGGGCAGCGCACCCAGCATCAATTCAGAACGTCCGTCCGCGTCACGGTCAATTTCCACGCCGTAGATTCCCGTTGGCGCATCCTGCCCGGTGGCAAGCCCGGCGAGGATGATGGTAATGTAGAAGAACTCATCATCGCTTGTGATGCCAAAATCCACAATATCGATATCGGGCAGATAGACCATATCGTTCGCGGTGAACGGGCGCTCGAAGCGGTTCTTCGCGAATTCGTCGCCGAAGCGCACATTCTTATCATCGAAATTCGCGGAGTTTTCATTGTCGTGCGCGTATGCGCGGGCTGTCAAGCCGCCTTGCGGAATGACAGTGTGGACAATCGGTTCGGCGGTTGCTTCAGCCGTCCCTTCGGCGGCTGTAGCGGCGGTTTCCGCCGGGGCTTCGGCGGCTTGCTCGGTGGGCGCGCTTCCGCCGCATGCTTGCAGCAGAAGCGTCAGCGCGAGGATGAGGGGAAATATTTTTTTCATCTCTTTCTCCTTTTGGGTTAAGAATTTGATTTTCGATTGAAAGGTTGTCATTGATATGTTGTATGAACGCCTGCCAATCCCTGAAGTAAACGACCTCGCCGCTTTGAGTATCCTGCAGGCGGGCGCGCCATTCGATGGCTTCGCTTTCCTTGCGGACCACCCAAACACGCAAGGTGTACAGCCGGGCTTTTGCCAGGGTTTCCTGAGTGTCGGAGAGCATAGAGTTCGTTGATCCTGCGTTCTTGTGAAACCGATGCGGGCTAGATTTTGCGGCGCATCAAAACCATGACGATTCCGATAAAGACATTGGAAAGCAGGAACATCATGCCCCAGCCTAGGAAGGTTTTGCCCCAGTACGCAGATGGGGTATCCTTATCCACATACGTCCAGTAGTAGTTCTTGTGGAAGAAGTCAATCTCGCCTTCCGATTTGCCAACCGCCGTGTTGCGCCCTGCCTCCCAGTCGCCATAGGCTTCTAGGTATTCCTCCAAGTCTCGCTCGTAGGCTTTGAGAGCGGATTCGTAGTCCTTCAAATCCGACGTAAACTGAGTTCGGATGGATTCGACTTCGTCGTTGAATTTGACCAGTGCATCAAAATATTCACGGACGACCTTAGAACTGGTTGACTCCGGCGGTGCAGGAAATTCGGGGAAGGCTGGCTCGGTGGGCGGGTCGCCGGGTTTCTCTGGCTCAATGGGTTCTGGTTGGTCAATGGCAGGATGGTAGTAACGACCCAAGCCTGGGAATTGGCAGACTTCCTGCTTTTGCGCGTTGATTCCCATGCAGATACAGTTCCGCGCCTCCTTGTCTTCGAGCGTCAGCGCGTCGCGTTCGGCAGGGTTTAACTGCCAGCAGGCGTCTGCGGCGACATCCGAGCCTGCGCCGCTGATGCCAATCAGGGTTTGGTATGCCCAGCGAGTAGGAGACCACATGCTAATCCACTGCGGCACGGGCAACATGGCGCCCGCCAGCACTAGTTGCGGCACAATCAACATGACGACCAGCAGCGGCGTGGCGTTGGGATTCTTTGACATGGACGAAGCCAGCAGACCGACCGTCATGCCCGCGAAACAAGCCAGCGAGATGGTGATATAGAACAACAGCAGTTCCAAAAAGCCGCCGGGCATGATGTACGCAGTGTAGTGGACGAAGGTGAACGCCAGCCCTTGATACAGCGCGAGGAGAACCGCCAGCCACATCTTCGAGGTCACATAAGAGAAAACGTTCAAACCAACCAGCCGCTCGCGCTTGTACACGTCAATTTCTTTGACGATTTCGCGGTTCATCGAGAAGGCGCCAATCAATCCGCCATACATCAACGAAAGGAAACACGACGTGATGGCGTTATACATATCGCCATCGAAATAATCGAAGACGTTTCTGCCTAGCACGAACGCGCTCGAATAATCCATAGAGGCGACAATGAGCGGCGCAATCAGCATTAGGGTGAGGCTGGCGCGGTCGCGGCGCAGGATTTTTATATTGCGGCTCGACAGTACCTTCAATTGCTGCCAAAGCGATACGCCTTTACGCGCGACCTTGACGACTTTGTCCGGCGCCGGCTTGCCAATTTTGACATCCTGAATCGTGGAAGGCACATGTCCGCTCCTTTGCAGCGGTTCGAGGATGATTTTTTGAAAATCGCTATGACTGACATACCGCGCGCCCCACTGTTGCGGCGTACCTATGGATGGGTCATCCAACATGCCGTATAACTCGTCGAACTCCAGTTTGCTCTGCTTGCGGTGTTCTTCAGCGCGATACGGCTCGAAATACGCCAATGCCTGCTCCGGCGAACCGAAGTAAGCGAGATACCCGCCGCGCGTCAGAAAGACCACTTTGTCCGCCAAGGCGATGTTCTTCGTGGCGTGGGTAATCAGCACGATGGTGCGCCCTTGGTCGGCAAGTTTGCGCATTAACTGCATCAGCGAGGCTTCGTTGGCGGGGTCGAGACCGGAAGTCGGCTCATCGAGAAAGAAAAGATGCGGTCGCGTGAGCAATTCCACGCCAATTGAGACGCGCTTTTGCTGACCGCCGCTGAGCATGTGCGTAGGCGTGTCCTTTTGAGGCACGAGGTCCAGTTCGGTTAGCGCTTCCATCACACGTTGGTGGCGCTCCTCGGGCGTGGTATTCTCCGGCAGACGCAGGCGGGCGGCGTAATCGAGCGCTTCATAGGGAGTCAATTCCATGTGGATAATGTCGCGCTGCGGCACATAGCCGATGTTGTTGCGGACGGCGTCGAAGTTCTGGTAAATATCCACGCCGTTGATGTAGACTTGCCCGCTGTTAGCGGGGCGGTAACCGGAAATCGCATCCACCAGACTGGATTTGCCGCTTCCGCTCTGCCCGACCACCACCACAAACTCGCGCGGCTCGATGACCAGCGAAATGTTTTGCAGGACGTTCTGTTTGTGGCTTACCCATTTGTTTAGCCCAACGACTTCGATGCGCATGCCTTGGACGGCGACAGGATGTTCCGATACGGATTGAACGGTTTGTGTATCCATTTTCACCTCTTATCATGAATTTAGTTTTCTTTTGTTCTTGTCTTTTTTTCTAATGTCATAACGCTACCTCTAGCCGCAATCAATTGGAGATAACGCCAACTGCCGGTAAGTCTGTCAACGTCTGGTCTCCCATACGGGGATGGTTAAGACTCTTCGACTTGCTCAGGGCAACGCTTCGCACTCTAAAAATTTTTGTGTTGGGATAGATTCTCAAGAGTATGTATAGATTTTTCTCCTTTGGAAAAAGCGTCAGATAGAAAAGGCTCCAGGTCTTGTAAGTAATGCAGGAGCGCTTGCCAATCTTTGAAATAAATCACGTCGCCGCTGTGCGTATCTTGCAAGCAGATGTATCTTTGTCCTGTCTGGGAAGGAGTGGGTTGCCAGAGGCGCAAAATCAGCAGGCGCGTCTGGGTGGGCGAATGCAGGGAGGAGGTCGTCATTCTGGCGTATCTTCATCCTTTTTGTCTAATTTTATGGAGCGGGCGTTTCAAAAGCGTTTCATAGAAACAAGTAGAGCAAGTCTTTCGACTTGCTCTACCCAAAAACGAGGCAACTCTCGAAACTTGCTCTATTGAAAAGCGCGGGTGTAGGGGAAACTTTGTAGGAAGGATTGGCGCAGGGCCGGGTCGCGGATTTTTTCCGCCGCCCGCCGCAGCAGTTCCCGCCCTTTGGCATGGACCTCGGCGGCTTCGTCCTGCCTTTTCAGGTTTTCCAGCAGGCGGACGAAGAACCACAACCACTTGAGAACGCCGCCTTCCTCGAAGGTCTCGACGCGGAATTTTGCCATCACCTCATCCGCAAGTTGGTTGGCTTGCGCCTCGTCCCCGGCGTGATGGTGGATGAGACCAAGCAGGGTTTTGTCGTAGAGGATGCCGAGGTTGTCGTTATTTTCCAGGTTGGTGGCACACGCCTTTTCGAGATACGGGCGGGCGTCTTGCCAGCGGTCTTGCAGGCAGTAGAGAGTCGCCAGGTCTTGCTGGGCGAAGGCGGCAAAAATGGCGGTTTGATTTTTCTCCGCAATATCTATCGCCTCTTTCAAGAGCGATTCGGCTTCGTCGTAGTTTCCCTCGGCCATTGCAACCAACCCGAGACTGCCGGTGTACAGCCCGTAGCCGTCGGGTTCGCCAATCTCCAGGCATTCGCGGCGGGCGTGGTCGAGGAGGGCGCGCGCCTGCGCGAATTGACCCAACTCGTAGGCGGCCAGCCCCTGCGACGATTCCACAATGGCTGCGCCGCGCCGATAGTTGATGGACTGGTCTTTAGCATACACTTCGGGCGCGAGTTTCAACGCTTCTTCATATTCTCCCGCGGCGTGCAGATAGCCAATCATCGAGCCGAGAACGCGCGCCTCGCGGTAACGGTCGCCCATCAGGCGGTAGAGATTGGCCGCGTCCTGCAAATATTTTCCCGCCTGCTGAAGCGGTGCGCCGATGGATGGCAGGATGAAGCCCAGCCCCTCCAGCGCCTCGGCTTGCAGGGAATGGGATTGGATTTGGCGCGCCAGATTCAAACTTTGCTCATACAGGTCTTTGGCGCGGTGCGCCTGCCCGGCGCGGGTTTCCATATCGGCCATGAGCAGGAGCAGGTTGATTTCGTGGGTCTTATCGCCCAGTTGAGCCGCGAGGGGTTGCGCCATGTCGAACCAGGCGCGGGCCTCGTCCATCCGTCCGCTTTTGAAGGCTGCTTCGGCGGCGGCGGTGAGCGCCTGAAAACGCAACAGTTTATTTTCGATGGCGGCGGTGGCCTGAAGCGCTTCGGCGATGATGGGCGCGCCGGAGTCTTGGTCGCCTGTCACATAGCAGACCTTTGCCAGCGCCAGCAAAATTTCCACGCGGCGCGGCGTGACTGGTTTGCCCATCAACTCCAGGGCGCGGGCATAGCCATCGCGGGCGGCTGGGTAGGAGGCCTGTTCGGCTTCGCGTTTGGCGGCGAGAGCATAGGCTTCGGCGGCTTCGCGCAGTTCGCCGCCCTTTTCGAGATGCAGGGCGCGGACCCATAGGTCATCGGGTTCGAGGTCGGTCAGCGCCTGGGCGATGCGGCGATGCAGCGCCTGTTTGCGCGCCGGGCTTAGCGAGCCGTAAATAAATTCGCGCAGTTTGTCGTGGCTGAAGTCGTACCGCCCGCGCTCGCCTTCGCGCAGGATGTTTCTCTGCCAGAGTTCATCCAAACATGCCAGCAGGTCCGGTTCATTCAAGCCGGCAATGCGCGCGAGAAGGGATGCGGAGAAATCGCGCCCGATGACGGCGGCAGATTCGGCGGCGGCGCGAGCAGGAGGCGTCAGCGTGGAAAGGCGCTCGGCTAGAGCAGCCCGCAGACGGTCGGGCAGAGAGGCGGGCGAAGCGTCATCCCAACGCAAGCCGGAACGGGTTAATTCCACAACGAAAAGTGGAATCCCCTCGGTCTGTTTTTGAAGCGCGGCAGCGGATTCCTGCGTCAGTTTTTTCTGCAAGAGTTGTTCGGCAAGTTGACGGGTTTCGTCTTCGTTTAAACGCTGTAACGGAATTTCGGCATATTGCCCGCTTTGGCGCAGCGAGTCAACCAGTTCGTGCGCCGGGCAATCGGGCGCGAGGTCTTCGTTTCGCGCTGCGGCAAGCAGCAGGAAGCGCGCCTGCGAGTCAAAGCGGAACAGAAAGCGCAGCCATTCGAGCGATTTGCGGTCTGCCCATTGAATGTCGTCGAGGACGAGTAGGAGAGGTTGCGAACCGAGCGCGGCTCGCGCTAAGCCTTCATGAAAACGCTGCTGCTGCCAAATTTCAGTCAAGGGTCCGGGCGGCTTCATGTTTGCTTCGAGCAGTTCGGGCAGCAAGCGCGAGACTTCGGTCTTCCACACGGCAGGTAGATGGCTGACCGAAAGCGAGCGCAGCCATTGAGTCACGGCGCTATACGCCAACTCGCCCTCGGCGGAATAGGCGCGCGCGACGGCGGTAAAAAGTCCCTGCCGCTGTACCCAGACTGTCAACTCTTCTGCGAGACGGGTCTTGCCGACGCCCGATTCCCCGCGCAGAAGAATCATGCGCGCCTGATTCTTCTTGATGAAGTTCCACGCCTCTTTCAATTGACCCCATTCCTGTTTGCGCCCAATGAGCTTTACTTTCGCTGTAGCCTTATCCTTCTCCTGCGGCGGGGAGGACGTTCCTGCGCGTATCAATTGCTCGTACAGGGTTTGGATTTCCTCTGAGGGCTCCATGTCCAATTCGCGGCGCATGACCGTAACGCAGGCGTGATAGGCTTGCATTGCCCCGGCGCGGTCGTTGTTGAGGGCGTGCAGGCGCATGGACTGAGCATAGGCGGCCTCGTTGAGCGGCTCGGCGCGGAGGAGGCGGTTGACTGCTTCGATGGCTTCTTCGTAGCGGCGTAAATCTTCCAGCAGTTTTGCCAGTTGACCGAGTGCGGCGAGGTAGGCTTGATGCAGTTCCTCGCGTTTGGCGAGTATCCAGTCTTCGTAAAAACCAGGCAGGAGTTCGCCACGATAGGCTTTAACCGCTTGTTGGAGAAGCTCAATTTGCGTAGCCTCGCTTTTGGCGGCTTTGGCTTTGGCGAGCGTGGCTTCAAACTCCGTTGTATCCAAGTGGATTTCCACATCCGCTTTCCAGCGGACGGTTTGTCCTTCTATGTCGAGAAGGGAGTCAATTTCGGGGAAGGCTTTGCGGAGATGATGAAACAGATTGCGAAGGTTGGTGCGTGCTTGCTCCTCGTCAGTATCTGCCCAGAAGGTGAAGGCGAGTTGCTTACGTGGGATAGGTTTCCCGTCGTGGAGAAGCAAATACGCCAATAGGAGAATCAGCCGCTCCGTGCGCAGCGACTTGATTTCCCGTTCCCGGTATGTGGCTTGAAATCCGCCTAATAGTTGCGCATCCAATCCTGACATTGAATCTGCCCTGCCTAATAAATTTTAGTTGGCTCAATTATATGCAAGATTTAGACAAATGTTTTTTTATTTCTACATCCCGCATAATCACTAAAAAAAATTAAACTTGGTTTTGAAAGGCGGCGTAAAAAAACTCTTTCACTTTTTCTTTCACAGAGTGCATGTCTGGTGGGGTGGGCAATAAATCTGCCATTGAAACGACAGGTTCGGGTAAGCCGCATGGGATGATGCCGTTCCAATATTCCATATCTGGGTTAACGTTTAAGGCAAAGCCATGACGGGTAATTCCGCGCGCATCTACCTTGACGCCAATAGCGGCAATTTTGGCGGGCTTTTGCTTATCTTCCGGCTTACAACGCGGACATTTAGAATGCGCATCCGCTTGCACCCAAACGCCGGTCTTTCCTTTTATTTGACCCGATGCAATGCCATAACTCATCAACACACCAATTAACATTTTCTCTAAATTGCGAATATAGCGAACATAATCTACATTAGAAATTTTATTTTCATTATCTAACTTTCCAAGTGGAATTAATGGATACCCCACCAATTGACCCGGTCCATGATAGGTGACGTCTCCGCCTCTATCTACCCAAAAAGTGGAAATGCCTTTTTCTTTTAATTGATGTTCATTCCACAGTAAATTTTCCGCATTGCCTTTTCGTCCAAACGTATATACATGCGGATGTTCAAGCAAAAGCAATGTCGGTTTGCGTTTCCCCTCTGCAATTTCATTCGCATATTGGTCTTGTAACTTCCAAGCGGATTCATAATCTATTGAGCCTAAATCTTTTATTTCGAGATTCATTTTATCAATTCCGTAGGGCGCTTGCGTGTCGCTTTACAATTAATTTCCAAATATTCTTCTATATAAATCCGACTCTAACAATCCCTGCGGGTCGCAGCGTTTTTTGAGTTTTCTAAATTTCTCCACCGTTTCTTCGCCGTAAAATATCTTTGCGGTTTCAGCAGTGGTTTCAGAGTTTTTTGCAAAATAAAACTTACCGCCATTTGCAACGACGATTTTGTCAAATTCTTGGAGCATAGCGTATAGTTTCTTACGATTTTGTTCCGTCACTTTGAAGTCTAACGCTAAAGAGAAGCCGTCTACGGCGTGGCTGAGTAAAAAATTATCGGGTCTATGGCGCTTGGTCACGCCAAGATAAGCGGGTAAATGATTCTTTAATGAAGTTTTCAAGATTTGAGACCAAACAAACTCGGCGGTTTCTTTGGGTAAAAAGGATTGATATTGAATTAAGCCGCCTTTTCCATAAGATAATTCCCAATGAGGGACATAATCTAACAGAAAATGAAACGCCCCGTGCGATTGTTTGAATGAATGTTTATATAACGAAGAAATATATTTGACGGCGTTAATGCTTCGCGCGCCAAAATTGTTTACAAACGGTTTCATCAAAATATGTAAAACGCTTTTGGGAATTACGCCAAAAATCCTGGAGGGCAAAGTTTGGTTCTTTAATTTCAAAGTTTCTTGCGGGTTTTTATCTTCGCCTGCGCGTAAATATTTTGCGCCGTGAATTTGCCCGCGCCCAAGCCCCGCGCCGTTGGCGGTTGTATCTAACCAGCCGACGATGTAATCATAATTTGGCGCATTTTCTTGTAAAGCCAAAAGGTGTGAGTGAAGATTCTTTACAGGGAACGCATCCACAGTTAAAAGTCCAGAGTAGATGCGTTTCATTTGCAACGTCACCGATGTGAAAATTCCAAGCATTCCCAATCCGCCAATCATTCCATAAAATAAATCAGCGTTGAGTTTTGGCGAGCAAGTTACTTCTGCGCCCGTCGGCAAAATGGCGGTGAACTCCAGCACATGCTCGCCAATGGGACCCATGTGAAAATTGTTTTTGCCGTGAATATTTGCAGATAAACACCCGCCTACGGTGGTTTTCATGGTGCCTGATACAACGGGGGGCCACCAACCGTCTGGCTCGACTTTTTGCCAAAGTTGTTCTAGTGTAACGCCGGGTTCGCATCGTATCTGACCTGTGTATGGATTCCATTCCTGAATCAGATTCCACGCCGACATATCCAGCGTAATGCCGCCGCCGTTGAGCGCGGCGTCGTTGTAACTTCTGCCTGCGCCGCGCGCGGCGACGGTTAGGCGTTTTTCTTTTGCCAAACGAAACGCAGAGAGAACGTCGTCTTTTGTTCTGGCTTGAACGACAAACGATTGCGCGCGAAGCGAGTGGCCGAAATTTTCGAGTTGGGTAAATTGAGTTTGCATGGAAAGATAGACGACCGACCGCAGAGAATGGACGGCGGTCTATAGTTAAAAGGATAAACGGCGAAAGATGAAAGATGGAATGTGTTGAATGATGAACATAATATATCGCCAGAAAAACGGCGTGTAAATCATTTGTTTTCGTTTTTGCATGGCTTTGTAAATATCTTCCGCCGCTTTTTCGGGTTCAATGGCAAACGGCGTTCCGCCTTGCGCGGCTTTGAGCATTTCGGTTTTTACAAAGCCGGGCTTAACGGTTAACACATTCACGCCATATCGGGTGAGGCGGTTTCGCAACGCCTCAAGGTAG
Source organism: Anaerolineales bacterium (assembly GCA_034434495.1). GTDB lineage: Bacteria > Chloroflexota > Anaerolineae > Anaerolineales > Villigracilaceae > Villigracilis. Next base: position 751,660 of record DAOTZE010000032.1, read on the forward strand.
GTGGCAAGCCCCGCTTTCGATGTGTTGTAAGCAGGGTTGCCCACTCTGCCTCTATCGCCTGCCACAGAGCCAATGCCCACAATTTGCCCGGCTTTGGCTTGTTGGAACATTTCGGCAATGGGCGTGAGCCAAGCCATCGCGCCAATTAAATTCACCTCTACCATTTTTTTGTCGTATTCAAAGTTGTATTTGTCTATGCCGCCGGGCGGGAGGTTAACGCCCGCCAGAAAAACGACCGTATCTAAGCCGCCTAAATCGGCGATAATTTTTTGCAACAAGATGGGCGCTTCGGCGTAGTTTGTAACGTCGTGCTGATAAAAAGTTGCAACGGTTTCTTTATGATTTAGTTCTTTGCACAAAGCCTGTAATTTTTCTTTTTGACGACTAACTAATGCAAGAACATACCCTTCTTTTGCAAGTTTACGGGCAAGCGCCGCGCCTATGCCTTCGGAAGCGCCAATCACCAGCGCGCGTCGGCGTGGATTCAGCGGGGTTGCACGAGCAAGTTTCCCCGTCGGTTGTGAAGCGGTTGGGTCTGTCACGAAAAACCTCTTGTAAGAATTTAATTCATTTTCATTTTAACACAGTCTATCTTGATAAACTTGAAACCATAAATAAATAATGCAAGTGTATAATTAAAAACGCTTGGTCGTAAAATGAATACGCCTCATAAAAAATCTGGAAGCACATTTACCCGCGCTTGGGAAATTATTTCAAAAGACCCTTCAATTCCGCCTGAAGAAAAAAAATCCATTTTGCGGTTAATTCAAGCGCTGATTGAATCGCGGGAACGCTCCTCGCCGCAACAAGGGGAAGACGACTCGATGTCTATCACCCAAGAAGTGATTTCAAAACATTCTTTAATGGCGACGGTGAAACATCAAGCCAATGAGTTGGATGCGTTAAAACGCATTAGTTTGAACTTGACTTCCAGTTTAGATTTACAAACCGTGTTAGACGCAGTGGTGACCGAAGCGCTGAGTTTGGTGCGCGAAGCGCGCTCGGCTCAAATTTATTTATATGAACGCGGCGTGTTAGAGTTTGGCGCGTCGCTCTCTTCAGACGGGGCGCGTAATTTACCCTATGCCCCGCCCAGACCAAACGGATTAACCTATACGGTGGCAAAGAGCAAGCAACAAATCTTAGTTGAAGATATTGTTCATCACCCTTTGTTTAAGGGCTTTCCAAAGGAATGGCACGGTTCAATTATCAGCATTCCATTAAAGTTTAAGGAAGAGGTGGTGGGGGTGATGAATTTAGCCAGAGGCGTGACGGGGCATTTCTCCCGCTCAGAGATGCGCCTCATCAGCCTCTTAGCCGACCAAGCCGCCGTGGCGATTTTTAACGCAAACTTATACAAACAGATTACGCAAATGGCAAACACCGACAGCGTAACAGGCTTACCCAACCGCCGCGCTTTAGACGAGCGCCTGCAAGAAGAATGGCGTTACGCCAACCGCGCCAAAACCGAATTTGCCGTAGTGATGATGGATTTAGACGGCTTCAAAGCCGTGAACGATACCTTTGGTCATAACATAGGCGATGAATTGCTATATTCCTTATTTAATTTCCTCGCCCAAAAAATGCGCGGCTCCGACTTTTTAGCCCGCTACGGCGGCGATGAACTGACGCTTGTCATGCGCAACACGGGGCTAGAATCGGCGCAGGCGGTGACCGAAAAAGTGATTAACCTGATGAAAGAATACAAATTTACCTACCCCGAAGAAAAATACATCCCGCTCGGAATTACCGCCGGCATCGCCATTTACCCAACCCATGCCCAAACCCCAAGCGATTTATTACGCGCGGCAGACGGGGCTTTATACTACGCCAAAAAATATCATCGTGGAAATTATTCCATTGCCAGAGGCACAACGGGAAACTTAAGCCCAATCCAACTTAACAAAAACAACCAAGAACAATAAAATAAACTGCCTTTCAGGAGATGCACATGCCGCGCAAAGTCAAATTAATCCTCAACCCTATGGCAGATATGGGGCGCGCTTGGAAAACCGCCAACGATTTACGCCCCATTGCCCAAGAATTTCAAGGTCACCTAACATGGAGCGGAACGGTTTACCCCACCCACGCCATTGAACTCGCCAAACAAGCCGCCGAAGAAGGCTGCGATTTAGTCGTCGCCATGGGCGGCGACGGCACCGTCCACGAAGTGATAAACGGACTGATGCAAGTCCCTGAACAAAAACGCCCCCTCATGGGCATTGTGCCAATTGGCTCCGGAAACGACTTTGCCTACTCAATGGGCATTACCCAAAAACCCTCTCACGCCTTAGCCCACGCCCTCAAAGCGGAAACCATTCAACCCATAGACATTGGTTTAATGACTGACGAACAACACGGGCGCAAAGAATATTTCGACAACACCCTCGGCATTGGCTTTGACGCACTCGTCACCATTTACTCGCACAAACTGCCTATCGTCAAAGGCTTTCTCATGTATCTCACCGCCGTCATCCAAACCATTTTGCTCAGCCACAACCCCATGCAAACAAAAATCGAAACCGATACAGAAAGCTTTGAAACCAAAATTTTGATGCTAACGCTATGCAACGGTCCGCGCGAAGGCGGCGGCTTTATGCTGGCGCCCCATGCAAAAAACAACGACGGCAAAATGACCTACGTCGCCGTGCAAAAAGTCTCGCGCCCCATGATGTTCCGCTTCATCCCCGAATTTATGAACGGCACGCACCTGCGCTTCAAACAAGTGCGCGCGGGCGAATTCAAAAAACTCACCCTCACATCCGATTTACCGCTCTACATCCACGCCGACGGCGAAATCTTCACCACCTTTGGCAGCAACCTCAAAAAAATCTCCGTTGAAGTATTGCCCAACGCTTTAAGAGTCGTCAAAGGTTAATTGTCACTTTCCGCTTTCTAACTTAAAATAGAAAACGGAAAGCGCCCATGCCCGATTTAGCTCAAAGCCTGCGTAACGCCGATATTGGACACCTAAGAATCATCGCCGAGTTTTGGGGCTTAGAACTCGAATCAAACGATTTTGATTCGGCGCTTGAAGAACTGTGCGCTTCTTTGCTTGACCTTGAAACTGTTTCTGAAACCCTCAGCATTTTACAAGCCCCAGCCCAAAGCGCATTGACCGAACTCATCCACGCCAACGGAAAAATAGAATGGTCGGTCTTCGCCCGTAAACACGGAGAGATTCGCGAAATGGGCGCAGGCAAACGCGACCGCGAACGCCCGCACCTCAAACCTACTTCCGCCTCTGAAATTCTTTTTTATCGCGGCTTCATCGCCAAAGCCTTTTTTGAAACCGCCAAAGGCTTACAAGAATTTGCATACATCCCCGATGATTTACTCGAAGCGATTGAACTAGCAAATGAGCGAAACCAAGAAGAAAGCCAACCCTTACCGCACAGCGAAAAGATAAAAAGCGAACCGCTTGGTCGCCCTGCCACGCCAGTGGAAAAAAATTACGAAATCGCCGCAAACGATTATATTTTAGACGAGGCAACCACATACTTAGCCGCATTAAGAATAGGAGACGAAAACAAGCCGCGCATTAAGCGCGATTTAATAAGCCTGCTCGAAGCCGCCGCGCTAATAAAAAACAAAAAACTACAACCTGAAAACGTCAAAACATTTCTTGAAGCCCCCAGAACAGACGCATTAAACATTTTATATCAAGCGTGGGTTAAATCCGACTCGTTTGACGAATTGCGCTTAATCCCCGCCATTATTTGCGAAGGCGAATGGAAAAATCAACCGCAAGTAACCCGCGAGTTCTTGATGAACCTAATCCACGATATTCCGCAAGGCAAATGGTGGGGCTTGAACGCTTTTGTAAAAGCCATCAAAGAAAAATATCCAGATTTTCAAAGACCAGCGGGCGATTATGATTCATGGTTTATCAAACGCGCGGCAGATGGGCAATATTTACGAGGCTTTGCCTATTGGGATTTGGTGGACGGCGCGCTGATTCGATACTTCATCCAAACTTTGCATTGGCTTGGGCAAGTTGATTTAGCAAGCGCAGAAGAAAACGGCGCTATTTCCGCTTTTCGTTTGCGTCCTTTTGTTGAGAAGAAAGAAGAAAGGGGAAAGATTTTAGTCGCGTCCAACGGAAAGATTTCCGTATCTAGATATTTTTCGAGGGCAATTCGTTATCAAATTGCGAGATTTTGCGAGTGGGGAGAAGAAAAAAATAATGAATATCATTACTTCATTAATGCAAAGTCATTAAAACGCGCAAACGAGCAGGGACTAAAAGCGGAACAATTATTAAACCTGTTAGTTAAACACACCAACGGCGGCGTTCCCCCAGCCTTAGTGAAAGCATTGAAACGCTGGGAAGCCAACGGAATAGAAGCAAAGGTTGAGAATCTGTTTGTGTTACGAGTCAACAAGCCCGAAACGATGGAAGAGATGCGAAAGTCGAAAGCGGGAAAATTTTTAGGCGAGTTCTTAAGCCCCACTGCCGTTATCGTCAAACACGGCGCGGTCGCAAAAATCAACGAAGCCTTAGCCGAATTAGGCTTGCTGGCGGATGTTAATATTCAAGGAGATGAGCATGACAAAAACGGATTGGATTGAACAAGAAATTGAAAACTTGAAAGCGCAAGGGTTATATAACCACATTCGCACCATTGGCTCGCCGCAAGGCGCGTGGCTAACGGTGGACGGAAAACACGTTTTGAATTTTTGCTCAAATAATTATTTAGGGTTAGCCAATCATCCCAATTTAATTTCCGCCTCAAAAAACGCCACCGACACATTGGGCATTGGTCCTGCGGCAGTGCGCTCAATTGCCGGCACAACGACATTGCATGTTGAATTGGAAAAACGAATCGCTCAATTTAAGGGCGTAGAAGCGGCGATTACATTTCAATCGGGCTTTACGGCAAATTTAGCGACTGTTCCCGCATTGGTTGGAAAAGAAGACGTAATTTTTTCAGACCGGCTGAATCACGCTTCTATTATTGACGGTTGCAGATTATCGGGCGCGAAGATTATCGCCTATGAGCATAATGATGTAAAACATTTGGAAGAGCAAATTCAAGCCAATTTGAACCAATATCGCCGCGCGTTGATTATCACCGACGGCGTATTTAGTATGGACGGCGATATTGCCCCGTTGCCAGATATTTATGAAATCGCCAAAAAATACGACGTCTTGTTAATGGTAGATGACGCGCATGGAGAAGGCGTGCTTGGCAAAGGCGGGCGCGGCATTGTAGACCATTTTGGTTTGCATGGCAAAGTGGATGTGGAGGTGGGCACATTTTCAAAAGCGTTTGGCGTGGTCGGCGGGGTCGTTGCTGGAAAATCAATCATTGTGGAGTGGCTGCGTCAACGCGGCAGACCGTTTTTATTTTCATCGGCAATGACGATACCCGATACGGCGGCATGTTTAGCCGCAATTGATTTGCTAGAAGACTCAACGCAACTGGTAGATAAACTATGGGAAAACGCAAACTACTTCAAAGCCGAAATGAAACTTTTGGGTTTTGATACGGGCGTTAGCGAAACGCCCATCACGCCTGTGATGTTAGGCGAGGCGAAACTGGCTCAACAATTTAGCAAAGAACTGTTTGAAGCGGGCGTGTTCGCTATGGCGATTGGGTTTCCCACCGTTCCGCAAGGCAAAGCGCGCATCCGCGTCATGATTTCTGCCGCGCATAGTCAGGACGATTTAGATAAAGGTCTTGAAGCGTTTAAGAACGTGGGAAGGAAGTTGGGACTGATTTAAGAATTGACTTTACGGGCTAATTTGAAAGTTAAATTTTTGTTAGCCTTCTAACAGGTTATCGAGCCAGCCTAATAGCCCGCCGCTTTCTTTTTCAAGTTTCAAATCGCTTTCCACAACTCCGTTTTGACCGTTAATCAAAACCAAATGTTCGCGCCCGTCAAAGGGAAGTTCCGTCATCCACACGGGGAGTAGATTCAACTTGAAAGACTCAACCATAATTTTTGCGGATGACGTATGAATAATGTTTACATGGCTGACAAGGAAGGATAATTCGTTTTTGTATTTTTTATAGGCTTGACTTCGCGCGTCTAAAGAAGCGTCTGCCATTGGCACATCGTAAATTTCCGCCAGCCAGCTGGCAAGAAAGCGCGGGTCGTAGGGTTGGAATTTTTTCAAATCAAAAGTGGGGAGCAATTCATAAAACACTGCCGATAACTTGCGCGAAGCGGGGATGGGATAATCGTTGACGATAATGGGGTATTCGTCCGTCACGCGAATTACCTTCTTGTATTTTTGGTCGCCGAAAATTTCATCTTGCGTTTCGATGATTTCGCCTGTGTATTCAATCGAACCGCCAATGTCAAACGTCCATAACGGTAAATACAGCCCGCGCGGCAAGCCTACCTTTTTTTCTGGTTTGATTTTATTGTTCTCCACCCAATCAATCAGATATTTGACGGCTTGTCTACCGTCAAAAGCGAAAGGGATGATTGCGTCGGGCGCGAGTACATCTTTTGTGCTTTCTAAACCGACCACATGCGGCGAATTGCAATATACACAATCGGCAGAGATTTGCTTGGGCGGCAAAATAAATTCCGCTCCGCAACCCTTACAATGAAAAGCCTGCTCTTGTAGAGGTTTGCCATGCCCTTTTAGGGTTGCCATTGCCACAATAAAATCTTTTTCATTTTCATTCTTTGCGCCCAGCCCAAGCGCATGTTGGGTTGTGCAATAGTCGCATACCAAAGCGTTGCTCCCATCAGGCGCAAACGCCATGCGCGCGCCGCATTTGGGGCACATAAATCTTTGCGCATTGGCTTGACGTAACCCTTGCGGCGCTTCTGGCAACTGGTCGGGGTTCACGACTTCGTCGGCTTTCAATTTACCGTCTAAAATCGCTAAGGCGCGCCGCGCGCGAGTATGTTGTAAATCGTGGCTTAAGCAATTTTCAAGCGCTTTTCGTTTTTCTTCTTTGGTTTCAACGGCTTCGCTCATCCAAAACCATGCTTCGGCTAAAATTTCGTGCGAGCCAGCCATATAAATAGCGCGGTCTAAATAGCGGCGAGCGGAATCGAAATGCTTTGCTTTCGCTTCTATGATTCCTGTTTGTAATAATTCTTTTGCGTAGTCTGATGTCATCTTTTCGCCTTGTCAGAGCGCCCGTCGCTTTTATTAAGATATTTGAATCATGATGGGCGGGTCGCCCCTCTGATTCATCTCACTATTGCATCCGTCATTTTGGCAACCCGCGCCATTTCTTTTACGTCATGGACGCGGATGACGTCTGCTCCGCGCGCAATGCCGATTGCAATGGTGGCGGCTGTGCCTTCGATTCTGTCTTCGGGGGGCAAATCTAACGTAAAGCCGATAAACGATTTTCTGGACGAACCCAATAAAACGGGATACCCTAATTTTTTGATTTCGTCTAATCGGTTGATTAATTCAAGATTATGCTCGCGCTTCTTTCCAAAGCCTATGCCTGGGTCTAGCCAAATGGCATTTTCTTTAACCCCAGCCTGTTTTGCAATGTCCACGCTCATCATTAATTCGCGTTTTATATCTTCTATTAAGTTTTCATACTCTGCGCCAATGTAGGCGCCGCCCAATTTTTCTCGCACTTCAACGCTGGCGGGGTTGCTGCGATTGTGCATGAGAACGATGGGAACTTGATATTTAGCGACGATGGACGCAAGGTTGGGGTCGGCGCGTAATGCCCACACGTCATTGACGATATTTGCGCCCGCTTTAATCGCCTCTTCGGCGACTTGCGCTTTATAGGTATCTATGGAGATTAATGCGTCTTGAAATTTTTTGCGAATGGCGTGAATGACGGGAATCGTCCTTGCGAGTTCTTCTTCGGCGCTTACGGGTTGGGAGCCAGGTCTGGTCGATTCTCCCCCGATGTCTAATATATCCGCGCCAGAGTCAAGCATCCACGAAGATTGAAGCGCGGCGGCTTGGATAACGTCGTCTTTGGCGATGAGTCCGTCGCCGGAAAATGAATCGGGAGTCACATTTAAGATTCCCATGATGTAGGTGCGTTTGCCCCAGTGGAATGTGAACTTCCCGATTTGCATGTTGCGTTATGGAATTTGGTCGAGCGGGCGGGCAAGCCAGGCTTCGGCTTCGTTGATGTCGGTAAAAATTTTCATGGCAGAGGCTAAACCTGTTTCGGCGAGCGCAGCCACTTTGCGAATGCCTTCGGCGACGCTTTCGTTTGCCACCACAACTGCCACGCGGATGTTTCGAGCGGCAGGGTCGCTGTTGGCGTCTATGGCGAAACGGATGGATTTTTCGGGAAATTCTTGCACTTGGCGCAGGTCGTATAAGTTGCGGGTGCGGCGGTCTGAGCCGAGTAAATGTTCGAGCGCAAACTCGTGCCAGTGCTTCATGGTCGCGTCGGAAAGGTCGGTAAAGGTAAGCGTCATGCCGCCGTCGCCGCGGCGAATAACGGAATAGCCAACGCCCTCAGCGGGCGTCCAGTTGAGCGGTTTAATTTCAGCCATTGGTTTTCTCCTATTTGTTGATGCGATTATAACGCGATTGATAACGGGCGATGAATGGCTTTAATTGAAAATTATCAATTGTCAATTCTCGAAATCACATGCTATAATGCAAATCCTTCGGGCGCTTAGCTCAGTTGGTTAGAGCGTCTCGTTTACACCGAGAAGGTCAGGAGTTCGAGTCTCTTAGCGCCCACAGAATTATGTAATCAGTAAAAAGAGACTATCCAGTGGATAGTCTCTTTTTTAATCTAATACAACGGAATTCTCGCTCCGTTTATTTTTCCCGCTTCGTCTGAGAACAAATATTGCATAAGTGAGACGATTTCGGCGGGCGCGGCGCCTGTGCCTTTGTTTTCTACGTCAATGGCTTTGACTTGGATAATGTTGGCGGTGACTTTGTATTCTTTCAATTCGTTCGCTAAACTCAAAACCATATTTTCTTGCGCGGCTTTGGCGGCGGTGTAAACGCCCGATTTGCCCGGCGGGTTTGGCACAGTGGAAGCCGAAACAATAATGACCCGCCCCCAGTGATTGCCAGATAAAGGCTTTGATAACGATTTGAATAAGTTAAAGGTTGTGCGCACATGTTGATTGAGCATAAATTCTAAATCGTCAGCCGAAGTATCTACAAAGGTTTTGCCGCCGACCCATCCGCCGACGAGGTGGAATAAGGCGTGAATACTGCCGAATTTGGAAAGAGCCGCTTCTACCGAAGTTTGAAGCGCGGTTGCGTCGAGCAGGTCCACGGGGTGGGCGTAGATTCGGCTGGCGGGCAGGTTCAAATTGCAGGCAAGGGTTTCTAATTTTTTTGCGTCAATATCTAGCAAAATTAAGTTGTGCCCTTGCAGGGCAAACGTTTTGGCGGTTAAACTTCCGAGCGCGCCTGTGGCGCCTGTAACGACGATATTTTTATTCATTGGCTTCCCAGTGAAAATCAATGAGGTGGCCCGATTTTGCGGCTTTGGTTTTTAAGTAAGCGCGATTGTGTTTGTTGGTGGGCAAAATGTGCGGCAAACGTTCGTTGACGGTAATGCCGTGAGATTTTAATTGTTCAATTTTTTTTGGGTTGTTGGTCATCAAACGCACCGATTTGACTTTTAACGCTTTCAACATTTCCGCCGCGATGGTGTAATCGCGTTCGTCATCGCGAAAGCCGAGCGCCACATTGGCTTCCACCGTATCCAAGCCTTGGTCTTGCAAACTATATGCGCGAATTTTATTGATAAGCCCAATGCCGCGCCCTTCTTGACGGAGGTATAAAACAATGCCTTGCCCCATTTGATTGATTTTCTTCAAGGCGTGTTCTAATTGGTCGCGGCAATCGCAACGGTACGACCCCATCACATCGCCTGTTAAACATTCGGAATGTAAACGCACCGGCACATTTTCCGCGTTCAAAATATCGCCCTTGAAAATAGCGACATGCTCTTTGTTATCTAAGTTGTTTGAAAAAGCCACGATGTGAAAATTCCCGAAGCGTGTGGGCAAATCGGCAATGGCTTCGATGCGCACAAGAAGCGGAGAGGCTTCTTGAATGAGGATTTTTACTTGTTCATGAGTCGCTGTCGTCATACGAGATTACCTCTGCAAAAATTTATATCGAAGAATTATGCCGCCGTCTTCCCATTGTTCAACGTGAGATAACTTTAAGTTTAGGGCATGTTGGCGGATGAGTCCAAAACCGTCGGCTATGGTGGGAGAAGTTGCGCCGCCAAAAATCATAGGCGCGATATATATCATCAATTCATCTACCAAGCCTAAACGCATCATTTCAAAATTAATTGTGCCGCCGCCTTCTATCATTAAAGAGTCAACGCCGATTTTTTTCAAGGTGCGCGTCATGTTTGTTAAATCAACTTGCGCCGAATTTTCCACAAACACTTCCACGCCATGCGCGCGTAATTGTTCAATTTGGCTTATAGATGTTTGAGACGTGGTAAATATTACCGCCCGCGCGGGACCAGCCTGAATAAAATCCGAATCTAATGAAATATTGATATTCGATGCGACGCCGATTTTTATAGGATTTTCCGACCGCCCCTGCTGGATTCTCTCTTGACGCAACGCTTCATTCTTAACCGTCAACTTGGGGGCTTCGCCTGATAAAGTTTTTCCGCCTACAAGGATTCCATCTACGCTTGCGCGCAGCGTATCTACCCGCGCTTTATCTTTGGCAGACGAAATGAGAGAACCTTTGCGTTCAAAGGTGTCAATCTTTCCATCTGCCGTCATCGCGGCGTTGATAAAGGTGTAGGGTCTGTTCATTAATATGAATTCAAAAAGTATCTGTTCAGCAAATCGCTAATATTCACATTCACAATTTCTCGTTGCAGGGCAAAAAAATCTGCGGCGGTGGCGTGTTTGTATGAATATCTTTTCACATATTCTTGCAGAAATTTAGAAAAATTTCCATAGCCCATTCGTTCGCGGAGTTCGTCTAAGAATAGCGCGCCTTGAAAATACACCGCATTGGTGTATAAGCGGAAGGATTGCCCATTATAGATATTCGTATCTACATATCCCGAAGGGTTGAAGTAATTCACCCTAAACTGCCACCACCAACTGATATTGGCTGGGTAGTTATTTTCGTAAAAGATTCTTTCGCTATAAGTAGAGAGCGCTTCGTCTAACCATGGCTCCATAGCATGGTCGTTGCCGACGAGGCTATACCACCATTGATGCGCTACTTCATGAACTCCGATAGCGGCTAAATTGCTTCGCGCCGTTCCGTTATACTGGCTGTAAAAATCGGTGGCGAGGAAAATCAAGCCGTCATATTCCATGCCGTCATCCATATCGGTTTGGACGATGGTGAGCGCCGAGTGTGGGTAGGCGCCGAATTGTTGAGAGAAAGTATGAATTGCTTGCGAGGCGTACAAGGCAACGTCTTCTGCGCCGATTTTATACCCGCCGGCGAAGTAATAAGAACGAACGACCACATTGCCTGCGGATGTTTCATGCACAAGAAATTCGTTACTAGCGGATAACGCCAATGTGCGCGCGCCGTACAAGCGATAACGAGTCCATTCGCCGTTTGATTCGGGCGCTGCCCCCACCGCCAAAGTTACGCCTGAGTCGGTTTTGATATTTAATTCAATATCGGCTGAATCGTAAACCAGATGCTCTCCCCAGGGCATGGCTTCGTGCAACACCCAGCCGTTTTTATACGGCGCAACAAACGGATACCAATCCACCAGATTGATTTGATTGAAGTCGTAGCCGAACACGTCGTTTGGGTTTTTTTGCGGAATGTTGAGACTGAAATTTATCACAAGGGTTGTGGCAGAACCTGCCGCGAGGGGTTGCGGCAAGTTGAGCGTGAGCCTTTGCCCGCTGAGGGCATAGGCGGAAATAACGGCGTTATCTTGCGTAACGCTATTTAGCGAAAACGCTCCGTTATATACATTCGGCGGAACGACGAATACCAATTCGGATAAATTTACGCCCGTGTTGTTGTAATAGCGAACCGTTTGGTCAACGGCGATAGTTTTGTTGGCAAAGTTTAATGTCGCATACAAGATGTAATTTGTGCGAGAAGAATTTGTAGGCGGAGAAGAGGTTGGGGGAACAGAAGCGGATGTCGCCGTAGGGGGAGGCGATGTTAAAGTCAATGTGGGCGTGAAGGTGATTGTTGGGCTTATCGTAAATGTCGGTATCGGTGTATTGGTTATATCAATTGGTTGAAAGGGAGTTGCTGTTTTGTCTATGTTTGGTTTTTCAATGGCGACTTGCGCGAATGAAAGCGGCGTGGGGGTAGGCGCGGCGAGAGGCGAATTGCACGCAAGCAAAAAGGATGAAAAAAGGAAGAGGAAAACGAAACGTGACGCGTGATGCGTGATGCGCAATTTCATTGATAGATGTTGCGGAAGTATTGATTGAGTAAATCGGAAATGTCGGCGCTGGTGTGTGAACGCAAGATGCGGAAGAAATCGTTGGCTGTGATTATCTTTCCGCGACTTTGATTCAAATAATCTTGTAAAAATGCGTAAAAGGCTTCGTCGCCGATGCGTTGGCGTAAGTTTTCAAGAAATTTTGCGCCTTGAAAATAAGCGGCGTTGGTGTATGGGCGAAATCCCTGCCCTTCATAAATCGGAATATCTACAAAGCCTTCGGGTTTATAAAAATCAATGCGATACAACCACCACCAACTGACTAAATCGGGGTGCACGTTTTCGTAATAAATTCTTTCGCTATATGTTGCGAGCGCTTCATCTACCCATGGTTGCAGGGCTTGGTCGCTGGCAACTTGTTCAAACCACCATTGATGTGCGGTTTCATGCACGGCGACGAAAGTTAAGTAATTGGCGGGCGTGCCGTCGTATAAGTTATAAAAATCTTTGCTAAGATAATAAAAAGCGGAATATTCCATACCGTCGTTAAAATCGCCCATCACAATCGCCAAACTTTTGTGGGGGTAGGTTCCAAAGCGCTGTGAAAAAATTTGTAAGGCTTCTAGGCTGGCTTGTAACGCCGCTTGCCCGCCGCGTTCGTTAAATGGAAAGTAATAGCTTGTTAGCGTTATATCGCCAAATTGCGCGGTGGAGGTTTGAAATTCGCGGCTGGCGGATAGGGCGAATGTTCTTGCTGAATTAATTTTGTAAATCACCGAGCCGTCGGCTTGGGGTTCAGGGAAGCCGCTAGAGGCGACGGTAGGGGCGGAGGTTGGGTCTGCAAATGTGAGTTTTACTTCATAATCCGCCGTGTCATAAACTAAGTGTTCGCCGTAATACCACGGCTCGTGCAAAATCCATTCGCCGTTGATGTTTGGTACAACAAATGGATACCAGTTTGTTAAATTAATTTGTCTGCTGGTGTAGCCGTAAATGCGCGGGCGCGAAATACTGGGGTCTTCTTGTTCGGCAAAGGGCAGTATCAAAGAATATTGAATATCAATTTCAACGGTTTCGTTGGGCGCAAGAAAAAATGAAAGCGGAATATCGAGTCTTTGATTGGTAATTAAGTAATTGGTAATGGCTTCGCCGTTAATGGAAATGCTTGTTAAATTAAAACTTCCTTGCCATAAATTTGGCGCAATCGCAATTACCAAACTATTTAATTGATTTCCAGTTAAATTCGGATACAAAATTTTTTGATTCACACCAACAGTTTTGGCATCATAATCTATCAAAACGTCTAAGGTGTAGATAGCTCTCTCAAGTGCAGGAACAGGAGTCGCCGTAGGAAGAGGCGTTTCAGTCGGAAGAGATGGCGTATCTGTGACGGGTAACGCTTCAAACACAGGGACAGTTGGCGTAGCAACTTCAACATTTGTTTGCGGCGACGAACAAGCCGCAATTAATAACGTGAGTAAAAATAAAATTTTGTTTCGCATGGGCGCAATTCTACCTTAATAAAAAAGCCGCCTTCTCGGCGGCTAGTTAGAAATTTTTAACCTTCCATTTTCTTCTTCAATGTTCCTAAGGCGGCGGTGTAACCAGCCACCATTTGACTTTTCATCATATCTTCCATGCCTGGCACAGAGGGCATGCCCGCCGGCATAAGTTGCGCTTCGGTTTGCAAGGTGACTTTTGTTCCGTCTCCATCAGCTTGGAGGATATAAGTGGTGACGACATCTGAGGCGGGCGGCGCGGCGTAGGTTTTTGAACCGTAGATTTTATTTTTTTCGTAAGCCACCACTTCAGAGACGATGACGTTTTCCATGCCGTTCATGGCTTTGACGGTGGTTTTGATTTTTGTCCCTAATTTGATGGGACCATCCGCTTCTAGTTTAATCACATAGTCGCTTTTTAACGCTTCAAGGCTGGATACATAATCGAATATTTTTTCGGGCGATGCGTTAATTTTTGTGGAAACTTCAATAAGCGTCATAAAATTTCTCCTTGGGTTTTTTCTCTCTTAAATGAAGAGTGGAATCAGGCGCAATGTCTGTCATTATATAGACTTCACCCTTTTATACAAGAACCCAAGTAGGAATAAGAAGGTAGCCGTTAGTACTATGGCAGAACCTGACACAATGTTGAAGTAATAACTAATATACAAGCCCACGATGGATGAAACCGCGCCAATCAAGGCGGAAACCAGCATCATGGGAAATAATCTTTTGGTCAGTAAATACGCCGTAGCGGCTGGGGTGACCAACATGGCGGCGGCTAAACTCACGCCCACCGTTTGTAATGAAACCACAACCGTCAGCGATAATAGCACAAGCATTAAATTCCTAAGCCGTTCGGCGGGTAATCTTAAAGTGGCGGCGAGGATGGGGTCAAAAGAAACGATGAGGAACGGTTTATAAAAAACGGCGACGGTTAAAAGAATAGCGACGCTTAATCCGGCAATCAGCCATAAATCTGAAATGGAAACGCCAAGCACATTTCCAAATAAGATGTGGCTCAAATCTACGGCGTAGGTTTGCATGGCGCTAATCAGCGCCACGCCTAACGAGAGGGCGGCGGCGAACAAAATTCCAATCGCGGTGTCTTCTTTCACCGTTCCTTCTTTAGAGAAAAACCCGATACTTAATGCAACAATCACGGCGGCAACGCCTGCGCCGATTAATAAATCGCCTTGAAAAATATAAGCGATGGCAACGCCCGGCAAAATGGCGTGCGCCATGGCGTCTCCAAGAAACGCCATGCCGCGCAACACCACATACGTTCCCATCACGGCGCATAAAACGCCGACAATGACTGAAGCGGCAAGCCCGCGCTGCATAAATTGGTAGGCAAGAGGTTCAAGTAGAAAATTCATTTCTCCTCAATTGGATGGCGCTGATGTTCTTCGTCTGGCGGGCAACACTCATCCACCAATATCACGCCGTTGTCCACAACCAATAAAGCGTTGCCAAACGCCTGCGAAAGATTTTCTTTCACAAAAACCTCTTTTGGCTTTCCAAACGCAATTAACTTATGATTCAACAAAAGCGCATAATCGAAACGAGAAGCGGCAAGATTTAAGTCGTGCGTTGAAATCATCATCGTCGTTTCTTTTTCTCTTAATTGGTCGAGCAAATTCAAAGTCGTTTCTTGAGTCGTCGCATCCACGCCTGTAAAAGGCTCATCCATTAAGAGGATATGCGGCTCTTGGGCAATGGCGCGCGCCAAAAACACACGCTGCTGTTGCCCGCCCGAAAGCCGCCCAATCGGTTGATTGGCTAAATGCGCAATGCCCATTTGTTCGAGGCTGTTTTTTACAATTTGTTTATCTTGCTTCGATGGGCGGCTCAACCAACTTTTTTGACTATACCTGCCCATCATCGCCACGTCTTCCACCGTGACGGGGAATTTCCAATCCACCTCTTCGCGTTGCGGAATGTACGCCACGCAATCTTTATGCGCGCCGAGCGCTTCGCCGTGAATCAAAATTTGTCCGCTTTGCAATGGCAACAACCCAACCAACGCCTTGAACAAAGTGGATTTACCCGCGCCGTTTGGTCCAACCACAGCCACACGCGCGCCGTGCGGAATTTGAAAAGATAAATCTTTTAAGATTGTTTTTTGCCCATAGCCAATGCTGGCGTTTTGAACTTCGAGTCGGTGAGGAAGATGTGACATTTGTAATATATTCTATCTTACTTAAGCGCTTCAACAATTTGCGTTACATTATGCCGCATCATCTCCATATAAGTTCCAGCGGGCGCGCCGTCGGTTAATGTTTCTAAGTATAGCGAATTCACAATCTTCACGCCCGTTTCGCTTGCAATTTGCTCGGCTAAATCGGCGTTTTCAACTTCGCCTAAAAAGATGGCAGGCGCGCCTGAATCTTTAATCAAATCAATAGCAGATGCAATTTCTTGCGCTGAGGGGCTGGCTTCAGAACTAAAACTGGGCAAAATCGAATCGACCACTTCAAAACCATAGCGTTCGGCAAAATAATTTAACGCCTCGTGATTCGTCGCTAATAATTTTCTCTCGGCAGGAATTTGATTCACTTGCTCGACAATCCAAGCGTCCAATTCTTTCAATTGATTAATATAACTTTCTGCATTGGCTGTGTAAATATCCTTTCCATCTGGGTCAGCTTGAATAAATCCATCGCGAATATTTTCTACGTAGGCGATGACGAGATTGGGGTCAAGCCACATGTGAGGGTCGCCCGCCTCATGTTCGTGATTTTCGCCCGATTCTGCTTCGTCGGCATGTTCTTCGTCTTCGGGTTCATGCTCTTCCATGCCAAGCGGCGTTAAACCATGCGCCGCTTCTACAATTACTCTTTCACCGCCTGCATTTTCAAGCAACGACTCAATGAAGCGCTCATATTCCAGCCCGTTCAAAATTAACAAGTTGCTTTCGGCAATTTTCGCCACATCCGATGGAACAGGTTGATAGGCGTGCGGGTCGGCGCCGATGGGGAGCAAGGAGGCGACTTGCGCGCGGTCGCCAGCCACGTTTTGAGCGATGTCCGCTAAGAAAGAGGTCGAAGCGAGAGCTTTCAAAGCGTTTGAGTCTGCTTGGGGGGCAGAGCCGCAAGAAGTCAGCGTAAGAAGCGCAAGAACGCCTGCCGATATAATGATATTGAAAATCTTTTTCATTTAGAACTCCTATTTTTTATCCCCCGCTTTAGGCGAGGGATTCATTTTGTATTGTTGATGGGTCTCAGACTCATCCAAACATTATTTACAATTTACACACAAGCCAAACAACTGCAGCCAATGCTCGTTGATTTGATACCCCGTTTTGCGCGAGATGCTTTTGGTGAGCGAATCTAAATCGTCGCCGTCAAAAAACTCCACTTGCCCGCAATTTTGGCACAACAACAAATGTTGATGCCCTACGCCCGCCGAAATAAACGCCTGACATCCGATGGGCTGATGCACACGTTGAATAAGATGCAGTTCTTCAAGTTTTTCGAGCGTGCGATACACAGTGACCAAGCCCAAAGCGCGATATTTTTTGCGGGCTTTATCGTACACTTGAATTGGCGTTAACGCATGGGTAGAGCCATATATCGTATCTACCACTGCGCGGCGGGCAGACGTGATGCGATAGCCATTCTCTTGCAGTTGCGAAATCCAAATCTCGGCGCTCATGTTATTGAAAATTGTTTTCAATAAGTATAAGGTGAAACTTTTGATACGTCAAGTTTTGTGTTTAGCGATTAGAGAATTCGGAGGGTTTTCACCTCCACACCCATTGCGGAGTAAACCCTTTAATTCCCAATTCTTGAATTTCCAAAGTTTCAATTTCTAAAATTCGTAATTCAGATTCAAACGGGAAAGCGTCTAACGCATAAATTTCATAAAGCAAATATTTTCCATCAGGCGACCAATTCAAACTGCCGTGTAAAACATCGGGGTCGTTCGTTATCATGCGTGCATCACTGCCATCCGCATTCATTAACCAAATTTGGTCGCCGCGTGGGATGGATAAATCGCGCCGCACAACGGCAATCTTCTCTCCATTGGGCGACCACGCCGCGAGGATATTTTCCATAGCGTCGTTTGGATTCAGATGATATGTTTTTTCGTTTTCAATATCATATAAAAATAATTGAGTCACAAATTGGTCATGCCGAATGACAACATCACGCAATAAAATTGTTTTGCTGTTTGGCGACCACATTACTGCGCCGCCTAAAATATTCTTAATCA
The DNA here is from genome assembly GCA_034434495.1 of Anaerolineales bacterium. Taxonomy (GTDB): domain Bacteria; phylum Chloroflexota; class Anaerolineae; order Anaerolineales; family Villigracilaceae; genus Villigracilis. The sequence continues at coordinate 769,661 of DAOTZE010000032.1, forward strand.
AACGGGTTTCGCCGTTTTCAAAATGATATAAACGAATGCCTTCGGGCGTGGCATAACTTAACCATTCGCCATTCGGCGACCAGCGCGCGTTTCCGCCGGGCAATTGCGATTCTTGAAATACGGGCGCTTCTTCACCGCTCAAGATATCAATCCACCACAAAGTTGAAAAGCCGCTTACATTGCCATCCGCGCTGATGTGTTCGTAAATTATTTTTTGCCCATCGGGCGACCAAACCAAGCCTGAGCATGTTGCATTCTCGCAAGAAGATATTTTTTTATTTTCGCCGCTTTCTAAATTCATCATCCAAATTTCATTATCAATATTGCCGTTTTGAATCACATAAGCGACGTCTGTTTGGTTTGGCGCAACGGAAAACTCAACGATGTTTTCATTTGAAAGAAGCCTTGAGGATTGACCTGCATAGTTTGTGATGAATAACTGTTTGACTCGATTTTCATTTTCAACGAGATATAAAATCTGCGCTTCGTCAATTGACGTTTGAACTGGCGCTGTGAACCCGACATGTTCTCTCGCCCGAAGCGCCGCCGCCCACGTCAGAGCCGCCCCTAAGCATAAAACTATCACTGCAGAAACAACTGGCAGGGAAGTAGCGAAGCGGTCTAAGAATCCGATGCGGTCAAAGATGCGGCGGCTGTTCACCATCAATAAGCCAATCGTAATCAGCACAATGGCTAATCCGAAACTAAAGGAAATAATTAAAGTTAAGCCAAGAAAAATGCGGTTGATGGCCACAGCGACAAGTAAAATGGCTATGGCATCGGGGCATGGCACGAGCCCGCCGCTAACGCCAAGCGCAATGAGCGAGCGCCATGTAATCGTTTCGGGGACGTCGTGCGAATGATATTTTCCGTCTCCATGATGGTGAAGCGTTGGGCTTGGTTTTTGAATTTTGATTGCGCCTGATGTTTTTTTGTTGACAGAAACAGGCTTGAGCGAAATTTTATTTTTTGTTTGCTTTGGTTTTCGCCAGACTTGAACGCGTTGCCATAATAAATAAAACCCCAAGCCAAGAATTAACACGCCTGAAAGAATTTCAAGAAATGGAATAATGGCGGTCGGCAAAATATATTGCGAGGCGGCGAGGGTGATAACGCCCATGAGGAAAACGGAACCCGTGTGCGTGAGCGTGACCACTGCGCCTAACGCAATGGCATGAAGCGATGTGCCGCGCGAACCGACTAAATATGCCGCGACGACCGTTTTGCCGTGACCCGGTGTGAGCGCGTGCAATGCGCCAAGCGCTAAAGCAATAAATAATGCGGCAATATAAAATAGGAAAGATAATTCAGGGTTGCGGACTAAATCGAGCAAAATTTCTTGCGGGCTTCTTTCTTGCAATTCTGGCACAAGTTCTTCAGCCGTTTCGGTGACGACATCTTTTTGCTGGCTAAGCGGAAGGGCTGGCGTGCCGCTATCCCATGTTGTGATGAGTTGAGATGGGTCGGGCATTAAGTTTTTATCGTTGATAATATCTATGGTTAAGATGTGGCTTTTTTGAGCGGGAAATAAAAAGGCGGCGTTGTCTTCGGCGGCGACGTAAAACCAATTGATAGATTTGGCGGTTTCCATTTCGTTTTGAATTATTAAACGCTGAACATTGCCTTCGTTTTGATTCCATTGCGCGGAGAAATAAAGGTGAATCGTCTCTTCGCCTAATTGGAATTTGTTTAAGTCTGTGGGGAATTGGAACGAATCAAGTTCTAAAGGAAACGGTTTATCTTCTAAAGTTGCGGTGAGGAACGAGGCGTAAGCGCTTGCCCATGTTTCAGATTCATTTTCATCCAGTGAGCCATTTTGGTCTGTGTCCATTTGACTCCATAAGAAATTAATCAACAATGGACCTGGTTTGATTTCCCAATCTATCTTCAATTCGTTTTGATAGACGCTAATGTGAATGTTATGCGCGAACAAATCCGCTGGGTGGGCGTGGGCTGTACGAAACGGTATTAAGTAAACGAGAGTAAGCATGAAATAAATTTTTATTTTCATATTTTTTGATTATAAAACTACTTACCAAACAATTTTATAAACGCCGCCTAACAAGCTTGTATATAAAATTGCCTTGCTCATAAAGAGATATATTTATATAATATAAAATAATTTTTAATTTTGAGGGACAAGCATGTCCAAACCAAACCAAACCAAACCAAACCAAACCAAACCAAACCAAACCAAACACTAAAGCATTTATTGTATTGATTACCCTTGCCTTCACGCTGGGATTTTTCACCCCCGCACTAGCAGACTATCTCGGACCCAATAGAACCGTCACCACCGCTAGTGAAGTGTGCAAAGTGGTATTACGCGAATGTATGTATGTTGCCGCAAAAGGAGATTATCGTTATCATAAAGTAGATGAATGGTCATGCGCCAGCGAAGGCAAAGAATGGTTATCCTATCCAAGCCTGCCGTCTTCACAAGGCTGTTTTTATAACCCAATTACTGGAGCAGGCACAGTAGGCGACCAATATTGGGAAAAAGAATACAGCGTGGTCACTGCCACCATCACCCACCCTGAAGCGACGATTACTGGCGCATTACAAAACTGCACGCTGCAAAACGGCTGGTGCGTCACACCGCCGCAATTAGAACTCACTGCCAATGAACCGCTTGCAGGTCATCAAATCTTATTAATCGAAGGGACAAGAAACGCGGAAGTCTTTGCCTGCCCCGAGCTTCAAACCAGTTGTCAAATTCCACTGCTGGAAGGCGAAAACAACTTTGAATACTGGGCGCTTTCTTCGTGGGGCGATAGTTCGCGCAAAGGCGCGATGAACGTCAAAGTGGATACCGTTGCGCCAAATCTCAACTTACTTGTCAATGGCGTGTTAGGTTCAAATAACTGGTATGTTTCAAATACCATCATCACCGCCGAAGGCGCAGACGAAACGTCGGGCGTGTACGAAAAAGTTTTATCCATTGACGGTGGAAGTACGTGGCTGCCATCCACGACATTAACCGACGGGGTGTATCAAGTGGATATAAAAATAACAGATAACGCTTACAACGTCTCTACCGCTTCGACCGCCCTTCAAGTGGATACGGTTACCCCAACTTTATCTTTAAGTGTTAGCGGTACAAAAGGAAACAACAACTATTATGTTTCAAAACCCAAAATCACAGTCACCGCCTTTGATGCGACTTCTGGCGTGGCGAAAATAGAAATGACCTCAGACGGCGGACCGTGGACGGTTATCACCGCGCCTGTTGAGTTTTCCGATGGGGTTCACACGTATCAATTCCGCGCCTATGATAACGCGGGCAACATGACCGAAACGCCAGTGCAAACTATCCAAGTGGATACCATTCCCCCGACCGTTGAAGCGGATGAAGAAATCAACTTAGGCGAACCCCTCTATTACGTCTTGCGCGATAATGGCAGCGGGTTATTTATCAGCAAAATTGTGATAGAAGATGAAGACGAGAAATATAAAAAAATTGTCTGGGCAGAAACCGTCACGGGCAATAAAATCGAAGGCGATATTTTATGGGATGGAAAGTTCCCCTCGAATACTCTCGGGACAAGCGCCGATAAAACAGTAGCGGGCGTGGGTGAATATTTCATTACCTTCAAAATTTCAGACCGCGCGGGCAACGAAACTTTTCATACAAGCATTGTGAACGTCAACCCGTTGAGTTATTTTCAAACCATTCCTGAATTTATTCCGCCAGAGAGTGTAGAAACGAGTGATGAGAGTGCAAGTAACGAAGAAGCAGGCGAACAACATTTTGGCGGAACAATGGCGCAAACGGAGAATCCATCTACAACGCACAAGTTAGAATTTGGCAGTTCTGCCACGGCAGGCGCAAATGCTACAACCAACACAACTTCAAACATCCTATGGGGAACAGCCGCGGCGGCAGTGATTGGCATGGCAACCGCTTATGCGTTGGAACAACAAAAGAAACGCGAAGAGGAAGAAGCCGCCCAAATCGCCCAAGTGACCGCCGAAGTGGAAGCGAAAAACGCGGCGATAGAATCAGGTAGAATAGCGCTGATGGAGCAATTGAAGATACGTAATTGGCAGGCAGGCAAAGATATGCTGGATGCGTGGATTGAGGTATTAGAAGCGCAAGGCGCAAGCCCTGAGCAGATTGCCGCTTTGAAGGAGCAAGGGGCAACGCAAGGCTTAGGCGTGGCGATTGCCAATGCGCAGGGGGTAAGTCAAGCGGTGGCAGCGCAAAATGCGAAAGAGAAATACACCAACCTCACCGCCGCGGAAGCGGAGATGGGGAGGGTTGTTCCCGTCACGGCGTATGCGCCGCTGGGGTATGTGGATGAGGAGGAGGAGCAGTGGCTGGAGGAGGGCGAAGGTCAACGGGCGTGGGAGGCGGTTCAGGGGCAAAGCGCGAATCCGTTTGCGGGCATGTCGGCTGGAGGCGGGTCAAAGCCGCTGGCGGCATTGGCAAATAATAACAACCCGCCAAGTTGGCTTGACCGCCTTTGGTTCTGGAGTGAATGGAACAATACCCGAAGAGACTTAATTCATAATCTTGAGGAACATCAACAAATACTAATTGAAGCGTCTGGCAATCAGGCCGAGGATTACTATTATTATGATGCAAAGACATTGGGTTTACATTGGTGGCAATTCCCAACCATGAGCGCAGGTCAATTTCAAAAACTTAATACATATATAGATTCAGGGCAAGTTTCATGGAATGAAACTCTAAGTCAGGTTAATACTTTGCAAACTTATTTTGGATATAACAATAAAACAATGGTTACTGCCTTACGAGAACTATACTATGGAACAACGCTAGACTATTTTATTGCAAATGCAAAACCTGTAAACTCAACAATTTATCAAATTTCTGGAAATCAAAATGGAATTACTTCTGGCGAAGCGTCTTTTTCTCGTGCCTTGTTGCTTTTGACAACCCAAGGACATGGCTACACCCCAGCCGTAGTGCAAATTCAACATCCACACGGGTATAACGCCAGCGGTGAGTTTGCTTTTGACCATATCATCGCAGCAATTGATGGAAATTTCAACAACTCAGAAGATGGAGCTAATCTTGGTCTTCTTGGACCAATTGCTAAATGGCTTTTGGGCTTGGATGCAAGTGAAGTGCAGACCCTTCCCGCAGTAACTTATTTAGGAGACTTAGCGGGTAGCACTGCGATGGGATTTAAGTATTCAGACGCATCAATGGGATATGAAATTGAGATGCCATACTCTGATTTAGAAGGTGACATTCTTGGTGTTGTCCTTGCAAATAACAACGCCATAAATCCCAATGGGAATAATTTGTCAGAAGAACTTTCTAATGCTTTGTCAGCGAATAGTCCATATGTAGTTCAAAAATACTCTTACTTTGCTGATGCAATAGGACTTGAAATAAACAACGGGAATATTTCCCCTATATCAACACAAACATTTATGAACCAAAATAAAGAGCTAATAGCAGATTTAGGTTCAGGTTTTTATATGAAAAATACCTTAGATTTCTCTGTCGCTTTGTCGTCATCAGATCAAAGTACGATGAGCGTATATGCTGAAGAGCAGATAAATCAGTTTTTCAGTCAAATTGAACAAGGCTTACAAGCGGAGTTACAAAAATGACAACTCCTCCAAAATCAAGCAAAAGAAAGATGCGCCAGTTCTTAAGAAAAACTGTTCCAGCCTTAATCATCATTGGAGCACTTACAATGTATTTTTTTGCAATACCAAAATATCTTGAAAAAAGAATCAAATTAAATTCTCAAATAGACATTCAAGGTAACAGCCATGTAGAAATTACAGGTTCTACCATTTCTATAGTGAGGAGCGCCATTCCTGGATTTCCTTATATGCTTGTGGCGGCGGCTGAAATTGTAAATAAAGGGGATACAACCTTAGAAGTATTAGAAGTTAATTCAAGCCTATTAAGTGTAAATGGGAAAAACGCTATTCAGGTAGACCTCAGTGGTTCAGATTCTTATAAATTACGGTCAGTTAATACAAGATACTATGATACCTTGCCTTCCGAAATAGGATTTATCATTCCACCAGGCGGCAGATTGCCAGTTGAAATATGGCAAGGCGCATTATTACCAGATGACCCCAAGCAGTTCACGCCTACTGAAAATGGTCGAGAAAAGCCTAATTTCTTCTTTTATTGGAATATGTATGGTCTGCCCCTCTTACAATGGGATAGATTACAAGCAACGATAGTAGTACGACCTGCAGAAGCAAGTGTTGTCGAGTGGTATCAACGTTGGAGTGATATTCCTGTCAAGCAGGTTGAGAGACCACGTCAGTTTTGGCAAGCGTGTACCTTTGATTTGTTTGCCCAAATTGACCCAAATCCTATTTTTGATGACTTGGTCGAAAAGTATGGAAATAAGGGTATTCCAAATCCTAGTGGACCTGGAAGAATACTGATTGATTCTAATGGGGCGAAAATTCAGATTCCTACTTTTCGACCTAATTTGCAGTTTGTAATTACTGCTTATGATAAGCAAGGTAATTTTATGGGTGGGTATAGAACCGTGTCTCTTGAAAAAAATCCGTATGAAACTGTTGATGCTGATGGTTACTTTCAAATTGGTTCAGATATGCCCTGTAACACAAAAGTAAAGGAATTTAAGGTCTATCTTGAAGTTGTACCCTAATCCATATTAATGAATAAAGTTGACAGTTCATTAGATTAGAAACATGAAAAATATTCTACTCATTCTCTTGCCTCTAGTTACTCTCCTTTCCTTACTTCTCTACCCAAGCCTCACACTGGCGCTTGGCGCGATTGCTGTATTGGTCAGCCTTGCCTTCGCGGTGTATAGCATTATCCAAAAACACAAAGGCAAGCCAAGCGCTTATAAAAACCTCTTTCGGGAATTGGGCATTTTTGTTATTACGCTTTTGCTGGCGATACTGCTAGGCAGTTGGGCAGGCGGGTTGGTAAATGGGTATGTCAGCCAGTTTTATGGCGCAATGTTCGGTTTGGTATGCGGGTTGGTTATTGCATTTGC
>DAOTZE010000033.1:0-82274 GCA_034434495.1 Anaerolineales bacterium
CATCCTGATTCTGCTCCGAGATTTTCATCTCATCAATCAGGTTGACCGCCTCCACGAGCAGGCTGGGCTTGTTGATTTTGCACTCCGCCCCGCGCATGTACTCGGCAAACGACGAGTCTCCGTCCGCGAGAGTGGACAACTTGGGGAAGATGACCTTCTTGAGATGATTGAGCATCTCCTCGGCGGGGAACTTCGTCCAATAGCCCCAGCGCATCTCTTTCGGGACCTTGGGCTGGTACGCGGTCCCCTTGCGTTTTGCCTGCCGTTCGGCGGCATTCTCGCCGTCATCCAGGCGTTTGAGGAAGAGCAGATACGAAAACTGCTCAATGGCATCGAGCGGGTTGGCAAGTCCGCCCGTCCAGAATTTATCCCAGAGGGAGTCGACTTGCGCGCGGAGTTTGGGGTCGGTTAACATGCTAAACGTCCCGAAGGTCGAACACCCGTCCCGAAGGTTCTTAAACCTTCGGGACGTTCTTCGCAATCAATCAAACAAATACTCCCGAATCTTCTCATAGCTCTTCTTCTCATCCTCAACATCATTCACAAATTGGACATACTCTTCTGCACTCGAAAAATGGTCTTGCACGAACATTCTATCCACCAACGCGCCGTCGCGCAATCCAATCCACTCGCGGTAATTGGAATATACCCAATCTTCGGGCTTCTTTACCAGCCCCGCCTCGACAGGATTCCGATGAATATACCTGCAAAGGATAATCAGATACTCCCATGTATCCACGCGCTTGTGCTTGAACCGTCCCTCGAACAACGTGCCTGTGCGTCCATGTTGCAAATTCAGCGCTTGGACATACGCGTTAAACAACACCTGCATAAATTTTGACAAGAGAACTTCGGTCTCCTGCCGCAAGAGAAAATGATAGTGATTGGGCATCAGGCAGTAAGCAATCACCGCCACGCCAAACTTTGGGGCATATTCCTTTATCAACCGCAGGAGATACAGGTAATTCCCCTCGTTGAAGAAAATCTTCGCCTTCCCTGCCCCGCGATTGTAGATGTGATAGTACTGTCCTTGCGTAAAAATGTCGCCGCGATATGGCATATATCTCCTCTGAGCGTCCCGAAGGCTTGAAGCCTTCGGGACGATTCACTCACACCGCCATTTTGTTGACAAACGCCACCACCTCTTCCACTTCCTCTTCCGTAAACCACCTGTCCACCGCGTCCACGCCGAAACTATCCAGCGGCGGCTCGTACAGGTCGGCGGGGTCGAGATGACGCTTTTGCAGGAACACGCTTTGCACCGCGCGCAGGAAGCGAATCTGGTCGCCAATGAATTTATGGCTTGTTGTGTAAATATCAAACTGCCGCGCCACCACATCCTTGTAATCGGGCAGGTATTGCATGTCCAACACCTGCCGCACCAAGCCAAGAAAACTATCGGCGGTGTGGGCAAAGACCTTCTTCAAGTTTTCGGGCGTCACTTCCAAGTCGCCTTCGCCGAGTTCGCGGGTCAGTGTGCGCTCCAGTTCGAGCAGTTGCCAGTCGTCAATCTTTTCGCCGTTCTGAATTGCCTTGATGGTCGGGTGGTTGGCGACCAATTCCAAAATGCGCTGTTCCACCAGGCGGCGATATTCAGTCACGTACATTTTCTCTCCGCTCTTGGTGAGCAAAATGTAACCGCTGACCGCGATGGAATCCACCAGGTCGAGTTCGAGGAAGGCGTCCAGTTTCTTTTTGTAACGCATCTGCGGCGCAAGCCCATCGCGCAATTCGGTCAGATCGCTCAGGCTGGCGTTCATCAATTCTTCGGGGATGCACTTCTGCACGTGTGGCTTGAGTTTCGGGTCGTTCACCACGAAATCGGGCAGGATAGCGGCGTCTTCGGCGATGGATTGGATTGCCTGTGAAGCATCCCTGCCTGTGCGCTTGAGCAATTTCAAGCGTTCCACCTTGCTGATGAAGGTCGCCGCAGCGACATCCACGCCAGGGACGAGCCTCAGGTGTGGGGCAACTTTCAACTTCAGGAACTCGATCTTGCTGGGGATGAGATAGTCCCAGAAGGCATCTGTCCACGCCTCTTCGATCTCTGACATGTGCTTGCGGACGGTGAACGAGTCGGTCGGGATTTGTTGAATCTGCCCGCGCAGGTCGGCGATTACCTGCTGGCAATCGGGGTTTTTCTGATCTTTGAGATAGGTCTCCAGCAGCTGCAGGCGCGTATTGAAAATCGTCACCAGCACAGGCGCGGATTGGTCAACGACTTCCTTGGCGTCGCGGCTGAAGTTGTTTTCCCAGAAGTCAATGATGAGAAAATCCTTCTTCTCAAAGTTCGGCAGTAACGCCAGATTTCTGCATGCCGCCTGCGCCCGCGTCCCGCGCCCAATCATTTGCTGTAACTTGATGGGCGACTGCACGGGCTTCATGAACACCAGATTGACGACTTCGGGAACGTCAATACCCGTATCGAGCATGTCCACAGAGATGGCAATGCGTGGGAAATCCTTCTTCTTGAAGGCTTCCACCAGCGTGCCGCGATATTCGGATTTGTGCGTGATGACCTTTGCCAAATCGGGGAATTGCGGATACATCTCATCGAAGACCGCTTGCAGGCGCAGGGCATGTTCCTGAGTCATTGCAAAGACGATGGTCTTGCCAGGCAACTGCCCCGACGCGTCTTTGCGGCACACATCCAAAATCTCTTCCCACTGCTTGCGGAGAGTGTCTTTGTTGCTGACGGTCTTTTCCAGTTCCGTGCCTTCGTAGTTGATGTCATCGGGGTCGAGTCCCTTTTCGATGAGCGCGTTGCGCTCTTCTTCGGTCAAGTCCACGCCGTGGATGCCCTGCCGTTGGAACTTGGTGCGCGCGGCGTAGAGTTCAAAATCAACCAGCCAGCCGTCGGCAATGGCTTGCTCATAAGTATAGAGATAGGTGGGTTTGCCATCCGTGCAATCGAAGGCAAGGAAGGTATCGCGGTTGATATAATTGGCGGGCGTGGCGGTCAAGCCGATTTGTCTGCCGTCAAAATATTCCAGCACTTCATTGAACTTGTTGAAGATGGAGCGGTGGACTTCATCGAAGATGATCAGATCAAAGAAAGCAGGCGAAAACTGCTCGAAGATGTTGCTCAGCGTTTGGAGTGTCACTGCGTAGAGGCGTTGACTGGTTTCTACGTTCCAACTCCGCAAACGAGTGCATGGCTCTTGCGGCAGAAACTTCTCGAAACCATCTTCCTTCGCCTGCTCCACCAGGGCGTCGCGGTCCGCCACGAACAAAATCCGCCGCGCCTGATCCGCGCGCATGAACAAGTCAATCAGCCCCATCGTGGTGCGCGTCTTACCTGTCCCTGTCGCCATGACGATAAGGGCTTTGCGTTTGCCCTTTGCGAATTCTTCGCACACCCGCCGAATAGATTCGTGCTGGTAGGAACGGTCAACGATTTTGTTGTTGATTTCCACCGAACTCAGCGGCTTGGCGTTCTGGCGCAGGTAGAGCAGGTTTTCCAAATCTTCGCGGGTGAAGAATCCCGCCACTTCGCGGCGCGGGGCGTAACCCACCTCCACAAAATGAATCTCGCGCCCATTGGCAAGAAACCCAAACGGGCGGAAACTCTGATGCTTTTCAATTTCGGTGACGTAATGAGCGAGTTGCGCTTCGGCGAGTTTGACGTCCACCGCCGTCTTTTTGGCTTCCACCACCGCCAGAATCTCCCCGTTTTCGCGGTAGAGGCAGTAATCGCTCACGCCGTTCCAGGGTTCTTTGTCGTAGCCATCTACAGGAACTTCAATTTTGACCTTGCTGTGGTCGCGCAAGTACCAGCCCGCGCGTTCCAGTTGCGGGTCAATCAGTTGTTTGCGGGTTTGGTCTTCGGAAATTTTTTTCAAGCCCATCCTCATATAGCGCAAATTATACCTGCGAATTTTTCAAGATTACGTCTCGAATCATAACCAACGGATGTTTTGCCGCCATCCCTGCCCCATGCCGAATTTGCATTCTACACGCCGCGCCAGATGACACAATACCCAATTCCCTATTTCCCAATTTCCTTAATGTCGGCAACAACTTCAACTCGCCAATCTGCATAGATAAGGGATAATGTTCTTTATCAAACCCAAAAGAGCCAGCCATGCCGCAGCAACCCGCATCGCTCACTTGCACGTCAAAGCCAAAAAGTTTTAGCAACTCCACCGTCGCTAATTCTCCTTCGGCGCGCTGGTGACAGTGTGGGTGAAAAAATATTTCTTTTTTACTTGGCGCGTTTATTTGAATATTTAATGTATGATTCGATTGAATAACGCGCAAAATAAATTCTTCAACCAAAAATACATTATTTGAAATTGATTCAATTTCTGTTTTTCGATTTGGCAACAAAGCGGAATACTCATGTTTGAGACAATACACTTCGGGAGGCTCGCATCCTACTACGGGGATATTTGCCCCTGCGTCTAAGCGCTTTATTTCGCCCAAAACTTTTTCCGCATGACGTTTGGCTTGCGCAATAAACCCTTTAGATAAAAACGCCGCCCCAGCGCCAATCGCCGCTAAGGGCTTAACTTCATATCCAAAATAACTTAATAAATCAATAGCCGCTTGTTTCACTTCGGGTTCAATGCGCTCAGAAAACACATCGGATAAAAAAATAACGCTTTGATTAGCGCGAACGACTGAGCGAGTATTTTTCTTTTTCGTAAACAAAGGAAGCGGTCTTTGTTCGGCTATGCCAAAGGTTGCGGCAATCAATTTTTTAGACCACTTCGCTTGCATAAAATAATTCGCCACAGGCGCAATAGGCGTTAACCATTTAGCGACCAAGTCAAAATATGCAAACAAATAATCGCGTAAGGGTCGGCGGCGCGATTTGTAATATTGATTCATAAATTCATACTTAAGTCTTGGCATATCAACCCCGCTTGGGCATTCGCTTGTGCAGCCTTTACATGCCAAACATAAATCCAACGCTTTGAAAGCCACTTCTTCTAATTCGAACCGCTGACCGCTGTCCGCTGTCCGCTGGTTACTGATTGCCGCTCTCAACAAATTCGCCCTGCCCCGTGTGCTTAACCCTTCCTCGCCCGTCGCCTGAAAGGATGGGCACATTAAACCATTCGACTTTCTACAAACGCCCTGCCCATTGCACATTTCAATCGCGCCAGCCAAACCGCGTTCATGCTCAAAATGCAAAGCCGCATCCCAAGCCCTTGCGCGATAATGTTCGCCGTATCTTAAGTTTGTATCCATCGGAGGCGCGTCGAACATTTTTTTGGGATTCAAAATGTTATCAGGGTCGGCGGCGTGTTTTAACTTTCGCATCGCATCGGTAATTTCTTTTCCATACGTTCGCTCAATAAACTCGCCAGAGACAATCCCGTCGCCATGCTCGCTGCTCATAGAGCCGCCTAAGCGCATTGTCAAAGAAAAAACTTGCTCAACGATACTTCGCATGGCGCGCACGCCTTCGCCGCGAGTTAAATCTAAAATTGGTCGAATGTGCAAACACCCGCCGGAGGCGTGAGCATATATGCCGGCGTACGTTTGATGCGCTTGCAAAATCTTTTGTATCTCGCGCACAAACTCGCCAAGCCTATCCACTGGAATTGCGCAATCTTCAATAAATGCAATTGGTCTCGCGTTTTGTGGGCGTGAATCTAAAATTCCCAAACCCAGTTTGCGAATATTCCAGATTCGATTTTGCTCTTCCTTGGATTCGGCAATCGTCAACACATCGCCAATTTTTCTAACCGCTTCTTTCAACGCCGAAGGTTGGTCGCCGCTAAATTCAACGACTAATATCGCCTCAGGGTTTCCCGCTATCCAACTCATTTGATGGGCAACGGCGGAAACGCTCCTGGCAAATTGCAAAATCATTTGCGGAATTAACTCAATAGCGCTTGGATGAAATTCTAAAAGGCGAGGCACATCATCGCAAGCGGACTCAACGCTCTGATATTGCAAAACGCCCAAAATTGTATATTTTGGTTTTGAAACCAAATCAACTCTCATCTTACGAATGACCGCAAGAGTGCCTTCGCTCCCCGCGAGCAATGACGCAAGGTTTAATTTTGAATTTGGATAATCTCCATTCCATTGGGGCGGCTTGGATGGACTCCATGGCAATAGATAATTCAATCTATATCCCGCCGAATTCCGCCAAGACTTTGGATAATTCTGTTTTATCTGTTCAGCGTAATTTTCTCGAATTTCATTTACAACAGAAAAAACTTCCGCTTCCCGCTTCCCCATTCCCCATTCCCCATTCACTATTCCCCACTTACTCAAACTTCCATCGCTCAAAATGACTTCCGCTTCCAGCAAATGGTCGGCGCTCATGCCGTACAAAACAGAATGCGCGCCTGTGGCGTTATTGCCAATCACGCCGCCCATTGTGGCGCGCTCTGCCGAAGCGGGGTCTGGTCCAAACATCAGCCCATGCTTTGCCGCCGCGCGATTCAAATCCGCGAGAATTACGCCAGGCTCAACAATGGCATAATGTTCTTCGGCGTTTATTTCAAGAATAGAATTAAGATGACGCGAGCAATCTAAAATCAACGCTTCGCCAATTGCCTGCCCGCCTAATGAAGAACCTGACCCGCGCGGAAGAATCGGGGTTTTATATTTCGCGGCTAACTCAACAGCAGATTGCAAATCATCTTGATTTTTGGGTATCGCCACGCCTAACGGCTCAATTTGATACATCGAAGCGTCTGTAGAGTATAAAACTTTAGAGGCGGTATCGAGGCGAATATCTCCCACAAAATGTTTCTTCAATTCATCAATAAATTCTTTGGACAATGTCATATTCCGATTCTACTCTTTATTAAACACAAAGGACACAAAGTTTATGAAGAAAAAACCTTGTGTCCAAATTGCCTAATCACGAATTGCTATTTACCTTTTGCTTGGTTTGCCACTTCCGCCGCTTTTCTTGCCGCTTCTTCTGGGTCGCCGAGGTAATAATTTTTAATTGGCTTCAAGCCTTCATCTAATTCATACACCAACGGCAAACCTGTTGGAATATTTAACTCCGTAATTTCGCTTTCAGAGATATTATCTAAATATTTCACTAAAGCGCGGATGGAATTTCCATGCGCAACAATCAAAACCCGTTTGCCCAATTTAATATCAGGCGCGAGCGTTTCATTCCAATATGGGAGGACTCTCTCAAGCGTAATCTTCAGCGACTCGGTGGCTGGCAACTGTCCCGAAGATAAAGAAGCGTAACGCCTGTCAAAGCGCGGGTGGCGTTCATCGTTCAAATCTAAGGCGGGCGGCGGCACATCGTAACTTCTTCGCCAAATTTTCACTTGGGCTTCGCCAAATTTTTCCGCCATTTCGGTTTTGTTCAAGCCTTGCAACGAGCCATAATGTCTTTCGTTTAATTGCCAAGCGCGCACGACGGGAATCCAATGTAAATCCATTTCTTCTTGAATCAAAAACAATGTTTTGATTGCGCGTTTCAAAACGGACGTGTAAGCAATATCAAAATCGTAACCGCTTTCTCTTAATAGCCTGCCCGCTTGCGCGGCTTCGGTTTTGCCAAGTTCGGTTAAATCAACATCCGTCCAGCCAGTGAAACGATTTTCTAAATTCCATACGCTTTGTCCGTGTCGGACAAGAACTAATATATACATGAGCGCTCCTGTTTTTATCAAATTATACAGCCTCATAGTAAAATTAGAAAATGTCCAACGAAGACCTCACTCCTATTCGCAAACAGTATTTAGAAATCAAAAAAGAATATCCCGATACCATTTTATTTTTTCGGCTTGGTGATTTTTATGAAACGTTTGATGAAGATGCAGAAATCACAGCACGCGAATTGGATATTGTCCTAACGTCCAAACCCATTGGCAAAGGCGTGCGCGTGCCGCTGGCGGGCATTCCTTATCATGCTGTTGAAAATTACCTCGCGCGATTAATTGAAAAAGGTCATCACGTTGCCATTTGCGAACAAGTAGGCGACCAACCCATCAAAGGTTTATTTCCGCGCAAAGTGGTGCGCGTTGTAACCCCAGGCACCATCACCGAACCAGCCTTATTGCCGGGCGATTCAAATAACTATCTCGCCGCCGTCATATTAGATTCATCCGCTTCTTCACCTTCGGGGATAACTGCCTCTGTTTCCTATACAGACGTGACCACCGGAGAATTCGCCGTCACAGAACTTCCGCTTGAAGCCTTACGCGCTGAACTAACGCGATTACACCCTGCCGAAATTTTATACGCCGACAATCAAACCTTGCCAGAAGGCATTGTTGGGCACTTAACCAAAATACCCGCTTGGAAATTTGAACCAGGCAAATGCACAGACGTTTTATTAACCCAATTCAAATCATCCACATTAGACGGCTTTGGATTAAAACCAAATGGTTTGGCGGTTCGAGCCGCAGGCGCAATTATTCAATACCTCAAAGAGACGCAGCCCGACGCGTTAAATCTCTTAACTTCGCTTCGCTCTTACAGCCTAAACGAATTTATGACGTTAGATTCATCCACGCGCCGAAATTTAGAATTAGACGAAACGCTGCGCGGCGAACGAAAAGGCTCGCTGCTCGGCGTGTTAGACCAAACGATTACCCCTATGGGGAAACGCTTAATCCATCAATGGGTGAATCAGCCTTTATTGAATTTAGAAAAAATCAAGCAAAGGCAAAACGGCGTGGAATATTTTTTTAACAACGGCATGATGCGCGCCGAACTGCGCGAAGCGCTAAAACCCGTTTTGGATTTAGAAAGATTAATCAATCGCGTTATAGCAGGGCAGGCGCAGCCGCGAGATTTAGTGGGGATGAGAAATACATTTATCGAGTTGCCAAAAGTTAAAGCCGCCAGCGGCGAGCCTATGGCGGTCAATAGCCAGTGGTCTGTATGCGAGCATGAATTGTCTCTTTTACAAAAAGCGATTGACGATAACCCGCCTGCCACGCTGCAAAACACAGGCGTTATTCGCGCGGGCTATTCGCAAGAGTTAGATTCGATTATCGAAGCCTCGAAACATGCCCGCGATTGGATTGCAAACTTAGAAAGCGTAGAGCGAGAAAGAACGGGCATCAAAACGCTCAAGGTCGGCTATAACAAAGTGTTCGGATATTACATTGAAATCTCACGCGGCGCGGCGGAGAAAGCGCCTGAACATTACATTCGCAAGCAAACGCTAGTTAATGCCGAGCGCTTCATTACCCCAGAGATGAAAGAGTACGAAGCGTTAGTGCTAAACGCCGAAGAAAGAATCAAAGAAATTGAAACGCGCTTGTTCAAAGAAGTGTGCGCGGAATTATCGAAAGCGGCGCACAAAATTTTATCCACTGCGCGGGCAATCGCCGAGTTAGACGCGCTATCCGCTTTGGGCGAGGTGGCGGCTTTGGGCGGCTACACTAAGCCCGAAGTTAAAGAAGGAAGCGAATTAGAAATTTACGAAGGCAGACATCCCGTTGTTGAGCGTCTTCTAAAAAATGAAAGATACATCCCCAACGATGTGGTCTTTGAAAAAGGCGAAGTGGTGCGCGTCATTACGGGACCAAACATGAGCGGCAAGTCAACCTATTTACGGCAAGCTGCGTTGATTGTGTTGATGGCGCAGATGGGGTCCTTTGTGCCTGCCGCCTCCGCAAAGATTGGATTAGTAGATAGAATCTTCACGCGCATTGGCGCGCAAGATGAAATTCATGCGGGTCAATCTACGTTTATGGTTGAGATGGTGGAAGCGGCAAATATTCTGCATCACGCCACGCCGCGCTCACTATTGATTTTAGATGAAATTGGGCGCGGCACTTCAACATATGACGGGCTTTCGATTGCATGGGGCATTATTGAATACATTCATAACCACCCGCACTTAAGGGCAAAGACTTTGTTTGCGACTCATTATCACGAATTGACTCAATTGGCGGACTTATTGCCAGGCGTGCGAAATTACAATGTGGCGGTTAGCGAGGCGGATGATAAAGTGGCGTTCTTGCACAAAATTATCCCCGGCGGCGCAGACCGTTCTTATGGAATCCATGTAGCGCAGTTAGCCGGCTTGCCTGCGCCTGTCATTCAACGCGCAAATGAAATTATGGAGCAATTAGAAAAAAGCTCCGGCCGAGCGGTGAAAATTGACCCGCACGCCGCGCAACAGGCAAAGTTGTTCCCTGAAACAAACCCACTGCTAGATGAAATCAATGGGTTAGATATTAATTCGCTTTCGCCCATTGAAGCGCTGAATAAATTGTTTGAGTGGCAAAAAAGGTTCAAAAAATAAATGCAAAAAAGAGCATTGAATATAGACGAGAGTAATACTCTAATTCTTTTTGCCTCGATTATTTTTGGGGCTTTATTTCGTTTTGCGCCAACAATAATGGCAGGTTTTCCTGTCAACGATGGCGGCATGTTTTATGTGATGATAGAAGACTTGCAAAACAATCAGTTCATCCCGCCATTTTATACGACATACAACCATATCAATATTCCATTTGCCTATCCACCTATAGCGTTTTACTTAAGCGCAGGTATTGGCTCAATCTTAAATATCCCAACCATTGAAATCTTACGCTGGTTACCCGCTTTATTTAATACAGCCTGCATACCGGCGTTTTATTTTCTCGCAAAAGAAATTCTAAATGACAAACTTAAAGGCGGAGCGGCAACCCTTGCATTTGCATTCACCCCCCACTTAAATACATGGCTTTCAGCAGGCGGCGGGCTCACACGAAGTCCTGGAACTCTTTTCTTACTCCTCACGATTCTATATTCATGGAAACTATTTGCAAACAATGAGGAAAAAAGTATTTTGAAAATCGTCATTTTTGGCAGTCTTGTTGTTTTAACGCACCCAGAATCAACCGTTTACGCAATTACCCTTCCAATGCTAATTTGGGCAATAAAATCAAGAACGGTAAAAAGCGCTATCCAAGCGGTTTGGATTGCGCTTGGCGTCGTCCTTTTAGCAGGCCCATGGTATGGATTTGTTATCAGCAGGCACGGCGTTGAACCGATTCTTTCTGCGCTTCAAACTGGCGGCCAAAGTATTTGGGGCGTCATTCGTCTGATTAATTTCGACATTATCACAGAAGAAAGCTTTATAGACCTTTTAGGCGTCATGGGGCTTTTAGGTATATGTTTTCTGATACTCAATAAAGAATATGTAATTCCTTGCATGTTATTATTTATGTATATTGTTCAGCCGCGCAGTTCGCATACGATTGGAAATATCCCGCTTGCAATGGCCGCAGGAGCGTTTATTGTTGATGTCATTTTGCCTGCTCTCGCAAAAATTCAAAATTCAAAAAGAGCTATCGCTGTTCCGCTTATGTTTTTGGGTCCCTATCTCTTAGTCAATTCGGTTTATCATACCTATGTTCTTTCGCAACATGCCATTTCTGCAAACGAACAAGATGCAATGCAATGGGTAAATGAAAACACATCCATAGATAGTAGTTTTTTATTAATAACAGGAGAGCATAACCCTATTTGCGATACAACAAGCGAATGGTTCCCCGCATTAACGGAAAGAAAAAGCTTAACTACAGTTCAGGGCAGGGAATGGTTAAGCGACAAAAACTTTAATGAGTTTATTGAAAAATGGAATGAAGCGCAATCGTGTAAAAGTTACGCCTGTCTGCAAGACGCTAAACAATATTTTGGCGATGCCGATTACATTTTAGTCTCGTCAAATACGCCAACCGACGATTGTAAAGCGTCTGCGTTTGTAAATAAGACAGCCGTTATTCTAAATCTTTTAGAAAATTCCAATTTTCATCATCAAATCTACGCCTCGAAAGATATCGCAATCTTTAGCGTAGAAGAATAAATGTCACGGTTATTTTTGAGAAGATGAAGTTAATAGAACAGATACAAGTATATTCCCCCAAATTACAATCGTATGAATTATCCGAAAAGAAATTGCAACCGCTATAATTAATTTTGCTTCCATGTATGAACTTAATATCAAAGTAGTTAAGCCTTCGCTCACCCCTACCCCCGAAGGCACAAAGATTGCAAGATAACCGCCTAAATACCCCGTGGCATACGCCCCAATAGCAACTTGAATTGGAATAGGGGAATTAATATTTGCTGAAAACAACATCCATGCAAAACAAAACGCGTTGATTAACCAAACCAAAATTCCGAGTCCAGCCGCTTGCAATAAGGCTTTTACAGAGGGCAAGGCGGAACTTTGCGGGAAATATATTTTTCTAAATTCTTCTAAACGGTTTCTTGCAAAAATCAAAAAAACGAACGGGATAAAACATAAAACCGCATATCCCCAACCAAGAATTGAAATTAAACCTGAAAGCCCTACGACCGCACATGCTGAAAGCATGATTAAGGCGTTGAGAAAAATAATAACTGCCGAATCAATTTTGGATACGCCACGCGACCACAAAAAGCCCGCAAACCCTGCAAAGCCCCATACGCCGCCAGGAATCATGGATGCAAGTTGAGAGAGGTTCAAAGTATGGTAACCATCTGCGAAATTAAAGGTATAGCCTTTATCGCGGACTAAAATTACTAATACAGAAACAGTTAATGCCATCGCTAGCAGCATCAACGCCATTATGACGACTAATTGTATTAAACCAATTTGTTGTAATAAAGCAAAAATAACTTCACGATAATTCCACAGCCAATAACCAAAAAGAATCAATACCCCTGCCCCTATTATTGGAGAAAGAACGCTTCGCCACCGCTTTACATTTTCAAGCCAAGTTTTTTTCATGCGGTTGATTTCCCGCCAAATAACAGCATTTTATAAAAATCATTCCGTTTTTTCTTTGCTTCTTTTCTCTCGTTTTCTAAAATATCGGCGGGGATAGAAAATGTTTTATAAAACTCAGGGTAAAAATCATATTCAAGTTTATTCTTATTCTTCAGCCATTTTAACAAGGTTTTGCATATTTTTACATGGTCATTTGCTAATTCAACATACGGGCGGCCTAAAACAGCAGCCTGTTTTCTTTTTTCAATATTGACGATTATTTCTCGCAGGTTTTCTTTCAAGGTAAATTTATTAGTATTAATCGCAGGGCAACCTTTAGGGACTTTACAATAATCTTCCATATATCTGACCAAAACGGCATTTCCGCTCGCCATCGCTTCGGCTGAAAGTCCGCCCACAGTGGCAGAATACAATTCATCTACAACAATATCGGATTCAGAAAGCAATGCCCGCAATTCAGCGTTTGGCATATTTTGAATCAGGCGAAATTCAAATTGCAAACCTTCCGCTTTTAATTCATTAATGACTTTCATTACAATATCCGTTCCTTTGGCTTCAGGAACGCTTGGCGCATGAAGAATTAAAGGCTTTTCTCTGCCATGAATCTTAAATTCAAATTGAGATAAATCTATTGGCAAATTACACCGCATATAAGGCTGAGTTTGTAATTGAGCGCAATCAGGTTGAGAAATAATCAAATCGGAATATTGTTCGGCGGTTTTTATTGTACGAAGTTTATCCCAATAACTGCCGCCAGAGCGGGTGCGGGCATACTCAAAAAATGGATGAACTTCAGCTTCTGCGCCCAAGCGCTTCATTTCTTGAGCAAAGGCATACCAATAACGAACGTCGCTGCCCCAAAAGGCGGTGATTATTTTTTTGCCTAGCAATTTCAAAATGGGATAATACAAGTAAGTTGGTAAAACGGCAGGGGCGTATAAAATAAACAAATCACATTTCAAGCCTTGTGTAATTTTCAACAAGTTAATAAAAATGTTCAAATATCTTTTGAAACCGCTTGAAGCGGATAAGCCTGGGTCAATCACAAGGTCATATTCCACGTCAGGGTAGAAGCGGCTTTTACTCCATACCACCGTAAAAACTTCATGCCCTAAGGCGCGAAATCCCTTTGCATAATTATCCGTGACATTAGCGACATCCGTTAATCCAATAAAAATCCGCATTTAATTTTTCTCATTCAAAGGGTCAGGAAAGCAGAATTTCATATAAAAACTTTTTGGCACACGGTTCAGTTTATACATCAACCACCAAAACGGGCGCGTTCGCTCAAATATTTTTTTGTAGGTTTTGAAATCACGATAGGTTCGCTTGGGTCCGTTCATGATTTTTTCAAATTCTTCATCGGTAAAACCAAGGCGCTTCTTGACCATTTCCACAAGTTCAGGGTCGTAAGGTTGCGGCTTGCTGATTAAATCTAAACCCTGCTCGCGCGTGATTTGCCCCGAACGAACCAAAGCCGCATAGCCTAGCAAACGCGTATCCACATTAAATCTTTTGGGCATAAAGTATGTATGCCAAAAAGCGGTAAAACGATTTTCAAGATGGTGACCGCCATACCACTCCCAACCTAAATTTTGCGTGAGCATCGCCATCGCTTCTTTCTTAACATAATCAATGTAATATAGCGGGCGAATTTTTTTCAAGCCTAACAACGCAGACCATTGAATAAATTTTGGCATCAACATATTTGGGTAGGTTTTTAATGGCAGTGTGCCATATTGTTTTTGCACGCTTTGAATATATTTGCCATCCATATAAATCCAACCAAGCGGCGCCACGCCTTCTGTGCGAAACGAATGCCCTTCAAACACATATTTAATTTTATACTTTTCCGCAGCCATATTTAATACAGCCGCAAGCCCAATATCTGTAGGCGCTTCCACGTCAGGCACGCCTGCTTTCAAAAACGAACGATAAATATCGTCATATTCTTTGTTGTCAACTATATAAGTATATAAATCAACGTCAAGCTTTTGCAACACATTCTGAATATTTTCAACTGCAACGGTTGAGTCCCATGTATTATCAAAATGAACCGCCAGCGGGCGTAACCCTAATTGTTTTGCCAGATAAACCATATAAGATGAATCTGCGCCGCCGCTGACTCCGACAATCACGTCATACGGCTTGTTACGGCTCTCGCTTCTTATCTGATTTGCAATTGCTTCTAACCTTCGGCGGCCTTCTTCGCCTGTGGGATATTCGGCTTCCAATTGGTCGTGAATATGACAATAGTTGCAAACTTCATTTTCATCAAAAGAGATATTAGGAACCGTTTCATCATATAAACAACGCGAACATCGTTTCATTTCTTCACCTTAACCGACATTCCTCAAAAATTTAGCAGGGTTACCCACCATTACGCTATTTTCAGTTACATGCTCAAGCACAACGCTGCCCATTCCAATTAAACAACGTTTTCCTATTTCAATTCCTTCTTTAATCGAAGCGTTAGCGCCAACATAGCAGCTTTCTCCAATGTTGACATTGCCCGAAATACTGGCGCCGCCCGCAATGCAAGTAAAATCGCCAATCACATCATCGTGGCTGATAATGCTATTCGGTAAAATCATTACATGCCTGCCAATGTTGACGTTGGAGGTCACAACTGCATTTTGAAAAACCACTGTTCCCCGCCCTATGTTTGCCCATTGAGAAACGCTGGCAGCGGGGTGGATAATGGTTTCAAATCTATCTTCTTCAATTTCAAGTTTTGAGAGAATATCTTTTCGCTTCCAAAAGTTAGAGACGCTTCCAATGCCAAAAACAAAAAAACACTCTTTTATTTCTCTTGCCATTTGTAAATTGCCTAAAACGCTTACGCCATGAAACGGTCGATTCGATTTTGTAGGGCTGTCGTCTAAAAAACCAATACATTCATATATTTGGTCATTCTTAACGCGATTAATTTCAAGAAGTGTATCTAAAATATCAATGCAATTCCCGCCTGCGCCAAGGATAACGATTCGTTTTGTCATAAGATTCAAGCGCTCAGGCTGAGGCAATGGCCGCCTTTAGCGTATCCGCTACACGGTCAAGGTCTGAGGCGGTCATTTGTGGGTAAAGCGGTAACGTTACGCTTTGCGTAAAGGCTGTATGAGAATTCATCAACTGGCCAGTTTTATATCCAAATTGTTTTTGAAAAAACGGCTGGTCGTGTAAAGCGTAAGTTCCAATAGTCGCCTCAACGCCTTGCGATTTCATTGATTCAATCACTTTATTACGATTGATTTTTTCGTCCAATAAAATCACATACGATTGATAAATATGCCCGCCCCATTTGGGTTCAGTTGGAGTTTTTACGCCAGAAATATTTATGAGACGGTTTGATAATTCTTGGGCAAGTTCGCGTTTACGATTAATCAAATATGGAAGTTTGCGCATTTGAGCCACGCCGATTGCGCCCAGCACATCGCTCAAACGATAATTAAAACCAGCGGCTTCATATTCGAACCAAGCCCCTTTCCTCACGCCGCCATGGCTACGCAATAATTTTATTTTTTCTGCGAGAGCATCGTCATTGGTTGTAATCATGCCGCCTTCGCCAGTGGTGATAACTTTACGCGGGTGAAAACTAAAACATCCCATTGTCGTTAAATTGCCGCAATATCTTTCATAATAAGTTGCGCCAATAGTTGTGGCGGCGTCTTCAATCACAGGCAAATTATGTTGATTTGTTATTTTTAGAATTTCATCGTAATCTGCCGCGCACCCAAACGCATCAACGGGAATTACCGCTTTTGTTCTAGGTGTGATTTTTGCTTTCAACTCTTGTGGATTAATTGTAAATGTATCTAAATCAATATCCACTAAAACGGGTTTTGCGCCTAATTGCACCACCACATTCGCAGTGGCGGGGAATGTAAAATCTGCAACAAGCACTTCGTCATTTGGTTTAATATCTAAAACAACCAAAGCCAAATGCAACGCAGTCGTACAAGAGCTCATTGCAAAAGCATGTTTACTACCAATATGCTCGGCGACAGTTTTTTCAAACTCAAGCGTTTTTGGTCCCTGAGTTAAAAAACCAGAAGAAAACACTTGTGAAATTTGCTCAAGTTCTTTTTCGTCTAAATAAGGTTTGATAATCGGTATCATTTTATAAAATTTATATTATCACGAATATTTTCGGTAATACTTTGCAGTTTGCTTAATTCCATCTTCCAAACTGACTTTCGCTTCAAAGCCAAGTAGTTCGCGGGCTTTTTTTACGGCAGGCACGCGCAGTTCAACATCTACTGTGCTTTTTCCGCTAAAAACGATTTTAGACTTTGAGCCTAATGTTTGCTTAACAATTTTCGCCAAACTATAAATGGTCACCACTGCTTCTTGATTTCCAATATTAAACGATTCGCCAATTGCTTTTGGGTGTTTCATGACTAACAAGGTTCCGTCTACCATATCATCCACATAGCACCACGCGCGGATTTGCGTCCCATCCCCATGCACTTGAATGGGTTGATTTTTCAATGCCCTTTGGATAAAAATACTCATCGCCCCTTCTCCCACCTGACCTGGTCCGTAAATATTAAATGGTCTTACCACTGTGGTAGGCAAACCTTGTTCTTTATAATATGAAATTGCCAAATGTTCTTCCGCTAATTTACTAACCGCATACGTCCAACGCGCTTCGCCCACTTTGCCCATCACGGTATTATCTGTTTCCGAAACGCGAAAAGCATATTGCCCAAACACTTCGCTTGTAGAAAAACAAACCACCCGCTCACATTTTGATAAATGTGAAGCCGCTTCTAATACATTAGCAGAACCAACCATATTGACTCGCATAGTATGCACTGGGCGTTTAATCACAGTATCAATGCCTGCAATTGCCGCGCAATGCACAATAATTTCGCAGCCTTGCATGGCTTTGGCTAGGTTTTCATAATCCAATACATCGCCGTTCACCAAAGTTAAATTCTTGTGATTACGGAATTTTCTATCTTTCAGAGAGTTGCGGCTCAAATTATCATAAGCGATAATTTTATTTTTTTCAATCAACCTGCCAATGAGCGTTGCTCCAATAAACCCAGCGCCGCCCGTGATTAATATCTTTTTACCCTCAAACATAAAATCTCCTTATCTACCCCGCGCAGATGAGTTTTTGTTGTAGTCCATATCAAACCACATAGCAAAAAATAAAGATTGCATACCCGTAATAAATAAAAACGCCGCCATAATTGTGCTAGTCGCCTCAACAGGACCCGCAAAGATACGATAAAAAAGCAAATACAAACCGAATATCAATCCGCTAAAAAACATCACAGACCCTGATAAATAAAAAAACACCAGCGGATGAAAATCTCGAATGATATATTTTTGCACCATGCGATAGATAAAAAACTTAAACAATTGCCAAGCCAATTTTGGAATCATTCGTATTGGGCGAATGCCAGATTTTTCGCCAATGCCATAAATTGGCTTCACCTCCACATCGCACACCCGAAAGTTGTAAATATTCAACTTTACGAGCATGTCATTGGGCATACCATATCGTTTGTAAATTTTATCTAAGTCAATCGTCTGCAACACCTTCAAATTCGCAACTGTATATCCAGTTTGAGAATCCGCCACATGCCAGTATCCAGATGCAATCTTCGTCAGAAGCGAAAGCATAGCGTTGCCTAAATAACGCACACGAGGCATCGTTCGCCACGCATCGCCAGAAACCAAACGATTCCCTTTTGCATAATCCACCTCATCATTCACCACAGGGTCTAGCAATCTGGGCAAATCATTCGGGTCCATCTGCGCATCGCCTGCCATCACGGCGGTCGCGTCAACATGTTCATAACGGCACCATTTGTACCCCGTTGCAATTGCTCCGCCTACGCCTTCGTTTTTTTCATGCGTAATTAAAACCACTCTATCAGGATTTTTTTCCATATATTCACGAACGACATTCGGCGTATTATCTTCACTACAATCATCCACCACCACAATTGTATCCACAAACGATGGCATAGTCTCAATTACCCGCCTAATTAACTTTTCCTCATTATACACAGGCACAACCACAGCCACTGTTTTACCTTTATACATTTGATATTTCCTGATATGGATTTATAAATCAAATTCTACCACCTTGATAAAAACCCGCCTCATTCTTGATGCGCAACTTGAATCTGCAAAAGAGTTTTGTCTTTCGTTTGATATTTTTTTTCAGCCGCCATTCCGCAGTTGCGAATTAACTGCAAATACAAATTTGCATTTATATTATCTACAACCACGAATTCCACATTGTATTCATTAATAAATGCGCATCGTTCTTGGTTTGTTTTTTCATCCGTTGCCAGCGACCGAATCGCGCCGCTTGCATAAATTCGTTTTTTTATCTCCGCTTCCGTCAAGTAAAAATTATGTCCATTATCTAATTTTTCTTCACGAAAAGAGATTAACGTCGTCTTTGCCGAAACGCCAGGCAATAACATTGTGTCAAAATAATCTAAAGCAATGGATACAACTTGATTTTTCGAGAGCGCGTCAATTTCAGAGCCAATATTTGCCAATTGTATGTTGCGGTCTAAAACCTCAAAAAAATTGGGGATGCGCGGCAAGTTCATAAACGCCAACACGGGCAAGGCAAACAAAAAGCAGAAGAGCAAAATTAAATTATCTCTTTTGGAATATATTTTGAATTTTTTCAAGCGGCTTGAAACAGATTGCAAAACGATAACGCTCCCCAAGCCCAATGGCGCAAACCATGAAGCGCGATAAATCAAACGCGCGTCTGTAAAATAACCAAATACCCAGCCGGTGTAAGGAATAGCGACAAAAAGAACTAATAAAGCGGAGGAAAACACATACCAATATATTTTCCCTTTCTTTAATTGAATAAAAGAAACTATTAAAGCGAGCGACCCAATAACAACTGGAATAAAACGGAAAGCGTTAAAAACGCCGCCTAACTCAAGGTCAATAAACAATAACATGCGGGGGTTCATCCCATAAAAAGTATCGCTGATAACGTTAACGTATCTGTCAATTTGATACGCCGCGCCGCCCGAGCGAGCAACCTCTGCCGCAAACCCCGCTTGTGATGAAAAATCAATCAAGCGAATTAATAAATACGGCGACATTAGCAAAGCAATAAGAAAGATAATTAAGATAACTTTCTTTAACTCTGTTTTCTTAAAAAGAAGGCTAAGAATAGCTATCCATACTGCAAGTATGCAAGCAAAAAACAAAGAGACAGGGTGCGTTAAAGTAATGGCAAACCCAGAAAAGAAAGCAAGCGTTAAGTATTTCCGAGACGTTGACTCGAAATACTTAATAACATACATAAAAAATACCGGCGCAAGAAGAAATACAGCAGAGACCTTATCTTCCGCCATAGATTGATAAAACCATACGCCGACAGGCCATTCATCGCCAATTAACCAAGCGTACAATGAAACTTGAATTAATACAGAAATAGCGGCCGCGTTACGAGAAAAACCAAGTTGACGAGCAAACCAGTAAGCGGTAACCGCCGCCAAAGGAACAAGTAACAATTCAAGATAATTGCTGAAAAGTAAAATACCAGGAACGCCGCTTAAGTCAGATAAAATAGCTTGCCCCATCGGGTACATAGCAAGCCAAAAGCGTTCTAATTCAATCTTTATAGGGTCATGGATAATATTTTGAAACCCCAACTGTTCTGAATATTGCCAATTTGTGAGATATGCAAGATATGTTAAGTCATCTATAAAAAAAAGCAAATCGGATATTGTCAACGCGCACGCTAAACAAATTGCAAATACCAAAGCGCGATTCAAAAAAAATCTCTGCGCTAATAAAATTATTTCAGAATATTTTATTAAGTCCTCGTCCAATTGAGTAAGTATAAAGATAAAGCCTATTAAAAAAAACAAAAACTTAACTGTATCAAAAGAAAAGCCAAAACATCTCCCCAAGAACCCAATCAATCCAATCAATGCCACCGAAAAGGCAAAACCTACGGGGGCAATTCCTAAATAAACGAAACGATTCGTTTCTTTATCAAGAGAAATATATAATAATGCGCCAGGCGTAATAAATAATATCAATGCCGCCCCTACACACACAAAACCTAAAACAAAATTGACGTATAGGCTTGCGTTAAAGAACACCCATTTTCCCCAGGGAATTAACCATAAAGATACCCAAATAAGCGAAAGTGAAAGTGAAATTTTCCGTTTTGCAATAAACTGTAAAAAAAACCTGGGCATGTAGTAAAACTTTCTCCATCAAGTAAGCCTTTTTACTTCATACATGTTACCATAAAAATAAAAAAGACCCGCCAAGAAGCAGGTCTTTTTTATCTTATTTATTTCTTCTTGCTCTTCTTCTTTGCGCTCACTTCTGCGGTCATCGATTCGGCTGGGGCTTTAGAGCGGAGAACTGCCCAAGCGAGGACTCCGATGAGGGCGATGGAAACAGCCCAAACGACGAGCGAGGCGCCTGTTTCATATTGCACGACAATTGGGGCGATAATCACAGCCACGAGGTTAACCACTTTAATCATTGGGTTAAGGGCAGGACCCGCCGTATCTTTGAAGGGGTCGCCGACGGTATCGCCTACTACGCCAGCCTTGTGGCGCTCTGAGCCTTTTCCAAGATTGTTCTTCGGGTCTTTGGGTTCGTCTTCAATTAATTTTTTAGCGTTATCCCATGCGCCGCCGGAGTTATTGAGGAACACCGCCAGTAGTTGACCAGAGACGATGATGCCAGCCAAGAACCCGCCCAGCGCTTCTACTTGAAGAGTGAGACCGACTAAGATGGGCGTGATAACGCCAAGCAAAGCCAACGTAACGAGTTCTTTTTGCGCCGCCGTCGTTGAAATGCTAACCGCTTGCTTGTAATCTGGTTTAACTTTGCCCGATAACACGCCAAGTTTGAATTGTCGGCGAACTTCTAGCACAATTAAGGAAGCGGCGCGGGTAACCGCTTGAATAGCAAAGGAGGAGAATAACCAAGGCAAAGCGCCGCCGATAAGCATACCCACGAACACGCGCGGGTCGTCCACACGAATACCAATTGTTGAAAGCAGTTGCTCGGGCGCAACGCCTAAGGTGGTTTGGGCGCGAGATACATCTACAAGGAATGAGCCAAACAATGAAACCGCCGCAATCACTGCAGAGCCAATCGCTACGCCTTTGGTAATGGCTTTGGTGGTGTTGCCCACCGCGTCGAGGTCTGCCATAATTTTTTGCGCGTCTTTGGTGGCTTTATCGGTTTTGCCAGACCAAGCCATTTCGCCAATACCGTTGGCGTTATCTGAAATGGGACCGAACGAATCCATAGCGACGATGTTGCCCGTGAGAGTCAACATGCCGATACCCGTCATAGAAACGCCGTATAAAACATAAGTGGCGCCAAATTCGCCAAACAAGAAGATAGACGAAAGAATGGTAATGGCAATGACCACCACCGCCCAAACGGATGATTCAAAGCCGCTGGAAATGCCGCTCAAAATTAACGTAGCGGGACCCGTATCGGCTGATTTTTTAATTTCTTCCACAGGCGGCGCGTCGGACCCTGTGAAGTAATCGGTGAGGCGGTCAATCACAATGGCTAGCACTACGCCAATAAATACCGCTACGGGTATCCTCCACCAACCGCCGGCAATTTCTTGCAAATATACATAGCCAATGGCAAAAAACAAAACGGATGAGAAAACGGCGGAGGCAATCAAACCGTTGAAGATGGCTTTCATGGCGTTGCCGCTCTTGCTGTTTTGCCCGCTCTTAACAAAGTTTGTGCCAAACACAGAGGAAAGCACGCCAATACCGCGCACAACCAATGGGAAGATAATCCATTCCAACTGGTTGCCCGTCACATGCCATAAAGCAAGCCCAAGAATCAAACTAGAAACAATGGTCACTTCGGACGATTCAAAGATATCCGCCGCCATACCAGCGCAATCGCCGACGTTGTCGCCAACGAGGTCGGCAATCACCGCAGGGTTACGCGGGTCATCCTCAGGGATGCCTGCTTCTACCTTCCCAACCAAATCTGCGCCGACATCCGCCGCTTTGGTAAAGATACCGCCGCCCACGCGCATAAACAAAGCAAGCAATGTGCCGCCAAACCCAAAGCCGAGTAAAGCGTCTGGCGCGGCAATGCCCATGACAATAAAAATCACCGTGCCGCCGAGCAAGCCCAAGCCGTTCGTTAAGAAACCCGTCACAGAGCCAGCGCGATAGGCAATATCTAACGCTTCGCCAAACGAACGCTTCGAGGCAGAGGTGACGCGCACATTCGCTTCCACAGCCATACGCATACCAATTTGCCCCACTTGCATAGAGGCGAACGCGCCCATAATAAACGCAACCGCGCGAGCAAAGCCGATAATCAACGTCACCGTGCCTTCATCATAACCTTTGAATTGCTCTAATGCTTCTGGCGTGGGTGGAACCACATACACAGAAGCGAACAAAACAAACGTTAAGACAATGATGAGGGGCCAAATACTCTTGGCTTGGCGATTCAAATAAGCGTCGGCGCCGTCTCGAATCGCTCCCCATACTTCTTGCATTTTTTCACTGCCTTTATCTTCACGCAAAATACGCGCGCGAAGATAAAACGCGTAAAACAGACTGCCCACAGCCACAAAAAAAACAGCCCAAATGGCAACCTGTTCTATAAAAGATAGTCCTTGCATTGCGTACATATTAAGGGATTCCCTTCTTTAGAGCAAAAATTATTCTGGGCTTACGCCCAGAAAAGCAGAAGGATTTTACAGTCGCAGGGGGAATGTGTCAAGAAATGAGCGAGCATTAACAAAAGTTTGACATCCCACCTCAAACCTGATAAGATACATCAAAACTTATCTATTTGAAAAGGAGAAAATATGCTCCAAGAAATTAATACACAATTCCTCACACTCACACCAGCCGCCACACAGGCTGTTAAAGATATTCTTGCCCAAAGAAACCTAGAAGGTTACGCTTTGCGCGTCTATGTGGCGGGCGGCGGTTGCTGCGGCGTAAACTTTGGCATGGCGTTAGATAACAACTTCCGCGATGCAGATACCACATTTGAAACCAACGGAATCAAAGTTGTAGTTGATGAAGTTTCCATTGACTATCTTCGCAACGCCACTGTAGATTTTGTCAACGACCCGGTGCGCGGCGCGGGCTTTGCCGTAGATAGCCCCAACGCCAAAAAAGAAGGCGGATGCGCTTGCGGCGGACATGGGCACGAAAACGCCGAATCTTCTTGCGGGTGCGGCGGCGGTTCTTGCGGCTGCCATAATTAAGAAAAAAAGAGAGCGGTTAAAAACCACCGCTCTCTTTTTTTCGCTTCAGTCTTAACATATAGTTGATTCAAGCGCGGGAAATTTTATTTACTCACACGTTTTTTTACTGCAAAATTGATATGCCCAACAAGCATACCACCGCCATAAAAAACAACCTTCAAGGCAGGCTCTCATCTGGCGCGCAGAAATGAAATCAACACGCCAAAGCCGCCTATAAAACCTAAAATTAAAATGATTAAACCTATCGGCACACGATTTACTTCTTCTTCAGGTAAAAATGTGGAGACGACAATATCTGGCGCGGGCGTAAACGTAGGCAAACGAGTGGGCGTTACTGGGTCAATGAATGCGGCGGCAAGGGTTGGGTCTAGTGCGGGGGTGGAGGCAAGCGTGGGGGTGCTAGGCGCAGGCGCCTCGGGAACTCTTCCATTTTGAATCACTTCAACATACGGACCATATACCCAAGCCACAGATTCTGGTATGCCTGGATAATATACCTGAAGCCATTCTCTATCGGCTGAAATGCCCAACACGGGCAATTCTTGTCCCATTAAAATTACGCCCACTGGCGGGTATAAAGAAGCGCTCGGACCTGCATACACCGTCACCAGTTCGTTGCTTTGGTCAATGCGCACGCGCACCACCATGCCAGACGGCGTGCCAGTAACGGTCGGAATTGAGCCTGTCGGCTGTTGCGCGGCAACGTGGGCTGGGGTGGCGAATGGAAACATCAGCCCTAAACTGATAAACACAAAAGCAAAAGGAATCAAAAAAAATATTTTTTGTTTCAACATACTATCTTCGGATGAGTGAGAGCAAAAAGCCAATTAAACCTAAAATTGCAAAGGCGATGATAATAGTAGCCAAGGGAATCGAATTATTCGATACCGATTGTTGAGATGTAAATGTGGGCTTAGGCGTGAAGGAAGGGTGCGGCGTAAAAGTGGGCAGGCGTGTGCTAGTCGGCTCAACCACAAACTGCGCCGCGAGCGTTGGGTCAATGGTCGAAGTGGGCGGGCCCAGCGGCGTGGGCGGCGGCGGAACAATGTTTAGGTTGCCGGGCGGCGATACTTGCACTAGCGGAGAATATACCCAACCAACGCCATCCGGGGCGGATGGAAATTCAATTTGAATCCAATCGCCGCCTTGAGACCTTCCCAAAGCGGGCGCGGTTGCGCCTCGTAACAAAATTCCGACAACGGGATATATTGTGGAACTAGGACCTAAGCGGACGTTAATTTGCGGTTCATCGGTAATGACGGTGATGAATAAGCCCGTCGTCGGCGCAGGAGTCTGTGTGGGTTCTTGCGCCAACACAAAGGTCAGGTTAGAAGCGGGTAAAAATCCAACGAGGGTTATCAAAATCAGAATCAGGCGTAATGGTTGAAACGTGAAGCGTATCATTTCGTATGTGTATCCAAAGAAAATTTGCAAAAGCATTATAATCGAGTTATGGAACGAAAAATTTTTTACGGAAATATCAAACCAATAGATATTGCTAACGCTTTGCTGGGCGAGTTTAATCGCGGAAATTTTCGCGCGCAAGCCTTAGGGCAAAATGATAGAGTGGTGGTGCAATTAAGCACAAGACCAGACGCTATGGCGGGCGGGCAAACGGCAATGACGGTGACGATTCAAACGATTGAAGAAGGCGTGATGATTGAGTTTGGTCAGCAAGCATGGCTGGGCGTGGCGGCGAGTTTAGGCGTGAGCGCTTTGGCGGCTTTGAAAAACCCATTTAGCCTGCTGGGGCGTTTGGACGATATTGCCCAAGATATAGAAAACCTAACGATTCGAGAACGGGTTTGGAATGTGATTTCAAAGGCGGCGCGGGCGGCAGGCGCTTCGGCTGAACTTTCTAAAAACTTGAAGCGCACCACTTGCGAGTATTGCCATGTGGCAAATAAGGTCGGCGAGCCTTCATGTGTGGCATGCGGCGCGCCGCTTGGCAATGTGCAGCCAAATACTTGTAAACACTGCGGGTTTGTGGTGAAGGCGGGGGCAACAACTTGCCCAAATTGTAAGCAGGCTTTGTAAGCGCTCTCATCGCGCGTTTACAGCCTCAAAAACACATCCACCACGCGCGGGTCAAAATGGATTCCCGCGTCCTTTTTTATTTTTTCTTTCACTTCTTTTGGGTCTATGCCTTTGCGATAAGGTCTATCCGAAACCAACGCATCCCACACATCTGCCACGGCGAAAATTCGCGCCGCCAGCGGAATTTGCTCCGCCTTTAACTTACGCGGGTATCCCGTACCGTCCCACTTTTCGTGATGACAATATGGAATATCTAAAGCGGGTTGCAAAAACTTAATGGGGCTTAGCATTTCAAACGCATACACTGGATGTTTCTCGATGAGGCTTCGTTCTTCTGGAGATAACGCGCCGGGCTTCAACAAAATCCCATCAGGGATAGCCATCTTACCAATATCATGCAGCAACGCGCCGCGCCGAATGTGAATCAAATCCTCGCCTGAAATATTCATGGCTTGTGCAATTTTTACGGTTAAATTCGTTACTCGTTGAGTATGCCCCTCTGTTTCTTTATCGCGCAAGTCTAAAGCGCGCACCCAGCCCTCCAGCGTGGCTTGATACGCAATCTGCAATTCTTCATTACTGGCTTGCAAGCCATCAAATAAACGCGCGTTCTCAATCGCCACCGCCGCCTGATTAGAAAAAGAAGAAATAATTTCTAAATCGTCGTTATGAAAAATCCCCGACTGGGCGCGGTTATCCACATAAATAACGCCAATTAAAACGTCCTTCACCTTCAACGGCGCGCACAAAATCGAAAGCAAATGATAAGTGGCGATGCTGGCTTGCTGGTCAAAGCGTGGGTCTTCTTGGGCATTTGTGGTTAAAATCGCTTCGCCCGTTTCCGCCACGCGCTTCACAATACTGTGGCTAATGGCAAACGTTTCTTTCAATAAATCGGTTTGCGCCATGCCGCGTGCAATTTGCACGTTCATCGCTCCCGATTCGTCCTTCAACATCAGAAAACCGCGTTCCGCGTTCATCAAAGCGATAATCGAATCCATGACTTCTTCCAACACGCGCTTCAGTCCTAACGTCGAGTTGATAGCGCTCCCCACCCCAACCAACGCCTGAAGTTTTTTTTGATGGCTGGCAAAGCGCGCCTGCACGTCGTTTTTTAATTTTGCAACAACATTCACCAGACTGCCCAATTCTCGATTGACTTCCGAAAATTGGGGGTGATTCGTCCGCGCCAATTGCAGCATGGCTTGCATAATGCCTTTCTGAATCTCAGTTATCTGCTGAAAAACATGCTCTTCCGCTGGTATTGGCTCAGACATATTAAAACTCCATGTATCCGCGCCGTTCTGCAGGGGTGAATAAACCCCTGCGGCGCGCCGCATTATAACTTTGGCAACACAATAGACTGTTGCCCTTGATACTTTCCTTTTTTATCCGCATACGAAACTTCGCACTCTTCGTCCGCTTCAAAAAATAACACCTGAGCCAGCCCTTCGTTTGCATAAATTTTGGCGGGTAAAGGCGTAGTGTTAGAAATTTCAAGCGTTACATAGCCTTCCCACTCTGGCTCAAACGGCGTGACGTTTACAATAATGCCGCATCGCGCATAAGTGGATTTTCCTAAACAAACGGTCAGCACGTTTCTTGGAATGCGAAAATATTCTACCGTTCGCGCCAGCGCAAACGAATTAGGCGGAACAACGCACACATCGCCTACAAAATCTACCATTGAATTGGTTGCAAAATTTTTCGGGTCAACCGTCGCCGAGAACACATTGGTAAAAATCTTAAACTCATTCGCTACCCGCACATCGTAACCATACGATGAAACGCCGTAAGAAATGACGCCTTGCCGCACTTGCCTATCTACAAACGGTTCAATCATTTTATGGTCTAGCGCCATCTTCCGAATCCAATGGTCAGGTTTCAAGCCCATGCAATACGCTCCTATTCATTAAAGTCTCGCCCCAAAGAGGAAAACCGTTTCATTTCAAATTTTCTTCCACAAACCTTTGCGGGCGTTTTTGAATAATTTTATACCGACATTGTATAACAAAAATGCAAACTTGCAAGAAAGATATTCATAATTGTTTTGCTTTTGGTATAATCTGAAAATATGATTTATAAAACATACCGCCAAAGCATTAATGAATGGCGCAATGAACGCAACGAAGCCATTCGCCGCGATAACGGCTGGCTTTCTTTAGCGGGGTTATATTGGCTCAAACTTGGCAGAAATAATTTTGGCTCAGACCCAAAAAACGAAATTCAACTCCCAGCGCGTATTGCCGCAAACATTGGTTATTTTGAATACAACGGCAAATCGGTTTCTTTGAAGGTGAATCAGGGGCAAAAAGTTACCGTTAACGATAAAGCGGTAGATTTTGCAATTCTGCAACCCGATATTTCAGAAACTCCAAGTTACATCAAACTTGATGGGCTTCAACTTGTCGTGATTCAACGCGGTAATAAGATGGGCGTGCGCCTGTGGGATAATAAAAGCGAAAAGCGCGCTTCTTTCCCTGCGCGCACGTGGTACGAAATAGACGAAAATTTCCGCATTCCTGCCGCCTTCACCGCTTACGAGCGCCCAAAGATGGCATACTTCCCAGACTTAACAGGCGAAAAGTCCGAATTTCCAGTGGAAGGGTATTTATCTTTTGAATTTAATAACAAGCATTACAAGGTGGATGTTAACAAAGAAGACGATGGCACGCTCTTCTTACGGTTTTGGGACCCAACCAGCGAAGATGAAACCTACCCTACAGGGCGTTATTTAGTGGCAGACGTTGAAAAAGACGGAAGCGTTTTCCTCGATTTCAACAAAGCCTATTGCCCGCCTTGCGCCTTTACCGATTTTGCAACGTGCGTCTTTGCGCCCGAGCAAAATCACTTAGATTTTCGCGTTACCGCTGGCGAAACTTACCCAAGAGATTTACATAAGTAATCATTATAGACCGCCCTTGAGCATAAAGAGATTTACATAACAAACGCCGCAATTGCGGCGTTTGTTTTATAAACCAAGAACAAAAGCGCTAAACCAATCGGGAACAAAATATCCGCCAATCCCAAAGCCCCACTTCAAAACACAACAGGCGATAAAAATTGCCGCGCCCAAACCAATGATAAAGTAGTCGCGAAGCGCATATTTGAGTTGCTTCAGCCATGTGCGCGGCGCAGTGCCAAAGGCGCGTAAATCCATCGCGTCAATCACTTCTTCGCCAGTGACGGTAGATTGCATAACCACTGGAATGATGAACGGCGCAAGTTTGCGAATTCGCTCGGGAATGCCGCCGTTTAGTTTTTCAATTTCATAACCGCGCGCGCGCTGCGCATCCATCGTAATCACAAAGTCGCGCGCAAACGTCGGCAAGAAGCGAAAGGCTAAATCCATCGTAAAAGAAACTTTATCCGAAGCGCCCATGCGCCGAAACGCCGTGCCGTAAATATTGGGGTCTATTGTATATGGTAAAGGGATTGCCAGCAGCGTCATGGTTAACATACGCACAACTTGCGTGAGCGCAAACCAGACTTTTGAAACGGTAATCGGCACATCCCAGCCGATATCGGTAAAAGGAATTTTGATGGGTAATTCAAATAAAACAGGCGAAGGCATGTTGGTCACCGAAGAAGGACCGCCACGCCCAGAAAGCAACCCGTTTAAGCCAACGATGAAAATGACCAGAATGAATATAAAAATCCAAACGCGCCGCACGTCTTTCCACTCAATGCGTGCCATGAGGTATAAGGTCAGCGATAGGAAAAAGAGCGGAAGGATAATGCGATAGTCCCAAATCTCAGGAATGGTCAGCGCCAAAATGATGCTGAACATGAAGATGAGTCGGGTGCGCGGGTCTAGCCGTTGGATAAAGGTATTGCGCGGGCGATACTTCCAGGTGACCAACATGATACTTTAGCGTCCTCTGCGTGATGCCACTGCGGCGAAGGCAATCATCAGAATTGGCACGAGAATGGCAGTGACCACTGTGTTGCCGATGAAAGCGGGCGTAAAGTAGCCGACTAAGGCGGTGTTCAAGTCAATACCGCCGACGAACATTTCCGTCAGCGAGGCGAATAACATGCCTACCGCTACGCCGGCAATGCCCCAGCCAACCGCTTTGATGATGTCGCTTTGGGCGCGGAAATCTTTAATGGCCGCCATGGCTAAACCCGCCACTAAGCCCATTAAGCCGTTGCCGAGGCTCCAATTCCAATAAAAGCCCCAACCGCTTAATGCGTCGCCAAGCGTGTTGCCAATTGCGCCAGCCAGTAAACCCACCCAGGGTCCGTAGGCTACGCCGAAGAAAATCAACACAGCAACCGCTGGGCGGAATGTGACATTCCCCGCCGCAGGAAGCGGAACAAAGTTAGACGCCCAAGAAAGGACGCCATATAATGCCGCGCCGATTGCGCCGTACACAACTTGGCGTGTGCCAAATTCCCAAGTGCTTTTGTCGTTCATGATTTCTCTCCTTTAGTGATGTAGATTTGTTTGAATAAACGCTGACCTCACACAATTTAACCCTGTACCTTTGCGTACGTTACAGGGAAAATTACGAAACAAATTTAGTTAGCGCTTCGGCTGGTAAAAATTCTCCAGTTTTGGGCAATAGGTCAATGTTAAGATTCAGAAGCGACGTCGGTCTGACACGATATTTCAATAACATATCTTTATCTTTCAGCACATCTTCGGGTTTTCCATCGGCAACGATATGCTTATCGCCAAACAATAAAACGCGGTTGGCGTAAGTGACGGCTAAATCTACATCGTGGGTGATAAAGAGCGTAGCGGCGAAATTTTCCGTAAGAATAGATTGTTTACCGTTTGTTGGGTTACATAAAGCGTCCATAAAGTGGGTGTAATTAGCAAAATCTTGCCCAGCGGTCGGCTCGTCCATAATCATAATTTTTGAACGCATGGCTAACACCGCCGCTATGGTGGTGCGTTTTTGTTGACCAAACGATAAGCCCAATGGCGGGTATTCGTCAAAGCCTGTGAGATTCACCGTCGCTAAACTTTCTTTTACCGAGGCTTTTATTTCATCAAGCGCAAACCCTAAATTTTTTGGACCAAACTCTAACTCTTCGGTGACGGTAGGCGCGTATAGCATGTGCGTTGGGCTTTGAAAGACATACCCCAACATACGCGCAATTTGGGCTACGCTCATTTCACGCGTGTCTTTTCCTTCCACTAAAACGCGCCCGCGCGTTGGTTTTAATAAACCAATGGCATGTTTGACTAACGTTGATTTTCCCGCGCCGTTTGGTCCTAGCACGGCAATTAAATCTCCGCGATTAATGGTGAGGTTTACGTTTTGTAAAGTGAGCGGATATTCCTCGCCGTAGCGGAAATCTACGTTTTCAAAAACTACAAGCGGTTCGCTTCTTTCCACTGACTTATGACTGCGTACTGATTCTTCAACTTTACCTAATCCTTGAACTCTTTGCACCACCCAAGGCGCCGGCAGTTTGACTTGTCTATGGTCAATTTCTTTTGGCAATGTGTCAATGCCGCCTAAGTATTTAATCTTGCCTTCTTCCATGTAGAGCAAACGGTCTGGCTTAATTTCGAGCGCGTCTTCTACGCGATGTTCCACTAATATCACCGTTTTGCCTTCGTCTGCCAAACTACGGAAGACTTGCAAAGCCTCGTGCGCCGAGGCAGGGTCGAGCGAAGCGAGGGGTTCGTCTAACAATAGGATGGATGGGTTCATTGTCAGCACGCCAGCCAGCGCCACTTTTTGTTTTTCTCCGCCAGAAAGGTGAAAGGTTTCGCGGTCGCGCAAGTATTCAATATTCAAGCGCTTCATGGCTTGTTCAACGCGCGCCACAATTTCATCGCGCGGCAAGCCTAAGTTTTCAGGTCCAAAGGCGATTTCGTTAAACACATTGCTGGCGACAATTTGGCGCTCAGGGTCTTGCAGCAAAGTGCCGACGATTTGCGCCATTTCTGGAATTTCCATTTCGCTAATATCTTTGCCGTATAGCAAAACTTTTCCGCTTCGCTCGCCGCGATAACTGCGCGGAATTAATCCGTTAATACAACGCGCAAGCGTGGTTTTGCCGCACCCGCTGGCGCCGGCAATTAATAGCAATTCACCCTGCTTGAGTTCGAAAGAAACATTTTCGATGGCAAGTTCAGGGCGGGTTCGATATTTGAAGGTTAAGTTTTCAACAAGGAGTGGCGGTTGAGTCATTGTGGCTCTATTTTACTTTGAAAAAATAACTTCTGCCAATGATTCATACTTCGCTGGAATAATTTTTGGGGATTGAAACGACTCCGTAATGATGGAAGGGTCTTTCATACCGTGACCTGTGCAAACGATAACGACTCGTTTATCTTTCGCTTCAAACGTCGGGCGGCTTGATTCTGCTATGAGACCTGCCAGCCCCGCCGCAGAAGCAGGCTCTACCCACACGCCTTCGCCAGCCAAAATTTTTTGTGCAGTTAAAATTTCTTCATCGGATACGGCGATGATTTTGCCTTTTGATTCGTTTGCGGCTTCGAGGGCTTGCTCTCCGCGGGCGGGTTTGCCGATTCGTATGGCGGTGGCGACTGTTTCGGGTTGGCTCACAGGTTGACCGTAAACAAGAGGCGCGGCGCCTTCCGCTTGAACGCCTAGCAAACGAGGGTATCCTTTTTTATATTGTTTGAATCCAGCCCAATAAGATGTGATGTTGCCCGCGTTGCCCACCGGCAAGCATAACCAATCGGGCGCGGCGTTTAATTCATCGCAAATTTCAAAGGCGGCGGTTTTTTGCCCTTCAATGCGGAACGGATTAATCGAATTAACTAAGGCAATCGGGGTCTTTTGGGTGATTTCAACCACCAACGAAAGCGCATCGTCAAATGAACCTTGAATTTGAATCACTTGTGCGCCATAAGCAATTGCGCCGGCAAGTTTTCCAACTGCAACTTTGCCTTCAGGAATTAACACAATAGACCTAAGACCTGCGCGTGCGGCATACGCGGCGGCGGAGGCGGCTGTGTTTCCGGTGGATGCGCAAATGACGGTTTCTGCTCCGCGCCCAACGGCTTCGCTAATCGCGGCGGTCATGCCTCTATCTTTGAATGAGCCTGTGGGATTCAAACCTTCAAACTTGATGTAGATTTCACAACTAAATTCTTTGCTCAAACGCGGCATGGGAATTAATGGGGTATTCCCTTCATTTAGTGAAATATTTTTTGCGTGTTCAGGTAAATTGAGAAATGATTTGTAGCGATGAATTATGCCTTGATACATTGAATTAACTCCAAAAATAATGTCGTTGCAAGGTCATTTTTATCCGAAGCAATCTGCAAATCAATTGGGAGATGGCTTCGCCGTGAAAGAGCAAGAACGGCGGCTCGCAAGGACATAGTTCCGCCGATTATAATAGCGGACATGATAAAAATCCGCGTTCCAGCCACATCTGCCAATTTAGGTCCAGGTTTCGATTGTTTAGGGTTGGCGCTGGATATTTGGAACGACATTACGTTTGAGCCTGCTGAGAAGATGAGCCATTTTGTGACAGGCGAAGGGGCGGAAAAATTAAACAAAGGCATTCGCAATTTGTTGACCAAAGCGTTTGCGAAAGCGCATCAGGTTTGCGGAAAGAAATTAAGCGTGGTGAAAATTTCGGCGCAGAATAGAATTTTTATGAGCAGCGGGCTTGGCTCTAGCGCGGCGGCGATTGTAGCGGGTATCGTTGGGGCAAATGAAATATTAGGGAAACCATTAAGTGATTATGATTTATTGGCGCTTGCGACTGATATGGAAGGACACCCTGATAATGTGGCGCCTGCCTTGTTTGGCGGTTTAATTGTTTCGGCGTTGGCAAAAGACGAAATTATATGGCGAAGATACAAGCCTGCGCCATGTACGATGGTGATTGTTAGACCACAAGTGGAATGGTTGACGAAAACCGCCCGCGCGGTGCTGCCTAAGTCAATATCCAGAACGGACGCGATTTTCAATATTGGCAGAACCGCGTTGGTTGTGGACGCTTTACAAAACGGAGATTTATCTCTCTTACAAAAAGTGATGGACGACCGAATTCATCAGCCTTATCGTTTACGTCATATCTCTGGCGGAAATGCGGCATATAAGGTTGCTAAAACTTTTGGCGCGGCGGCGCTTTCGGGGGCTGGTCCATCTATTATTAACTTTGTAGAATCGCACGTGGCAGAAAAAGCGCGAAAAGAAATTGCCAGCGTTTTTGAAGAGCGCGGAATTGAAACAAAATCGGCGATTACAAAACCAAGTTTGTCTGGCGTGCATTTGATATAAAAAATCCCTCTCGTGCGAGAGGGATTTTGTTTTACTTCTTTTTAGTTTTTGCTTTTGATTTCTTCGGCGCTGACGCTTTGACCGAAACAGGTTTAACGTTTGCGTCTGGCGCATACGCGGCGTGGAGTTGCACTGGCTGCGCCGATTTTTGACGAACGCGCAAGTTCAACATTTCTACTAAAACAGAGAAACCCATTGCAAAATAAATGTAACCTTTTGGTATATGTTGATGCAAGCCTTCAACCACCAATGTAAAACCAATCAACAACAAGAAGCTTAATGCGAGGATTTTGATGGTGGGGTGTTCATCTACAAATTTTGAGATGGGACCTGCCGTAAAAATCATTACGAGCGCGGCGACAATTACGGCAATAATCATGATTGTTAATTCATCCACCATACCAACGGCGGTAATTACAGAATCTAATGAGAAAACCACATCTAACAATAAGATTTGAATAATTACGCTGGCAAACGTAGCGCCCACTTTGGCAGAGGCATGACCATGAGCGCCTTCAAGTTTGTCATGAATTTCGCGGGTGCTTTTCCATAACAAAAATAAACCGCCCAAAATCAAAATCAAGTCGCGCCCTGAGATGTTAAGCGTCTCACCGCCAAACCACGGAACTGAAAATAATGGTTCAGTGAGGCTGATAATCCAAGAAAGAGACAACAATAACAAAATACGGGTGATAACCGCTAAGGCAATACCAGTATTTCTAGCGCGTTGTTGTTCATGCGCAGGAAGTTTTCCCGCCAAAATAGAAATGAAGATGACGTTATCCACGCCTAACACAAGTTCTAAAGAAACGAGAGTGAGAAAGGCAATCCATGCTTCGGGTTGTAAAATCCAACTAAAGTCCACAGTAACGCTCCTAAAATAAGATGTAACTATTTTAATGGATTAGTGAAAAAAATGGGGAAATAAAAGACTGCCG
This sequence comes from Anaerolineales bacterium, assembly GCA_034434495.1. Taxonomy (GTDB): domain Bacteria; phylum Chloroflexota; class Anaerolineae; order Anaerolineales; family Villigracilaceae; genus Villigracilis. Next base: position 35,101 of record DAOTZE010000033.1, read on the forward strand.
CCCGCCGACAATCGGCGTCAACCGGTCAGCGGTCTACAGTCGGCAGCCTTACCCTGATGTTACGCGCCGTCTCGAAGGTTTAACATAGAAATAGTCTCCATGTGCAAAAGAGCCTTCGAGACGATTCGCATAAAGTGATTTACTTAATCTTAAACATCTGCGTCAATTTCATCGCCAAATTCAAATCGCCTGCAAGTTTTAACTTACCTTGCATGAATGCTTGCATACCGTCCAATTCACCGGTGAAGATTTTGACATAATCGGACGAGTCGGCGGTCAAAGTCATTTTCGGCGAAGCGTGTTCGCCTTTAGACACTTCGACTTTGCCGTCTTTGATAACGGCGTACCATTCGCCCGCTTCTGCGCCTGTGAATTTGAATTGAATCACTGCGTCTAAACCTGCGGCTTTTTCGGGAATGAAAGCGCCCGGCATTTTTTCCATAAGTTTTTCGACTGTTAAAGACATTGTATTTTCTCCTTGTTGGTTTTTTACGGATTACAAATTAGGCATAATATAATTCGTAATTTTTAATTCTGTAAATTCTCAAAAATCGCCGCCGCGCCCATACCGCCGCCAATGCACATCGTCACCATGCCATATTTAGACTTGCGGCGACCCATTTCGTAAATCAATTGCGTGGTTAATTTTGAGCCTGTGCATCCCAACGGATGACCTAAAGCGATTGCGCCGCCGTTTACGTTCACTCGTTCTGGGTCAATTTCTAATGTGCGAATCACGGCTAAGGCTTGCGCGGCAAAAGCTTCGTTTAATTCTATTAAGTCAATATCGTTAATTGAAAGCCCAGCCAATTTCAGCGCTTTGGGTATGGCGACAACGGGACCAATACCCATCAATTCAGGGGCTACGCCGCCCACCGCAAACGAAACAAAACGCGCTAATGGTTTGAGATTTAATTCTCTCGCCTTATCAGACGACATGACCACCACGCCCGCCGCGCCATCGGACATTTGAGATGAATTGCCCGCCGTGACTGTTCCCCCCTCTTTGAACGCTGGCTTCAACTTAGATAGCGCTTCTAAAGTCGTATCGCCTCGCGGACCTTCATCCTGCTTCACCGTGTAAGCCTTTTTCTCCGTTTTGCCATTGACATATTCCACAACCTCTACATTCAGCGGCACAAGTTCTGGGTCGAAGAGACCAGCCTGAACGGCGGCAGAGGCGCGTTGATTGCTTCGCAAAGCAAACGCATCTTGGTCTTCGCGGCTAATGCCATACTTGACGGAAACATTTTCAGCGGTCAACCCCATGTTTGTATAATAATGAGGCAAATCTTGCGCGAAGTATGGGTTGGGCGAAAAACGTAACCCCGTCATCGGAATCATCGTCATAGACTCGGCGCCGCCTGCAATTCCAATTTCAATTTGATTCGATTGAATCGCATTCGCCACATGCGCAATAGATTGCACGCCCGAGGCGCAATACCGATTGATGGTTTCTGCGGGGACCGTATCGGGCAAGCCCGCGCGCAAGGCAATCATACGCGCCATGTTAAGCCCTTGCTCGCCTTCAGGGAACGCGCAACCAATCACCACATCGTCAATTTGATGTGGGTCAAGGCTTGGCGTGCGATTTAATAACTCTTTGATAACCGTCGCCATCATATCGTCAGGGCGGACAGTCGTCAGCCCGCCACGCTTGGCTTTGCCAACGGGAGTTCGGACTGCGGATACGATTACTGCTTCTTTTATTGTCATAGGTTTTCTCCTAGTAAATTACAAATTGCGAATTAGGAATTATTTTTGCGTCGGTTCTGGTCAATAACTTTCACGGTTAAAGCAATTGCTTGTTGAATGACTTTGATTCGTTTTTCCAAAAGTTCATTGCCAAGAATATGTCTTGCCCGAAAATACCAGCCTTGAGTTTCTCCAAGTTCACCAAGAGCAATTCGCATAATTCGGACAAAATCAGCAGTACCAATTCCTCGACGATAAGATTCTTCCATATTTGCACAAACACTTCCAGCAGACCTAACAAGTTGATGAACAATCTCTCTTCCACGAAAATCTTTATTGATTATTTCTGAGTCAATCCACATCAAATCATACATATACATAGAGAGGCGATAATAGGCTGATTTCCACAATGGATCATTCCTTAAAGAATCAGGCAAAGTCTTCACCCATTCTTCAAAAGGCAATTCTTTCACAGTAGCCATCACAACCTCTTATCTCATAATTCCTAATTTGTACTCCCTAATTCCTTAAAGGTTTCCCTGTTTGCAAAATGCTCCACATTCTGGCTTGCGTCTTTTCTTCGCCGCACAACGATAAAAACGCTTCGCGTTCTAAATCTAAAATATATTGTTCAGATACCCAAGTTCCGCGAGTTAAATCTCCGCCGCACATAATATAAGCCAGTTTATTAGCAATATGACGGTCGTACTCTGAAATATAGCCGCCTTCTTGAAACATAAAGGCACCGACTCGCAACGCGCCAAGATAATCTCGCCCAGCGGCGTAAATTAATTCTGGCGCAGGCGCGCGATAACCTGAGCGAATCAAATGCAAAACTTCGCGTTTGGCTTCGGTCAATAAATGGTCGCGGTTAGCCACCACTCTATCTTGTGGATTCAAAATCGCCATGCCGCGCGCTTCTTCTGCAGAGGTCGCCACTTTTGCCTGACCAATCTGCAAAAACGCGCGTTGCAAAAACGGCAACACTTCAGCGTGTTCGGTTTTCATAGCAGGGTTAATGATGCGCCTCATCATTTCTTTTGTGCCGGCGCCAGCCGGGATAACCCCCGCGCCCAACTCCACCAAACCAATATACGATTCAGCCGCCGCCACCACCCGCGAAGCGTGCATGGTAATTTCACACCCGCCGCCCAAGGTGTACCCCGCAGGCGCAACAACAATCGGCTTAGGCGAATAACGCATCTTCATATTCATATCTTGCAGACGGCGAATTGCCCCATCGAGTTGGTCCCACATGCCTTGTTGACTCGCCACCACCACCATAAATAAATTTGCGCCTGCGCTGAAATGTTCGCCCTCATTTCCAACAACAAGACCGTCAAAATCAGTTTGCAACCTATCCATCGCTTCATTGACGATTGCCGAAATATCGTCATCCAACGCATTCATCTTGGTATGAAATTCAACAAGCCCAACGCCGTCGCCAATATCAAACAAAGATGCGCCGGCGTTTTTACTTACTTCTTTCTTCGTGCCGCGCAAATTTTTCAAGAAAACAAAACCATCATCTTGTTTCAATTTCACATATTTCTTTTTAGTCGCATCGTACACGCCAACTTTATTATTATTTTTATATTGATAGAAAGTCTCCACGCCCGCCTTCAACATTTCATCAACCCACTTTGCGGGCGCGTATCCTTCGGCTTTCATTTTCTTGACGGTCTCTTTCACGCCGAGCATATCCCAAATTTCAAACGGACCCGCTTCGTGCATAAACCCCCAGCGAACCGCGTCGTCAATTGGTTTGGCTGAATCGGCAACTTCAGGAATAATGGAAGAAGAATATTGAAACGATTGATATGTAAGCGCCTGAACTAATTTTGCCGCTTTATCGTCCGCTTCAAGCATGACCTTCAACCTGCCAGCCAAATCCTCAACATCTTTCGCCGCCTTCACCGAGTCGAATCTTGGCTTTGTCGGCGGCACATGCTCAAAGGTTTTCAAATCTAAAGAATAAAACTCCTTCTTGCCTTCCGCATTACGAACCTCCTTATAAAAACCCACTTTCGTTTTATTGCCAAGCCATTTTCTCTCAAGCAGCGTATCCATTAATTTCTTTGGCTTCTCAGACGACAAATATTTTTGCCCCAACTTATCGTGCGGAATCAACGGCTGAAGATTCGCCCCCACATGATGCCACACATCCACCCCTACCAAATCAATGAGGCGAAAGGTCGCCGTTTTAGGTCTTCCCATCAATGGACCTGTAATAGCGTCCACTTCATCCACCGTATAATCATTGTTGAGAATGAAATCCATCGCAAACGCGCCCGTTCCAAACGCCACGCGATTACCGATGAAGTTTGGCGTATCTTTACAAATCACCACCCCTTTGCCCAAACGATATTCGCCAAAATGCGCCATAAACTCAACCACATCTTTAGAGGTATCTTTGGTCGGAATAATTTCTAGCAATTTCAAATAACGCGGCGGATTGAAAAAATGAGCGCCGAGAAAATGTTTCTTAAATTCTTTCGAGCGTCCTTCAGCAATTGCCTGAACGGGAATGCCCGATGTATTGGTTGAAACAATCGCATTCGCTTTTCTCGCCTCATCAATACGCGCCATCAATTCTCTTTTAATTCTCAAATCCTCAATAATGGCTTCAAGAATCCAATCGGCTTCACTCACCGCATTAAAATCGTCTTCAAGATTGCCAAGTTTGACTAAAGTCTTTAATTCATCAGCCATCAAATTAGCAGGCTTGGCTTTTAGGCAACGCTCCCAACCTTCTTTAACAATTTTATTTTTGTCAGGCGAGTCTTTTGCGGGAATATCTAACAAAGTGACAGGCACGCCGATATTCGCCAAATGCGCCGCAATCGCCGCGCCCATTGTGCCTGAACCTATAACAACCGCTTTGTGTATGTTGTATGCCATATATATTTATCCTTTTAGTAATTGGTAAATCGTAATTAGTAATTATTTACCCAAGAAATGACCGTCTTTCAAACCTCTTGCCAAAGAGGTTAAATCTGCAACAAATTCATTAACTTCCTCAGGCTTCATCCATGCGCGTGCAATGACTCGATACAGCCTCCAATTACCATTTACTAATTATCGCTTATCTCAACTCGCTTCCACTATAGCCAAGTATTTGCCTTGCCACAACCAAACGATTAATTTGACCCGTACCTTCATAAATATCGGTGATCTTTGCGTCGCGCATCCATTTTTCTAACAAGAACTCGCGCGTATAACCAATCGGACCTAAAATCTCAACCGCTTTTTGCGTAATCTTCGTAGTCACATCCCCAGCCTTAACTTTGCTCATCGAAGACTCAAGCGCGTTTGGTTTTTTATTATCCGCCATCCACACCGCTTTCAACGTCATCAACCAAGCGGATTTGAGCATGATTTCCATATCAATCACTTCGCGTTCAATGTTAGATAATTTTTGGCGCGGCAACCCATAACGGATTTTGACTCCGTTCTCTTCTAATTTCTCTTTGAGGAATTCTAGCGCGGCTCTTGCCACCCCCAACCCCGAAGCCGCCACCAAAGGGCGAGTCGCATCGAAAGTTGCCATTGCCCCTTTGAAGCCCGTAATTGTTTTTTCAACTGTCGCGCTTCCAAGCATATTTTCAAACGGCACCCGCACATCTACTAAAGAAATTGCCGCCGTATCGCTAACGCGAATGCCCATTTTCTTTTCAAGCTTATTGATTTTCACGCCAGGCGTTCCGCTTTCTACTACAAAAGCGCGCATCCCCGCCCTGCCTGCCGTTGGGTCAATGCTTGCCCATACCACAATAAAACCTTTGCCAAGTTTTTCATAAGGCGTAAAAGATTTATCGCCGCCTGTGACGAAAATCTTTTCGCCATTAATCACCCATTCGTTTGTTTTTTCGTCTAACACGGCGCGTGTGCGAATGGCCGATGTATCTGAGCCTGCCCCGGGTTCAGTCATACACATAGCGGCATACGTTGGAACATCGCTATTAAAACGAGTAAGGAATTTTTCTTTTTGCTCGGGCGTCCCTGCCGCCGCCACCGCCGCCGCGCCAAGCCCGCCGCCTGGCGTAATCAAATACATCCCCACATCGCCCCAAGCCAGCATTTCAATTTGCGCCGCCAATTTTTGATACCCAATCGGCGGGCGTTTTTCATCGCCTTCTTGCGGTTTTTCTGTAACGGTTAATCCGCCACCGCCGCCTGCGGCTTTCATCGCCATGTGCATAAACTCCACATAACTCCATGGAATCGCATGTTCATTTTCATCAAACTCGCGCGAAATCGGCCGCATCATATTTTCTGCAACGGTCTTCAACATCGCTTGTTGATTCACTATTGGTTTTGGGGGGTCAAATTCTATTGTCATTTTATCCTCATTACATCCTCTCTTTCTTCTTTTGTCTTTCATTGATTTAGAAAGAAGAAAGAGAAAAGAAATCATTACACAATAACAAGTCCCAACATCATCGCAAAACCTCTTCCATTACGCATAAGCAACTCAACGGGATTTTCGCGGATGTATCCATGCCCGCCGTAAATTTGCACGCCGCGGTCTGTCACCATCATCGCCATATCCGCCGCGCCGGTCTGAGCGAGATACGCCGCAACGCAAGTATCTTCTTTGTGATTATCCATTTTCCAAGCGGCTTCCCAAGTGAGCAAGCGCATCGCTTCAATTTCAGTGCGCATCTCCGCCAACATAAACGCCACCGCTTGCTTTTGAGCAATCTTCATGCCAAAGGCTTCGCGTTCTTTGGCATAATTCTTTGCATATTCAAAAGACGACCTAGCGACGCCCAAAGCCGCCGAAGCGGAGCCAAGCCTCAACGAAGCAAGAATCAATTCAAAGTCATGCCCCGATGCGCCGCCTAAACGATTCGATAATGGGATTGTTACGTTCTCTAACTTAACGCGATACATCGGCAGCGCGTTTAATCCCATTAATTTTTCGCGTTCTTCTGAAACAGACAAGCCAGCGGAATCTTTTGGCACAATAAACCCTTGCGTGACGCCGTTGAGATTTGCATACACCAGAATTGCTTGCGCCTCTTTGGCATACGGGACAAATATTTTTTCGCCTGTGAGTTTTACCTCATCGTGATTCATTTCCGCAACGGTTTTAAGCGCGTTGGGGTCAAAATCAAAACTCATCTCCATCAACGCCGCCGTGTATGGGCTCCACCCGCCGGAAATAATTTTTGGCAAATACGTTTGCTTTTGCTCTTCGTTGCCTGCTAGCAAAATCGGAGTTGCAAATAAAGAAGGCGTTTGAACAGCCAGCGCGCCAGCCAAATCGCCGTAAGCCATTTCTTCTAAAGCCAAAACATTGGTAACGGCGCTACGCTCGCCAAAACCGCCATACGCCTCAGGCACTGACGCTTGCAATAAGCCAAGTTCCCAGCCTTTGTTAATGACCTTTTGCGGCAACGTTTTGCTCTCTTCAAATTCGTTGGCAGATGCGCGTAAATCGTTTTCGGCGTATTTATTGACCGCCTCTATCAACATTTGTTGTTCTTCGTTTGGTTCAAATGAATACATTTATTTCTCCTTATTAGACGATGGATAATAAACCGCAGACCGTTGACAATCGTCCACGGTCTATCGTCTGTTTACTTCAACATACCTTTCAACATAAAATCAGAATAATCGTCTGCAATTTGTTCAATGGTTTTTTCGCCGTTTGGGCGATACCAAGTCAACGTCCAATTCATCACCCCCATCAGAGCGCGCACGGCAAGGTTTACGTCTTTTAATTGAAATATTTTTTCGCGCACCCCTTCATTAAGCGTATCCCGCCATAGCGCCTCAAACTTATCTCGTTGAGGGACATGGCGGGAATGGGTCTTTTTATCCAGCGAGCGATGTTCAAATAATAAAACGGCGGTCAAATCGGCGTTTTCTGCCAAAGCGCATAAATAACCGCGAATCATTTTTCTTAACTTTTGGTCGGCGGGCAGGCTTTCGGAAGAAATTTTCGAGATGTGGTCAGCCAGCATGATTAATGCCCGATCTAACAACGCTAGCAAAATCTCTTGTTTCGATTTGACATGATGATACAAACTCGCCTTTTGCACCCCCAACGCCTCAGCAATATCGGACATGGACGCGCCATGAAAGCCCTTTTTACGAAACACTTGCGCGGCGGTATCGAGAATATCGTCTCGGGTCACAGAGTCTCTCCTGCCTACCGAACGGTAGGTTTGCATAGTTTACACCCTACCGAGCGGTAGGTCAAGGGGAAGGACGGCTTAAAAAAGAAAAACTGCGATGTTCTTATCGCAGTTAAAGTTTTGAAAGCATGTTGAAGCAACAGAATCAACTTTCCATTTAAGTGAAGCGTTATTTACTTCCGCTTTTCAAATATGCCTCCATCAATCCGTCTAAATCGCCGTCTAAAACGGCTTGCGCGTTGCCCACTTGATAATCGGTGCGGTGGTCTTTGACCATTTGATAGGGATGCAAAACATACGAGCGAATCTGACTTCCCCACTCGGCTTTGGTGTATTCGCCCCGCAACACGGCGCGTTCTTCTTCTCGTTCGGCTTGGCGAAGTTCTAACAAACGCGCGCGTAAAATTTTCATGGCGAATTCACGGTTTTGCGTTTGCGAGCGCTCATTTTGACATGTGACGACAATACCCGTTGGGATATGCGTAAGGCGCACAGCGGTAGCGTTCTTTTGCACGTTTTGCCCACCCGCGCCCGATGAACGAAAGACATCCATTTTTATATCGCTTGGATTAATTTCAATATCGGCTTCTTCCATTGAAACTTGCGGAAGGACTTCAACCAATGCGAAAGAAGTATGCCTGCGATGATTTGCGTCGAATGGAGAAAGGCGCACAAGGCGATGCACGCCTTTTTCAGAACGGAGGTAACCATAGGCGTATTTTCCGCTCACGGCAATGGTGGCGCTTTTAATTCCGGCTTCTTCGCCTAGGGTTGTATCCATAATCTCGGCGACAAAGCCGTGCGCTTCTGCCCAACGTAAATACATACGTTGAAGCATCTCTGCCCAGTCTTGCGAATCGGTTCCGCCTGCGCCTGCATGAATGGCTAAGATAGCGTCATCATGGTCATACGGACCAGATAGCATGGCGGCAAATGAACGTTTTTCTAAATTTTCTTCTAACGCTTGAATTTCGGTTTCTAAATCAGCGCGCAAAGATTCATCGCCCAATTTTGCTAAATCAGTTAAGTCATGAATTTGATTTTTTATTTTTTTCCACGTCTCAACTTCTTCGCGCAAGTTAGAAACGGTCTTCATTATTTTTTGCGCATTGGCGTTGTTATTCCAAAAATCTGGCGCTTCAATTTCTTTTTCTAACTCAGCCAGTTGTGTTTCTTTGCTAGCAATGTCAAAGACGCTCCAATAATTGAGACATTAATTGATTGGCCGTGTTTAATCTTTGTAACAAATCTTGCATTTCATCTCCAATATAAAAACTTTTATTGTACCTTCGGGGTTACAAACTTCCAAAAGATTGCGAAAGCGCATTCATGGCTACATGTGCAATTGTAGGGACAACCAAATTGCGCGTGCGTTCAAAAACATAGCCATACACAAAACCACCCACTGCTTGAGAGGCGATACATATTGCAATGCCCGCCAGCAAATTACCATCCATTGATGCAGTATTGGCACGCAAATGCCATAAACCGAACACTATGGCTTGAATGGTCAATGCCCAAGGAGTAGATATAATATTTTTTAGACGTGTTTGTAAAGCGCCCCGCATAAGAAATTCTTCAAAAAATCCATTTTGAAAAAAATTACCAATAATTCTCCTTGCAAGTGTTTGAACTGGCAAAAGCCCCATTACAAGTAACACAACCCAAATTACAACTGGAAGCGCAAGCCAAATCAAACTAGCCTGCCAAACCTTGTGACCTTTTCCCAGCCCAAGTTCGGCAGGCTTAACACCCATCAGCAATAAGATGATAAAAGGAATTACAAAATATTGCATAGGGTTAGCAATTGAGTTTCCAGGTCCGCCAAACCATTCTGCAGGCAATGTAGCCTCACCTAACTGATAAAACCAATTTACTATATTTGACCAAAGTGGGATATTTGAACCAATACCAGTAAAAATAATAACGATTAATAAAATCCCAATTTGTATCCAAAGCATCCGTTTACTTTGTTGTGGTTGAGTCTCTTCTACAGGTTGAGGAGTAGTTACGCGCATCGTTAACCACCCAAGTAAGCCTGTGTAAACTGTATAAGCAAACAAAAGCATCACACCACTTATTTCACCAAGATAAATAAGATAAATATTTGAAATGAGATATAAAGGAATTGCGAACCACAGTGTAGAACGCCATACCGAATTCATATTGCTCATAATTTATTCTCCTAATTACTTTGTAAAATTCCTTCAATAAATGCGTCGGGGTCAAACGGCGTCAGGTCTTCAGGTTTTTCACCCAAGCCTGCAAATAAAATTGGTAAACCTAATTGACTTTGAATTGCAAACGCCATTCCGCCACGAGCAGATGAATCTAATTTGGATAATATCACACCTGTCACGTTCACCGCTTCTCTAAATGAACGAGCCTGATTGAGTGCGTTTTGCCCAGTCGTTGCATCTAATACCAGCCAAACTTGATGAGGTGCGCCATCCATCGCTTTACCAACCACACGATATACTTTTTTCAATTCTTCCATTAAGTTGAATCTTGTATGCAAACGCCCAGCTGTGTCTATAAATATGATGTCTGCTCCGCGAGCGATTCCTGCTTGGACTGTGTTGAACGCCACCGCGCCGGGGTCGCTTTCGGGCGCGCCTCCTATTATCTCAACGTTCAGCCTGTTTGCCCAAACCTCAAGTTGGTCAACCGCCGCCGCACGGAATGTATCCGCCGCGCCGAGCAAAACTTTTTTGTTTTCGTTCAAAAAGCGTGAAGTTAACTTTGCAATGGTTGTCGTTTTACCTGCGCCATTAACGCCGACGATGAGGATAACGGTTGGTTTATGGCTAAAATCAATAACAGGCGGCGGCATTAACCGTGAACGCAATTCTTGTTTCAGGCTGGCGTAAAGGTCGCCCGCGCGAATCAAGCCGAGGTCGCGTGTGAGGCGTTTTAAGGAATCCAAAATCGAAGTTGTGGTTTCAATTCCCACATCCGCTTGAATCAGTAAGGCTTCTAAATCTTCCCATGTGGCGGGAGTGATTTCTGAAGCGCCCAGCATGGAGGCGATTTGCCCAAAAGCGGATTTGCTTGTCTTTGAAAGACCTTCTTTCCAACGTGAGAAAATACTCATAAGGCGGCGATTATATCAGGGAATTATGTTATACTCTTTTCGCTTTTGGTATAGAAACGTCTTGCAGGTTTGTAGTTTTTTGAGCAAACATTGCGGGATAGAAGTTCAAATAAAAAGGAAAAAATATGTCAGAGCCTATTCATATTTCAGATGCGGAATTTGAAAAAGTCGTTATGCAATCGCCTGTGCCAGTGATTGTAGATTTTTGGGCGCCGTGGTGCAACCCATGCAAAATGATTGCGCCCACTTTGGATAAACTAGCAAAAGAAATGGGCGATAAGATTGTGATTGCAAAAATAAACACCGACGACCATGCCGAATGGATGCAAAAATTTGGCATTCAGGGTATCCCTACTTTGTTATTTGTTTCAAACGGAAAAGTAGTGCATCGTCAGGTTGGGGCTTTACCTGAAAAAATGTTGAGGGATGTGGTTAATCAGTTTTTAAGCGTTGTCGGTCAGAATTAATAAGGCGGGAGTTGGGCGCATGAAGAAAAAACTTTTCATGGTTATTTTTTTGAGTTTTTTGTTCAGCGCGTGCGCGCCCGCTTTGCCGCAAACAGAAGCAAACCCAACTCCAATTTCTGAAGCGGATTTGCAGTTGACCGCAGATGTGTCTGTGCAACAAACCTTGCAAGCAGTTCCATCAAATACGCCTCTTCCCAGCGAAACGCCAGTGATTATCACCGCCACAAATACTGAACCTCCCGCTACGGCAACGGAGACTCAAAACCCTGCGCTGTTAACTCTAACCGCCACTTTAGGAACTGGCACAGTAACCGCAGAAAGCCTGATTACTGGAACGCCCGGCGCAGGAATTATCATTGGCACATTACCATTTACAGGCACGCCGAGCGCAACGTTTAATCCGCTCGCGACGGCAACATCTACCCTAGAGCCTAAGCCGCAATCGTATGGAACATTACCGCCTAATTTGCCATCGAGCAGTATTTTTTTGATTAACAAAGCAAAAGCGGACGCTTACATTTCGCTGCGTTGCGTTACAAAAGACGGTTATGTCACCATTCTGGAATATCCTGTTAATGGAACAGTCAAGGCGAAAGCCCCAGTAGGTCAATATACTTACGTTGCTTGGGTAGGCGGCAGGCAGTTTACTGGAAGTTTTTCATTGTCAAAAGACGATGATTTACAAATCACTTTATTTAAGGATAAAGTTGTAGTGAAGTAACTTACATAAAAAGTCTCAAAGTCTTTTTGAAAAAAAACGTTGAGACAGCGCGTCACATCCGCTTAAGTGAGTTCAAAAAAATTAAGGAGAAATACATGTTAAGAAAATTCATACCTGTTTTGGCAATTGCCGCAATTTTGTTGGCGGCTTGCGGGCAACCCGCAGAGCCAACTTTATCGCCGGAAGAAGTTTCTGGCACGGCAGTCGCCGCAGCATGGACCATTGTAGCCGAAACTCAGGCGGCAATTCCAACCAATACCCCTATTCCACCCACCGAAACGCCTACCCCCACCCCTCTGCCGACGTTTACGCCAGCGGAGCCGTCTCCTACAATTGAAGTGGTCGTTCAACCGACTGCAACTACCGCAAAGGGAAAATGTGAAGGTCCGTTAAACGTAGCGGAAGCCGGCCCACAATCCAATGTGAGGCTTGAGAATGAAACTGGCGGCACTGTAACCTTATCGCTCCACTTAGGAGAAGGCACAAACGCATTTGGTCAGTGCGGCTTTTTAGGTTACACATTAACCAAAAATCAAAAATTGGTCGTTTCGCTTCCAAAAGGCGTATATTTTGCTTACGCGTTTATCAATTACGCTAATGGAGATACGAGCCAAGCCTCTGGATACATCAACAATCGCGTAGGCGATAACCACTTGTTTGCAGTAAAAATTAAGAAAGAAACCATCGTCGTCCCATAAAAAACGCAAATAAAAAACAAGCCGCAAATTTGCGGCTTGTTTTTTATTCCACCAATCGAGTGATTTTTGCCCCAAGCGATTTTAATTTTTCATCCACCCTTTCATATCCCCTTTCAATTTGAATAATGTTTCGGATGGTAGATGTGCCTTCGGCGGCGAGGGCGGCGAGCAACAGCGCCATACCAGCGCGAATATCGGGGCTTTCTAGTTTTTCGGCATATAGTTGTGTCGGTCCTTGAATCAGGCAACGGTATGGGTCGCACAAAATAATCCGTGCGCCCATGCCCACGAGCTTATCTGTAAAATACATTCTGCCTGAAAACATCCAATCGTGAAATAAAACGGAGCCGGCGGCTTGCGTTGCCACCGTAATGGCAATGCTAGTCAAATCGGTTGGGAAAGCGGGCCACACATTGGTTTTAATTTCAGGCACAGCGCCGTCTAAATCAGAGAGGATGGTCAGCGGTTGTTCTTTGGGGACGAAAATATCATTCCCGTCCGTTTGCCAATGCACGCCCAGCCGATGAAACACTTGTTGAATCATTTCTAAGTGTTGAACGCCCGCATTATGAATTTTTATACTGCCGCGCGTCACCACTGCTGCGCCAATATAACTAACCACTTCTAATAAATCGGGACCAATAGTAAACTCGCCGCCGCGCAGTTCTTTAACGCCTTGAATATGCAACGTATTTGAGCCAATCCCTTCAATCTTTGCGCCAAGCAAATTTAAGAAGTTGCACAACTCTTGCACATGCGGCTCTGAAGCGGCATTGCGAATTTTCGTCTCCCCCTTTGCCAACACAGCCGCCATCACTGCGTTTTCAGTGGCGGTTACGCTGGCTTCATCTAACAAAATATCTGCGCCTTGCAAACCTTTTGTTTCAATATCAAAAATACGGTTGTAATGAATCGTGGCGCCTAAGGCGCGTAACGCCAAAATATGCGTATCTAAACGGCGACGACCAATCACATCTCCGCCGGGCGGCGGGAGTTTAATGCCGCCCGTCCGCGCAAGCACAGGACCTGCCAGCAAAATCGAAGCCCGAATTTTACGACACAGGTCAGGGTCGAGATGCGAAGCGAAAATTTCACGGCTGACAATGCGCCAAGTGTTTGAGTCTAATTCTTGCACTTGCGCGCCAACGCTTTCAATTAATTTCCGCATGGCAAGCACATCGCGAATTTGCGGAATATTATGAAGCGTAACGGGTTCAGAAGTTAATAAACATGCCGCTAACAAAGGCAATGCCGCATTTTTATTTCCAGACGGCGTGACGCTGCCATGCAATGGCGCGCCGCCTTCAATGACAAATTCTTCCATGCAAATCTCCTATTCAAAAGAATACGCTATACAAAATTGTAAAGCGTTTTTTGTTTTTCTCAAAAAAACATTGCAATCGGCTTACATCAAAAGTTTCAAATACGCGGTTACAATTAATTAGAATTATAATAATTCAAATGACTATATCATTAATCATCCCCGCAACAATCGGCTGGCTCGCTGGCATGATTGTCAATTATCTTTCAGACGTATTGCCACTGACACGGCGGCTAACGCAGCCCACTTGTTTACAATGCGGCGCGCCGTTTGCATGGAAAGATTACCTACTCTTTCAACCATGCGAGCAAGGTCACATCAGAAACAAACGGGCTTGGCTCACGCACGCTGTTCTTTTCTTAATCAGCCTGTATATTTGGTTTGAAGCGCCTAAAATGGGCTATTGGCTGGGGATGTTGCTCTTGATTTACTTAGGCGTTGTGTTTGTAATAGATATGGAACGCCGCTTGATTCTTCATCCAACAAGCATTTTCGGCTCTCTCCTAACGTTGGGGCTTGGGGCGTATACCCGCGGCATTGTACCAACTCTTTTAGGCGGTTTGTTGGGTTTTATCATTTTATTAGCGTTTTATTATTTTGGCGTTTTATTCGCCCGCCTGCGCGCCAAACGAATGCAAGCGCAAGGCTTGCCCGCCGACGATGAAGAAGCCCTCGGCGCAGGAGACGTCATCCTCGCCACCGTGTTGGGTTTTTTAGTCGGCGTAGATTTAATTTGGTTTTGTATTCTCATGAGCATTTTATTAGGCGGCATTATTAGTTTTTTCTTAATCGTATGGTTAATTCTTTCTGGCAAATATAATCAAAACGCTTTAATGATGTTTATTCCGTACGGTCCGTACTTTATCGTTAGCGCGTTCCTAATCGTTTACTTTCCGTCTGCCATTCAATTTTTCTTACCCAAATAATGCTCGGCGTAAAAAAATTTTTCCGCGAAAAAAATAAAACCTCCCGCGCGCAAGCGATGGTGGAGTTTATGTTAGTGATGCCGATATTAATCATTTTGTTATACGGCATTATTGAATTTTCGAGGCTGATATTTATTTTCGCATCGGTATCGAACGCTTCGCGTCAGGCGGCGCGTTACGGCGCTGGCGCGGGTGAGGTAAACGATGGCACAACTTTTTACCAAGATTGCGAAGGAATTCGAGAAGTGGCAAACGAATCGGCCATTTTGGTTGAGTTTGAAGATATTAACATTACCTATGATAGAGGCTTAACCGAAGACGGCGAGCAAATTCCGATTGCCGATATTAACCCCAACCCCAATGCAGACACTTGCCCCATCGAAGATAACTTAATCCAAAACGGCGACCGAATTATTGTGCAAGTAACCGCCAATTACGAGCCGATTCTTCAAATTTTGCCGCTAGAGCCGCTTACGATTGTTTCAGCAAATGCGCGCACGTTTTTAATTTCGATTCCAATTTTTGGGTCGGCAGTCCCAACGGGCTTTAAGGCGGAGTCTCCCACGCCTTCGCGCGTTCCAACCAGCGGCATTCCCACCGAAACGCTTCCGCCAACTTTTACCCATGTGCCGCCTATCTCTGGCACACAAGGGTTCAAAACGCCTTTCAATACGTTTACGCCTACAATTACCTTAACGCCGTCGCTTACGCCGCCGCCAACTTGGACTTCTTCCGTTACCCCCACCTTTATCAGTTGCACAGGCGTAACCAACGTGGCGCACGGCGGGCTTGAATTTGAAGAAAACACAATGAGCATGAACATTTTGAATAACACGGGTCACCGCTTAACGGCGGCGCAGGTATATGTAGAATGGAATCATGATAACGGGCATAACGGCAACGACTCAACGTTGCGGCTAACGCAAATTCAATTCACTGGGCAAGCGCCATGGAACGGCGATATTCTTGCGCCTTCGGCTTTTATCCCTGCTTATTATCCAACTATTCCAACAGGCGTTTCAACGATTAAATTCGTGTTTCAACAAAATTATGATACATTGGACGGCACGGAAAGAATTATCATCACCATTGGCACGCCTGGTTGCGCCAATTACCCAATCGATTCTAGTAAATAACCTGCCTCATGAAAAACGCCCTGAAGGTTTTTAGGAAAAGCGATTTAAGTTTCAGCCAAGCCTTTGGGCAGCGCGTAACTTCGGTAAGTAAAATGAAAAAGTTAAACAAAGAAAAAGGTCAAAGTTTAATTGAATTGGCAATCAGTTTGCCTGTAATTCTGTTAATTCTGTTAGGGACAATTGATTTTGGTATGGCGTTGTTCTCGTACGCCATTTTACGCGACGCCGCACAAGAAGGCGCGTTATATGGCTCGTTTAACCCAAGCAACCCCGAAGAAATAGAAAACCGCGCGCGCAACATTCTCCCCCGTAGCGACGAAGCGGTGTTTTCATCTCCTGTAGATTTAAGAGATACATCTAATGTCAGCGTAGAAATTGAGGTCATTGGCGACGATTGTCAAGGCATTACGCGCGGGGTTGCCAACAGCGTTCAAGTCAATGTCATTTATCAATATCCTATTTTGATGCCGCTGGCG
The DNA here is from genome assembly GCA_034434495.1 of Anaerolineales bacterium. Classification (GTDB taxonomy): domain Bacteria; phylum Chloroflexota; class Anaerolineae; order Anaerolineales; family Villigracilaceae; genus Villigracilis. Next base: position 51,781 of record DAOTZE010000033.1, read on the forward strand.
GGAAATATTATCGGTTCGGATACGATTTCATTAACCGCTAGCGCCACCAATGTTATCCTTCAACCGCCATGTCCATAAATTTTTCATTCCCCCGCCCAAGCGAAAAAGGGCAAGCCATTGTCATCATCATTTTTGTCATTGTCGGTTTAATTGGCGTTTCGGCGTTAGCGATTGATGGGACAAACGCCTATACCGATAACCGCCGCGCTGAAACAGCCGCCTCTGCCGCGGCGTTGACTGCGGCGCTGACGCGCATTGAAGGCGGAGATTGGCGCGCCGCCGCTTTAGCGACCGCCGCCGCAAATGGATATAACAACGACGGCGAGACAAATACAGTGGAATTAAACACGCCGCCTCTTTCTGGACCTTACGCTGGGAACGCCGAATATATAGAAGTGATTATCACTTCAAGATTGCAAACTTATTTTGCAAATGTGATTGGGATTCCGTACATTACCAATGTCGCCAGCGCGGTGGCGCAATCGAAACCAGCGGTGATGGGCGAAATGTTCCCCGGCTATGCGGTGGTCAGTTTGGCGCCGCGCAGTGAATGCGAAGCGCTTTCTGGCAACCGCCGCCCTGCGTTTTGGATTCATAGCGAAGCGACGCTAAACTTAGAAGGCGGCGGGTTGTTTGTAAATTCTAATAACCCAAATTGCGCGTTTATTTCATTCGGCAGCGGCAGCGTGCGCGTGCGCGACGATAGTAGCCGCATCACAGTTGTCGGCGGGGCAGATATTCAAAAGCCGCAATTAATTACGCCTTACCCAATTCAAACAGGGGCGGCTTACATTCCTTATCCCCCGCCGTATCAAATGCCTAAAATTGGGTGTGGCGAAAAAGAGGCGCAGGTTGACGAATTAACCGCCACCATGTCTGCGGGGAATTGGGAAGAGGATGTATTTCCGCCAGAGGGCGTTAGGTTTTTGGAAGGCGGCGTATATTGCCTTGACGGCGATTTTATTTTAGAGGCGGGTCAATGGTTAGAAGGGAATAATGTGGTAATTGTGGTAGATAACGGTAATGTTAACATTAGCGGAAACGCTTATATTGATATTAGCGCCCCGACAGGCGGGCAATATCAAGGTTTGTTAATTTACATGCCGATTGAAAATCAAGGGGTGATAAGCCTAAATGGAGATAGCGGCTCAAATTATCGCGGCACAATTTTAGCGCCAGGGGCGGATGTGAGAATTAATGGCTTGAGTTCATTTGAGGGGTCGGCGTATCACAGCCAAATTATTGGCTATTTTGTGGAAGTGGACGGGTTAGATAACATTTACGTTAGGTATAAAGACGAGCAAAATTACGACACCCTGAAAATGCCTGAGGTGGTATTAGGGCAATGAGGTTGCCTCGCCTTATGCGAACCTCCTGCTAAACCAAAATATGGGGCGATTCGTAACATTAGGCGTAATTTTCTTACAGAACTGTAAGCGTTGCAAGTTGCTTACACAGATAACGAGAGCAGGAAACTGGTATATAATATTTGCAGAAATCGTAGGCTTTGGTTGTTCTCATTCCCCCACTCCGCCGCCCTAAAAATGAACATTGCAACTCTAGTACCAAAGCAGGATACCAACACGGTACAAGCCAGAATAAAAGTGAAATAATCTATGATGTTAAGAAACCTCTTAACCGCTTTCCAATCCTTATTCTCCCCTGAAAACAGCAGGGGCAGTTTGCATAAAACCAAAGCGCAAAGCTTGGTTGAATTTGCAATTACGCTGCCAGTGCTCATTTTACTTTTCACTGGAATGGTTGAATTTGGATTTATGCTAAATACATATCTTTCTCTACAAGACGCTACACGAGCGGCTACGCGCTACTATGCTAATAACAATCCGTTTGAAATAGAAAATGAAGGAACGCCTTCTCAGCAAGTTGTATATGATAGCAATTTTCCGGTAGATGTAGCGGATTTTGTAGTAAATGTACTAGACCCTGACCCGCTTTTAGCCGCTCGCACAATTGGCGTTGACCCCGCTAGAGATAACATACTAGTTTCAGTAATAAGTGTGGAGGTGGATGAAAGCTTAACCCCGCCCGCAATTTCTTCAATTACACGTTACCCCACCGGTTCTGAGTACTATTACCACTACGATGATGTAATACCTAGTTCCAGATATACTGATGAAAGCATCGAAGAATATATGACTACCAATGGAGCAACGCCCGTAGATACAGGACTCTTAATTGTAGAAATATTCTATAGTTATGAAGGTTTTCTAAAGTTGCCGTGGACCACTCCGTTCTTTTCTGACAGTAACCCTGCCATGTTATACGCTTCGACAATTATGCCTTTGGTAGCGGCAAAGCCCCCCATTGCCCAGTCTAGCCCTATCGTTGTATCAATTAAACCTTAAAGGCGCTTTTATGATTAAGAATTTTTTCAAAAAACTCAGTAAGAATTCAGAAAAAGGGCAAGCAATTATCTTAATTGCATTTGCTTTTGTTGGTTTGGTAGCAATGACAGGGCTAGTGACAGACACTGGCTTGTTGCTAATTGAGTATGGCAAGCTAAAACGAAGCGTAGACGCCGCCGCCATTGCCGCCGCGCAACAATATCGCACAGAATCTGGTTCAGACGAATTAAATAAACAGGCGTTGGAAAACGCCGCTATCGCTTATCTTAACCTTAACCAAGTTCAAAACGTATCAAATATTGTAGTGCATTCTTGTGAAGATGAAGGCGCTGACCGACCAGCATTGTGTAACCCAGACCCCATTAACAATCCAAATGAAAACCGAAAACTTGTTGAAGTCACTGCGTCTGCAGATGTGCAATTTGGTTTCTTAAGGGTATTAGGTTTTGAAAGCGTTACATTAACAACTACATCCATAGGCGAAGCCGTAACGCTTGATTTAGTTTTAGTAATTGATACCTCTGCGCAAATGTCATTTGAAACTGGCGTAGAGTCTAACTGCAACGCTACAGACAATACAAACACCTGTTTACGCCCCGACTCAGACGACGATCCATCTATTTGTAATGTTGCAGATAATTGTCAACCCATGCGTAAAGTAAAAGATGTAGCGCTTGATTTTATAGAAAAGGCTTTATATTTTCCGTATGACAGAGTGGCAATTGTAACCATGACTAGCCAAACGCCAGGCGGAAGTCGTAACCCAATGCAAGTCCTCCCGCTGACTTCAGACAAAACGACAGTTATAAACGCAATTAATAATATTAATGTATTTGAGCCTCGGATATGCGACGGCTCAGGCACAGAAGAAGGCGCTTGTATTAAGTATGTAAGCGGCGTTTATGATGGAACAATTTGTGAAATTTACGAGCTAAATGTTAACGACCCTAATGTTGACCCTTCATCTTGTCCTTCCAGTAACATCGGAGGAGTATTAAACTGGGCAAGTTACGCGTTACAAGGCAGTGGAAATACAAATGATATGCGATTGGACTCGTTTTGGGTTGTGGTTGGATTATTTGGCGGACCTGCAAATGCCACAGACCCAGACCCAGAACCTGTAGATTATCCAAATGGCTTTTGCCCTATGAATACATGGTTACTTGCATACGGGCAAGGACCATGGTGCCGTGATAAATACCCAAGCACTAGACATGAGCCTGATGATACAACTTCATATACCAATCCAATGAACGGCGTCACTCAAACTATTTCCATCTATGACGCAGACGACTATGCAAGAGACATGGCTGACGCTTTAGCAAATCTACTGAGTGGAAACGGAGTAACTATTTATACTATAGGGTTAGGCACTCCAATAAAAAACCCGCCAAGAGACTCTAACGGAACAATTATTTCTGGCGAACCGCCGCCAGCAGAAGACCTGCTTGAATATATTGCGGAATGCGCTGGCGAAGGCGTATATGATTGTAGCTCACTTACTGAGTTTGAGATTAGGCATGGCCAATATTTTTATGCCGCTGATAGCGCCGCGCTTTCTAAAATTTTTGACAATATTGCTAAAAATATCGCCACAAAAATCTCCCAGTAACAAGCCGCTTTGGAGAAAGAAAATTATGAATCTTTTATTACATTATTTTTACAGAAGAAATGGCGCAAATCGAAAAAAAGCGCAAGCGATGGTAGAGTTTGCGCTCATTTTGCCAATTTTATTATTGGTGTTAGTAGGTTTACTGGAATTTGGGCGTTTATTTTATGCGTGGTTAATTGTCGAAAACTCAACGCGCTTTGGCATTCGCTACGCTACCGCAGGCACTTACAACCCCTCATATTGCCCAACAGATTGCACAGGCGCTAATGAAGAAGAAGAGATTAAAGCCGCGCGCTTGCCTTCTATTATTGATGAAACCAAAAGAGTTATTATCGGATTTTTTTATGATGAAGGCTTAACCGTTGATGATAAAAATTTCCTGAAAGTAACTGTTTGCTCAGATGAAACTCACTTTGTCGCCCCACAAATGGGATTGATTGGAGATGAAAATACAAGATATGCAGATTGCACAAATCCAATTGGTGAAAATGCAGGCGACCCTGGCGAATATGTTTATGTAGCGACTGATTACAACTTTACTTTTATCGTCTTACCTATTTTTGGTATTCAGCCAGAATCAATCCATCTTGCTTCGTATCGAGCGGGAGTTAATGAAACCTTTGAATCGGCGGAAATTTTGGCGCTTGTTTCATCGCCAGACCCAGGCGGTAGCGGCGGTTTTCTTAACAACACCAATACGCCTACGCCAACAAATACTTTTACGCCAACAAGCACTAGAACGCCAACAAGCACCAGAACTCCTACTATTACAAACACTCCCACAATTACGAGGACGCCAACAAATACTTTTACTCCTACCACAACGTTCACGCCTACAAATACAAGGACGCCCACCAACACGCCCGCCCCCTCTTGTAGCCTTATCTATATTGACCGTACCCGTTTTAATGGCGATAACTTTGAAGCGCGCGTGCGCAATGACAACTTTGTAACCGCTTATTTAGTTTCTGCCACGCTCACATGGTCTCCTTCTCCGCTGGTAGGAAGATACTTTGATTACGCAGAGTTTGGCTCACGCTATTACGACCCTGGCTCTGCAATTTATGCTTCGCCCGTCAACACAACTTCTTCCGTGCCAGATTTGCCCATTGCAGGCAGTGGCACACGCACCTCATGGATAGCGGATTTTAGCGACTCAAACTTCGCCGGGCTATATACGGTTACCCTTACCTTTACTTTCCCCGGTTGGGGCAACTGCACCCTCACTGACTCTGAAGCCTTATATACGCCTACTCCTACGCTCACCTTCACTCCATCACGCACGCCAACTATTACCCGCACACCAACCATAACCCGCACACCAACTATTACCCTCACCCCATCACGCACGCCCACGCCAACGATTTCTTTGACGCCGTCACGCACACCAACCCGCACCAATACGCCGACCGCCTCGCGTACGCCTACGCCATCAAATACCCCAACACGCACGCCAACGCGCACGGCTACCCCGACACGAACGCCCACTGTGGTTACGCCAACACCAACAAGGACGCCAACGCCTACAATGACACCCACGAGGACTAATACACCGGCTTGTTCCGATTGTTAATGCATAAACCATCACCCGCCGCTTGGCGGGTGATGGTTTTACGGTATAATTTCGCCCACTACTTGATAAGAAAGGAGGCAGACAGAAATAACTTAAAATAAATGGGAAAGACAGCGCATGGACTTTGATAATAAAAAAATCAAAGTTGACGAGGACGAGGGTTCTCCATTGCGAAATGGAGCTAATCCCCCACCCCAAACTTCCCCCCCCAAAAAATGGGAGAAGGCAAAGGCGAGGGAGAAAATCGAAAGTTCAGCGGAAGCCCTCTGGGTATGCCATAACCCAAGTTATACCTAACAGGTATAGTATCTTTCCCTCCAAGAAAAAACTTTGCAAACAAACCCCGCAAGCGATTGCGGAAGCAAAATGCAAAGGATGGCAAACATTTTAGGTGCAGAATCAAGCCTCCCGTAGAAGGGAAGCGATGGTTTTGTCATCAAAATCTAACATTAAATTGGAGGTTTCCTTATGTGTGGAATCGTCGGTTATCTCGGCTCGCGCGATGCGACGCCGATTATTCTCAACGGCTTAAAACGGCTGGAATATCGCGGGTATGATTCGGCTGGCATTGCCGTAATAAATGACGGACAAATTGACGTTCGTAAAGATGCGGGCAAGTTATCGCAATTGGTAGATTTAGTCAATAAAAATCCATTGAAGGGCGCGCCCGGCATTGGGCATACGCGCTGGGCAACGCATGGCGCCCCTTCGGCAAGGAATTCGCATCCGCATGTCGGCAATTCAGGAAAAACCGTCGTAGTGCATAACGGCATTGTTGAAAATTTTCTTGAATTGAAAGATGAATTAAGCAGCGAAGGCGTTATATTTAATTCGGATACCGACACGGAAACGATTGTGCATTTGGCGGAGCATCATCACGCAGCGGGGATTTCGTTTACAGAAGCGGCGCGGAGAACCTTCAAACAAATTGAAGGCGCAAATGTCGTTTTGTTAATGTCCACCGATGAGCCAGATAAAATTGTTACCGCAAGAATTGGCAACGCGGGCGGCGTGGTGATTGGTTTGGGCGAAAATGAAAACTATATCGCTTCAGATATTCCTGCGATTCTTGAACACACGCGCAGAGTGATTTTTCTTGAGTCGAAACAAATGGCGATTGTCACCCGCGATAGCGTGAGGATTGAAACGCTCGACGGGATAGAAGTGAAACCCGAAATTCATACCATCAACTGGGATGCCGTTTCTGCCGAAAAAGGCGAGTATCGCCATTTTATGCAAAAAGAAATTCACGAGCAAGTGCGCGCGTTGACCGATACGCTCGCTGGGCGCGTTGATTTTAAAGAAGGACGGATTCGTTTACCCGAATTGAAACTAACGCCTGAACTTGCCAAACGGATTCAAAGAATTTACATCACTGCTTGCGGCACCGCCGCGTATGCGGGTATGGTCGGAAAATATTTGATTGAAAAAATCGCCCGTATCCCTGTCGAAGTGGTCATTGGCTCTGAATTCCGATACAGCGACCCGATTGTGGATGAAAACACGGTGGTGCTGGCCATTTCACAATCAGGCGAAACGGCAGATACGCTCGCCGCGATGGAAGAAGGCAGGCGTAAAGGCGGAATTGTTTGGAGCATTGTGAACGCCATTGGCTCGCAAGCCATGCGCATTGCAGACGGTTATATTGCCATGCAAACGGGTCCTGAAATTGGCGTGGCTTCTACGAAAGCGTTTACCGCGCCGCTGGTTGACCAATATATGCTTGCGATTTTATTGGCGGATTTGCGCGGCGTGATTGACGAGAAAACGCGCAAAAGCCTTGTCGCTGATTTGCGCCTCGTTCCCGATTTGGCAGGGCGCGCGTTGGATACAGAATCTCAGGTTGAAAAAGTTGCCCAAGCCTTAAAAGATATTCGCGGATGCTTGTATCTCGGTCGTGGAATTAATATGCCCATTGCCTACGAAGGCGCGTTAAAACTAAAAGAAATTTCATACATCCACGCCGAAGGCTACCCTGCCGGCGAAATGAAGCATGGACCCATCGCTTTGATTGACGAAGAAATGCCCGTAATTTGCATTGCCCCCAAAGACCCTTGGCATGAAAAAATGATTTCACAAATTCAACAAGCCAAAGCGCGCGGCGGCATGGTGGTTGCCGTTGCCACCGAAGGCGATGAATTAGTCAAAGATATGGCAGACTATGTGTTGTGGATTCCAGAAGCGCCTTGGATGCTTTCCCCCATCATCACGGTGTTGCCTTTGCAATTGTTGGCTTATCACATCGCCTCCACTCGCGGGCTTGATGTTGACCAGCCCAGAAATTTAGCAAAAAGCGTAACGGTAGAATAAAAAATGACCGCCGACCTGTGGGCGGCGGTCATAAATCTTAAATTAACCATTTCCCATTTGAACAGCCATTACATCGTAATAAGTTCCTGCGCCAAAGCCGTCAAACATAATATGGTCGCCTAGTTTAATGTTTGGCAATTGACGTAAAAAGGAAATCACATTCGAGGCTGCGCTCACATTTCCAAAATCGTGCAATAACCATGGCATAGGAAAATTAATGCCAAGTTTAGAAAGATGCTTGGCTTTCAAGGCGTTGATTTTGTAATTGGCGTGATGAACGACGCCTGTGGTAATCGCTTTGCCCGATTCGCCAAGTTTATCCATCAAAGCGTGATAATCTTTATAAACGTCTTCCACCACCTGCACGCCTGTACGGACAAATAACTTCACCATGCCCATCAAACCAGCCATTTCAATCGAAGCCCCATCCTCCGGTTCGTGCATCAAGCCTGAAATACGAATGTGCGTCGAATCTTCTTGGATGACATCCACTAAAGATTCGCTGTTTATATCATTGGGGCGAGAATGCGGGTAGTACATTTTCACCGCCAACAAACCTTCTTCGTCATAGTTTTCAAAACTTTTGCCGACTAAGAATTTCATGTTTTCACCGGGAATCACGCCTAAAACGCCCATGCCATTCCCAAACAATTGAAGCGCGTTTTTATCTTTCACGCCAGATGTAAAACGGCTTAAGCCTTCAATGCCGCCCACTAACACTTTTTTACCGCGCAACTCTTCGGCGATGTTTACTTCGCCCTTTTTTGCCAAACGTGGGTTCAAAGCCAAATGCAAACCGCCCATTGAGCCGTCGCAGGCTTTATGCACGCTCACCTTCAAAGCCGATTCAGGAATGCCAGTCATTTGCGAAATGCGCTGAACATAATCTTCCGATACAGGTCCGCTCATACCAATTAAAACGCCTTGCACTTCATCCGCCCGCCAGCCGCATACTTCTATCGCTCTACGCAGCAAGCGCGCGCCAACTTCTAATTCCAAGTTCAAATGGTCTTCAGCGCTTAAGTCTTGAATATGTTGGCGAAAGTCAAAACCTAATTCAGAGAGATTCAAAATATCGTCAGGCTGAAGAGGCGCGCCAATTCTATTTTCTACAAACGAAACTAAATTGGCGTTGCTATAACTTTCACCCCATGAGCCATACACGCCGCCGATTCCTAATTCTTTGTTATACACGCCTTCTAAGCCGATTGGCACGCCGGCGCCAATCGGAATCACCGCTTTTTCTACGTTTGGACGTTCGTAAAACGATAATTTTCGTAAATTTTCAGACATTGCTTCAAACTCCTTTTTACTTAAAACCCAATTCCAAACAAAAGGCTTCGCTGTAAAATAAGAGTAAAATTAAGATAAAAGAGGTTTTTATGCGCCCTGATTGGGATTCATATTTTCTGAAAATTGCTTTTGCCGTTTCAGAACGAAGCACCTGCGACCGCGCATTTGTGGGCTGTGTGCTCGTGCGGGAAAAACGCATCTTGACTACGGGGTTTAATGGTTCGCCTGCGGGGCAGTCGCATTGCGACGAAGTGGGTCACTTGATGGTAGAAGGCCATTGCGTGCGAACGATTCACGCGGAAACCAACGCGATTATTCAAGCGGCGCTGCACGGCGTTTCGACCAAAGGCGCAATTTGTTACGTCACGCATTTGCCTTGCATCCAATGCACAAAAGCGTTAATTAATGCGGGGATTGCAAAAATCGTTTATAGTGTCGCTTATCGAACGGATGAAAACGCATTAAATTTTATAAAAAACGCTCAGATTGAACTGGCGCAAAAAGAATTTACCCCCGCTGGTTAATGTACTTTTTCATAAGACAATATCAATTGAAAATACCCCGCATCGCAGTAATAAATCCGAAAGCGCGCGCCTTCGGGAAATACCTCGTTAATATTTTCAGAAAATAAAAATTTAACGCCGTCCACAATCACATAATACGTTACGCCATACTCCGAATGGTCTTCGCCGTGTAATACAGCGCCTTCCGCTTTTTTTAATTCCGCATTTTCTAATCGGTTGGCGCGGCGCCTGGCAAAGAACATCGCCAAGCCAAGAATAATCGCCACGAGAGGTATCGTCGCCAGAAGCGCTAGAATATTCACAGGGCTTGAAAATAACGCCTGCCGCGAGCTTTCGTTTGAGAGGTATAAGGCAAAAATAAGGCACAACCCAAATAGAAGAAAAAACGCTGTTACCCAAACCGAACCCCATTGCGATTTACGGATTCCGCTGGCATATTGCTTCAACGCTTGGCGCTGACGAGCGGAGATTAAACCTAAACGATTCGAGGCTAAGTCGCTTTCGGTAAATTCAAAAAGATTCAAAGGCATAGAAAATATCTCCGCTGGAGAAACAGTCAACCTGTAGATAAGAGGCGGTTGTTCGTCTCATTATACATCTTATAACGGTATGCTATAATCTCATTTGTGAAAAAGAACATTTACTTAATCCTTGCTTTTTTGGGGTTTGTGTTTCCGTATTATTTTTTGTATCAATTTTATACAACGGAAACAACGCCGACTTTTCAAGCCATTGCCAGTTTGTTTGCAACGCCGATGAGCGCGGCATTTAATGCCGATTTAGGAATGAGCGTTTTTACGGCATGGGCGTTTATGGCGCTGGAGGGCAATCGCATTAAAATGAAAAATTGGTGGGCATTTTTATTATTAACGGCGATTGGCTTATCGTTTGCTTTGCCGCTGTTTTTTTATTTTCGTGAAAGACATTTAGAGCGATGAACTGGGAAGCGACTTACGCCATTGCAATGGAATTAAAAAGAAAATATAAAGACGTAAAGATTGAAGAAGTGACGCTGGGGCAAATTTACGCTTGGACCTTGGCGCTGCCCGAATTTGACGACGACCCACAACTTGCCAACGACGAAATTTTGCGCTCGATTTATCAAGATTGGTATGAAGAGTTAATTCATAAAAAATAACTTATTGAGTAAAGATATGACAATTACAAAAGAATCTGTACTAAAAGCGTTAAGCGCCGTGCAAGAGCCTGATTTAGGTCAAGACCTTGTGACATTGAACATGATTAAGAACCTTGAAATTGAAGGTAGTCATGTTTCGTTTACTGTAATGTTAACCACTCCCGCTTGTCCGTTTCGCGGAAAAATTGAAAAGGAATCAAAAGAAGCGGCGCTGAAAGTGGCAGGCGTGAAAACCGTTTCGGTCAAAATGGATTCGGATGTGCCGAATGACGGGCGTATGCGCGGCTTGGTGAAAACGCCCATTCGCAACGCAATTGCGATTGGCTCTGGCAAAGGCGGCGTGGGTAAATCTACTGTGGCGGTAAATGTGGCGGTGGCGCTAGCAAAAGCGGGAGCAAGAGTTGGGTTGTTAGATGCGGACATTTACGGACCGAATACGCCAACTATGCTGGGAGTCGAATCTTTACCTCCCCCACAAGGACCGCGCATTATCCCCGCTGAAGCGTATGGATTAAAAATGGTTTCGATGGGGTTGCTCGTTCGCCCTGGCGAGCCGTTAATTTGGCGCGGACCCATGCTCAACTCTGTCATTCGTCAATTTTTAGGAGACGTGGAATGGGGCGAGTTGGACTATTTGATTATTGATTTGCCGCCAGGCACAGGCGATGCGGCGCTATCTCTGGCGCAAGCGTTACCATTAAGCGGCGCTGTTATTGTTACGCTTCCTCAACTCGTTTCGCTTGAAGATGCCGGGCGCGGAATCAATATGTTTAAAAAACTTGAAGTTCCTATTCTCGGTATTGTGGAAAATATGTCGTACTTAGAATTGCCCGACGGCTCAAAAATGGATTTGTTCGGCTCGGGCGGCGGCGAACATTTATCAAAATTGACGGAGACCGCTTATTTAGGCGGCGTTCCGATTGACCAAACCGTGCGCGTTGGCGGCGACACAGGCAAACCGATTGTAGCGACAAACCCCGAATCAAATGCGGCGAAAGCCTTAAACGAAATTGCCGAAAAAATCGCTCAAAAAGTTTCGGTAGCGGCGTTTGGCGGGGGGAAATCTGTGCCAATTAATATTATTGAGTGACACAAAACATCGTCTAAAAAGTTGAGCAGGCGGCTTCTGCTCTTTACAAAAACCTTCGGGACCGTTATATATAAAAAAGCCCTTAGTCTTTGAAGATTAAAGGCTTTTTTAACTCAAAACGGCATTGCCTTAATATTGGCTACATGCTTTTTGCAATTTCGCTTAAAGTTGCTTGTAATCGCTCAACCAACATATCTAATTGCGGGTATGTCACAATCAAGGGCGGTTCAATGCGGATGGTTTGCGCGCTGGTGAGCGTGCCAGCCACCAGCACGCCGCGCTTGAATAACCCCGCCGCCACTTTATAACCAATTTGCGGGTTTTTGAAATGCATTCCAATTAACAAGCCTTTGCCGGTGACGCGTTCAAAAATCTGCGGGTATTGTTGAACAAAATTTTGCAAATGCGGCATTAAGTATGCGCCTTTTTCAGCCGCTTGTTCCCACAATTTTTCTTTGAGCGTCACATGAATAGCGGAAATTGCCGCCGCGCACGCCAAAGCGTTTCCGCCTGTGGTGGTGGTGTGCATAAACGGGTTGGGGTACATCATTGGTTGATAAATTTCTTCAGTGGTTGTGACAGCGCTAATCGGCATCACGCCGCCGCCTAACGACTTTGCCACCGTTAAAATATCGGGGGCAACATTCCAATGCTCCACGCCCCATAATTTTCCTGTTCTGCCAAGCCCTGTTTGCACTTCGTCTGCAATTAATAAGACTTTATATTTTCTTGTCGCTTCACGAATGCGGGGCCAAAAATCATCAGGCGGAACAATCGCTCCCGACTCGCCTTGAATTGGTTCAAACATCACCGCCGCAACTCCAACCCCAACTTTATCGCAAATTTCTAATTGCTTCTCAACCGCTTCCGCGTCGCCAAATGGAACATGATAGACCTGCCCGGCATACATTGCCCCCATTTGCGCGCGAAAATCAGATTTGCCCATTAAAGACAATGAACCCATCGTCTTACCATGAAACGCCCGCACGCCCACAATAAACGCGGTTTTGCCTGTATAAAGTTTTGCAATCTTCATCGCGGCTTCGTTGGCTTCTGTTCCGCTTGCGCCAAACCAACTATATTTCAAATCGCCTGGCGTAATGGTTGCCAGCAATTTTGCCAACACGCCGCGCAATGGGTCTAACAATTCTTGCGAAGGCATAGGCGACCAATTCAACTGCGCCTTAACCGTTTCAATCACTGTTGGATGTCTCCAGCCTAAATCCATCATGCCAAAGCCGCCGAGAAAATCCAAAAACTCTCTGCCCAGCACATCCTTTATCACCGCGCCTGAGCCTGTCCACTCGACAGACGCCCAATCGCCCGCCTCAGTTACAGATTTACGATACTCTAACCAATTGCGATTGTAATGCTCGGCAAAGTTATTTTTTGATTCATCAATGATTTGATGCGCCAGTTCTTTGCTTGGGAATTCCGTTTTTTGAATCAAATCCATCCAACGGGCTGAATAATCTAATGCGTCTTCGTAATCAATCATAATTCTCTATTCCTCCAATGCCCTAAAATTTCCTCGTCCATTCTTTGGGCCAACGTTCTACCACAACCTTTTTCTGCGTAAAAAATTCAACCGCGTCCATCCCTTGTCCGTGCATATCGCCGAAGAAAGAATCCTTCCAACCGCTAAACGGAAAAAACGCCATCGGCGCGGCAACGCCAATATTGATTCCGATATTGCCCGCTTCGGCTTCGTATCGAAATTTACGCGCGGCGTTCCCACTGGATGTAAACAAACTCGCCTGATTTCCATATTGCCCGCTATTCACCAACTCAATCGCCTCATCCACCGTGTTGACGTGCATCAAACTCAACACAGGACCGAAAATTTCCGTCTTGGCGATTTCGCTTCCGCGCGGCACATCTGCCAAAATCGTCGGTTTGACAAACGAACCGTTTTCATAGCCTTTGATTTTCGCGCCTCGACCATCTACGGGGAGGCTTGCTCCTTCTTGGACGCCGAGTCCAATCAGCGACTCGATTCTGCTTTTGCTCGCCATGTTGATAACGGGACCCATTTGCACGCCTGAATCAAGCCCATAACCGACAACTCTTGAAGATGCCGCATCGCAAATTAATTCAGTGAATTGATTTTTAGCCTCAGCCACCGTCACCACGAAAGAAACTGCCAAACAACGTTGACCAGCGCACCCGAAGGCTGAATCGGCGACGATTTTTGTCGCCATCTCCATATCCGCATCAGGAAGAATAATCACAGGGTTTTTCGCCCCACCCTGCGCTTGCACTCGTTTGCCGTGCAACGCGGCAGTGGCATAAATATATTTGGCGACATTGGTTGAACCAACAAAAGTTATCGCACGAATGTTTGGATGTTCGAGAATTCCATCGACAACATCTTTGGCGCCGTTCACTAAATTGATAACGCCTTTTGGAAAACCAACTTGCTCAATTAATTTCATAATGAATTGCATCGTCATCGGCACTTTTTCAGAAGGCTTGATGATATATGTATTGCCCGCCGCAATGGCATACGGCAAATACCAAAACGGAATCATGCCGGGGAAATTGAACGGCGCGATAGTGGCGCACACACCCACTGGCTGACGAATCATCAACTCGTCAATACCCGATGCAATGTCTTCAACCATATCGCCCTTCATCATCATCGGCATACCGCAAGCCACTTCGATATTTTCAAACGCGCGCACCATTTCGGCTTTGGCTTCTTCAAATGTTTTGCCGCATTCGTTGGTGATGAGTTTGGCAATTTCATCGTGATTCTCGCGCATAAGATTGCGCAACTTAAATAAATATTGCACACGGTCATTGACGGGCGTTCTGCGCCATTCTGGGAATGCTTCACTCGCGGCTTTTGCGGCTGAATCAACATCTGCCTTTGTGCCAAGCGGAGTTTTTGCAATTACCTGACCCGTTGCAGGGTTAATCACATCAAAATATTCTTTGACGTTCGGTTTTATCCACGAGCCGTTTATGTAGTTTAAGATTTCCATGTTTCACCGTTTTGTAATTAGTAATTGGTAATTGGTAATTCAGCAGCAAACCTAATAGGACTTTATTTATAAAAGAGTTATTTCTTTATTATCTTTATCTAAAAATGCCGTTGAAACATCCCCGCCACAATGTTGCTTAACCAAATCTGCCAATTCATGAATTGCAGCGTAAATGAGTTCACGAGAAACGGGCGGTAAGCATTCAATCACTAAGAAAGCGTTGCGCGTTTCCTGAGTCAACTTAGTTCGCTCAGCTTCTTTCCAATTCCAACGCCTACAAATTGCGCCAACTTCATCTTTATAGATAATTTCACCTTCTTTTGGAGCTCGCGCTTCTTTTTCGCCTAAAAGAAAAATAGCGGGTTCGTTATTGCCCGCCCTTGTTAAATAGATATCGCCAACTATTTTATCTAAATCTTCTCCGCCAACAGGCAAGATATATTTCAATGAAATTGTATTGTATAAGGATACAAGGTTATTGATGTGGCTAATTTTTGCGCCACTTAATACTCGGCGTGTTAAATTCTCTATAGAAGAAGGATAATCTTTTGGTTTCGCCCCAAATTTACGATACGCTTCTCTCCAATTTGAAATATGTGGATGTTCAATCACAGGTATGTTTCCAAATTTACTTGGAAGTGAAGCCTCAACCTGCCTAAGCATTTCTGTGATTTCAGGTTTGTCTTTAGAGTTATCAATATCATGCAAAATGACGACGCCAAAAAACGCGTCGGGGAATTCATCAAAAATTGTGTTTGCGATAATTAGTTTCATTATTACTTTTGTAGGTTGAAGGTTACAGGTTTTAAGCTTTTAACCTGCGGCTTGTAACCTTAAACCGCTTGCTTATCCATCAACTCTGCCAAACCTTCATCTAACAGATTCAAACCTTCATCCAACTGTTCTTCTGTAATCACCAACGGCGGAACGATGAACAAAATATTCTTGAAATTGAAAACATACACTCCATTTGAAATCATAAAGTTTTTCAATGCGGTAATATCCATTGGCTCTTTGGTTTCTCTATTTTTCACCAACTCAATTGCAGAGAACATGCCGATATAACGAGCGTCGCCAATAGATGGATGTTTCGATTTCAATTCTTCAAGCCGCTTGCCTAAATGTTTCCCAACCTTTTTTGCGTTTTCAAAAATCTTATCTTCTTCGTAGGCTTCAATCGTGGCAAGCGCGGCTGCACAAGCGAGAGCATGTCCGTTATAAGTCAAGCCTGCAAATAAAACCTTGTCGTCAAAAAACTTTGCGATTTTTTCTCTAACAATCACAGCGCCCAACGGAACATAACCCGATGTAATTCCTTTTGCGGTGGTAATAATATCTGGCACAGTGTTCCAGTTATCTACTGCAAACCATTCGCCCGTTCTGCCCCATCCGCTCATCACCTCGTCTGAAATTAACAAGATTCCATATTTGTCACAGATTTCTCTCATGCGGGGCCAATATTCATCGGGCGGAATAATCAAGCCATTTGTACCTGTCACCCCTTCCAAGAAAATCGCCGCAATCTGGTCTGGACCCTCATGTTGAATCACTTCTTCCACATGGTCAATACATTGACGTTTGCACGTATCTTTCGTCCAGCCAAAAGGACAGCGATAACAATACGGGTCAAGGAAATGCACAACGCCAGAGATTGCAGGCTCGGCAGGTAAACGGCGATAATCGCCAGTTAAAGTCATTGCTCCAAGTGTTGCGCCATGATAAGAACGATAACGGGCTAGGATTTTATGTCTGCCTGTGTAAAATCTCGCAATTTTGATGGCGTTCTCATTCGCTTCTGCCCCGCCTAAGGTGAAGAATGTTTTTTTCAAATCGCCGGGCGTAATTTCGGATAGTTTTTTTCCAAGCAAGCCTCTTACCTCAGTTGCCATGCTCGGCGCGGCAAACGTTAACTTCGCGGCTTGGTCTTGAATCGCTTTCACCACTTTCGGGTGTTGATGTCCCACATTCGTATTCACCAATTGAGAAGCAAAATCCAAATACCGTTTCCCATCCGCATCCCAAAAATAAGCGCCCTCTGCTTTTTCCATTGGAATAGGATTAACTTGCCCCTGATTTGACCAAGAGAAAAAAGTGTATTCTTTGTTGAGGTCAATGATTTCTTTTGAGGTAAGTTTATTTGCCATGAATTCTCCAAAAATCACACGTCATAGGTCGCAAGTCAATTGACCTTAGACCTGTGACCTTCAACCTGAAACTATTTCTTCACTTCCTTCACAATTTCCGCATACACATTCAGCGTCTCATCAACATCCGCATCAGAATGCGAGTAACACATAAACCACGGTTCGCGCGCGTCATGGTCGGGCATTACGCCTTTTTCAATTGCCTTTTCAACCAATTCGAGATAAAGATTTTGGTCGCTCTTCGCCCAGTCGCGTTGACTTTTCACCTCATTTACATTCAATGCAAAAGAAAACATCGCGGGGTAACCCGTCATCACAACGGGAATATCGTTCTCTTCAAAAATATCTTTCAAACCGTTCATCAATCTTTGCCCGCGTTCCGCAATCGTTTTCAGAATTGGTTTTGTTTTCAACAAAGTCAATGTTGCGTAAGCGCCCGCCACGCCGGGCTTATTATTGGTATAAGTGCCGCCTTGCGCCACACCGTGACCAATAATAGACATAATCTCTTTTTTTCCGCCAAATGCCGCAACGGGATACCCATTGCCGAGGGCTTTGGCGTATGTCACAAGGTCAGGTTTGAGGCGATAATATTCCTGCGCTCCGCCGTTTGCGATTCTAAATCCAGTTTTCACTTCATCCAAAATAAACACGCATCCATATTCTTCCGTCTTCTTGCGAATCAATTCTAAAAATCCCTCTTGCGGATTAATCGCCGCACAATTGCCCTGACATGGCTCCGTAATCACCGCCGCAATTTGCTCGCCGTAAGAGCGCATCACACGTTCAAAGCCTTCTGCATCGTTGAACGGAAGCGTAATAATAAACTCGCGCATCGTTTTTGGAATGCCCGACGAAGCAGGCACAGGAATTGGACTGCGCGCATTCCCGTATGCTTCTACAGGCGCGTATGTTGACCATAAAGTATGGTCGTGAAAACCATGATAATTGCCTTCAAACTTCAAAATCAAATCGCGCCCGGTATAGGCGCGGGCAGTGCGAATAGCGTGCATGGTGGCTTCTGTTCCCGAACACGCCAAGCGCACCATCTCAATCGCCGGCGACATTTCAACAATCATCTCAGCCACATCAACTTCAAGCTCGCCCGTCATTGCAAATAAAACGCCGTTTTGAATCTCTTCAATAACTTTTGCGTCCACTTCATCGTAAGCGTGACCTAAAATAATCGGACCAAACGCCATACGATAATCAATATATTTTTTTCCATCCACATCCCACAAATACGAACCTTTGGCTTTTTGAACATACGGCGTAATTTCATCTCCCCAAAAACGAAAATTAGAATTCACCCCCAATGGCAAAATTTTTTGCGCGCGCTTTTGCAAGGCTTGCGTCTTTGAACCAAACATAACTTCTCCTCATCTTCACTATCAGACTACTTAAACAATTTCTTTTTCCGAAAACTCATTGGCGATTCGTTCCGGCACACGCCATTGATACACATCTTTCAAAACAATCGGCACAATTGAAGTGGTTGTTTTTCTCACTCCCGGCACCTTGCGTATCACCTCCGTCACAAAATAATACACTTCAGATGTATCCTTCGACACCACTTGAATACTGATGTCGTTCTGACCAATACTACAAGCCACATACGTCACATTTTCAAATGCCGCCATTTTTTTCGCCACTTCCAAAACCTTATCGGCTTCCACTTCCAGCCACACATCCGCCTTAATATTCAACCCCAACGCCTCAGGGTTAACCACCGCGCTAATTTGAATCACACCCTCTTCAATCATTCGGTCAATGCGGTAACGAATCGCCCGCTCCGAAATATCTCCCATCCTACGAGACATCTCCGAAGCGGACATTCTACCGTCTTCCAATAGCAAATTGACGATTTTTATATCTGTTTTGTCGAATTGATACATAGAATATATATTATCCTTCCGAAAGTGACGGGAATATACCCGATGATGATATTCCCGTCAAGAAAGACAAACGCCTCTCCCCTACGGGGAAACTTGATTCTGCCTCCTCAACTTTTTCCTTGACTGACGATGCTCAAGCCGCCACCCTCGGCGGCGATTACCAAAACTCTGCGCCGAAGATGACGCAAAGAGCAATTAAGATAAAATATTTTCTTATGACCAAAATCACCTCGCCTCAATTAAACAAATCGCAAATCATTAAAGCAAAACACATACAAGTTGAATTGCCAGCGCAACCGATTAAATACTATCGGCATGGCTGGCAGTCATGGTCGTTGGCGGCATGGACGGATATAAAACCTGTGCCCATTCAAAAGCCGACTATCTTTCACCCCCTGCATATAGATATTGAATACGCCTACGAAAAAAACCCGCATGGCTCGTGGTTGGGCGCAGTGGAATTTGCGGATGGAAAGATTCTTCTGCTGGGAGCATTGTCGCTCAATACGCATGTGTTTCAGGCGCAGAATCAACTAGAAGGGAAAAGCGAAGCGGATGAAGCCGAATGGTTCATCATGTACGGGGATGAGAATCAAGTATTTGACGAATACATCAAACAATTAAAAAATCGGTTGGGATATGTTGAAAAAAATCATGCGCCGCGTGTGTGGTGTTCTTGGTATAGTCTATACACCGTCATTGACGAAAAGATTTTATTCAAAACGTTTGATTTGCTAGGCGATTTGCCTTTTGAAGTGTTGCAAGTGGACGACGGTTGGCAAAAAAATATCGGAGATTGGGAAGCCAATGAAAAATTCCCATCAGGCATGAAAGCCCTCGCGGATAAAATTAAATCAACAGGCAGGCGCGCAGGGTTATGGCTTGCGCCGCTAATTGCGAGTAAATCGTCAACATTGTTTAATGAACATCCCGATTGGTTTTTGAAAAATGAACGCGGGAAATTCGTATCGGCAGGATTCAATTGGGGCGAATATTTATTTGCATTAGACGTCACGCATCCTGAAGTAAAAAAATGGTTAGCGGCTTTAATAAAACAAGTGCGCGCATGGGGCTTTGATTATTTCAAGTTAGATTTTTTATACGCAGGCGCATTGAAAGGCAAACGATATAACGACATGCCGCGCGAAAGCGCTTATCGTGAATGCTTGAAGTTAATGTATGAAGCGATGGGAGAAAACGCTTTCTTCTTAACTTGCGGCACGCCGATATTGCCCGCCATTGGCGTATGCAATGCGATTCGCATTGGTCCCGACGTTTCGCACGAGTGGGAGAATTATCGCAACGAAGTCTTATTCTATAACCCCTCCACGCCGAGCGTAAAAAACGCCATTCGCACAGTGGCGCATCGCTTGTGGTTAAAAGATTTAGTTCACATTGACCCTGACGTAGAATACTTTGAATCGAAAGAAAATTTTTTAGAAGAAGAACATAAAATTCAATTGCAAGAGTTAGCGTTAATTTGTAACTTCAAAGCCACATCCGATTTGCCGCAATGGATGACCGCCGACGAACGAGAACAAGTGCGGCAATTTTTATTGGCTGAACCAAAAGTAAAACAATTGAGCCGCTATGTCTATCAATTGGATGAGCGTGTTGTAGATTTTTCATCCGCTGTGGCATTGCCGAACGAACCAAAAGGACTAGCGAAACTATGGGGAGATTTTCTTGGCTGGCTAGGGAATTTTCCGTTTGTGCTGCGAATTTTCAAATGGCTAGACGATGAAAAATTAAGAAAAAGGCGACAATCTTTGGAGGCATAAACCATGAAAAACAAAAGCGCTTTTTGGTACATCATTGCGCTTGGCATGGTTTTGCTTTCATGCGGCGGGCAAAACCAAACGCTGAAAGAACAAATTGAAAACGAAGAGTCCGCTTGGGCGGGGCTAGGAATTTCTAGATATCGAATGAAGATAGTAGAAAGCAGTATTTGGTATCAAGTAGAATTAAGTATTATCGTAAAAGACGGGGCGGTTGAAAGCGCTCAATCTACTTGCGGACACGCGCCAATGGACAATCGTGAAACGACAAATTGTAAAAATAAAATCTCAAATTTAGATATTAATGAATATACGCTAGAAGGTTTATTCAAATTACTGCAAACCTCTGAGCAAGATTTTGAACGTAATTACGGAAATACAACAGGCGCCGCTTGGTATGAATGCCTTTCGGTTTCTTTTGACGAGCAATATCATTTTCCTATATTCATCTCATTTAACCATCCTCAAGTAGCGGATGAAGAATACACAATCACTGTCAGTGATTTTGAGCCTATAGAATAGAATGATAAAAAAATGAAAATCCCCGATTCGGTAAAAGCATTAATTGCCTCTGCCCCGCTCGCCCATTTGACCACGCTCAACGCGGACGGAAGCCCGCAAGTGACTGTGGTTTGGGTTGGCGTTGAACATGACGAATTTGTGATTGCTCACATGAGCGCTTACCAAAAAGTGAAAAACATCCGCAAAGATAATCGCGTGGCGCTATCTATGCTTGGGCATGGAAAAAACGCGCTTGGCTTGCAAGAATATTTGGTTGTATATGGAAAAGCGTATTTGACCGAAGGCGGCGCGGCAGATTTATTACAACGCCTGGCGCATGTCTATCTTGGTCCAGATGTGGAATTCCCGCCTGAGTCTGTCAGAAATCAAACGGGTTTTATTACTCACATTGTTCCAGAACGGTTTGCGGGGAATGGGAATTGGAATAAGTAGCGTTTGAGAAGTTAATAAGCAAAACAGAGTACAATTAAATTAATTACCTTACTAAAAAGGGCTGTACATGTCTCAACATCAAATGACGTTAGATGAGTTTATTAAAGCATTTGCAAAACTAAAATCGCAAGGTTGGGTGAAATCTGAACGCCATGGTTCAACTGGCATTGGGCAAACTTTAGAAAAATTATTAGGCATTTCTGAAAACAATATCGCCTCGCCAGATTTAGGCAAAATTGAACTAAAAGCGCATCGCATTAATTCATCTTCAATGATTACATTATTTACTTTCAATAGAAGGGTTTGGAAAATGAAGCCGCTAGACGCTATTAGAAAGTACGGCTCGCTTGATCAAAATGGAAGACTAGGCATGTACTATACAATGTCAAAAAAACCTAATTCTCAAGGGCTTTATTTGCAAATTAAAAACGATACCGTATCTGTTCAGCATACTTCAGGCGAAGCGATTGCAGAATGGGAAATCGAGGCTTTAGTTGAAAGATTTATTAAAAAAATTCCTGCGCTTCTGCTTGTTAGCGCTGATAGTAAAATAGAAGACGACAAAGAATGGTTTAAGTTCCAAACAGCAAAATTGCTTTCAGGAACTTCAGAAAAAATAATCCGCGAACAAATTAATCAAGGGAATATTTTGCTAGATTTACGTTTGCACGATAAAGGCGCCAGCGTCAGAAATCATGGCACAGGCTTTAGAGTATTTGAAGAAAACTTGCCGTTGTTATTTGAAACAATAAGAGATTTGTAACATGTTAAAAGCCACGCAACTAGAATTTATTGAAACCGCCGCAAAGCCAATTTTCAAAGCGGACGATTGGACATTTAACGGCGCGCCAACTCGAGAGTTAACGCATTGCTATCATGATTATCCAGCAAGGATGATTCCTCAAGTGGCGGGGAAGTTATTAGATTTGTTTGGCAAAAACGCTAAGCAAATGTTTGATCCTTACTCTGGCAGCGGAACTTCGTTGGTTGAAGCGAATATCAGAGGAATAAACGCTTCAGGGACAGATTTAAATCCGCTTGCGCGATTGATTGCAAAAGCAAAAACATCTACGCCAAGCGTTGCCTTATTAGAAAAGCAAATTTCGGCTTTCAATAAACTTGCTTTAGAAGATAAACTCCGCAAGTTTAAGGAAAAACAAGAAATTTACGGCATCTCGCGTTTAGAATTTTGGTTTAAGCCCGAAGTCGTTGAAAAATTATTTCAGATACGAAAATTTTTACAAAACATTGAAGACGAAAAAGTTAAATTGTTCTTTCAGGTTGCGTTTAGCGAAACCGTGAGAGAGAGTTCAAACACGCGCAACGAAGAATTTAAGCTCTATCGTTACGATGAAATCAAATTAGCAAAATTTAACCCTGATGTTTACAGCATTATGGTCGCAAAATTACAAAGAAACCTTGACGGTTATAAAAAATATTTGGCAATCATTAAGAATATAAAAAATCCGCCTAACGCATATATATACAGTTTCAATACGGTTGAAGGAATACCTTCCGAGTTTATTGCGCCTGAAAGCGTTGATATTGTGGTTACATCGCCGCCGTACGGCGATTCGGGAACGACAGTCGCTTATGGACAATATTCGAGATTATCAGCCGCGTGGCTTGGGCTTGAAGAGCCAGATAAAATTGACGGCAAATTAATGGGTGGGAAAACGGTCAAAGAATTTTTTACGTTTCCTAGTGCAAGTCTTAATACGGCTATTAACAATGTAAAAGAATATGATGAGAAACGCGCTCGTGAAGTCACATCCTTTTATATTGATTTATTCAAATCAATCTCAAATGTTTCAAAGACGATAAAAAGAAACGGATATGCTTGTTATGTCGTCGGAAACAGAAAAGTAAAAGGAATTGTTTTGCCAACGGATGTTGTAGTTAGGAACTTTTTTGAGAACTGCGGCTTTGAGCATATAAATACGTTTATTCGCTCAATCCCCAATAAACGTATGCCCTCCAAAAACAGCCCAAGTAATGCGGCTGGAGTTTTAGACTCAACGATGACTCAAGAATACATTGTAGTCATGAAACGAAATTCATTAAGTGCAATCAAAGAACAGAAAAGTATTTACCAAATAAAAGCGACTAAGAAAAGAAAAACTTCTCGCAAATAAGAAACTTACTTCACAAACGCATCCACCTTCGCCGCCATGATGAAATCGTTTTGATGTAAGCCGCGAATCACATGCGTCCACCACTGCACGGTCACTTTGCCCCACTCTAGCACAATCAACGGATGATGGTCTTCTTTTTCGGCAATCAGCGCGATTTTATTGGTCAACGCGACGGCTTCTACATAATTTTTCAACTTGAAGACTCGTTGCAAGCGCTTGACGCCGTCCACTTCGATAATTTCCCATTCAGGGATTTGTGGGTTCAACTCTGCGATTTCCGAATCCGTAAGAGCAGGGTCGCCTTTTCGGCAGGCGATACATTTTAGGATAGAGAGATTGTTTGTCATTTTGTTCTCAAAACCATTTGCTACGATTTATACGGATTTCACGAATGGATAAAAAAACGTGTAAATTTGTGCGCTCAGTGGCTATTTTTACAACAAATTCTTCAAATCATCCAAATTTGATAACTTAATCCGCACGGCTTTGCGGCCTGCGGCAATTAACGCTTCATAATCGCCTAAGGCTTGCGCGCGAATCAATGTTCCAAACGTGAGACCTTGATTTGGAATTTCAAAATCATCCTTAGCGTCATAAACGATTTGAATAAACAGACCCGTATTCGGTCCGCCTTTGTGAAATTGCCCCGTTGAATGTTGAAAGCGAGGACCAAACCCAGCCGTAACGGCGCATTTTGTTTTTTCACGAATTTTTATTCGCAACGTTTGAAGCGCTTCAATCATTTCTTTATTGCGCGGCACATAAGCGTTAATAGAAACATAGTTTCCGTTTTTTGCATTCGCCAACAAATCATTCAAAACCTTTTTTGCGTCTTTGGTTTCGGTTAAGTCCACTTCGGCGAGTTTGCCCGTCGTTTGAAAATCTTTTATCTTCGCAATTGTTCGCGTTTTGCTATCTTGCACATCGGGCTGGTCAAAAGCGTTAATGCCCAAAAGGTGACATGCCGTAGAAACGGCAATTTCCCATTTGAAAAATTCTGCGCCTACATCATAACAATTAGTAATTGGCAATTCGATTACCGGAAAGTTTGCATTTCGTAATTCGGTAATTTGTTTTTCAAATTCGCCATTACTTTTTAAGTAAACAAAAATTCTGTCTTTACCATAAACGTCTGGCGCGCCAATTGGCTCTAAGGCAACGGGCAAGATTCCTTTTCCTTGCTTGCCGCTGGATTCGGCGACGATTTGCTCAACCCAATTTGCAAATGCCGATACAGGCGCATCGGCGACTAGGGTCAGTTTGTCTCTGCCGCCTCGAGCGGATTCTGCCAGTACGGCGCCCAAAGCAAAGCCTGCGCTATAAACCGATTGTGATGCATTTTTAATTTTCTCGGCAGACTTAAGCAATTGTTCAATATCCATGCCAAGCAACGCCGCTGGAACTAAACCAAAATCAGTGAGCGCAGAGAATCGTCCGCCTACATTTGGGTTGGCGTTAAAGATTTTTCTAAATTTCTTTTCTTCCGCTAATTTTTGTAACGATGTATTTGCATCGGTAATTGCTATAAAGCGAGAGCCATTTTCATTACTTAATTTCCATAAATAATCAAACGCCGCCATGAGCTCGGCAGTGCCGCCCGATTTGCTGGCGATGATGTATAAAGATTTATCTGGCGGATAATGTTCAGAGGCAAGTTTTACTTGTTGAGGGTCGGTAGAATCTAAAATAGCGAGTGAAAGTTTCGCTTCAACGCCAAAGTTTGCCATGAGCGAACTTAATACTTCGGCAGTCAATGACGAGCCGCCCATGCCAATCACTAAGACTCTATCAATTTTTTCGTCGTGAATTTGTTTGGCGAACGATGTATAGTTTTCTAGGCGTGCGCGGGCATCTTCAATGGAATGTAACCAACCGAGCCTGATTTTGATTTCTTCTTGCCCTGCTGGGTCGTTTGTCCATAATGTTGGGTCGTGAGACCATAAGCGCTGGGGAACGGAGTCTATTTCAAGTTGAGATAATGCTTCTGAAACAGAAGCAGCCAACCCGTTGAGAGAAGAGGCGGCTTTTTCTCTGCGTTCTTCAATCGCGCCCAGCAATGTCGCAAACGCATCTTCAAAGGCTTTCACGCCTTCTTCTTCTAATTCTTGCGTAATGACGCTCATAGAAATGCCTTGCGCTTTTAAGTCGGCAAATAACATTTGCGCTTCTTCTAAACCTTGTGTGATGGTTAATGAAGCGTTGCCATGCTCTCGAAAGGCTTCGAGCGTGGCGGGCGGAACGGTGTTGACGGTGTCGGGTCCGATTAAGTTATCTACATAATATGTGTCGGGGTAGTTGGGGTTTTTTGTGCCAGTGGACGCCCACAATGGACGTTGCACGCGGGCGCGAAAACGCGCTTTGAGGGTGGCAAAACGCGGCGATGTAAAAATCGATTCAAACGCCTCATAGGCAAGTTTTGCGTTGGCAATGGCGGCTTTACCGCGCAACGGTGAATCTTCGGGGAGTTTAGGGTCAATTTTTGAATCAACGCGCGAGACGAAAAACGAGGCGACAGATGCGACATGTTGTACGGGTAAGTTTTTTTCAACGCGTTCTTCAATGCCCGCAAGGTATGCGTTCATCACTTCCATGTAACGGGTGAGCGAGAAAATTAAGGTGACGTTGACGTTAATGCCATCGGCAATGGAACGTTGGATGGCGGGAATGCCTTCTTTTGTGGCGGGGATTTTCACCATGAGGTTTGGGCGGTTGACGAGCCGCCATAATTCTTGGGCTTGTTGAATTGTGCCTTGTGTGTCTTTGGCTAACATCGGGCTGACTTCTAAACTGACGTAGCCGTCGCCGCCGTTGGTTTCTTCGTATAACGGGCGGAACAAATCGCAGGCTTGTTGAATATCTTCAACGGCGAGGCGCCAGAATATTTTTTCAGCGTCCCAGCCTGCCCATGCCAGCGGAATTAACGCTTCGTCGTAATCGTTTGTTTTGGCGATTGCGTTTTGAAAAATGGTTGGGTTCGATGTGACCCCACGAATATCGCCGCGGTCTATCATGGCTTTGAGTTCGCCGTTGATTAATAATTTTCTTTGAATATTATCGTACCAAAGCGATTGTTTAAGCTGCGTTAGTTTTTTGATTGAATGCGACATTAATACATGGCTCCTGATTTGTTTCGCGTTACGCTTTACGATTCTCGTTTTCTATAGCAATAATTTTATTAACGCGTCTGGCTAATCTCTCGCCGCCTTTGTCGTTGCCTAAATAACGCGCGTTCAAAAAAGCGGGGACAAGAACTTTGGCAAGTTCGGGACCAATCACCCGCCCGCCTAAGCATAAGACGTTCATGTTATCGTGCAAAACGCCTTGCGCGGCGGAATAGGTATCGTGGGCGATGGAGGCATATACGCCTTTCATTTTGTTGGCGGCAATGCACGCGCCAATTCCAGAACCGCACACTAAAATACCGCGCTCGGCTTCGCCGCTTTGAATTTTTTCGCCTACTTTTTTTGTAAAATCAGGAAAGTCCACCGGCTCGGCGCTGAATGTGCCAACGTCAATCACTTCATGCCCAAGCGCTTGGGCGGCGTCAATGACGGTTTGTTTTAATGGAAAGCCTGCATGGTCACAACCAACTGCGATTTTCATAGTTTGCCTTCTTTCGCCACAACGCGCCACGAAGGCGCAAAAGTTTTTAAACCTTGCGACCTTTTGTTTGCTTTGCGGTAAAGGTTTTTATCTTTGCGGTTAAAGGTTTTTTGCTCTATTCACGATATTTTCAACGGTAAAACCGAAACGCTCAAAAATGATTTTATACGGGGCAGACGCGCCATAACGCTCAATGGAAATGACGGATTGGGCGTAACGCTCCCAACCTGCGCCTGAGCCCGCTTCCACCGCCAATCGTTTTTGAATGTTCTTAGGCAACACAGATTCTTTATATGCTTCATCTTGCTTTTCAAACAATTCCCAACTTGGGAAGGAAACCACACGCACGCCTTTGCCTTCTTGGGCAAGTGTTTGGGCGGCTTCTAAAATCAAACCGACTTCTGAACCTGAAGCCATGAGAATGATTTGCGGTTTGCCAAAATCTTTTAATACATACGCGCCTTTTTCCACTTGGGCGGTTGTTTCTAAAATCGGCACATTCTGACGAGTTAAAGAAAGTGCGGTAGGACCGTCTCTCCTTTCAATGGCCACTTTCCACGCTTGGGCGGTTTCGTTTGCGTCGGCAGGGCGAATAACAACCAAATTAGGTATGAGGCGCAACGACATTAAATGTTCAATGGGTTGATGGGTAGGTCCGTCTTCGCCTAAGCCAATGCTATCGTGCGTGAAGATAAAAACGCTTGGGTAGTGCGATAACGCCGCCAAACGAATGGCGGGGCGCATGTAATCTGAAAACACTAAAAATGTTCCGCCATACGGAATGACGCCGCCAAAAACCGCCATGCCGTTTAATATTGAACCCATAGCGTGTTCGCGCACGCCAAAGTGAAAATTTCTGCCGGCAAAGGAGTCTTTTTGAAAAGCGGGGCTTCCTTCAATTTTTGTGTTGTTTGAGGGGGCTAAATCTGCCGAGCCGCCAAGTAATTCAGGTAAGATGTTTGCCAGCGCGTTAATGGTTTTGCCTGAGGCAACGCGCGTGGACATGCCTTTTGGGTCGGGCGAAAAGGCAGGCAAAGATTTTTCCCAGTCTTTGGGGAATTTTCCATCCAGCCGGCGTTGTAACTCTGCGCCTAAAGCGGGGTGGATTCTTTTATACGCTTCAAAGCGCATATTCCAGTCGGCTTCTAACTCACGCCCTTTTTCGATTGCTTTTCGATAAAAGCCCAAAACGTCTTCGGGGATAAAAAACTTCGCTTCTTTATCCCAGCCTAAGTTTGTTTTTGCCGCGGCGAGTTCGTCTTCGCCTAAGGGTTCGCCGTGCGCTTTTTGTGTGCCTTGCTTATTTGGCGCGCCGTAACCAATTACAGTTTTACACATGATTAAGGATGGGCGAGGGTCTGCCTTTGCTTCTTTTATGGCGTTATCAATTGCGTTAACATCGTTGCCGTCTTCAACTCTTAACACTTGCCAACCATAAGCGCGGAAACGCACGGCTCGATCTTCGGTGAAGGCTAAATCGGTTGAGCCGTCAATAGAAATATTGTTATCGTCGTAGAGGTAAATTAATCGCCCTAGCGATAAATGCCCCGCAAGCGAAGCGGCTTCGGCAGCAACGCCTTCCATTAGGTCGCCGTCTGTGACGATGGCGTAAATGTATGGGTCAATGAGTTCATGCCCGCGTTGGTTAAATATCGCCGCAAGGTGCGAAGCGGCAATTGCCATGCCTACGCCGTTGGCAAAGCCTTGCCCAAGCGGTCCGGTTGTCACTTCTACGCCGGGGGTTAATCCATATTCAGGGTGGCCTGGCGTGATGCTTCCCCACTGCCGAAAATTTTTGATTTCGCCTAAGGAAACGTCATAACCTGTTAGATGCAAAAGAGAATATAGAAGCATGGAACCATGCCCGCCCGAAAGGATGAAGCGGTCGCGTCCAAACCATTTTGGGTTGCGCGGGTTATGCCGGAGGTGGCGCGTCCAAATGGTATAAGCCATTGCCGCGCCGCCCATTGGCAAGCCGGGGTGTCCCGAGTTTGCTTTTTGCACAGCATCGGCAGAGAGAAAACGTAAGGTATTAATTGCGCGGGTTTCAAATGATTGTGTTGTCATTTTTTTATTTTACCATTCGCTAAGATGTGTACTATTCCGCAGGCGTGTGAGCGGCGATACGCCTTGCTGGCGGTTTTATGGTTTGATTGGTAAGAAAATTTGCCCTTCGGTTTCATCGCCCAAGCAGGTAACTTGTTCGGGTTTGTTCACCGCTAACCAAGCCAAATAGGCGGCGGCGAGGGCGTCAAGCTGTTCGGGCAGGTATAACAATTCATGGGGCCAAATGCCTCTTAGCATTTTGTGGCGCGTAATTTCCTCAAAAAAATCCATAGGGTCTTTGATTTTTACGCCACGCTCATACAATAATAATTGACGCTGTAGTTTTCCTTCTAATGTCGGTTTGGGTTGCGGGGTATCTCCCGCTAAAACACAAAAACAGGCGTGTGGATGCGTTTCGAGGATTTGGCGAGCGTGGGGGTTGTTTGTTGTATATTTTTTGAAGCCGAGTTTTTCTAGTTTGCGATACAACGAAAAACCGAGTTGCATCCATGCGGGGCAAACGCCAACGCTGGCGGGCGTGCCTGAAACGGCAATGCCTTTTTCTCGTAGTTGATATTCGGCTAGGCGGTATTCTGCCGCGCGGATTTTATGCGGCGTAAGCATTTCTTTTTTGATTTTTTCTCTGACTAATCCGCGATTCACATTTGCGGGCGCATTAATCGCCACAGTTGCAGACTGTTGACCTGCTACAAACGCGGCGACATCATCCAACTCCCCGTCAGACAAGGCGATGAGGTTCAATTGCTTATCGAACGCGGCGTAGGTGAAAGATTTGTTGGCGGAGGTTGGGTCTATGCCGATAAAGAGGGAATCGGTGAAGAGCATGGGCGTATTTTACTTTGTGAAGCGAGTTTTAGGTGGAAGGTTGTCAATTTATTGTCGCTTCTTTCTTACAGGCAAGTTGATTCATTTACCTAAGCCTTCCCTTACGGGGAGGCTTTTTGGTTTATTGGGGATAGTCTTATGCCATTCAGCAAGGCTTTGTTGACCATAGATGAAGTGAGGTTGTATAATCGGTTTCGTAA
>DAOTZE010000034.1:0-91858 GCA_034434495.1 Anaerolineales bacterium
CTGGTCGGGTTTTCAAATTGCTTCAAGTGCGCGTCCATCTTGTCGCGCAGAGTTGGGATGTCGTTATGTCCGCCGCGCGGCTTTGCGCCTTTCATGTAGGTTTCGGTTTCCTGAAAATCGGCGTCCACCAGTGCCGAGTAAATCATGCGCACTCGAAAAGAGAGCGAGAAGCCCTCTTTGCCCTTCACAAAACGCAGGTTCAAAGTTTGTGGAAATGACAATGAGGACAAATCCAACTCGCTCTGATACGCGCTGTAATCGGGTATCTTGTTCTTCAGCCGCGCACAAACTGTTCCACCTTCCAAGTCGGTCGGGTTGCCATAATCTGGCAAGCCTGCATGATGCCCCATAATGGGATATGCCAACAACTTTGACAACAAATCTCTTGCTATAGGCGGTTTATCTTTGAGTAACTCTTGGAGTTCTTTGGCGCCCGCCGTAGAATGGTCTACACGCGGACCTGTGCCTTCCAGCCGCTTTTGAAACTCGGCGGAGTATTTGCCCAAATCGTGAATCAACCCTGCGATGTACGCCAGTTCCGCAACGTTGGCGTCCGCGCCAAAATCGCGCGCCATCTCGGCGGTTTTGTGTAAATGGTCAATCAGCGGCTGCCAGTCTTCGCGGTCTTCGCCTTCACGGCGGTGAGCAAAAAAACGAATTTGCGGTTCTTTGTTATTCATCACCCCATACACCCTCGCCAATCTCTTTGCCTCCTTCACCAGCGCCTCGCGCAACTCCTTTGGCTCCAGCGCCTCGCAATCCGCGCCCCAGCCGCGAATCCAGGGGAGCATTTCGCGCCACTCGGCGATGTCCACGCTCCAGATGCACCCGCCGTCTTCGGTGTCCTCTACTTTCTCCAATGGATGCCACACGCTTTCTTTCACGCGTCTTGTCACAGCAGGGGAGAAGCGCAGCCGTACGGTTTGAGGCGCGCTCTCGCCGTACCAAATTCCCCAAGCGTGTTTAAGCAAAACTTGTTCATCAAACTCGGCGGGAATTTCAAACGTCTCTCCCGTTAAAAAAGCGGATTGAATACGTTCAATCTTAAACGGCATCAATTTATCGTTAAAATCGCTGACCGCAACGACATAAACGCTATCGCTCCAAATAGAAGGCTCAATCAAATATGGGCTAATAGTATGATGCGTAATCCCGTCATAATTCAAAGCGCGATAATCAATCCGCACTTTTCGTTGCTCCACCCAGCCCTGCGTCACTGTCTCAATCATTTTAATTCGCTCAGGCTCTTTTTCGCGCTGTAAAACCGCCTCCGCCGCTTTGAGCAATTTATCCATCATGGGCTGGCGCAAGGTGGCGGCGAGTTTTTCCACCGCATTCACCGCATGCGGATGATGAAAACGAGTCTGGCGCGAAGTTTTTCTCCCAGCCAAATACAACGTCAGCGCTTCATGCGGATTGACTTTGATTTCGGAAATCAACTTTGAGCGCGGAATGTAATACCGTCCTTCCGCATTTTTCTCAATGGGATATTGCGTTGTCAGTTCGATTCGGTCGCGGTAAACAATTGTACGGTCCACGCCGAGGCGCTCTGCCATTTCAATATCCGACCAAGCGCGCTGTATGTAAAGACGCTTCATTTCTTCCAGTCGTTCTGCTTTGGTGAACCCAGTCATAGCCAACTCCTGAACTTTTTTACAACATAATACCATGTCCCGTTGTCAAATTCTGCAACTTCTTAAGCGCCGACATTCCGCATCGCCCCAAGTTTTCTCAACGCCAACCCTTGAGACAATGAAATTATCGCAGATATTGTCTATTTTGCGCCTTACAGATTTGTATTCAATTATTATGTATCGTTCGCTTTCTTTTTCTTGAAGGTCCATAAACCTCCCTTATCGTCTTCGCTGATTAACAACCCATTCTCTTCAAGAACAGGCAACGCCCGCGTCACCTCGCTGCGGTTGAGACCTAACAACCGAGCGATAAACCCCGCTTTTTTTCCGGGGTGTTGCTCAATCTTATTATAAATATTCTTTACCTTTTCGTCGTTCATTTTGCGCGCCATACCAGCCTCCATGATGTAAATTTCCGTCACTGTACTGGAGGCATGTTGCAAGTATTGCAACATCTTGAGATTTCTTTTAAGACTGTTTTCCACCTGCTCTAAAAAATGTTTATAATGGACACATTCGGCAAGGCGGAGGTGAAACGTGGCGCTTGATATAAAAAAACTTGGAAAACTCAGCCTAGCAATTTTGGAGAATTTTGTAGAAAGCAAACTTGGCAAAAAGTTTGTAGATGAACTGCGCGCGCCGACGGATAAGACCATTGCAGTAGCAACCGCATTAAATGAAACCGAAAATATTTTCAAGCAATCATTCGCGGATAAAGACCTAGCCAAAGCCTTGTTCGTGGATTTGACTCAACAAGATAGACCTGAATTAATAGAAGCAGTGGGGAAGTATTACGACCATCCCACTGACCCAACGCTTAGAACTTCACTGCAAAGAATCTTATTTGATGAGTTTAAGCAACATTACGCACAAGACTTTATTAATCATGCGGTTGATTTTTACTTACGGACATTAACCAAAGAGTTAATGTTAGCAGATGAAACTTTTCGAGATAATGTTGCTTCGTTAGCAACTTTGGAAGGAAGTTTGGCGGAAAAACAAACATCAGAAACATTAAACAAAATATATGAAACTATGGCAGGCTGGGCGATACAACAGCAAATTTCACCGCCTGTTGAAGTTCACCCGACGATTGGGTTTATTCCTCCGCCGAAAGTGACAGCTTACATTGACCGCGGACAAATAGAGGATGATTTAGTAAGTTTCTTGCTCAAAGGCGGAAGAGGTGCGATTGTAGGTGTGCACGCGCCCGGCGGACTTGGCAAAACTGAATTAGCGAAAAAGACTGCCAGAAAATTAGCCTCTCAATATGAGTTGTTATGGATAGACGTAGGCGAGAAAAAGCCTCAGCAAGTAATCGGTGAGGTTTTAACCAAAAGTGGTGTACAAATTCAACCGAATGCTTCGTATGAATCTCTGAAAAATGAATTGCAATTTTTATACCAACAAAAAAGATTCTTAATAATTTTTGATGATGTACGAAAAGATGCACTTGATGCTTTAAGTGATTTTTTACCGCCAAGCCCACATTCAGCATTGGTGACTAGCCGTGTGCAACAAATTGCTGGTGTAACAAACTTTGAACTCAAACCCATGACGTGGGAACAGGCGCAAAAATTGTTTCGCGCCATTCTTGAAGATGAAATTGTCAACGCAGAATTAGAAATGCTAGAAAAACTTGCCGACCGTTGTAAATTTAACCCGCTGGCGATGGAAATTGCCGCGCGGAGAATTTTACAATATCAAGGATTAAGAAAACCTGTTGCTAAGTATTTTGAAATTGCCCAAGCCAAAATAGCAGAATTAAAAATGGACGGCAATGCAAGGTGGGATATGCAAGTGGTTTTCGACATTAGTTACCAAGACCTAAGCACAGACGACCGCGAAAAATTTGAGAGTTTAGCGGCTTTTCACCATACAGGCTTTTCGATAGAAGCGGTAGCGCACCTTTGGGATTTAGAAATTTCACTGGCTCGCCAAATACTTTCACGCTTTATCAACCTGTCTTTGGTAAAAATTGTAGAGACAGACTATGAAGCCTTAGAGCGTTACCGCTTGCATGACTTGTTAGATGAATATGCGACTGAAAAACTAAAGACAAGCAAAAAATTAAATGAACGAAAAGCCAAACTTGCCGAGTGGCTAATAAATATATTTGATGACAATTTTGTTCCTAATGTTGAAAACCTACCCTTATTGTTGCCAGAAAAGGATAATTTGTTATATGCCTGCGAATGGGCGCGTGGAGAAAAGCAAGCAGAAATATTAGCCTTGCTCACTACCAAGACTCTAAATTGGTTTAATGTTAATTTTAGGGACTCTTGGATATATTGGATTGCTTGGTTAGAAGCATGTTTGCAATTAGGCGTTTCTGATAAACAACTTGAAGCCAACGTGCGAAAAGCGATTGGCGATGTGCAACAATTTCTCAAAGAAAATGATGCGGCTTTAGAAAGTTACAACGAGGCGTTGAAATTATTCCGTCAAGTGGGGGCTAAATTGGGCGAAGCCAATACTCTTCAATCTCTTGGAAAAATGCAAATCATTAATGCAAACGACCAAGAATCTTTTCAAACGGGAATGAATACACTGCAATCTGCAATGGGTTTGTATGAAGAAACAAACGAGATGGTGGGGCAAACAAATATTTTGATGTTTCTTTCGCGTGTTTCAGCCAGTATGGGTCAAAATGATAAAGCAATCGAAATTGCACAAGCCGCCTTAAAGTTATTAATTCAAGTTGCTGGCGAAAACCATCCAGTCACTTTGTCGTTTTTGGAATACATAAAGGAATTACAAAGTAATATAAGTAAATAAAGTCAGTGGGGCAGGGGAGAGAAGCGCATAGAAAGTGGAAAGTGAAAAATGAAGCGTAAAGAATAAAGTCTTTCTTCTTTTCATTTCATAAAAAATCATTGTCTATTGTCCGCGCTCAAATGAAAAGAGGGGGAGATGGTGAATTTCAAGGTCTCGGTTTATGTTTTCGATAAGTAACATTATCGAAAACATTGACAAAGACAGGGAATTTCGTATAATAAAGCGTGATGACGCAAAAACAGACTCCATCTGTAACGATTTCTCAAGCAATTGCAGGCTATTTAAACGCAGTGAAACTTGCCCGCAGCCCGCACACGCTATTGGCATACAAAAACGCCATGCAAGTTTTCAACGAAGTATTGAAAGCCAAAGCCCTAGCCCCTGAAACTACCCCTGCCGAAAAAATTACCGAAGACCTGATTACGCCACTGGCGGGCTATCTCAAAACGTATGCTAGCGCTACCGAGCAATTGTATTTGCAGGCTGTGAAGGGCTTTTATTTGTATCTTGATGCAGAGCGTCTAGCAGATGTGAATCAATCTCGCGTGGTGGTTTTGATTCGACAACGTGCGCGCCGCCCTGGCGTTCGCTTTCCCCAGTTCCCTGCTGAAGATATTGAGTCATTAATCACCAAAGTAGAGACTGTGAATAACTTATTTGTCACAAATGAAGACGAGGATACAGCCATCGTTAAACTACGCGCATATCGAGATCGAGCCTTTTTGCTCACATTAGCCGATACGGGCTTGCGTGTACATGAGGCGTGTAACCTCAAGCGCGGCGATATTGACTGGAACGAACAAAAGACCATCATAATAGGAAAAGGCAACAAACAAGCGGTTGTGCGTTTCACCTCACGCGCTTTAAGTGCAATAAAAGATTACCTATCGCAACGGGCTGCATTAGACGGAAACTCAGGCAAACAACTTAGCTCTTTACCTCTTTTTGCGCGTCACGACAAAGGGGCTGGCAAGCGCGTCAAACCGATGACTCCTACTACAGGGCGCAATATCGTCAAAGAACGCGTAGAGCAATTTTTAGGTAAAGACTTGGTCGGCAAAATTACGCCGCACTCATTTCGTCATTATTTTGTCACCTCAGTCCTACGCGGCACGGGCAACCTTAAAATTGCCCAAGAACTCGCCCGCCATGAAAATATCGAAGTGACTAAAAGATATTCGCATTTATCAAACGATGAATTAGATAAAGCCTATTACGACGTGTTTGAGAAAAAGAAATAACCTCCCCCGCCCCATTTATTAAACAAACGCCGCTTCTAAAGAGGAACGATGTATTCGCTTTTCTTTCGTATGTACTCTTGATAAGCGCGTATCAACTTCTTTGTCCATTCGCCAACCTTCCCCTGCCCTACTGGTTTATCGTCAATTGAAACGATTGGCACAACGCCTCTAGAGCTTGAAGTTAGAAACGCTTCATCGTAAGATTCACGAATCAGCGGCGCGCGATATTGGATAGATAGCCCCGCCTCTCTTGCTAGTTTAAGGACGGCTTTTCGCGTCACCCCTAATAAAATTCCGCGTTGGGCGGTGATTAGTAACGGGCGAGACGACCTCTTCTCGCCGTACTTTATGGCGTAAAAATTAGAAGTCATGCCTTCATAAATCTTTCCATGTTTTGTCAGCAAAATTTCAAAGACGTCTTGATTCAATAATTTTCTTTGCGCTTGGCTTTGCGTAATAAAATTTGTGCCTTTAATGCGCGGGTCGTGGCGCGTGATTTGGCTTGTCGTCACATGCGCGCCGTGTTGGTAAATTGAGGGAGGCAAAGGCTCAAAGGGTTGAATGGCAATGTAAATATCGCCAGTATTTTTGGTAAGGATTAATCGAATGCGCGATTCGTTCGGTAAATTTTCGTGAGTCAACTTTGCAATTTTCTCGCGCAGCGTTTTTTCATCCGCCGAAGGTTTCAGATTCATTTTCTCTGCTGGCTGGTATAACCTTTGCAAGTGACTTTTCAAGCCGAGGACTTTTGTCCCAGCGGCGAGGGAACTAAAGGTGGTGTAAAAGCCATCCGCAAGCGAAGCGGTGAACAAGTCAAGCGAAGAAGCGGGTGTATTTAAGGGAATTAGTTGATTCTGATGAAGTCTAAAGGCTTTAATCGGCATTCTTTCATTATAAATCTATCATAGAGGAATGACCACGAAGCCGCTAAGTCTCAAAGTCTCAAAGTTTTTTTTAGCGGCTTTGGGGTTAATCTTATGACTTGTAAACCACGAAGCCGCTAAGTCTCAAAGTCTCAAAGTTTTTTTGGCGGCTTTGGGGTTAATCTTATGACTTGTAAACCACGAAGCCGCTAAGCCTCAAAGTCTCAAAGTTTTTTAGCGGTTTTGTGCCTTTGTGTCTTTGTGGTGAGATATTTGTACTCTTAACAAATATGCAAGGAGGGTAAAAACATCCCAAAGATATAATCATCTTCTATGAGCAAGAAAAAAACCAGCATTCACGATGCGACTGAAATGACTGCAAAAGATTTGCGAACGGTTGCAAAAAAAATTTCTTCGCAACAACTTTCGCGCCTCACCTTGCCAGAAGTGGAAGCCGTTGTGCAGCTTGTGTCAAAAATCATGCCGGCGGGCAATGTGCCAGGCATGATTTTAAGCGGCTTGGCGCGCTTGCCCGGTAGAAAAATCCCCCTCCAAAAACTAAAGCAAGATGTCAGCGCATTATTCAGCGGCATAGAGCAAGCGCTAGACCAAGCCGTGTATGGCGCGTTTTTTGCAGGACCTGCCGCCGTGTTGTGGGCTTATCAAAATTTATTGAAGTTAGCGGGCAAAGACCCTGAGTCGGCGTTCCCCGAAGGCGCGTGGCAATTTTATGTAGATTACGCCCTGCGCGAAGATACCGCCCGCCACGCCAATGAAACGCACGGCTTTGATACGCTGTTGAAGCAAAATCACATTTACTTAAATGAAGTGGATAGATTAACCGCTTGGGTGATGGCTGCGGTGAATTGCTTACATCAATATCGCGCGTTGTTGCAAAACGAATGGATGGAGCGCGTTTCAATCGCCTTATTAGAAGACGCGCTTCGCGCCGTGCCTGAGCAGACTCAAACTGCCCGCCGCCTCTTTCGTGATTGGGAACTAATCCGCCCCTATCGCAGAGAAGACGACGGAGCAAATGTGGACTACCCAACCTATCGCCGCTTGAAGTTTAATGAATTTTTACAAGCCAAGTTACAAACGTTGCCGCCCGCCGTTTACGAAACGTGGAAGCGAAGATTAAACGAAGCCATCGAACAAGGCTTAGAAGCGTATCAAAATCAAATGTCTATTTTGGCGTATTTAGAGCCTGGGCATTACGGCGAAACGCGCGTTCCGTTTCACATCGCCGACGCGCAAATTGGCATTATTCACAATCATTGTTACTTCTTAATCCCTGCGTGCGAGCCGGGCGCCAATAAACCATTAAGCGCGCTTACCGCGCGTGCGCAAATCATGTCTCTGCTAAGCGATACATCGGCTTCGCCGGCGCAATTAGTTTCTTTAGCAAAGGTAAAGCGTTCTGCGCTGGCGCACTTACGAAGCAAATTAAACCCAATGCTCATCACAGAATTAGACAATTTACGCTTCGCGCCAATTTTAATTTCAACCGAAAAACGCGCGCGCGAATTGCCGCTCTCTGAATTGCGCCAAACCGAGCGAGGGGTCGGCTCACACGCCATCACTATTTTCGACACAGGGCAAACCATCGTCTTTGACCAATCGCACATTTTCTTCGACGGCGTGTGGGGCGTTTCCTTATCTGAAATTATGACAAACGAAGCGCTTTCATGGGCGCGATACTTAAGTCTCTTGCCCTCCCCCACCCCAGCCGACTATGCCATATACACATCGCTATCTTTGCAATTGAATGAAGAAGATTTGTTTCTGGTCAGTCAATCGCCGCATGTCACGCCGGAAGTCGGCGCAGAAAACGACCAACTCCAATTAGAATCCTTTTTTGAATTACGAAAACAATTCAAACAAAGAAGCGACCTTATCGAATTAACCATCAATGATTTACTGGTTTTATATCGCGCCATTCACGCCGCTACGTATCAGCCGTCGCAACCGCTGTTAGATGAAATTCACAAACTTTCAGAGACCAACCCCGAAATTTCCGCCTCGCTTCGTCAACTCGTAGAAGAAGGCAGCCGCACCAATCCTTCTATCTTAATCCCTATGGACGCCAGCCTTAAATCTCCGCGCGAGCGGGTGTACCCGATGAACGTTGAAGTTCCACTCATGGACTTAAACTTGTTAGCCTTGCACGCCCAAACCCTCAAATTGCTTGCCGCCTACGAAAACGCGCCCAGCGAAGAACGCGGCGCGCTCTTCGCCAGTTTTAACCACTCGCAAAAAATATATTTAGCGTCTCTAGCGGGTTTTGGAATGTACCTATCTCGCGCAAAAGAAATCGCCTCCATTGGCGAAAGCGCCAGCGTGGGCGCAATTAAACTACTAGCCCATTTACCCCTTCCCATTCAACGGTTATTAGATAAAATTCCAGAACAATTCGAGGTGCTGAATAACCTCATCAAAGGGCGAGAGGTATTCTCCAATGTCGGCGCGGTTGCCCCAAAAAGCACGCTCACTCGGTTTATGACCGCCAAAGACGATAACGAACAAAAACAACTCGCGTGGAGCGTGATTACCGATTCAGACTCTGCGGTTAAAATGAATCTGCGCGACTTTCGCCCCCACGTTTCCCAACTCCTCGAAATTGGGCGCAAAGACTTAGCTGAAATGATAACCAAAGATTATTTAGACGCCTACGTCAACGGCGCGAATCGTTTTGTGCGGGAACTTTCACGCATTACCATTGCCAGCCGCGAAACATTGGCAAAAGGTAAGATTAAAGTTAGAAGTAGCGAGTAATCAGTAAAAATAAACAAGCCCCGCAGATGATTTTCCAGTAAAACCTGCGGGACGGCTTACACAAAAACAAAAAGGCTAACGATTAATGAACGACCCACTTATAGGAAAACAACTTGCTAACTTTCGCATCGAACGCTTGCTGGGTCAGGGCGGCATGGCAACCGTGTACTACGGCTGGGATGTAAAACTACATCGCTCTGTCGCCATCAAAGTACTGGACAAACGCTATCACAAACATCCCGCCTACGCCACACGCTTCGTCAACGAAGCGCGTATGATGGCAAAATGGCGGCACGAAAACATTATCCAAATCTACTACGCCGACGACTCGCAAGGCTTTTCTTACTACGTCATGGACTATATAGACGGCGAAGATTTAGCCACCTATTTAGATAACCTTCATTACGAAAGAAAATTAGTTCCTCATGAAGAAGTTTTGCGAATCGGTCGCGCCATTGCCAACGCATTAGACTACGCTCACAAACAAGGCATCATCCACCGAGACGTAAAACCTTCCAACATTCTACTATCGAAAGATAAACGCGTCTTACTTGGCGATTTTGGCATGGCGCTAGACGTTCAAGACGGCACACAAAGCAACGTCTTTGGCACGCCGCACTACATTTCTCCCGAACAAGCCCGCCGCTCAGGCGACGCCGTTGCCCAATCCGACTTATATTCATTAGGCGTCATCCTTTACGAAATGCTCACCGGCGCCGTGCCATTTAACGACGACACCCCCGAAGAAATCGCCCTCAAACACATTGCTCAGCCGCCCATGCCGCCGCGAAGCCTAAACCCAAATCTCACCAAAGAAGTTGAGGCGGTATTGCT
This sequence comes from Anaerolineales bacterium, assembly GCA_034434495.1. GTDB lineage: Bacteria > Chloroflexota > Anaerolineae > Anaerolineales > Villigracilaceae > Villigracilis. Next base: position 10,126 of record DAOTZE010000034.1, read on the forward strand.
TCACGCTTTAGAAAAAAACCCAAAAAATCGTTACCAAAGCGGAGCGGAACTCATCAACGCGCTTGAATCGGCGCTAAACAAAAACAAAGCGCCCGCCCCTGCACCAAAACACATATCGCTTCCGCCGCTACCTGTCGGCGTGCCTACCATCCAACGCGACGAAGCCACCGGTAAAATTGCCAAACGCAAAACCCCTGCCGCGCCTATGCCGCCCACCGTCATCGCCAGCCACTCAAACCGCAAAAGAAATTATTGGTTGATTGGAATTTTTCTTTTTCTACTTTTAGGATTTGGAGCGTTTTACTTTTTTCAAAACGGATTCAACTTAGCAAGCGCATTGCCCACCCCAACGGAAGACCAATCGCCTCTTCCCACGCTTACGCCTGTTTCACCGACCGAAACATCTGCCCCGCCCCCAGCCACTTTCACCCCCACATTGATTCCGCCGACCGCCACCGTCACGCCCACTGCCACGCTTGCCGTGCCAACCGTCTTATACCCTGAAGGAAACTTATTTACCTTGTTTTATAACGAAACAAGCTTCTTCATGCTGAACCGCTCTTTTTCAAAACGCAGTTTGGCAGGTTTCACATTTGAACGCCTAGACGAAAACGGCAACCCAACTGACGAACGCTTTGAAGGCTGGCAATGGGAAAATCAAAACCTCGCTCACCTGCCCCGGAACTTTTGCGTCAACATCACCATTTATGGCGACCAAGACCCGCAATACCTCAGCATACCCGATTGCATTTACGGCGTTATGAGCACTGTGCAACCGCGCTTCGATAACCCCGGCGACTTAATTTTCTGGAGCTCAGCCTATGGGTATCAAAACTCCACCCAATTCCGCGTGCTATGGGTTGGCGAAGAAGTGGCAAGATGCGAAATTACCGCAGGCGTGTGCGATGTGTATATACCGTAGTTACCTTAGTATCTGAAATAAATTGCTGTAATCGTCTGTAAACAAAGCCACATTGGTAGAGTAATTTTCATACGTCTGCGCGCGCGCTTGAATTTCGGGGATGTTTAATGATTCGGGGTTTTTCGACATCAACATCCAAATAGATAAATATTCATTGGGCTCATCGGGAATGTTATCAATGCGAAGTATCGTCAAGCCAAATTCTTGCGCAATTTGATAAAAGACGGGTTGCAAATCAATATGTTGGTTGGAAATATTTGCCGCAATCACGCCGTCGGGCTTTAGGTTGGCTAAATACAAATCAAAGGCTTGCTTAGTGACGAGATGAACTGGCACCGAGTCGCTGCTGAATGTATCTAAGACAATGACGTCAAACTGATGCGAACCGTTAGCTTTGTATTCGTTTTCAAGCGAGATACGCGCATCGCCAGGGACGACTTCAATATCGGCTTGGCTATCCTCTAAAAACGAAAAATAACCGCCTTCGCCTTCGGCTAAATCAATCGCAATTTGATTGATTTCATACAAACGATATTCATCGCCCGCTTCGCCATAGGCGGCTAACGTGCCAATGCCTAAGCCTAGCACCGCCACTTTGGCGGGTTGATTATCTTTGGGGTAATGGGTTAGTAAAATCCCCACGCCGCTATCAGGCGAAAAGTAAGTGGTCGGCTCGGTTGGTTTATCTTTATATTGAATGCCGTGAATGGTGATTCCATGAATCATGGCTAAGGTCTTATCGTCTAATTCAATCGTGCGGACAACGCCGTAAAAGTTTCTGTCGGCGCTGAGTTGCTCGCCGCTTTGGTTTAACCCAAGCATAAGCGCCGTGCCAATTGCAAACGAGTAGGCGAGCGCTCGCGTTTGCTTTTTATAATCTCCTACCCATTTGGGGAACAGGCGTATGACCAAGATGAATACCGTCGTTAGCCAGCCGAGATAAAACTCCCAATAGCCATTGAACAAAGCAGGGGCAATAAAGTTGACAAACACGCCGCCAAGCGCGCCGCCAAGCGAAGACATTAAGTAAAAGGTCGTTAATTGGTCGGCGGGCGGACGCAGTTGATATAACTCGCCGTGACAAATCATACAGGAAAAAAACAATAAAGCGCAGTAAATTGAAACTTGATAAACAATCGGCAGGTTTTGACCTTGCGTCAGCGCCCACAGCGTGGCGAGGCTGGCAAGACTAAATAAAAGCGCATAAAGTTGGCGGTTGTACCAGCGCGAATCTGAAAAGGCTAAGATGAACGAAATTAAATATAAGGCAAGCGGTAATACCCATAAAAACGGAATTACGGTCACTTCTTGCGTGATTTGATTGGTGATAGATAAAAGAAAGAGCGAAGCCATGCCGCCTAATATCAGCCAAAGTAACTTAAGCGGAATAGAAGCGCGTTCTGTTTTTTGAACGGGGGCGATTTCCGCTTTTTTATCGTCGAGCCGATAGACGATTAGAAATGAAACAAAGGCAAACAATAAAAAGCCAATAGACCACCCCCAGCCTTGCGCTTGTAAAGAAAAGTTAGGTTCTACCAAAACAGGGTATGCCAATAACCCAAGCAATGAACCAACATTGGATAAAGCATATAAACGCGCATAAGAAGATGCGGGCTGTAAGCGGCTAAACCAGGCTTGCATCAGCGGGCTGTTTGAGGCTAAAGCGAAATACGGCAAACCGACAGACGCTAATAAAATGAAAAAGATGTTGAAAACAGGGAATTCGACATAAGCGGGGCGTAGCTCAGGCGAAGGAGTGATTGGGGAACGCCACACAAGCCCAAGCGCGGTTAGAAGCGCGAGGGTCAAAATCAAAAGCGCGGAGTGAATCCATCTTTGCTTTGTTTGTTTAACTAGCCAATACGCATACGCATATCCGCCTGTGAGCAAGGCTTGAAAAAACAACATCGCCGTTGACCAAACGGCGGGCGTGCCGCCGAACCATGGCAAAATAAATTTACCTATCATCGGTTGAATTTGGAATAAAAGAAACGCGGAAAGAAAAATATTAATTGCAAAAAGAATCATGGGAATGTAACTCCCCCCTCTCTTTGCAGGAGAGGGCTAAGGCGAAACGGGTAAATCAACGCAGTTGCCTGTGTTTAAAATAACAGAGTGGTTTGGGTTGGCGACCAACGCGCACATTTGACTGGCGGTTGGCGGTTTATTGGCAGGACCATATTGCGTAAACGGCGAGGGTCCGTAATTCCCATAAGTTAATTTCCATGGACCGTTAGCGGGGCTGCCGGCGTTTTCTGGGGGTACAGTATCAAAAAACATGTGGACATGATAATTTTGCCCTTCAAAGTTGCCCACCTCATAATTAACAACGTACTTATTATTTTCAAGCGTAATGCTGGTGATGACGACATACGGCCCCGTTGGCGTGGCAGTGGGTTCGGGCGTGGGAGATTCAGCGGGCGTTTCGGTGAGCGAAATTGCGGGCGTGTTTGTCCATGCAAGTGTGGGCGTTTCGGTGGGAGGGGCAGGCGCAAAAATTTCGCTGAGCATACTTCCGCCAATTGCAAACGCGGCGACTACGCAAATCAAACCGAAAATTCCTGCGCCAATAAAACCAAGCGCGCGAAACGAACGCGGTTTATGTATTTCTCCGGTGGCGGGTGTGGAATGGCTGGGCGGTGGGGGCGTGTATGCCTGTTGCGATTGCGGCTCAACCAACGCAGGAGGCGGGGGCGTTGAAACTTTTTCTTTTGCTGGAACTTTTATCGTTGCAGTGGAGGCGGCAGGTTTCTTTTTTCCTTCTAAGGCTTGTCGTAAATCTGCGCTTAGCGCTTCAGCCGATTGATAGCGATTGTCTCTATCTTTTTCTAAACAGGTTTCAAGAATATGTTTAATTTCATCAGGCACATCGGCTCGAAAGTCGCGCACATCTGGCACGGGGTCGTTGAGGTGCATCATCATCAACGTCATGGCGGAATCCGCCACAAACGGCGGGCGACCGCTTAGCATTTCAAAGAAGGTCACGCCCAGCGAATAAATATCGGCGCGGTTATCTGCCGAAGCGCCGCGAATAATTTCAGGCGACATATAACGCGCCGTGCCGACCAACGCGCCTGTGGTGGTGTGGCTTTCGCCGCCCATAATTTTTACAATACCAAAATCCATAAGAATGGCTTGACCATGCACATCTAGCATAATGTTAGCGGGCTTAATATCTCGATGCACCATGCCGCGCTGATGAGCGTAGCCGATTGCGTCGCTAATGTTTAACATAAACTTTAATGTGTCTTCCAACGAAAGTTGCCGGCCGTTATCCACCAAACGTTTCATACGGTCTTGTAGCGTTTCCCCGGCAATGAATTCCAACACCATGTAATATGTGCCGTCGTCGTTGTTGAAATCATAGACTTGCACAATGTTAGGGTGACGCAAACTTGCTACCGCCGCGGCTTCGCTTTCAAAGCGCTGCACAAACATCGGGTCGGAGGAAAGATGCGGGTGTATTAACTTAATCGCCACCACGCGCTTCAAGTTTGGGTCGGTGGCTTTATATACAGCCGACATACCGCCCTGCCCAAGTAAAGCCTCAATTTTGTAACGGTTACTAAGCGTTCGTCCAATCCAACTGGGTTGATTCATAGCCAAATTATAAACCTAAACGGCGACAATCTCTTCTTTCGATTCGACAATGCTTGCTTGAATTTTTCCTGCCGATAACTCTCTCAATTCGGCTTGAAACGCCTCAAACGCTTCTTGCCTAACGCGCAGCCTGATGCGCACATCCTCAGTATATTCTTCGCTGACGATTTGCCCGCCATGCTTTATAACGAATAATCGCACGCGCTCTAAAAGATTATATGGAATTGTAATTTCAGCCACATGCACAGCGATTCGCCTTCCGCGCTTTACTTGTTTTATTGCCAATTGCGCGGATTCGGTATAAGCCTTTACCAACCCGCCTGTGCCAAGCAATGTGCCGCCAAAATATCGGGTAATGACTAAAACGGCGTCGCCAAGTCCGCTGCCGCGCAAAGCCGCTAATGCGGGTTTGCCTGCCGTGCCAGCGGGTTCGCCATCGTCCGAAAAATATTCTGTCACCGTATTCCCGCCGCCAATGATATACACAGGCACGTTATGACTAGCATTCGCAAATTCTTTTTTGATATTGACAATAAAAGCTCTGGCTTCATTAATAGAAAAAGCGGGCGCAAGCGTAGCAACGAAGCGAGATTTCTGCGCTTCATATTCACAGCGGACTTGGGCAAGCGGGATGAAATAATTGGATGACATGGGGAGATTTTACTTGAATTGATGTTAAAAAAGCGACAGTCGCCTTTCTTTGAGGCGACTGTCGCTTTTGATTTTGATTTTAATTTTTAATATCTTCCCCGCTCAACCACCGCATCGGGGTTGGGTAAATCTTGTAACCTTGCAGGGAAGATTTGCACGGCGCAGGCTTTGAATTCAGGGATTTTGGCTTGCGGGTCTAAAGCGTCATTGGTTAATAAATTGGCGGCGGCTTCGGCAAAATGCCAAGGGAGAAAGACAACGCCGATAGATGTTTTTTCGGTAACAGTTGCTCGTACAATAATTTCACCACGGCGACTAGAAACTTTAACAGGGTCGCCATTGCGAATGCCGTGCATCTCTGCGTCGGCAGGGTGAATCTCAACCCGCGCTTCGGGGTAGGTTTCGTTCAGCGCAGAATGACGAGTCATCGTGCCGCCATGCCAATGTTCAAGCAAACGCCCCGTTGTCAATATGAACGGATATTCATCATCAGGTTCTTCACGAATTGGAACATAATCCAAGACGTGAAATTTTCCTTTTCCGCGCGGAAAATCTTTTGTAAATAGCGTCGGCGTGCCTGGATGGTCTAACGATGGGACAGGGTAAATCAAACCGACTTTTTCAATACGCTCATAAGTGATGCCAGCGTAATCTGTGTTCACGCTTCCCATTTCGCGTAAAATCTCTTCAGGCGAAGAATATGCCCAATACGAGGTAGCCACTCCAAGTCTCGATTCGATGCGCAGGGCTAAATCGCAAATAATTTGCCAATCAGGGCGAGATTGTCCTAAAGGTTTGTGCGCCGTGCGAACTCGCTGCACACGCCTATCGGTGTTTGAGAATGTGCCGTCTTTTTCGGCAAAAGAAGCGGCAGGCAAGAATACATCGGCAAATGCGCCGCTTTCATTGATGAAAATATCCTGCGCCACTAAAAACTCAAGTTGTTGCATGTGATGGCGCACGACATTGAGATTCGGTTCAGACATCATCGGGTTTTCGCCCATGATGAAAAGCGAACGAACGCCTCCTTCATGTGCATGGCTGAGGATTTCAGTGGTGGTTAATCCTAGCTTGAGGCTTAACCCGCCCTCTTCTATGTTCCATGCCTTTTCCCATTTGGCGCGGTTTTCGGGATTATCCACGCGCATATAACCGGGGTAATGAAACGGCATAGCGCCCATGTCGCTTGCGCCTTGCACATTGTTTTGCCCGCGTAATGGATTTAATCCCGTGCCGTCGCGCCCAACATGCCCCGTGAGGAAGGCAAGGTGAATGAGCGCCAACGCCGAAGCCGTGCCGTGTGAAAGCTGCGAAATGCCCATGCCCCAATAAATTGCGCCGTTTTTGGCTTGGGCATATAAACGCGCGGCTTTGCGAATATCTTCCGCTGGAACGCCGGAAATTTCTTGCGCGTATTCGGGAGTGAATTTTTCAAGGCTTTCGACATATTCGTCAAAGCCTTCGGTGCGGTCTTTGACAAATTGCCAATTGACCAAATTCTCTTTGACAATAACATGCGCCATTGCCGAAAATACGGGTACGTTTGTGCCGGGCTTTAATGGCAGCCATATTTCGGCAAAATCCACTAAGTCAATGCGGCGCGGGTCAACCACAATCATTTTTGCGCCGTTTTCTTTTACGGCGGCTTTCATTTGCAAAGCGATGATAGGGTGGTTTTCGGAAGTATTTGACCCCGTGACGATAAACACATCGTTCAACATCACTTGCGAAGCGGTGTTGCTCATTGCCGAGGAGCCGATGGCTTGCTGTAGCGCCACCACCGAGCCTGCATGACATAATCTTGTGCAATGGTCAACATTATTTGTGCGGAATAAAGCCCGATACATTTTTTGTAATAGATAATTATCTTCATTGGTCGCTTTGGCGCAACAATAAACAGCCATTGCATCTGAACCGTCGCGCTTGTAAATGCGCACGAGATTATCGGCAACAAGGTTGAGCGCGGTATCCCAATCGGTTTCAACCCAGTCCCAGTCATTTGAGATTTGGGAATTGGGAATAGGTTTTCCGTCAGCGCTAACTGCGAAAACTTGTTCGCGTCCTTTTGGTTTGGGCTTGCCTTCTAATAAATACCTTCTTGCCAACGGAGTTGTGATTCGTTTGGGGTGATAAATAAAATCGTAGCCAAATCTACCTTTGACGCATAAATTCCCGTGATTCACGGGCGAATCAAACGGCGAAGTGACTTTGAAAATAAAATCGTCTTTGACGTGCAATTGCAAAGTACAACCCACCCCACAATATGGACAAGTGGATGTGACAATTCGGTCAGGTTTAATCATAGGCGCTCCAATTTCAACTTTCAACCCGTTTTGCTTTTCTTTGCTTTCTACCAGTATTCATCACGCTAATCTCTTGCGGGCTCACGCCTTGCTCCAATAAAAATTGGCGTTTGGGTTTTAGCGCCCCAGTTGGGCAAACGCCCACGCATTGACCGCAAAGCACGCAAGTCGTTTCGGGAATGGCTTTGTCAAAAAATGTGCCGATTTGCGTTTCGTATCCGCGCCCTTCAAAGTTAATCGCGTATGTAAATTGAGCATCCTCCGCGCACACTTGCACACAACGCCAACACAACAAGCATTTGGAATAGTCGCGGATGTACATGGGGTTATCGTCTTTGACTTCCGATTCGCGGCGTTCAGCGTCGGGAAAGCGCTTCTCATCTACGGCGTACTCTTGCATCATCCGTTGAATTTCATCCGCTTCGGATAAATCCATCGTGGAATTGAGCATTTCTAAAATTGTTTTTCTTGAGCGAACCACTTTTTCACTTTTGGTTTGTACCTTCATACCTTCAGCCGCTTTGACAATACACGCAGGTTGAAGCGTGCGCATTCCCTCCACTTCCACCACGCACACTCTGCACAAGGCGTTTGCCGTTGTTGCGTCGTGATAGCAAATCACAGGCACATTTCCGCCGTTTTCACGCGCAACTTCAAGCAAGGTTTTGCCTTCTTCGGCGGTTACTTCTTTATTATCAAGTGTCAGCTTAATTGCCATATCATCTCCGTTTGAAAGTTGAAAAGTTTATAAGTTAAAACCTTCAAACCTGCCAACTTTCTAACTCTTAACCTCAAACAACTCGGGCCACAACTTCATTGCAGATAACACTGCGCTTGCCGCCGTTTGACCTAAACCGCACAAACTCGCATCCGTCATCGTCCAGCCGACATCTTGCAAGCGGGCAAAATCATCAGAATCAACTTTACCAATTGCAATGCGATGCAAAATTTCTTTTTGACGTTGCGTCCCCATTTGACATGGATAACATTTGCCACAAGATTCATGCGCAAAGAAATGACCCAAACGATTCAACGCATCGCGCATATCGCGCGTCTCATCAAAGACCATCACTACGCCTGAACCTAACGGCAAACCTGCCGCGCGCAAATCTTCAAATGTCATTTTGACATCCAAATGTTCAGATGTAGCAAAAGCGCCCGCCGCGCCGCCAAACAAAACGGATTTCAAACTTTTCCCATTCGCTATACCGCCAGCCATATCCAAAACTTCACGCAATGTCACACCAAACGGAACTTCGTATAAACCGGGCGTAGCGACATCGCCTGATACGCAAAACAATTTCGGACCGGGCGATTTTTCCGTTCCAATTTTTCTATACTCAGCGGCGCCTTTTGAAATAATCAAAGGCACATTGCATAACGTTTCAACATTATTAATCACAGTCGGTTTGCTAAACAATCCATGCGTCGTTGGGAAAGGCGGCTTCACACGCGGGAAACCGCGCTTCCCTTCGATTGACTCAAACAGCGCAGTCTCCTCGCCGCAAATATAAGCGCCCGCGCCGACGCGAACTTCAATGTCAAAATCTTTTCCTAAATAACCTGCACCGCGCGCCTCATCTAATGCTTTTTCTAAAACGGGAATAATGTATGGATATTCTCCGCGCACATAAATAAAACCTTTGCTTGCGCCAATTGCATACCCCGCAATACACATACCTTCAATCGTTGAATGCGGGTCATCTAACAATAAAATTCTGTCTTTGAATGTGCCAGGTTCAGATTCATCCGCGTTACAGATGATATATTTTTGATTCGCTTCCGCTTTGAACGCGCCTTCCCATTTGACTCCTGTTGGGAACGCCGCGCCTCCCCTCCCCACCAAACCTGATTCTTTAACCTCAGCAATGACTTTATCTTGAGGCATTGACTTGGCTTTCATCAGAGCCTTATATTCGCCATATTCTCTTAAGTATGTCGTTTTGCCCTTGCCGCAATTTTTTGTTAGTTCCCTTATTTGACCATAGACCATAGACCGCGGACGGTCTTCGCCTTCTCCCACCGTCCACTGTCCACCGTTCATCGTCCAAACCGCAGGCGCAAGTTCGCACATGCCAAGGCATGGACTCGGCTCAATCGTTAGAGACAAGTCGGCGCGAGTCCGATGCGGCTCTATATCATATTGCTGGCACAGTTTTCTTAACAACCCATCCGAATCTTTAATCCCGCAAGCAGGGTCGGTGCAAACGCGGATTACTTTTTTGCCAATCGGCTCGTTATAAAACAATGAATAAAATTCAATCACGCCATGCACATCAGCCAATGGCACATGCAAAGTTTTGGCAATCTCTGCCGCCACAGGCTCAGAAATCCAACCATAAAGTTTTTGAGCCGCATGCAAGGCTGGTAACAACCCAGAGCGGCTCATCGGAATAAATTTTTCAATTGTAGGTTTGAGTGGGGCAAGGTCAATGTCAGACATAAACGCTCCAATAATTTAATTATACACGAATAAAATTATGTTTCTTTGCTTAAGCGCAAGTTACTTAAGGCGACAGTCGCCTTGAAAGCGACTGTCGCCTGAGAATCTCCACTTCCGAATTTACATTAAATTATATATAATATACAATCATGGCAACCATCCTAGAAACTCACAAAATATTAAAGGAAGAAATCTTCGACGCTTTGCACAGGCAGATTATTGCAGGCAAATATGCGCCTGGCGATTGGCTTCGTCAAGAAGAGATTGCCTCGCAAATGGGCGTCAGTATGACTCCCGTGCGCGAAGCGTTAGATTTGCTGGTGGCAAAAGGCATTGCCGAGCGTGTTCCCTATCGCGGCGTGCGTGTACGCGAAATGAATACAAAAGAAGTGGTAGAAGCCTACGGCTTGCGCCTCATTCTGGAAGCCATCATTGCGCGCGAGGCGGCAACAAACATTACGCCCGAACAAGTGACTCGCCTCAAAAAAATCATGGATGAAATGGACAGGCATGTTGACTTAAACGAAATGCCGCAAGAAAGACAACTTAGTCGTGAATTCCATGCCGCCATTGCCGAAGCCTCCGGAAACGCGCTGTTAATTCAACTTTATACCATCGTCTCAAACGCTTTTCCCGATTGGCTTTTGTATGAAGCGCTGTATCGAAAACCAGAATTAGTTAAAAGTAGCGTTACGCAAACGCATGACGAACACTCCGCAATTTTAGACGCGCTCAAAAAAGGCAATGCAGATTTAGCCGTCAAAGTTTCCATTGAGCATGTTATGGAATCTGGCAGATGGTTAGAAAAATACCTGAATGTGCCAGCGAAGTTGTTAAGAGAACAAGAAAAACAAGTTTTACATTTGATTAAGAAAAGCAAATAAAAAAACCTAAAGGTCTTAAAGACCTTTAGGGTCTAAGATTTAGATTTTGGAATTAAGGAGAATTTATTATATGACTGAAGATTTAGATGCCTTATACAAGCAAATGGCGCAAAGCATTATTGACGGGGATTCAGACCTCTCTGTTGAACTTGCCAAAAAATCTATTGAACTTAAGATGCACCCGCTCGATACAATTACAAAAGGCTTTGTGCCTGGCGTGAACTACATTGGCGACCAATTTGGCGCGGGCGAAGCCTTTTTACCCGAATTGGTAATGGCAGGCGAAGCCATGAAAGCCGCAGTGGCTGTACTTGAACCTGAATTGCTAAAACTCGGCGAAGCGCGCGAGATGATGGGGAAAGTGGTGCTGGCGACCGTCGAAGGCGATATTCATGAAATCGGTAAAACGCTGGTTGGCACAATGTTAAGCGCCTCTGGGTTTGAAGTAACCGACCTGGGCGTAGACCAACCCGCCGATAAAATCATTGGTAAAGCGCTTGAAATTGACGCGCAAATTATCGGCATGAGCGCTCTATTAACGACAACCATGGTGCGCCAACGCGAAGTGATTGAAGAATTAGATAAAGAAGGCTTGCGTCCCCGAATTAAAGTCATGGTCGGCGGCGCGCCCATTACCCGCGAATGGGCGGCGAAAATCAAAGCGGATGGATATTCTGAAGACGCCGTTGGCGCAGTAAAACTAGCCAAAGAATTGGTTGGAAAAGCAGACCAGTAAATCGTTCGCGAATGGTTTAGTTTGATTGTTATCTCTTTGAATGAGAACGCCAAATTATATAAAAATCGTTTGGCGGTTTTTTTGATTATCAAGAAAGGCGTTTTATGCAACCCAAACTTTTACTCCTTGACGATGGATTAATTGAAAGAATTTTAGACGAAGCCTATCAATTGTTATTAAAGCCTGGCGTAAAAGTTAATAATGAAGAAGCGCGCGATTTGCTAGGGTCGGCTGGCGCGCAAGTGGATAAAGAATCAAACGTCGTCAAAATTCCAGAGCAAATAGTCCGCAAAGCGTTAGAAAGCGCCCCGCGCGAATTTTATTTATACGATTACGACGGAAACCCAAAGGTCAAATATGGAGGCGACGCCGTTCACTTTGACCCAGGCTCATCGGGAATCGCCATGCTTAATCCAGAAACGCTGGAACATGAAACCACCGAAACGCCTCACTTAATCAAATTACTTAAAGTCGCAGAACAACTATCGCAATATGACGCGCAATCTACCGCCGTAGTTTGCCATGATGTACCGCAAACGATTCAAGATTCATATCGCTTATATTTAGCCTTACTATTTTCTAAAAAACCGATTGTCACAGGCGCGTTCACCAACAAAACCGTTGTGGATATGATTGACATGCTTGCCATTATGGCAGGCGGGCATGAACAATCTAAAAATAAACCACGCGCCATCTTTGACGTTTGCCCTGCCCCGCCATTAATTTGGAGCAACTTCGCTTCTGGAAATTTAATTGCATTAGCGCGCGCGGGCATCCCTGCCGAAATCGTCTCCGTGCCGTTATCTGGCGCGGCGGCTCCCGTTACCATGCTGGGAACTGTCACACAGCATACGGCAGAATGCTTGGCGGGGATAACGATTCATCAATTAGCAAAAGCGGGTTCGCCGATTGTTTGGGGCGGCGCGGCGGCAATCTTTGATATGAAAAAAGGCGCAACGCCAATGGGCGCAATTGAAACCGCCATGCTCGATTGTTCATACGCGCAAGTGGCAAAATCATTAAACATGCCCACGCACACTTATCTCGGCGCAACCGACTCAAAACTGGTGGACGCGCAAGCCGGGCTTGAAAGCGGCATGACTGCCCTCGTGGGCGCGCTAAGCGGCATTAACATGATTTCTGGCTCAGGTATGTTAGATTTTCTCTCATGTCATAGCGCCGAAAAACTCGTCATTGACGCGGAAGGCATTGCAATGGCAAAACGTATGTTGGCGGGCGTTAAACTTCATACCGAAACGTTAGCCACAGGCTTTTACGACGACAAAATCAACTTCAAAGGCGGCGATTTTCTCAAACAAAAAATCACCATGAAGTTATTCCGCGAAGAACAACACTTACCCAGCGAAGTGATAGATAGAGACTCCATGCGCGACTGGAAGAACGCAGGCTCGTTAGACGCTTTCTCCCGCGCCAAGAAAATGGTCGGCAATTTACTCGCTTCTTATACGAGACCCGAACTTGATTCTGCAAAAGTGACGCAGTTACATACCTTTATGCTTAACCTTGCGAAAAAAGCGGGCGTTGAGCAATTACCGCCTATTGAAGATTTTCAAATTGCATAAACTATGTTAACTCTCCCCCAACTTCTACGCATCCCAAACGTGGACACGGGTTTAGGTTTCAGCGTTTCGCCTGATGAAAGAAAAATTGTGTTTGCGTGGAATAAAAATGGAAAGTGGGATTTGTGGGAAAAAGAGATTAGAGGATTGGGGACTAGAGAATTAGTCAGTAGCGTAATTGGGTCTAAATTTTCTCCAAAACATTCGCCTGACGGGAAATATCTTGCTTATGTCGTTGATTATGATGGCAGTGAGTCATACTATATTGTTCTCTGCGATTTACAGAATGACTCGATTATCAATCTCATGCCCTGTTTTGGCTACGCGCAACAACCGAATTTTGATTTCTCGCCAGATACAAAACAACTAGCCGTCCTTTCCGATGAGAGCGGTTGTTTTGCTTTGTATCTTTTAGATATTCAAACAAGAGAAAAAAAATTATTGCTAGACGTCCACCGCCCTATTTGGAATGTGACTTGGTCTCCTGACGGAAAATATATCGCCGCAGAGGCTGAGGCAGAGGCAAGCAATAGAGCAATTTATGTAGTTGAAGCGGCAAGCGGAAAGTGGAAAGCGATAAAGCAGGATAGCGAAGTATTAAACGCACAACATCCCGTATGGTCACCCGATTCAAAACATTTATTATTTTCATGTGAAAACGGCGAATGGCATAACATTGGTTTATATGACGTTGAATCTGAAAAAATTACTTGGATAACAAATTCTGTTGGGGATGATACACAACCGGCTTGCTCGCGGAGCGGGGAATACATCGGCTGGGTACATGCCGAAGGAGCAAGAACCAGCGTTCAAGTTAAGAAGAGAAGCGGCGAAGCGTTTGAAGTCAAAATCGGCGACGGCGTACATTCGTTTCCAACCATCATTCGCCACGAAGTCGTTTTGATATACGAAGACGTAAATCGCCCGCCTGATTTGTGGAAAATTAATTTAGAAAACGGAAAAGCGATTCAATTAACAAAATCAAGCGAAATAGATTTTGATTTTACAAAGCCTGAAGAAGTTTATTACAACAATGTGCCGGCGCTGTTATTTCGTGGGGAAAAAGATTGCGCCGTGATTGATATTCACGGCGGACCGAATTGGCATTATCAAAATATGTGGAATCCGTTTGTGAATGCAATGCTGTCGCGCGGTTGGACGGTGTTGCAACCGAACTATCGCGGCTCAACAGGCTATGGGAAAACATGGCAAAACGCAAGCCGATACGACATGGGCGGAGTGGACGCAGACGATTGCGCGGCGGGCGCGGCGTTCTTAATGGAAAACAATTTAGCCGATAAAAATAAAATCGCCGTAACAGGACGAAGCCATGGCGGTTTTTTAACGATGTGTTGTTTGACGAATTATCCCGATTTATTTTGCGGCGGTTCGGCAGTTGTGCCGTTTTTGAATTGGATAAAATCGCATTACGAATCGCGCGAAGATTTACAACATTGGAATATTGAAAACATGGGCGACCCTGAAAAGAATAAAGAGTTATGGATGAAACGCTCGCCGTATTTCTTTTTGGATAAAGTGAACGCGCCTGTGCAACTGATTTGCGGCGCAAACGACCCGCGCTGCCCTGCGTCCGATTCGGTTGACGCGCGCGATAAGTTACTTGAACTTGGCAAAGAGGTTGAATTGCTGTTATATGAAGACGAAGGGCATTCATTTTTGAACATTGAAAATATCATTGATTCAGAAACGAGGCGAATAGAATTTTTAGAAAGAGTTTTAACGGCAAACAAAAATCTTAGCTGACGCGGTCGGCGATAAATAATTCACATAAAAACGCAATACTGGAGACTACATGCCCTATCTAAAATTTTTATCTGATGAAGACGTGAAAGCCATGCACGAAGCCACGCTACAGGTAATGAGCGAGGTCGGCATTATTTGGACGCACCAACCAAGTTTGGATATTTTGCTCCAAGCGGGTTGCACAATGAAAGAAAACCGCGTATGTATGCCGCCCGATTTGGTGATGGAGTGCGTCGCCAAAGCGAATAAGCGCCCAAAGATTCGCGGGCGCAACGGCACAATCAATGAGTTGGGCGGCGGGAATTTGTATTTTCATAACCTTGGCGGCGCGCGCGATATTTACGACCCAATCACCAATACCAGACGGGCGGCGACAAATGAAGACTGCGTGAACGCTACGCGCGTTTTAGACGCGCTTCCCAATTGCAATAACGTCACGCCGTTTTTCACGCCGCCCGATGTGGCGAATGAAATGATGGCGTTGCACATGTATCGGCATACGCTTTCTAACACGGTTAAGCCTGTGCAAGGACCTGGCATTCAATTTGGGCATGAAGTGAAATATGCGGTTGAGATGGCGGCAGTGATTGGCATTGAGCCACATGAGTTAACGCTTTCGCTTTCGCCCGTTAGCCCGCTCACCATGCACGATGTTGCCGCCCAAGCGGTGATGGATATGGCAAACGCGGGGGTCATTCATGCGAATTTACCCGCGCCTACAGGCGGCGCCACTTCGCCTATGACGATTACTGGAAGCCTCGTGCAACAAAGCGCAGAAACGCTTGCGCCGCTTGTCCTTGCTCAAATCATTAACCCTGGCTGCGGCGTTGTATATTGCGGGCGCTTGGGGTTGCTTGAACCCCGCACAGGTTTAATTTGGGGCGGCGTGGAACTAGGCATTTCATCCGCCGCAACGGTTCAATTAGGACATTATTATGGGTTTTCAGTCAATGTATATGGGTTTTCGACCAACGCCCACACGCTTGACGCGCAAAACGCATTTGAACGCGGACTGAACGCTTCGCTCCCCGCTTTGGCTGGGGCAGATGAACTCTCCGGCATTGGCGAAATGGAAGCGGGCGTGATGGGGTCTTTCGCTCAAATGGTGTTGGATAATGAATTAGCAAAAAGCGTGCATCGGCAGCGTCAGGGCTTATCGGCAGACGCAGACCATTTGGCGGTAGAAGTCATTAATACGGTGATGAACACTAATCGAAATTATTTAGCCAGCAAACACACGCTCAAACACTTAAAAGCCGGCGAAATGGCATTAACCAAATTTGCAGAGCGAAACTCGTGGGATACATGGGAAGATAAAATGAGCCGCAAGCAAATGGCAGATTACGCAATTGAAGAAGCGCAGAGAATCTTGCGCGAGCATGTTGTTCCGCCACTAGAACCGCAACAAGAAGCCGAGTTAGATAAGATTATGGCGGCGGCGGAGAAAGAAACTGTAAAGAAAAAATGAGCGAAGGAATACTAAGCGCGATTTGCAATAAGAAAGAAGCGTTATAAGGAGAATAAAAATGATTAAACAGGCTCATGCAATTTCGGAAGAATTAATCGAATGGAGAAGAGATTTTCATCAACACCCTGAAACAGGGTTTGATGTGTTTTGCACGGCTGGCATCGTCGCCGATGAATTAGAAAAGATGGGTTACAGAGTGAAGCGCGGAGTGGGCAAAACAGGCGTGGTGGCAGAGATAGGCGAAGGCGGAAAACTGGTCGCTATTCGGGCAGATATGGACGCGCTCCCGTTACAAGAATTAAATGAAACAGAGTACAAATCAAAAATAGAGAACAAAATGCACGCCTGCGGGCATGACGCGCATACCGCCATGGCGCTGGGTGCGGCAAAAATTTTGGCAAAAGAAAAATTAAACGGGCGCGTTCGTTTTTTATTTCAGCCATGCGAAGAAACGGCGGACGAAGAAGGGAAAAGCGGCGCGCAGCGAATGTACGATGAAGGCGCAGTGGAAGGCGTGGATTATGTCATTGCCCAGCATGTAGACCCAACCAGCCCCGTCGGCACCATTGCCATCAATGAAGGCGCAAGCGGCGGAGGCGTCACCTCATGGAGCGCTAAAATTAGAGGCAAAGGCGGGCATGGAGCGTACCCGCATAAATCGAACGACCCATTTGTTTTGCTCGCCCATGTGATTATGGGAATCAATTCCATTATTTCCAGAAGAATAGACCCCTTTGAACCGACCGTGATTAGCATTGGCGCCGTAAACGGCGGGTTTACTGAAAACGTCATACCTGACCAAATTGAAATGAAAGGCACGATGCGCTTCACTTCATTAGAAGTGGAAAAACAATTGCGCGAAGAAATGACCCGCGTATTTGAAATAACAAAAACGCTGGGCGGCGAATATGAATTAAAGTTTTTATTTGGCGGCTTGCCCTTGATAAACGATAAATTTGTGGCTGAAACAATTGAAAAAGTAGGCATAGATTTATTAGGCGCGGGCAAAGTCCAACCGCTGCACAAATCCTTAGGGGCGGAAGATTTCCCCGAATTTTTGAAGAACGCCCCCGGCGCCATGTTTACGCTCGGCACGATGATTGAAGGACGCGAAATTTACGAACTACATCACCCCAAATTTGATTTGGACGAACGCGCCCTGCCGATTGGCACAGCCGTCTTAGCCGAAACTGCGATGAGGTTTTTGAAAGAATAATTTTTCACCGCAAAGAACGCCTATGAAGATTTGCGGCGCTTTACGGTAAATGTTTATCGGAGAAAAATGCACACCACACTTAAATCAAACTCAAAAGAAGTAACGATTGGCATTGATAAACCGTTTGTCATCATTGGCGAAAAAATCAACCCAACGGGAATTAAAAAACTTGGGCAAGCGTTGGTGGAACGAAACATGGATTTTGTTAAACATCTCGCCAAACGCCAAGTGGATTGGGGAGCGGATGTGTTAGACGTCAATGTCGGTCACCCGCAAATTGAAGAAGCCGAAGTGATACCGTTGGTCGTTGAAGCGGTGCAATCCGTCGTAGATATCCCGCTGTGCATTGATTCAAATGAGCCGAAAATTTTAGAAGCGGGTTTAAACGCCATCAAAGGCGGAAAGCCGTTAATCAATTCTGTCAACGGAGAAGAAAAACAACTGGCGAGCGTTCTGCCCATCGTCAAAGAAAGAGGCGCGGCAGTAATTGGGCTGACCATTGCAGACGAAGGCATCCCGCCTACAGCGGAAGGTCGCTTAGCCGCGGCGGATAAAATCATTCAACGCGCCGCAAAATTAGGAATCCCAATCGAAGATATTATCATTGACCCATTGGTAATGACGGTCGGACACGATAGCAAAGCCGCCACCGTCACATTGAAAACCATTGAGTTGGTTAAAAAAGAATTTGGCGTGAATATCAGTTTAGGCGCGAGCAACGTTTCGTTTGGCTTGCCCGATAGACATTCCGTCAACGCTGCGTTTCTGGCGCTGGCAATGCAAACAGGCGCAACATGCTCCATCACCGACCCTATCAAACTAGGCGGCGCAATCAAAGCCGCAGATTTACTGCTGGGCAAAGACCCTAATTCCATTCGGTATCTCAAATATTTTCGCACAACAGAAAAATTAAGAGAAGTAGAGAATTCGGCAAAAGCGCAATAATTGAAGTTAAACTTGATGAAATGAAAAAACTCTGCTGGGCGTTTTTTATTTCATCGCTTTTGATATCTGCCTGCGCGTCGGCGCCGCCTCTCTCTACGCCGACCGTTGCGCCTGCCTCCCCAACCTTTACTTTAACTTCAACATTCACCCCCGAGCCGACAGCCACCTTCACCCCCATCCCCACCGCCACGCCCATTCCCCACCCAATGAGCATTATAGCTTTGCGAAATGGGAATTACCCCGGCAGTGAAATTGTGATTGAAAAAGAACTAGAGCGCGGCTTAAACTATCGCCGCTATTACGCTTATTATCTTTCAGAAGGCTTGAAAATCTACGCCTTGCTAACCGTTCCAAACGGCGAACCGCCCGAAGGCGGCTTCCCTGCAATTGTTTTCAATCATGGTTATATTCCGCCCGATGTGTATAAAACTACAGAAAGATACATTCATTATGTAGATGAAATTGCGAAGGCTGGGTATGTTGTCTTTCGCATTGACTATCGCGGGCATGATAATTCGGAAGGCGAAGCCACTGGCGCGTATGGGCATCCTGGCTATCAAATTGACGTGCTGAATGCGGTCGCTTCGCTCAAACAACATCCGCAGGTGAACCCTGAAAAAATTGGCATGTGGGGTCATTCGATGGGTGGATATTTGACTTTGCGCGCGATGGTGATTTCATCGGATGTAAAAGTCGGCGTGATTTGGGCAGGCGTTATCGCTTCGTATCCCGACTTGTTATATAACTGGCGGCGGACTGGCGCATTTACGCCTTCGCCCAGTTCTACAGGCAGAGGCTGGCGCAGCGCGTGGATTGAACAATACGGCGCTCCTGAACAAAACCCTGAATTTTGGAATTCCATTTCAGCCACATCTTACCTCGCCGATTTATCGGGACCGATACAACTCCATCACGGCACGAACGATGAAGATGTGCCTTATGAATTTTCCATTCGCGTGGCGGAGCTGGCACGCCTGCAAGGCAAAATTGCCGATTTATATTTGTACGACGGCGATAACCACAACATCGCTACAAATTTTTATACCGCTATGGGGCAAACGATTGAGTTTTTTGATATTTACTTGAAGTCGCCCTAGCCCTTACACCGCCCCAAAGGCTTAAGAAACCTTCGGGGTGGTTTTCTCTCATTCATGCTATTTATCAAAATGTAATATTGCCAAGTTGCCGTCAAAAGCATTGGCGATTTGTTCGGGGATATTGCCAAGCGTATCTGCCACGCGTTTTCGTGAGCCAAAGCCGGGCAACACAATAAACGAGCTGATTGATTCTTCTTCCAAGTGTTCAGGGTGGGCTTGGTCGCTTAACGCTTCGACTTCTACAGGGTGGTCTGTTTGGCAAGCCGCCACCAACGCCTCTAACGTTTGCAGGTAGCTTTTATGCGCAAAAATATGCAATGGAACATTTAAGGCTTGCGCAATGGCTAAATTCGCTTCTAACATTCTACGCAAAGCAATGGGCGGAACGGATTTTTGCGGCACAATAAACATAATACGTTGCATACTGTTTAATGGCAACGGCAATTTGCCGACCATCACAGGCGTATCTGAACCCCATATCACTTCGTCTAAAACAGAACCTAGCACATTTTCACGGAATGTGCGTTTGCCGCGCCAGCCCATCAGAATCAACGAGGCGTTTTCTTCATGGGCGGTATGTAAGATGCCCTGCGCATGAGTGACGGCTAAACGTGGGATCAATTCAATGTGAGTCTCGGGGTCATGTAGCAGTTCGTGAACTTTATCCAGCTCGCTTTTGTGCATGATTAAGCTATTGGGGCTGCCGGCGCCTTTGTCGCTGGCGACGCTCACCGCTAACACTTTACCGTTTGAAGAACGAGCCAATAAACTGGCTAAGGCAACCAAGCCTTCAGCCTGTTTCGCGTCGGCTATGGGAACGAGGACTCTGCCGAAGAGTGGAATCTGTTCCGCGTCGGCAGGGGCAGTTTGCAAGTTAGGGGCGAAGCGTTGGACGATAAGAGGAGAGGTGATGGAGGTGAGGAGAATCATCAAGATGGCGGCGTTGAATAAGGTTGAATCAAAAAGTCCAGTTTCTAGCCCTATCACCAAAGTGGGGATAGTCACCGCGGCTTGCGCGTGAGATAAACCGTAAACCGTCCAAAATTCTGATTTTGTGTATTTGTAAATTTTTGCGATAATCCATGCGGCGATTAATTTTGAAACATAAGCCACAATGGTGACGCCGACTGCGACAATAATCGTTTGTGGGCTTTCAAGAAACGTTAATGGGTCTGTGATGAGCCCGCTATACAAAAGAAAAACGGGAATGAAAAAAGATTCGCCGATAAATAAAACATGGCTGGCAACAGGGCTATGCCGCGGCAACATAGAATTGACCGCCAGCCCGGCGATGAAGGCGCCGACTACTTCATGCACGCCGATTACTTCGGCTACAAATGCGGCGACAAACAGCGCCACGATAACGAATTGAAATTCAAGCGCGCGCGCTTTGAGCGTTTGAAAAACTAGTTTTCCTAAACGCGGTAAGCCAAAAATAATGACGGCAGTAAAAATAGAAAGCATAACAAGTAATTGAAGAAAATAGCCAACGCTTACGCCGCCGCCCGTTTTTGCGCCTAATACAACCGCTAACACAATGAACGCGCCAATATCTGTTAATACGGTTGCGCCTGTTGTCACTGCCACCGCTTCGTTTCGAGCGACTCCAAGTTTGGTGAGGATTGGAAATGCAATTAAGGTGTGCGAAGCAAACGCAGAGCCGAGCAAAATCATGCCGAGCCAGTCAAGCCCTAAAATATATCCAAGCCCCATGCCCATAAGTTGCGGGAAGATAAATGTGATTGTGCCAAAGGCTAATGCGCGCGCGCGAACTTTCATAAATTGGTTAATATCCACTTCTAGTCCGGCGCTGAACATTAAATATACAAGCCCGATGGTGGATAGGAATTGGATGCGGTCGTTATCTTCTAGCAGAGCAAATCCATGCGGTCCAATTAACATTCCGCCAATAATGATTCCGATAATACCTGGGAGTTTGAGCCTTTCTGAAATTAGGGGTGTGATGAGAATGATTGTCATCACAATTAAGAAGAAGCCAACGGGTTTTGCAAAAAGTTCGAGGAGGGAATGCATGAGAAATGGGTAATCCTTTGGGTTGGTAATATGTAATTGGTAATTAGTCAATTGGAGACTAGAGATTGAATCATTTTAATTCAGGAAAGCGATATGGGATAGTGTACGGAGTTCCTATGATGTGTTACCCTGAGCAATAGCGAATGTCCTCTGAGATTATCTTCGAGATTCTTCGCCACAAAAAACAAGAGCTTCGTTCAGAATGACATGGCTTCACTAAGGTAAAATTGAAATATGAATCCGATTGAAAAAATTTTACAAAAACAAAATATTGTAATTATAGATGGCGCATTGGCGACTGAACTTGAAGCGCGCGGTTGCGATTTGAACGACGCATTATGGTCGGCAAAGGTGTTGATGGAACAGCCTGAATTAATTCAGCAGGTGCATTTGGATTATTTCAACGCCGGTGCGGATGTCGCTATCACTGCTAGTTATCAAGCGACTGTGCAAGGCTTTGAGCAGCGCGGTTTGAGCGAAAGTCAAGCCATTGAGTTGATTCAAAGGTCTGTGCAATTAGCAAAAAACGCGCGCGATGCGTTTTGGTCCAATGAAAAAAATCGAATCCATAGACAATATCCATTGATTGCAGGCTCAGTTGGACCGTATGGGGCGTTTCTTGCAGACGGCTCGGAATATCGCGGCGATTATCGCTTAACAGAAAAAGAATACATGGATTTTCATCGCCCGCGTATGAAGGCGTTGATTGAAGCAGGCGTGGATGTATTCGCCTGCGAAACAATCCCTAATTTTGACGAAGCGCAAGCGTTGGTTAAGTTATTAAGTGAATTCCCAAATGCAAGTGCATGGTTTACATTTACAGCAAAAGATGGCGAGCATATTAGTCATGGAGAAAGAATTGGGGATGTTGCAAAGCGGTTAGATTCATATCCGCAAGCGGAGGCGGTTGGCATTAATTGTTCGTCTCCATTGCATATTCCTTCTTTGATTGATGAGATAAAGAAAAATACAAGCAAACCAATTATTGTGTACCCCAATTCGGGTGAATTTTATGTCGCGGTTACAAACTCGTGGCACGGAGAAACCTCTTGCGAGTCGTTTGGCTTACAAGCAAAAGATTGGTATGAACATGGAGCAAGATTAATTGGCGGATGTTGTAGGACGACGCCTGAGCATATCAAAGAAATAAAAAGGATAATGACTCTGTACGGGTCAAATGATTAAGGAATTGATATGAAATTAAGCAACATGATTACAGCAGTGGATTTGCACGCTTGCGGCGAGCCGGGGCGCGTTATCACAGGCGGCGTTTTGGATGTGCCAGGCAAAACCATGTTTGAGAAGATGAAATATTTTGAAAAGCATCATGATGACATTCGTTTGCGAATGTTGCGTGAGCCGCGCGGATACCCCGCTTTGTGTTGCAATGTGATTCTTCCGCCAACCAAGCCACAAGCCGATGCGGGTTTTATCATCATGGAGCAGACGGAATATCCGCCCATGTCTGGGACGAATACGATTTGTGTGGCGACGACGCTTCTAGAGTTGGGAATGTTGAAGATGACCGAACCAGTTACCACGTTCACGCTTGAAGCGCCTGCGGGTTTGGTCGAAATTCGCGCGGAGTGTAAAGATGGCAAAGTCACGCAGGTCACATTTAAAAACGTCCCAGCCTTTGCAGTGCATTTGGATGTAAAAGTGGAAGTCCCAAAACTTGGCACAGTAACAGTTGACGTTGCATGGGGCGGGATGTTTTATGTGATTGCAGACGCTTCGCAATTTGATTTGAAATTGACTCCTGATGAAGGAAAAGATATTACGCGAATCACCGAGATGATAAAAACCGCTACTGCGGAGCAATATCCTGTGACGCATCCTGATAACCCAGAAATTACTGGACCCACCATTGGTCAACTTTCTGCGCCGCCAACAAACCCAAAAGCACATCGCAAAAATGTGGTAACTGTTTCCACAGGAAAATTGGATTGGAACAAACCCTCCACATGGACAGGCGTGATTGACCGCTCGCCTTGCGGAACAGGTACCTGCGCAAAAATGGCGGTGATGTATGCCAAAGGTGAATTAGGATTGAATCAAGATTTTTATCACGAAGGAATTTTAGGAACTTTATTTACTGGAAGATTAGTTGAAGAAACACAAGTTGGGAAATATAAAGCCGTTGTGCCAACGATTGGAGGCACGGCGTGGATTACGGGAATCAATCAATTCGTGGTTGACTCAAGTGACCCTTACCCGAACGGCTTTACGGTTGGGGATATTTGGTAATTATTAATTGAAAAGTTTGCAGACATAAGACATAACAAGTCATACACTAGAGATAAAACATGATGCTACCTGATTATTGGCTCACACGCCCAAATGCACACACAAGCGAAGAAATTCACCTTGCCTTTGATAAGTTGTTAACTTCAACTCTTAAAATTGGCGGTTGCCCAACGATTGAATACAATTTGCCTCAACCAAAATGGCAATTCCTATGTTATCTGGCTGACTATCATAATATTGCGTTACATGGTTCAGGCAATCCGTCTATTGATTTGTTTGAGCCACGCCAATCCAACGACCTCACTGAATTTGGCAATCAAAAAGCAGTCTATGCCGCATCCGATGGTTTATGGTCTATGTTCTTTGCTATTGTAGATCGCGACCGTGTTGGGTCAATTACCAACGCTTGTATCCGTCTTGAAGATGAAACAGGAAATATTCATGGACCGTTTTATGTTTTTTCTGTCAGTAAGTCTGCACTTCCGAATCAGCCTTGGCGGACAGGCACAGTGTATCTATTACCAAAACAAACATTCATAAATCAAGCATCTGTTCCGTTTGGTTCTAGTCAGGTACACATTGCGCAATTAGCAAGTTTTGAATCCGTTCAACCTTTGGCAAAAATTACTGTTTCACCCCATGATTTTCCATTCTTAAGTCAAATCCGCGGGCATGATGATGCACGTCTGCAAGAATATGCAACCGCGTTGCAAACAGGAAGCTCTTGGCCCAAGGATGAATAAGAAATTGAATCATTTGCCAGAAGCCAAGATGAGCGGTTAAGATTTCACAAGTTGGGATTAAGTATTTCCATCCACTAACGTAACTGTGAACTCGCTGCCCGCGTTGCTCCCTTTACTATTCGCAGAGACTTCGCCGCGATGCGCATCAACGATTGCTTTGACAATCGCTAGCCCTAGCCCATTCCCTGTATAGGTTGCGACGTTTCGCCCGCGATGAAAACGCTTGAACAAATTGGGCAAATCTTCAGGTAGGATGCCAATTCCTGTATCCGCTATTTTGATTTGGATTTTATTATCAAACGCTTGGGCAGATAAGGAAATCGTGTCATTTTTACGGGTGAACTTGATGCTGTTTTCAAGTAAATTAATCAACGCCTGTCGGAGTTGCATTTCATCGCCTATTAATTGTATATTTTCCTCTGGCAAGTTTAAGAGGAAGATACGATTGGATTGTTCAGCCCGCGATGCAAATTGCTCGGCAATTTCGTGAAGCAATTGCGAAAGGTTGACACGTTCAAATTTCGATTGCGATTCGCTCGATTCAAGGCGAGATAAGTCTAATAAGTTTTTCACAAGCGATTCGAGGCGTTGAGTCTGTTCGGAAGCGCGAGACAGGTAGAGGCGTAGAGATGAAGCGTTGGCTTCATTGGCGGCTAGTTCTAAATTGGTTTGTAAGGCGGTCAATGGGGTGTGTAATTCATGAGCGGCATCGGCAATGAAAGCGCGCAAGGTAGAAACAGTCCGCTCTACTTGTTCAGCCATGCCATTAAAAGAATTGGCGAGAGATAAAAATTCGCTTTGCTTTTCATTTGGTAATTGAATGCGCGTCGCAAGGTCGCCCTGTTTCATCTTTCGGGTTGCGGATTCAAGAATCAAAACAGGCGTTGTCACTTGTTTACTGACAAACCAACCGGCAAGGGCGGCGATTGTAATAGCGAACAGGCTTGCAATTAACCATGCTAGCGCAACAGATTCAACGACATCGGCGCCGTAGCTTGGTCCATTTGAAAACTCTAGCGTGCCCAATCGGCTTCCATCAAGCGCAGTTAGCGGAATGTCCACAATTTGTGAAGAACGGCGTAAAGTGTCGGGGTTGTGTTGGTCTGAAAATCCATATCCATAGGGAGATGGGCTAACAGATAATAAAACATCTACCCCTCCTTCGGTAGGCAAAGTAGAATGCTCAATAGTCACTCCTTGCGGAAGTAAATTTTCATCACTGCGATAAATTAAAGCGGGGGCAGAATCTGCTGGAGGGGCAGCCGGTATGGTGAACATGATTTCAGCAAAGGTTGGGACGCCTGACACTGTGAGCGTCTGATTCAACACAGGTTCGCCTGAGTTGACAATCTCATTTCCGTTTTCGTCTAATAGGCGAATTTGAGCTCGTGAAAGAAACGCTAGCCCGTTAATCTGGCGTTCTAAGTTCGATGTAGATACATCGGATTGCAACGCTTGTTCAAGAATCGGTTTTAGCGCTGTCGCATTATTCAATAAATATTCTCTTTCTTGATTCGCGTAATATTCTCTTAAAACAAGCAACATTACAGAACCAAGCGTAAGCGCCGCAAGAAATGCAATGAGAGCGTAACTTATAGGTAAACGCCAACGGATAGAATTTTGATTCATAAACAACTCAATTCAGAGTTCGGAAGCGCAAACTTCCGAACTCTCGTTAGGACTGGCGATAATTTTATCGTCAATCTTAGTATAACTAAGGGGCGTTTTTTTGCACGACCATCGGCTGAGTATAAAGAATCACGTCTGCAATGATGCGGTCGCCGTTTTTGCGTCCCCAAACCATAATCATGCTGTTAGCGTTCAATTCATCAAGAGAACCTTCTGTTACCTTTTGTTGTAATATTGTAGGTTCGTTTGAATTGGAGGGAGGCAGCATTTCAGTGGCATCTCGATAAATGACCGTCTCATTGGTAATTAGGACTTCCACTTGAGGACCTTGTTCTACGTTTTGGCTGGTGATTTGACCTCCTTGACCGCCAGAAGACGGCGCTTCCGAGATGACAACGCCGCCCCCGCCAGAATCCATAGAAACAGTTTGAAGAGTAATGGTATTGTCATTGCGTTCAACAAACACACCTCTGGCATCTGGTTCGGTGATAGGCAGTTCGGGCGCTGGGGTCATGTTGATTTGGATAGACATGGCATTCCCGTCGCTGCCTGGTGAAAACAAACTCACCGGGTTGACGCTGCCATTTAGCAAACTTCCGCCAATGAAAGCCGAAACAGCCACAATTAGGATAGCTACAGCAAGAGTGATATAAAGTTTTTTGTTTTGCATGTTTATTTCTCCTTGAATTTTATATTTAAGGGCAGGGTTTTGTTTCTAAGGATGGGTAACCTGCCTCTATCTCATTAACTATTCGTATCGTAACGCTTGAATCGGGTCGAGTTGCGAAGCGCGCAAAGCGGGGTACAACCCAAAAGCAACTCCAATTAACACAGCCACAATGAATGCAAGCGGAATACTCCCTGGATATAACAGCGCTACGCCTTGATTTAAAGCCGCAGCCACCGGAATGGCAAGAACGCCCAATATAATCCCCGCTATACCGCCGCCAGCGCTAATCAGAATGGACTCAAGCAAGAATTGCCTCACAATATCTCTTTGTTTTGCGCCAATTGCCAGGCGAACGCCAATCTCACGAGTTCGCTCGGTGACGCTGACCAACATGACATTCATAATTCCAATTCCCCCAACAATCAAAGAAACTGTCGCCATTGCCGCAAGCAAAAGCGAAAACGTCCGCGCGGCTTCTTGTTGTTGACCGAGAATGTCATTGCGGGTGGTCATATCAAAATCATCAAGGTAATTTCCTCCTTCATCCATCTCAATTTGATGCTTTTCGCGAAGATATGCGGCAATTTGTTCTTTGGCTTCGTCAATGAGGTTGGCATCGGTAATATGCGCAGTCATATATACAGAAGGCTCTTCATCATAGAATTCTTGAATCATTGCGCTGATAGGCATGATTAACGCTTCATTAGGGTCAGATTGATAACGCTCTTGCACGTCGGCGCTTTCCAACTCTGCCATTACGCCAATTACTGTGCAACGTGCGCGGTCTATCCAAATGGATTCGCCGATGGGATTATCGCCTGAAAACAAATCTAACGCAGTTTGATAACCAAGCACGCAAACCGGCGCGCCAGCATACACTTCGTCAGCGGTAAAAAAACGTCCTTCGGCAATCAAGTCTTCAACTGAAATTGACTCGTCTCCCGTCCACTCCACAGGCTGAACGTCTCCTCCAGCTATAATTCCTTCAAGAGCATCGGCTGTTGTGCCTGTCGCATTAATTTCAATGGATGCGCGCCCAAAACGCGCCTTGATAGTTTTATTTGCAGACATTTCTACCCGCTCAACCAAAGGAACTGCCTCTAGCATTTCAAGCCCTTCTTGATACGTAAGTTTTTTACCGCTGGGGGCAAATTCGCCGTTTTGCATTTCAAAACGTTGCCCAATTTGAATTTGATTTGCGCCAAGCGATTGAAACGTGGCGTCTACCGCAGCCCGCGCGCCATTACCCAATGCCAACATAGCAATTACAGACGCAACGCCAATCACCACTCCCAGCGCAGTTAGCGCCGCGCGAAGCTTGTTAGCCGATACGCTTCGTAGCGCAGTTCGAAGTAAATCAATGAACGACATTCAAAACTCCATCGCGCATACGGTAAATACGATTCGCGTTACGCGCCACTTGCACATCATGA
The DNA here is from genome assembly GCA_034434495.1 of Anaerolineales bacterium. Lineage (GTDB taxonomy): Bacteria > Chloroflexota > Anaerolineae > Anaerolineales > Villigracilaceae > Villigracilis. The sequence goes on from DAOTZE010000034.1 coordinate 38,491, forward strand.
GTGACCATAATAATTGTGCGACCTTCGGCATTCAGATCTTTCAGCAAGCGCATAATCTCAACGCCAGTGTTACTGTCTAGGTTTCCTGTCGGCTCATCGGCAAGAATCACAGCAGGTTGTGTTATTAGCGCACGCGCAATTGCCACACGCTGACGTTCTCCGCCGGATAACTCCATAGGGTTATGTTCAATACGATGCTCCAAATGAACCCGAGTGAGCGCTTCGCGCGCAAGAGATAGTTGCTTCTGATAGTTAAATTCTCCATGACGATACGCCAAAGGCAAAGCGACATTCTCCCAGGCTGAAAGCCGCGCTAGCAGATTAAAATTTTGAAAGATGAAACCGATTCTCCTACCGCGCAAATCAGCCAATTCATCTCGCCGCAAAGACGAAACAGGCTTGCCTTCGAGAAAATATTCTCCCGATGTTGGGCGATCTAACAAACCGAGCAAATTTAATAAAGTTGATTTACCGCTCCCTGAGGCGCCCATCAATGAAATGAATTCGCCTTTGTGAACCGTCAAATCCACTGCGCGCAACGCAAGGACGGGACTATCCCCCACTTGATAAGCGCGCGTAAGTTTTTCTGTGCGGATGATTGGTTCGCTCATCGAGTTACCACCTGTTCCCCTTCGTTCAAACCAGAAATAATTTCCACATAAGTATCGCCGCGTAAACCGACCGTAATCTCTCTTTCCGTTTCCTGAGTTCCGTCCCACACTTTGACGATAGTTACGCTATCCGCCGAAGCGCGCGCCACAGCGCGCGGCAAGCATAAAACATTTTCTCGTTTCGCAATGGTAATGGCAACATCAGCGGTCATGCCGTCTGCCAATCCATCAGGGATCTCATCTAACGTAATATAAATATCGTAAAGTGGGCTATCGCCGCCCTCAATGCGTTGGGGAATAATGCGAGAGACTACCCCTCGAATGGTAAGTTCAGGGCGCGCTTCAAAGAATAATTCCGCTTCTTGCCCTACTGAAACAATTGGAAAATCTTCTTCAGTGATATTCGCCTTCACTTCTAAATCTTTTGGGTCGCCAACTTTAAAGAGGGTTGTTTCAGCGTTAATCGTCACGCCAGTTTCTGCGTTTACTTCTAAAATAACGCCGTCAAATGGAGCGGTGATAGATAGGCTTTCAAGCAACGCTTTCGCGGCTTCATACTTCGCTTGGGCTAAAGCCAACTCAGAATCCGCAAGAGAAAAATCCGTTTCGCTTGGATGCCCTAAATACCACTTAAGATTGTTTTCCATTTCGGCTAATTCTTTTTTTGCATTGGAGAGTTCATTCAACGCTATCGCCTTTGCTTCCGAACCAATTGCGTTGTTATACACATCTTCTAACAGTTCCACTTTTTGTTTTTGCAACTTGATTTTTTGGCGATATTCTTTAATAAATTCATCCGTCGCGCGCGGATAATCTAATGCGGTTCGGTGTTTTTGTTTTTCATATAATTCTTCCTGCGCTTCAATTAACTTCAACTCCGCTTCTGATTTCGCTACTGCGTCTAAATCCGCTAGCGTTTGCCCTTTCTGAACCGCATCGCCAGCGCGCACATAAATTTGAGAGAGCCTTCCAACGGTAGGCATATTTACATTGGCTAAACCCACATTTTCTAAATTGCCAGGCGCGGCTACAGTTTGCTCCACATCACAACGGTTAACTGAAACCGTATCAGGCGCAGGCGTAGGTTCAGGCTGGCGCGTAGTTGCAAAGCCCAAATACCCCGCAAAAGAAACGACCAAAACCCCAACGGTAATAAAAATAATGACGGCGCGTTTATCCACAAAAAACTCCTTTGACATGTTGAAGGCAACCAATGCGCTGGCAAACTTAAAAAATACAGACAAGGGATTGCCTTGTCTGTAAGTTTATTGGCGTAAGATTTCAACCAGATTATGATGCGATTAAGATTCTGTAATCTACCCCACCAAACGATAACCAATTCCTGGCACAGTCAAAATAATAGACGGTTCTTCCGGTTGCAATTCGATTTTTTCGCGCAAGCGCCGAATATGCACATTAACAGATTTTTCGCTTTCCAAGTCTGGCGCATACCCCCACACCGCTTCTACAATTTGGGCGCGCGTCACTGCTTGCCCGCGATGGCGCGCCAAATAACTTAACAAACGAAATTCAATTGGCGTTAATGAGATAAAAGCGTCGCCGCGCCTTACCTGACCAGTCGTCGAATCTAAAACTAAATCCGCGATTACAACTGACGCCGAATCGACTAAAGCGTAATCGCCATAATTCCTTCTTAACTGAGCGCGAACCCTTGAAATTAATTCGCGCAAACTAAACGGCTTAGTAACATAATCATCTGCGCCCACTTCTAAGCCAACTACCTTATCAATTTCTTCGCCTTGCGCCGTCAACATAATAATCGGCTGCTTAATTCCGAGCGAACGCATTTGCTTGCAAAAATCAAACCCAGAGCCGTCAGGCAAGCGAATATCCAAAAGAATTAAATGCGGGGAATATTTTTTAACAAATTCAATTCCGCTTTCGCCTGTTGTGCATAGACTTGGCTCAAAGCCATGTGTACGAAAACCATCTAGCAGACTTTGTCCAATTGCCGGGTCATCTTCAATCAATAAAATTCTATAAATTGCCATCTTATATCAACATCACTTCTACAATTTCACCAGCCGATAAACCTGTTGCGTCCGCATGAATTTTTAACAAGCCATCTGCGGAAGCTAGCGAAAAAATTAAATTACTTTTTCCAAATATAGGAATAGCCTCATATCTAACCGCTGACGACTGACCGCTAACCGTCAACTTCACCGGAAACCAATCTTCTCTGCCCGCTTGCGACGATAAATTTACAGTCAAAGTCGCTCGCACGCTGGCTTTTGGTTTTGGCGTTACGCCTAATAATTTTTCAATCACTGGCGCCACAAATAAATATCCGTTCACCAATGCGCTCACAGGGTTGCCGGGCAAGCCAATTACCGCTTTGCCGTTGCACACGCCTAAAATGGTTGGCTTGCCGGGGCGCGTGTTAATGCCATGCACTAAAACGCCCGGGCTTCCTAATTGATTTATTACTTCAGCGGTCATATCTCGTGTGGAAGCAGATGACCCCGCCGTGATGATTACCGCATCGCATTCCGATAGCGCTTTTAGCGCCGCCTCTTTCAACGCCTCAAATTGGTCGCTGATAATTCCGTATCGTTTTGCTTCGCCTCCATATTTTTGAATTAATGCAGACAGCGTATATGAGTTCACATCTCGCACTTGCCCTATGTTGGGGGTTTGACTTGGTTCAACTACTTCATCGCCTGTTGATATAACTCCAACTTTTACTAAATTGGCTACGCGCAAAGATAAAATCCCCAATGCCGTTAAGCCGCCAATTTCAGCGGGGCGAATTAATGTGCCTTTGGGAAGCGCCAATTGGTTTTGGGCAATATCTTCTCCCATGCGAATCACATTTTCCCCGTCTGCAACAGATTTGAAAATTTCAATTTCATTCCTTTGTGCAATTTGGGTATATTCCAGCATCACCGCCGCATCGGCGCCATTGGGCAACATGCCGCCTGTATGAATCAATGCACATTGACCTGATTTAATTTCAAAGGCTGGCGCCTCGCCCATTGGAACTTCGCCAATTAAGTTTAAGTAAGCTGGCAATGAGTCGGTTGCGCCAAATGTGTCTTTTGATTTAACAGCGTACCCATCTACGGCGCTGCGTGAAAACTGAGGCAATGGGTGCGGCGCAAAAATATCTTGCGCGGTCACCCTGCCTAACGATGAAGCGACGGCGACAGTTTCAGAAGCCACTATCCCCGAAGAAAGATGCGAAAGAAGTTTTTGTCGGGCGGCGTCGGGCGGGAGTAAAGTCAAAAATTCAGGCATAGAAAAAATCGCAATTTGTAAATTGTAATTAGCGAAGCCAAAAAGTTAATGTCAAAAAATATACGGTTAATCCAAATAATATCAAAGCGGTGGATGTTAATAATTTCCAATTGGGCGGGTTTCCGTTGGCAATAGCGCGGATTTGAATGATTTGAAAAATTGCAAACGGCAGCGTGAGAAACGACGCCCAGATTAAGTTAAATGAAAAGCCAAATAACGGCATGAGCGCAAATACGGAATATGCAAAGACAATGAGGCTGTGATGCAACGGCACGGCTCTTTGCCATGTAAGCAAACGCAGCATAGTGTTGCGCTCATATTTTGAGTCTTCGGCGAAGGCGGCGAAGTTGATCATTAGGAAATAAGTCAAGGCTAACGCCGTGAGCGGGATTGTTAATATGATAAGCAAACGATGCAGTTCGCCTGTTTGTAAAACAAAAGCAAGCGCGGGAACAAGATATGCAATTTGAAAAGATAAAAGCAATTCGCCAAAGCCGCGATTGACGAAGCGAAATGGCGGGACTGCATAAAGCACGACAAAGGCAAGAAGTAAGATAAATGGGAATATGGGAGGTTGGTAATTAACGATAAGTAAATAAGCAAGCGTGATAGACGTAGAAATTAAAGCAACGGAAACGTAGAGTAGATTATTCCTTAATACTTCTTTCTTCGCCGGCGTTTCATTTTCTATTAACGGTTCATTGTGCGGGCGAAACGTTTCGGATAAAAAGTTCATGCTCAGTTGCGCGAAGAGAATGACGACCAAGCCAAGTATGAATGGTATCGCTTGGAATGGTTCGCCAAGATAGGCAGGGATGCTTGAGCCGAGAAAGTAGGTCAAGGAGGCGAGAAGGAGTGTGAGGGGTTTGGAAAGTTTTATAAAAGAAGTCATAGTGAGTGGTGAATGGTGAATAGTGAGTAGTGAATGGTGAATAGTGAGTAGTGAGTAGTGAATAGTGAGTAGTGAATAGTGAGTAGTTAGTTGTTAATAGTTTTAGAAAGATATTCTTCTAATCTTTGTGCAGCCTGTGGAAGATTTTTTCTTCCGAGACCTAAGCGAAAGTTATTGCTTTCTTCCCCATACATAGACGCAGGTAAAAGCAAAACTCCAGCCTGCTTGACCAAGTCATCACAAAATTCTTCAACATTTCCTTTTAGCAATTTTGGAAATCCCATTGAACCTGCTTGTGGACGAACCCAAGTGAAGAGGTCAGAATGACGCGTGAAAAGTTCATCAATAACTTCTAAATTACTTTTTATAATTCCGACATTGCGAGCAATTAATTTATGGCGATGACGAAGCGCAACTTCAGCAAGAAATTCGCTCGGAGCAGAATTACAAATGGTTGTGTAATCTTTCAAGCCTGCCATTGCGTCATATATTTTCTTATTCTTCGTCGCAACCCAACCAATTCGCAAACCTGCCAGCCCATACGTTTTTGATGTCACGCCCAATGAAATAGCATTTTCGTTAATGTCACATGCGGCGGGCAGACGTTGCGTCGCATCATATTCAGATTCTCGATAAACTTCGTCTGAAAACAGCAAAATATTTTTTTCTTGCGCAATTTGATTGACCGCTTCAAAATCCGCGCGAGACATTAAATATCCTGTCGGGTTATGCGGCGTATTGATAATGATGGCTTTGGTATTGAGTTGAATCTGGCTTTTCAGTTCATCCAAATCCAATCTCCAGCCGTTTTCTTCACGCGCTTGCCAATTGCAAATTTCACAGCCAAGTGATTTTGCCACTTCGCTCAACGATTGATAATGCGGCGTATGCACAATGACGTGGTCATTTTTTGTCAGAGCCGCGTGCATGAAGAGATAAATCGCTTCTTCCGCACCTGCAAATGTGATGACATCTTCAACATTTATTTTGCTATAAATTTTTGCAATCTCATTCCGCAGCGATGGACTGCCTAACGATTCAGTGTATCCCAGCCAAACATGTTGAAATTTCTCCGCCGCGCCTTCTTCCAATGCGAGCAATTCGGAAATCGGCATGGCTTCACAATCTGAAGAACACAGAGTAAATTCTGTGTTGAATTCATATTTGGCAAAATAGCGTTCGAGTTTGAAGGGGCTTAAGGTCATAGGGAATAGGTCATAGGGAATAGGGAATTGTTTATTTGCGCACATGTTTACTTAATTACTTCATTGCTCTTTTCACATCACGATAATGATTCATGTGATGAATGTATAACATTTTAATCATTTCACGAAGGATAGACTCGCCTAAGAATGGATGCCTGCCTTTAATTTCGAGCTCTTCGTCTTTTAATCCTAAAACCCAAGCAACCGACTCGGCGCGCGCTTGTTTGTACTGCTCTAATAATTCGGCGGGCGTTAGGTCTTTTGTCTTTTGCTGTTGCGCGGCATTGTATCGGTCAATCGAAAAATCTTCGGATGCGCCCTCGCCCGTCGTTCTAATGCGCTCAAATAATTTAAGCAAGCCGCGTTCCGATGTCACAAAATGCGAAAGCACATTTCGCAACGTCCATGTTTCGCCTTCGGTATAAACGCTCACGTTCCATTGTTCCTCCGTCAAGTTAGAGAAAAACGCAAACATCTTTTCTCCTTCAGATTTTAATTTTTCAGCGAGTTCGGTTGTTTCAGACATTGGCTAATCTCCAATCTTTGTTGATTGATGAATGACCGCAGACGGTGGACGATAGACAGTAAAACAAAAAACGGTCTACGGTCTTTCGTCTATGGTTACTTCCGCATAATTAATAGAACGCTTGCCAGTTGTCGGATAAAAATAATTTCTAAATTGAGAAATTTGCACAATCAAACGTTTGCTATCTTCAAAATCGGGACGAACATAATAATAATGCGTGTCGTACGGGCTATCGCCAAACACAGCGGCAAGGACATAACCGTTTTCTTCGGCGTATGTTTTTAACAAAATCGTCATACTAAACCAACGCTGGCGCAAATTTTCTTCGGTTAATTTTGGCGGCACAAGCGGCGAATAATAATCATGAAACATAATAATATGCGGTTTATATCTATCTAAATATTCTTTGGTTATGCCGCCATTGTGTGCAATAAACTGGTCGTTTAGCCCCCAAGTATCAATCGCCGCCCAGCCCGAATAATACGGCAACAACCCCGCTTCGGTGGTCGCAATCACATATCCCTTATCGCGATAATCCGCCAACATGCGCGCCATTTCCAAACGCCCATCGCGTTCATACGGTCGGTCGCACGTTTGTTGATACAAAATCAAATGGCAATTTTGATACCACGAATAAAAGACAAGAGTCGCAGACAAAACTATTAATGAAATAAAGACCGCGCTTCGCTCTCGCAGGGAAATCTGATTCTGCTTTTCGACATTTATTTTACCGACAAGCGGAATCCACGACATGAGCGCGATGGGAACGGTTGCATATTGAAAACGCGCGCCAAAATTCATTTCATCCGAAACCAAGCCAAACGCAGAAGCAAAACCGATTATAGGAATTAAATAAGCAAGCGCAAGTTTGGTCGTCTCTTTATTACGAAAGGCATAAATAAACGCAAATAAAACAGGCAAAGATAATCGTAATGTATTGCCTAATGAAACCCAAAAGGTAGCCCACTTCCAGCCGCCATCGCCTTTTTTATAAAACGGATTCGGCAATGGGTAGCCGAAATAATCCCAGCGCCATAAAAAGTATGCGCCGCCTAAGGTTAAGAAGACAATTCCAAATGTGGCAATAATTGAAATTGAATTTTTGAGTCCACGCATGACGATGATTGATAACAACATCAAACACGCCAGAATGACTCCTTCGGGGCGAATGAGCCCAGTGATGAGCCCGCTGAAAGAGAAAGCGAGAATCAGCCACAGGCTAGGATTCTGTCGCTTCATCAGTAACAGGCTGAAGGTCCAAGTTGAAGCGGCAGCCAGGGCGAAGAATGGAGTCCCGAAGTAGGCTGATACATAAGAGAATCCAGTTCCGGCTGCGAAATATAATCCGCTTAAAAATGAAAAGGGAATATTGCCGTTATGAATTTTTCGGTTTGTGAAATAAATGATGAGAATAGTAAGCAAATGCGAAACAAAACCAATGCCGCGCACAGCCTGCCCCACCGTAAAACCAAGTTTAATTAATGCGGCGGCGACGGCCATGAATAGAAAATCAGTCGCGCCATCCACAGGCGCTTCGCCAATGTTCCACACAATGCCATGACCGTTTGCAAGATGCTGCGAGTAACGCATTATCATGGCGGCGTCTTCAAATGGAGGGATAGACGAATCGATAAAGTTGGAGAAGTAGTAGAGACTTAAGATAATTAGAAAAATAGAGAATAGGAGGTCGGGGGAAAGTTTTTTGAAGTTCATGGTGAATGGTGAATAGTGGATAGTGAATAGTAGATAGTGAATAGGTAATAGTGAGTGGGGAGTAGAAAGCGTTTATCGTCTAAGGTCTAAAGTCTAAGGTCTAAGGTCTAAGGTCAAATTAAGGAATAGCCGCCATCTACAACAAGTGTGTGACCAGTAATATACTCGTTTTTGATTAGAAATTCGAGAGAAGATATCAGTTCGTCTAACCTAGCGGCGCGTTTGAGCGGAAGTTTATCTACAAGTTTATTCCATGTTTCTTCATTGACAACATCAGACGGCAAAACTAAACCTGGCGCAATGGCATTGACTCGAATGGTTGGGGCAAAGGCTCTGGCTAAAATTTTTGTCAAAGATTCTAAACCCGCCTTGCTAACTGTATAAGACGGATAGCGACTCCATGTTTTGTTTGCGCCAATATCAGTGATGTTGACAATTAATCCGCCACTCGTCATTCGCTTGGCGGCGTGTTGTGAAATTAAAAACGGCGCACGCAGATTTAAGTCAACCGCATTATTCCAATCTTTTAATTCAAGTTCAGCCGCTTTGCCAACGGGCATCACCGCCGCAGAGTTGACCACGACTCTTAAGGGTTGTTTGAATTCATCTACCAGTGAAAATAAAAATTCAATTTTTTCTGGTTTGGTTAAGTCGGCGCGGATGGGAATGCAATCTACGCCCAAAGCGCGAATTTCTTTGACGGTTTTTTTGGCTTCGTCTGCCGAGCCGCGATAATGCAAAGCAATTGAATATCCCATGCTTGCAAGGGATAACGCAAAGGCTTTGCCAAGTCTATGGGCGGCGCCAGTCACGAGGGCGAGGGAGGAGGTCATAAGGGAATTCGCAATTAGAGGACTAGGGAATTGTAATTGATGTTTAGGAAGTTATTATATAAGATTGCATAAAGCGTGCATAAAATTACCAACAAGAGTATAATCTCTCCCGCGCCAGCCATAGGCTGGCATTTTCGTGGATGGAGAACTCTTAACGCATGATTCGTAACTTAACCAATCGTATTATTCTCATTGTGGCTGTGGTCGCCTTGGCTGTGTGGGTAGACCTGAGCCATCAAATTGAAATCCCTAACCCGTTGAGCGCTAGCAACGAACTGCTGTTTTCAAGGAACGTTGAACCGCGACTCGGATTAGATTTGCAAGGCGGGTTACAAGTGTTGCTTGAAGCCGATATTCCTGCAGAACAAAGCATAGACGCCGCGTCAATGGACGTTGCCCGTCAAATTGTGCAACAACGCACCGACGCTTTAGGCGTGAACGAAAATGTAATTACCGTGGCAGGCGACCGCCGCATTGTAGGAGAATTCCCAGGTTTGGAAGATGCCGAATCGGTTTTGGCGACGATTCAACAAACAGGTCTGCTTGAATTTGTAGATACGGGCGACTACTACCCGCAAGTGGGCGAAGTTTTACTAACCGATTACAGCGCCACAGGCGAAACCACAGAAGCGGCAGAAGGCGAAACGGTGTATCACACCATTTTCACGGGCTCCGAAATTGACTCGGTGAGCGTTGGGCAAGACCCTCTCACTAGTGAATACTTAATTAATTTCATCCTAAAACCAACCGGCGCGCAAATTTTTGGCGATTACACCGCCGCCAATGTCGGCAGACCTCTCACCATTACCCTTGATAAACAAGTCATTTCCTCTCCAATTATTCAAGATGCAATTTACGGCGGGCAAGGCTCTATCAGCGGCGATTTTACCTATGAGGAAGCCAATGCGTTTGCTATTCAACTTCGGTATGGCTCATTGCCTGTTCCATTAAAAATTGTAGAAACCCGCATTATTGGTCCAACGCTCGGCGCAGATTCATTAAGTAAAAGCTTAATGGCGGGTTTAATTGGCATGACGATTGTGGCGTTATTTATGCTCATTTACTATCGCCTGCCCGGAGTGGCTGCTGTATTTTCCATCTTAATTTACGCCGCAATTACATTCGCCGTCTTTAAGTGGTTTCATTTCACCCTCACCTTGCCGGGCATTGCAGGTTTCTTACTCAGCACAGGCGCCGCGTTAGACGCGAACATCTTAATCTTTGAACGCATGAAAGAAGAATTGCGAAACGGCAAAACGCTGAATCATGCCGTAGACCAAGGCTGGACGCGCGCATGGTCTTCCATTCGAGACTCAAACCTAGCCGCCCTCATCACCTCTGTTATTCTTTTCTGGTTTGGCTCTGCATTTGGGGCGACCATTGTAAAAGGCTTTTCGCTCACCCTCGCGCTTGGCGTTATCATCTCGCTATTTACCGCCATTTACGTCACACGCACATTGCTGGTCATTCTCTTACGGGCTTTCAAACCGCAAAATCTTGAACGCTGGTTTGGAATTTAACCCAGAGACAAACAAAGATAAACAGAGATAAAAATCTTTACGTCTCCGTTTATCTTTCATGAATTAAGGATATAACATGATTGATATTCTCGGCAAACGATACTATTACTTTTTACTCTCGCTTCTTGTCATCATCCCAGGCTTGATATTTCTAGCCATAGACGGTTTACCCCTTTCGATTGATTTTACGGGCGGTAGTCTTTTTGAATTGCAATTTACAAACGCAGAAGCGCCAAGCGCCGAAAGCGTTTTTAGGGTTTACGAAGCGAACGGCATTGACGACGCGCAAATCACTACAACCGATTCGGGCACGTTCTTAATCCGTTCTTCTTTCTTAACCAACGAAGTCCGCGACCAAATTTTGTCAACGCTTCAAACCGAAACAGGCGCCGATATCGCCGTGATTCAATTTGACAGCGTAGGTCCGAGTATTGGAGCGCAAGTCGCCTCGCGCGCTCTTTTAGCCATTGCAGTCGCGGCGTTAGGCGTGATTATTTACATCAGCGTGGCGTTTCGTAAAGTTGAAAACGCCTTTCGCTATGGCATTTGCGCCGTCATTGCAATGATTCACGACGTAGCGGTCGTCTTTAGCATAGCGGGTATTGGCGCGCGATATTTTGGCTGGCAAATGGACGCGCTATTCTTAACCGCGCTATTAACCGTCATTGGTTTTTCTGTGCAAGATAAAGTCGTAGTCTTCGACCGCATCCGCGAAAACGCAAATGTCTTACGCAGGCTTGAATACGAAAAACTGGTCAATCATTCGATTGTGCAAACCCTGCAGCGCTCCATCAACACCCAATTAATGACCGTAGAATTTTTACTATTAGCGCTTGCTTTATTCGGCGGGGTGACATTGCAAGAATTTGCCGTTATCTTGTTAGTGGGCTTGCTAAGCGGAACATACTCATCTATTTTTGTCGCCGCGCCTATTCTTGTTTTGTGGGAAAAAGAAGAATGGCGAACATGGTTTGGCAGAAGCGCAAACGCATAAATGATTTGAACGCCCCCCGCCCTCTTCGGCGGGGCTTTTTTTATCGTCAAGTGCGGCGAAAGGCAATTAAATTAAAAAGCAAAACAAAAAACAAAATCATTGACATTTGTGCCTGTGGGATTTGTTTTGATTAAATCGCCCAGCGGATAAAAAAAATGATACGCATCGTTTCTGAACTTGTAATCTGCCGCCGCCAACCCAAGCGCCTCAGCCCGTGCGGCGGTTTCGCCTGTCGCCACAGCGCCTGCCGCGTCTGTTGGTCCATCTTCGCCATCGCTAGCGATGGAAATGAGCATGACATTTTCCAAGCCCGATAGTTCATCCACAGCCGCTAATACGAGTTCTTGATTCCGCCCGCCTTTGCCTTCCCCACTGATTGTGACAGTCGCTTCGCCCCCAGCCAACAAGCAAAAGGGGCGCGGCATGGTTTGCAAAGCGGTTTTGAACCGTTTTGCAATTTCTACTCCCGCCTCGCTGGCTTCGCCTTGTAGTCTGTTATTGATAATTTTTACTTGGCTTTCTCCCCATATCTTACTGATTTGGCTACGCGCAAAATCTAAAGCGGTGGAATTGCCCGCGATAATTCTGTTTTCTACTCGCTCAAACAGCGGGTTATCCGCTTTTAGGGTTTCTTTCCATGCGTAAATTTTATTGCCGAGTTTGTATTTACTCAAAATCTGCATCGCATCTTCTTTTGTCGTTGAGTCTGGCGCGGTAATTCCTGAAGCAATCGCCTCCAATGAATCGCCGACCACGTCTGAAAGAATTAAACTAATAATCTTCGCGCCATTTGCCAGTTGAATCAATCCCCCGCCTTTTAATTCATCCAAATGCCTTCGGATTGTGTTTATTTCGTCTATACTTGCACCCGATTTTAACAATGCGGCGGTGAGGCGTTGCAATTCATCTAATGGTATGGTGGGCGCAGTCAGTAATGCCGAGCCGCCGCCTGAGATTAAGCAAATTAGCAAATCGTCTTTTTTCAAGCGCGATACAAATTTTTTTGCCTCAACGCCCGCTTGCAGGCTCAATCTGTTGGGGATGGGATGACCGCCCAATAAAACAGCAGCAGGCTGAAAGTTAGGTTGCGAAGCGTGTTTGGTAACAATAAGCGAGTCGGTTAATGAAATTTCATCCGCAATGGCGTGGGTCATCGCCAACGCCGCTTTTCCTAATCCAAAAGCAAATAGCCGCTTTGCGGCGGGAATATCATGTTTCTGTAAATGTGTTTTTACAACATAATATGGGCGAACGGAATCAAACGTAGAAGCAAGGACTTGTTGAATAAAGTCACGGTGAGGGTGGCGGCGAATAGAAAAGCAATCAAAACGCGCGGGGTTAAATTTTTGGGTCATTTTTGCGGCGGCGGTGATGCTCGCCTTTGTTCTTATACATCACATCATCTGCCAGGCTGATGACTTTTTCAAGGCTCAATTCAGGAGCGCTGGTGGCGGCGCCTATTGAAACGCTTAACAAAGGCTCGCGATAAAACTTATTGTTCATTTCAACCAGCGCTTGAATATGCTTAATAAACTCATCGGCTGATTCTGCGTCTTCGTTCGGCAAGATGATTGCAAACTCATCGCCGCCAATGCGCGCCGTGAAATATTTATTGTCCGCCGCCGCATGTAAAACTTCGGCAATGCGGCGAATTAATTTATCTCCCGCTTGATGACCGTAAGTATCGTTAACTTGTTTAAGATAATTCAAATCAAGAATCACAATGCTAATTGGCTCTACGCGGTTGGTTTCAAGTTTTGCGATTGTTTCTTCAAAATAAGCGCGATTATATAATCCCGTCATCACGTCATGCGTGCCGAGATAGCGTAAATAATTTTCGGCTTTTTTTCGAGCGGTAATATCTTGAATCGCCACGCTAACCCACGCAAAATCATTCTCATGACCCGGCATCACACGGAAGTTCAACAAAATATTTATCGGTTCGCCGCTCAGCGAATAATTGACCGCTTCGCGCTCGTAGGCTAATTTGCCGTTCCATAAATCAATTAATTCTTTGGCAAAGGAATCCCCCATTTCGTCACGAAACACTTGGCTTAAGTTGTTGAGCAATTCGCGCTTAGACGATGCGCCGAATAACTCAAGCGTTTTTTGATTGACGTTTAACACGCGAATCAAAGAAGCGCAATGAAGCGCGGCTTCGGGGTGTTCGCGCAAATAATCGTCAAAACTGGTAACGCCTTGCGCGCGAAGCGCGTCAAAATATTTTTTAATTTCGCTGTAATCTTCTTCCCATAACGAAATCGGCGAAGATTCAAATAAACTTTCTAACCGCTTTTCAGCGCGCTTTCTAGCAGTAATATCTTCAATGGTAACTAAGACTTTGTCCCATTTTTCTTCATGCTCTGGCAAAATGCGCCAATGCAAGATAATGTCTAACGCTTCGCCGTCAAGGGTATAGTTGATTCCTTCGCCCGCCCACTTGACCTCTCCCCTCCACAGCGCGAGCAATTCGTCTCGAAAGTGACGCCGCATTCCATCGCGCAGCGCCAAATTCAAATTTGCAAGAAAGCTTTCCTTCGATGGGGCTTTGAACATTGAAACCGTCTGCCGATTGACGTTCAGCGTTCTGATTGCCTGCATACATATATCTATAAATTCGGGGCGCGTATCTAAATACGAATCTAAATTTTCTACGCCTTGTTTTCTCAGCTCGTCAAACAAAGTTTTGATGCGGCTAAAATCCTGTTCCCAAAGCGAAATTGGCGCGTATTCAAACAAAGTCACCAAATACTCCTTACTGTCTGCACTAAACATGGCTTAAGTCCTTGTAGCGCTGAGATAAACGAATATGGTTATTATACATGCGGAATAATCAAAAAAATAATTTCAACATAAAAACACTTAAGGCGTATAATATCCTCATGGGTAAGCCCATCGCCTTAATTATTGAAGACGACCGCGATATTGTCGCTTTATTTCGGCATGTGCTAGATGTGGCGGGGTATCACACCGAAATCGTGCTAGACGGCAAAGACGCCATGGAGCGCTTGGGCGCGCTCACGCCAGATATCGTTTTGCTCGATTTGCAATTGCCCAGAATGAGCGGGATAGATATTCTAAAAAACATGCGCGATGACGAACGCTTAAAACGCGTGCCGGTGGTTGTTATCACAGCCTATGCCCCTATGGCAGATACCTTACCCGTAGAGCCCGATTTGCTTTTGCTTAAACCTGTGGATATTAACCAACTTAGCAATCTGGTGCAACGGTTGCAAGCCACGCAAGGCGCGCTGAATGAACCCTCTCACGATAAAATCACAGGCTTATATTCCTATTCGTTTTTCAATGTGCGCCTTACATTTTCTTTAGAACGAATCAAACAAAGCGCGTTCCGACGGTTTGGGGTGCTATTTGCCGAAGTAGACCAATTGCCTAAACTCAAAACCCAAATTACCCAAAGCGAATATGAATCTTTTTTACGCAAACTTGCCGACCAATTTCGGATGACGCTTCGCCCAACCGACACAATGGCATGGTCGAGCGCGCATTATTTATTTTTTACATTAATCGAAGAAATTCCCAGCCCCGAAGCCCCGCTTAAAATCGCCTCGCGCGTAAAAGACAACATGAAGCGCTTTATAGATAATCGCCATCATGATTTAGACATGAAAGCGAATGTCGGCGTATTATTGTGCGACTCGGAATACGAAAACATTCAAAAAATTTTACGCGACGTTGAACTCGCTCGCACATATTTACGCGAAGGGTTATACACCAACCCTTCCATTTTTGACCGTGAAATGCTCATAGCAAAAGGTTAGTCGTTATCTTTTAATTTACTAAACACAGCCTCTAACACGCCGCCAGCCACCGCTAACGATTTATCTGAAATCAAATGAATTGAATTGGGGTCATTACGGGCGTCCACGTCGCCAATTTTCATACCTTCTGTCACATCTACTTTGGGGTGAATTAACCCGCGCAAGATTCCATCAAACGGGCTAACGACCGCTTGATTATTTATCAAACAAATTTTTTCGCCGGCTTTACAAAAATCGCCAATTTGTTTTAAGGCTTCTATGTTTCCATTGGCGGGCGCGCGCAATACGCGCCGCGCATCGCCATCAGGTTGTTTGCTATCCGCTTGCGTTTGTCCTTGCCAATAAACCCTGCCCAATGTATGACTGCGGCGCGTTTCTATCACGGCGTGGCAATCGGCTCCCGCGGTAAACCCGGGTCCAAGTCCGATATGAAGCGCAACTTCCACAGGTAAAGGTTCAGGTTCGGTTTTCAAAAGTCGGGCGTCAATCAAAAATGTATTTTGCGGGCTGGTTAAGAATTGATTTCTTAAGATGTTGGCTTGCGGGTCAACGATGACTGCAATTTCGCCCGCTTCCATTGTGACTTGAAACTGGTCTGCCGACGCCAACCGCGCGACTACGCCTTCGACAGTTTGCACCCCCTCATACACCGCCTCTGAAAATGAAACCGTGCGGCGGACTGCAAGCGGTTTATCTAATTCGAGAATGACAATTTGAAAGCCAACACGATGCAAGCGCAATGCGATTCCAGTCGCAAGGTCGCCGCCGCCGCGAATGACGATTAAAGGTTTCATGTTTTTTGAATTTGTTCCTGTAGGAGTAAACCAAAAGTATAAATGCTGATATAGATAAAAATAAACAAAGCGGAAAATATACCAATGAACATGATTGATTGTAAACTAGGATTGCTTGAATAATACAATAATTCAACGAAACGGTCATGCGGATTAAATAACACATCCCACGAGTTCCATCGCAAAAACCTACCGATGTAAATGCCGAGGCTAGCAAGAAAACCAACGGATAATACAAATAACCAACTTGCGATTCTGCCAAACTCTCTGCGGATGATGTTTTGCATCATAAACATAGAAATTAAACCGAGCGATAAACCTGTCCATACGAACCATAGTAGCATAAGGGTATCAAACCAAATTGGTATATCGCCAGATTTTTTCCAACTTAAATGAAACAAGTCTGTAAGAATGTAAGGCGCATTTGGAAAAAACAAAAGCCACAGAAACGCCGCCAACGGCATAATCAGCAAAAGCGTTTTTCGATTCCATGAAAATAATTCGGCGGCGTAGGCAAACCCAAGCGGAATCCACGCTAGAAAAATATTCCAAATTAAGAAGGCGTATTCATCCGAACCGCTGAGGATGGCGCGCAACCGAAACAGGATAAACGAAAATACGGTTGCTCCGCATAGCAAAGCAAAAAGCGCGAGGCGAAACCGAGATGGATAAATTTGCCGATATAAGTTTTCCATAACTACCTCCAAGTTGAGGCAAGTGTAAATATCTTTTCTTTCAATTGCTTGCAAAGGCTATCAGAATTAAGAGCGGTTTTCAGTAATCAAGTGAAAGAAGAAAGAGGAAAGAAATTATGAAATCGAACTTGATGGTTGTGTAGAAGCCAATTGCTCTGAAGTTTCTTGCGCTCTGACAGTTTGTTCTACCAGCATGTGGCTAAATGAATATAAAAGCAAAAACACAAATAAGAAGAAAACCGTGTATAACACGGTGAACGCGGCGAGGCGCATACTTGGGTCAATGACTATGCCTAAAATTTCCATTGCCGTTTCGGAGGGGTTTTGCAAAATGTCCCATGAGTTTAATCTCACAAATCTGCCAATATACATGCCAAAACTGCTGGCGGCGGAAATGATAAAAACAAACGCCCAGCCCACCCACCGATTGATGGCGCGGAAAATAATATCTTGCATTAAGTAAAGCGAAATAATCCCAAGCAGGGCGCCTGTCCATGAACACCAGACGACAATGATGACATCATACCAAAGCGGCGCGCCGACTCCGCCTGCGCGGGCTAAGTCTTGCAAATCGGTTAGCATGTAAGGCGCATTAGGAAAGAAGATAAGCCACAAAAAGGCGATTATTGGGAGGCCAATGTAGAGGGTTATTTTTTTCCAAGAAATAGCGTGAGCAAAATATGCGAGGATAAACGGAATCCAGGCAAGGAAGAGATTCCAAATTAATCCCGAATGTCTTGTGGAGTCGGTATAGGCTACGCGGGCGGCGACGAGCGCAATGCACGCTAGGCAGGCAAAGTTCAGCAAAACGAAAACAGCCAAATTGTGGCGGTTACGGTATATGTAATTTTTTATTTTGTTCATCATCTCGTTAAATCTTTTTTCTAAAAAATAGAATCATGTCAATATCGCCAGGCGAATGACCAAACTCCGTTAACATGGCGGCGGCTTCCGCCCGGTGTTGCGTGCCATGATTGACCACATGCAACATCGATTCCCATAAAATATTTTCGTACTTTACGCCTTCGGTGGAGGTATATTGAAACGGCGAGTTTAATTGTTCGTCTGAAACCGTTTCGACAAATTTCATTAATTCTTTTTCTTCTTCTAACCAGCGGGTATGCAAAGCCTCAAAAGTGGGAAAATCTTCTGGTTTGAATTTCACGGTCGGAGAAACGCCCTGCCAGCGGTTGCGCCAAATCCACTCGGCAAATAAGGCGTGCGTCAATGTGCCGCGAATGCCGCCGTGAGGAAATGCCGCCGAAGCAAGAAACTGCTCACTGGTCAGGTTTGAAGCGGCGGCGAAAATTTTTCCGTTTGCCCATTGGTTGTATTTGAATAACGTTTGGATATTTTGCTTATTCATCTTTCCTCTTCAAAAATTCTAACAAAATCGGATTCACTTCGTTTGGTTTTTCATAATGTGGAATGTGCCCGCAATTTTCGATGGCGTGAAATTCAGTATGTGGAATGGCTTTCAAAATAATTTCGCTATGCGCAAATGGCACGGTAGTATCTTGCTTGCCCCAAAATAGTAATGTCGGTTTGCGTAATTTTCCAATTTGCTCATAAACTTCTAAAAATGAGGCGAGCATGTTGTTCCGCATGGTGGAAAGAATGGCGCGTTTGAATCCGCTATATTGCATTTGGATTGCATACTGTTTTTGAAAATGTTCGACGAGTTCGGGGGTAAATAAATCTGAAGCCGCAGACTTAATCATATTTTCGCTTCCAAACAGACCAAGCAGGAGTTCGCCGATGATTGGAGTTTTGACTATCTTCAACAGCGTTGATAGTTCTATTGGCTTTGCGCCGGCGGGGTCAATCAAAACATGTTTGGAGACGTAGCGCGGGTATCGCTCAATAAATTTTGCCGTAATGGGTCCGCCCATAGATAACCCCACCAAATATATGTTCCTGAAGTTTAGCGCGTCTAACAATTCTTTGAGTTGTTTGACAAACAGATGAATATCATATTTGAGATTGGGTCTATCGGAAAAGCCGCGCCCGAATAAGTCATATCGCAATACCCGAAAACCTTGCTTAGATAAAAATTCAAACGTGGGGTCGTAAATAAAAAATGGGACGGAAAAACCATGAACCAAAACAACTACATCGCCATTTTCATGCCCGCCTAATTGATAATGCGCGATGCCATCTGAGAGTTGAATAAACGAGCCTACCGCTTCTTTACGGGTAGATTCGTTTAATGCTTTGGTTTCGTCAAGGTAGGGGAATGGCATTTAATCAGACAAGGGTTCTTAATAGCGGTGTCTTGTTCTTTTTACTTTGAGTTTTCTTCTTCTTTGCGACCTTGTATAAATGCAAATGGGGCTAGCGTTAATTCAATCAACGCTCCTGCAAACGGTTGAAGATTAAATGCGATATTGAAATACGCCAAGGCTCCCCCCGCCAGCGCGAGCAATAAACCGCATACCCAATAAAGGCGCATTCCATACACAGTGGAAAAAGTTAGGTAGCGCCCGCCAATGACTAAAAGCATTGAAGGAAAAAACCACAAAGGGTTCATTTGTGAAATGAGATAGGCTAAAGGCAAACAAAAAACCAACCAAAGCGTGCCTTCCATGGCTAACCCCATCAATGGGTTTCCTTGAGTTCCTCTATCAGGGCGACCTAAAGCCTTTGTAATTATTCCGCTCATAGGAGCAATAAGCGCGCCGCCAATCAACAACGCCCATATTGCCTGTTTTGTTTCTCCGTAAACGGCAATGACTCCAGCTAACGCCCACACCGCGCCTGAGACGAACATTCCAACGCCGCCGCCCAAATAGCCATAACGCATATCTTTTTGCGCATCTAAAATATTCAATGGATTCTCCTAAACAAACATTCTCAACTACTTTATCTTCCCTAACGCCCTTAACACTTGTTCAGGCGTGAATGGAAATTCATCAATCCAAACGCCTGTGGCGTCATGAATCGCCGCCGCAATGGCAGGCGCAACAGGGAGATAAGGCAATTCGCCCACGCCGCGCGCTCCCCATGGTCCATTTGGGTCCGGAATTTCTACCAAAACCGATTCTACTTTTTCAGGAATATCCCAAATCGTAGGCAATAAATAGGTGCTGAGTTGGTCGGTTAATACTTTGCCGCCTTTGGTTTTAAAGTCTTCTAAAACGGCGTATCCATGCGCTTGCACAATTGCCCCTTCAATTTGCCCGACGATTAAGTCGGGGTTAATGGCTTTGCCAACATCATCGGCAGATAAGATACGCTTCACTCTTACATGACCTGTTTCCGTATCCACTTCCACTTCGCAGGCTTGCGCTACATACGCATATTGAAAATTCGGTGTGGAATACCCTGTCTCTTTATCCATTGGCGTTGTGCGCGGAGCAAGATACTTAAATTCAGCCACTGCAGGTCGTTCTTCATTCTTCCATTTTTCTAAAGCCAATTCCGCCGCGCCTTTGATGGAGTTCCCCGCCATAAAGGTTAATCGTGAAGCGGAAGCGGAACCTGGGTTTTCTTGTGTGGCAGAGTCTGAAGTCTTCAATTCAATAATGTCTGTCGGCACGTTTAGAGTGTGCGCCGCCATTTGAATCATGACAGTATGAACGCCCTGCCCCACTTCTGCCCCAGCGTGATGCAAAATCACCTTTTCAATTTTTCCATTGCCATAAATTTCTACTTTTGCCCAACAATTTTCTTGATAGCCAAACGAAAAACCGACATTCTTAAAGCCAGCGGCAAAACCCCGACCACGTACAACGGACGGCTGACGGATTTTTTTCTGCGGTCTTCGGTCTGTTGTCTGCCGTCGTTTTTTCCACTTAAACTTATCTCTTGCCGCTTCAATACACTGCACAATGCTCACAGGGTTTGGCGCAGGCGTGCCAACGCCCATTGTGTCGCCGTCTCGCAAAGCGTTTTTCAACCGAAACTCAACAGGGTCTATGCCGAGTTTTTCAGCCAACTTATTCATTTGCGTTTCAGCCATAAACAAGGCTTGCGGCGCGCCAAACCCGCGAAATGCGGCGGCGGGGATATTATTGGTATAAACGCCATACACATCCGTTTTGACATTGGGGATGAAATAAGGTCCCGTAGAGGTAATGGCGGAATTTCCTAAGACTTTATTGGTGGTGTACATATAAGCGCCGCCATCGCCAATGATTTCGTTTTCAGCGGCGATTAATTTGCCGTCTTTGGTGGCTCCCCATTTTGCCTTGAGGAAAATTTCATGACGCTTGCCATGCCCAATGATAGATTCGCGCCGCGACCAAATAATTTTTACCGGTCTTTGTAACTTCCATGCCGCTAGCGCCAACGGAATTTGAACCGATAAATCTTCACGCCCGCCAAACGCCCCGCCAATGGCAGGGTATATCACGCGAATTTTTTCTTCGGGTAAATCTAAAGCATGAGCAATAGATTTTCTATCTGCATGAGTCCATTGCCCCGCCGATTCGACCGCTATTAATCCATTTTCGTCAATATACGCTAAACCCGCTTCAGGCTGGAGGTAGGCATGTTCTTGCACTGGAGTATGATACTCGCCCTCGACAATGACATCGGCTTGGGCAAAGGCTTCTTCTACATTCCCTTTGCGAATTTTGTAATGCACGCAAACGTTTGTATCGCCCCTGTCGGGGTGTAAGAGAATCGCGTCCGCGCGCATAGCAGATAGAGGGTCAGTCAGAGGCGGTAAATCCTCATAATCCACTTCGATTAACTTCAGCGCGGCATGGGCTTGTTGCTCGGTGTTTGCCACCACTGCGGCAATTTGGTCGCCAACAAAGCGGACAATATCGGTATAAGGCTTGGATGAGCCAGGTCCGCAAAAAACAGGCTGGTCTGGAATTTGCAAACCGTATTCGTTATTAGGCACATCTTTTGCGGTGAAAATAGCCACAACGCCTTCCGAAGCGAGCGCTTTGCTTAAGTTAATATGTTTCACTTTGGCATGTGGGCGCTCGGCGAAGAGAATCTTCATGTGCAACATGCCAGCGCGGCGCAAATCGCCGGAGTAGGGCGTTTCGCCAGTGACTTTTCCGCGCGCATCTATACGATGATGAGATTGACCAATGACTTCGGGCATTTTATCGTTTGTATTTTTTGAACTTAACATTTGGAGGAGGCACATCTAATGGACCGTAACGCGGCGGTCCGACGAGGCGATAGATAAATGCATACACCACTGACATAACCCCGCCAAGCAAAATTATATACAAAAGGCTAGTTACGGCGTAGGCGTAAAAATGTCTGGTGTTGGTAATGGGGCTGAGGAGTAGCATTAAACCGTCTGAAGCGTAAAACCAATTGGGGTAACGCGGAAAGCCAAGTAATTGGTATGGAATTGCCCAGCGATTATCTAAGCCATAATCAATAGTTAGCACAGCCGCCGCTATAGAAATAGCGGGGACGATGAGCATCATAATACATCCAATACCGCGCCAAGCCACATGCACGCCTCTGTTTTTTTCTTTCACAACTTTTTTTGATAGACTTTGATATTTGCCCATAAAACCTCATGCTTTCATTTTGCTCGCGTCGTGAATCGCGCTCACAATTTTGTAATAGCCAGTGCATCGGCATAAATTTCCAGTGATGGCTTGCTCAATATCGGCTTTGGTTGGGTTTGGTTTTTCTTCTAACAATTTTGCGCCAGACATGATAAAACCCGGAATGCAGTAGCCGCATTGCACCGCGGCATGTTCAATAAATTTTTCTTGCACGGGGTGCAACCGATTCTCTTCTCCTGAGTGGCTAGGAGTAAAAGTAGACGCTAACCCTTCAATGGTCACAATATCGGCATGGTGGGCGCGCGGCGCAGGCACTAAACACGACATCACCGCTTGCCCATCTAAGAACACTGTGCAAGCGCCGCATTCGCCTTCGGCGCAACCTTCTTTTGTGCCAGTTAAGTTCACATCTTCACGCAAGAAGCGCAAGAGCGTTTTTTCGTACCCTGTATGAATTGAATACTTTTTATTATTAATGGTCGTTTCAATATTTAATTTTGGAAATTCAGATAGGGTGCGCGGTTTGGCTTCCAGCGTTTGCGCATCTAACAAAATGGGTTTTTTAGGCATTCCTGTTTCTTGTTGATTGTCGCGAATCATCGTCAAGCCGCGTTTGACGGCGACTTTGACCATTTCGCGGCGGTAACTTGCCGAGCCGCGCACATCGTCAATTGGGCTTGCCGATTGCATGGCAAGTTCGGCGGCTTGCAAAATATTTTTCTCGGTTAATTTTTTGCCCGTTAAAAACGCTTCGGCTTGCGCGGCATGAGTAATGATGGGCGTCACCGCGCCAAGCGTGATAGACGCCGATTTGACAGTGTCGGCTTTGAAATCGAGAAGAAGCGCGACATCTACCAAAGAAATTGCCTGCGCGCGCCGCAGCGCTAGTTTGATGAATGCGCCGCGCTGCGATTTTTTCATTGCGGGGAAAGAAATATCCACCAACATTTCATCCGCTTGCATAACGTTTTTACGCACGCCCGTATAAAACGCTTTAAGCGGAATTGTTCTTTCGCCGTTTTTTGAAAGCAACCGAACGCTTGCGCCAAGCGCCATTAAGGGCGTAATGGTGTCGTTGGCGGGCGAGCCTGTAATTAAATTGCCCGCAATTGTGCCGCGATTACGAATTTGCGGCGCGCCCACCTCCCATGCCGCGCGCGCCAATGGATAAGCGCGTCTGCGAATCAAACGATTGGAGGCGCAATCGTTATGCGTAACCAGCGCGCCGAGATGAATCGCATCGTCTTCGTCTATCGTTATTTTTTTTAATTCAGAAATTCTGCTTACGTCAATTAACGTTTCTACCCCTGTGCGCACGCCGCGTTCAAGTTCAAGAATCAAATCGGTGCCGCCGGCAATAACGCGCGCGCGCTCGCGTTTTTCAGCGAGGATTTGAATTACCTCGTCAACAGAGGTTGCGTTGATATATTCATGCCACATATTGTTTGAAAACCGACTGCCGACCGCCGAACAATATCGCTCGTCGGCAGTCGGCGGTTCAATGTCTTAACTTCCCGTCACAACTTCCGAGCGGCGGTCAAACGTTTCCACAGCCAAACGCGCTACGGAGGTTAAATTACGAATCACGGCAGGCAAAGCTTCTTCATCGCTTAGGCTGGCTTCTAAATTATCTACGCCGCTTTTTACTTGTTCGGCTAAATCAAAAAAGGCGGCGTCAAATTGATAAATTTTTTCCAACTCGGCTTCGTTGATTTTAACGGCGTCAAACAACCCTGAATATCCGCGCGCCGCGGCGCTAATTTTGTCAATGAATGTGCGTAAAGCCACTGCCGCTTTTTCCACATCATCCACATACTTAATCATGCCGGCGCTCACAAGTTCGGTTTGCAAGTTAGAAACGCGCTTCCATTGTTCTTCAAAACGGCGCGCCACCGTTTCTCGCAAGAGGGCGTCTGCATCGCGGCGATTTTGCCGTTCAACATATCCGCTAAAGCCTGGAATATACGAAGCCAGTTTCTTAAACGGGTCAACCTGATTGCTTACTTTTTCAAAAAAATCGCTCATGGGAGCCTCCTGCCAAAGATATACGCTATTTTTTTCAATTTGTTTCGCGCTTGCAATTATATCGTTTAATTCAAGATATAATCAAGTTGATACGATATATTGAGGAGAATCAAATGTCAAACCACATCAACGAATTAATCGCGCTGGTTGAAAACAGCATATCCGTAGAAGGGACAAGCGTAAAAGTTTTAGACGCAAATACATTTCGGAAACATGTCGGCAAACTGGTAGAACGCTCGGCGCTCGCTTCAGACTTAACTTCAGGCTGGGCGCGTTACCTCATCCGCTGCGCCGCCTTAGAGTTGGGCGTTATCCCCGCGTCTATTCACGACTTATACATGGCGCGTGGGCGCGGCGATGCGCCAATGACTTTTACAACGCCAGCGTTTAACTTGCGGGCATTGTCTTATCATGCCGCGCGGGCAATGTTCCGCGCCGCAAATAAAATTAACGCGGGCGCGTTTATTTTTGAAATTGCCCGCTCCGAAATTGGCTACACCGCCCAGCGCCCAGCCGAATATGCCGCGAACATCATCGCCGCCGCCATTGCCGAAGGGTTTGTGGGTCCCGTCTTTATTCAAGGCGACCATTTTCAAGTTTCTGCGAAAAAATATCAAGCAAACCCTGAAGCCGAATTAAAAGCGGTTCAAGACTTAACGCTCGAAGCCATTGCCGCAGGTTTTTATAATATTGACGTGGACACTTCGACTTTAGTGGATATTAGCAAACCGACTATTCCAGAGCAACAAGTTTTGAATTACCAACTCTCGGCGCGCCTTTCGGCGTTTATCCGCGAGCATGAGCCAAACGGCGTGACAATTTCCATCGGCGGAGAAATTGGCGAGGTAGGAGGACATAATTCTAACGAACACGAACTCCGCGCCTATATGGACGGCTACAACGCCGAATTGAAAAAACTCGCTCCCAACAAAGCGGGGCTAAGCAAAATTTCAATTCAAACAGGCACATCGCATGGCGGCACTGTCTTACCAGACGGTTCTCTTGCTGAAGTGACGATTGCCTTTGATGTGCTGCGAGATTTAAGCCGCATTGCTCGAAAAGAATACGGCATGGGCGGCACAGTGCAGCATGGGGCTTCTACTTTGCCAGAAGAAAACTTTAACCAATTTGTGCAACACGAAGCGATTGAAGTGCATTTGGCGACAAACTTTACAACGATGTTTTTTGATAATGTCCCTGCAGACTTTAGAAAAGAAATGTACGCTTGGTTAGACGAAAATTTCGCTAACGAGCGAAAACCCGGCATGACAGACGAACAGTTTTATTACAAAGTGAGAAAGAATGCGGTGGGACCGTTCAAAGCCAAATCATACGCATTGCCAGAAAGCGAAAAAGAAAAATTAGGCAAAGCGTGGGAAGTGCAATTTGATAAATTGTTTAATCTGCTAGGCGTGAAAGATACGAAAAAATACGTCGAGCAGTTTGTTAAACCCGTAAAAGTTCAGCCTAACCTTTCGGATTATGTGGCGGGCGAAGCGCAAGCGGAAGATGTGAGCGATTTAGCGGATTGATTGAAACGAAATCCATGCCGCAATCGGAGCAGTTTTCAAACAATAACCGCTATATGATAATTCCCCGCGTTTTGATTTTTATCAGGCGCGGGGATGAGTATTTGCTAATAAAAGGCGCGCCGGCAAAAAAATTATGGGCGGGAAAATATAACGGCTTGGGAGGGCATATTGAGAAAGGGGAAGACGCCCTTTCTGCCGCAAGAAGAGAATTGCTTGAAGAAGCGGGCATCCGCGCTGATTTGTGGTTATGCGGAACGGCAATGGTGGACGCGGGCGAAGTTGGAATTGGTTTGTTTGTCTTTTGCGGAGAAAACGCTCAGGGCGAAATTAAAGAGTCGAACGAAGGCAGAGCAGAATGGGTTAAGAAAGAAGCGTTGAGTCGTTTGCCAACCGTTGAAGATTTGCCCATCCTATTAAATAAAATTCATGCCATGAAGCAAAACGACCCGCCGTTTTCGGCAAGGTCGTTTTATGAAGGCGATACATTGAAAGTTATCTTTGCCGCCGAGGGCGAGGCAAAAGCGCCCGATTAGGGGACGCTATACGATTGCAGTTCGGTTGTGAGGGTAAACGGCGAGCCGCCAAAATCGGAATTGCTGATGGATTTTACTTGCCCCACGCCGGGCGCATACCAAGTGATGGTTGAGCCTGTAATCTTCATAGGCACTTGAATGCCTTGAAATTCGCCAATGATGTCGAGGGTGGTGGCAGCTTGAATTTTGACGGTTTCAAATGTGCCTGCAGGAACGGTAATCGTTTCGCCGCCCATCTCTTGCATGGTGGCGCTAAACGTGCCGCTGGATTTGGTTTGCGAGCCGTCGGGCATTGTGGTTCCGCCTTCGAGCGTGAGGCTATATAGCCATTGCATTCCCGGCACAATTTCTTTTGGCAATGTAATGCCGCTCACTTCAAGCGTGGTGAAAGAAATATCCATACCTGCGGTGGAAATAACCGCCGTGGCGCCGCCGCCGTATTCCAGCGCTTTCAATCCGCCTGTTTCACATACCCATTGTTGCGTGCGGGTTAATCCTTCAAACGTTGTAGTGAGCGTGAAACCATCGGGGCGGGCTTCGGTGATAGTGTCTGTGTAAGTAAAATCGCCGCTAGGTCCGCCTGTGTTGAAATATGTCCATGTGGCGTTTTGTTTGACGGGGTAAAGCGGATTATCGCACAAGCCTTCGATGACCGCCGCTTCTGTCGCTACGGGGGTAGATGAATCTACAGGGGGAGCATTTTCTACGGGGCTGGTTAAATTGCAAGCAAGCGAAACGATTAACAGTACGCTAAAGGCAAAATGTTTTTTGACGGACAGATTAAGCATGAATGGCTCTCCATGTAAGAAATTTGTAGAGAAATTTTATTTCCATTTCAACAATGAAATTGTAAAGACGCTTCCCTTGCCCACTTCGCTTTCCACTTCGATATTGCCGCGATGCTGTTGTATGACTTGGCGGGTAATCGAAAGCCCAATGCCTAAACCGCTATACAGTTCCTCATCGTCGTTCAATTTATCGGTATGAAAGAAGCGGTCAAAAATGCGCGTGCGAATTTCGGGAGCAATGCCTATGCCGTTATCTTGCACAATCACTTGAACATGGCTGGCGTCTTCTGTGAGGCGCACCTCCACTGCACCGTTGGGCGGGCTAAATTTAATTGCATTATCCACCAAAGCGGTTACGGCGCGTTCTAAAGAAGGCGCGTCTCCTTGCACAGGCGAAACGCTCATATTACCTTTGGCTCTCAAAGAAACGTTGCGCGATTTTGCTTTACTTTCGTATTTATGCAAAACGTTGTCAACAATTGTTTTCATATCCACCGCTTGAAAATCGGGTAAGACCAAATCCATTTCTTGTAAAAACAAAATATCGTTGGTGAGGTTGACAATTTGGTCTACGTTGCGGCTGATAGTTTCAATTGTGGAATTTAATTGTTCGCCTGAAAGCATTCCTTTTTTTAGCGCGTGTAAATACCCGCTTGCCACCATAAGCGGCGTGCGTAATTCGTGAGCGATGTTGGTTAAAAATTCTCGGCGGGCTAAATCTTGTTCGGCAAGTTTTTGATATGCGTCCGCAAGTTCTGAGGCGCGTAATCTTAAATCTTCAATAGCGAGCGCGTCGTTTTGCCGCAGGCGGTTGCTGATTTCCGCCACCATAGCCATAGCCACGCTTGGGCTTCGCTTCAGAACTCGGTCGAAGCCTGTTTTGTTTAATTCAAGCACGACCGCGCTTGTGAGCGATTTGACCGTTGCCGCGCGCGGGGCGTTGTGAATCAATGCCATTTCGCCGAAAAAATCTCCAGCAGATAAAGTTTTTAGTAATCGTTTTTCGGTTTTATTGATGAGTTTTGTAACTTCAAAATCCCCTTCCAAAATCATGTAAAAGGTATGTTCAATGGCGTCTTCTCTACATAAAACCGTTTCGGCAGGATATGATTTGATTTGGCTATTAATAATGATTTCCTGCACTTCGTCTGGTTTAATGCCGGGAAAAGCGCGGGGGATAATACGAGCGGGCGTGCGGATGGTGGTCATTTTCGAGATTGTATCATGTGAGGCAAAAAAGGTTTTCACCCATTTGGACTATTGAAGCGCGCGAGAAACAAAAACAATTTCTTGCATAGTCATTTTTTTAAGTTGTTCATAGCGCTCCAAAATATAACCGCCCCACAGGCATCCATCTATGATAACTCGACGAAACCTGCGAGGCGATTATGAAAACGCGCTAGGCGCGCCTATGCGTACATGCCCCAATCTAACGCAGAGGGGTCTTCCATCATAGAGAAGTCCCACATTTCCATGCCCATTTCAATTGTGACGGGCATATTCAAACCTTCTATAGCTTTGGCTTTGGTCATCTCAATCATGGCGGGACCGTACGGGCAGAATGGCGTGGTGAGAATCATTTTAATGCGCGCCATGTTGTTTTCAATTTGAATATCGCGAATCAAGCCTAACTGAATAATAGTCATGCCTATTTCAGGGTCAACGACTTCGCCAAGTTTTTCGCGCGCCGGTTTGACGAGTTCTGGATGCGTGGAGTGAATCGTCCACTGAATTTCTTTGACTTCCGATTCTTCGCTCATAGTTCCTCTTTTACTTGTTTTTTACATTTGCTTGTTTGACGACATAAGTGCAATGGCTGTTACCGTCTAAAATACATTGCACTTTATTCACGGGCAACGCCAGCATTTTGGAGATTAAAGTTTGGTCAACGGTGCAGATCTCAGGGTGGGCGATGCCAATTTGATAATAGGGGCAAGAAATTTCATGAATCTGATAGGAGTCGTCTTTTTTTTCCCATTCCACCGTGAAACCTTCTTGCGCCAGCAAATCTTTGACGAGGTCTAAGCGGGCTTCCATACTCAAGCCTTTTACGTCGTTGGCATATTGGCTTGCTAAGTCTTCTGCAATTTGCCCAAAGAGCGCGCTGACCGTTTCTGCGGGCATAGATTCCTTCATTTGGGCAATCAGGCGTTTGGTTAATTGTAAATACCGAGTGGGGAATTGCTCCATGCCTTCGTTGGTTAAGACATACACTAAGCGGGGTCTCCCAACTCCGTGCCGCTCTTCTTGCGCCTCAACTAAGCCTTCCATTTGCAAGTTGGTGAGGTGGTGCCGCACAGAAATTGGGTTAATGCCCACCGCCTCCGCTAAATCGTTGATAGTTGATTTTGGTTTTTTGAGTAGCGTTTGTAAAATTTTATTGCGCGTGGCGTTCATGCAAGGGAGTATAACGGGGCAAAAGAGGAATGTCAATATACTAGATAATTATGATAAAAATTTTCATCACAAAAGACTCCTCGAGTGAGGAGTCTTTCGTGTGCTGGGGGCAAAGGATTCGAACCCTTACTAGCTGAGCCAGAATCAGCCGTCCTGCCATTAGACGAGCCCCCACTGAAAAACCAGCGGGGTGTATTTTAGCACGGCAATCAGAGCGAAGCAAGCAAAATCATTTTTCGCGCGCGGCGCGGCGGGCAGATTCTTCAACGTCTAAAAGGATTAGGCTGGCGTGCTGGATAAATTTAAGGGCAAAAAAGTAAACGATGCCCGGCGCGAGTTGCATAGGGTATGGCGTAAAGAAGCTTATCAAATCAAAAACAGACATGCCTTTTTGATAATACACGCCATTGAGAAATTGCGTCATAAATTGAATAAAAGAATTGACGGTCATAACGCTGTAAAAAACAAGGACCGCCCAAGCAAAAACGCCCGCCCAATAAGAAAATTTAAGGACGGCGTCTTTGTTAAAATAAGTGGCGTAGAAATTGTCTCGTTTTTCTTGCATTTTAGATTCTCCTTTTAGGGGTTCTTCAGTCGCTATCGCTCCCTCAGAATGACATGCAACCATATTATAATTCAGCGACGCTTGAAACGCGGCAAACGTTCTATGAAGCGAAATCAATAATCCCCGAAGTTTGAAGCGGGTTTATATCAAAAAATAATGAAGGTATATGAATCGAATGAGCGACGAAGAAAACAAACCGACAGATTTTATCCGTGAAGCGGTAAAAGAAGATTTGAAAAGCGGGCGCTTCAATTATGTGCGCACGCGCCTGCCCCCTGAGCCAAACGGGTATTTGCACATTGGGCATGTGAAGGCTTTTATGATTGACTATCTCGTTGCGAAGGAAAACGGCGGCGAGTTAATTTTACGCTTTGACGATACGAACCCGACAAAAGAAGAAACTGAATTTGTTGAAGCTATTGAAGAAGATGCGCGTTGGCTTGGCATTGAATGGTCGAAGGTGACGTTCGCTTCTGATTATTTTGATTTGTTGTATGAGTGGGCAAAAAAATTGGTGCGCGACGGCAAGGCGTATGTGGACGACCAAACGCCTGAAGAAGTGAGCAAAAATCGCGGCACACTTACGGAGCCCGGGAAAAACTCCCCCTACCGCGATAGAAGCGTGGAAGAAAATTTGGACTTGCTGGAACGCATGAAGAACGGTGAGTTCCCAAATGGCACGCGGATTTTACGCGCAAAAATTGACATGGCGCATCCAAACATCAATATGCGCGACCCGGCAATGTATCGCATTTTGCACGAGCCGCACCATCGCACGGGCGACAAATGGAAAATTTATCCTTTGTATGATTGGTCGCACGGGCAAAACGATTCAATGGAAGGCATCACGCATTCTTTGTGTTCATTGGAGTATGAGAATCATCGCCCGTTGTACGAATGGTTTTTAGACCAATTGGGCGTGTTCAAACCGCGTCAAATTGAATTTTCGCGTTTGAATATGAATTACACAGTGATGAGCAAACGCAAGTTGCGAAAACTTGTGGAAGAGAATCTCGTTCACGGTTGGGATGACCCGCGTATGCCAACGCTTCGCGCCATGCGCCGACGCGGGTACACCCCTGAAGCGATTCTAGACTTCATCAGCCGCGTGGGCGTGGCAAAGACGAACAGCGTAACCGATGTGGCGCTGCTTGAAGCGTGTGTGCGCGATGATTTGAATAAACGCGCCTTACGCCGCATGGCTGTGATTCGTCCGCTTAAAGTGGTGATTGATAATTACCCCGATGATTTAGTGGAAGAGATGGACGCGGTGAATAACCCAGAAGATGAAAATGCTGGCACGCGCAAAGTTCCCTTCTCAAAAGTCATTTACATTGAACAAGACGACTTCCGTGAAACGCCGCCGCCGAAATATTATCGTCTGTTCCCCGGCAATGAAGTGCGTTTGAGGTATGCCTATTACATCAAATGTACGCATGTCGTCAAAAATGAACGCGGAGAAATTGTTGAGGTTCACGCCACCTATGACCCTGAGTCACGAGGCGGTAGTTCACCCGATGGACGAAAGGTCAAATCTACCATTCATTGGGTTTCGGCAAAACACGCCAAAGAGGCGGAAATCCGCATGTATGACAGGCTCTTTACAAAAGAAGACCCTGAAGAAGGCGAAGAAGGATTCTTGAATTGTTTGAATCCAAATTCTTTAGAAATTTTGAATGGGTTTGTAGAACCGTCGCTGGCTTCGGCGGAAGTCGGCTCTCGCTTCCAATTTGAACGTCTCGGCTATTTCTGCGCGGATAAAGATTCGACGAAAGAAAAGCCTGTGTTTAATTTGACGGTCAATTTGAAAGATACTTGGTCAAAGGTTGAGAAAAAGAGCGGTTGATGGTTGGTGGTTGTCAGTAGGTAGTGTTCAGCGCTCAGTTCAGTCCGAAGGACTTCCATGTATTGAGGCAGGGCTTTAGCCCGCACTGAATGAAGGGATTCGATTTTCCCACTTGACAACTCACCCCTTCTAAAGAATATCCGTCCCGCAGGTTTAATAAAACACCATAACCTTAACTCAACCCTGCGGGACGTTTTTTTCAAAGAGTAATTTATGCCATATCAAAATACTGAATTCACAAAAGGACAGTACTATCACATCTACAATCGCGGCGCGGGGAAATCAAAAATTTTCTTGGTTGAAGAAAACTACCATTATCTAATTCAGCTAATCGAAAAAAATTGTGAGAAATATGGGATGGGAATTATCTGTTATTGTCTCATGCCAAATCATTATCATTTTTTACTGCGGCAATTAACTGATATACCAATTTCAAAATTTATCAATGTCCTGTTCAATGGATATGTGCAAGCGCTAAATAGGCAGCAAAATAGAACGGGAACTTTATTTGAGGGTCGTTTCAAGCATATTTTGATTGATGAGTGGAAATATTTAATCCACCTTTGCAGATACATTCATAGGAATCCAGTAAAAGCAGGCTTGGTTAAAAGCCCGGAAGAATGGGAACATTCAAATTACAGAGACTGGATTGGAAGGCGAAATGGAATTTTGAAAGATAATGAATTTATCAAAGAACATTTTGCAGATGCAAATTCTTACATTCAGTTTGTTAATGACACTGAGGATGAAAAGAAAAATTTATCTAAAATTGGAAAGTATATTTGGGATTGAGATTTACCTGTAACAACGTCCCGCAGGGTTGATTATTAGTTTGTGACGAATCTACTTCAACCTGCGGGACGGATTTGAATTTTCCCACTTGACAACTCACCCCCCTCTCATGTAAACTGCTAACGTAATTAAATTCTAAAGAAAGGAGCGCACTTCAAATGATTTTAGAAAACCGAAAAGACCGCAAACCTGAAATAAATGTATTGTCTCGAAGTGCGCCTATTGACTGTTCTTAGGTCTATCCTTGCGTCCTCGCAAGCCACGGTGCATTTTGCATCGTGGCTTTTTTGTTGGTAAAACCGACCGCAGACGACAGACCGCTTTCTTTCGTCCGCGGCCTACCGTCAACCTAGCAACCTTCAACCTGTAATTTGGAACTCACACCATGAACTTATCACTCAAATCTTACTACCACCTGCTCGCCGGCCACATCCGCCCCCAGCGCGGACGGTTCTTCCTGCTCGCCTTTTTACTGTTTGGCAGTATCGGCTTGCGGATTTTCGCCCCGCAAATTATGCGCGAGTTTATTGACTCAGCCCTGGCAGGCGAAGCGCTTGCCACTTTAATCTGGACCGCGCTTGCCTTCATCAGCATTGCCTTGATTCAACAAGTCGTTGCAATCGGAGTGACTTATCTCGGCGAAACCGTCTCATGGACTGCAACCAACGCGCTCCGCGCCGAACTCGCCGAACACGCTTTACATCTCGACATGAAATTCCACAATGACCATACACCTGGCGAATTAATCGAACGCATTGATGGCGATGTCACCGAGTTAGCAACTTTCTTTTCACAATTTGCATTGAACTTAATTGCAAACGGTTTATTGCTCATTGGCATTCTCATCGCCTTGTTTATTGAAGATTGGCGCGCGGGTTTGGCGTTCACTATTTATTCTTTCTTAACCATTTTTATTTTAGGAAAAGTAAAAGACATCGCCGTGCCGCATCAAAAAGCGCGGCGCGAAGCCGAAGCGCAATATTACGGCTTTATTGAGGAACAATTAAACGGCACAGAAGATATTCGCTCCAGCGGCGCGGTTAGTTTTTCCATCCGCGAGTTATTTCGGCATCAAAGCGAAATTCTCACGCACAGCCGCAAAGTGCATTTCAAACGTTGGATTATCGAAAACGCAATGGGACTTGCGCTCACCTCTGGCACAATCCTCGCCATCGTCAGCGGCTATTGGCTGTTTGCTTTAGGCCTCATCACCATTGGCACGGTTTATCTTTTCGTACATTACATCAATTTACTTGAAGAACCGTTTTGGGCAATGACGCATGAAATCGAAAGCTTTCAAACCATCGGCGCGTGCGTGGAGAGGCTAACTGAGTTTAAGGCGCTCCAGCGTGAGGTCAAGAACGAAGCGGGTTTGGAAATTAAGTCACACCCGCTTGATTTGAAATTCGACAATGTGACATTTTCCTACAACGGAAACGATTCGGTTCTTTCGCGCCTCTCTTTTGACCTGCAGGCTGGTTCTGTTTTAGGTCTGCTGGGCCGCACGGGAAGCGGAAAGACCACCATCGGACGATTGATTTTCCGTTTGTATGATGTGCAAAATGGAAGCATAAAAATAAATGGTGTAAACATAAAAGATTTATCTCTTGAATCATTACGAAAAAATATCGCCATTGTCACTCAAGATGTGCAATTATTCAAAGCATCCATTCGCGAAAATTTGACTTTCTTCGATAGAACAATTACAGACGAAAAAATTATCAGCACACTAGAAGAATTGGAGCTCGGCGATTGGTATAAAAATTTACCCAATGGTTTAGATACTGAACTTGAAACAGGCTCAAAATCGCTATCCGCAGGCGAAGCGCAATTGCTGGCGTTTACGCGAGTCTTTTTGAAAAATCCAGGCTTGGTGATTTTAGATGAAGCCTCATCACGGTTAGACCCCGCCACCGAAGTCAAACTTGAACACGCTATAGATAAATTATTAAAAGGCAGAACCGCCATCATCATTGCCCACAAACTCGACACCATCAAACGCGCAGATGATATTTTGATTTTAGAACGCGGCAACGCGCTTGAATATGGAAACAGAAAAGGACTTGCCGAGAATCCAAATTCGCGTTTTTATCAACTCCTGAAAACTGGCATGGAAGAAGTGCTTGCATAAATGGACGATAGACTGCCGACCATAGACTGTTTGTTTTTATCGTCTATCGTCTGCGGTCCGTAGTCAAGGAATTTATATGACTGAAACCACCCTCAACCAAAACGAAAACATCCCATCCCTTCCCGCATGGAAAGTGATTTGGGAAATGATTCGCTTCCGCCCGTGGCTCGATTTTATTGACTTCATCAGCGTCGCTCTGATTCGCTTTTGCTGGCAAATTGCGCCTGCGTTAATCATCAAAGCCTTTTTTGATTTTGTCACAGGCGCAACGCAACTCGCCTTTGGCGTTTGGGCAATCGTGGCGTTTTTATTCGCCGCATGGATTGGGCGCGTCATCGCAAGTTATGGCTTTTACTATGCCGATGTCCCCATCTTCGCAGAGATGAATACGCTGGTGCGAAAAAATTTATTATCGTATATTCTCAAACGCCCCGGCGCATCGCAACTCCCCGATTCCCCGGGCGAAGCGGTGAGCAGATTCAAAACCGATGTGGACCAAATCCCGTTGTTTGTGATTCTCATCAACGACATTCTCGTCGGCATTGGCATCATCGTGTATGCCATTTACTTGATGACTCAAATCAGCGTTTCCATCACTGTCATGGCGCTGCTTCCATTAATCATCGTTGGCATTGTCGCAAACATCGCCACAAAACGAATTGAGCATTATCGCACTGCCTCACGTCAAGCCGCAGGCAATGTGGCTGGGTTCATTGGCGAATTTTTTGGCGCAGTGCAAGCGGTCAAAGTTGCAACTGCTGAAAAAAACATCATCAACCATTTCCACAAAATCAATGATGAGCGCCGCGTGTTAACCGTGCGCGAAAAAGTTTTTGACGATATTCTCGGTTCGATTTACCGCAACACATCCACGCTTGGCACGGGCGTTATCTTAATTCTTGTCGGTCAAGCCATGCGCGGGGGCAGTTTTACGCTCGGCGATTTTTCGCTCTTCGTTTATCTGCTTGTCAGCATGGGCGACCTCACAACGTTTGCAGGCATGTTGTGGGCGCGTTATAAACAACTCGAAGTTTCCGTCAAACGCATGTATCGCCTCATGGAAAATGCGCCATTGAACGCGCTCGTTGAACACAGCAAAGTGGATTTTTCTGCCCCATTGCCTGAGGTTAAGTATGATGAAAAAACCGCTTCAGACCGACTGGAAGAATTGGTCGCTGACCGTTTGACATTTCACTACCCCGATTCATCCAACGGCATCGAAGACATTTCTCTCAAAGTCAAGCGCGGCACATTGACAGTGATTACAGGTCGTATTGGCTCTGGCAAAACAACTTTATTACGGACATTGCTCGGTTTGCTCCCGGCAGAATCTGGCACAATCAAATGGAATGGAAACATCATTCAAGATGCAAGTAACTTCTTCATTCCGCCAAGATGCGCGTACACGGCGCAAGTTCCGCGTTTGTTTAGCAACACCTTACGCAACAATATTTTGCTTGGCTTGAACAAAAGCGATGATGAAATTTATCAAGCCGCCAAACTCGCCGTGATGGATAAAGATTTAGAACAACTTGATGATAATCTTGAAACAATGGTTGGCTCTCGTGGAGTTAAATTATCTGGCGGTCAAATGCAACGAACCGCCGCCGCGAGAATGTTCATCCGTGAGCCCGAACTCGTCGTGTTTGACGATTTATCCAGCGCGTTAGATGTGGATACCGAAAAACAACTCTGGGAGCGAATCTTTGAATCAGGCAAAGAGATGACCTGTTTAGTCGTATCCCATCGCCGTCCGTTGTTGAGGCGTGCAGACCACATCATCGTGCTAAAAAATGGTAAAGTTGAATCCGAAGGCAGATTAGATGAACTGCTTGGGTCAAGCCCTGAAATGCGAGAGTTATGGAAGTTGGAAAATGAATGACGGCGGACCGCGAACCGCTGACTATTGTCCGCCGTCAGCGGTTCGCGGTCATGTTCATTGAAAAGAAAGATGCAAAATAAATGTCAACATCAAACGAATTAATTCGCCAAGCGCGCGAAACATTTAATAACGCCATAGCAAACAAAGACGCTGAAACAATACGCTCTCTGCTTGCTCCAAGTTACCACATCGTCACAGGTCGCAGCGACCAGTTTCACGGTCAAGAAGAAGAGGCGAAGCGATGGAGTCAAGTTTTTGAATCGGACCCCACTGCAATTTATCGCCGCACTCCGCGAGAGATAACAATCAATGAACGCTGGGGCATTGCTGAAGAACTCGGCAATTGGCATGGAAGTTATACTATCGAAAAACAGTTAGTGAATGCTTCGGGCGTGTATTCGGCTAAATGGCAAAAAACAAAAAATGGAAACTGGGTGTTGCAAGCGGAAATTTTTACGACGATTGAGTTTGATGAGGCTTGTATTCCACCAGAGCCAATTTAGACAATGGACGACAGACGATGGTCAATGGTCTATCGTCCGCCGTCAAGGAACTTAAGATGGACATCATCACAGGCAAAATCTTAAAATATCACAACTGGGCTGATGGAAAAATTATCGGGTTAGCAAAAGATGCGGGGAACAAGTTAATGGAATCAGGTCTGGATAGAGAAGCGGCTCTTGCCCGACTCGATGCCGTGCGTCAAAATCCCGGGAGTTTCCTCGCCGACCCCTTGTTCGCAGACCTCGCGCGCGAATGCT
Organism: Anaerolineales bacterium; assembly: GCA_034434495.1. Taxonomy (GTDB): domain Bacteria; phylum Chloroflexota; class Anaerolineae; order Anaerolineales; family Villigracilaceae; genus Villigracilis. The sequence continues at coordinate 76,052 of DAOTZE010000034.1, forward strand.
TGAAAATCGCGCAAAAAGATGAAGCCCCGCCAAGCGAACTACGCGCCTCGCCCCTACCCTTCCCCATTTGGGGACGCGACCAAATTGACAGTGAAGCAATTAAGCAGATGCAAAATGCAATGCGTTTGCCGGTCACTGTGACAGGCGCGTTAATGCCTGATGCTCATGTCGGTTATGGGCTTCCCATCGGCGGCGTGCTAGCCACCGATAATGTCGTCATCCCGTACGCGGTGGGCGTGGATATCGCCTGCCGCATGAGACTTTCATTGTATGAAGTCTCCCCCATTTTGCTTGGTCAAAAGAAAGGCATGTTTGAAGAATCATTATGGAATGAAACTGCCTTTGGCATGGGTGCAAAATGGACAGGTAGCAAAAGAGCAAGCCATGAAGTGTTGGATGATGAGGCTTGGGATGCAACAAAGCAATTGAAGTCCTTGAAAGATACGGCTATGAATCAACTTGGCACAAGCGGAACGGGTAATCATTTTGTCGAGTGGGGTTCGTTCCGTTTGCACGAGCCGATGTTCGGATTACAGCCCGGCGAATATTTGGCTCTGCTCTCGCACAGCGGCTCGCGCGGCGTGGGCGCGAAGATTGCCGATAGATTCAGCAAACTTGCGATGGAAAAACATCCTGATTTAGATAAAAGCGTGCGCCACTTAGCGTGGTTAGATTTAGATTCGGAAGATGGGCAGGAATATTGGCTCTCGATGGAATTGGCGGGCAGGTTCGCTTCGGCGAATCATTACGTCATTCATAAACGCGTCGCCGCGGCGGTTGGCTTGAAAGAAGTTGCTGTTGTAGAAAATCATCACAACTTTGCATGGAAAGAAAAACTTCCTGATGGGCGCGAAGTGATTGTCCATCGCAAAGGCGCAACGCCGGCAGGTAAAGGCGTTTTGGGCGTGATTCCCGGTTCGATGGGCGATGCAGGTTATGTCGTCAGAGGAAGAGGCGTAAGCGAATCTCTTGAGTCTGCATCACATGGGGCAGGTCGCTTAATGAGCAGACGCGCCGCGATTAATTCCATCAGCAAATCTTCAAGAGATGAATATCTCAAAGAACGTGGCGTCACTTTGCTTGGCGGCGGCATTGACGAATCTCCGCAAGCGTATAAGCCGATTGATGAAGTCATTTCCGCTCAACGTGATTTGGTGGATGTAATCGGCAAGTTCACACCGAAAATTGTCCGCATGGCAGATGAGCCTGGTGATATATAAAAATTGTAAGGGCGACCCATCTATGCAAAGCAAAACCATTAGGAAGAAAATCATTGTAATCATCAAGAATCAAATTTACGGAAAAGCGGGTCGCCCTTTTTGGGGATGCGTGGCTCAACAAAAGGGCGACCCGCTCTGCATAGATGATGTTAATTTACAATTTTGATAAAGGGATAATTGTAATCATTGGTTAATCTTGATGGGTCGCCCCTACGATATAATAAAAATATGTTAATAAAAGATTCTCAATTCCAAGAACTCCTGCTTTCCTTTTCACAAGAAACTGGTATCAAAGAACGCAAGCAAATCGAAGAGCAGATTTGGAAAAAATACGGCACAGAAAACACTGTGCTGGTTTTGGATATGTCGGGCTTTTCTTTATTGACCCGCAAATATGGAATTGTGCATTATCTTTCGATGATTCGTAGAATGCAATTAACCGTTGAGCCAATTATCAGTGGGCATGGCGGGATGTTAATCAAATTTGAAGCGGATAACTGCTTTGCCATTTTGCCAAACCCGCTCAATGCGGCTCGCGCGGCAATCAGCATTCAACATGCCTTTGCGGCTTCCAATTTACTCACAGCCGATGACTTGGATATTCACGTTTCGATTGGCATTGATTATGGAAAGATATTAATTGTCAACAACGAAGATATGTTTGGAGATGCGGTGAATCGAGCCTGCAAGATGGGCGAAGATATTGGGAACGCCGATGAAATACTCATCTCAAAAGAAGCGATGGATTTAATTCCAAAAGAGGCGGAAATTGAAGGAAAGCCCATTCAAGTAAATATCGGCGGAGTAAGCACAGACGCGTTTCAAATCATATATAAAAAAGAGGAAGAGAGCGAGAATAAATAAAAAGAGGATATAGAAAAATCTATATCCTCTTTTTGAATAGATTTGTTTATTTTGGTTTTGCTAAAACCATCGTCCAATAATGGAAATAGCCTTCATCAATAAAAACATAGCCGATGCCAATTTCGGTAAAGTTTTTATTGAGCATGTTGGCTTTGTGCCCAGCGCTTGCCATCCAACCTTTGATGACATCGGCAGGAGTAGCGTACCCCGCGGCGATGTTCTCAGCGGCAGAGGCATACACATAGCCAAAACGAAAAATGCGTTGGAACGGGGTCGAACCGTCTGAACCAGTGTGCGAGAAAATTTGATTACAAGCCATGTCAATGGAGTGGGTTTGCGCCGCTTGGGTTAATTGGGCTTGGGCTTTTACTTCCGCCGCGCCCGCTTTTTTGCGCTCGATATTGGTCAGGCGAATCACCTCTGCCGCAAACTCAGCGGCTTTATCAGCATTTGCGCCGTCGCACAATGCGGGGACTTCGGCGCTTGCTCCTGCAGAGCCAGCCAAAGGGACAACCGCTTCGCTAGATTCTGTAATCGGTTCAATTAATACGCCGCCTTCCACTTCTACAGGCTCAGAAGAAACGCCCCCTCCGCAAGCCTGCATCAAGAAAATCGCCAAAACAAAATAAAAGAAAAAATATTTTTTCATTGCCATTACTCCTTTATTACTTTGTCGTTCTTTTTGCGTAAAAAGTTTTACAGCCTTTCTAAAATGGCAATAGCGGCTTTTATTCGTTGTAAACATTTTTCACGCCCGATAATTTCCATTGATTCAAACAAGGGCGGGCTGACTTTTTGCCCCGTGACGGCAACGCGCAGGATGCCGAAAACTTGGTTGGGACTCAAGCCCGATTCTTCGACATATTTTCGCATCGGCGCCTCAGTGGAGGCATGGTCAATGGATGGGAGGCTGGTCAAAATCTCTAAACATGTTTTGGCAATTTCGGCTGATTGCTTGGCGGTAAGCCCTTTGGCAATTAAATCTTCTGGGTTTGGAGAAACGTTTTCTTTGAAGAAGAATGCGCCAAAGGAGATGCAATCGTCTAGGGTGGTTAATCGTTCTCGAATGAGGGGGATGAGTTTGAGCAAGATGTCGTCGTTAACGGTCAAGCCTTCACGAGTGAAATAAGGCTTGAGGCGCGCCGCCAACTCTCCCGTAGGTAAGAGGCGAATGTGCGTAGCGTTGAAGTGGTCTAACTTTTGGAAGTTTATCGCGGCGGGCGAAGCGGTCAATGAATCAATGGAAAATCTTTCTATCATTTGCTGCATGGTTAGCACGTCGTCTTCGGCAACGCCCCAGCCCATTAATGCGCACCAGTTCAAAACGCCTTCGGGGGTGAAGCCGAGGTCTTGCAAATCTTTGACGAAGATGGAGTGACCGTCTTTGATGGCTTCGGCGGCTTCGCGTTTGCTCATTTTGCCTTTGCCGCTCGGTTTGAGAAAAACGGAAAGGTGTATCCAAACGGGTTCGTCCCATCCAAAGGCGCGGACAATGTTTACATGCAATGGGAATGTGCCAAGCCATTCGCTGCCGCGCAAAACGTGCGTGATTTGCATTTCGTGGTCGTCCACAATGGCGGCAAGGTGGTAGGTCGGTAAGCCGTCTGTTTTTAGCAGCACATAATCATTGAGTTGTTTGTTTTCAGTTTTAATTTCGCCGCGCAGATGGTCGTGGGCAATGGTTACGCCTTCGTGCGGCATTTTGAAGCGAACGGTGTAGGCTTCTCCGTTGGCGATTCGTTTGGCGGCTTCATCGGGCGAGAGGTTTCGGCAAGTTCCATCGTAGCGCGGGTTTTCTTTGCGCTTCATTTGTTCTTGACGTTTTTTTTCTAGTTCATCGGGTTTGCAAAAGCATGGGTAAGCGTGACCTTTATCTATTAATATTTTTGCATGATGTTGATAAATTTCTCGCCGTTCGGTTTGACGGTATGGACCGAATTTTCCGCCGATGTCGGGTCCTTCGTCATAGTGCAGCCCAAGCCAGCGTAGTCCGTCTATAATCTCTTGTTCGGCGCCTGGAACGGTTCGTTTGAGGTCGGTGTCTTCAATGCGTAAAATAAATTGCCCGCCTGTTTGTTTGGCAAGCAGATAATCGTATAAAGCGGTGCGGGCGGTGCCGAGGTGCATGTGACCTGTGGGCGATGGGGCAATGCGTGTGCGTGCAGGTTTTTGAGACAAGAGTTAACTCCGTGAAATTGATTATAAGTTAACGACCGCAGAAGGTGGACAGCAGGCCGTTTTGTTTTGTGGTCTATGGTCAACGGTCGAATTTTAAAAATCTAATTCTTTCTGGCGCATGACGACCGATTCGACTAAGCCAATGCCAAGCATGAGGGCGGTTAAGCCGCTGCCGCCATAACTAATAAAGGGCAAGGGTAAGCCCGATACGGGCAATAAATTGAGGTTCATGCCGATATTAACGAAGCCTTGAAAAAATATAAGGGTTGCCATGCCAAGCGCAATCATTGAGCCAGCCATATCGCGCGCTTTTTGGGCGGCGCGAATACAGCGCCAAACGATAAAGCCGATGGTTAAGATGATTAATCCGCCGCCGACTGTGCCAAATTCTTCAGAACTGGCGGCGAAGATGAAGTCGGTGTGGCGCACTTTCAAAAAGCGTAATTGCGTTTGTGTTCCTTGTGTGTAGCCTTCGCCTAAAAAGCCTCCCGCGCCGATGGCGATGAGGGCTTGCTGCACATTATACCGATTGCCGTAGGTGTCGTCGGGGTCTGGCACGACAAAGTTGACAATTCGTTGTTGTTGATATTCTTGTAAGCCCGGAATGCGCACGCCCAGCACAGAGAGGGTAATCACTGTGGCTAGGAGAACCGCGCCGACTGTGCCGGCGATTAAAATCCAGCGGATTTCAATGCCGTTTACAAAAAGCATTACCGCTAAAATGACGGATAACACCATTACGTTACTTAAATTGGGTTGCAAAAGAATTAAGACGATAATGCCCGACGCCCAAGCCACAGCGCCCAGCGCCCATTTCAAATCGCGCGGTTGATATTGAGCGGCTTCAAAGTAACGCGCTAAAATGATAATTGCGATGATTTTAGCGAACTCGGTGGGTTGTAAAAATAATACGCCCACTTGAAACCAGCGTTGCGCGCCAAAGGCGGTTTGACCAAACCCCGTTAAAGTCAACAAGAAGGCGACAATTACAATATAAATTGGCACATACAAAGATAGCCAATATCGGTAATCTACTGAGGCGACCAAAAAGATTAACGCCACGCCGAGCAGCGCAAAATACACTTGCCGCATAATCACGGGTTGCAATACTTCGTTCCCCGCCACGGCAGAGCGAATCATTACCGTGCCAAAAGCGGAGGCAAGCACAATTGCGCCTAATAGTAAAAAGTCGAAATTTCGCCAAGAAAGTCCGCGAGTCATAAGTTATTTCATCCGCGCTAAATAGAGATGAACTGAGATTTTGATGATTGAGTATCTTTGTCTATCCCCGTCCATCTCTGGTTCATTAACTTACCCAGCGCGATTCCGAGTCACGCTTCGCAATGGAATATCGGCTACTAATCTTTGTTCGCGTCCATCGCGCTCTACGCCAATTTGTACGGCGTCGGGGTCAATTTCAATATATTTTGAAATGGCTTTTAGCAAATCGTCTTTTAACGCTTCTAATTGCGCGGGGGTTAAGTCGGTGCGGTCATGCACTAGCACCAGTTGCAAGCGTTCTTTCGCGCTTGCCGCGCTTTTTTTGCGAGTGAAGAAGTTCATTTTATTTCCTCCCCGTTAAGCGTTGAATGGCAGACCATAAGCCGCTTTGCGAATCTAAATCCATAAATGGAACATCTTGCCCTTGCAGGCGTTTGGCGATGTTGCGGAAGGCTTGCCCTGCGCGGCTTTTCGCATCGGCGACTACGGGTGCGCCTTTGTTTGAGCCGATAATGACGTTTTCATCCTCTGGCACAATTCCGATGAGTTGAATGCCCAGCAAATCTAAAACGTCTTCAGCGGAGAGCATGTCGTTATTCTTCACTAAGGTCGGATTTAGGCGATTCAAAATTAAGGACGGGTTGCCTTTTTCTTCCGCTTCTAAAATGCCAATGACGCGGTCGGCGTCGCGCACAGCGCTGACTTCGGGATTAGTGACGACCAAGACTCTATCCGCTGCGGCAATGGCGTTACGAAAGCCGCGCTCAATACCGGCGGGAGAATCAATGATGACGAAATCCGAATCAGGTCGAAGGTCGTTGCAGATGCGAAGCATATCCGATGGCGAGACGGCGTTTTTATCGCGAGTTTGCGCGGCGGGGATCAAATACATTTCAGGGTATTTTTTATCGCGAATCATGGCTTGCTTTAATTTGCAACGTCCTTCAATCACATCCACAATATCATATACGATTCGATTTTCAAGCCCCATCACCACATCAAGGTTTCGCAGGCCAATGTCGCCGTCAATACACACCACTCGTTTGCCGTCCATTGCAAGCGCGGTGGCAAGGTTCGCTACGGCGGTGGTTTTGCCCACGCCGCCTTTTCCTGATGTTACGGTGATTACTTGTGCTGTCATATTCAGTCCTATCGTTATTTTTTACCGCAAAGTTTTTGCTTGCGGGCAGGGGTTCTTAACTTATATTCCAAAGTTCCGCTTGCAACTTGCCTTCTTCATTGATGCTGGCAATTTCGGGTTTTGGGTCTTTTTGCGGTTTGAGGGTAGCCGAGACTTCATCCGCAATGCGAAGTTGGTGCGCCGATAAATCTAACGCGCAGATAAAAGCGTTACGGTTGCCTTTTGCGCCAGCGTGAATCACGCCGCGCACTCTGCCCCATACCACCACATTGCCTTCGGCAATCACTTCTGCGCCGGGGTTAACATCGCCGACGATGACAATATTACCTGGATATTCAATGCGTGTGCCAGAGCGTATTGTTTTTGAAATAAAGAGCGCTGCGTCGTCTGAAAGAGCGTCGGGAAACGCCTTATGTTCTTCTGGGCGCGGTTTCGATATTCGCGTGGCAAGCCCAAGCAGTTGCGAAGTTTGTTCCGTCATTGGCGATTCGCTGACGACTGCCCATAAGGCTACGTTTCTTTCGGATAGTTGGTCTCTCAATTCAATCAAGTCGTTCACTTTCAATACTTGATTTCCGACGTCCAGCGCCAAGCGCGCGCCTTGAAAGAAGGTTGGCTTTTCGTCAATCGTTGCAATTAATGCAAGGCGTTGGTCTTCCCAAGCCGCGTCTGAAAAGGTCGCCAGCAGACCGTCTCGTATGCCTTTAATTTGCACAAGAGATGTGACTTGTTCCATAGTATTCATTCGTAATGGAATTATACCTGAACCCTCACTGCATCCCTCTCCCAAATTCGGAAAGGGATTTGTTACGGGTTTATGCCTGCCGCCAAATCTGCCGCTTTGATTTCAAAGTAGGCTTTAATCACACGAGCTACCATTGGACCCGCCACGCTAGCGCCTTCGCCGCCATTGTAAGCAAAGGCGACCACTGCAATTTCGGGGTCATCATACGGGGCGTAAGCCAATGTCCATGAATGTGTGGGCCACGCGCCAAAGGCGCAACGATTCGCCGCGCGGGCGACATCGTCGCAATATTCGGCAGTGCCTGTTTTGCCTGCCACAGCGATTGGGAAGTTAACAAATAAGTCGTGCAATGTGCCAAAGGTAGGGTCAGTCACCGCTAATCGCGTTCCTTGCCGAACCGCTTCAATGGCTTCTGGTTGAATAATTTTCAAATCGTCGGTTAGGGTGCAGTAAGGACCATCGCAGGAATACCCTTGAATTAATGGGGTGACGGTGACATCCCATTTTACGTTTGGGGTAAACGGAGAAATTTGATAACTGCCAGGCGTTTCAAATTCCGTCACGGTAAAGTCTGTGGGGTTAAACCAATAGGGAACGACATTACCGTCTCCATCGGTCACTTGGCGGACGATAGTAGGCTGCATTAAAACGCCGTGATTGGCTATCACCGTGCCAGACATTAAGACTTGCAAAGGCGTAGCAAGCACATATCCCTGCCCAACGCTGGCAATATATGTATCGCCAGTTGACCAGTTTTCCCCTGTGTTGATGCGCTTCCACTGCGGGTCGGGAATCAAACCATCTTGTTCGCCTAAGAGTTGAATGCCTGAAGGTTCGTCATACCCTAAAGCGCGGGCATATTGACGGAGACGTTCAATGCCTAAGCCCTGCGGAATTTCATCTTCATAGCCGCCGCCAAGCTTGTAAAAACAAACGTTACTGGAATAAGCAATACATTGTAAAAAGCGCAAACTACCAAACCCTGCTGGGTTTTGGTCAAAAATATAATCAACGAAAGGGCGGGTGTTTGCATCGGTACAAACATCGTTGGGGTTAAAGCGTTCACATAACAACAATTGACCCGGCGTTTGCACAATGTCGTCTAGGTCAATCACGCCTTCGTTAAAAGCGCCCGTAGCGGTAGATAACTTAAACGTGGAGCCTGGGGGATACTCGGCGGAGATGGCGTTGTTTAATAAAGGCTTACGCGGGTCTTGACTTAATTGTTCATAATAATACGCTGGGATAATACGAGCCAAACGGTTGTTTTCATATTCTGGGTACGAAACCATAGCAAGGATTTCGCCCGTCTTTGGGTTCATGGCGATAATTACACCGCTAGAGATTCTAACGCCTCCGAAATAAGTATTCCAAAAACGAATTTCTTCTAAAAGAGTCGCTTGCGCGGCGGTTTGCAAACGTGTATCAATGGTGAGATACACATTATTACCCGGCGACGGGGCAATAGGCGGCTCTAAATTACGAAGTTCTTGTCCTGCCACGTCCACCTGCACGACGCGCAAGCCGTTTCTACCAGCCAAAATATCTTGCAAAGAAGCCTCTACGCCGGCATACCCAATTTTGTCTCGGTTTGGAATAAAGCCTTGCGCGCGCAATTCTTCTTCTTGCGAAGCGGGGATGGGACCTAAAAAGCCAATGACATGGGCAGTTAATGCGCCAGTGGGATAATCTCGAACCGCTTCAATTTCCACGTCAACGCCTTGCCAGTCCATTGTTTTTTCTTCTACCATGCGGGCGATTTCTTCTGAAACATTACAAGCCACTTTCACCGGGCTATATGGGGCTAAGGTATTTTGTAACGCCACAAGCTGCGCAATGCTCGGACCTGGCACACAAGCGCTAAACAATTTGGCTTCTTCCAGCGAGGCTTCTGTAAGAAGCCCGCCTGGCACTTCTACTAAGACCTCGTCGGTTTCGGAGTTTTCTGAAATAAAGTTGCCGAGAGGAACGTCAATTACTTCAGAAAGTTCGCGGTAAATTTGTTGAATCTCAGAGTTGTCGGCTGGTAAATTGGCAGGCGTAATAATGATATTGTACGAAGCGATATTCCGCGCAAGGATGTAACCATGCCTATCATAAATAATTCCGCGCGGCGCCGGCACACTGACTTCGGTAGTGTAATTATCAACGGCGCGAGCGGCGTAATCGGCGTTTTGAAATATTTGTAAATTTATCAAGCGCAACATCAACACCGTGAACGCCAGAAAAATCACAAGATAAATTGCATGTATTCGCCACGTTTCAAAACGAACGGGGCGGCTTGAGTTTACGCTCATTCCATTACCTCGCTGGGGTACACCCAATAAAACAGGTCTCTCATTAACGTATAAACCGGGATAGAAAATAACATATTCAATAATAAAGCGGGCAAAGTGATTAATGTGGCGACGTCGGACAGTGAAAACGGCGCGCCTAAAACTGTTAACACGCCAAAAGATAGTATGTGCATGAACAAAGTGCCGATAAACACAACGCTAAACATGGCTAAGAGCGGCGCTTGCCACACTCTCCTTTGCAAAATCCGCGCAATGTAAACAATTCCAAAATAACCGACGACAAAAATTATCCATGGCAGGCTGGAGACAAAACCGACCAAAAGGCATGCCAGCGCCGCCCAATGCCAAGCGGAGTCAACTCGTTCTTGCAACGCCCAAGCCGCGATGATTAACATTGGCAAATCGGCATAACCGCTCAGCAGTTGAATCTCGCTAACCAACGCCGACTGAAAAATGACAGCCAGCCCAAGCAAAGGGAACGCTATAAGGTTTCGCATGTGTTTAATACTTTACCACAAGGGATAAAACAAAGATGAGCGTTTATTAAGGGGAAGTTGGCACTAAGGGGGTAATATCTACCGGGCGGAAGTTGGTGATAACTAAGACAATTTCAAGGCGGGTAAAATCTACCGCAGGTTGAACGGTGGCTTGTTGAAACAGTTCAAATTCCAAAGTTCGAAGCGTGACGACTTGCCCAATGATTAAGTCGGCTGGGTAACCGCCGCCCAAGCCAGAGGTCAACACTAAATCGCCTGGCTCAACCGTTACATCTTGTGAAATTAAATCTAAGGAAATATCGCCAGTGACCGAGCCGTATAACACGGCTGAAGTATCTGCGTTTTGCAAATAAACATTTACGCTTGAAGCGGGGTCGGTGATTAATTGAACGCGCGCGGCGTCTGCAATCACTGCGTCCACCCTGCCCACTAAACCTTGATTGGTAACGACTGGCATCCCGCGTTGAATGCCGTCGTTTGAGCCGCGATTGATAATAATGTAATGTAAAAACGGGCTAGGGTCGCGCCCAATCACCGAAGCGGCTTTGTATGTGCTTTCTGGGTTTGAGCGTGAAAAATCTACCAAAGCGGCGAGGATTTCGGTTTCGTTTACGCGCTGCTGTAATTCAATTAATTGCGCTTGCAATTGAGAAACTTGCGCTTCGAGGTTTGCGTTTTCTTGACGCAAAGCCACAATATCGCCCGGCGCGGTGACTAAATCTTGAAAGCCGCGAAAGCGCGTAAAAATCCATGTTTGGATGTCAATAAAAACGGAAGTAAATTGACGCGAGGCAGTTCCAAAGAACCCGCCAAGCGCCAGCGCTAGGATTCCGCCTATCACTAAAAATATAATCGTTGTCTGTAGAGAACGGGAATTCATTTTGCTATTAAACCATAAAGGCTGAAAGAACCTTTATGGTTTTTATTTATCCAACGTGGCGGGTGCTGCCCCGCTCTAAACCGACAAGGAAACGGGAGAGATTATCAAAATCTTCATAGATAACTGCCGCGCCTCTAGCGACACAGGTGAGAGGGTCTTCGGCTACCCAAACTCTTAATTTCAGTTCATCCGTTAGGCGTTCTGCCAAACCTTGCAATAAAGCGCCGCCGCCTGCCAAGCAGATGCCAATGTCCATTAAGTCTGAAACGATTTCAGGCGGAATTTCATCCAATGCGTCGCGGACTGTATCAATAATCACTTGCACCGAGCCCGATAACGCTTCGCGGATTTCCACTGAAGAAATTTCAATCGTTTCAGGCAAACCTGTCACTAAATTTCTTCCGCGCACTTCCATTGTTTTTTCGGGTTGCAACGGATACGCCGAGCCGATTTGCCATTTAATTTGTTCCGCTACGCCTTGACCAATGAGTAAGTTATATTTATTTCGTAGATATTGCACAATATCTTGGTCTAATTCATCGCCGGCGACTCTTAAGGAGCGAGAGGCGACTACGCCGCTCATAGACATCACCGCCACTTCGGTCGTCCCACCGCCAATATCCACCACCATAGAGCCGCGAATTTCTGCAATAGGCAAGCCTGCCCCAAGCGCGGCGGCGATAGGTTCTTCAATTAACATGGCTTGGCGCGCGCCCGAAGCCATAACCGCGTCGTACACGGCGCGCTTTTCAACTTCGGTAACGCCAGTGGGTAAACCAATAATGACGCGCGGGCGCGGCAATGGCACTACGCTTTGCTCATGCACTTTACCGATAAAATATTCCAACATTACGCGCGTTACGTCAAATTCGGCGATGACTCCATCGCGAATTGGGCGAACCACAATTACATTGGCAGGCGTGCGCCCAACCATTTCTTTGGCTTCTAAGCCAATGGCTAACGGTTGGCGCAGTTTTTTATCAACGGTGACCCATGAAGGTTCGTTGATGACAATTCCCTTACCGCGCACATGCACCAATGTATTTGCTGTGCCAAGGTCTATGGCAATATCGAGAGAAAAAAGGCCTAACAGCCAATTTATCGGGTTGAAGGCCAAAATAGGCTCCTAAGAAAAGATTCGTTGCTAACAGGGCGATTATACCATTCTCTTGTGCGGCGGCGGGCAAACGTGAGTCGTCCGCTTAGGTTTCAGTGTCCAGTTGAAGTTAAGAATCGAAGCGTGGTTTATAATCGAAAAATATGATGCAGAAAATCCCTTTAGTCATTGGCATTGCAGGCGGGTCGGGGTCTGGCAAAACGACGGTCGCCCAAGAAATTTTGAAACGCGTCGGCGCAGATAAAATCGCCTATCTTCAACATGATTCATATTATAAAGATTTAACGGGTCTGCCCCCTGCAAGAAGAGCGGAAATAAACTTCGACCATCCCGACTCTTTAGAGAACGAATTGCTCATTCAACACATCGCTTCGCTGCGCGACTTTCAGCCTGTTTCTGTGCCTATATATGATTTTGCCACCGACAGACGCACAAGCAAAACGTTTACTGTTGAGCCTAAAAATGTAATTTTAGTGGAAGGGATTTTGATTTTCGTTGAGCCTGAATTGCGAAAATTGTTTGACGTAAAAATTTTCGTAGATACCGACGCCGATATTCGACTGATTCGCCGTTTGCACCGCGATATTACCGAGCGAAGCCGCACGACTGAATTTGTGATTCAACAATATATGGCTACGGTGAGACCTATGCACTTAGAATTCGTAGAACCCTCTAAACGTTATGCCGATATTATTATTCCAGAAGGCGGGCATAATGTGGCGGCGCTAGATATGGTTGTGGCAAGAATAGAAACTTTGCTTAAGTAAAAAAACGTCCTGCAGGTTTTAAGAAATAAATTTCCAGATTAAATTAAACCTGCGGACGGTATATATATATAAAACTCAAGGAGAAAACAAAATGCCAAAACAATGGAGCAAGCCCCCAGCAATGCAAATTGACCCAAGCAAAAAATATAAAGCCCGCATGGAAACCGACAATGGCACGATGGTCATTGAATTATTTGCCGATAAAACGCCAGTGACAGTTAATAACTTTGTGTTTCTTTCGCGCGAAGGATATTATGACGGCGTGATTTTTCATCGCGTCATCGCCAACTTTATGGCGCAAGGCGGCGACCCCACTGGCACAGGGCGCGGCGGACCTGGCTATAAATTTCAGGATGAATTTCACCCAAGTTTGAAACATGATAAGCAAGGCGTTCTCTCAATGGCAAATGCGGGTCCCGGCACAAACGGCTCGCAATTTTTTATCACCCACTTACCCACGCCGCATTTAGATAACCGCCATAGCGTTTTTGGTCAGGTAGTGGAAGGGTTAGATGTGTTAATGTCTATCCCTCCGCGCGATCCGAATAATATTAATGCGCCCGCAGTGAAGATTATCCGTGTCACCATTGAAGAAAGTTAGCAAGGTCGCAAGTCGCAAGCCAAAAGTCGAAAGTCTAAAGAAGAAAGTAAAAAGTAAAAAGAGTAAAGAGTTACAGAAAAAGAAAAGTAACCTGTTAGACCTTCGACCTGAGCCTTTAGACTCAAAACCAAAATCAAATCTGCCCACAAATCTTTTACGGGTTGTGGCGGTTTTGGTTGTCGTTGGCATTACAGCCTACATTTATAGCATTCGAGATAGAGTCGAAGAGTTTACGCAATACGGCTACTTCGGCGTGTTCATAATCATGTTGCTGGCAAATGCAACTGTCATTCTACCTGCGCCGGGCGTGGCGGTGGTGTTCGCTATGGGAAGCGTGTTTAACCCGTTGGGCGTTGCCTTATCGGCAGGGGTTGGCGGGGCGATTGGCGAAATCACTGGGTATTTAGCGGGGTTTAGCGGGCAAGCAGTTGTTGAAAATACAAAAGTTTATAACCGCCTCATGCCATGGATTAAGAAATATGGCGCGTGGGTGATTTTAGTTTTATCTTCAGTCCCAAACCCATTCTTTGATATCGCCGGCATTGCCGCAGGGATTGCAAAAATTCCCTTGTGGCAATTTTTACTCGCTTGCTGGGTCGGACAGACGATTAAGATGGCTTTGTTTGCTTACGCCGGTTATTACTCTCTTGATTGGATTGCAAGTTTTTACGATTAACTAGACGGCGGACGACAGGATACAAACCGCTTCACGCGGTCTGCGGTCAAAAAAATAACGAGGAGCGACAAAATGACAAGCTACGACAAAATAGACGCCTACATAGATAAGAATTTAGATAAAAGTTTGGAAGAGTTAAAAAGATACGTTGAGCAACCGAGCATAAGCGCGCAGGGCATTGGGCTTAGAGAATGCGCGCAACTCGTCAAAGAGATGTTAGAGAAGCGTGGATTTACATCCGAAATTATGGATACGGAAGGCGCGCCAGTGGTATTCGGCGAGCGCAAAGGTAAAAGCGATAAAACTTTGCTTATCTATAATCATTATGACGTGCAGCCGCCCGAACCTTTGGAATTATGGGACAGCCCGCCATTCAAACCTGAAATTCGTGACGGAAAAATGTATGGGCGTGGAGTCAGCGACGACAAATCGCACCTCACCTCTCGCCTGTTAGCGATTGACGCGTTTCTAGCAGAGGAAGGGGAATTGCCATGTACTGTTAAGTTCATTATTGAAGGCGAAGAAGAAACCGCCAGCGTGCATTTGCACGATTTCATTTCAAAAAATCTCGAAAAACTAAAAGCAGACGCTTGCATTTGGGAATTTGGCGGCGTGGACCATCGCGACAAGCCTATGCAATATCTTGGTTTGCGCGGCATTTGTTATGTTGAACTTTCAGTTACCGCATTAGGCGTTGACGTTCATTCTGGCTTAGGCGGAAGCATCTTCCCCAACGCGGCATGGCGATTAATATGGGCGCTGAATAGTTTAAAAGGACACGATGAAAAAATCCGCATTGACGGTTTTTATGACGACGTTATTCCGCCCACCGAACGCGACCGTGAATTAATGGCGAAATTGCCTGATGTGGAAGAAGTGTATAAAAAACAATATGGCGTGAAAGAATTTATCAAAGGGTTAAAAGGCGGCGTGGATTTGAAAATGGAAGAAGTCTTTACGCCCACTTGCACCATTTGCGGAATCACCAGCGGCTATCAAGGACCTGGCTCAAAAACCGTTCAACCTGCGTTCGCTTCCGCAAAAGTAGATTTCCGCTTAGTACCAAATCAAAAACCAAAAGACATCTTACAAAAACTTCGCAAGCACTTAGACAAAGAAGGTTTTAGCGACGTGGAAATTAAATTTCTCGGAGGCGAACCCGCCGCCCGCACCGACCCTGACGACCCGTTTGTAAAAATTGTAGTGGACACTGCCGAAGACGTATATGACGCCAAAATGGAAATTGTGCCAATGATTGGCGGTTCGGGACCAAACTACCCGTTCGTGCATGACCTCGGCTTGCCCGTTGTGACTATGGGCTTAGGCTACCCCGACACGAAAGCCCATGCTCCGAACGAAAACATCCGCTTAGATTTATATCCGCAACATGCAAAGCATTTGGCGAGAGTGATGAGAGAGTTTGGGAAATAAAAAGCGCACAGTAACAGCGAGCAATGAATAGTAAATAGTAAATAGTGATTAGTGATTAGTGAATAGTGATTAGTGAATAGTGATTAGTGATTAGTGATTAGTGAATAGTGATTAGTGAATAGTGATTAGTGATTAGTGATTAGTGATTAGTGAATAGTGATTAGTGATTAGT
>DAOTZE010000035.1:0-1702 GCA_034434495.1 Anaerolineales bacterium
CCGTTGGCACGCCCCTTGCACAACAGAGAAAAGGCAAAAATAGTTCATGCGTGTTTTGATTATCGTTCTGATACTGCTTGCGCCATTAAGTGCTATTTCTGCGGCGATTTACGAAATAGCAACTGGCAAACAAGACCCAACGCTATATTTGCTTTTGGTGGCAATCCCTGGCGCATTTATTGGTGCGCTCAAAGAATTAAAAGATAGCGGCTTACTTCCACCAGCCCGTCTCAAATTTAATGTAAATTCTAGCAGTAAAATAAAAAGATGGTCACGCAAGAACGGCGAAACCATTCAACAAGTTACAGGTATTGTTTTAGCCATTCGGGTTGAGAACAGCGATTCAAGTAAAGCGGTTGATATTCTTGATGTATCAATTACGCCCCTCGATTCTGAAATTGCGTTTCACCTTCCCGAACTTCGTGAAGTTAAAGTAGGTAGTGAGATAAAATGGCTTTATTCAATTGCGGATGGTGCATGGAGCGAGTTATTTAATGACGGCAAACAAAAAGCAATTGAAGCCAAGAAAATCAAAGATTATGCAATTGCAGTATGTGAATACGATAAAACTCGTGATGAATATAAAGTTCGTGTTTCGTTCCGTGATAATTGGAAGCGTAATTACACAAAAGTTGTAACAATCAAGGCTACATAAGGTGTTAAAAAATGCTCCGTCTAGGATGAGGGGGGCATCCTAAACGGAGCGACGATATTTTTACATAAATGTTTGGATTTGGCAAGAGTGAAAAGCATGATTGAATTTGACGCAATTATTATTTGTCCGCAATGCGGATTTGCAAAAAATGAGCAAATGCCGCCTGATACTTGAGTCATTTTTTATCAATGCGCCAGTTGCGGCGCAATACTCCGCCCCAAAGCGGGTGATTGTTGTGTCTTCTGTTCATATTCAAATAAACATTGCCCATCAAAACAAAGAGAAATGCTTGGCGATGTTGAAGGTTTATAAAAGCAAGTGAGTCTTAAGGTCAAAAGCGTGCCAACAAAGCGTGCACTTGACGGGTGGGATTCTGCGGCATTTTCGGGCTTTATCTACACCCAAGCAGAATCCTGCTCTCAAAGTTTTATCTACGCCCGCCCACCCGCAAGTAACGCAAACCGTTAGCCCGTCCCTTTCAAACATAGTCACTTGGAGGAAATAAAATGAAATGTTACGAACACCCAACCATCGAAGCCGTAGCCACATGTGCAAATTGTGGTAAGGCAATATGTCAAACTTGCTCTGTTGATGTTGCAGGAAGGCTTATATGCCAGCGGTGCGTAGCATCAGGAAGCGCAGCCCGATTTCAAGTACAACCAAGTCAACCAACAAAGCCAACAAATATTTTGGCAACAGTAAGCCTTGTTCTTGGCGTTCTTGGATTATGTGGCGGTTTACCTTTTTCAATAGGGGCTTGGGTCACAAGTTACATCGCAAATAAACAACTTGCCGAAAATCCAAATCAGGAAGGCGCACAATTTGCCAATGCAGGAAAATGGCTAGGCATCATTATCACAGTGTTATATAGCGTGATTTTACTTTGCTATATTGGTGCGGCTTTGATTTCAGTGATACAACAAGCCATTCAGCAAAACTTCTAATAATTCCGTTTTCATATCCATCAATCTACCATAAGGAGAAACGACAATGAATTGCTATCTTCACCCAGAGAATGAGGCTGTTGGCACATGTACTTCATGCGGA
>DAOTZE010000036.1:0-2415 GCA_034434495.1 Anaerolineales bacterium
CCGTTCTTCGATGAGCGATATTGGGTGGATTATCTCTCCGCGGGTAACGCGGACAGCAACAAGTTCTGGTCCGATTATCGCAAGGCGTACGAGGCGAGCCTGTCGGAGGGCGAACGCGGCAGGCTGGCGGAGTTCGACAAGGTATTTTTCAGCGAAGGTCGCGGCGACCTTTCGCCCGAGGCGATGCAGTCCGCGTTGTTCATCACGCTATACCGCGACCTGCCGATCTTTCAGATGCCGTTCGAGTTGCTTACCACCCTCTCTGAAATTGACGAGTTGCTTTCGAACTGGCGCTATCGTCACTTCATGATGGTGCGGCGCATGATCGGAATCCGTGCAGGGACGGGCGGCACAAGCGGCGCGGGTTACCTCGAAGGGACATTGAGCCAGCATTACATCTTCCGTGAGGTGACCGAATTGGCGACGTTCCTCATCGAGAGAAGCAAACTGCCTGAGTTGCCGAAGGTCTTGAAAGAGAAGGTGAGTTTTCAGGTGTAAAATATGAAGGATATAAGGTATTATACAGCGCGTATGCTGTATAAGCCCCCATTTTGGGGTGTTATACGACATGCCGTATAAACCATAGTTAGACCCCTTCTTGCAAAATTATCTCATTTTTATTCGGGTAAAATCAAGTCATGGCTAAATCAAAATCTCCCGCAGTGATTACAACCGAAAAGATAGAAGTCAAGCGAAATGACAAAGGTAAAATCTGGAGTCATATTCGCCAAAAATGGCTTGATGAAACTCCCGAAGAATCGGTAAGGCAAAGTTATTTACCCGTTCTTATCAATGAATACGGTTTTGCTTTAGAGCAAATAGACGAAGAATTAGAAGTCACGGGACGCGGTTCAGGTCATGCCCGCGCCGATTTTGTTATTTGGCGTTCTGCCGAAGATAAAGCCAATCAAAAGAATCCGCTGATTATTATTGAGTGCAAATCCGATAACGTGACAATCAGCGTAAAGGATTACGGGCAGGGCGATAATTATGCGAGATTGACGGGCGCAAAGTTTTTTGTAACTCACAACAACCGAGAAACAAGGTATTGGCGAGTCATTCACGACTCTATGCCGAAGTATCCCGAAGAAATTGAAAACATTCCACACGCCAGCGACAGCGATAAAGACATTGAAGAATTGCTATCGAAACTCAAAGTATTTCGAGAAGATGAATTTGCAAAACTTCTGCATGAGTGCCATAACGTCATTCGCAATCGGGATAAACTAGACCCCGCCGCCGCATTTGATGAAATCGCAAAAATCTTGTTTGTAAAAGTTTATATCGAGCGCGAATTAAAAGCCAAGCGACAGCGCAAAAATATTTTCAATGTTGAATATTTAGATACACTCCCTGGGCAAGACCCGCTAAATTTGCTTTTCACAGATACAAAATCGTTTTATTCAAAAGACAAAATTTTTGAACAAGATGACCGTATTAACTTAAAGCCCGCCACAGGGCGCGAAGTTGTCCGCCGCCTTGAAAGATACAATCTTTCAGATACCAGCGAAGATATAAAAGGTATTGCATTTGAACGGTTTTTAGGCAGAACGTTCAGGGGCGAAATCGGGCAGTTTTTCACGCCGCGCACAATTACCGAGTTTATGATTCGGATGATAGAGCCAAAAGAAGGCGATGTAATTTGTGACCCCGCCAGCGGTTCAGGTGGCTTTTTGATTCGCTTTTTTGAAATCGTGCGTCAGCAAATTTTAGCCAGCGCAGATACAGAATATCAAGAGTTCAAGACTTCATTAGAAAGCAAGTCATATTCGGACGCAAAAAAGGCGGAACTTTTACGCGCCAAGCATGATGAAATTCAAGCCACACTTGACCAAAGCAAAAAAGGCTCTCGATTGTGGAATCTGGCAAATCGTTGTATTTATGGCACAGACGCAAATGACCGCATGGCGCGTACCAGCAAGATGAATATGATTATGCACGGCGACGGTCACGGCGGAGTCCATCATCACGACGGCTTTATAAATGTCAATGGAATTTTTGAAGGACGTTTTGACATCGTTTTGACCAATCCTCCATTTGGCGCAAACGTAGAATCGGACGATAAGATTTTAGAGTCAGAAGTCACCGTTCCCGATGATGTTTTCAAACGCTACGAAGCGGATTATGGTCAAGCCTACGTTGAAGCACAAAAGCGAGTACAAGCCGCGCAGGGTAAATCCATTGCCAGTTTATTTGAATTACCAAAAGACGCATCAAACAAAATCAAAACGGAAATTCTTTTTATTGAGCGTTGTTTGTCATTATTGAAGCCCAGCGGCAGACTCGGAATCGTCCTTCCCGAAGGCGTGTTCAATAATCCATCGTTGGCTTATGTGCGCGAGTTTTGCGAAGACCGCGCCTTTATTCGGGCGGTAGTCAGTTTGCCACAAGAAACTTTTCTTTCATCAGGCGCAA